>CAVUVM010000011.1:0-295243 GCA_963744935.1 uncultured Acidimicrobiaceae bacterium
CGCGAGGACCTGTGCGACATAGGCCGCCGAGTGGTTGTAGGCATAGAGCGCGCCGGGGATGTCAGCGCCGCCCGATGCGCCGTTGGCGCAGAGCAACCGGGCCGCGGCAAAGACCGCGTCGGTCGGGTCGTAGGGTGACGGGGGCAGTGCACCGCCGGGTGGCACTGGTTCGTCGTAGGCCGCGAACGTTGCCGGCTCGAACTGCATCGGGCCTTCGGCCCCGGCCGCGTTCGCACCGCTGTGCACACCGGGGAGAACCGACCGCCCGTTGTCGGACTCAACGGTGCCGATGGCGGCCAGGACAGTCCAGGGCAAGCCGGGGCAAGTAGCCGCCGCCTCCTGATAGAGCGCCAGCATGGTGGGCGCGATGTTCGAGGTCGCCGCCGTGGTGGCCGTGGGCTGGACCCCGATGCCGAACATCGCCATGGCCGAGCCGACCACGGCCGTCCCAAGTAGCCCGACCACCAGGCCCAACGCCACCAGCGCAACGACGGCCTTCCTCAACGGATGCTCGCGTCCGTGACCTCGACCGTAGGTGCCACGCCGGGGAACGGTCTGCGCCGCGTGGCCACGGGCATGTCGAAAGCACGCCGGTCATACGTGAGTCACGAAAAGCCATCTGTCAGAACGTTGCTATCTCGAACCGAAACCGGTTCGGCATCCACGTCCCGGCAATGAGGTGGGGCATCGCCCGCAATAGCCCGTTGGGGGCGGTCACGGTTCGACGAGTTGGTGCCATCTGGGCCTGGCCTCGCTCGGCAACCGCGTGGACTTGCGTCAGGTCACCACGAAGGCTGTCGCCGTCTTGACCTTTCCTCCGGGCGTCTTGACCTGGATCTTGCCGGTGGTGGCCCCCATGGGGACCTTCACCTTGATCTTGGTGGCTGTGTCTTTCGTGATGGTCCCCTTCACCCCGTTGAAGGTGACCTTGGTCGCGCCCGAGAGGTTGGTGCCCTTGATGGTGACCACCGTCCCGGCCGGTCCGCTCGTCGGGGTGAACTTGGTGATGGTCGGGGCGGAGGTGAGGCAGTCGGCGGCGTTGGTCGAACCGGTAGTCAGCGTGTAGGTCCCAGCCGGACAGTCCGTGGCGGCGGTCGCCCCGGTGGTGTCCACGTAGGTGTCGAGCGGGGCCGATATGCAACTGGCCGCTCCCGAGTCCGGATTGAACGTGCCGAGCGCACAGTCGGTGGCGGTGATCGCACCCGTGGTGTCCACGTAGGTGCCCGGTTGTGCCGGGGCACAGCTCGATGCACCAGAGCCCCCCTGGTAGGTGCCCACCGCGCACAGGGTGGCGGTGGTGGCTCCGATCGTGTCGACGTACGAGCCAGGTGGGGCGTCCGGACAGAAGGACTGGGCCGTAGAGGGATTGAAGGTGCCTTCTCCGCAGTCCACATAGCCCGAGGAGCCGGTGGTGCCGACGTAGGTGCCCGCCGGGGCGGGCGTGCAGCTGATCGAGCCCGAGTCGGCGCTGTAGTAGCCCAACGCGGAATCCGTGGCTGCGTCGGCCCCCGTCGTGTCCACATAGGTGCCCGGAGGAGCGAGGGTGCAGGCTGTCGCGCCCGCGGAGGCACTAAATGCACCGGCTGAGCACGCTGACTCCGAGGTGGCCCCGGTACTGTCCACGTGGCTGCCGGGGTCGGCCGACAGACACGAGGACTGTCCGGCACTCGGCTGGTAGGTACCGAGCGCGCAGGCCGACTCCGCGGTGGCCCCGGTACTGTCCACGTAGCTGCCGGGGTCGGCAGACAGACACGAGGACTGTCCGGCGCTCGGCTGGTAGGTACCGAGCGCGGAGGCCGACTCCGCGGTGGCCCCGGTACTGTCCACGTAGCTGCCGGGGTCGGCAGACAGACACGAGGACGTTCCGGCGCTCGGCTGGTAGGTACCGAGCGCGCAGGCCGACTCCGCGGTGGCCCCGGTACTGTCCACGTAGCTGCCGGGGTCGGCAGACAGACATGAGGACGTTCCGGCACTCGGCTGGTAGGTGCCGAGCGCACACGCTGACTCGGCGCTGGCCCCGGTGCTGTCCACGTAGCTGCCGGGGTCAGCCGACAGACACGAGGACTGTCCGGCGCTCGGCTGGTAGGTACCGAGCGCACAGGACGACTCCGCGGTAGCCCCAGTGCTGTCCACGTAGCTGCCGGGGTCAGCCGACAGACACGAGGACTGTCCGGCGCTCGGCTGGTAGGTACCGATTGCGCAGTTGGTGGCGGTCGTCGCCCCACTGGTACCGACATATTGGCCGGGCGGCGCAGCCGTGCACGGAGTTGCTCCCGTGGCGCTGTAGGTTCCGGGGAGGCACTGGTTGGCGCTCCACTGGGCGTAGAGAGTGAGCGACGCCGTCGGTGAGTAGGAGGCACCGGCGACGCCGACGAGCGTGCCACCCGAGGCGGCGGTGAACCAGCCGGAGAAGGTGTAGCCCGCCAGCGTCGGCGTGGGGAGGGTGAGCGCACTGCCCCCGACGGTGAAGGTCGCCGATGGCGGAGTGCCGGTGCCGCTCTCGTAGTTGTACGTCACGGTGTAGACGTTGGCCGTCCACTGGGCGTAGAGGGTGGCCCCGCCCGAGGGGATGGTATAGGGCGAGCCAGCCCCGCCGACCTCGGTGCCTCCGCTGGCCGCGGTGAACCAGCCGTCAAAGCTGTAGCCGAGGTAGGTGTCGGCGGGCAGTACGATTGAGCTGCCGTCGGGGCCGCTCATCGAGGTCACCGCGGAGCCGCCATCGGAGTCGAAGGCGACCGTGTCATTCGTGATCGAAACGACCACCCCCTCATTTTCCGAGGAGTTCCACCCGACCGTCACGCAGGTGGTGGCACTGGAGCAGGCGACGCCAAGGAGCTCATAGGTCCCCGACACCGCCAAGGCGCTGCCCGGCGTGCTGATTGTGATGGGAATGACCATGCCCTCGCTGGAGTTTTCGCCCGCGGCCTCGCAGGTGGTGGCGCTGGAACAGGCGACGCCCTGGAGGTACAACGTTCCCGGCACGTCCACGGCCCCTTCCAGCGTGCCGCTCGTAATGGGCACGACCAGGCCCTCGGCAACCGTCTGGCGCGTGCCCACGGCATAGCAGGTGGTGGCACTGGAACAGGCGACGCCATAGAAGGCATAGGCACCCTCATCGACCACGGCGCTGCCCGGCGTGCCGCTGGTGATGGTCACGGCCACCCCATCCTCTTCCGAGGAGTTGTTGCCCACCGTGTAACAGGTGGTGGCACTTGAGCAGGCGACGCCGTTGAGCTTAAAGGTCCCCGACACCGCCACGGCGCTGCCCGGCGTGCCGCTCGTGATGGGCACGACCACGCCCTCATCCGAGGAGTTCTGGCCCACGGCGTAGCAGGTGGTGGCACTGGAGCAGGCGACGCCATCGAGGGGCAGATATGCCGCCGACACCGCCACGGCGCTGCCCGGCGTGCCGTTCGTGATGGGCACGACCACGCCCTCTTCCGAGGAGTTCTCGCCCACGGCGTAGCAGGTGGTGGTGCCGGAGCAGGCGATGCCAAGCAGGGAAGTACCCGACACCGCCACGGCGCTGCCCGGCGTGCCGTTCGTGATGGGAACGACCACGCCATTCCCAGAGCCAGTGCCCACGGCGTAGCAGGTGGTGGTGCTGGAGCAGGCGACGCCATAGAGCAGATAGGTCCCCAGCACGGGCTGGGTGCTGACGCTCGCCGACGCAGGAGAGCCAGTGACTGCAAGTCCGACGAGCGCACCAGAAGCCGCCAAAAGAACGCAGACGAGCAAGCGCACTAGTGCGAAGCGCGACAGAGGAGATGAGCGGCGGGTTGTCGATGCTTCAGGGGTAGAAATCGCGGCGGGCTCACACCACTTGCTATCGGACGCCTGCCACCAACCAGCCCCCGGCGTTGGGTCGCTCATCTTGCCCTCGCTCCGCTCGACGCACTTGTGATCCACTCGAAATCAGTGGCCGGGGGATAGCCCTGAGGACAAAGGTGGCCCGCAGTCCGGTTGAACCTGACCGTACCCCCATTGCAGTTCCGGCGCTTGGGCAGTTCGCGTAACTGTCACGCACGTCCCTGAACGTCACCCACCGTTCCCAAACCATCAACTATCCCCAAGGTGCATGCGTGGGCACCCTGAGCGGGGTCGGCGGGCCGAGATCACCGAGCCGATGACGGCCACATGCGTGAACCTGCCTAGAGGGCCCGCGTGGTTCAGATGTCAACCCCTACGGCCCACCTATCGGGCTAGCGTTTGGGCAGGTCACGGGCATTTCGGGTCATGCTACCAAGTGAGAACGTTGCCGGCTCGAACTGCATCGGGCCTTCGGCCCCGGCCGCATTGGCCCCGCTATGCACGCCGGGCAGGTTCGATTGTCCGTTGTCAGACTCCACGGTCCCGATGGCGGCGAGAACGGTCCACGGGAGTCCGGGACATGTGACTGCGGCCTTCTGGTAGAGCGCCAACATGGCCGGGGGGATGGTCGCAGTCGCCGCCGTTGAGGCGGAGGGCGCCGCGCTGTTCACTCCGAGGACAGAGATGGCTGAGGCCACCACAACAATCCCTGCCAGTGCAGCGCACCCTCCCAGCGCCACAAGGGCGACGCCTCTCATTGGAGAAGCCATGTCCGGGTGCGCCCGCTGGCACTAGCCAGGAACTCCTCGAAGACCACGAATCTGAATGGTCTGCCGCTCTATCTCGCGGGAGCCTTTCAATTCACGCTGGTTAGAGGGGAGTCCTGAACGGTATCCCCGAACAGCCTGTGTTCGGGGATATTTAGCCACAACGTGGTCAGCGTCGCCGGAGATCCGAGCAGGGTTACCAACTCGGTGGTGGCCGACGTTGTGGTCATATGACGGAGGCAGCCCGTCGGCAAGCTTTGGGCTGTGCCGGAAGGCGGGCCGGGCGGAAGGCATGCCAGCATGGCCGCATGGAAAGCGTGACATCCCCTGGTAGCGCGACCGGCGACGCTGAGGGGTGGGACCTGCGACCCATGGCCCTCGATGACGTCGAAGCAGCGATGGCCGTGGTCGAGGCCGCCGATGCCGCCCAAGCGGAAGCGGGTCAGCTTCCGCCGCGCACCCCACCGAGCGACGCCCAGTTGGAGGCCAGCCGCGAGGGCCATGCCCGGTTCGTGCAGCGCGACGGGCCCGGAGCTTGGGTGGCGGTCTCGGAAGGGCAGGTGGTGGGCGTTGCCGAGTCTGTCCGGCGGGAGAGCTTTTGGGGACTATCGATGCTGTTCGTCCACCCAGCGTTCCAGAGCCGAGGAGTGGGCGGGCGGCTCCTCGATGCGGCCATGGGCTACGCCGCCGGCGCCACCCAGCGCATGATCCAGTCCTCGTCCGACCCCCGGGCCATGCGTCGCTATTTCCTGGCCGGACTAACCATGCACCCGACGGCCGAGATGGGAGGCGAACCCGACCGCCGGGCCATCCCACCCTCGCTGCCCGGTCGGGATGGCGATGAGGGAGACCTCGAATTAGTGGCCGAGGTGGAGGCACACCTGGGTCGTTCGCGGACCGAGGATGTGGCCTTCGGGCTGAGGGATGGGCGTTGCCGCATTGACGTGGTGGAGAGCGACTCCGGGCGAGGGTGGGTGCTTTGGCGCCCGGACCGACCGGTCATGCTGGGAGCAACTGACGAGCAGACAGCCGCCGTCCTCCTGTGGCGGTTCCTCGCCGGCTCCGAGGGAGAAATCCTGGTCCACGGGCTCACCGCTGCCCAGCAGTGGGCGTTCGACGTACTTCATCAGGCGCGTCTCACGGCGAAGATACGCGGGTCCTTGTTCGTCGACGGCATGGCTGTCCCAGTCCCCTGGATCCCTTCAGGCTGGTACTTCTAGACCCTGATTGGCCGTGAGCGCATGCACAGAGCTACTAGACGAGGGTCGGCAAGCCTCGCGTTAGCTGTAATTACAGCCTCCCCAGCTTCTGGCGAACGTCAGCTGTTCTCCAGCCCGATGCTCCTATGGATGTTGTCAAGACCTTTGGAGGGAATTTTCGGGAGTGAGGACAGCGGACAGACCAATGATGGGCCACTCGTTGGAGAGGGCAAGCTCTTATCAGGTCACGCGTCTTCGGAGAGTTGGTGACCCGGGCCATGGACCGGCATATCGGGTACAGGTCAGCCCAAAGGGCGACAGGCGAACTGTGAGCCAGGTCCATGGTCCGGGGATCTAGGGGCGAGGCAAGTAGCGGTAGACCTCGCGGGCGACGTAGCGCTTGAGCATGCGGATGGCCTCGCGCTTGGAGCGGCCGTCTTTGACCCGGCGCTCCATGTGGGCCTGGGTTCTCGGATCCGAAGCCAGCCGGGTGATGACGATGTGCCAGAGCGCCCGGTTGGCCTGGCGGTCCCCGCCGCGGTTGAGGCGATGCCTCGTCACCTTGCCCGAGGATGCCTCGAGCGGAGAGACCCCGCACAGATGGGCCCAGGCCGCTTCGGAATGCAATCGCTCGGGATTGTCGCCGGCGGCGACCAACAGCGCGGCCGCGGTGTCGACGCCGACGCCATAGACGCCGAGCAGCTCGGGTGCGGTCTCTTTCAACAGCGGGGTGATCATGGCGTCGAGGTCTCCGATCTCCTCTTCGAGGTCGGCGACGCGATGCGCCAGCGACGAGAGCGCCGCTTTGGTGGCCGCGGTGACCACGTCGGACGAGCGGGTCGGACGCAGTCCTTGGGCGGCGGCCACGAAGGCGGCGATGGGGAGACCCTTGAGTCTGCTCTGCAGCTGGTCAGGGGCGCTGAATGTGAGCTGGCGCATCTGGGTGAGCGCCTTGATGCGGGCCCCTCGAGCCGAGCGTTTGGCGACGACGAGAACACGGATCGCCTCGACCGAGCCGTCTCTGCTCTTGGCCGCTCCGTGGGCCCGGCCCGAGAGAACGGCCCGTGCGGCTTCGAGCGCGTCGAGCGGGTCGGACTTGCCGCTGTGGTGTCGGGCCTGGCGGTTCTGGCGGTCGACTTCGACGACGTGGACGCCGGCTTTGGCGAGGAAGCGGGCGATGCCGGCCCCATAGGAACCGGTCCCCTCCACGCCGACCTTGCTCACTTCGCCGAACGCTTCGAGCCAGCTGAGCAGTGCCAAATAACCGTCGGGATCCGCCCGGAACGATTGCGTGCCGAGCAGACCACCGACCTCGTCCAAGACGGCGGCCACATGGACCTCTCCGTGGGTGTCGATGCCACCGGTGACGGCGCGCGTGGCTTCTACGATGGTCATGCCATCCCTTCCTTTCCTTAAGTCGGTTGAGGGGTGGCGCGGCCGTCCCGAGAAGGAGTGACGGTGCGGGTCGATCTGCTCTAACAGAGCGGCCCATCACCCCTCTGGAACGGGGCACGCCGCGCCTTGTCTGAGTTTGCCCGGAGCTCCAGTCGACGGGGTGCGGACACCAACGGGTGTCCGTCGTGATCTCAAGTCAGACCGGTGGCTCCGGTGCTCCCGAAACTACTGACGACCAACCTTGTAGCGGTGGACCCTCACGGGAGCTTCTCAACATCATTGGCGAACTGGGACACCTGAGGAGAAGTGGTTTGCGTCCTACGGATGCTTATCCCGTGGCAGTGATTCCCACGATTGTTGCATTGAGGTCTAAGGTCGCCGCGGAACCCTGGAACGATGCGTCGCCGTAGGCGAACACACCGCCGTCAGCTGCTACGAGCCAGTAGCCGTTGCCTGATTCGGTGCTCGTGATGCCAACGACCGGGGCACGGAGGAGAAGACCGGTCGCGGAACCGGCGAATGGGGTGCCAGAGGCATAAACGCCCCCGCTCGTCATGGCTACCCAGCAGCCCTGATGGTTTGGGTTGCTTGCGATTCCAGCAACTTGTGTCGTGATTTGTCCTGCGAGGTCCGCGCACGGCAACCCAGAGGCAACGAGACCCGGTCCGAATCCTGGGAGGTGGTCTCCCTCAGCCACGGTCCAGTATCCGAGGCCGTCGGGCGCTCGTGCGATACCCACGAAGGGGTCGGGACCAGATGGAAACGGACCAAGTTCGGCTCCGTAGTAAATGGCATCGCCGAACGCGAACACCCCACCGTCGGCACCGAGCAGCCAGTAGCCCCCTCCGTCTTTGGTCACAGCAATGGCGGTCACTCCCTGGTTTGGGACGATGCCGAGTTTCGGCAACGATCCGTAGTACTGGGCATCGCCGAACGCGAACACACCTCCGTCTCGAGCCACCAGCCAGTAGCCCCCACCATCAGGGGTGGCTGCGATGCCAGTCACCGCTGCCTTCAATCCGAGGTTTGCCGCGGACCCGAAGTAGCGCGCGCCTCCGTAGGCGAAGACACCTCCATCGGCCGCGGCAAGCCAGTAGCCCTGCGCAGGCTCTGCCGAGGCCGTCTGAGCAGCCAGGACAACGAAGGGAGCCGACGAGATGGCGGAAGCCACCATGACAACGGAGCACCATCGAAGCCTCGCACCGGGACCATCTTTGTGCCGTAGGGGCGTGAGCAGCCAGGGAAGAAGGTCATTTTCGGTCTCAGTCGGATACCTTCATGACGACGAGCAACGGGCGAGCTGATGGCCTCAGAGCCGGCGTTAGTGGGGCACCCATTGGCGATGGACGCGAACCATCTGATCATCAAGAGAGTCGTATTCTCCGGTGGCATCAGGAGGTTGCGTCGGATGGTCGCTTTTCAGCGGGTCGTACGTCGGGCTTCTCTTGGCCTGTCCGTGCTCGTCCTCATGGCGACCACACTGGCAGAGCCGGTCGCCGCGCAGGTCGCACCTGCTGGCGGTGTCGTTGAAGTAACCGGCTACAGGCACCTCACGCTTGACGACGGATCGCTCGGGCCCATAACCGTGGTCGTCAAGGGCAAGAGGGCAGCTACGATCCGGTCTGCTCTCTCCGGCCTGTCGGCCACGTCCTCTTTGCCGGACTGCATGGAGACCGTCGACGCCTTCAAGATCACTCTTCTGACCCACCAAGGGGGACGCCCGACGTATGTGGCCACCGAAGACGACTGCCCTACCCCAGGCATCGTGAGCATCAGAGTCAACGGGAAGACGGCACGGAACTTTCGAGAGGACTGCGCGCTTCGAGGCGCCGTCATTGCCGCCTTGCCTAGAGGACGAGCGGAGGGAACGAGGCGGGACGAGCATCACTGCTCGATCTGACCCGCCCCCAGCCCGGCAGCGTACTGGGTCACCCCGGTCATTCCGATTGCTCGGTGACGATGGTGGCTCCATCTTCTTCCAGTGCATCCTGGATGCCTCTGATTGGGAGACCAGTGAACCTGGCCACCTTTCCCTCGGTTGTGGTCAAGACAACCTGACCCACCTGGTCGGCAATCGGCAGCGTGACGACCAGCAGTCGGGGACGGCTTCCCTCGATGAGGTCAACTGACTCCAAGTCCGTGAACGGCACCGTCAGGGGGACTTCCCGAATGCCCAGCGGGTCCGAAAACCAGGCCATCCTTCGTCACCAGCAACCTGATCTCTGGGTATTTGCCAGCTGCGGTGTGGCGTCGAGCGAAGCCAGCGGCACCTGGCAGGCCTGAGTGGTCGAACGGACCGACATAAAAGGCCGTCCTTGACATCCAATCATCTGGGCCGGAGCTGTAGAGCCGGCGACTGCGGAACTTGTCGCGTTGCACTAGAGCCGCCGTGATGGCTGTCAGTGCTGCGAAGGCCACAATAACCAAGATCCCTCCGGTCCCGCCGAAGAACAGGACCACTATCAATGCGACGATCACAAGTGGCGCAAACCCGCGGAAGATCGCGAACCCCTTTCCCCTAGGTATCCGCCGAGCCGATGGTGACGCATTCGGCGCCGAATGCACCGCGACCCGCACTTGGGCGGCTGGCAGGAGCCGGTCGTCAGGCATGATCCATTATCAATCAGCGGAACGCTTCTTAGCGAGCGATCTGTAATCGCCTCAGACCCGGCGTTGATGTGGGCTACCTCCTACGAATCCCAGTTCATCGG
Organism: uncultured Acidimicrobiaceae bacterium; assembly: GCA_963744935.1. Lineage (GTDB taxonomy): Bacteria > Actinomycetota > Acidimicrobiia > Acidimicrobiales > RAAP-2 > Bog-473. The sequence goes on from CAVUVM010000011.1 coordinate 9,883, forward strand.
GTAGCCGTCGCCAATCTCTCGGGCGACCGCTGGGCCTGTCTGCGTCGCTAACTGCGCCAGCCGTTCATGTACCGGTGGCCCAAAGTCGTTGAAAGCCAACGGCACCGCAGAACACAGCACGGCATCAATGACTCTCTGTCCGAGACCCTCTATGGCATCGGGTGACTCATACCTCCAGCCACCACCGAGGTCGGGCCTTGGCTTCCAGATCCATCGCACCCTGTGACTTTCCGTCTCGATCATCCAAATCGAGAAGAGGACATCAAACTTCTCGGCTCCGAACTTGTTCCACTTCCCTTCTCGGATGTTCGTAGCGAAGTCAAGGTCGTCATTCCAGTGGAGCGAATAGCCGCCCCGACCTTGTATCTCGAATCCCAGAGCCGAGAACGCCGGTGCAACCTCTGCATCAAGAGCAGCCCGGAAGAGGCGTCGGAACTTCTTCTCGTTGCTCTCATCGCCCTCCATGCCGCCATCGTCGCATTCTCCGGCCTAGCCCGAAAGCCGGACTGTGGCACCCCAAACCGGTGAACGGAACTCACCCTTGGAGGCCACCCGGCGCCAGGAGAAGAACATGCGAACCGGACCGCTCCATGTTGCGGAAGACGGCGGAACCGTCTGCGCCATGCCGTCCAAACAGGCAATTGGTCCTCTGGAAGTCGCGGTGCACTGAGCGCATACTGATCGTGCGGGATCCGAGAAGGTTCCAGAAGGAGGCGCTTATGCGATGTCTACAAGAAGGACCATCCTGAGAGCGGATGGACGAGGATTGACTGGGAGAGATTCCGGTAGGCCCAGGTAGATCAACGGCAAGCAGCTCGAAGTAAGAGCGTTGCAACGGCAAGGGCAAGAACGCCTTGACTGGTAGCCATTCCTCGAGCAATACGTTCTCGGAGTACAAATGAGAAAAGCGCCCGATCCCCGGCATTTCGTGGGACGGGCGCTTTCGCGTGGGTGAAGTACCTCATAAGCGCCACCGCCATTTCCCCTGCTCCACACTGGCGCACCCATCCGGCGAAATGGGCGCCCCCTGCCAAGGTGGGGCGCGATCAGCCGATGACCTTCGACCGGCTCCTTCGCAGCCAGCGTTTCATGGTTCGACGAGTCTCTGGGAACACGTCGAACTTCCAGTACTCACCCGACGTGAGCGTCAGTTCGACGAATGAGGAGTTGAATCCGGCCGCAGCGCCGTCTGAGACTGCCCAGAAATTGTAGACACGGTTTTAAGCGGCTTGTTGCTTGTGGGCCAACGTTAACTCGAAGCGGATGGGGCTGAGGTTGTCGGCCTTGGCACAACGCCGCTGGTGGTTGTAGAAGTTGATGTAGCGGGATCCCAGTTCTGAGTTCGTCGAGGGTGGCGAAGGTGTGCCGGTAGAAGTACTCGTGTTTGAAGATCGACCAGAAGCTCTCGGCACTGGCATGGTCGTAGCAGCTGCCCGTCGCCCCCATGGAGCGAACCAGACCGACGGACTCGCAGAGCTCGACGACCTTGCGATCTGAGAACTGACTGCCCCGGTCGGTGTGAAACAGCGTCCCGTCGATCTGCTCGAAACGGGTCAGCACTGATTGCTCCAACGCCTCGAGGACGATTTCGGTCCGCATGTGATCAGCCACCGAGAACCCGAGAACCCGAGACGATCCCTCGTCGCGGATGGCACACATGTAGGCCTCGCCCTCGCCGACCTTGAGATAGGTGATGTCTGAGGTCCACAGCTCGTCGATCCCCTCGGGATGGAACGCACGGTTCACCAGGTCGTCGGGGAATGTGGCGGCTGGATCGGGGCTGGTGGTGACCTTGAAGAGCCGTGGGCTCACCCCAACGAGGCCGAGGCTGGCCATCCGGGTCGCCACGGTGTTGCGGCTCACCCGCTCCCCGGCCTCGTGCAGGTCGAGGGTGATCCGAGGAGAACCGTAGGTGCCGTCGGAGTTTTTGTGGAAGCTGATGATCTTGGCGTCGAGATCGGCCCGACGCACCTCGCTCGGCAACGAAGGGCGGTCCTGGGCCGCTCTCCAGCGGTAGTAGCCGGCCGAAGACACCTCCAACAGACGGGCCATGCGGGTGATCTCGAAGTTCGCGCACTCGGCGGCCATCAACGATTCGAAGCGAAGTACGCGGCAGCTTTTCCCAAGAACGCCAGGTCCTTGTCCTGTTCTGCGACCTGGCGGCGCAACCGCAACAGCTCGGTCCGCTCCGCCGTCGTCAATGGTTCATCGGTCGATCCAGCCACCGCGTCCATCCGACGCCGCTCGTCGCGTACCCACCTGGCCAACGAGCTGTCCGCCACCGACAGCTCGGCAGACACTTCGGCCACTGATCTGCCCGTATCGATCACGCGATGGGCGGCCTCTGTCTTGAACTCCAGCGTGAACCTACGCCTCGTAGCTCCCATATCGGACATCCTTCCAGTCGACCAAAGGTCGGCTCGTCAGGTGTCCACTAATTCTCGGGAACCTCAGTCTTAGCCACGCTGGCCTACCGGTTAGCCGAGTACTGGCTGCCCATTGTGGCTGGGGTCGTCGCGTATTGGCTCTATCCCCGGCGATACGGACCGGTTCGGTTCAGCGAACCTCAGACCGCTGCGCCGTCCCAGTGACCCTGGCGTGTGGGTCACCAGATCGGCCCTGCGTGGAGTTCTGTGCAGATCTGAATCCGTGATAGATCTCGATCCGTCGAAGTATCCGGGCAAAGATCGTCTCGATACGCCAGAGCTTGAGTCGGCCCGCTCCAGTGGACGCGGCCATCGCCGTCCGCGCGCAGAGTGGTCGCATCCAAGATGAACCGACAAAACGAACGATGCTTCTCTGCGCTCCAGAAACTTCGTTCATTGGGTCAATGGCCGGTGCGAGTTCGGGATACTGTTCCATCAACCTCTCACGTGCCTCGCCACTGGATCTCGCTTCTGCTGCAAACTTCTTTAAGTTTCTGCTATGAGAATGCTCGGCCAGCAGGGAGCGATCGAATACGGCCTCAAAACCCGCTTCTTTGCAACGGATCCCAAACTCCATGTCTGAATGACGACGAACGGAGAGCTGTGTACCGAAACCAACTTCCAATGCTCCAACACGACTAAGCGACATGTTTCCCATCCAGAAACTATGCAGTATCGATTCAGAGTCCTCTTCGTATATGCGACATTGCTTTTCGTATTCTTCCGCATAGAGAACCGTTGCAACTTGGCCAGGTTCGCGTGGCTGAGGAACCCGAGTGGGCATGTAGCCAAGGACCAGGCGGCGTTTGCCATCGGCGTGGTGCCTGGCATGAGCCCCGATCAATCCGCTGCTCGCGATGACATCGTCGTCAAGGACAACGACCACGTCGTATTTCGCCTCCTCGATTCCCCTCTGCCGCGCCGCCGAATCACCCGCATTCTCCTGGAAGATGGCCCGGATTCGAGGTTCGACGAGAGACCACTCCTGCAACATCTCAAACGAACCGTCACGGCTGCCGTCGACCACGACCACTACTTCACCCGTATTGGGGTCATCCAGTGCCGGTCTCAGAATCTCAGCGAGCTTTTCACGCCTGTTAAAAGTCGGAATGACGACACTGACCTGCCTGCAATGAAGGCCCGCCTCAGCACAAGATTCTTCTTCCCGTCGCCTCAGTGCCATTGTCTCTATTCTACGATCCTTAGAAGCCCGCATTGGCCAAGCCCCTCGCCGGCCGCACTGGTATCTGCACAACGTACCGACAAAAATCCCGTGGGGGTAGCGGCCGCCACTCGCACCCAACGATGGCGACCAGCTCAAACGTGTCCGCCCCCGACCCATGCGAGGCGGCACCACATACCGGTCAACCGAAGCTGTCGCGGTCAAGACGCAGTGTTCGCGAAATCGTCACACGAGACATCGCCGGTTCGCTACGTCCTGACCCAGCCTGCGTTGGCTCCTCCTTCATCCAAATCAGGCGGAGGGGGCGGACGATGAACCGACAGATGAATCGTCGCGGTCGAGTGGGTGTGGCGGTGGCATTGGCAGCAGCGCGTCTGCTTGGTGGTGCGACCTACGGGGCGAGACCTTGACCAAGGTTGGCACTGTAAGCCCGAAGCAAGAACGGTTCGCAGCTCATCTCTTGGAACTCGGTTGGTCCTCAGGGTCGGACCGGGGTTACGGGAGCAACGGGGTCCACCGGAGCGACTGGTCCGCAGGGACCTGTGGGTCCATCAATTGGGTCTCTGCGGGGAGCGTTGCGGCGGCGACGTGCACCATCGGAGATGTCATCCTCACCGCCTCAAGGGTTGTTGCGGACAATTGGTTGCCGGCCAAGGGCTGGTTGCCGGCCAAGGGCCAGACGCTCACTATTCAGGGATACCCGGCGCTGTTTTCCCTGATCGGAACCAACTATGGCTGGAACGGGAGGACGAATTTCGATCTTCCCAATCTCACTGCGGCTGCACCCGACGGGGTGACCTACATCATCTGCGCGAGCGGCGACTTTCCCACAAACTGAGAGAAACAGCAGCTCACCCGACAATCGGGGACACGTGTTCCCATCGTTGTCTCTCGAACAACTAGCCGAGGCGGTACAGCTTGGTTCCGTTCTCACCGAGGATCTTGCGGCGTGACTCCGGGCGAAGCGTGGTCATGGCGTCGCGCACGTGTTCGAGCGGCTTGGGCCAGAGAGCGGTGGGATGGGGAAAGTCGGTCTCGAAAAGTATGTTGTCTTCGCCGACCTTGTCGACCAGCTGCTGGAGATACCCCCGACCGGTCTCGAACCACATGGTGGCGAACCAGTTCGACTTGAAGTACTCGGAAGGAGCGCGCTCGAGCTCGGCTGCTTGTACCGGCGCATTCTCGGGCAGCTCCCAGTCCATTGTCTCGAGGATGAACGGCACCCAGCCGATCCCGCTCTCCACGGAGACCATCTTGAGCTTGGGAAAGCGGTCGAACAGCCCAGAGAAAATGGTGTTGATCACCACGCGGGCGTTCCCGATGAACAGCATGGAACCGCCGATAGCGGGCTTGACGAACTCGTCCTGGGACTCCCAGAAGTACTGGCCGTAGAAGTTCATAGCCGTGAGGCTCGCTCCGATGTGGAAGTGGACCGGGAGCTCGAGGTCGGAGCAGACCTCCCAGAGAGGGTCCCAGGCCTTGTTGGCCAGGTCCGGGGAGCCGAGGTCCTGTGGGTCCGAAGTCATGTTTATCCCTCGGAGCCCGAGATCTCCGATCCGTTGGGCCTCGCGGACGCATTCATCGATGTCCCAAGCCGGCAGGATGGGCATGGGCAACAAACGGTTGTTCGTGCGCTGCTGGATCTCCGCCCGCGAGTCATTGAAGATCTCGAGACAGAGTTGTCGCAGTACGGGGTCTTTCACCTCGGCCAGGGTTTGGCCCCCCAGACCGAGCGCGTTCGGATAAAGGACCTGGTGCTCGATGCCCATGTCGTCAAGTACCTCGAGGCGGGCGTCGACGTCCCACGCGGCAACATGAGCGCGCTCGAAATCCCACTCGATCATCGATTCCAAGAAGGGGTGCTTCACACCCTCTCGGTCGATGGTGCTTCCGCCGCCGGCCTTCCCGACCGGCGTCCCCTCGATGACCCACTGGCGCTCGCCGTCAACCTCCTCGACGTGCAGGATCTGATCCTTGTAGGCCGCGGGAGCTCGCTTCGTCCAAAGGTCCTCGACGTCGGTGAAATGCGAATCAGCGTCTACAACAGTCAGTCCCTCAGGCACTTCGGCGGCGACAGTCATCTGATCGGGTCCTCCAGGCTTCGAGACCACGGTGCATGCACCTAACGTCTCGCAGGCTACTCATCGGAGCCGCCTCCCGCACTGCACGACCCCGCCTAGAGAATCGCTAACAGAACGATCAGTGCCAGGCATCCAGCCAACACGCAACTGGTCAAAAGGGTCTTCCGCCACAAGGTGCCCGAGACTTGGCCCACGCTTTCTGGGCGCGCCTCGGCCTCTGCGAGATTCATGTCTTGAAACATCGTCGTTGACGGCCAAACGCTTGAACGTATTCTCGGTGAGAGTGCGAGCGCCTGTCGGATCCGGGTCTCACCCAGGCAGGACGGTTCCGGACCCTGAGCCGGGTGGAGCCCATATTGGATCCGGACGTCCAGGAATGGATGTTCTGGCTGCCGGTGCCGTGCTCCCCCGAGGCGTCCCTCCACGCGTGCCATCGCCTATAAAAGGCCGATGACCACAGTGATTGTGCAGGGAGCGTTTTCAGTTGATCCGAATGAGCGCGACCGGTTCGTAGAGGCAAGCATCGAGGGAATGCGCTCTTCTCGCCAGGAAGGGGGTTGCCTCGAATACGTGATGGCGGCCGATCCCATAGACCCGGAACGCGTCATTCTCTCCGAACGGTGGGAATCAATGGAACACCTCCAAGCTCACCTCGCCCAACAGAAGAGTGCGGCTCGGGGCGCGGACCGGCCGATGCCTCGGAGCGTCGAGATCACTCTCTTCGAGGTGGCGACCTCACGCCCTCTGGCCTGACAATGGGCCCCGCCTACGACAACATCGACCACCAGCTTGAAGAGAGTGGCCCACGAGGCTGCTCACGTCCATAAGGAGCCCGACATGCCCGATACCGTCTTGCTGACCGACCGAATTGAGGTGACCCGGCCCATCCCGGCGCCGCCCGCCGCGATCTTCGACATCGTGCGTAGTCCGGCTGGCCATGTGGCCATCGACGCCTCTGGGATGTTGCAGGACTTCACCGGCGAGCCAGCCGAGAAGGTTGGCGACACGTTCGTCGTCCACATGGATCGCGAGTCACTCAATGACTTCCCGATGGGCAAGTACGACGTCACCGCGCACATCATCCTCTTCGAGCGCGACAAGGAGATCGCGTGGGATCTCGGGCCTGATATTCCGGTTGCGCACTTCTATGGGTACCGCCTCGAGCCCGGTGAGGACGGGGTCACCAATGTGACGTCCTACTACGACTGGTCGAAGGTGAACGACGACTTCAAGGAACGCTTTCCGATCGTGCCCGAGTCGGCCCTGCGCGCCACGCTGGGAATCTTGGAGCGAACGGTCAGAAAGGGCCTTTGAGGCTCCCGCTGGAATTACGCCAGTACCTTCTCAGCCCTCACGGCAAAGAGCTTGCTACGGAGTCCCGAGCGGCGGGACACCGAGTCTGGGTGGCTGAGGGTCACACTCGACACCCAGCGCTCTCCTTGGTGAAGCGCCAGGGTGTCGCCGGTGCCGACTACCGCCTGACGCGCTGTAACTGATGGCGATATTCCCGACGTAGCCGGAACGGCCGAGCGGGCAACCGTCATCTGGTCGCGGCAAGACGACCTGAACCGGCGGCGTGGGCATGTCGGAGGCGGGTTCGTCATACTTGTGACCATGGAAAGCACCATGCAGCAGGCCCCGCTCTTGATCCGTGACATCCTCCATCACGGGCAGCGGGTCCATGGGGACAGCAGCGTCATCACGGTCGAAGCAGGGGGGCATCGGACGGCGACCTTCGCCGAGGTTGCGACCCGGACCGAGAAGCTGGCAGCCGCCCTCACGCGCCTCGGGCTCGAGCCGGGCGACCGGGTCGGGACGTTCTGCTGGAACAACCAGGGTCACCTCGAGGCCTATCTGGCCATCCCGTGCATGGGGGCCGTGCTGCACACCTTGAACATCCGGCTGCCGGCCGAGCAGCTGGCCTATGTGATCAACCACGCCGAGGACCGCGTCATCATCGTGGACGCCTCCCTCATTCCACTGCTGGCCGCCGTCAAGGACGAGCTGAAGACAGTGGAGACGATCATCGTCGCCGGGGAGGGCGACACCTCCGCGCTGGGCGAGACGCTCTCCTACGAGCGGCTGCTGGCGGCGGAGGAGCCCGGCTTCGACTGGCCGGATCTCGACGAACGCTCCGCCGCAGCCATGTGTTACACGAGTGGCACCACCGGCAACCCCAAAGGTGTCGTGTACTCGCACCGCTCCACCTGGCTGCACACCATGGCGGAGCAGGCGACCTCTTCGGTCGGCATGACGGAGATGGACCGGATCCTCATCATCGTGCCGATGTTCCACGCCAACGCGTGGGGGACGCCGTACGGGGCCTGGATGGCCGGGACCGACATGATCATGCCGCAGATGTTCCTCATGGGAGAGCAACTGGCGGCCGTGATCAACGAGCACCGTCCGACCCTGGCCTGTGGCGTCCCGACCATCTGGAACGGGCTGCTCGCGCTCGACACGCCGATCGACTTCTCCACGGTGCGCGCCATCACGGCCGGCGGCGCGGCGGTGCCGCAATCGCTCATCGAGGCGTTCGAGGATCGCTTCGGCGTCACCATCATCCAGGGATGGGGGATGACCGAAACGAGCCCCCTCGCCGCCTTCGGCCTCCCGCCGGCGCGTCTGCACGGTCATGACCCGATGTATTTCAAGGTCAAGGCGGGCCGGATCGTGCCCGGCGTCGAAGTGCGCGTCGTGGCCGAGGACGGCACCGTGCTGCCCAACGACGGCACCTCGGTCGGTGAGTTCGAGATCCGCGGACCCTGGGTCACCGGCTCCTACTACAAGGACGAGGACCCCCAGAAATTCCACGACGGCTGGCTGCGCACCGGTGACGTGGGCTCGCTCGACGAACAGGGCTACATGACGATCTCGGATCGCACGAAGGACGTAATCAAGTCGGGCGGAGAGTGGATCTCCTCGGTCGAGCTCGAGAACTTCGTGATGGCGCACCCCGACGTCTTCGAGGCGGCCGTGATCGCTGTCCCGGACCCGAAGTGGTCCGAGCGCCCGCTGGTCGCCGTCGTCCCCAAGCCGGGGCGTTCACCCGCACCCGCCGACCTGGTCGCCTTCTTGGCCGAGCGGGTGCCGCGCTGGTGGCTGCCCGACCAATGGACCTTCATCACCGAGGTGCCCAAAACGAGCGTGGGCAAGTTCGACAAGAAGGTCATGCGTGTGGCGTTCACCGACGGCACGTACGAGGTCCAGATCACGCCGCTCCCCAAGTGAGCGCCTCGAACCAGGCCATGGTCGACATGGCCGAGCGCCTAGAGGGGGTGCTCGAGGAGCTGACCGACATGGCCATGGACGCGCTACGGCGCGCCAGCTCAGGCGATCCCGATTCGGCCGAGACCGGTGAGGCGCTCGCCATGGAGCGGCGCATCCTCAAGGCACGCCGGGCCGTCGAGAAGTCCATCGCCGCGTTGAGCGAGGGGAGCGGCAAGGGCCGCCAGCCGCTCGACGACGGTGCCGCCTGAGCGCACATCCCGCCGGCGGCGACGTGCGCCTCTTCGTCGCCGCCTGGCCCGACGACGAGACCCGGCGCCGCCTGGGGGGCCTGGAACTCGAGCTCGGCAAGTCCAAGGGGCTGCGCTTCGTCGGACGGTCGCGCTGGCACGTGACGCTGCGGTTCCTCGGTGAGGTCGACGGGTCCGCCGTCGCGCCGCTCGGCCAGGCGCTCGTGTCCTGCTGTGCCGCTGTCCCCGGCCCGGTGGAGTGCCGGCTCGGTCCGGGGACAGGGTGGTTCACCGGCGTGCGCGTCCTGCAACTTCCCGCGGCGGGCCTCGACGGGCTGGCCGAGGCGGTCCGGGTGGCCACGGTGCCGCTGGTCCCCGCAGCGCCCGGCGGCGCGCCGTTCAACGGGCACCTGACGCTGGCCCGGTCCAAGGGGCGCCGCCTGAGCGTGGCCGCCCTGGGCGAGATGTCGGACATCCCCTTCGAAGCGACCTTCCGTGTGCCCTCTGTCGATCTCGTCTCCTCCGAGCCGTCCGCACACGGGCACGTCTACACCACCGTCGTACGGGCGCCGATCGGCAGCGGTTGGGACGGTGACCCGGCCGGCGGAACGGGTTCGGATTAGCTGGTGGTGAGGCAGCTCGCGTGTGGCACGGGCGCTAACCGGGCTGGCCGGTCAGGAACTGCGTGATCGCACCGGCCATGGCGACAGCGGCCTCTTGCTGGAAGGCGGGCGTCACGAGCAGGGCGGCGTCGGTCCCGTTTTGCATGTTGCCGCATTCGATCAGCACCTTCGGCACCGTCGTCAGGTTGAGCCCCGCCAGGTTGTTGCGTGGCTGGAGGCCCGAGACGCCGTCGTAGCTACTGACCGGCATCGGCGTGCCTGCGAGGAAGGCGTTGCGCATGTCGATGGCGAAGGCGGCCGAGGACCCGATGACGCCGTTGTTGGGCCCGTCCGCCACCGGTTCGAGCACCGCGAAGCCGCGGCCGTCGACCGGCCCTCCGTCGGCGTGTATGTCGACGGCGACGTCCGCGTGCGCGTCGTTGATGATGGCCGCGCGCGTCGTCACACACGGGCCGATCCCGTTGTTGTTGAGCCGGGTCAAGACGACCGCAGCACCCTCAGCCTCGAGGTCGCCCTCCAGGTAGCTCGCCACGTTGAAGTTGAACTGCGCCTCGGTGTAGCCGCCGGCGGTTTCCGTCCCCGTGGTGTCGCAGGACTCGTAGCCCGTCCCGTTGAAGACCGGCTGGTTGATGACTGCCGGGGCGGCGTAGTTGAGGCCGTTGTGCCCCGGGTCGATGCCGACGACCTTGCCGGCCAGGGGTTTGGACCCCACCGCCAGCCAGTACCCGCTCCCGCCCGGCGCGGCCGCCATCCCGACCACCGGGCCCGGCAGGGCAGTCCCGCCCAGCGAGCCGAAGAACGCCGCGTTCCCGTAGGTGAAGACGCCGCCGTCGCGGGCGACGAGCCAGTAGCCGCCACCGGGTGCCGCAGCCATGCCGCTTATCGGCGCGTCGAGCGTCAGCGAGCCGGTTGAACCAGAGAAGCGGGCGTCGCCGTAGCTGAAGACACCCCCGTCGGCCGCGACCAGCCAGTAGCCGCCGCCGTCGGGCGTGGCTGCGATGCCGACCACCGGCGCGTTGAGCGTCAGCGAGCCGGCCGAGCCGAAGAAGTGGGCATCGCCGTAACTGAACACGCCGCCGTCGGCCGCGACCAGCCAGTAGCCGCCGCCGTCGGGCGTGGCTGCCATGCCGACCACCGGCGCGTTGAGCGTCAGCGAGCCGGCCGAGCCGAAGAAGTGGGCATCGCCGTAACTGAACACGCCGCCGTCGCGCGCGACGAGCCAGTAGCCGCCGCCGTCGGGCGTGGCTGCCATGCCGACCACCGGCGCGTTGAGCGCCAGCGAGCCGGCCGAGCCGAAGAAGTGGGCATCGCCGTAAGAGAACACGCCGCCGTCGCTACCGACGAGCCACGTGCCACCGCCGTCAGGGGTGGCCGCCATGCCGACCACGGGTGCGTTGGGGTTGGTCACTGCATTGGCCCCGATCGGGGTGGTCCCGAAGGGCACCATGGAGTTGGGTGGCGGCGACGCCGCCGCGCCCGCCACCGATGGCGTCGATACGAGTGTGGCGAGAATGCCCGCGAGGGTGAGGGGCAAGAGCGCAACCAGGGCCCACACCACGCGCCGCATCGAATGCAGTCTTACCCCAGGGCGGTCCCCGCTACCCGGTGCACTCGTTGATGGCGTCGATCAGCTGGCGCAGCCGGGCGTAGTGGAAGCGGTCGAAGCGCAGGGCCAGCCTGGGTAACTCGGGGTGGTCGTTGCGCTCGGGAGGGAAGGGAGCGGCGGTGCGGATGCTGCCGCGGGTCACGATGTCCGAGAAGCGCCGGTTGAGGTCGGCCAGCTCGGCCTTGGACGGCTGGACCTGGACCCGGAGGACGAGCAGGTCGCCGACCCAGCGGCACGAGTGGTAGTTGCGGTAGAAGCCGAGGACTTCTTCGCTGGCCTCCTCCATGGTGTTGGTGACCTTGAAGAGCGAGAGGTCGTCGGCCGAGACCCAGCCCGCTGCGACGGCCTCCTCCTTCACGAAGCGGAGCCAGGCGTGCCAGTAGGTCCCGCCCGGTGTCTCTACCATCACCACCGGTGCGGGCTCGGCCTTGCCCGTCTGCAACAAGGTGAGCAGTTCGAAGGACTCGTCTTGGGTGCCGAAGCCGCCGGGGAGGATGGCGTACGCGTGGGACTCCTTCATCAGCATCAGCTTGCGGGTGAAGAAGTAGCGCATCTCGACCAGCTTCGGGTCCTGCGCGATGAACGGGTTGGCGTCCTCTTCGTTGGGCAGACGGATGTTCACGCCAAAGGCGTGCTCGCGCCCCGCACCCTCGAGCCCGGCCGCCATGATGCCCGGGCCGGCGCCGGTCACAACCATCCAGTCGGCCGCCGCGAGCCGGGCCGCCAGGTTGCGGGCCAGGATGTAGACGGGGTCGTCGGGGCGGGTGCGGGCAGACCCGAACATCGTGATCTTGCGCACGTGGCGGTAGGGCCGGAACACCCGGAAGGCCTCGGCCATCTCGCCCAACGCGGCGTTGGCGATCTTGAGATCGCCCACCGCCGTGCCCTCGCGGGCCATGTCGTCCAGCACGCCGATCATGGAGTTCAGCTCGCGCGCCTGGGGCGCGGAGAGCGGGCGATCCGAGAACAGCGCGTCGAACGCGCGCTGGCGGGCGGCCTCCGCTGCCTCGTCGATCACGCGCTCGGGGACGTCGCTGCTCACGCGCCCGGGGACGTCCCGGCCAGCGCGTAGAGCGTCGAACGCTGCACGAGCGGACGCCCGATCGGCGCCACGATGGCCTCGAGGTCCTCGACGCCCATGCGCTGCCCGTGGCGCGCGCCGGCCGCGCGTGAGATGTTCTCGTCCATGAGCGTGCCGCCGAGGTCGTTGGCCCCGGCCTGGAGCAGCTGGCGCGCGCCCTCGGCGCCCATCTTGACCCAGCTCACCTGGATGTTGTCGATGTCGCCCGCGTAGGCAATGCGCGCCACCGAGTGCATGAGCAGGGCCTCACGGAAGGTTGGCCCCCGCCGCGCCCGGCGCTGGAGGTAGATCGGGGTGGCCATGTGCACGAAGGGCAGCGGCACGAACTCGGTGAACCCGCCCGTCTCGCGCTGCAGGGCGCGGGTGCGCACGATGTGACGCGCCCAGCTGCGTGGTTGCTCGACTGATCCGAACATGATCGTGATGTTCGAGCGCAGGCCGACCGCGTGTGCAGTGCGATGGGCGAAGAGCCACTCCTCGGTGTTGATCTTGTCGGGACATAGGACGGCGCGAACGTCATCGTCGAGGATCTCGGCCGCGGTGCCCGGGAGGGTCTTGAGGCCTGCCTCCTTGAGCCGGGTGAGGTAGTCGGCGAGCGGCACCTCGGAGCGGCGGGCTCCCTCGGTCACCTCGAGGGCCGTGAAGCCATGGATGTGGATATCCGACGACGCCTCGCGCACCGCCTCGAGCACGTGGAGGTAGTACTCGCCGTCGAAGTTCGGATGGATGCCCCCCTGGAGGCACACCTCGGTCGCGCCCTCGGCCTCGGCCTCGGCGACACGGCGTGTGATCTCGTCGAGCTCGAGCAGGTAGGGCGCGCCCCGCAGGTTCAGCGAGAGCGGCCCCTTGGAGAACGCACAGAAGCGGCATTTGAAGGTACAGACGTTGGTGTAGTTGATGTTGCGGTTGTGCACGAAGGTGACGGCGTCACCCACAGTGGCGCGGCGCAGGTCGTCGGCCACCTCGGCCACCGCGCGTACCTCGGGGCCGCGAGCGGCGAAGAGGGTCACGATCTCGTCCTCGCCGACCTCCTGCCCGAGGGTGACGCCGGCCAGGATCTCGGCCACACGGCCGCCGGGTGCGGCCCGATCCGAAGGTGAGCGTGACCCGGACAGACGCGGAGGAGGGGCCGTGGTCACACCGAGCAGCGGGGGCGGGTGTTCCTCGCCGCCCGAGCACCACGCCCCGTCGCGGGCAAGGCCCTCTGCATCCGAGGCGTCCAGCACGGCGAAGCGCACAGCCGGGTCGAGCCAGTGCTCGGGGTCGTGGGCGAACGTCGGATAGATGGTCAGACGCGGGGCGAGCGTATGGCCCGCCGCCTCGGTGGCGTCCCGCAGCACCTCGAGCGCCGGCCAGGCGCGCTCGGGATTCACGTGGTCGGCGGTGACGGGGGAGACCCCGCCCCAGTCGTCGATGCCGGCGCGCAGCAGCGGCGCGAGATCGTCGGAGAGGTTGGGCGGCGCCTGCACGTGGACGTCCGGGGAGAGCACCAGGCGGGCCGCCGCGATGGCCCACTGCAGGTCCTCGGGTCCGCACGGTGCCGACTTGGCCATGGCCGTGCCCGCCTTGGGCAGGAAGTTCTGGACGATGACCTCCTGCACGTGGCCGTGGCGGGCGTGCGCGCCGGCGACGGCGTGCAGCGCGGCCAGCAGTCCGGCGCGGTCGTCGCCGATCCCGACGAGGATCCCGGTGGTGAAGGGGATGGCGAGCTCGCCGGCGGCCTCCAGTGTGGCCAGCCGTCGGGCCGGCTCCTTGTCGGGCGCACCGCGGTGGGCCGCCAGCCCCTCGGCGAGGGACTCGAGCATCATCCCCTGGCTGGCCGAGACCTCGCGCAGGCGCGCCAGCTCGTCGGCGAAGAGGGCTCCCGCATTGGCGTGGGGGAGCAGGCCGGTCTCCTCGAGGACGAGTCGGCACATCGCAGCGAGGTAGTCCACCGTGGACGCGTAGCCCTGCGCGGCGAGCCAGTCGCGCGCGACCGGGTAGCGCAGCTCGGGCCGCTCGCCCAGCGTGAACAGCGCCTCGTAGCAGCCGGCGTCGCGACCGGCGCGGGCGATCGAGAGGACCTCGTCGGGTGTGAGGTACGGCGACGCCAGCCTGGCGGGCGCCTTGGCGAAGGTGCAGTAGCCGCAGCGGTCCCGGCAGAGCATCGTGAGCGGGATGAACACCTTGGGGGAGAAGGTGACCCGGCGTCCATGCGCTTCGTCGCGCACGCCGCGGGCCAGCGCGGTGAGGTCGGCCAGCGGCGTGTGAAGGAGATCGCGGTCGGAGAGCATCGGGGCCAATCTAGGGGGCGTTGCCGCGCGCGGCGGCGTCGACGAGCCAGATCGTGGTGCCCGCATGGACCCGGGCCGCCGGCAGATCCTCGCCGCGCACGAGGGCGGCCACGGAGGCCGCGTGGCTGGCGCCGGCCACCGTGAAGACCGCGGTGCGGGCCGAGTTGATGGCCGGAAGGGTGAACGTGATGCGCGTGTGTGGATTGCGCCGAGACGGGTCCTCGGTCGCCACCACCAGGTCACCGGGCCCGGCATCGAGGCTGGCCGCCCCGAGAAAGAGCGAGGCCGTGTGGCCGTCGGGTCCCATGCCCATGTGGATCAGGTCGATGCCCGGGCCCGTGACGAGATCGGCGACGATGCGCTGGTAGGCGGCCGCGCACTCGGCCGCCGTGCTGTCGGTCGGCATCGGTTCGAACGAGCCAACGGGGCCGATGCGGTCGAGCAGCGCTTCGGTGACCATGCGCACGTTGGCGTCCTCGTGCCAGGGTGGGACAAAGCGCTCGTCGCCGATGTAGAGGTCGACCACCGGCCATTCGATGCCCTCGGTCACCGCCAGCGCCTCGTAGCAGGCCCGGGCCGTCGGTCCGCCCGAGAGCACGAAGGCGAAGCGGGGGCCCGGGCGCGTCGCGAACGTGTCGACCACGGTCTCGCAGAACGCCCCGACGACGTCGTCGACGGGTGTCAGCATGGTGAGAGGGTCTGCATCCGAGGGACTGCAGGGGTTGGCCTGCGTCGGCTCAGAAGGTGGCGGCCTTGTCGGTCAGTGACTGGAGCAGCTCGTCGAAGGACTTTGCGAAGGAGTGCACGCCTTCGTCTTCGAGCGTCTGCTCGACGTCGAGCATGTCGATCCCCGCGTCAGCGAGACGGGCCAGGACGTCGTTCGCCTCGTCGGGATCGGCATCGACCGTGCGCTTCAACGTCCCGTGATCCTCGAACGCGTGCAGCGTTCCTTCGGGCATGGTGTTCACGCTGGCCGGACCGATGAGATTGTCGACGTAGAGGAGATCGGAGTAGCCCGGGTTCTTGGTCGACGTCGAGGCCCACAGCGGGCGCTGCACCCGGGCCCCGTGCTCTCGGAGCGCTTCCCAGCGCTCTCCGGCAAAGGTGCGATGGAAGTGCTGGTAGGCCGTCTGCGCCTGGGCGACCGCGGCGGTGCCGCGCAGCCCAAGGATGGCGGGGTCACCGTTGTCCCCGCCAGCCAGGGTCTCGAGGCGGCGGTCTACCTCGGTGTCGACCCGGCTGACGAAGAACGAGGCCACGCTGGCCACCTTGGGGAGCTCCGCCGCCCGGCCCGCCGCCACGAGGGCCTCGAGGCCGCGCAGGTACGCCTCCATCACCTCGTCGTAGCGATCGAGCCCGAAGATCAGCGTGACGTTGATGCTGTGGCCCTCGCCGATGAGGGTCTCGATGGCCGGAATCCCCTGGCGGGTGGCGGGGACCTTCACGAGGAGGTTGGGCTTGTCGATGCGCCCGTGGAGCATGCGGGCGTCGCGCACGGTCCCGTCCGTGTCGTGCGCCAGTGCGGGTGAGACCTCGAGGGACACGAAACCGTCCTCGCCGTCGCTCTCGTCGTAGAGCGGTCGAAGCATCGCCAACGCGTCGACGATGTCGGTGACGGCCATCTCCCAGTAGGCGCTTTCGACGCTGTGGTCCTTCACGAGGCTCTTGAACTGCTCGTCGTAGACGTCCTGCCCGCTCATGGCCTTCGCGAAGATCGTCGGATTCGACGTGATGCCCCGGATGCCGAGCGCCAGCAGCTCGGCCAACTGGCCGTCCTTGATCCAGTCACGGCGCAGGTTGTCGAGCCAGGGACTCTGGCCGCCGATCTGGTAGAGGTCTTGCAGTCGGGTCATCGCGACGGCTCCCTTCGTGTGCGTGTCACTGTGCGGTCCCGCGTGGCCCGCGTCCGCTGTGCAGGTGTCGGGTCAGCCACCGTGACGCGCCAGGAGCGCCTGCGCCCGCTCGGTCACGTGCTCGGCGGTGAAACCGAAGTGCTCCATGACGACCTCGCCCGGTGCCGACGCGCCGAAGTGGTCGATGCCGATGGCGTCGTCGGAATAGCGGTCCCAACCGAAGGTCGAGCCCGCTTCGACGCTCAGGACGGGCACGAACGGAGGGAACACGTGGGTGCGGTAGTCCTCCGGTTGCCTCTCGAAGAGGTCCCACGATGGGAAGGACACCACGCGCGCCCAGACGCCCGAGGTGGCCAGAGCTTCCGCCGCGGCGACGCAGAGCTGCACCTCGCTCCCGCTGGCCACCAGCACGATCTGCAGCGAGCCGACCGGCTCGGACAGGACGTAGGCGCCCCGCGCCACGCCCTCGGGCGAGGCCTCCGCCGTCCCCGCCAGGACGGGCACATCCTGGCGCGTGAGCAGCAGCCCGACCGGGCCCTCCGCCTCGACCGCCAACCTCCAGGCCTGCGCGGTCTCGTTCGCGTCGGCGGGCCGGATGAGGCCGAGGTCGGGCATGGCCCGGAGCGAGGCCAGGTGCTCGATCGGTTGGTGGGTCGGCCCGTCCTGGCCCAAGCCGACGGAGTCGTGGGACCAGAAGTACACGACGTGCGAGCCCGTGAGCGCGGCGAGGCGCACCGCTGGGCGCATGTAATCGGAGAACACGAAGAAGGTCCCGCCGACCGGGAGTATCCCGCCGTGTTGGGCCAAGCCGTTCAGCGCGGCACCCATGCCGTGCTCGCGGATGCCGTAGTGCACCTGGATTCCGCCGGGGGTGCCGGCTTCCATCGCCAGGGCGCCCTTGACCTTGACCCCGTTGTTGCCCGTCAGGTCCGCGGATCCCGCGATGAGGCCGGGCAACCGGGCGCTCGAGGCGTCGAGGCACTGGTTGATGGCGTGACGTGTCGCCAGCATGGTGCCTGGCTCGAAGGAGGGGAGATCCTCGGCCCAGCCCGGCAGGCCGTGCCCGGCCTGCGCGGCTTCCCAGGAGGCGCGGTCGCCGTCCCAGGCCGCGAAGCGGGTCTCCCAGGCGGCATGCTCCTGGGCCCCCCGGGCGATCTCGCGCCGGTAGAGGTCGCGCACCTCGTCGGGCACCCAGAACGTCTCATCGGGCGGAAGTCCGAGGATGGCTTTGGTGGTCTTGATCTCCTCCTCGCCGAAGGGGGTCCCGTGGGCGGCGGCCGTGTCGGTCAGCTTGGGCGCGGGCCAGCCGATGTGGCTGCGCAGGACGAGCAGATTGGGTTTGGCGTCGGGTCCGTCGGCCGGGTACTCGAGGGCCTCACGGACGGCGGCTTCGAGCCCGTCGACGTCGTTGGCCATCTCCCCCAGGTAGCGGACCCGCCAGCCGTAGGCCTCGAAGCGTCCGACCGGGTCGTCGCCGTAGGCGAGCTCGGTGGGCCCGTCGATCGTGATGTGGTTGTCGTCGTAGACGGCCAGGAGCCGGCCCAGCCCGAGGTGGCCGGCCAAGGACGCGGCCTCGTGCGAGATCCCCTCCATGAGGCAGCCGTCGCCGGCGATGACGAAGGTGCGGTGGTCACACACTTCGGGACCGAAGGTTGTACGCAGCCAGCGCTCGGCCATCGCCAGCCCGACAGCGTCGCCGACACCCTGTCCGAGCGGACCTGTCGTGACTTCGATACCGGCGGTGCGACCGGCCTCTGGGTGCCCCGGTGTACGGCTGCCCCATTCGCGGAACTGGCGCAGGTCGTCGAGCGAGAGGTCGTAGCCGGTGAGGTGGAGCATGGCGTACTGCAGGATGCAGGCGTGCCCGCAGGAGAGCACGAAACGGTCGCGGTCGGGCCAGTGCGGGTCCCGCGGGTCGTAGCGCATGATGCGGGTCCACAACACGTGGGCGAGCGGGGCGAGCGCCATCGCAGTGCCGGTGTGCCCGGAATCGGCCTGCTCAGGCGCGTCCATGGCGAGACCGCGGATGACATTGATCCCGAGCTCGACCAGCCTCGGATCCTGGACCACCGGTGGGGATGTCTGGACCGTCACGTCGTCACCCTAACCGTCGGCTCGCGCCGACCGTCAGGGCGCTCACCTACGCTTCTCGGCGATGGCATCCCGCATGCAAGTACCCCCGAACAGCGATCTCACACTGGGGATGGTCTGCGTCGACAAGTCCACCCCTGGGCGCTGCACGTGGCGCATGCGGGCGGACGAGCGGTTCGCCAACCCGGCCGGGATCATGCAGGGAGGTTTCATCGGGGCCTTCGCCGACTCGTCCATGGGCGCCGCCGCGGTCACCAACGTGGAGGATCGGCGAGTCTTCTGCTCCAACGCCGAGTTCAAGGTGAGCTTCCTCGCCGCGGTACAGCCAGGGTCGGAGCTCACCTGCACGGCCGAAGTGGTCTCGGGCGGTCGCCGCGTCGCCTTCGTCGAGGCCAGCATCACCGCCCGCCTCCCGGGCGAGGGCGCAGAGGAGCGCCTGGTCGCCCGCGCGACGTCGACGTACATCTACAAGGATCGTGACTGACTCCCAATTGGGCAGTGTTTGCACCTCAACGGCCCAGAGACCAGGATTGTGCGGCACATGCCACCAGCGACTGACAACGGCAGCCACGGGCTGCGCCACGCCGGGGACGACGCGTTCCAGCTCACGGTCGACTACCTCAAGCAGGAAACCGTCGAGCCACTCCGGGGGCTCGGCCGCTTCCTCTACATGGGGATCGCGGGCTCGTTCTTCATGGCCGGGGGGCTCTTCTTGATCCTGATCGGCGTGTTGCGCCTGCTGCAGACCGAGACGGGCACGGCCCTCACCGGAGACTGGTCCTGGGTGCCCTATGGCGTGGTCGTCGTTCTCGGCCTCGTCGTCATCGGGATTGCCGCGTGGCGCATCACCGCAGGACCGGGCAAGGAGAAGCTGCCGGCGGTGATCGCCCGGCGCGAGTCGAGAGCGAACGAGATACAGGAAGGAACGAGCTGATGCCAGGCACGACCACGACGAGGGCGGGAAGCAACGGACGCCTCATCACCGCGAGGACCTGCAAGCCGCCTACGCACAGGTGGTCGGCGAGGGTGAGGCGACGGCTCGTGCCGCCGCCCCGAGGGGGCTGGCCATCGCCGGGGCCGTCGGGATCGTGTTGCTGACGCTGGCCTTCTTGGCCGGCCGCCGGCGCGGGCGCGCCAAATCCGCCGTCGTCGAGATCAGGCGGCTCTGACGTGGACGTACTCCTGCGGCGCTTCCTGCGCGCGGGCGTCCGACGCGGGCTCGGTGGGAACTGGTACTGGTTCCTCCTGGCCGGCGCCACCTTCATGTTGCGCCGCGTCCTGAACGACAGGGGAGGCACCGTCTCCACCGTCACGGTCGCGCCGGGCGAGCAGGTGCTCATCACGGTGCGCGACCGCGCGGGCGCACGCGCCGCTCTCGCGCCCGCTGTCGACGACTGACGCCGGTGCCGGGCCCCCTTGCGGCGGGGGAGCGCGTGCTCCTCATCGACCCCAAGGACCGCCGCTACCTCCTCACGCTCGTGGAGGGCGCGACGTTCCACACGCACGCCGGCGTCCTGGCCCACGACGACATCATCGGGGCGACCGAGGGGTGCACGGTGACAGGATCGACCGGGCGCAGCTTCCTCGCCCTGCGGCCCACGCTGAGCGACGTCGTGCTCAAGATGCCGCGCGGCGCGCAGGTCATCTACCCCAAGGATCTCGGCGCCATCCTCATCGCGGCCGACATCGGACCTGGGCAACGTGTCCTCGAGGCCGGCGTGGGCTCGGGCGCCCTGTCGATGACGGTGCTGCGCGCCGGCGCATCAGTCGTCGGCTACGAGCTGCGTGATGACTTCGCGGAGCGGGCCCGCGCCAACGTCGCCGCCACGCTCGGGCCCGACGTGCCGTACCGCATCGAGATACGCGACGTGACCGAGGGCATCGACGAGACGGACCTGGACCGGATCCTCTTGGACATGCCCGAGCCGCACAATGTCGTCAAGGCCGCCGCGGCGGCGCTCCGCCCGGGCGGCATCCTGCTCGCCTACCTCCCGACCATCAACCAGACCGCGCTGTTGCGCCAGGCGCTCGACGATGCGGGGACCCACTTCGGCCTCGCCGAGACGCAGGAGATCATGCGCCGCACCTGGCACGTCGAGGCGCGCTCGGTGCGCCCCGACCACCGCATGGTCGGCCACACCGGATTCCTGACGACGGCCCGGCGGGTCGAACGACCCGCCTGAGCCCGAATCAGTCGCGCTCGATGAAGATGCACTCGCCGGGGCACTCTTCGGAGGCCTCGACGACCGCCTCCTCGAGCTCGCCCGGCACCGCCGCCATGCCCGCCGACCCACCCGGGTCGTTCTTGACGTCGCTGTCTTCTTTCACGTAGGCCAGGCCGTCGTCGAGGAGGGTGAAGACGGCTGGCGCGATCTCCTCGCAGAGCCCGTCGCCCGTGCAGAGATCCTGATCGATCCAGACCTTCATCTACCTGCTCTCTTCCTCGTGGCAGCTGCCCAGCGGGTCCGGCTGGACCGTAGTGAGGCGTCCCGCGAGCAGTCAATCTGACGTCGCAGTCGCCTCCATGCTACCTGTCCTCGCCTGCAGCCCAGGTGCATGGGCGGTGCACTCAAGTTGCCGACAAAACCCGCCGAAGCCAGGGCTAGGGTGACATGTGGTGACCGCAACTCCGGACGAATCCGCTGCTCAGGCCGAGGCACTGCGTGCCGAGCTGGCCGATGCCGAGGATGAGATCCACGCGCTGCGGCGACGGTTGCAAGAGAGCCCGGGCCGCGTGCAGGCGCTCGAAGAGCGACTCCTCGAGACCAAGGGACAGCTCGCGCAGGCCACCTCGCAGAACGAGAAGCTGACGTTCACCCTCCAGCAGGCCAAGGAGCAACTGGCCGCGCTGCGCGAGGAGGTCGAGAAGCTCACGCAGCCGCCGGCTGCCTACGGCACCTTCCTCGGCGTCAACGAGGACGGCACGGTCGACGTCTTCTCGAGCGGTCGCAAGATGCGTGTGAGCCTGCACCCCGACATCGACCCCGGTGCCATCCGCAAGGGCAACGAGGTCGTCTTGAACGAGAGCCTCAACGTGGTCTTGGTGCGCGACGGCGAGCTCGCGGGCGAGGTCGTGACCCTGAAGGAGCAGCTCGAGGACAGGCGGCGCTGCGTCGTCTTCGCCCGGGCCGACGAAGAGCGGGTGGCCGAACTGTCCGAGGAGATGCTGAGTGTCCGGCTCCGGGCCGGCGACTCCCTGCTGATGGACGTACGGACGCAACTCCTGATCGAGAAGCTCCCCAAGCTCGAGAGCGAGGAGCTCATCCTCGAAGAGGTGCCCGACATCACCTACGCGGACGTCGGCGGGCTCGACGCCCAGATCGAGGCGATCACCGATGCCGTCGAGCTGCCCTACATGCACCGCGACCTCTTTGTCGACTACTCGTTGCCCGCGCCCAAGGGCATCCTGCTCTACGGCCCCCCCGGTTGTGGGAAGACCCTGATCGCCAAGGCGGTCGCCAACTCGCTGGCCAAGAAGGTGGCCCAGAAGACCGGCAACGACAACGTGCGGAGCTTCTTCCTCAACATCAAGGGGCCCGAGCTGCTGAACAAGTACGTCGGCGAGACGGAGCGCCAGATCCGCCAGGTCTTCCAGCGGGCCCGGGAGAAGGCGGACGAGGGCATGCCCGTCATCGTGTTCTTCGACGAGATGGAGTCGCTCTTCCGCACCCGCGGCACCGGCATCAGCTCCGACATGGAGTCGACCATCGTGCCGCAGCTCCTGGCGGAGATCGACGGAGTCGAGTCGCTGCGCGACGTCATCGTCATCGGCGCCTCCAACCGCGAGGACCTGATCGACCCCGCCATCCTGCGGCCGGGCCGCCTCGACGTGAAGATCAAGATCGAGCGGCCGAACGAAGAGGCGGCCGGCCAGATCTTCAGCCGGTACCTGACGCCCGAGGTACCCCTCGATGTCGAGGAGGTCAGCCGCCTCGGCGGTGGCGACCCCGGCAAGGCGGTGCAGGCCATGATCGAGCAGACGGTGGCTGAGATGTACCGGGAGGACGACGCCAACCGCTTCCTCGAGGTCACCTACCAGAACGGCGACAAGGAGATCCTCTACTACCGCGACTTCGCGTCGGGAGCCATGATCGAGAACATCGTCCGGCGGGCCAAGAAGCTGGCCATCAAGCGGGTCATCGCCGGGGAGCCCGGCGGCATCCGCACGTCGGACATGCTCGAGTCGATCCGGCAGGAGTACAAGGAGAACGAGGACCTGCCCAACACGACGAACCCCGACGACTGGGCCAGGATCTCGGGCAAGAAGGGCGAGCGGATCGTCTACGTCCGCACCCTGCTCACCGAGGACCGCGAGGTGCACGGGGGTCGGTCGATCGAGCGGGTCGGTACCGGCCAGTACCTCTAGAAGTTAGGGTCGCGCCGTGGCCACCACGAAGGTCTGCGGCATCGAGACCGAATACGGGATCCATTCGCCCGGTCCTGAGCAGAATCCCATTGCGGCCTCATCGGTCCTCGTCAACGCGTACGCGGCCGACGTCGAGCAGCAGATCGGCTGGGACTTCGAAGACGAGACCCCGGGCAACGATGCGCGGGGCTTCGCCCGCGAGGGGTCGCTCGCACCGATGGTGGAGACACACCTGGCCAACACGGTCCTGACCAACGGCGCCCGCTTCTACGTCGATCACGCCCACCCGGAGTACTCGAGCCCCGAGTGTCTGACCCCGCTGGAGTGCCTCCTCTACGACAAGGCGGGTGAAGAGGTGCTGCGACGGGCCATGGTCGCCGCGGCCCTGCGTATGCCCGAGCAGCCGGCGCCTGTCGTCTACAAGAACAATTCCGACGGCAAGGGCAACTCCTACGGCTGCCACGAGAACTACATGATGGACCGGGCCGTCGCCTTCGCCAAGGTGATCGACGGTGTCGTCCCGCACTTCGTGTCGCGGACCGTCTTCACCGGCTCGGGCAAGGTGGGGACGGAGACGGCGGCGCTCGACGCTGAGACGGTCGAGTACCAGATTTCGCAGCGGGCCGAGTTCTTCGAAGAGATCGTGGGTCTCGAGACAACGCTGAAGCGCCCGATCGTCAACACCCGCGACGAGCCCCACGCCGATCCGAAGCGGTTCCGACGCCTGCATGTGATCGTCGGTGACGCCAACCTCTCGGAGATCGCCACCTTCCTCAAGGTCGGCACGACGGCCATCGTCTTGGCCATGGTGGAGGACGACGCAGGCCCGACACGGGACCTTTCCCTCTCCGATCCCGTGCGGGCCCTGCACCAGGTGTCCGCCGACCTCTCGCTGACCCGCCCGCTTGCCCTCACAGACGGTTCGACCGCGACCGCGCTGGAGCTGCAGTGGGAGCTCTTCGGCGCGGCCCGTAAGTACGCCGAGGAACACGGGCTGACCGCGCTGGGGGACGATGGCCGGGTCGGTGCCCTCGTGATGGAGCACTGGGAGGCCGTCCTGGGCGGGCTCGAGTCTGACCCGAGCACCCTGGCCGACACCTTGGACTGGGTCGCCAAGCGCGAGCTCCTCATGGCGTACCAGGACCGGCACTCGTGCGGGTGGAAGGATCCCCGCATGGCCGCACTGGCATTGCAGTATCACGACCTGCGACCGGACAAGTCGGTCTTCCGCCGCCTCGCCATGCGCACCCTCCTCGATCCGGCGGCAGTGGCCACCGCGGTGACCGAACCTCCCAGGGGCACCCGAGCGTGGTTCCGTGGCAAGTGCTTGGCCCGTTGGCCCGACGCCGTCGTGACCGCGAACTGGGATTCTCTGGTTTTTGACATAGGCGCGGACCCGTTGCGGCGCGTCCCTATGATGGATCCCTTGAAGGGAACGGCCGAGCACACCAGTGCTCTGCTTGCCGAGAGCAGCGGACCGGCGGACTTGCTCAACCGGCTCAATTCCTAGGCGAGACAAGTCGAAGGACACAGGACGGGGACAGGCGACGATGGCAGAACAGGAACAGAAGAAGAAGGGATCGGCAGCCCGGACCACCGAGGCCGAGACCGAGGTGGAAGAGGCGGTCCCGGCCAGCACGGAGCGGGGCGAGAAGATCAAGGCTGAGCTCGACGACCTGCTTGACGAGATCGACGAGGTGCTCGAGGACAACGCCGAGGAGTTCGTCCGCAACTATGTGCAAAAGGGAGGGCAGTAGCCCGACGTGGCGCTCCCTCTTTTCCCCCGGAGCACGATCCGGGTCCGGACTTCGTCGGCCTGCTCCGCCTGACCGCGGAGCGGACCACCACACCCGCGCCCTCGCCCGTGGCCGACGCCTCGACGGCGATGCAGGTGCCCCACGGCACGACGGTGGTCGCACTGCGCTCTGCCGACGGAGTGGTGATGGCAGGGGACCGGCGCGCCACCGCGGGCAACATCATCGCCCATCACGCAATGGAGAAGGTGTTCCCGGCTGACCGCTACTCGGCCGTCGCCATCGCGGGGACGGCCGGCATGGCCATGGAGATGGTCCGGCTCTTCCAGGTCCAGCTCGAACACTACGAAAAGGTCGAGGGGTCGACGCTCTCGCTCGAGGGCAAGGCCAACCAGCTGGCCCAGATGGTCCGCCAGCACCTGCCGCTCGCGATGCAGGGATTGGCGGTCGTGCCGCTCTTCGCCGGCTACGACACGGCGCGAGGCGTGGGGCGCATCTTCAACTACGACGTGACCGGCGGCCACTACGAGGACACGGACTTCCAGGCCACCGGCTCCGGCGGGCGCGACGCCCGCAACACGATCAAGCTCGGATGGCGCGAAGGCCTCGGTTTCGACGAGGCGGTCGACCTCGCCATCCAGTCGCTCTACGACGCGGCTGACGAGGACTCGGCGACGGGCGGCCCCGACCTGGTGCGAGGCATCTTTCCGATCATCGCCGCCGTCGATGCCAGCGGGTACCGCGAGGTAGCCGAAGAGGACGTCGCCGAGCGCTTCGGTACGCTGATCGCCCGTAGGCAGGCGGAGCGTGCCCAATGAGCATGCCGTTCTACGTCGCGCCCGAGCAGGTGATGAAGGACCGGGCCGAATACGCCCAGAAGGGCATCGCACGAGGACGCTCCCTGGTGGCAACCACCTACGACGTCGGGATCGCCATGGTGGCGGAGAACCCCTCGCGCTCGTTGCACAAGATCAGCGAGATCTACGACCGCATCGCCTTCGGCGGCGTGGGCAAGTACAACGAGTACGACCAGCTACGCGTCGCCGGGGTTCGACACGCCGACACGAAGGGGTTCGCATTCAGCCGCGAGGACGTCGACGCCCGCTCCCTCGCCAACCTCTACGCCCAATACCTCGGGAACGTCTTCACCCATGAGATGAAGCCGCTCGAGGTGGAGATCCTCGTGGCCGAGCTCGGCGAGGAGGAGAATCAGCTGTACCACATCGCCTACGACGGGTTCGTGAGCGATGAGGAGCACTACGCCGTCCTGGGTGGCGACGCCGAGGCCGTGGCCGAACGAATCGGCGGGTCCTGGCAGCCGGACTGGGACATGGCCGGTGCAATCAAGGCTGCCACCGCGGCCCTGGCCGGGCCCGATCGGACTCTCGGTGCCGGTGACCTGGAGGTTGCCACCCTGAGCCGGGGCAACGGCCGCCGGACCTTCAGGCGAGTCGAAGAAGAGGAGCTGGCGCAACTGCTGGCATAGCCGGCAGTACGGTTAAACCGTGGAACGTCGCATCTTCGGGGTCGAGAACGAGTACGGGGTGACCTTCACCCTCCGCGGCCAGCGGCGCCTCAGTCCCGACGAGGTGGCGCGTTACCTCTTCCGCCGGGTCGTGTCGTGGGGCCGGTCCTCCAACGTCTTCTTGGAGAACGGTGCCCGCTTGTACCTCGACGTCGGGAGTCACCCTGAATACGCGACCCCCGAGTGTGACCGGATCAGCGATGTTGTCGTGCACGACAAGGCGGGCGAGTGGATCCTCGCCCAGCTCGTGACCGGCGCCCAGGCCCGCCTGCGCGAAGAGGGGATCCGCGGCGAGGTCTACCTCTTCAAGAACAACACCGACTCGGTCGGGAACTCGTATGGCTGCCACGAGAACTACCTCACCGAGCGCAACGACGAGTTCAACCGCTACACCGAAGTGCTGATCCCCTTCCTCGTCTCGCGCCAGATCTACGCGGGGGCGGGCAAGGTGCTCCAGACAGCCCGTGGTGCCGTCTTCTGCCTCAGCCAGCGGGCGGAGCACATCTGGGAGGGCGTCTCGTCGGCGACGACCAGGAGCAGGCCCATCATCAACACCAGGGACGAGCCGCACGCCGATGCCGAGCGATTCCGCCGCCTTCACGTGATCGTGGGGGATTCGAACATGAGCGAGTACGCGACCTTCTTGAAGATCGGGACGACCTCCATCCTCCTCGCCATGCTCGAGGACTCGGCGACCGTGCTGCGCGACCTCACGCTCGAGAACCCGATCCGAGCCATCCGGGAGATCAGCCACGACATCACGTGTCAACGCCGAGTCCGTTTGGCCAACGGCCGCGAGATGCGCGCGCTTGACATCCAGGTCGAATACCTCGAGCGCGCGCGTCAAGTTCCGAGATCGCCGGGGGCTGTCGCCCGAAGAGGACCAGGCGCTGGACATGTGGCAGCACTGCCTCAAGGGCCTCGAGGCTGACCCGACGTCGCTGTGGCGCGAATGCGACTGGGTCGCCAAGCACCGGCTCGTCGAACAGATGCGCGCCCGCCACGATGTCTCGCTGTCGCACCCCAAGGTGGCAATGATCGACCTCATGTACCACGACGTCGATCGCAGCCGCGGGCTCTTCTACAAGTTGCAGCAGCGCGACGAGATGGACCGCATGTGCACTGACGATGCCATCACCGAGGCAATGACCAAGCCGCCCGAGACCACCCGGGCCCGGCTACGTGGCGCTTTCGTGAAGCGGGCCAAGGAGCGCCGGCGAGACTTCACGGTCGACTGGGTCCATCTCAAGCTGAACGACCAGGCGCAACGAACAGTGCTGTTGAAAGACCCGTTTAAGTCCCACGACGAGCGCGTGGAGCGGCTCATCCAGTCGCTCTAGCGGCACCGTAGAGTGAGGGCACATGTTGAACCTCGACCCAGGCAAGCTCCTCGTGATCGCCGTGGTCGCCATCATCCTGTTGGGGCCTGATCGCCTGCCCCAGGTGGCCCGGCAGGTCGGCGGCGCCTGGCGCACGTTCAACGAGTTCCGCCATCGCATGGAGAGCGAGGTCCGTAGCTCCATGCCCGACCTGCCCCCGACCGCTGAGATCGCGCGCCTGGCGCGGTCGCCCTCCGCTCTCCTCGACCATCTGTCCAACATGTCTTCTGACGATGACCATACGGACAACGAGGAGCCCGACGGCTCCTTCCAGCCGCCTCCGTCGACCAACGGAGCGGCCGGACCGGAAACGAACGGTGCCGCGGCCGTCGCGGCGGACGCCGGGTCCAACGGCGCGGTTTGGGGCGCCGGCATCGCCGACGAGGGACGCGAGGAGGCGACGACGACGTCCAATGGAGCGGGCAGGCCCGAAGCCAGCACCGACGCCCCGTTCGAACCGCGGCCGACCACGCCTGCCTGGAGGCCGCCTGCCGCGCCCTCCGAGGTGATCGTGCCCGGCGACCCGACCCTCAACTGATCGGCTCATCGTGGTGACGCTTCCTTTCACGGCCAAGCGCAAGGACAAACCCTCGCCCGACGACATGACGCTCGGCGAGCACCTGACCGAGCTCCGACGCCGGGTGATCATCTGCACCGTCGCCTTCGTGGTTGCCGCCACGATTGCCGTGTTCGCGTACGAGCCGATCCTGCACTTCCTACTGCGGCCGCTGTGCACGGTGGACGGACAGACCGCCCATCACACGAGTCAGGGCGCCTCCTTCTTGGTGACGTCGAATGGCTCCTGCAACCTCTTCGTCACGTCACCACTGGATGGGCTGACCCTGCGCGTGAAGATTGCGCTCTTCGGCGGCCTCGTCCTGGCCTCACCGGTGATCCTGTTCCAGATATGGCGGTTCGTGACGCCCGGCCTCAAGGCATCGGAGCGGCGTTACGCCATTCCGTTCGTCTCGAGCTCCTTCGTCTTGTTCCTCCTCGGGGCGGCCACCGCCTACATCACCCTCCCGCACGCCCTGGGATGGCTCAAGTCCGTCGGAGGCCCCAACTTGCAGGCGATCTACGACCCGATCCCGTACCTCGGTCTGATCCTGTTGATGATGACGATCTTCGGGCTTACGTTCGAGTTCCCGGTCGTCCTGGTCTCCCTCGAGCTCGCCCGTGTCGTCACGCCGGCCCGGCTGCTGCGTTCATGGCGTTGGGCCGTGATCATCATCGTGGTCGTCGCGGCGGTGTTCACACCCAGCTCCGACCCGTTCTCCATGCTCGCCCTTGCCATTCCGCTCATCGCCTTCTACTTCATCTCCATCGGCATCGGGAAGCTGCTCGGACGTTGACTTCGTTCCCATGGCCCCTCCAAGAGGCGGCCGGGGCGGCGGAGTTCGAAGCCGGCCTGCCTTTCTCGCTCGACGAGTTCCAGCTCGAGGCGTTTCAGGCCCTCGACGCCGGCCACTCGGTCCTGGTGTCGGCCCCGACCGGTTCGGGCAAGACGCTCGTTGCGGCCTACGCCGTCCACCGCGCCGTGTGTGCCCACGGGAAGGCCTTCTACACCACGCCGCTCAAGGCGCTGTCCAACCAGAAGTACGGCGAGCTCGTCGCCACGTACGGGGAGGACCACGTCGGGCTGCTCACCGGCGACACGACCCTGCACCCGAGAGCCGCCGTCGTCGTCATGACGACCGAGGTCCTGCGCAACATGCTCCTCGCCGGGTCTGACCTCCTCGAGGGGTTACACACCGTGGTCCTCGACGAGGTCCACTTCCTGCAGGACCCGTACCGGGGCGGGGTGTGGGAAGAAGTGCTCGTCCTGTCGCCGCCGGAGATCCGCTTCGTCTGCCTCTCCGCCACCGTCAACAACGCCCAGGAACTGGGGGGTTGGCTGCGCTCGGTCCGCGGGGACACCGCGGTGATCGTCGAGCGCCAGCGTCCCATCGTCTTGCGGCATCACTTCGCCGTCCATCGACGAGAGGACGCCGAGACGCTGCTGTTCCCGCTCTTGAACAACGGGCGGCCGGGTGGGGAGGGGCTACGCATCGACCAAGCCATCCGCCGCGCACTGCAGGGCCGGCCGAGCCACTGGAATCCTCGTGGGCGCGGGCCCCGGTTGCCCTTTCGACAGCCCATGCGCACGGAAATGGTGGAGGAACTCGACCAACGCGACATGCTGCCGGCGATCGTCTTCATCTTCAGCCGCGCCGCGTGCGACGACGCGGTGCGCCAGGTCCTGCGCGACGGGTTACGCC
The DNA here is from genome assembly GCA_963744935.1 of uncultured Acidimicrobiaceae bacterium. Classification (GTDB taxonomy): domain Bacteria; phylum Actinomycetota; class Acidimicrobiia; order Acidimicrobiales; family RAAP-2; genus Bog-473. The sequence goes on from CAVUVM010000011.1 coordinate 39,840, forward strand.
TGACCGACGCGCACGAGCGCGCCGCCATACGCGAGGTCGCCGAGCGCAGGGTCGAGGCCCTCGGAGACGAGGATCTCGGGGTGCTCGGCTACCACGAGTGGCTCGAAGGCCTCGAGCGAGGCGTGGCGGCGCATCACGCCGGCCTCGTCCCGGTGTTCAGGGAGACCGTGGAGGAGTGCTTCGCGGCCGGATTGCTCAAGGTCGTCTTCGCCACCGAAACCCTCTCGCTGGGCATCAACATGCCAGCCCGGTCGGTGGTGATCGAGCGCTTCACCAAATACGGGGGGGCCGGCCGGGCCACCCTGACCTCGGGGGAGTACCTCCAGCTCACCGGCCGAGCCGGCCGACGGGGACTCGACGAGGAGGGGCATGCCGTGGTGGCCTGGTCCAACGAGATCACGTTCGCCGAAGCCGCCCGGGTGGCCTTGGCCGCACCCCCGGACCTGCGCTCGGCGTTCCGGCCGACCTACAACCTCGCCGTCAACCTCGTGGCGCGCTTCGACCGCGACACGGCCAGTCAGGTGCTGCAGCGCTCGTTCGCCCAGTGGCAGGCGCGCAAGCCCGATCTCTTGCTGCGCCAGCTCGATCACCGCTTGGCGGTGCTCGAGCAGATGGGCTATGTCGAGCGCTGGGCGCTGACGCCGAGCGGGAGACTGCTGGCGCACCTCTACCACGAAGCGGATCTGCTGGTCGCTGAGGCGCTGCGGAGCGAGCTGTTCGCCGGGGCCGAGCCGGCGGTTGTGGCGGGAGTCCTTTCCTCGGTTGTGTTCGAACCACGTCGGGCCCGCCGCGTGCCGGGCCACCACCACGGGCCCCGGCGCGGCAAGCGGCCCGGTGCTCAGCTGCAGGACCGCCTGGGCGAGAAGCGGACGGCGGACCTCGCCCGGCGCAACGAGGCCATCGGCGCCATGGCAGAACGGATCCGGGCGATCGAAGAGGCCCACTCGGTCCCGCGCACCCGCCCGCCCGCCCCGGGCCTGGCGACCGCCGTGGCCTCGTGGGCACGAGGGGCGTCCCTGTCGACCGCACTCGGGGTGGCCGCCCGCGACGTGGGCGAGCTGGCCCCGGGCGACTTCGTACGGACGATGAAGTCCGTGGCCGACCTGGCCCAGCAGCTGTCCCACACGGCGCCTGACGCCGCCGTCGCCGCCGCCGCCCGCGAGGCCGTCGACCTCGTGTTGCGGGGGGTCGTGGCGGGCGGGCTGCCGGGCACCTGAGATATCCCTCGGGGTGCAGCACCCTCGTTCTAGGGTGGGCCGTCCATGTTCCCGTACTCCGAAGAGCGCTTCACCTCGGACGAGGAAGCCGTCCTCCGCCGCTATGTGACGAACCTGGACCAGCCGGTGTTTGCCCTGGTCAACCTACCTGAGGTGGTCAAGGGGGCGCTCTTCGCCCGCTACTCGCGTTCGCCCAAGAGCCTGCGGCGTCTCTTCCTCGACGAGTTCGTCGGCGACCTCGATGTCTCGGGTGACGCGACCGTCGACGCGACGGTCGGCCTAGCGCGCGCCGAGCAGCTCTACGAGAAGGTCTTCGTCGAATATGGCGACGACTCGGTCGCGCAGCTCGGCGGTGTGCACCTCGCCTGCGAGCAAGCGTCGAACGTGTTGTCCAAGGTCCTCGAGTGGGGCCGCCTGATGGCCTACCTCGAGCAGTCCACGCGCTACATCGCATACAACCAACGACTCGACAATGGGCAGTACCGCTACTACCGCCCGCCCGAGATCCTCGAATCTCCCCACGGTGCCCGCTTCGTCGGCGAGATGGACCGCGTCTTCGACACCTACGGCGCACTCCTGCCGCAGATGCAAGCGTGGGTCGCGGAGCGATTTCCCCAGCAGGCCGGAGACAGCGACTTCGTGTACCGCCAGGCGACCCGAGCCAAGTCCCTGGACGCACTCCGCGGCCTGCTGCCGGCAGCTTCTCTCTCGAACATCGGCATCTACGGCACCGGACAGGCGTACGAGCAACTGCTCCTGCGCATGCGCGCGCACCCTCTGCCCGAGGCGCGCCAGTACGCCGACATGATGCTCACAGAGCTGCGCAAGGTCATCCCGTCGTTCCTCCAGCGCGTCGACGTCGCCGCACGTGGGGGAGAGTGGTCCGCGTATCTGTCGGCCACGCGTGAAGAGACCGCGCGCGTGGTGGCGCAGCTGTGGCCGGACCTGGCGTCACTCGGCGGCGAGCCATCCCCCGACGGGACGACACCTGAAGTCACGTTGCTCGACTTCGATCCCGACGGCGAAGAGAAGGTGCTGGTCGCAGCATGTTTTTCCCATCTCGGCTGCTCCGAACGCGACGCAGCCTGGCGGGTCCGCCGCCTCGGGCACGACGAACGGGTTGCGCTCCTCGCCGCGTACGTCGGCGACCGTCGCAATCGCCGTCATCGTCCCGGTCGCGCCTTCGAGCGAACGGACTACCGCTTCGAGCTCGTCACCGACTACGGCGCGTTCCGCGACCTGCAGCGCCACCGCATGCTGACGATCGAATGGCAGCGGCTCGGCGTCGCCCTGGGCTACGACATGCCCGACCTCGTCGTCGACGCCGGTCTGGGGGAGCGCTACGACGAAGCGATCGGGCGCGCCGAGGAGCTCTACCACTCGCTGGCGCCTGATTTCCCCGAGCAGGCGTCCTATGCCGTCGCGCTGGCGCACCGCATCCGTTACGTCATGCAACTCAACGCGCGCGAGGCGATGCACCTCATTGAGCTGCGCTCGGGAACGCAAGGGCACCCTGCCTACCGCCGCGTGGCGCAGCAGATGCACCGTGCCATCGCGGAGGCCGCCGGGCACCGGGCGTTAGCCGAGGCGATGTCGTTCGTCGACCACGGATCGACCGACCTCGAGCGGCTCGAGTCGGAGCGCCGGGCCGAGCGCCGGCGAACGGAAAAATCTGCAACTCATTGACCAGGAAGTACCCTCGTTCTCCCTGGTCGCGGCGGTCGCATACTCCTTGACGAGGCTGCCCCCGGATTGCCTAATGTACGGCGCAGTCCCCGACGCCCCTAAGGATGCTGCGGCTCAGGAAAGCGCTGATGCAGCAAAGGGGGGGATGTGCTGTGAGAGGCGGTGGTAGGCCCTGGGGGTCGAGTAGAGAACGTGCTGTGTGCCCGACCGCTCGGTCGCACAGGATGGCGCCAAAGACCCCAGGGCTTGCCCGCCCGAGCACGCCGGCGTGATCGGCTGAGGCCCCGGGAGGGTCCCGCTCGCAGCGATTGAACTGCCTCGTGGAACGTCTATGCTCCCGCGGCACATGGCGACCAAGAAGAAGGCAAAAGCCGCTGAAGTCGAGCCCGAGACGCCCGACGAAGAGGATGCGGAGCTCGACGAGGAAGAGATCGACCTCGAGGACGACGACGCGATCGAAGAGCTCGAGGGCGTCGCGCTCGAAGACGACGAAGACGACATCGCGGACATCGCCGACATCGACGACGAGGAGGAAGAGGACGACGTCGACGAGATCCTCACCCCCTCTCCCGCCGCGGTGGTGGAACGCTCAGGCGAGGGCGACGAGGAGGAAGAAGAGGAGGAGGCTGACGACGAGGACGTCGAGGCCAGTCTCGACGTCATCCTCAAGGAACGTCTCGTTGTCGAGGACGAGCCCGAGGACGAAGAGGCCACCGACCAGGAGGACAAGACCGAAGGCAACGAGCGGGTCCTACCCAAGCAGCCCGACGAGTTCGTCTGCCGCTCCTGCTTCCTCGTCAAGCACCCGAGCCAGCTGGCCGACAAGAAGAAGATGCTCTGCCGGGACTGTGTGTGAGACAACAGGCCCCGAAGGCACGCGGAACGAAACAAATCCGCTCCGACGCACGCTGGACCTGTGTGTGTTCGCCCCCGTCGGCATGGCAGTGACGGCTGTCGAGGACCTGCCCGAGCTCATCGACAAGGGTCGACGCCGCGTCGAGCTGCAGCTCGCCAACGCACTCGTCGTCGGCAAGTTCGTCGTCACCAGGACCGAGCGTCTTGTCACCGATCGCATCGGGACGCTCTTGCACACCGGCGCGTCCGACGGGGGCGAACCAGCCCGAGAGCGGTCACACGACAGCGCGGCGCCTCCGGTACGGCCTGTCCCCGATGCGGCGGCCGGTGCCGTCGTGGGCAGCGCGCTGGCGGACTACGACACGCTCAGTGCGTCCCAGGTCGTGCGTCGGCTCGAGAGCCTGGGCCCCGACGAGCTGCGCGCCGTACAGCGTTACGAGGCCTCCACGCGCAACCGACGGACCATCTTGAACCGCGCCGGCCAGCTCCTCGAGGAGCGGCGGGCGGCGCCTGGTTCCTAGCGCCGATGGAGGCGGTCCGGCCGGCCGAGGCGGAGGACCGTCAGGCGTGCACGCGCCTGCTTGCGCAGGCGCTCGTCGGGGCGGCGGCCATGCGCGGCGGCGCCGCACTCGTCGGTGACGCGACACCGGTGACGCTGCTGGAGCGCTGGACGGCGTCGCGGAAGCGCACGCACCTTGCGGTGGGGGAGTACGACGGGGTCGTGGTCGGACTCGGAGCGGCGACCGTCGCCGAGGCGGGTGGCGGCCGCCGAGGGCTGATCGAGTGTTGCTATGTGGAGGCGGGTGCGCGGGGCGTCGGCGTGGGCTCCGCCCTCATGGAAGAGGCCGTGACGTGGTGCACGGCCCGGGACTGCACCGACGTGGATGCGCTGGCGCTGCCGGGGGACCGTCCAACGAAGCAACGACTCGAGGCGGCCGGCTTCACCGCCCGGCTGCTGACGCTCAGCCGCCGGCTGGGCTGAAGCGTCGGTCGGCGTCGGCCCGCCGCGGGGGAGGCGGCGGGATCCGGAGGCCGAGCAGCTTGGCCAGGGCCGGGACGGCGCCGGCGGCGTGACGGGCCGCCTGCCGGGCCACCTCGTCGTCTGGGATCCCTGCGGGCTTGACGGTGCGGCGAACCGGCGAGGCCACGACGGCGTCGAGTAGGCGCATCCAGTCCTCTGGTGCCATCTCGGCCGTCATCGCCTCCCCGGCCGCGCCAGCCAGCCGGACAGCCAATTCGGCGGGGCAGCGAGTCCCGGGCTCAGGAGGCCGTATGGAGGCTTCAACGGCTTGCTGGACGCGCCCGTCGTTCAAGGCGTTCGTGATGCGGGCCAACCACTCCTCACGCAGTGCCGTCGTCCGCTGTTCGAGCGACTCCCGGAGCGCCTTGGCCATGGCGCGTCCCTCTTCGTCGAGGTTCACGGTGCGCGACGCGGCAACCACGGCACGCAGTTCGCGCAGGCGGTACTCCTTGCCCGCCGTCTGCGCGACCGAGGCGCGATCTTTCCAGTCTGCGAGCCGGACGGTCGGGAGCAGCTCGTCGGCCATCGCGAGGAGAGCGTCCGCAGCGACCGGCGGCTTCCCGCTCGCCTTCGCAGCGCTGTTCTGGGTCTCGATGGCCTGCCGGACGGCTTGCAACCCGCCGCGCAAGAGTTGCTCCGCCACGGGGATCTGCTCCGGCCGCAGTGTGGCCAGCATGGCGTTGCGGTGCACCGTGGAGGTCGGCACGGCCGGGCGCTCGCCGCGCGCCGGGCGTCCTTCACCATCGCCCGGGCGACGCGCGCCAGGGCGCCGCGGCCCCGCCCCGTCCCGCGGCCTGTCCACTCGGTCCCCTCGCTCCGCGCGGTCTGCTCGGTCAGCTCTCGGCGGGCGGCCGCCACCCTCACCTTCAGGCCCAGTCGCTCGCCGGCCACCTCGCCGGTCCCGCCGGTCACCGTCGTCGTCTCGCCGACGCTTGGAGGATCCCGGGGCAAGGATCACCGCGACGTCAGGTGCTCGCTTCGGCGTGCCCTTGACCTCGATCCGTCCTTCGGTCCTCTCGGGGGACCGCTGCGGCTTGGCCAGAGACAACGCGATGATGTCGATACCGTCGAGACTGACCTCGACGTCGGCCTGCAGCACGGCGCCGACCGACTGGCCCGGCGGCACGAGAGCCGCCTCGACCGTGCCCTTGGGCTGACGGGCCCCCGCCGCGCGCCACGTCCACGACCCGTCGCCCGTCTTGCTCGTCAATTCGATGTCGATGCGCCGTGACATGCGGCGGACACGCTACCTCCCCGGGGATGTGCCCCCGATGCCGGGTGTGGATTGGCATCCCGTAACATGGCTGCGACGTCCGCGGGCACGCGGGAGCAGCGGGTTGGGCGAGCACCCCCGCGGCGTGGTGCGACGGACCCCCGTTGTCCCCTTCAGGAGGATCGACATGAGCGAGGACACCGAACAGCCCGGACCCGAGCCTGCTGCCGACACACCCGACGCGCCGACCCCCGCGACCACTCCACCCAGCACGTTTGAGTCCGTTCCGGCCAGCCCGGGAGATCCGGCCGCTCCGGTGCGGACGCCCGGCCCCGCGTGGGGCGCACCGGAATCCTCGGGCGTGCCCCACGAGACGCCGGACGCGCCACCGCCCGCCACGCCACCGTCCGCCACGCCACCGCAGTACGGGGCGACCGATCCGCAGCCGCCTCCTCCGTCGTACCCGCCGCCGGTGCCACCGCCTCCACCACCGACGGGGACACCGCCGGGTGGCTACGACACGGAAGCACCCACACCCGTGCCACCGACGATGGTTCCCTTCGCGTACCCACCACCCAGCGACACCACCGGTTCGAGCGGCGGCGACGGCGCGCGTCGCACGCCCGGCCGCGCACGCGCCTGGCTCCCTGTCGCCGTCGTGGCCGCCGTCATCGGCGGCGGGATCGGCGCCGCCGTGACCGCGCTCACCGGGAACGACAACGACAACGGCGGCTCCAGCGTGACCATCCACGAGAGCAACGCGACGCCCGGCGCAGCAGTCTTGAGCGGCAACGTGACCATCCCGCAATTGGTGCACCAGGTGATCCCCGCCGTCGTGTCCATCGACGTCAAGTCCAACGGTGACGAGGACGAGGGCACGGGCATGATCATCACTCCCGATGGGGACGTCGTGACCAACAACCACGTGATCGAGCTCTACGTGGAGAACGGCGACCAGGGGACCATCACCGTCACCGAGTTCGGCCAGACTAAGTCGTTGGCGACGACGCTGGTCGGCTACGACCAGACCAGGGACGTCGCGCTGCTCAAGATCAACGACGCATCGAACCTCCCGACGGTGACCTTCGGTGATTCGTCCAAGGCGGTCGTGGGCGACGCCGTGGTCGCCATCGGCAACGCGCTCGGGCTGGCGGCCGGGACCCCGACTGTCACACAGGGCATCGTCTCGGCTCTCGGTCGCTCCGTCACCGCCGGAGGGGAGGGCACCGAGACCGAAAACCTGACGAACTTGATCCAGACCGACGCCGCCATCAACCCGGGCAACTCGGGCGGGCCGCTGATCGACACATCGGGCCAGGTCATCGCCATGAACACGGCCGTCGCGGGTACCACGAGCGACGGGACGTCGTCGCAGAACATCGGATTCGCCATCCCGACTGCGCAGATCGAGTCACTCCTGCCGCAGCTCGAGAAGGGCGGCCAGACGGGCAACGGCGGCGGCTACCTCGGTGTCGACATCACGACCCTCACCCCCTCGCTGCGCCAGCAGTACGGCTTCACACCCACCTCGGGTGCGGTGATCCTCAGCGTCGTCTCCGGCTCGCCGGCGGACAAGGCGGGGCTCGTGCAGGGCGACGTCATCGTCGCCCTCAACGGCACCGCCGTCACGTCGTCGGAGGATCTACAAAAGGTCGTCCAGACCGCGCACGCCGGGCAGTCGGTGAGCATCACCTACTACGTCGGCGACTCCAAGCGGACGACGACGGCGACGCTGGGCAGCCAATCCCAGGAGAACCAGCAGAACTCAGGCAACACCGGCAGCGGCTCGACCAACCCGTTCGGGGGCGGCGGGTTCCCCGGCTTCGGGAACTCTGGCTCGACCGGGGGGACGCCCTAGCGCTACCGCGTTTCCCACGACGGCGCCGCGCCCGGGATGTCGAAGTTGCGGTCGGGGTGGGCCGGCGGCACGTTCATCGTCCCGCCTCGCGGTTGCCACCCGCTCGCCTCGATGTCCTCGAGCACGTGCGCCATGTTGTAGGTGTCCTCCTCGTAGGAGAACTTCCCGTCGCCGGCGTAGACCAGCCTCGAGTAACCGGATTGGCGGTAGGGCGTCCCATCGGGTTTCGCCCCCGGCATGACCTGGGTCCACTTGACGACCACGTCGTCACCCTCGATCGCCGTGAACTCGATGGGGAACTTCCAGTCCTCCATGCCCAGCATGGAGTCAACCAGCCAGTGCGCGATCGCCTCGCGGCCCTCGATCCGGCCCCAGGCGCCGTCGACGTACACGGCGTCGTCGGTGTAGAAGCCCGCCAGCGCCCCGAACGCGTCGGGCTCCAGCCCGTCGTCGATCCGCCGGCGCAACTCGTGATAGCGGTCGATGGTCTCCTTGACCTCCTCGCGCTCGTGCGGCATGGGTCCCTCCTCCTCGTTGCTCTGCCCGATTGCTAATGCTGCTCGCTGCGATAGGCCGCCCGGCACGACTCGAGCTCGGCCAGCGCGGCGGCACGGTCCGCGAATCCTTGCACCTCGACCGACTTCTGCGGTTCGAGGTCCTTGTAGATGCTGAAGAAGTGCGCGATCTCGTTGCGGAGGTGCTCGGGGACGTCGTCGATGTCGCGCGCGTTGTCCCACTGGGGATCGTGTTCGAGCACACAGATCAGCTTGGCGTCGACCCCGGCCTCGTCGCGCATGGAGAACAGGCCGAGGATGCGCACTCGCACCAGACAGCCGGGAAAGGTCGGGTCGGCGACGAGCACCAGCGCGTCGAGCGGGTCGCCGTCACCGGCCAAGGTGTCGGGCACGAAGCCGTAGTCAGCCGGATAGGTGGTGGCGGTAAAGAGGCGGCGGTCCAAGCGGATCATGTGCCTCTCGTGGTCGTACTCGTACTTGTTGCGGCTCCCGGTGGGTATCTCGATGACCACCTCGAGCACGTCGTCGGCCCGGGCGCTCACGGCGGGGGAGCGGGGGTGCTGCGGTACGCGTCGTCGACCGGGCTCATGATGCCGACCGCGTTGCCGTCGGGATCGCTCACCACGGCGTAGCGCGCACCCCAGAAGGCGTCCCAGGGCGGTTGCTGGACCGCCACGCCATCGGCTGCCAGCTCGCCGACCAGTCGGTCGACCTCGTCGCGCGTCTCCACCTTGAAGCCGAGGACGGCCCCGGTGCCGCCGGGCCACCCGCGGTCCCACGCGGTGACGAACGTCGTGGAGTCGAGGTCGAGGTCGAGGTCGGACCCCACGCCGCGCGGCGCCGAGACATGGCGCGTATCCCACTCGGGGTCCGACGCGTCGCCGAAGTCCAGTCCGAGACGCGTGTAGAAGGCTCGGCTGGCGTCGACGTCGGAGACGACGAGGTTCACCTGATCGAGGCGGATCGGCGACACACGGTCACCGTAGTGCTCAGCCCGAGTAGTACGCGTTGAACGGCGAGTGGCGGGCGGCCAATGCGTCGGCGATGTCCGGACGCCCGGCGCGTCCGGCCCGCAGCGCCCCGAGGACGGCCTGCCGGTTGTTCTCGAAGACGAGCCGCTCGTCCGCGGCCTCGGGGTTGACCCAGACCGCCGCGACGAGAAGCTGCACGTCCACCTCGCCCTCGGACAAGGTTCCCTCGGCGACGGCCTCCATGACGCCGGCGGCCACCCCGGCCTGGGCCGCACCCCAGGTCAGGGCGGCGTGCCGCTCTGTCTCAACGGTCGCCTTGTTCACGAAGAGCGTGAAGGGCCGGACGGCGACGCCCGGCTGCACGGTGGCCACGAAGGGGACGTGACCGGCTCTCGGCGTCGCCAGGGCCGTGACCCACGCCGTCTCGACCGGGCCGCCGACGGCTCCGAGCACAGTGTTGACGTGCGCCGCCTCCGCGCCCTCCCCGACGAAGGCCTCGCCGAACTGGGTGCTCACGCGCTCACGCGGGAACGGGCCAGGTCTCGGGCGGCGCGGGGAAGGCCTCGGTGCGCCCGTAGCGGTTCTCCCGCAAGAGGTCGCTTCCCATCGTGCCCGGCTTCGTGTCGTAAGCCAACAGCCCGACGTGGCGCCAGCCCTCGCCGGTGACGGGGCTGACCCGGTGGAGCGAGTCTCGTCCTTCGAAAACGAGCAGGGTGCCGGGACGCATCGGCAGTGTCTCGACACGGTCCCGGTCGCCCAGCAGGACGGCCGCAACGTCGTCGTAGTGCTCGTCGTCGGCGCTGCGGACGCGCGGCGCAACCTCGAAGTCACCTCCCGCTTCGGCCGACTGGATGGCCAAAGACACCACGAAGTCGGTCTGGTCGAAGTGCCACTGCAGCAGGTCGCCGTCACCCATGACGGCCAGGTTCAGCGCGCCGAAGGGGTCGGCGTAGCGGAAGATCGGGCCGCGGTCGAGCACGGCCTCGACCAGGTCCTTGAGCGAGTCCCATTCGTAGAGCCGGCGCAACGGCGACGCGAGTGGCACGACGTCGTAGGCGACGGCACGCAGCCTGTAGTCGGCGAAGTGCAGCCTCGGGTGGTCCTCGGGCAGCGAGAAGTCGGGGAACTCCAGATAGGCGGTGCCCTGGCCGCCCGAAGGGTGCGCCCGCGAGGCGAGGGCGTCAGCGTCGCGCACGAGCTCGGCGACCCCGGCGGGGGAGACGAAGCCTTCTATCTCGGCCGCGCCCCGCTTGGCCATCTGCCGGCGTGCCTCGTTGACGATGGCCGCGTAGCCGGCCGAGCCGGGGTGCTGCAGCGGATAGCGCTCGAGGTCGACCAGGTCCGCGGGATCGCTCAGATCGCTGGGCCGCACCTGCACCATGCGCGGCACGGTACCAGGAGAGCTGGTTGGCCCGTCAGCCGCCGACGGAGAAGGACTGGCTGGCCGCGCCACCCGCCACGCCACCGCCGGTGCCCCTGAAGAAGGCGCCGCCGCCACCGGCACCGCCGAAGAACCCGCCGCCGCCGCCTCCCAGTCCGCCGAGACCACCGCCGAAGGTGTCTGTGTCGGTGCTCGTCGACGGCACCGCCTCCTCGTAGCTGGCCAGCACGACACTCTGCCCTGGGCTCAGCCCCGAGAGCACCTGCGTGAACTCGTCACCGACCATCCCGATCTTGATGACCTTGCGGGTGAGCTCACCTTTATCGAGCTCGAGCACGTAACTGCGCGTCTCGAGCGTCTGCACGGCAGAGGTGGGCACGGCGATCACATTGGACACGGATCCCGTCGTGATGGTGACGTTCGACGTCGACCCGGTGAACAAGGTGTCCGTCGTCGCAGGCAGCGACACGATGACCGGGTAGGAGTAGCTGTCGTCGCTTGATTGCACCGGTCCGACCTGCGACACCGTGCCCTCCATGGTGCCGTTGGCACCGTCGATCTCGACGGAGGCGGATTGGCCGACCTTGACCGAGGGCACCTGTGAGCTGTCCAGCGTCCCTTCCACCTCGTAGGCGTTCGTCCCGATGATCGTGATGATCTCGGTGCTCGAGTCGGCGCTCACTGTGTCACCCACGTTGATCCCGACCGAGACCACCGTCCCGCTGATGGGACTGGTGAGCGTCGCTTCGTTGAGCGACTGCTCGGCGTTGGTCAGCTGCGCCTGGGCCGTGTCGATGTTGGCTTGGTCCGAGGCGATCTGCTGCGGCGTGTCGGTGTCCGCCGATGCGCTGGCTCCGGGACTGGCGTCCCCGCCAGACGAGCTGTCCGCCCCCGACAACCCGGTCCCCGCGCCCGTGTCGTCCGTGCCCGTGTTGCCCGTGAAATCAGTCGACGAGGCGTCCAGCGCGTGACCGCTCTGAGAGGGGGAACCCGAGTTGCCCGTGCTGCTCCCGGAGTTCGAGCCTGAGCCCCCCGAGGACTCGGCGTCCAGCGCCTGGCCCAGCGCAGTCTCGTCCTTCGACACGGTCTCCTCGTCCTTGGACACCTGCTGCTCGTCGGACTGGACGGTCTCGAGGGCCGCCTCGCAGGTGGCCTGCCCGGTCGGCGTGCTGGTGTTGGTCGTAGTGCAGTCGGTCTGGGCCTGGGTCAGGTCGGCCGCTTCTGTCTGCTGGTCGGTCGACAGCGTCTTCTCGTCCTGGGTGAGTGTCGTCTGGTCGGCCGTGACCGTCGCGTTCTGCCCGCCGGATCCCGAATGTGACGGCGTCGTGGTGGTGGTCGTGGTCGATTCCGGCGTCGGCGTCTTGGTCGCGTTGCTCGACCCGTTGTTCGCGTTCGAGGAGGCAGCGCTCGACTCGCTCTCCTCGTCCTCGACCAACTTGGCCTCGTCCGCATTCAGGGTCGACTCGTCGGACGACACCGTCTCGCTCATGGCGGTCGTGTCCAAGGTTCCGAGTGTCTGTCCCGGCGTTACCTGCTGGCCGGGCGTCACTGTCACGGAGGTGACCTGTCCGCCCACCTGGAAGGAGGGGGCCGCGTCGCGGACGGGGTCGACGGTACCGACCACGGTCAGGGAGGTTCCGATGCTGGCGCGCGTCACCGAGGTCATGCGATAGCCGGAGCTGCTGCCGTTCACCTCGGCCCACGCGGCCACGCCGCCACCGAGGACGACGATCAGCACCACCGCACTGATCAGGACGGCGCGCCGGTGACCGGCGCGTCCCCACCCTGACGACCGAGTCCTAGGCACCGATACCGCCACTCGCTTGGCCACCCGGACCGCCGGGGCCGCCACCGCCGAAGAAGCCTCCGCCGCCGCCACCGAAACCGCCCGTGCAGGTTCCGCCACCGGTCGACGTGATCCGGACGGTGTCCGCCGTCACCGCGCCATTGGTCGCCGCCGGACCGAACGCGCTGACACAGTCACCGACGGCCAGGGCGCTCGACGTCGTCGATTGGGTCGCGCTCACCGGGGTCGAGCCCGACGTCGTGACGGTGATCGTCTCGGTCTTCAGCGATGGCCTCTTGGTCTTCGAGTTGGTCTTCGAGCTGGACTTGGAGCTGGATTTCGTCGTGCGAGAAAAGCTGCTCCCCGGGTTCAAGGAGACGCCCGAGACAGTGATCGTGGAGCCCTTGAGGGCCGTCACCTTGCCTGACGCAATGTCGAGGGAGGCGAATTCCTTGCGGAAGTTGCTCGCGCCGGATCCGCCGCTCGGGAAGCTCGGGCGCGACCCGCTCGACTCGCCGCCCCCGGGAAAGCCGCCGCCACCCCGGAACTCGCCACCGCCAGCCGGGAAGCCGCCGGCACCGGTGCCGCCGGTGGCAGTCCTCGTCCCGAAGCTGTTGCACGAGCCGGTCGACGTCGGGGACGTCACACTGATCGAGCGCGCCGAAATGGTGGTCTTGGACTTCTTCGATGCGGTCCCCGTGACCGTCACGCAGCTGCCGGTCGTGAGCGAGCTGACGGACTCGGTGACGCTCTTGGAAAACTGCGTGGTAGGAGTCCAACTCACCGTCGTTTGGCCACTACTCGCGCTCTGCACCTCCATGCTCGAGGTGCTGAGGGCGGCCACGCTCCCGATAGCGCCGATCCCCGGCGGGGTGGCCGCTCCTGCGGCACCGGCGGCCGACATGACCGCCGCGACGGCGACGACGCTCGTGCCGCCGGTTCCCAGGAGTCGGGCCCAGCGCCGGTGACTGGTACGTCGGCTGGTGGGTGTTTGCATCAGACTGGTTCCTCTTTCTTGTCCTTGATGTTTGCCTGCGAGGTGGGGCCGGAGTTCGGCTTCCTTTAAGAATCCCATGCGTCTATTCGTTCCTGAGGGCATCGATCGGGGCGAGGGTTGCGGCCCGGCTGGCCGGGTAGACCCCGAAGAGAACGCCGATGGCGAGCGCGATGGCGAGAGCGCCCACCGCAGCCGTGGGGCTGGTGGAAATGGGGTCGCCGATGAGACCCGGAAGGTAGATCACGGCGAGGATTCCGGCGGCCACGCCCAGGACCCCGCCGAGGATCCCGAGCACCGAGGCCTCGACGAGGAACTGGCGCCGGATCACCCGGGGTGTGGCCCCGAGGGCCTTGCGCAGCCCGATCTCGCGGATGCGCTCGGTGACCGACACCAACATGATGTTCATGACCCCGATCCCGCCGACGATGAGGGAGATCGCGGCGATGCCGCCGAGCAGGATTGTGAGCGTGTGGTCCACCGAGGTGTTGGCTGCGATGAGCGACGCCTCCGAGGTGATGGTGAAGTCCGCGTCAGTCGGGTTGGTGATCCCGTGCAGCTGGAGGAGCAGGTGGTCCGCCTCTTGGTAAGCCCCGGTCAGATCCGCCGAGGACCGGGCCTGCACCGCGATCGAGCTCACCGAGTTGCGTGAGGTGCCGCCGAAGATTCGCTCGGCCCCGGTCGAGATGGGGATGATCAGTGTGTCGTCGGGGTCCGATGTGGTGCCAGATGACGAGGAGCTCGACGAACCCGTCGAGGTGAGCACGCCGACGACAGTCACGGGGACGCCGTTGACCTCGACGGTCTGGCCCACCGGGTCGCCCGTCGGAAAGAGCTCCGATGCCGTGGTCGCGCCGAGCACGCCCACCGCGGTGTGGTCGCTCACGTCTTGGTTATCAAGGAATCGACCCTCAGCCACCGTGCGGCCACGAACGGTCAGCCACGACGGCGTGGTGCCCTGCACCGTCGTTGTGGCCGTCTCGCTGCCCGCGGTGAGGACCTCTGTGTCCGAGGTGATGGCGGCGGCTGCCTTGACGTCGGGCGCGTCGACGGGGGAGGAGAGCGCGGAGACGTCCTGCATCGTGAGCGTCGATGCCGAGCCCAACGCCTCGCGGATCCCCGTGCTCGAGGTGCTGCTCCCGGGGGTGATGGTCAGCACATTGGAGCCCAGCGAATTGATCTCGGACGTGACCTGGCTGGAGGCTCCTTCGCCGAGGCCGACCGCCACAATGACGCCGGCGATGCCAATGAGGATGCCGAGCACGGTGAGCGAGGAGCGCAGGCGGTGACTGCGCACCCCGTTCACGCCGGTACGGAGCGTCTCGAGCCAGGTCACCGGATGCTCTGGCTTTCGAGATGTCTCTCATCGCTGTCCGAGAGCAGCCCGTCACGTATGCCGACGACGCGTTCCGCCGCAGAGGCCACCTCGACGTCGTGGGTGATGAGGACGAGGGTGCGCCCGGCTTCGTACAGTTCGCCCATGAGACGCATCACGTCAGCGGCGGATTTCGAGTCGAGATTGCCCGTCGGCTCGTCAGCCAGGATGAGGTCGGGCTCGGTCACGAGCGCACGGGCCACTGCGACACGTTGCTGCTGACCGCCGGAGAGCTCACCCGGACGGTGATTGACGCGGCCGGCCAGGCCCACTCGGCCCAGCGCCCCCATGGCACGCTCCTTGCGCTCAGCACGCGGAACGCCGGCGTACACGAGCGGGAGCTCGACGTTCTGCCACGCCGTCATGGACGCGAGGAGGTTGAACTGCTGGAAGACGAAGCCGATGCGTCGGTTGCGTACCTCCGCCAGCGCGGTCTCGCTCATGTGGCTCACGTCCTCGCCGGCCAGGCGGTACCTGCCTGAGGTCGGGACGTCGAGACACCCGAGGATGTGCATGAGCGTCGACTTCCCCGATCCCGAAGGTCCGATCACCGCCAGGTACTCGCCTTCGGTGATGGTGAGGCTCACCCCGCGCAGCGCGGCGACCGAAATGGAGCCGGTGCGGTAGACCTTGGTCACCCGCTCAAGTTCGATCACAGCGTCCCTGGTCGCCTCCACCGGGGGAGTGCCGAAAGGGTCAGTGGTCACTTGCCGCCCCCGCTGTTCCCGGCGCCGCCTATGAAGCTCGCTCCGCCACCGCCGCCGCCGCCGCCGGAGAACGCGCCGCCGCCGCCGAGCTCACGGAAGCCGCCCCCGGGGAAGCCACCTCTAGTGCCGGTGCCGCCGAAGAGCCCACCGCCAGCTCCGCTCGGCGCGGTGAATTTGATCTCTCGCTCGAGGACCTTGTCACCAGCGTTCACGCCGCTGGTGATCTGGGTCTCCCCGTTCTCCGCTGCTCCGACGGTCACGTCCTTGACGACGTGGGCGCCGTTGACGACTTCGGTCACCGTCGCCTGGCCGCTGGAGTTGTAGGAGATGGCCTCCGTCGGCACTTCTGTCACGTTGTTCAGTTGCTTGACGATGATGCTCAGAGTGGCGCTCGCTCCGGCGTAGAGGCCCGACGGGTCTCCGGTCACGTCGATCACCACCGGGAAGGTCGTCACGTCGGACGTCTGGCTGCCGATCAGGCTGATGGAGCCCACCGTGCCGTAGACCGTTCCCGACCCCGATGAACCCGATGCAGAGGAAGCGGCGGCGGGTGACGCAGACGAGGTCGAGCCGCTCCCGCCCACGCTGATGTCGACCTGGTCGCCATCCGCGATCTGTCCGATCTGCGTGTCGTCGACCGTCGCGTTGACGATGTAGGAGTTGGTACCGATGACCACGATCTGGCCGGAGCTCGCACCTGAGTCGCCCGAGCCGGTGTCCCCGCTGCCAGTCGCGCCGCTCCCGGTGTCGCCGCTCCCGCCGCCTCCAGAGCCTGTGCCCGTCACCTGTTGGCCCACCGTCAGGTCGACCGAGGCGACCGTGCCCGAGATCGTGGAGGTCAGCGAGGCGTCGTTGAGATTGGTTTGCGCGGTCGAGACCGAGGACTCGGCGGAAGTCACCGACGCCTCGTCCGTGTCGATCGAGCTGGTGGAGGCACCTGAGGCCTCGTCGCTGGCGAGCTTGTCCTCGGCCGAGGTGAGCTGTGCTTGCGCGGCGTTCAGGTCGTCTGAGAGCGCCGTGGTGTCGACAGTGGCCAGGACCTGGCCGACTGCGACAGTCTGCCCGGCCTTCACGTCAACGGCAGTGACCGTCCCCGAAACCGCGAAGTTGAGGTTGGCCGAGCTGGCCGGTTCGAGGGTTCCCGAGCTCGCCACCGTCTGCTGGATGGTGCCGGTCGTCACTGGCACGGTGACCGTGGTGACCGTGAGACCACCGGCTGTCGACGAGCCCGACGTCAGCCAGAGCGGCAGCGCGATGGCAGCCGCAATGACGACGACCGCAACGCCCACGATGGGCCACCGGTACCGACGCCAGACCGACGGCGGCTCTGGAGGAAGCACATTCTCGTCATCGAGCGGCAACTCCTGGGTGAGATCCACTGGGCTCTCCGGCGCGTCGATTTCTCCCGCTTTGACCATGGCCCCAGTTCAGACCAGCAATTTCACGATGAGCCGAAGCTCAGCTGTGAGCCCGCTTGGCGTTTTGTGTAAGACGGAACTGAAGCCGCAGGCAGGTGCCCGAGGTGGATGTCCGCGGCTTTCTAAGAATCCTCCCAGGACGGTGCCGCGGCGCTCCAACGAAACGCCCTTTGCGCACTCCGGACGTCGGTCCATTCCAGGCTGCGGGGCTCTCCGGGGCTGTGTGCGCTTTCGTTGTTCCGCATCCTCCCGAGCGCACACGGGCCGCCGATAATGTTCATTATGTTCAGTTAGAGCGAATCCGAGGAGAGACCCCGTCGAGCTCGGCTCACGGCACCGACGAACGACACTCCTGTCTCGGTCTCGGGCGGTCCAAATAGGCTTTGAGAACGTTGGGCGGGTTTGTGGCCTGAGTGAGGCGCCATCGAAGTTTTCGGGGCTGAGCATGGCGGCGATCGTCGCCCGGCGATGCGGCTGACACCCCTTGGTGGGCTCCGTGAGGTGGGACCCGGCGGGTGGCTTGCCTCAGTGCGATGTGCAGTGGCCTCACGGAAGACTGCGGGCGGAACCCAGTCCATCTGGACTGGGTTGGAGGGCCAGGGCTTCGTCATCGGTCCTTTCCGATGAGCGAGGGTCCATACGGGTGAGGCGTCGGGAAAAGGGGCTTGCATTGAGTCGCGGAAATCTGTAAAGTGACAGCCGATACAGCCCCTTGGTTAAAGGTTCAAAGGCCGGTCAGCGGAGAAGGCGAAGAACCAGGTAAAGGGTTGTTTTAGAACTAGAAAATCGACTAGTATCCCCGGGATGTCCGGGGGTTTTTGCGCGGGTGGATTTCTCCGTATTTCGGGATCGAGGCGCTCCCGATGAGCAGCGCTCCCCCGCTTTCGGATCCCGAGGTCGCAGCCGAACAGGAGTACCTCAGTCGGGCACTGACCTCACTCGCGGCCATGCGTGCGCGGGCCCGACACCTTCTGCGCGACCTCGTTGCGGCCGGTAACCCGGATCTCGACTACGTCGCGGCCCTGTCGCGCCGGGTCTCACTCCTGGAGGACAGCCCCCGTCCCCTGCTCTTTGGGCGCATCGACGAGGAGGACGGACCCACCTGGCACATCGGTCGCCGTCATGTCGAGGACGAGCGCTCCGATCCGGTCGTGGTCGATTGGCGTGCGCCCGTCGCCGTGCCCTTCTACCGGGCCAGCACCAAGGAACCGCTGGGTCTCTCGCGGCGACGTCAGATCATGGTGGACCGAGGCTCGGTGGTTGCCGTCGCCGACGACGTGTTCGGAGGCACTGACGCCGACGCCGGCAGCACGCGGCTCCGAGGGGGTGACGCGCTGCTGGCCGAGCTCGAGCGGGCCCGCACCGGCGAGATGCTCGACATCGTCGCCACAATCCAGACTGAGCAGGACGAGATCATCCGCGCGCCCCTCGGCGAGCTGCTCACCGTGCAGGGTGGCCCGGGTACCGGCAAGACAGCGGTTGGGCTCCACCGGGCTGCGTTCCTCCTCTACAACCATCCCCCACTTAGCCAAGACGGGGTGCTCGTCCTCGGACCAAGCCGAGCATTCTTGCGGTACATCGCGCAGGTCCTGCCATCCCTTGGTGAGGAGGCCGTGGTCCAGACCACGATCGCTGACATCGCGCCAAAGGCCAAGATCCGGATCGAAGAGCCGCTCGGCATCCGGCGACTGAAGGGCGACGCGAGGATGGGTGGCGTGCTCCGGCGCGCGCTGGAGGTCCGGCGGCGTCGCCTTGAGCGCGACGTCAGTCTGCGCGTCCGATTCGCCCGCGCTTCGTTGAGCGCGGAGCGGGTCAACGAGCTCGTCGATTCCATCGTCGCACGCCCCGCCCCCTACAAGGCGGGACGTGCGGCGCTCCGCGCCCGCCTGGTGAGCGAGGCCCGACGCGTCTTCCGGAGGTCGGCTCGCCTGGGTGCCGACGAGGCCTGGTTCGAACGGGAGCTCACCGCGACCGACGAGTTCAAGGCACTGCTCGACACCCTCTGGCCAACGGTCTCCCCCACCGCGCTCGTCCGCGATCTGCTGTGCTCCCGGACCCAACTCGAGCGCGCTGCGAGCGGCCTCTTCGCCCACGACGAGTGGCCCATGCTGCTGCGCAGCCGCGGCGCGTCGGGCACCTCGACACGTTGGAGCGTCGATGACCTCGCGCTCCTCGATGAGGCATCGTTCCTCACGGGCGGACGCACCAGGACCTACGGCCACATCGTGGTGGACGAGGCTCAGGACCTCACGCCCATGCAGTTTCGCATGATTGCGCGCCGTGCGCCTTCAGGGTCGATCACCGTCCTCGGCGACCTGGCGCAGGCGACCGGACCTTGGGCGTACGCCGACTGGGGCGAGGTCCGGGCTCACCTGCCCGATGCCGCCACGCAGCGGCACGAGGAACTGACGCTCGGCTACCGGGCTCCGGGCCGGGTGTTGGGCTACGCGTCGCGTCTCCTGCCGCTGGCTGCGCCCGGCATCATCCCGACCTCCTCCATCCGGGCCGGCCGTACGGACCCCGCCATAGAGCAGGTGAATCCCGACGAGCTCGCACCAGCCGCACTCACCGAGGCTCGGGCCTTGACGGATCACTACGCGCTGGTCGCGATCATCACCCCCGACGAGCACGTCGCGACCCTCACCGCGCTCGCCACAGGGCAGCGGGACGTCGGCGTCCTCGAGCGCGACGCCATGACCCGTCCCGTGACGATCGTGCCTGCAGGTGCGGCCAAGGGCCTCGAGTTTGACGCCGTCGTCGTCGTCGAGCCCTCCTCGTTCGCCGGGAGCGGCCAACGAGGGCTTCGGCTCCTCTATGTCGCGATGACCCGACCCATCCAGCACCTGAGCATCGTCCACGCCCTTCCCCTCCCTGACGTGCTCAGCGGTTGAGCCTCGTCCTGTCCCCTACGATCCGGTGCATGGATGTTGACGGCAAAGTGGCCCTGATCACGGGTGGGAGCAACGGCATCGGCGAGGGTGTCGCCCGGCACTTGGCGGGTGCCGGCGCGCACGTCGTCCTCGCCGACGTCGACACTGCCCGAGGCCAACAGATCGCAGGCGAGCTGGGCGGGCGCTTCGTACGCGCCGATGTCGCCGACCCGGCCGCGAGCACCGCTGCAATCGCCGCCGCGGTGGAGGCCTTTGGTGGCCTCCACATTGCCCACCTCAATGCCGGCGTCACCTCTTGGTGCGGAATGGGCGACGACTTCGATCCGGAGGCGTACCGCCGCTCGATGTCCATCAACCTCGACGGCGTCGTCTACGGCATCGCGGCCGCGCGCCGAGCCATCAAAGCGAGTGGCGGCGGCACTATCGTGGCCACGGCATCGATGGCGGGTCTCGTGCCGGCGCCGTTCGACCCGATCTACGCGGCGAACAAGCACGCCGTCGTCGGACTGACACGCTCGCTCGGACAGGTCTACGAGCCAGACGGCATCCGCGTGCACGCCTTGTGCCCCTCCTTCGCCTACACAAACATCATCAAGGGTTCCGAACAAACCCTGCTCGACATGGGCTTCCCTATCATTGAGGTGGCCGACGTCGTCGACGCCTTCCAGAGGATCCTCGACTCGGACAGCACCGGTCAGTGTTGGTACGTCGTCGCCGGCCGGCCTAGCGAGCCGTTTCAGTTCCGCCGTGCTCCCGGACCCAGGCTCGATTGATCCGCTCCTTCCGGGGTCCTGCCGGTAAAATGCCGAACAGCAGCAACGAACCGGCGATGGGTCCCGCCGGGGGGCTACGGTCCCGAACCGCCGACGCGTCATGGCTAATGGCTCCTAGGAGGCGGCGCAGGAGGGCCGAGCCATGGACGAGCAGCTGCACGAGAGGCGCCGGGAGCGCACGGCCGCCGCGCACGCACGCGACACGCAATCGGAGCGAAGGGGCGAACCGGACCTCCTCGACGAGCCCGCCCTTCCCCTCCTCGGTCTGTCACCGACGACGATCGCGGCGGTCTTCGTCGGTGGCGCCTTGGGCACCCTGGCCCGCTATCTGCTGGCAGCCCACCACCCAATCTCTGCTGGTGCCTTCCCATGGGTGACTCTGGTTGTCAACCTGAGTGGGTCCTTCGCCATCGGCCTCCTCCTCCCGCTCACTGAGCGCGCCTCACACCGCGTGCCCGCGTTGCGGCCTCTCGTCATTGTGGGATTCCTCGGCGGCTGGACCACATACTCGACACTCGCCGTCGACGTCGCCCTCCTCGGAAAGAACGGCGACCTCGTCACCTGCCTCGCCTACATCGTCGCGACGGTGGCGGGCGGCCTGGCCCTTGTGGTCGGCGGGCACGAATTCGGACACAGACTGGCAGCGCGATGAGCGCCTCCTCCCCCACTCTCGGCCTGGCGCTGCTCGTTGCCTGCGCGGGCGGTGTCGGCGCTCTCGCGCGTGCGCTCCTGATCCATCACATCGGCGTGCGCCGCGACGACCCCCTGCCCGTTGGCACCATGTTGGTGAATGCCTCGGGCTCGCTCGTCCTCGGCGCGCTCACCGGGCTCTCCCTTTACCACGGTCTCGGTCCGCACGTGCTGTCGGTAGTGGGCGTCGGCCTCTGTGGTGGCTACACCACGTGGTCGACCTCCAGTTGGGAGACGGTCCACTTGGTGCACACCGGCCATCGCACCGAGGCGGTCGTCTACACGTTGGGCAGCCTGGTCGTGTGTGTCGGTGCAGCGGCGGCCGGAATCGGACTCGTCGGCTTGCTCTGAGCGCGCCAAAATGGAGCGCAGGTTCCGTTGCGTCCTAGGGCAGGTCTTTAGGCAGCACGCCCCGCGTGATTTCGCAAGGCCGATTCAGCCTCGAATCTGTCAGTGATGGGTACGCCGATGCCCACGGGCAGTGCCTCGTCTACCCGCTCCTCGCACGCGCGGCATCGGACCTCCCAGCGCCCATCTGGACGGCGCATTACCTTTGGCTGGTGCTTCGGGCCGATCGCCGACACTCGTTCAAAGGTATGCGCCCAGCCACGTACGACCAATAGGTGACTGGCTTCTGTCCCGAGAAATTCGCGTAATCGTCACAGACCCACTGACAATCGGCTTCGATTCACCATCTCGGCCTCGCCGATCCGCTCTCGACGGTCAGTGCGTTCGTGACGACTGAAACGGACACTCCCGATCCCGAGTTGCTCTGAGGGTGCAGAAGGGTTGCTACCTGGTGGCGTCGAGGTGCCGATCTCGCCGATTTGACGAAAGATGTAACCCTTCCCCTGTCCACAATCCGATGATTGGTTAGGACTGCAAAGCCGAAGCGCTTTGGACGCTCCGACTGCACGTTCGAGCGGTGGTTGGGCTGGGAGCCACGTGGTGTTGAAGAAGATCAAGGAGGTGGAACGGGCGCCTCTTGGCGGCGGCGTCTATGACACACCCATCGTCCGGATGACGCGCGATGGCGTCGGCATGCTCCGGCACGGTGTGATGCTTCTTGCAGGCGCCGACCAGGTGGGCCGCGACGGCGGCTCCAGTGCAATCGACCGGGAACCCCATCATGGCTGAGAGTCCTGCGGTCGAGTCGACGGCCACGGTCCCTCCAGAAGCACGAGAAGACGGCTCGCCTTTATCTGGCGGAAGCGGGTCCGGGGGGAACTGACGTGGCTGTCCCGGGTCAGCCCTATGGCGCTGGGCTATCTCATCGGACCGATCGCCCTCGTAGTCATCCTCCTCATGATGCACTACGGCCTGGTGATCCGTCAGTCCGTATGGCTCTGGATCGCCGTCTTTGCATTGATTCCCACGACCAGCCTGATGGCTGACCAGTTGTCTCGGCGTCGACCCTCCACTTCGTCCACGAACATCCGGATTGCTCAGAACGTCGCTGCGGTGACCGTCGTGATCTACCTCACCGGCTGGGGACCCGTTTTGGTGTTGGCGTTTGCGTTTGTGGCGCTCGAGAACATCTCCCACGACGGCTCGCACATCTGGCGTGTCGTCACGTTCTGGAGCATGCTCGGCGTCGCCGCCGGTCAGGCTGCTATCGGCGCGGGATGGGCACCGTCTTTTCTTTCCGACTCACACGCCAATGCATTGGCGTTCATGGGGGCGTTCGTATTGTTCTTCATCATCCGTATGGCGGGTGCGGTCATGGAGAAGAAGGAAAAGGCCGAGGACCTCGTGATCCACAGCGAGGATAGGTTCCGATCGCTGATCCAGAACTCGTCCGACGTCACCATGGTCGTGAACGAGGGCATCTGCACCTATGTGAGCCCGTCCGTCACGCCGATGCTTGGGTTCGTGCCAAGCGAAGTCGTCGGCCGTTCCGCTCTCGAATTCATACACGAAGAGGACAGGGAGCGCGTCAGCTCTCAGATCAGGTCGGACTCATCGGCACCGGATGGTACCGCCGTCCAACTCCGGATGCACGCCAAAGACGGCATGCTCAGGCTCGTCGAAGCCGTCGTAGCGGACCAGCGCAACCGTCCGTCAGTGGGAGGCCATGTTGCCAGCCTCCGCGATATCACGGAGCGCACGAAGTCCGCCGAGGACCTGCAGCGTGCACAAGAAAGCTTCCGGGTACTTTTCGAGCAGCACCCCCGTCCCATGTGGGTCTACGACCTCGAGACCCTTCGATTCCTCGAAGTCAATGAATGTGCAACTGAACGCTACGGCTTCACCAGGGACGAGTTCCTCTCGATGACGATCGCCGACATCAGGCCCGAAGAGGATGCTCAGAAGCTGCGGGCCTACCTGCGAGTCGAAAGCCCGGACCAGAACTACGGCGGGATCTGGCGCCATCGAACCAACGATGGCGAGATCATCGACGTGGAGGTCACCACGCACACTCTGGATTTTCGCGGTCGCCGAGGCGGGTTGGTCATGGCGCAGGACATCAGCGAACGCATACGCCTCGAACGCCAACTCTGGGAGAGCGCGCTACACGACCCATTGACCGGACTGCCGAACCGCGCTCTCCTGCTCGACCGGGTCAACCGCCTCAATGCGCAGGCTGTGCGCTCAAGTGCTGCCGCAACCGTGTTGTGTCTGAACCTCGACCGTTTCAAGCTGGTCAACGAAGCCTACGGTCGCGACGTCGGCGACAGCCTCATCCGCGCTGTCGGGGAACGGCTGGTCAGCGCGCTCCCTGACGTCGATACTGTGGGACACGTTGGTGGCGACGAGTTCGTCGTCTTGGCCCTTTCTTCGGCTGAGCTTGCTCCCGAAGATCTGGGACACACAGTCCTCGATGTCATCGGATCAGAGCCGTTCAACCTTCACGGGTACGAGCTGAAGGTCACAACAAGCGTCGGCATCACTGCGGGGAATTCTGACCACGGTGGTGACCTCATCCAAAGTGCAGACATCGCTCTCACGATGGCCAAGGCCGAGGGCGGGAATCGCTGCATGACCTTCGCCCAAGAGATGCAGACCGCTGTCGATGCCCGAGCCCAGTTGACGATTGATCTCCACGAGGCGGTGAGTGCCGGACAATTCGAGACGTTCTACCAACCCGTCGTCCGATCCAAGGATCTCGGCGTCGTCGGGGTGGAGGCTCTGGTCCGCTGGCGTCACCCGATGCTTGGGCTGATTCCCCCAGCGCACTTCATCTCATTGGCCGAGGAGATGAACCTCATTGGCGATGTCGGAAGGCTGGTGCTGCGCCAGGTGTGCAACGAAGCGAAATCGTGGCAGCAGCAACACAAGAAGCTCGCTGTTGCAATAAACGTCAGCGTTTTCCAGCTGAGATCGGACGAGTTCATTTCCGACGTACGCGACGCCATCGAGTGTAGCGGCATCGACCCGTCGGGCCTGGTCCTCGAGGTCACCGAGAGCGTCCTCATCAATGATCCCCAGACCGCACTCAAACGGCTCAGAGCGCTGAAGGAGCTCGGGGTACGACTCGCAATCGACGACTTCGGGACCGGCTACTCATCACTCAGCTACCTGAGACAATTTCCCTTCGACATCCTAAAGATCGACCGGTCCTTTATTGCCTCGATGTTGGACTCGGCGCAAGCCGCGACGATGGTGCAGACCATGATTCAGCTTGGCCGGCGCCTCAAGCTGAGAGTCATTGCTGAGGGCGTGGAGTCGGAACAGCAGCTGGACCTGCTGCGAAGACTGCACTGTCAAGAGATGCAGGGGTATCTTTTCTCGCGACCGATCGATGCCGAGACAATGACGTCATTGCTCGGCGAGTTATCGCGCAACGCAGAGTCTGAACTCTGCTGCAGCTCGGGAACAATCTCTTGTAGAGCAGCTCGGCGAACATCTACCGTGTAGCTGCCCTCATCTGGACGCGGACGTGTACTGGGTACCGACACCAAGCGGGTTTGGTGATCAAGGGTCCTGTCAACCCGCTTCTCCGTGACGAGAAGGGTGCCGTCCTTTACGCGGCGGTCAAGATGACACGAAGCTCAACGGACAGTCCGGATCTCGCTGTCGGGAACGGCTCATTCTCTTTGGGCCGATCCGTGCGCATTGCAGATGAGGCGGGCGATCGGCGGCCTCAGCTCTCTGTGTCGAGCAGGGTTTGGGCGATCGCTCGGTCTGATTCGGTGTGCCACGTGGTGTCGTCGTGCTCGACGTCCCAGAGTGCGCTTTGCAGGACGCGGGCCAGTGTCCAGGCCGTTGCGCGGTTCCGGTCGAGGCCGAGGATGTCGGTCATCAGGTCGAAGCGACGGTGGATCGCCCGCGGTACGTCGCCGGTGGCGACGGCTTCCTCCCACCGGTTGTGTAGTGCCGCGAGGAGCGCGAAGCCGGGATCGCCGGCCACCGGGTTGGGGTCGATGGCCAGCCAGGGTTCTCGCTGGTCGGCCGGGTGTGGTCCCAGGATGTTGTCGAAGTGCAGATCCTCGTGCACGAGTCGGTCGCCGGCTTCTGAGAGCACCTCCTCGAGAGCGGAAGCGCAGGCTCGGATGAGGCGGTGTTGCGATGGATCGCGCACGAGCGTCAGGGCGCGTGGCGCACGGTCGAGTAGGTCGGCACCGAACTCGGAGAGCCGGCGCATGCCGGCGGGTGCGGGAACGGAGCTGAGCCGGGCGAGGAGCTCGGACAGGATCTGTAGGGCGGCCAGGTCGTCGCCGACAGTGGCCAGTGAGCGGTCGGCGTCGAGGCGTTCGAGCAGCATCGAACCCGACTCGGAGTCGTGGTCGAGCAGGCGTACGGCGCCGTTTCCGTTCCACGCCCGCAGTGCGTCGGGCTCGCCGACGGTGAGGTCGGTCACGGGCTGGAGCTTGAGAACCGCGGGCGTGGCGTCAGCGCGCAAGACGGGTAACACGAGCGCCCAGGCGCCGCAGGTGGGAGCTCCGTCGGGCTGCAGCTGCCAGCGGTCCAGCAGGCCTGCGGCGAGGTCTGGCAATGCATCGATCCAGGCGCGGGCGGTCTCGCCGAAAAACTTGCGGTGCCAGGAGACCAGCGCTTCTGGAACTTCGATACGCGGGCCGACGGGACTCGTCACGGTGCTAAGGCTCGCACAGCCCGGTGCCGCAGATCGCCGGGACCGGGCCCGCTAGCCCTCGGATTGCGATCCGCCTTGCCACGCTGTGACATCGAGACCGGGATAGCGAGCCGCGACACCCTCCAGGGTCTCTGGGGTCCAGTACGAATGGCCAGGGGGCGGAAACCCAAAGAGAAATAGCTGCCGGATGGTCGCTTGTTCCACAAAGGGCTGCCAATCGGGGTGGAATGATTGGTCGCCCCAGGAGTGGCGAGATGTCCACGTGTTGTCAACATGGCGGTAGCTGGCGTGGATGCTGAATCGGTCAGCCCCGGGCGCACTCAGCTCGGTTGCCCGATGAAACGTGTCGGTGCTGTAGACGACGAGGGTGCCAGCTACACCTGCCCCTGAAACCTCTTGTTCGTAGAAGGCTGGGCGTTCGCTACGCGGTTGGACGTGCGGCAAGGCGGGTATGCCTTTGCTCACGGAGAGTGGTACGAGGTGAGTCGGGCCCAACTCCTCGGTCACATCGCGCAGCCAGATAAACATCTCGAGCCCACGCCACCTGATGTCGCTCGACGGCGCGAGCGGCGTGTGGTTGAGATAGTCGCGGTGATGCTCCTGCTCATAGGTGGTGGCACCGGAATACTTGGCCCATAGCTCAGAAGCGTAGATTCGAACGTCCTCAGTTCCGAAGGCTGCCTCGACGAATGCAATGACTTTGTCGTGCACGGCAAGATTGCAGAGGGCAACCGTCGGAAACGGGAATGGGATGATGCCGCCGTACTCGTCTCCGGTGTAGACGTGGTTGCGCTCGCTCAAAGGATCAGAGTGATAGTCCTTCGCGGTCGGGTAGATCGAGGTCAGTCCAACCTGCGCCAACTCGAGGTCGGGCCCTAAGAGGTAGCCGGGCAGCACCGCGAACCCGTCACGCCGCCAGGCGGCAGCGGCAGCCACCAGATCCATGGTCGGAGAATGCCACACTGCCCGAGTACGCCGGTAGGGGGTGCCACCCTACGGCACTTACACGGGTAATCGACTTATACGGGTGATCCGCCGGTTCGGCTGACACCTCAGGGAAGATCTCCCTGGGTGGAAGTCGACAAGGAGGACCGCTGTGGTCTGGACTCCCCACCTGCGCCGTTTCCCGCGTGAGGACGGCAGCATTCGTTATTCGCTCGGCCACGAGCTGATCGATGCGTTCTTGGACTTCTGTAGGAGCCGATCTCGCCCCAACACCGTGCGGGCCTACGCGCACGACCTCAAGGTCTTCTTCAGCATCGTCGCCAAGGACCCCGTCGAAGTCACCACGGCAGACGTGATGGACTTCGTGCGCGCCCAGCAGCGACCGCGTGCGGGCGCCCAGACCGTCGTGCAGCTGCGCGACGCGAGATCGGGGCTGTCCCCGGCCACGGTCATGCGTCGCCTGGCCGCCGTCTCGGCGTTCTATGGCTATCTGCTGACCCGGGCCGATACATCGGTCGTGTCCAACCCGGTGCCCCGGGGTCTGCCGGCACGGCGCAACCGCCGCGAGCTGCGCGGTGCGCCCTTGGTCAGAGGGGTGCGGCGACTGCCGCGGATCTTGGATCCGAGCGAGGCCGTCGCGCTTTTGGATGCCCTGCGCACGCGTCGGGATCGGGCCATCGTCGAGGCCATGCTGCTCGGCGGGCTGCGCCGCAACGAGGCGCTTGGACTCCGTCTCGAGGACCTGCGTCTTGGTGAGTGCCGCGTCTTTGTCGCCGAAGGCAAAGGAGGCCATCAGCGCCTGGTGCCGATGTCACCCACCTTCTTCGCGACCGCGGCGGCCTATCTGGAGTGCGAGCGGCCCCTCGATGCCCCGACCGACCGGCTCTTCGTCGTCTTGAAGGGCCCGCGGCGGGGGCAGGCGTTGTCTTCAGAGGGCCTCGATGAAATCGTCTCGGGAGCACGCAAGCGGGCGGGCCTGGTGCATGGGACCTGCCACGAGCTTCGCCACACCTGCCTCACTCGTCTGCGCGAAGCAGGTATGTCGCTCGAGGCGCTCCAGGCCCAGGCCGGACATCGCTCCATCGCGTCCACCCAGGTCTACTTGCACCTCGGGGCCGATTGGCTAGCCGCTGAGTACTCGGCGGCCACCGAGGTGCTCGAGTCCCAGCTCGCCATGGAGGCCCTGGCATGAGCGGCGCACCAGTCGCCAATGTGGTGGCGCTGCGCCCCCCGGCACCCGGTGGGCCGTGGCCGCCCGACTACACCGCCACGTGGCCCGAGATCGCCGCCCGAGCGCCCGACCTGACTTCGACAATGGCGAAATACCTGGCCCAGATAGC
This sequence comes from uncultured Acidimicrobiaceae bacterium, assembly GCA_963744935.1. Classification (GTDB taxonomy): domain Bacteria; phylum Actinomycetota; class Acidimicrobiia; order Acidimicrobiales; family RAAP-2; genus Bog-473. The sequence continues at coordinate 68,511 of CAVUVM010000011.1, forward strand.
GGTCTCGTCGCGTCCGGGCACAGTGGCAGCGGCGGATCTGGCCCTGCGGGTCTTCGCCGGGCACCTCGTCGACGCTGATGTCCCGTGCGTGCGGGTCGCCGGCGTCACCCGTGACCACATCGAGTCCTTCAAGCTGGCCTTGGCGGCACGTCCGGGACGTCGCGGCCAGGCCTCGGTGGGCACCATCCGTCACAAGCTCGGTCTGGTGCGGACCTTCTTCGAGCGCATCATCGAATGGGAGTACGAAGACGCGCCACGGCGGGTCCCGGTCTTTGCCGGCGACTTTCCCAAGGCCGACGAACCACTGCCGCGCTTTTTGGACGATCCGGTCGCCGCCAAGTTCATGGCCGCCTTGGCTGAGGACCCCGACCAACGGCGGCGCCTCATCGTCGAGCTCCTGGCGCGCACGGGCATGCGGGCCGGCGAGCTCGGCGCTCTACGCGACGACGCCGTCTTCCGTCTGAGTGGGACCCATTGGCTGCGCATCCCCGTCGGCAAGCTCCACAACGACCGCAATGTCCCATTGCATCCGGTGCTGGTGGACCTCGTCGAGGACTACCGGGCCGGGCGTGGTCCGAGTCCCTCGGGGTTCATGGTGGTGCGCAACGACGGGCGTCCTTTCGACCGTCGCACGATCCACCGCTACGTGGCTGCAGTCGCTCGACGGGCCGGCACCGGACATGTCCATCCCCACCAGCTGCGCCACACGCTCGCCACCCAGCTGCTCAACCGCGGCATGAGCCTCGAAGCAATAGCGGCTCTCCTGGGGCACCGATCACCGCGCATGACCCTCGTGTACGCGCGCATCTCAAACGACGTGGTTGCAGAGCAGTACTTCGCGGCCACCCAGGTCGTCGAGGCGGTCTCGGAACCAACCCCAATCGATCGTGACGCCCGGGTGCTCTCGCTAGGGCACCAGCGCCTACTCGGCAACGGTCGCTGTGTCCGGCCGGCCCAGCTCGACTGCGCGTATCAGACGATCTGTGAGGGCTGCGGATTCTTCGAGACCGGTCCCGAGTTCCTCCCGATCTTGCGTCGCCAGAGGCAGAGCGCGAGGGAGCAGTCCGACTTCGAGCGGCAGCGCGTCTACCAAGAGCTCATCGACGGGTTGACGACGGATAAGGCTCTCGGGCCGGTCCGTCGACCCGGTCTATCGGTCCAACCCCATCGAGATCGGGGCTGAGAACGCAACACAGCGCCCCACTTCTCGCCCACCAGACACTGGACAGAGCCATGCCGTCATGGTTCCATGATCGACAGCCGAGACCTGACGGATCACCCGTGTAACGGCACGAGTGGGGCACCCTCGCACGGAGACCGGGCCTGCCTTCGGGGACCCGCGAAACCGCTTCGGGCGTTCCGCAGGGATTGGGGACGTTTGACCCTGCAAGAATCAGCACGTCGGGTCTACCTTCGATCCATGCAGGAGTCTTCAGAAGGCGTCAGCATCCTCGCGGGGACAAGCATGGAGTCACAACAGGAACCCGAGCGCCGATCAAAGGACCAGCGCATTCACCGGCGCCATGTCCGAATCGAGATTGCGGCTGCTGCGGTGCTCGTCGCCGCCGTCGTCGGTGCTCTGGTCGGCTACGAGGTCTCGTCGTCTTCATCGACGTCGAGTGCCCCGAAGACCTCGCCCACCTCGACCGTTCCGAGCAGCGGGCGGGCCTCCTCTGCTTCGGGCGCACCGTCGAACGCGGCCGCCCTCGCTGCCACCACCGATCCTGCACTGGTCGACATCAACGTCACTGACAGCTACCAAGCAGTGGAGGGTGCGGGGACCGGCATCGTGCTCAGCTCCAAGGGTGAAGTCATGACCAACAACCACGTCGTTGAGGGTGCCACCACGATCAGCGTCGTTGACGTGGGTAGTCACAAGACCTACAGCGCAACCGTCGTCGGCTACGACCGCTCGCAGGACGTTGCAGTCCTCCGGCTCAGCGGCGCGTCCGGGCTCCACACACTCAAACCGGGAGACTCGTCCACCGTGAAAGTAGGCGACGGTGCCGTTGTCGTAGGGAACGCCGAAGGCACCGGGGGCACCCCGAGCTACGCCGGGGGGTCCGTCACCGCCCTCGGGCAATCCATCACTGCCCAAGACCAGGTCAGCGGTGCCACAGAGCAGTTGACCGGGCTGATCGAGACCAATGCCGAGGTCATCCCCGGCGACTCCGGTGGTGCCCTGGTCGACAGCGCTGGGCTGGTGATCGGCATGACCTGCGCCGCCTCCGAGTCCTATCAGTTCCAGCCCTCGGCGAATCAGGGCTACGCGATCCCCATCAACGAGGCGTTAGCGGTAGCCGCGCAGATCGAATCAGGACGGGCGTCGAGTGCCGTCCACATCGGTTCGACGGCCTTCTTGGGTGTCTCGGTCCAAAGTCCCTTCTTCGGCTACCAAGGTGCTGAGATCGCCGAAGTCGTCCCGGGCAGCGCAGCAGCACAGGCCGGACTGACTGCCGGCGACGTAATCACCTCGGTCAATGGCCAAGCCGTCACCTCACCCGAGTCCCTCACTGACTTGCTTCTGGGTGAAGCGCCCGGCGCGTCCGTGCAGATTGGGTACATCGATCCCTCGGGCCAGCAGCAGAGCACCACGGTCACGGTCGGGGCCGGACCAGCACAGTGATCACTGATAGCTCAGGCCGTAGAGCACCGGCGACTACCGGCTGAGAGTGTGTCCCCGCTGCCGGGACCGGGTGACACCGAGCAGCACCATGGGGATACCCTCTTCGAGCTTGCTTGACTGCTGTCAACCTTGGCTGGGAACGTGTCGGCGGTGGCGCCCAACCGAAGCACACTTCCCGAGGCTGGTCGCACCCAATCAAACCTCCAGAGCTCCGCCGCATGATTCGACCGAAGCGACTGCGTCGGGCCGCGGCATACGGAGCAATAGTGGCCGCTTTCATTCTGTCTTCCTGCGGCGATGGGACCAGTTCCGGATCACCTTCCACCGCCGGGAGGTCGACGACGAGTACGGCTGACCTCACATCCGCGAGCGTGCCACACGGTCCAGCGGGAATCCAGCTCAAGTGGCTTTTGAGCTCCGTGCCTAACGCCCCCTTGTCGCAAGCGGAGATTGATGCACACTTCGACGCCTTGTATCGGGCAAAGTTGAGTGCGGCCAAGGTCAGTACGGCCACGTTCAGTGCGGCCCTGGCGGAACTCCCAGCCCCTGGAACGCTGGTCGAGGTGCTGTCGTCAGAACCGACCAGTCTCGTGGTGATCGCCAGTTTCGGCACCGACAGGTTGAAGGTCACACTCTCCGTAGACGGATCAGGTCTTATCAATGGATTAAAGATCGTCCCCTCCTCGTCTACAACGAGTTGGTCTCAGATCGACCGGACTCTGGCTGCACTTGCTCCCAACGTCAGCTTTCTTGCGGCACGAGTAACCAACGGGTCCTGTCAGATAATCCACCAGCTGGCATCGTCGACGCCACGCCCCTTGGCGTCGGAGTTCAAGCTCTTTGTACTGGGGGCGTTGGCTCATCAAATTGCCTCAGGACGCGTGACCTGGGATCAAAGGCTCACGGTCGAAAGCCAGCTCAAGAGCAGCGGTAATCCTGTGGGCTCGGGATCGCTTCAGTTCTTCCCCGCCGGCACGAGAGTGTCAGTGCGGGAAACGGCGACCAAAATGATCTCAATCAGTGACAACACCGCGGCCGACATGTTGATCGACTTGGTCGGTCAGCCCGCCCTCGAGTCCCAGGTCCGACAATGGTCGAACGATCCGCAGCTCGATTTCCCTTTCTTGACCACGCGCCAAATGCTCTTGTTGCACTATGAGAACTTTCCCATGTTGGCGAATGCATATCTGGCGCGGGCGCCAAGCAAACGGCAGGCATTCCTGAATTCAGTGGTGGATCCACTTGCGCTCAGCGAAGTCCGCGGCTCAACCGAGCCGCGCGACATTGACCGCATCGAATGGTTCGGGTCGCCCGACGACGTCTGCCGTGCCTTCGCGGGATTACAACAGCTGTCCCAGCAGCCCAAGTTGTCGCCGATCGCGTCCATCCTCTCAGTGAACGAGGGAGGCCTCGGACTCGAGCCGTCTGAGTGGCCCACCGTCTGGTTCAAGGGCGGGTCGGAACCGGGAGTCATGACTCTCGGCTACATGGCAACGAACAGCAAGGGCCAGACGTTTGTCGTGTCGGCCATGCTGTCGAATCCCACAGCTGCGCTGGGTTCTACGGCGACCCTCACTCTGATAGAAGCTGTTGTGGGCGCCTTCGGACTGATGCGCTAACTGGTGGGATCAGGGATGCCCCTCGCTGCCGGTTATGTGATCGAACAGCACAACCCTCTAGCCCTCCTCCGACCAGGTGCTGATACCGAGACGCTCCGGCTGTCCGTACCGACGATCACAGGGGTCCCGTCGAACGCCACCGTCGTCTCTTGCCCCGGCTGATCCCGCGCCGACGCCACCCCGTCGCTAGCCTGGCCCGTCATGACGATCGACTTCCGCACTCGCAACGATGTCGACGTCGAGACGATCGACGTCGCGGACTTCTTCGGGACCCAGCTGCCTCGCCTGGCGGCGGACGGCTCTGCGCTGGCCGTCCCGGGCGCGCGCGAGCTGGGCGTCCGGCCGTTCACGATCGAGACGCCGGCCGGCACGTGGACGTTGTCAGTCGACGACGATGCCGTCCGGGTGCGCCCCGGAGGCGGTGGGCACGCCTCGGTGCGCCTCGATGTGGAGGAGATCACTGACATCGTCCACGACCGCCGGACGCCGATGACGCTCCTCGCGGCCGCAACGCTCGACATGCCGATCGGTGACATCAACGACTTCCTCGACTGGTGGGTCGTCCTCCGCTCGCTGCTCGATGCCCGCCCCGTGCACACCGCGGGTGACGTCACATTCACCGACCGTGACGGCGGCCCGCTCGACCTCCAGCGCTCGTTCACGGTCGACGACGATCCGGCCGAGCTCGCGTACTACCTCGGCGAGGCGGGCTACCTCCATCTGACCGAGGTCTTCACGCCCGACGAGATGGCGCAGGTCTCCGCTGACATGGATGCCGCCCTCCCGCGCTACCACGACGGTGACGGCCGGTCCTGGTGGGCCACCACCGCCGACGGCGAGGAGCGGGCGGTGCGCCTACAGGGGTTCCAAGAGGAGAGCCTTGCGACCGCGGCCTTGCTGGAGGACGACCGGCTCGTTCGCCTCGCCTCGCTCACGGGCGACGGGCACGTGCCGCGGGACCAGGGCGGCAACAAGATAGAGGCGCTTGTCAAGCCCATCGGCGTCGTCAAGGGCATCTCCGACCTGCCGTGGCACAAGGACTGCAGCCTCGGGCGGCACTCCTCGCGCTGCTGCAGCCTGACGGTTGGGATCTCGGTCACCGGCGCCGACCAACGCTCGGGCCAGCTCGGGGTCGTGGCCGGTTCCCACCGGGCCCTTGTCCAGCCCGCCTTCTTCCGCGACTCCTGGGGTCTGCCCGCGGTCCCGCTCCCGACCCGCACTGGCGACGTCACCGTCCACTGCTCGTGCACCCTGCACATGAGCCATGCGCCGGTCGCGCGGGAACGCCGCGTCATGTACACCGACTTCGTCTTGCCCCCTCGTGCCGGTGACGATCCGGCGCCCAGCAGTGCCGGCGTCATCGACCGGGTGCGCGAGCGGGCTTACAAGGTGGTCAGCCAAGTCCCGTCGGCCGCCCGTCCTTGAGCGTCCTCGATCACCTGCCGCCCGCCGGTGCTGGTGAGGATCCTGGTTCCGCCGAAGTGCCCCAGTACGACGCTGCCGGGTCTGGGCGCTAGTTCGGCCAACCTCGGCGGGGTTTCCAGCCGAGCCTCTCGAAAGCGACTGAGGTATCGAAGTCGCCGGGCCCACAGAGCGTCAGGCGGTGATGACCCTCGATGTCGGCGGTGAGCGCGCAACGGATTGCCTCTGCCACGTCTTCGACATGGACGAACGCACCCAGTTCGGGATCCGTCAGGACGGCAAGGCTGTCGTCGTCGACGATCATGACTGGACGAAGGACGATCGTCGAGATACCTGTCCGAGCGGTCCAGGCTTCGCACATCTCTTCGGCTAAGCGCTTCGAGAGCCCGTAAGGCCGCGCGGCTCGAAGTGGGTGAGCATCGTCGACCGGCAGGTAATCGGGCACTCCTTCACCCTCGGCGAAGCCGAAGACCTGCGCCGACGAGAAGGTGATTACCCGACTCAGTCGGTGGGTTTCGGCAGCAACGAGGACATGCCAGGTGCCGAGCACGTTGGTGGCCATGATCTCAGCTGGAGTGCCACTCATGTCATGGGCGATGGCGCCCGCGTGAACGACGGCCTCGCAGCCCTGAGCGGCTGTGAGGACCGATTCTTGGTCGAGAAGGTTATGGCCCGTGGAGAGATCGAAAGATCGGACACGCCTACCCGCCCGCTCGAGGAGAGGCCTGACACAGTGGCCAACGCCCCCTTCAGATCCGGTAAGCAAGACGTCCTTCACCTGACCAATCCTGGCCGAGACTGCCCCAGGTACGCCGGCCAGGGGCGCCCCTTGACACCGTGATTACCATGACCAAACCACGAGGAGGACCTCCAATGGCTAAGCAAGACCCCAACCGAGAAGAAGAGCCCTTTTAGCTCAATGAGCAAGCGACGTCGCGGGTTCCCCAGCGAGTCGCGAGTGAAGCGTGGCGACCGTGTCGTTCACGGCAACAAGGAGTTGATTCGAAAAGCTTGGCCGCAAAGATCCCTGTCCGTGTGGATCGGCGCGCCGCTTTCAAGAACTGTTGCCTCACAAGCGGCAAGTTCGACGGATCGCTTCGGAGCTACTACAGGCGTGACTAGCTCTCACCGCTCAACACACTGAATCTGGCCGACTTGCCGGTAAGGCGAGAATCCGGAGCCGTAATCCAACGGGATCGAAGGCTGAAGGCAGGTAGTAGACCCGGTCTCGCGCCAGTGCGCCCTCCACACCTGAACTTGACTGGGTGCCTTGTACGCCGGGTCTGGGGTGCTCTTCTCGTCCGGTCCGACCTGATTAGATGCGCACGATGCGCTCTTGGGCACCTTGGATTCTCGTAGCGATGCTCGGAGTCGCAGCAATCGCAAGCGCGTCCGTAGGAGCGGCGAACGCACCGAGTCGATCCGTGCATCCGGCTGATTCGCCTGCTGATCGAGCCGACTTCTGTCGGGAAATGCGACCTGCGGTACTTGCGGCACAGCGCCTCCCACACCTGATGAGCAAGATGAAGTCGGAGTCGTTGCGCACTGCGAAAGCCTCGTTGCTTGCGAATGTGAGCGCGATGGAACGCCCCTTCCAATCATTGCGAGATAGGCACGGCCTGCCGCCCAACATCAAGACCGCACTCGATCAGCAGGCTGAAGCCGCGGATCACTTTCAGACTGCGCTACGGCAGGCTCCTTCGAAGCAGGAAGTCCGGATGGTCCTGCTCAAGTTCATTGATGGCCTCGCCTTTGCACGGCTGGCTTCCTACAGTCTCTTTCAATGTGAAGGCCGGCAACCGGTTCGCTAGGTATCCCCGAAGGCCGGGCCTGGGCGTTGTCGACGGGCTGAATATGTGAGAGCGCTGGGCTTGTCGCCCATGGGCCGATGCCACCAATTCGCGTGATCGAGTACCGCACGATGAAGCCAGGTTCCGACCCCTCAGGAACGGGGACCTCAGCATCGGGCGATACGTAGACCTTCGCGTGTTTGGACATCAGCTCCCAGATGCGAGAGCTGGGTTCTACGGTCGCCCGTGCATAAACAACTGCATAAGGGTTGATCCAGACGCCGGGTTCTCGCGCTAGGTCGAGTGAGAGCGCTACGCGAGGGTCGCGTCTGATGTTTCTGAGTTTGACGTTGTCCCGCACGCGGGTGCTCACCAGATCGCCACCGTCGAGCCCTATCCAAATGACGGTTACCTGGGGGCTCCCGTGGGGTTGATGGTGCTCAGGTGGGCCATGGGTGCAGACTCGATCAACTCGCGAAGTTCCGGCGGTAGTGCTGGCATGGCCTTAGCGGAGTGGTCTTCTGGACAGCTCGCCATGGTGGGCGGGCCGACGAGCACCGTCTGAGGGAAAGTCACCACCCTGGCATGTCTCACCCGAGGAACGATAGGTCCCGAAATGTTTCGACCTACCCCCGTACGGCGGCAAGGTGGGACACCTAACCACAATGGGACGCTGGCGCCGCAACCGTCGGGCAGCCCCGACCCGAAGCGATGTCGTCAGGCAACGACCTTGAGCGTAAAGGTCTGCATGGCTGCCTGGGCCACTCCGTTGCTCGCCTCCACCGTCAGTTTGTCGGTTCCGATCTCTGGTGAGGTGGCCGTTCCGGCGATGGTCGCGGTGTCATTGCCGTTGTCGACGAAGGTGAAGCCCGTCGGCAGAGATCCCGTCTCGGTAAGCGCGGCTCCGGGCTTCGAGGTAGTCGTGACAGTGAAGGAGAACGGCGTGCCGACAGTAGCGGTGGCCTTGGGAGCGCTGGTGATCGTGATCAGAGGGGCACCGATGGAAGAGATCATCGGGTAAGAGGCCACGCCACTCGACCCGTCGAAGGGCGCGTCGTCGTATCCGGACAACGTGCACCAGGTGCTACTCGAACATGTCACTGACTCGGGGGCACTCGAGAGCGCGCCGGGCGGCCCGGGCACCGTGACGGGTCCGACACCGAGCTGCTCCAAGGTGTACGAGGCAGTTGGGGACGAGCCCATTCCGTCCGCCACCGCGTCACACGTCGTCGCCGTCGTGCAGGCCACACTGGTGAGAGCGGCATAGGAGTCGTCACTGGGCGGGCTCACGGTGCTTTCTGCCCATGTCCCGGTCTGCAGCGTGGCCGCCAGCGGGTCCCCGGTGCCGCCGTAGTTCGGGTACCAGCTCCCCACGGCAGTGCACGATCCCGGCCCCACGCAGGACACGGAATCGAGATTTCCGTAGGTGGCCCCGCTCACCGGTGGCAGGACGGTTGGAGTCCATGTCGATCCTGAGAGTGTCTCGACCAGTGATTCGAGTCCTGGGCTGTCCGCGCTCCCGGCGGCGACACAGGAAGTGGTTGACAAGCAAGTCACGTCCGCCAAGTTGCCCGAGGTCGTCCCGCTCGGGAGGGGCAACGTGGAGGCCGACCAGGTGCCTCCGGAGAATGTCTCGGCCACCAAGTTGGTCCCCGAACCGCCTGGAGAGCCCACGGCCAGACACCAGTTGACCCTGGCGCACGACACACTGTCCTCGTCAAGGAAGCCGGTATCGCCCGAAGGCTCGGGCAAGGCCGCCGTGGTCCAGTGCACACCGTCGGTGGACACTGCCGCTGCGTTGCCGTCGACGACCACACACGTCCGCTTCTTGCAGTCGATGGACGGGTAGAAGTTGTACGCGGTGGGGAGCGGGAACGAAGACTCCGTCCACGTGCCGTGGCTCAGCGACTCGACCATGGTGTGATGGGTGCCCGAGTCGTCGTAGTACGTGGCGATCCCGACACAGAGCTTGTTCGTGCACGAGACCTGTGCCAGCGCCGCGTCGGGCGGACCCGGCAGGGCGCTCGAAGTCCATCCCGAAGGTGTCTGCGTCAGGACCGCGACTCCATCCGAAACACTGAGATTCTCGAAGGCGAGGCAAGAGCCAGGGGCCGAGCAGGTCCCGTCGATCGATGACGCCCAATCGGGCGAGGTGACGGCCTCGTTGGTCCAAGTGCCACCCGAGAACGATTCGATGACAGGCGGGCCGCCATATATACCCCACGCCGTGCAGACCAGTGCCCCCGATGCCGTGCACCACACAGATGACAGCTCGCCTTCCGCTGTCGTTCCCATCCAGGCACCGCCCGAGAGCGACTCGATCAGACCCTCGCCCTTGCTCCCCCCGACATTGCCCACGGCTTCACAGGCCCCAGAGCTGTTGCAGCCGACCGACGACAAGACACCGTTGTGTTCCGAGGGGTCCGTGGTGGCGGCCCAGGTGCGGGCGCCACCCGATTCCATCAGCGGCACAGGGGTGCCACCAGAGGTCACGGATCCAACAGCGACGCACGACGCTGTGGCCGTGCATGACACACCCTGCAGAACCGGCACCGAGTCACCCACAGGGGTGGGAAGGGAGGCCGCGCTCCAGCCGGAGGAGGCGAGCTCCGCGGCGAAGACCCCAGCGCTCGAAGTCCCCACGGCTGTGCACCTCTTGGCCGCCGAACACGACACCCCGGCCAACGACGCTGTCGTGGAGCCGGAGGGATCCACTCCCGTTGTCGCCGTCCAGTTGCCGGACTGGTAAGTCTCGACGAGCGCATGGGTCTGGGTCGTCAGGTACCCACCCACAGCCTGGCATTGCGTCGCCGTGCAACTGATGGAGCTCAGCCAGGCGCTTGAGGCCCCGGCGGGAAGAGCGAGAAGACCCTGCGTCCATGAACCGTCGGTCAAGGTGGCCACGAACGCCGTCGTCATGCCGGACCCACCGGGCAGCGTGGCCTCGCCGACGGCCACGCAATCCGTCGCGCTCCCGCAACTGACGCCGCTGTACGAACCCATGATCGGTCCAGAAGCGGTGAAGGGAAGTTGTTGACTCTCCCACGCCATGGTCGCTCCGGCCATGGGGACGTCGCCTTGCGCCGCCTGGACGCACACAGACACCGCCAGCAGGGCCAGCACTGCAATCGATCGCCTCAGCACGCCGCCTCCGTTCCACCTGCGTTCGCCGCCAGATCGTCTACGACCGTTGCCGTGGCGTCAAATGGCGTTGCCCACGTTACCGACGGGTCCAAGCAGGCCCCAAGACGTCGGGGGGGGCGAGGCCTCTGTCGAAAACCCAGATCTGGTGGAGTGAGAACCAGCGCTCGTCACAGGCCTGATGAACCCTGCTCTTTGACTGCATGAGCGAGCTGAGTGCGACTGCCCCAGGTCGCCGGGATGGTGAACTCACTTCTGCACTTTCCGGGTCAGGTGACTTGGGTTCGCCCGATCTCGCTTCTGGGATGGTCGGCCCTTGATCTCGTGACGGCCTCGGCGAGCCCCTCGCTGATCCGAGACAGCGTCACGGTAGAGGCACCCAAGCGGACCTCGGATCGCCTGCCCCCGCACGCCGGGGCGGGGTCGTGGGTGCGCTCAAGGACGTGCCTTGCGCCACAGAGTCGTCGCAGTGGGTCCGCCTTCGGGAAAGTCGACCCTTCCGCAGACGGCGAAACCTACCGAGCGCCGCACGTAGGATCACTTGTCGAGGAGGACCAATGCGTCAAAACTCGTTACGAGCCATCTGGGCTGAACAGGGCGCCGCCCTCGGTGGGTGGTTGACTCTGCCAAGCAGTATGTCTGCCGAGGTCATGGCTCACTGTGGATTCGACTGGGTCTGCATCGATCTGCAACACGGCCTGATCGACTACTCCGAGATGGTCCAAATGCTTCAGGGCATCTCCTCCACGGCCACTGTGCCTCTTGTGCGCGTTCCTTGGAACGAACCGGGCATCATTGGCAAGTGTCTCGATGCAGGCGCGTTCGGGATCATTGTACCGATGGTGAATTCTCGAGAAGAGGCTCATGCGGCAGTCTCGGCGTGCCGCTATGCGCCATTGGGCGCTCGGAGCTATGGACCGCTCCGAGCGAACTACTACGCGGGATCTGACTACTTCGATCGCGCCAATCACGAGGTGATCTGCATCGTGATGGTGGAGACCCACGCCGCGGTCGATAACGTCGACGAAATAGTGTCGACTCCGGGGGTCGACGCCGTCTATGTGGGGCCAGCGGACTTGAGCGTTACCCTGGGTCTCCCTCCTGCGCCAGACCAGCCTGACCAGAGCTTTACGGAGGCTCTGGACCGGGTGATCGATGCATGTCATCGTCACGACGTGATACCGGGCATTGCTGGTAACGCGCAAACAGCGATAAAACGGTTGCAGCAGGGTTTTCGACTGGTCGAGGTCGCGTCTGATATCAGGCTGTTGGGACTCGGTGCCAGAGATGCTCTGGAGCAGGTTCGACCAAGTGCCGGTCCTGAAGCGACGTCTGCGTACCTATGACGACGATGACCGAACGCTCAAAGGTCGTGATCGCACTGCCGCTGGCCCAAACCTTGGTGGATCAGCTTGCTGGGTATGACCTAACCATGCTGCCCGCTGGCAGATCCGAAGGTGGCGCCTTCGAGGCCGCGCTTACCGAGGCCGAGGGCCTACTGGTGAGTTCGAATGTCATTGTTGACCGAGAAGTGATCGCCTTGGCGCCGAAGCTCCGGGTGATCAGCACGATGAGCGTCGGACTTGATCACATTGATCTCGGGGCGGCGCGGGTGAAGAAAATAGTGGTCACCATCACTCCCGTGCTCAGCGACGCAGTAGCGGACCTGACGATGGCGCTAATGATCATGCTCTCCCGACGTATCTGCGAGGGAAATCGTGCCGTCGTCAGCGGTCGATGGAAAGACTCGTTAGGTAGCGACCTGGCAGGAAAACGGTTGCTCCTTGTGGGATTTGGTCGCATTGGTCAGGCGGTGGCGAGGCGGGCCTTGGCCGCGAAAATGCACGTGCAGTACGTCGACACTCGGAGCGGACTGCCCATTGTCGATGACGTTGAACGCGTGGGCGACCTCACCAAAGGATTGGCAGACGCAGACTTCGTTTCGCTTCACGTTGATCTCAATGCCGAGACGCGGAACCTGATGGGCCGAGACGAATTCAATTTGATGAAATCCACTGCATTTCTTGTGAACACATCTCGGGGTGGAGTGGTAGATCAAGCCGCGCTGACCTCGGCGTTAACGGAGGGAACGATCGCTGGCGCCGGCTTGGACGTGCTTCAGGTTGAGCCGCCACACCGAGATGAGCCCCTCTTGAAGGCGCCGAATACCATTATCGTCCCCCATATCGGCTCGGCGACCAGGGAGACGAGGTCCGCCATGGCGCAATGTGCAGTAGACAACTTGCTGCTCGGACTGCGCAATGAGCGAGGTCCGTTTGAGGTGACCTAACGCTCAGAGAGGCGTCGGGCGGAGCATTTGACGACATTTGATGGCGAACGGCGCAACACCGACGGTGAGTCGTCTACCAACTCAAACCTCAGTTTCTCGACGAAGAACTCGATCGCCTGGTCATAGTTCTCAACGATGAGCCGAGGCCCGACTGCTCTGTATTCAGGAGCAGTTTGCGTAGTTACCGCGTACTGGCGTGGTGACCGTGATGGAACGCCGCTCCGAGGAACGACTCGACCGTCGAGAACGGAATGGCTTTCACCTGTGAAGCGGACGGCACGACGATTGTCGCCGGATCGCCGTAACCGCTGAGATTGATCGTTGCGTTCACGCCGATCGTCTTCTTCTTTGCCGCAACTGACGTCGTTACGTTCGCCTGTACCAGCCGATCCGACGAATCTGCCCACAGGCTTGCGGTGATTGTCGTTCGTTTGTGCGCCACCACAATATGGTCCCCCGTCGCGGTGACCCCGTCGATCGTGGAAGTGGGCAGCGGGGTCACCGTGGCGTGATGGGATCGGGCGAATCCGACTATGGAGTTCACGTTGCCGATGGCGGAGGCGACCTTAGAGAAAATGTCGGAGACTTTCGACGCAGTCTTGGAAGGCAACGTCATAGAGATCCATGGTGCACCGAGACGCGATTGGAGGCTGGGCACATCCAAGTAGATCGTGTTTTGGGCAACCACGGCGCTGACCACCTCGGGTGACGCTGTTCCGCCTGGTATCAACGAGGCCACTGCAGGTGGGAGATTGACGGTGAGCGAAGCCTCGTCGCCGGCGCTATCGGCCTGCCCCGTTCCAGTGATAACGACTGGCGAAGACGCCAGGCCGCTGAGTGACACGCTGTAGTCGAAATTGGCAGTCGATACCGGTGCGGCGGTGGCGATATCAACCAGTCCGACGGTGCCTCCGAGCCCAAGGATGCCGCCCACACCGATAGAAGCCACCAGCCTGGATTTCGTCTTCATATCCACGGATCCCCTCTTTGGGATTGCCCGACTACCTCGCGACGGCTCAGCGCACACAGTACACAGCCAGTTGGATCAATCGGCGTCGCCTTTCCTGCCGGGCTCTCGCTCCTCATGGCCCAGAGCTGTTGCAGAGGGCATCTTCGCGACGACCACAGATCGCTCATCTTCAGAGCGCCGCCGTTCGTCGGGACCGACGAGAGCTTCCGAGGTCCTCACCAAATAGGCGCAACTGACCCCCTATCGCCCGGAAGGCAGGACACTCCGGCACTTCGATGGCTGGCGGTTCGAGGCGAGATTAGTGCTCTGGAGGTCGGCGGATGGAGTGCTCATTCGTGTGGGGTCTGCGCATACGGTGCCCGAGCTCGAAGATCACCCCTGTACCCGAGTCGCCGCAAGACCCACTTCCCAAGACGGCCGGGCGCCTTGCGCAGCTCGGCCACCTTGGCCTCGTGGCTGTGGTTGAACCATATCGGTCCTGGGGTGCGAGCCCGCCAGCTCCTAGCCATGCCGCAGCTTGTTCGGGGAACAATGCCCTCGCCGCTTGTCGACGGTGGCGGCGCCCGTACGCCGACCAGCCATCAGCCATTTGACGTCTCCGTCGACGGGCCGATCTCGATCGCGTCGAAGCTGATCCAGGGCAACTCGATGGGCGACGGGCCGATCGCGCCCTGCAGGATCGAACGAACGACATCGCCCAAACGGGCCGGCAGAACGGCCACGCTCGTTGTATCGATCTCGTCGATCGCCCACCATCGCCACGCCGCGTGCAGTTCGTGCTCTAGGGGTTCCCATCCCGCAGTCGATGGCTCGAACCGCTCCGTGCGCCACGCGAAGAAGGAGTCCACCGAGTACAGACGCTGGCCGCGAAAAGTCCACTCGCCCTGACACCTCGCGACGGGCTCGCCCAACTCCGCAGGTTCAACGACCGCGCCTGTTTCCTCGGCGAGCTCGCGTGCTGCGGCTTCGACGAGCGCCTCGCCTGGCTCGACCCCTCCACCCGGAGTGATCCAGAGCGGGGGCTTGGAGTCGTAAGGGTCTTCGATCCGAAACAGCAATACTTTTCCGGTCTCGTCGATGACGACCACGCGTGCCGACGGCCGGTGGAGAGGCGTGGTCATCACCCCATCGTGACCGACTGAGAGTTCTCGCGCAGTGCGGGAGCCGTCAGGTTTCCACGGATCTCGCCCTCCTGTAGTCCCCACCGTTCGGTGGGCACAGGTGTGCCCGCTCCCGGTCGCAAAGGCTTCACATCACGACGCCTCTCGCTCGAGGTGAGCCTTGTGAGCGAGCTTGATGACGTCCTCTGAAACCGATCGCTTGTTGCCTTCATGTGCAGGATGGTGCGCCGGGCAAGCAAGATATGGGGTGCCTTCGACCGGCTTCCCAAGTCGTAGACATCCTTTCACGTGGCAATTGTGGTGGCGGTAGACCGTGATGATGCTGCCAAGAATGAGGAAGTCAGGAATCGCACCACCGAACCCAGACCAGAACCCGTACCAGGTTCCCGACTCAGCATCCGCACCGGTATACCGCAGGAACCAATGAGCAGAGTCAATCCAGAAGACAAAGACGAGGATTAAGAATCCAACTAGAACGAGCAGCGAGCCAATAAAGAGACCTCGTTTCATAGCCCTACTCCTGACCTCTCGCTGTTGACATTCGCTCCAAATACCTCCTCGATCTCACACTGATTCAACAGCCCAACTTCCTCGCCGTCCAAGAAGTATCACACGGGACTTCTTGGACGTGATTGATATGGGAACGCACCGGCTCGTATGCTTCGATCTCCAGTCGAGGAGCCGTCGCGTCGGCGAAACTGCAGAACAGGTGATTCCAATAATGTCCGCGGGTAAGTGACGATGCTCAGGGATCTGGAACGACCGGCCCGTTCGTCACAGCCTCGGCGTCTGTCATCGCATCCACTGCCACGACGTCAGCAGGCGTGGCACCGAGCCGGCGTTCGACGTCGGCCAGCCGGTCGCTGATCACCGATAGCCGCTGGCCCAGGTCGGCGTGGCCCTTCTTGAACTCTTCCTTGTTGGCGTCGGTGTGTTCCTTGATAAACACGGATGCAACCGTGGCGGTGAGCACGCCGATCAAGCCGATTCCCACCAGCATCAGGACCACGGCCACGAGCCGCCCACCCTCGGTGACGGGGTATCGGTCGCCGTAACCCACGGTGGTGACAGTAACGATGGCCCACCACAGGGCGTCGGGGTAATTGTGGATATTGGTCCCTTTGGCGTTCTCCTCAAAGAGAAGCACAAGCCACGCCCCGAGGAAGAGGGTTACCACCACGGCGATGAGCACCCGAAAGAGGCTGTGGTGCTTCAAGATGGACTCTGCGCGCAGCTCCCCCTCACGAAAAAGGAGGCTCATCTTTTCGATTCCTACGACGTGCCAGCCCTGGAGGGGAGGCACCAACACGGTCGCCGGCTCTACCCACCGCCGCCTGAGATAGCCGGGCGTGTCAGGGGTGATCACGAGGCGCACGAGGTACTCCGCCAGCATGACCACCCAAAGCACGAAGAGGCCGCTGACGAGGATTTTCGAGGCAGAACCGTTGACGTCAGTGCTGACCACGACGATGGCGACGACGAGCCAGGCGACCCCGAGGAGGGTCATGGGGAACTTCGTAATCTGTTCGATTCGGTCGACAAGATCGTGGCGTCCGCCCGACGGCTTCGCCCCGGCAATGACCTGACGCCGACGCTCATCCCTGCGCGCGTTCTCTTCGAGGCGCTCCTGCTCCAGTCTCTCCAACCGTTGGATACGCTCGATACTGGACGGTTTCTTCGCCGTCTTGGTGGCTTGAACGGTTGTCACATCAGCCGAATCCTCCACAATAGGAAAGTTAGTGCGTGGGCTCTCCAGCGACGGGTCATCGCTATTGTGCC
Organism: uncultured Acidimicrobiaceae bacterium; assembly: GCA_963744935.1. GTDB lineage: Bacteria > Actinomycetota > Acidimicrobiia > Acidimicrobiales > RAAP-2 > Bog-473. Next base: position 85,269 of record CAVUVM010000011.1, read on the forward strand.
AACCAACCCAGTAACCCAAGGGAGTCTGACTACGAAACCCAATGGAATCGGGTCATGACCTGCCGCCCCTACCGACGGATCAGTGGCACAGCAAGGGTGAGAGGTCCCACCTACCTGCATTTCGATGACGCCCGCGCCGGCTGCCTACGATGGAGCGTGGCGATCGCCCTCCGTCAGGCGGGCGTAGTGCCGAGGACAAGGGATCGATCAAGCCTATGAAGGAGAGCACCTCTTCGCAGACGTTCGAAGTCGAACACATCTCCATCCATGGTCACAGGATCGGCTACCGACATGGCGGTCGGGGCCCGGCGCTGTTGTTGCTCCACGGCATCGCCGGCAGCTCCCTTGCGTGGGTCCCCACCATGAGGCTGTTGCAGAGTGACTACACGGTCCTGGCCCCGGATTTTCTCGGGCACGGGGCATCCGAAAAACCTCTCGGCGACTACTCGCTCGGCAACCTCGCTACCGTCATGCGGGACTTGCTCAATCTCCTCGGGATCGACCAGGCCACCGTGGTCGGGCAATCCTTCGGTGGTGGAGTTGCGATGCAGTTCTCCTATCAGTTCCCCGAGCGTTGTGAGCGCCTGGTACTTGTCGATGCCGGAGGCTTGGGCCGCGAGGTCAGCTGGATCCTGCGTCTCGCAACCCTGCCAGCGGCCGAATACGTGATGCCGGTGCTCTTTCCTGCCTTCGTGCGGAACTGGGGGGACTCGGTCGTAAGATTCTTGGGCGACCGAGGCTTCCGCAACGCCGAGGCGTTGGAGATGTGGCGCTCCTATAGGTCCTTAACTGAAGGCGAGAACCGCCGCGCCTTCATCCGTACCATGCGGTCCGTTATCGACCCGGGTGGGCAGTCGGTGAACGCCGCAGACCGCCTCTACTTGGCCGCGCACATGCCGACGCTCATCGTTTGGGGCGACCATGACCGAATCATTCCTCTTAACCATGCCTACTTGGCGCATGAGGCCATCCCCAACAGCAGGTTGGAGGTGATGCAGGGGGTGGGCCACTACCCCCAGGTGGAGAACCCGGTCCGCTTCGTCGAAATCCTGAGGGATTTCCTGCGTACAACGGAACCCAGCGGATTCGACCCCGATAAACTCCTCGGCTTGCTGCGCCAGGGCCCGCAGGACGAGCCGTCGCTTTCGAACACCACGACTGCTGATCCCTAGTTGCCGTCATGTGCTAAGCGGTCTGCGCGACCTGCTCTTCGAGAACGGCGCGAGAGCCGACCGTGTCTGGTGCCGTTTCCGCCTCGTTCTCCACTGCCGCCGTTCGACCGAACCGAGGGACTTCGGCGCTTCGGGACACGCTCCATCTTGTTCACGGCAGTGTCAAAGTCAGGAGACCTCGATACGGTCTCAGAATTGGACATTCTAACGAAGGAATGAATTCATGGGACCTGCGACGTCCAACTATATGAACTACTGAGTGCGCTCTGTAGGGCCTGCGCAGAGCGACAGAGAGGACTCAAGCATGAAAGAGGAAGACACGCCGCTCGAAGTGTCACGCAGGATTGCAACACCGGCGGCTTTCATCTTCGAGATCCTGGCGAACCCGCAACGCCACATTGATTTCGACGGGTCTGACATGCTCCGGGGAGCTGTCTTCAACCGTCCCATCTCCGGGGTCGGCGACACCTTCGCCATGAAAATGAATCGGCTCGGTCGCGACTACCTCATGGTCAACCATGTAGTGGAGTTCGAGCCGGATCGCCGCATCTTTTGGGAACCCGCTCCGGGAGATGTCACTACGGCTGGCGGTGATCCATCCAAAGTCGGCGTCCCTACGGGTTACCGCTGGGGCTATAGCCTCACTCCGGACGGCGACGACGACACGGTCGTCACCGAGGTCTTTGACTGCGGCTCGGAGGAGAACCGCCAACACCTCCTACGCGACGGCGGGGAGTGGATCAACGGAACCAATTCGGTGCTTGAGTCCATGGCGGCCAGCCTGGAGAGGCTCGACAAGATCAGTACCGAGTAGGACCGCTGCCTACCGCATCTGAGCCCAGTTGAGTGCTCAGTGAATCGCAGGGTGCCGAATGTCTCCCCCGCCCCCCATCGAGCGCTACTCGCCGGTAAAACGAAATTCCGCCTGCCAGGGGCCGTCGGAATGGACGACCTCCCAATAGCGCTTTGCAATGTTCTCGGGGTCAAAGGCGGTGCCCGCAACGATCTGCCCGAGGATCGTCAGTGTCGCTACTCGGATGCCATCGGGCTCCAAATCGGCTCCGAGCATGGTAGCGGCAGATCGGAGAGCTGCTTTGCCGAGGGAAACGGTCGCGAGGGCTGGGATCGGATTATCTGCGAAGCCGCCACCCGTCACGATGATGGTGCCGGAGCCGGCCGCCCGCATGGCCGGGGCGGCGACCTGTGTCAGGACAATGGCGCTGATGACGTCAACCGCATAGGCGGTCTGTAGATGCTCGACGCTCGAGCTCAGGAGCGTACTTGGGCATCCGGTGAGTTAGCCGATAGCGATCGGGTCCGGGATCGACCTCTCACTGGTCTTGAACGCCAGCTCTCAGCCCTCTGTGATCACAGATCCTCTACGCGAATCGGATCGATCGAAGACTGGCACGCCTCGCTCGTCGGACATCAAGCGCCTGTACGCACTGGGTTTCCGGTACGCGTCCCCCATGGTCTCACGGCCTCGGTACTCCCTGAGTGCATCCAGATTGAGAGTGGCAACGTAGACGTCCTCGCCGTCGCCTGCCTCGAATATGAGCTGGTCACGAGGTTGACCATTCGGATGACCGTTCTCTTCGTAGACCATTCCGTCAAAGACGCTGGAATGGCCATCTTGATCGGGAGCCGAATAGTTCACCGTTGCGATTGCGGTCATGTTTTCGAAGGCTCGGGACCGAAGCTGAGAGGTCCGCTCGCCGGCCATGGGACAAGCGTTTGGAACCAGAATGAGTTCAGCCCCGGCAAGCATCAGTTCACGCGCTGACTCAGGGAACTCTCGGTCAGCGCAGATCATGACGCCGACGTCGACGAACCCGCGCGCAATGTCGAGCCGAGTGATCTCAAAGGATTCTCCAGGCGTGAGGGCTTTCTCCATTCCCCAGTCACACGTATGAACCTTGGCGTAGCAAAGAACATCTCGACCATGCCGGTCGATGAGCAGGGCGGTGTTCCGAGGGGAACCAGGCCACCGTTCCAAAAATGTCGCCAGAATCGCCACGTTGAGGTCGGATGCAGCCTTTCTGAATGCGCTCACCCATGGATCGTGACGGTCGATGGCCATCTCCTGCCACCTCGCCCGTCCAGCCTCGTCATCAGGGCAAGGGGCGTAACCGATCTGCCACATCTCGGGCAGGATTGCGATGTCCGCCCCCTCTTCGGCGGCCCTAGAACAGAGCGCCAATCCCTTTTCGAGGTTGGCCTGTGGATCGCCACTCGAGGCGGATTGACAGAGAGCCAGCCGTAGGTCGGTCATCACTCCATTATGCGGCCCGAAGTCCGGCACCGAAATGTCCCTATTGCCGAACAGTTCACGATGGACAGCGGCACCGTGCGGGTTCCCGGGCTCTGATTACCCCTCGCACCGGTCCTCGCCGTGTCGGGAAGCTTCCACGTGGGTGAAACGACTGAGACCTCCGGCCTTTCGCGCCAATCAGTGACGCTCGCTACATTGAGGCTTTCACCACGACAGGAGGATCACCGATGTCGTCAATCTCAAGGCCCGAGCATCTCAGCGGCCATCATCGAGACACCCTGGTGCAGATCTTTCAAGATGACACGAACCACAACGTCGAATGGCACGATGTCGTGTCATTGCTCGAGGCGGTCGGATCCATCGAACAACAGCACGACGACATGTTTGTGTTCCGCATCGGCCAAGAGACCGAGGTTCTCAGGCATCCGAGCGACAAGGACATCGACGGACAACAACTCGTCGACTTGCGCCGAATATTGACGAGCGCCGGCTACGACACCGTGGCCGCGGACCTCGAAGACAAGGGCAAAGAGGTCTGAGACACACGCCTCCCCAGAATGTCAGAGCGAAGCCCTCATTGGAGTAACCGAGGACGCCGCCGTTGCGGAGCTCAGGACTCGAAGGCGTCGGGCGGCGGGCACGTGCACACCAGGTGGCGATCCCCGTAGGCCTGGTTGATCCGGGCCACGGGCGGCCAGTACTTGGCGGCCGTGTGGCCGGCGGGGAACACTGCCGTCGCCCGGTCATAAGGACGGGCCCATTCGCCCACGAGCGACTCGGCCGTGTGCGGCGCGCCGCGCAGGGGGCTGTCCTCGAGCGGCCATCGGCGCGACGCGACCTCGTCGATCTCGGACCGGATGGCGATCATGGCGTCGCAGAAACGATCGAGCTCCTCGAGGTCCTCACTCTCGGTGGGCTCGATCATCATGGTGCCCGCCACCGGGAAGCTCACCGTCGGCGCATGGAAGCCGTAGTCGATCAGCCGCTTCGCCACGTCGTCGACCGTGACTCCCGTGCCCTTGGTGAGTGGGCGAAGATCGACGATGCACTCGTGTGCCACGAGGCCACCCTTGCCGGTGTACAGGATCGGGTACGACGAGGCGAGCCGAATGGCCACGTAGTTGGCAGCCAGCACCGCCGACTTGGTCGCATGCGCCAGTCCGCTCCCCGACAGCAGACGGATGTACGCCCAGCTGATCGCGAGGATCCCGGCGCTGCCGTACGGAGCGGCGCTCACGGGCCCGATCCCCCGGCGCTGTTCGGCTCTCGGGTGCATCGGGTGCGACGGCAGGAACGGCACCAAGTGCTCGGCGACCGCCACCGGACCGACACCCGGCCCGCCGCCGCCGTGCGGGATGCAGAAGGTCTTGTGGAGGTTCAGGTGGGAGACGTCGCCGCCGAATTCGCCGGGCTGGGCGAGGCCGAGCAGCGCGTTCAGATTGGCCCCGTCGATGTACACCTGCCCACCGTAACGGTGCACCATCTCGCACATGGCACTGATGCCCTCTTCGTAGACGCCGTGCGTCGACGGGTAGGTGATCATGATCGCCGCCAGCCGCGGCGCGTGCTCTTGGCACTTGGCCTCGAGGTCGCCCAGGTCCACGGTCCCGTCGTTGCAGGCACCGACGACCATGACCTTCATCCCGGCCATGACGGCGGACGCCGCGTTGGTCCCGTGTGCGCTGGACGGGATGAGACAGACGTCGCGCTCGTGCTCGCCTCGCGACTCGTGGTACGCCCGGATGGCGAGGAGCCCGGCGAGCTCGCCCTGGCTGCCGGCGTTCGGCTGCACCGAGACCTTGGCGTAGCCGGTGACCGCGGCCAGCCACGCCTCGAGCTGGTCGATCAGCTCTTGGTAGCCCGGCGTCGTCTCGAGAGGCGCGAAGGGATGGACGTCGGCGAAACCGGGCAAGCCCACCGGTTCCATTTCCGTCGTGGCGTTCAGCTTCATCGTGCACGACCCGAGCGGGATCATCCCGCGGTCGAGCGCGAAGTCGACGTCGGACAGGCGGCGGAGGTAGCGCAACATGGACGTCTCGGAGTGGTGCTCGGAGAAGACGGGGTGCACGAGGATGCGGCCCCGGCGCAGCAGAGGCACGGGCAGCGCGTTGCGCCAGCCGCCTCCGAGGCCGACGTCCGATGCGCCGAAGGCATCGAGCACGGCGCCGACGTGTTCGTCGGTCGTGGTCTCGCCACACGAGATACCCACGTGGTCCCCGTCCACCAGGCGCAGTTGGACTGCCCGCTCGGCCGCGGCACGCACGATCTCCTCTGCGCGCCCGGGGGTCTCGACGACGATCGTGTCGAAGAACTCCCGGTGGACGAGCGGGTAACCAGCGGCTTCCAGTCCGTCGGCCAGTTGCACGGTCCGGCGGTGCACCCGGCGCGCAATGCCCCGCAGTCCCTCGGCACCGTGGTACACCGCGTACATGGCGGCGACCACCGCGAGGAGGACCTGAGCGGTGCAGATGTTGGAGGTCGCCTTCTCGCGGCGGATGTGCTGCTCGCGGGTCTGGAGAGCCAAGCGGTAGGCGGGCCGGCCCTCGGCGTCGACGGAGAGACCGACGAGGCGTCCCGGCAGGTCTCGCTCGAGGCCGGCGCGCACCGCGATGTAGGCGGCGTGCGGCCCCCCGTACCACAGCGGTACGCCAAAACGCTGGGACGAACCGACGACCACATCGGCTCCCCACTCCCCCGGCGGGGCGAGCAGCGTCAGGGCCAACAAGTCGGCCGCCACCGTCACCAGCGCGCCCCGCGCGTGCGCGTCGGCTGTCACCGCAGCGAAGTCACGGACGGCACCCGAGCACCCCGGGTACTGACCGACCACCCCGAAGTACTCGCCGTCGGGCAGACCCTCGCCCAGATCGGCCAGCACGGCCTCGAGGCCGAGCGGGCCAAGCCGCGTCGTCAGCACGGCGATGGTCTGGGGCAGGCAGTCGGCGTCCACGACGACCCGGTTCGACTCGACCGTGGCCCGGCGCCGCATCAGGGTCACCGCCTCGGCCACCGCGGTGCTCTCGTCGAGGAGCGACGCGTTGGCCGTGTCGAGGCCGGTGAGATCGGTCACCATCGTCTGGAAGTTCAGCAACGCCTCCAGGCGTCCCTGGCTGATCTCGGGCTGGTACGGGGTGTAGGCGGTGTACCAGGCGGGGCTCTCGAGCACGTTGCGCCGGATCACCGCCGGTGTGATCGTGCCGGAGTAACCGAGCCCGATCATCGGCTCGGCGACGACATTGCGTGCCGCACGGGCGCGTAGCTCGTCGAGCACCGCTCGCTCGGAGACAGCCGGCGGGAGGTCGAGTTCGGTGAGGCTGCGCACCGAGCCGGGAATGGCGGCGTCGACCAGTGCGTCGAGGTCGTCGTAACCCAAGGTCTTGAGCATCGCCGCCTGCTCCTCGGCGGATGTCCCGACGTGGCGAAACACGAAGTCTTCGAACGGCTCGAGTGACTCGGTGCCGGCTGGACGATGGTCGCTCAAGGAGGCCTCCTCATGCGCCCCGCACTCACGCGGAGCTTGTCGGATGTCCTCCCCACTCTGTCGTCGGACCTGAGAGTCTCACCGCTGCACGAGCGGCTTCCACCTTCGGTGCGGAGCGCCACGTGCGCCACGCTTTCCAGAGTTGCCTCACCGGAGCGGTATGTCGGCCTGAGAGTTTCTGGGGAGAGTTGCTCCTCCGGCGTCCCCTCGACTTGCACCTTCGGGGACTCTGGCGCTCCGGTTCAAACGGCGTATTCAGTTGTCAGAACCACTATAGGGCAGCGGCTCCGGTCGGGCCGGCACACCGCGGCCCCACAATGGCTACTCCTCGTCCTCGCGAACAGGCCACAGGGGCGGCCGGAGCAGGGAGGCCGTCAACTCGCGCCCACGCTGGAAGACGGTCACGGCATCGCCGTCGAGCAGCTCTGCATCGGCCTCGACCAGGCCGAGCCCGATGCCGCAGCCGCGCATGGGCGAGAAGTTGCCACTGGTGAGAATGCCGACCTTGTGTCCGTCGCGGCAGATGTCGGCCCCGTCGCGCAACGGTTGTCGGCCGTCGCCCACGAGGCCGCGCAGACGCCGCGCCGGCCCGTTGACACGTTCCTCCTCGAGGGCGGCGCGCCCGGTGAACGGGCCCTTGTCCCAGCCGACCACCCAGGCCAGCCCGGCCTGGAGCGGGGTGATGCCGGGGCCCAGCTCGTGCCCGTGCAGCGGAAGTCCCGCCTCGAGGCGCAGGGTGTCTCGCGCGCCGAGACCGGCGGGCACGATGCCCTGCGCCAGCACTGCCTCCCAGAAGCTCGTCGCCACCTCGGCGGGGATGGCGCACTCGACGCCGTCCTCACCGGTGTAGCCCGTGCCGGCCACCAGACAGGTCGCACCGTCCCATTCGAAGCGCTCGACGTTGAAGCGATGTACGGCGGCAGCCGTAGGCGACACGTTGGCCAAGAGGGTCCGCGCCTCGGGGCCCTGCACGGCGATGACCGCCCGCTCCTCCGTCACGTCGGTCCCGCCGATTGCGCGGCGGACGTCGCTCGTGTTCGAGGCGTTGGGCATGACGTCGAAGCGGTCCTCGTCGACCCACCAGACGATCATGTCGTCGACGACGAAGCCGTCCTCGTCGAGCAGGTGCGTGTACTGCGCCCGGCCCGGGTGGACGCGCCCGAGGTCGTTGCTGAACGAGCGCTGCAGGTGCTCGAACGCCTCGGGCCCGCCGACGCGCACCGTGCCCAGATGACTGACGTCGAAGGCCACAGCAGAGGTGCGACAGGCGCGGTGTTCGGCGACGGTGCCGCTCGGGTACGCCAGCGGCATCTCCCAGCCGCCGAAGAGAACCATCTTGGCGCCGAGCGCCACATGGTCGGCATAGAGCGGCGAAACCCGGGCTGACCCAGTGGTGGTGACCTCGTCGGCGCTCACCGAGCCAGACTAGACACCTTCGCACGCACGTCCCGTCTATGGGCTAGGCCGCTCCCGCCGTCACGCGCGCCAGCCCGTGCGAGGCCACCAACTCGGTGAAGTCGCGCTGGTACACCACGCGGATCGGCACCTCTGGATAGAGCTCGCGGATGCGACGCACCTTGCGGTTCTTGCGCGTCACCAGCCGTTGGTCGGCGGTGGTCAGCTCGATGAACACGCCGCGGCTCGGCAGGTAGAAGTCGGGGCGGAAGCCCGACACCGGCGTGCCCGAAGCGTCCCATTCGAGCGGGAACTCCACCGGCTCGTATTCCCAGCGCTCACCCGAGAGGTCGAGCAGCGCCGCGAACAAGCGCTCGGAGGGATGCGCGAAACGGATGGACCCTGCGGGCGCACAGGCCGGGTGGCGTGTGCGCCCGACGCGCGCAGGGTCCGTTGGGCTCACTCCCCCGCGGCCCGCGCCCGCTGTGTCTGCGTCAGCCGCCGCTTCGATGCCGGTTCGGCTGCCGGTGCGTCCAGCCGCACGATGTCGGCATCGAGCTCTTCGAGCACACCAGCGAGCGGCACGATGTTGAACACGCCCTGGCCGCCGGCGAGCAGGTCGACCACCTCACCGTTGGACCGCGCCAAGACCGAGCTCGTCACCGTCAGCACGAGGTTGGCCGAGGCCAGGTCAGCACCCAGGTCGTCGCGCAGGCACTCCACGGCGCGGCGCGCCGATTGGAGCGACACGCCGGCGTCGAGCAGCTGCTTGATCACCTTCAGCTCGAGCACGTCCGAATACGAGTAGACGCGGCGCGAGCCGCTCCCCTTCGCCGTTGCCACCGAAGGCTGCAGCAGGCCCGTGCGGGCCCAGTAGTCGAGTTGCCGGTACGAGATCCCCACCAAGCCGCATACCTGCGGCCCGGAAAACCCCCCGACATGGGTCGCGGACCCGTCGCCCATCTCCACCTCCCTGCACTGGATCTCCGGCGGTCACTCTAGTGCAGCGCGGACGACAACGCTGTAGTTACCGGCGCGTTCTTCCAGATTCGGGACCTCTTCGAGAGGTTCAGGAACGAGGGGCCCCGCCGTGCTCGGGCTCGAGCCCGGACTCGGACCCTAGAGGCTCGTCCCCATTGGTGTCCGCGTGATCGTGCCCGGGCCCACGCCCGTGGGTGTGCGCACGCTCCTCGATCGGCCAGGCCACGACCGAGCCCTGGACGCTGAGGCCGACCCGGGACCCTGCCTCGAGGGGCATGCCTCCCGTCACCCGGACAACCAGCTCGGGCAACTGGTCGGCCTCGGGGCGGACCCGGACCACCGCGTCGTGCCCGAAGTACTGGTAGCTCTCCACCGTGGCCACCACGGGCGCGGTGCCCACCTCGCCGATCACCAGTTGCTCGGGGCGGATGAGGACGTGCCCGGGGCCGCCGCGCCGCGGGGCGGCCAGCCCTCCACCGCCAGCTCGCCGAGGGGTGTGTCGGCCGCCATGGCCCCGGCGACGCCGGCGCGGGCCACCACCACCGGGGCGTGCAGGACGTTGGACTCACCGAGGAAGCGGGCGAGCGCGGGGTCGAGGGGGTGGCGGTAGATGCCGGCGGGCGTATCGAGCTGCGCGATGACGCCGTGGCGGAGCACGGCCACCTGGTCGGCCATCGACAACGCCTCGTCCTGGTCGTGTGTCACGAGGATGGAGGTGGTGCCCGCCCGACGCAAGACGTCGTGGACCTCGGCGCGCACGCTGGCGCGCAGGCTCGCGTCCAGCGAGGAGAAGGGCTCGTCGAGCAGCACGATCTCGGGCTCTGTCGCCAACGCGCGCGCCAGCGCGACGCGCTGTTGCTGGCCACCCGAGAGCTGGTGGGGGTAGCGGCGGTGCAGGCCGGACAGCCCCACCATGTCGAGCAGCTCGACCACCCGGTCACGCCGGTGCGGTCCGCGGCGCAAGCCGAAGGCCACGTTGCGCCCGACCGAGAGGTGCGGGAAGAGCGCCCCCTCCTGGGGCACGTAGCCGATGCGCCGGTGTTCACTCGGCACGAAGACACGGCGGCCGTCGTCGACCACCTCGGACCCGAGCACCACCTCGCCGCGGTCGAGGCGTTCGAAGCCCGCGATGATGCGCAGGAGCGTGGTCTTGCCGCTCCCCGACACGCCCAAGATCCCCGTGAAGCTGCCAGCCGGGACAGTCAGGTCGACGCCGTCGAGGACGCGCAGGTCGCCGAACGACTTGCGGGCGCCGCGAACGGCGAGCTCCTTCATCGCCCAATTGTGGCCGACGGGAGGACGCGCACGGTCCCCGTCACCGCGACCACGGGCGTCCCCGCGGCGGCGGCCCGGGCGGGGAGCCGGTCGAACCACCGGCCGAGCACGTAGCTGGGCACCGCCGCGATGAGCAGCATCATCCCGGCGTAGGGCGCCGCCGCGCCGTAGCTCAGGTTGGTCTGTTGGGCCCAGAACCCCGTGGCGAGCGTCTGCATCCCCGTCGGGATGAGGATGAGCGTCGCGGTCAGCTCGGTCGCCGTCTCGAGGAAGACCAAGCAGAAGGCGGCGGCCAGCCCCGGGCCGATGAGCGGGAGGGTGACGCGCCAGAAGACGGAGCGCTTGGTCACCCCGAGCGACTGGCCCACCTCTTCGAGGCCGATGGGTGCCCGGGCCACCGCGGCCCGCACCGACACCACGGCCATCGGGAAGAACATCACCGCGTAGACCAGGATCAGCAGCGGTGTCGTCTGGTACCAGCGCCCGTCGAGGAAGTGGGTCGTCACGTAGGCGGCGCTGAGTGCGATGACGATGGCGGGCACGGCGAGGACGAGCATGGACGTGCGCTCGAGCAGCCGGATGAGCGGGCCGGGGTGGCGCACCGAGAGCAGCGCGACAGGCAGCGCGCCCAGTGTGGCCACGAGGCCGGCCGCCGCGGCCAGCCCGAAGGTGGTGAGGGTGGCGCCCCAGATCGACACGCTCGGCACCGTGGAGGTGCCGCCCTGAACGATCAGGTACACGATCGCCCCGACCGGCACGCCGAGAGCGAGGACGACCACCGCCGCCACCAGGGCCAGCGCAGGGAGGGTGGCGCGGCCGAGCGGCCTCGGGCGCACGACGCGCGCCGCGCCTGCACCCACCCGTGCCCCGCGGCCCTTGCCCCGCACCGCGCCCTCGCCGACGAGGAAGATCGCGCCCAAGAGGACCAGGATCAGCGAGAACGCACAGCCCGCCGCCGTGTTGAAGCCCACGGTGAATTCCGTGTACGCCTCGGTGGTCAGCGTGCGGAAGCCCAGGATCTCGAACGCACCGAACTCGGCCAGGCACACCAGCGCCACGAGCACCGCACCACCGAGGATGGCCAGTCTCGCCTGGCCGACGGTCACCCTCCAGAACGTGCGCAGCCGCCCCAGGCCGAGGCTCCGCGCCACCTCCTCTTGCGCGGGGTCCGCGTTGCGCAGGTTCGCCGCCACCGGAAGGAACACGAGCGGATAGACGGCGACGGTCATCACCAGCACCGCCGCCCAGAACCCGCTGAAGCCGGGGAAGATCGCTTTCCACCCGAAGCTCACCACGAAGTCGGGGATCCCGAGCGGGATCACGACGAGGACGGCCCACAGACTGCGCCCCGGCAGCGCGGTGCGCTCGACGAACCAGGCCAGCAGCGTCCCGAGCACGGCGCAGAGCACGGTGACGACGACGGTGAGGCTGATCGTGTTGCGCACCAGCTGGGCCGTCAAGCTGCGGAAGAGCAGGGGCTGCAACGTCGACCATCCCGTCTGGAACGCCTGGACCACCAGGAAGATCAGCGGCGTGACCACCGCCAGTGCGACCAGGACCGCCAATGCCACCAGCAGCGGAGGGCCGGCGCGGCGATAGCCGGGGAGGCGGTGGTGCTGGATGTGGTGGTGCAGGCGCTCGCGCTGGTGATGCCAGCGGCCGCGCTCTCGATGCCCCCGCCCGTGTCCTCGTCCGTGTCCTCGTCCGTGTCCTCGTCCGTGTCCTCGTCCGTGTCCTCGTGCGTGACCGTGCTCGTGTCGGCCTCCCCTGTCGGGCCCACGGCGGTGCCGGGAGGGGACGGGCGTACTCATCTCACCGCGAGACCGGGCTCACAAGAGCTGTGCCTCTTGGAGCAGCTTGATCGCCTCCGCGCCGGTACCGAGCTGGGCGATGGTGATCGGGTTGGGTTGGAGCTGGTTGAAAGGCGTCTCGTGTTGGGCCGTGGTCACCCCCGACGCGATCGGGTACTCGAAGCTGTCGCTGTGGGCGATGATCTCCTGCCCCTGTGCCGAGGTGATGAAGGCGACGAAGCGTTGCGCCTCCGCCTGGTTCGATGACGAGCGCAATATGGCGGCACCCGAGACGTCGACGACGTAGCCGACGTTGTGCGGTGCGAAGTAGGCGATCGCCGAGTGCATGTTCGACGCGCCGATCTCGGCCCGCTCGCGATACCAGTAGTACTGGTTGACGATGCCGAGGGCGACCTGACCCCGGTTGACCTCGTCGGCGATCGTCTCGTTGTCGGGATACTGGTGGTTCCCCGCGTTGGCCTTGAGCGCCTCGAGCCACTTGAGGGCGGCCGCGTCGCCGTAGGTACGCGCCACCGAGGTCACGATGGGCTGGAAGTCGGTCTCGCCGCCGGCGATGGCGATCTTACCCTTCCACTGCGGCTGGGCCAGCTGCATGGCCGACGTCGGGAGCTGGCTGGGCTTGAGCAGCGAAGTGTTGTACACGATGACGCTCACCCGGGCCGACACGCCGGCCCACATGCCGTTCGCCGAGTTGTACTTCGACGGTGTCTGCGCCAGCGTCGACGCCTTGATCGGGGCCAGCAGGTGCTTGGAAGCCAGGTACTGGAGGGGCGGCGAGTTCTCGGTGAAGAACACGTCGGCCGGCGAGTGACCGCCCTCGGCCACGATCTGGTCAGCCAGGACGTCTTCGTCGTCGAAGCGGACGTTGACCGTGATCCCGGTCTTCTGCTCGAACTTGTTCACCAAGGCCTGGGTGGTCTGCACGTGCTGGCCGCTGTAGAGGGTGAGGGCCGCGCCGGACGCGCCGGCCGGGGTCGCGGCGGCCGTGCCAGCCACCAGCAGACCGGCGCCGAGGCACAGCGCGATGAGCGCGCCGCGGGCGCGCTCGAGGACGGAGCGGGTCATGGGGCAACGCCCGGGCACAGCGCCAGTACGACGGCCGTTGCCTCCCGCCATCTCTTCGACACCGGCGCTCCTTCCAGCTGCCTCGACCAGTCCTTCGATCGACCGCACCTTCGATCGAATCTTAGGCTTACCTAACTTTAGGTTGACCTCAGTAGACCAGTCAAGGTCGCCCTACGCCCGATGCGGAGGGAAACAGCGCAGGAAGGAGGTGCAGAAGAGGATCCGGCCGGGACGGGTCCGGCGGCGGGGGTCCGGCGGAAGGAGTCCGGCGGAAGGAGTCCGGCCTCAGGGGTGCGGCGGCGACCCGAAGTCGAGGCGGCCCTCCAACGGGCTCGAGGGCTCCGCGTGGAAGCGAACCGGGATGCGGCCGGCCCGGCGGGCCTCGTACCCCGCTTCGACGGCCAGGCGCATGGCGCGGGCCATGGCCACGGGGTCGTGCGCCCGGTTGACCGACGTGGCCACGAGCACCGCGTCGCAGCCGAGCTCCATGGCGAGGGCCGCATCGGACGCGGTGCCGATCCCCGCGTCGAGGATCACCGGCACCTCGACCGCCTCGCGCACCAGTGCGATGTTGTGCGCATTGCGGATGCCCAGGCCGCTGCCGATCGGCGACCCGAGCGGCATCACCGCAGCGCAGCCGACCTGCTGGAGGCGCAGGGCCAAGACGGGGTCGTCGGTCGTGTACGGCAGCACGACGAAGCCGTCCTCGGCCAGCTGCTCGGCCGCGCTCAAGAGCTCGACCGCGTCCGGTAGCTGCTGGCGGTCGTCGTTGACCACCTCGAGCTTGACCCACTCGGTCCCGAACGCCTCGCGCGCCAACTTGGCGGTCAGCACCGCCTCCGACGCGGTGGCGCAGCCGGCGGTGTTCGGCAGGACGCGCACGCCCAGCTCGTCGAGCAAGGACAACAACGCACCCTTGGTCGACGCCTCGACGCGCCGCACCGCCACGGTGGCCATCGCGGTACCGGACTCGTGCAGGGCGCGGCGGAGTGCATCGAGGCTGGTCATGCCCCCGGTGCCGAGAAGCAGGCGCGACGCGAACTCCACACCGGCGATGCTGAGCGGCATAGCAGGGGCGGCGGCAGCGGCGTCGGCACTCACCCGAACGACCATACCCCGCTGCCCGCCTATGGTTGCTCGGTGGCGGACGAGACCCCACCGACGGCGCTGACCATCGCCGGATCGGACTCGGGCGGCGGCGCGGGCGCGCAGGCCGACCTCAAGACGTTCGCCGCGCTGCACGTGCACGGCACGTGCGCGCTGACGGCGGTCACCGCGCAGAACACGGCCGAGGTGCGCGGCGTCGTCGCGCTCGAACCGGCCTTCGTGCGCCAGCAGGTCGAGACCGTGCTCGACGATTTCTCTGTGGCCAGCGTCAAGACCGGCATGCTGGCCACCGCAGCGATCGTGGCCGAGGTCGCCGCGCTGGCCGCCGAGGGGCGGCTCCCCCGGCTCGTGGTCGACCCGGTGCTCGTCTCCTCGACCGGGCACCGGCTGGTCGAGCCCGAAGGGATCGAGGCGTATCTCGAGCTGCTGGTGCCCCACGCGCTCGTCGTCACCCCGAACCTGCGCGAAGCCGCCATCCTCTCGGGAACCGACGTCGCGTCGCTCGCTGAGCTGGCGGCGCGGCGCGCTGTCGCCGAAGAGCTGCGGGCGCGCGGCGCCTGCTACGTCGTGGTCAAGGGCGGCCACCTGAGCGAGTCGGCCGAGGACGTCGTGGCGGGCCCCGACGGAATCGACGTCCTGCCCGGACAGCGGGTGGTCACGTGCAACGACCATGGCACGGGGTGCTCGCTCTCGGCTGCCATGGCGGCGCACCTGGCGCGTGGCGTACCCGTGACCGACGCGATCGCGCAGGCGAAGGCATTCGTCGCCCGGGCGCTGGCCGGAGGCGCCGGCTGGCGGCTCGGATCGGGCCACGGCCCCCTCGACCATTTCGGGTGGTCGGCGCAGCCGTAGGCTGGCACGCGCATGACGCTGCACGACACCGACACCGAATTCGTCGGCGAGGGTGCCTCTCCGACGCGGCCCCAGCGCCCGGCCAGCGCGGGCGGGATCTCCATGCGGCCGGCCATGATCGTCCTGGGCGTGGCCGTCCTGATCCTGGCGGTGTTCGTGACCATCGGGATCGTGACCTCGCAGTCGCCCCAGCCGGTCAAGACCTCGCTCGCACCGAGCGCTGTGTCCGGGACGCCGCTGCGTGCCACCGTGGCAGCCGGACTGCTCTCACCGATCATCATCTCGGGCGAGCCGCCGAACAACATCCTCAACGCCGTGTCCGTCCCGGTGGGCTCGGTCCGGCTTTCGCACCAGAACAACGCGGCGGGGTCCGGGCAGTACGACGCCCAGGTGACCTTCCGCTCCGATGACTCCCAGGCCGTCCTGCTCACCTTCTTCGCCGTCGACATGAAGGAGCAGGGCTGGCAGGTCTTCGACAAGGGCGCGGCGGCAAACGACCCGGGCGCGCTCGAGGTGCTCGGCAAGCTGGCCGGCACCGACGGCTACTACTGGCAGATGGGGGCGATCATCCCGCCCACCACGTTCGGCCAGGGGGCGCCACCGGCGGGCTGGACCAACTTCACCATCCGGCTGTTCCAGCAGAGCGACGACGAGAGCTGAACGTCTGAGGGTCGGGACGGGCGCCGTTCAGACGCGGTCGGCGCCGACCCTCTCCCCGGCGACTCTCTCCGCCCCCTCCCCCGCGGACAGCTCCCCCGCGGCCGCGGCGATGTCCACGGGATCCGCCGTTTCAGCAGACGACAACGAGCCGGGCGGCGGAGCCGGCTCGGCCAGCAGGTAGGCCCAGACGAAGAAGTTGATGGGGTAGAGCAGGTAGCCCACGCGCGGGTCCGGTGCCAACAGGATCAGCGCCGACATCACGACGCCGGCGATCGTGCAGACCTCGGACACGGTCCGCGGCGTGTGGCGGTAGAGATGACGGGCCAGGAGCACGGTCAGCACGAGCCCGACCGAGGCTGGCAGCGCGCGGGCTGAGTGAGGGGAACGCACTGACGAGCACGTGGCCGGGCAACGCGCTCGCCGCCGTCGAGGGGATCGCACTCAAGCCGAGGGGAAAGAGCACGACGTCGTCGACGATGGCAAAGGGGCCGCGCAGCACGAACGGGAAGATGGTCGGCACCGCCACCACAATCATGCCGGCCAGCATGGCGAGCGGCCGCCGCTCGCCCTTGCGGCCCCTCGCCGCGAACAGTGCCAGCGCGGCCAGAGGCCAGGCGGTGAACTTCATGGCCGACGCGATACCGAAGACGACGCCCGAGGCGAAGGGCCGCCGGCGCTGGGCTAGCACGACCGCCAACAACAAGCAGGCCGCGACCGGGATGTCGTCGCCACCGGTCGCCAGCGGCAGCGAGGCCAGCGGCAGGATGACGAGGGCCTGAAGCGCGCGTATCTTGCGGCGGCCGTTGGCCCGGCACAGATAGAGGGCCACCGCAGCCACGGCGAGCGTCGTCAGACAGAAGAAGATGCGAGCGTCGCTCAGTCCGTTGTTGGGCCAGATGGCGCTCGGGATGCCCATCAGCGCCATGACCGGGAGGTAGGGCAAGAAGCCCGCGTAGTCGGGCTCGCCTGGCGCGTGGTACTTCACCGGGTGCGGCGACCGCTCCAGCTTGTGGTACGGATTCTGGCCGTGCACGAGGTCCTGGCCGCCGACCTCGACCGAGACCACCTCGGGCTGCTGGTGCGAGCCGGGGACCCCGTCGTAACGCCACAGGATCTCGAAGCCCAGCGGGATGGCCAGCGCCCCGGCGAAGACGCACACCGCCACGACGATGCGAGCGAGCCAGGCGCGCGTGTGCTGGCGCTCGGTCAGCGCGTGGCCAGGTTGGCGCTTGCGTTTGCGGTGCAGCACCCAGGCCAGGATCGCCGAAGCCAGCGCGCCGAAGACGAACGGCGAGAGCGCCATGCGTCCCCAGACCTCGTAGAGCCCGTTGGTCGACGTGTAGATGGTGAGCAACGCGAACAGCGCGCTGCCCCCGTACAAGAGCGCGTCACCCGCCTCGGGTGAGATGCGCTTGATCCGCTCGAACAACCGGCGCGCGGCGTCGGCGGCATCAGAGGCAAACGAGAAGTTCGTCGTCGTCGACAAGGTCGGCATGGGGTCTCGAAAAGCCTCGCACACAGGGCCAACGGAGAAAGGGAACCCCTTTCTCCTTCTCCGGATCCTAGGGCTCGGCCAGCTCCATGTGTGCCACGTAGAACGCCAGCTCAGCCTCCAAACATGCGGTCAGCGTGTCGGCCCGGCGGAACCCGTGCCCCTCGCCCTCGAAGAAACGCAGGTCGCAGTGGACTCCGGCTGCGTCGAGGGACTCTCGCATCCCTTCGGCCTGGGAGGGCGGGACCACCGCATCCTCGGTGCCCTGCAGCAAGAGCACGGAGCCCCGCATGGCCGGGGCCCGGTGCCGCGGCGAGCGCTCCTCGTAGAGGCGCTCCGCGCCGGGCAGCGGGCCGATCAGCCGATCGGTGTAGTGGGCCTCGAAGTCGTGCGTGGTCGCCACCAGCCCCATCAGGTCGGTGACCCCGTACCACGAGACACAGGCACCGAACCCCTCCCCTGCCGCCAGCGCGTTGAGCGCCGTCATGCCACCGGCGCTGCCGCCGCGGACCGCGAGGCGCTCCGGGTCGGCGTCACCTCGCGCCGCCAGGTGTCGTGCCGCATCGAGGCAGTCCTCGGAGTCCGCCACGCCCCACTGGCCCCACAGGGCGCAGCGATATGCCCGCCCGTACCCCGAACTGCCCGCGTAGTCCACGCAGGCCACGGCGAAGCCGCGGGTCGTGAAGAACTGCACCGTGAGGTCGAGCCCGGCGGGACAGGCCGCGGTCGGACCGCCGTGGCACCACACCACCAGCGGCGGCGCGCTGTCACTCGGTCCCCCGGTGCCCGAGAGCGCCGGCCGGTAGAGCGTGCCGTACACCGGGCGCCCGCTGCGGCCGGTCAGGGCGAAGGGCTCCCCCACGGCGACGTCGGCCGGCCCCAGCGCGGTCCGGGCCGGGGGGCGGATCGGGTGGGCCCCGTCCTCGTCGCGCCAGATCCAGACGGTCGACGGGGCGTCAAGGGTCGTCCCGATCAGCGCCAGTCCCCCCTGGTGCTCGCACACCGCCGCGATCGAGACGCACGGTTGCACGAGGACACGCGGGGTGCTCACCCCACTCGCCCCGCTCGAGGCGGCGGCCGGGTCGACGATGACCAACGCGTCGCGCCCTGACGCGGTCATGCGAGCAGCCAGGGTCCCGTCGGGCAGCTCGGCCACGGTCGACTGCCCGAGCACCCAGTCGGGGGCGTGGAACTCCGCGGCGACGTCGGCCAGACGCTGGGGCAGCGGGACTGCGTCACGATAGGGCTGCCACCAGCCGGCCCGGTCCGAGACGAAGCGCAGGCGGCCGTCGCGTCCCCATCCCGGCTGTCCGACCGACTCGTCGGGACCGCCGGCCACCACCCTGGCCTCGCCTGCCGCGCGTAGCGACGCATTACTCGACGTTGGTTCGCCGTGACGCGCCAGGGGCACGACGAGCAACCGGGAGGCGTCCCACGGCATGTTCGGGTGGTCCCACGCCACGACGGCCAGGTGCTCGCCCGTGGCGTCCACCCTGGGCGTGCCGAAGAAGTCGTGACCCTCGAGCACGACGCACTCGGGTGCCACCTCCGCACGCGTCCCGAGCGCGACGATGCTCCGCTGCGGCCGCGGGACACCCGGGCGGTGCACTTCGCGGACGGCCAGGACCCAGTCCCCGTCGGGAGTGACGCTCAGCCCGCCGTGGTTGTGCACCACGCCTTCGGGCGGCGCGGCGGTCAACGGCCTCGGCCGGGCCGCCGCGATCCCGACGTCGGTGACGCCCCCCGGGCCATCGCAGAACCACACCCGCTGATCGGAGTGGTCCACATAAGCGAAGGCGCCGCTTGCGTGGCCGGGCACGAGGGACAGCGCCCCGCCGCCGTACTCGTTGACGCGGCTGCGGATGCTGACATCTGGCGGCGAATGATCCGTCAACGCGCCGTCACCGGCGCGCACGAGGACGACTCGGCCGGCCTCGGCCGGTCGGGACTCCAGCCAGTAGAGGGCTTCGGTGTCTGAACAAAGCTCCGACAACGACACCTTGGCAGCTGCGACGTCCCCCGCCGCGAACGGGGAGGCCCAACGCCCATAGCGTGCAGTGGTGGCCACCGTCCGACGGTACCCGGTGCACGGTGCGGCGCAGGGCTCCGGCAGTGCCGCCCTCTACAGTGATCCGGTGCGCTTCCCGGCCTACCTGCTCTCCAAGGCGGGCGAGGTGATCCGTCCGGCGGTCGTCCAACTCTCCGATGCCGACCTGCCCGAAGGCGAGGTCCTCGTGCGCGTCGAGTGGTCCGCCATCAACTTCAAGGACGCCATGGTCACGCGCCCGGGGAACCGGGTTGCTCGCCGCTTCCCCCTTGTCCCCGGCGTCGAGCTCTCCGGCATTGTCGAGGAGAGCACGAGCCCCGACTTCAGCCCCGGCCAGCGTGTGCTCGTCCAGGGCTACGACCTCGGGGTGGCCCACCACGGCGGCTTCGCGGCCTATGCGCGCGTGCCCGCTGATTGGGTCGTGCCGCTGCCAGAGACCCTCAGCTGTCGCAATGCCGCCATCATCGGGTTGGCCGGGTTCACCGCGCTGCTGTCGCTACGCCGCCTGCTCCAGCACGGGACGCACCCCGACGAGGGCCCTGTGCTGGTCACGGGAGCGTCCGGTGGCGTCGGGAGCGCCGCTGTCGCCATGCTGGCAAAGGCCGGCTTCGAGGTGGTGGCCTCTTCGGGCAAGACGGCCGAACACGATTACCTCAAAGAGCTCGGCGCCTCACGGGTCGTCGGGCGCCAGTTCACCGAGGACGACGGCCGGAGCCTCGGCCCGCAGCTGTGGGCGGCCGTGGTGGACTGCGTGGGCGGGATGGCCCTGGCCGAGGCGCTGCGCACCGTCCGCTACGGCGGTGCCGTCGCCGCCAGCGGGCTGACCGGTGGCAACGACCTGACCACGACCGTCTACCCCTTCATCATCCGCGGGGTGGCGCTCCTCGGAATCGACACGGTCGCCACGCCGATCGAGGAACGGCGAGAACTGTGGGACGAAATGCCCGATGCATTCCCTCTCGACCACTGCGAGGAGATCGTCCAGGAGGAGATCGGCCTCGGCGGGCTGACGGCGGCACTGAGCCAGGTGCTCGACGCCACCGTCCGCGGGCGCGTCCTGGTCGACCCGGCTCGAGACGCCGACGGCGACGGCGACGTCAGCCTTGGCGGGAGCGGGGCGGCCTAGAAGGGCAACGGGCGCACGGGCGTAGCGGTCAGGAGGCACCCGTGCTCACGAGGACGCGTAGATGGGCGACACCCTGATGGTCCCGTTGCCACAGGGGTCGATCGAGAGAGCGAACGACGCTGACGCTGTCGTGGCGCCCGGCATCGTGACCGACGCCGATTCCGAGCTGGGGCAGCTGGTCTCGTTGCCGACCGGCACGTCGGAGAACTGGTAGGCGAACTGCGCGGTGCCCGCCGGCGAAACGGTGACCGTCGTGGGCGCCGCATTGGCCGCCGCCGAGACATCGACCGACAACCCGTTGAGCATCGTGACGGTGAGCGGCGCCCCGCTGCCCGACGCGAGCGCGATGGTGGGGTATCCGTTGGCGGTGCACGGCGACGAACCGGTGTTGGTCACCGTCACCGTCCCCGTGATGGTCCCGGCCGCCCCCTGGCCCTGGCCGGCGGTGGCGGAGACGTGGGCACAGGCGGCAGATGCTGCGGTGGTCGACGTGCTCGAGGACGGCACGCTCGTGGTCGACGTGGTCGACGTGGTGGACGAGGTCGTGCTCGTCGTCGCGTTGCGGTGCGTAGCCTTGGAATTCTTCTTGGGCGGGTTCGAACTGCCGCAAGCCGCGAGGGCCAGCGCAGCGCCCGCCACCAAGGCGAGCGCCCAACGGGATCGGGTCACCCCTCGAAGTCCTCGGGCCGCACCGAATCGAGGAATTGGCGGAACTGACCCACCAGCTCGTCCGGCGTGTCCTCCTCCTCTTCCTCGGCCTCGAGCGTGAGGATGATCCCTTCGGACTCCATCAGCTCGTCGGAGACGAAGAGCGGCGTCTCGGTGCGCACCGCGATGGCGACCGCGTCGGACGGACGACTCGAGACGACAGTGCGCTCCTGACCGCGGATCAGGTGGATCTCTGCGAAGTAGGTGGACGACCGCAGCTCGGTGATGATCACGCGCTCGACGTTGATGTCGAGCGCGCCAAGCATGTCCTTCATCAGGTCGTGGGTGAGGGGCCGGGGCATGGTGACACCCTGGAGGGCGTAGGCGATCGCCGTTGCCTCAGGGCTGCCGATGAAGATGGGCAGCGTACGGCCTTCCCCCTCGGTCTCCTGCAGCAGGAGCACCGGGGTGTTCGACTGCAGGTCCACTCTCACCGCACGGAGTAGCACACGGACCATGACAGAAATGTAGCGCCGGATTCCGGCCTTGCGTCACCCCCCCAGATGACGTCGAAGTGCCTGCTTGAGCAACGTGGCTCGCATGGACTGGCCGAGCGCACCCAGCTCATCCGCCGCGTCCAGGGCTCGCTGGCGGGATTCGGGATTCCGCTGCCTGAGCAGCGGGATCACGACCTGCTCGATCAAGCCGATCTCGCGATCCACCGCGTTGCGATAGAGGCGCAGGTGGCGCGGCTCGATCCCGTAGGCCCGGAACGACGCCGCCACCTTGGCCACGATCAGGGCGTCCTCGTCGTAGGTCTCGATGCCGGCGACGGAGACCGGTTCGATCAGCCCGAACGAGACGAGGCCCGCCACCTCCTCGAGCGCCAGCCCGCTGGCCGCGCTCGAGCTCCCCGGCGGTGAGGCTCGCGCTCGGTCGCCACCGCGGCGGCCGTCTCCGCTGCTGGGGGAGAGTCGGCTGCATGGGCGGGGCCCTTGCGCGAGGCGCCCTGGCCGCCGCCCGCTCCTCGCTGGCTCCCGCCGGACGCCGACCGGGATGTCTCGGCGGTGGCGCCTTCCCGCGACGCCACTCCGTTCCCGCCCCCGCCGCTCGATGCACCCGAGCGCCCGGTCGAGGCACCCGATGGATGGGACGCAGTGCGGTCGGACCGCCCCGCCTGGGCGCGGCGCGTCAGTCGCCCCCGCGGCGCCCGTCGAGGGAGCCGCGGTGGTTGCCGTCGCGTGCGCCGTCGCACTGGAGGTCGCCACAGTCGTCCCAGGAGCGCCGGCGTCACCGACCACCTGCAGACCACGACGTCCCGGCGCATCCTCGGGCAGGCGCGCCGTACGACGGGACGCGTCGGCCAGGATGCGCGCCATCGCCTCCTCGTCGGCCTTGGTGGGCTGCTCCGCGGCAGAGGGCGGCGACGCAGGCGCAGAAGCTGAAGGCGAAGGCGAAGCGGCTGGGGCGGACGTGTGCCCACCCTGTGCACCCGACGCGGCACCGCCAGATGCCGTGGCGTGCGCGGGCTCCGGCTCGCGCGCCGACGCCGTCTTGCCGTTCGACGCCTTGCCCGCGTCGTCGAGTTCGCCGTCGGCGAGGCGGTCGCGGATCACCTTGAGTGGCAAGAAGTGCTCCCGCTGCTGGCGCAACACCCAGCGGAGGCGTTCGACGTCATGGTCGAAGAACTTGCGGTACCCCGAAGGCGAGCGCTCCGGGTTCACCAGGCCCTGGCTCTCGAGGAAGCGGATCTTCGAGATCGTGACGTCGGGGAACTCCTCGCGCAGCAGCGTCAAGACGTCGCCAATCGAGAGGTAGCTGCGGCTGCTCACTCGTTCCCCGCCACCAGGTAGACGAGCTTGAATTTGCCGATCTGGACCTCGTCGCCCGGGGAGAGCTCGGCCTCCTCGATGCGCTCACGGTTCACGTAGGTCCCGTTGAGCGAGCCGACGTCTCGCAGGGCGTAGGCACCCTCGCCCGAGGGGGTGATCTCCACGTGGCGGCGGGACACGGTGATGTCGTCCAAGAAGATGTCGCTCTCGGGGTGGCGGCCCGCCTTCACCACCTGCTGGCCCAGCAGGTAGCGGGCACCGACGTTGGGGCCTCGGGTCACCACCAGGACCCCCGCGCCGTGGGGCACGTCGACCACAGTGACCTCGGGCTGGTCCTCGGCGGTCTCCGCCTCGTCGGTCGGGTGGAGCGTGATGGTTGCGTCATCGCCGTCCGCCAGCAGGGCCTGGCCGCACGAGGAGCAGAAGTTAACGCCCTCGGGGTTCCGATGCCCGCAGTTGTGACAGAACACGACGTCCACGGTACCCCACCCCGCTGGACACTTCTCCTGGCCTCGCGACACTCCCTGATGCCTGCGTCGGAGGTCCTCAATCTGTCGTCAGGTCGCGATAGGCCGTTGCGTCGAGCAGGGCGCCGGTGTCCGCGCCGGACGCGACCTCCAGCTCGCAGATCCAACCCTCACCGTAGGGATCTTGGTTCATGCGCTCGGGCGCATCACTGAGCGCGTCGTTGACAGCAGTGATGGTGCCGGCGATCGGCGCGTAGATCTCCGACACCGACTTCGTCGACTCGACTTCGCCGAGCTGTCCACCTGTCTCGACTTCACTCCCAACTGTCGGCAGATCGACGAAGACGATGTCGCCCAGCGCGTCCTGCGCGTAGTCGGTGATCCCGATGCGCACGCCGTGCGCCTTCGACCCGAACCCACTCGTGCTCGGGCGAGTAGCGAAGATCCTCGGGGATGTTCATGGGGGGCGACCCTACCGGAACGCCCACCCGCGCTGCAGGGTCCCGCTAGGGCACCATCGCGCGGATCCGGCGCGCATAGGCCGCCGCCAACGCCTCCGAGGCGACGACGTCGGATCCCTCCGCCCAGACGTGGGTGACCGGGTCCTCGGGATCGGGCACGACGAGGGCCCACCCGTCGTCGGTGACAACCTTGATGCCGTCGACGAGCACCAGCGACGCCCCCTGCTCGGTGAGCTGCTCCATGAGGGTCCGCATGATCAGCCCCTTGTGGTCCGAGGGGGTGGCGACGTCCTGGCGGAGCACCGGCATCGGCGGGGTGGCCGCCACGATCTCGGCCAGGGACGTCGTCGTCCCGGCCAGCAAGAAGACCAGGCGGACCAGGGCGGCCGCCCCGTCGAAGGCGGGCTGGAAGGTCGGGAAGACGTATCCACCCTGGCGGTCCGAGGCGAAGGACACCCCGCCGGAGGCGGAGGTCCCGAGGAGTCCCGACGGCGACAGTGGCGTGAGCGTGAGCGCGATCCCGCGCTCCTCGCAAAGCTGGCAGCGTCCGGTCGCTCGCCGTCACCGGCAGCGCGACACGCTCGGCTTGACCCGCACCCGCCAGCAGCTCGATGAAGACCATCACCGCTTCGTCGTCGCTCAGTACATGACCGCTGCCGTCAATCAGCGTCAGTCGCTCACCCCCCGCATCGATGACCGCGCCGAGGTCCGCGCCCGAGCCGCGCACCGCGTCGGCCACGCGCTCCTCGCTCACGATGCGATCGACGGAGATCATCCCCGGTGTCTGCGCGTAGGGGTTGATGCTGAGGACGTCGGCCCCCACCTTCGAGAGCAGGTTCGGCATCACGAAGCTCGCGGCGCCATAGGAGAGATCGAGCACCAACTTGACCTCGCGTCCGGCGTCGGGCCGGAGCCCGAACGCCTCGACGATGTCGGCGGTGTAGAGCTCGATGGTGCGCGGCGAGAAGTCGATGTCGCCGATCTCGCCTGCTGTGACCCGCCGGAATTCCTCGCGGTGGTACATGCGCTCGACCCGCCGCTGATCGCTCTCGGAGAGATCGATGCCGCGCTGGTCGAAGAAGCGGATCACGACGGACTGCGAGTCGTCCGGGCTGAGGCGCACCGTCATGCCGGCGCGGTTGCCCCGCATGCGGACGTGGTGCTGGGTCACCGGCACCGTCGCCAGCTCCAGGTCGTTCACGTTGACACCGACGGAGTTGCAACCGACCATGAGCGCGCGTTTCAGGACACGCGCCACGCGGCTGGTGTCACGCGAGGCGGTGATGTACGAGCCCTTCTCGAACCCCGACGCCCACGCCTTGGCAAGCCGCACGGCGAGCTCGGGGCTGATGTCGACGTTGGCGATCCCCTGGACACCCTCCGGGCCGAACAGGGTGCGGGCCCCGCCGGACTCCCACACGATGGAGGCGTTCACCTGGGCGCCGGACTCGACCACCTTGTAGGGGTAGACCTTGACGTCGCTGCGCAGCTCGGCGTGGGCGCCGACCAGGCAGCCCTCGCCGACGACCGCGCCCGGCTCTACCCGGGCGCCGGTGCGCAGGTCGCAGGACCGTCCGAGCACCGCACCCTCCACCCGCGACGCCGGCCCGAGATAGGAGTTCTCCCCGATCACGGAGCGCTGCAGCTCCGCCCGCTCCGCCACCTGTGTGTTGGCGCCGATGGTCGAGTACGAGCCGACGACGACGTCGCGGTCGATCGTGCAGTTCTCGCCGATGAACGCCGGCGAGTCGATGCGCACCGAGGGGTCGATGGACGAGCCCTTGCCCACCCAGATGCCCGGCCGCAACTCGAAACCGGCCACGTCCACCTCGACCCTGCCGTCGAGGATGTCCTCGTGCGCCTTCAGGTAGGCCGCCGTCGTCCCGACGTCCTCCCAGTATCCGTCCGCCACGTAGCCGTAGATGGGCTCACCGGCCTCGAGCACCTCGGGGAACACCTCGCTCGAGAAGTCGACCACCTGGCCTTCGGGGATGCGGTCGAAGATGGCGGGCTCGAGTACGTAGATCCCCGTGTTGATGGTGTCGCTGAAGACCTGTCCCCACCCGGGCTTCTCCAAGAAGCGCTCGATCGACCCGTCTTCGCGCGTGATGACGATGCCGAACTCCAGTGGGTTCTCGACCGCGCTGAGCGCAATGGTGGCCAGCGCCTGGTTCTTCTCGTGGTACGAGATGATCGACGTGAGATCGATGTCGGTGAGCACGTCGCCCGAGATGACCAAGAAGCGCTCGGTCAGCTGCGCGCTCGCATTGCGCACCGATCCCGCCGTGCCGAGCGGCGACTCCTCGGTGGCGTAGGACATCGACACGCCGAGCTCGCTGCCGTCGCCGAAGTAACTGCGGATCGCATTGGGCAAGAAGGCAACGGTGACGACGATGTCGGTGATCCCGTGGCGCCGCAGCAGCGACAGGATGTGCTCCATCATCGGCCGGCCGACGAGCGGCAACATGGGCTTGGGCAGGTTCGAGGTTTGCGGGCGCAGCCGGGTGCCCTCACCGCCGGCCATGATGACGGCCTTCACGCGCGACTCCTGGTCATCTGGGGCTCCTGTTCATGCGTGGGTCCCCTTCATGTCGGGCTCCGCCTCATGGCTCCCCCTCGCCGCCCTGCCGTCTCGCAACGCCTTCCTGGCGGGGCCGACGTAGCTCCCCGCGGCATACCACGCCAGCGCGAGGCCGACGATGCCGGTGACCCACGCGATCACCTTGATCGGTTCTTGCCACGACGCGTCGCCATAGCCCAGGAGGAATGTCGGGTAGGCGAACATCAAGCCGAAGGTGCCCGCCTTGCCGACCCACAACACGTCAATGCGGGCTGCACCGAGTGAGGCCAGCGCCAGCACCATCACCGACACCAATACCTCGCGCGCGATGGTGGCGAGGCCGAACCACAGCGGCACGGCGCCGTACACCATGATTGAGATGACCGCCGTGCCGACGAGCAGGCGGTCCGCCACCGGGTCGAGCACCTTGCCCAGTGTTGTCACCTGACCGAAGTGGCGGGCCACGTAGCCGTCGACCCAGTCCGTTGCGCCGAGGACAGCCAAGAGGATCGCCGCGGCGGTCTGCTCGTGCGCTCCGAAGAGCAGCCACACAAAGATCGGGATGCACACGAGGCGCACCATGGTGATGACGTTGGGGACGGTGAAGATCCTGTCCAGCCCGTCGTCGTCCACAAGGCCGAGTCTACGGGAGGGCCCCGCGACGGCCCCGCCTGCGGTGTGCCAGAGTGGCGCAATGCCTCGGTTCGAGCCATTCAAAGGGTTGCGCTACCAGCCCGCACGGGCGCCCATCGCCCAGGTCATCGCACCGCCCTACGACGTGATCTCCTCCGCCGAGCGGACGCACCTGGCGACACGCAACCAAGCGAACGCGGTGCTCGTCGAGCTGCCCGAGGCGGACCTCTCCGGTGGGCGCGATCGCTACGCGGTGGCGAGTGACCTGTTCACCCGCTGGCAGGCCGAGGGGATCATCGCCGCCGAGGAGGCACCGAGCCTCTACCCGTACCGCATGACGGACCCGTCGGGCCGTGCCACCACCGGGGTGATCGGGGCGCTCGGGCTGGCCGAACCGGGCGCGGAAAGCGACATCCTCCCGCACGAGCAGACGCTGCCCAAACCCAAGAGCGACCGCCTCGACCTGTTGCGGGCGACGCGGGCCAACCTCTCCCCCATTTGGGGCCTCTCCATGGCCTCGGGGGTCACGGCCACCTTCGACCCGACCGACGACGAACCCGTTTTCGACGCCTACGACGACGACGGCGTGCGCCACCAGATCTGGGTGCTGAGCGACCCCGACGCGATCACTGCGGTCGGCGACGCGGTGGCTAAGGCGCCCGTCGTCCTCGCCGACGGCCACCACCGCTACGAGACGGCCCGGGCGTACCAGGCCGAGTGCCGTGCCGCCAACGGCGGGCGCCCCGGCTCGCACGACCTCGTGATGGCGCTCGTCGTAGAACTCTCGGAGGACCAGCTGACCGTCGGCGCCATCCACCGCACGGTGAGCGGACTGCCCGAGGACTTCGACCTCGTCGGGGCCCTGAGCCAGTGGTTCGACGTGGTGCGCGCCGGGGAGGCGGACGATCGCACCCTCGGCGCTCTCGCCGACGCCAACTCGCTCGCCATGGTGACCGGCGGCGGGGCCTATCTCCTGCTGCCGCACCCCGAGATCCAGGAGGAACCGGGCAACGACCTCGACTCCAACCTCATCGCCTCGGTGCTCTCAGCCCTCCCCCCACACGAGGTGATGCACCGCCACAGCGTCGGCGAGGCCATGGAGGCACTGGCCGACGGCGAGGGCCAGGCGGCCTTCTTGCTCCGCCCGCCCACCGTCAAGCAGATCGACGAGTGGGCCAACGAGCGCCGTCGGATGCCGCCCAAGACCACCTACTTCAGCCCCAAGCCCCGGACCGGGATGGTGTTCCGGTCCCTCGACCTGCCCTGAGGAGCCTGCCGTGCACGACTCGGTGACCATCCACATGGCGGCATCGCCCGACGACGTCTGGTCGCTCGTGAGCGACGTCACCCGCATCGGGAGCTACAGCCCCGAGACCTTCGAGGCGAAATGGGTCGACGGGGCGACCGGACCCGCGGTTGGCGCGCGCTTCAGGGGCCACGTGAAGCGCAACGGGAAGGGTCCCGTCTACTGGACGACGTGCACCGTGACCGAGTGCGAACCCGGGAAGACCTTCGCGTTCGGTGTCGGGGCGCCGGGGAAGACACCGCTCAATGTCTGGCGCTACGACATTGTCGCCGCGGGCGACGGCTGCGACGTGACCGAGTCCTTCACGTTGCGCCCGACGCGCTCCCTGCGCCTCTACTGGGCGGTGCTCGGCTGGGCGCGCGGCAAGACCAACCGCAACGGCATGCGCACGACCCTCGAGCGGATCCGCGACGAGGTGCAGCCGGCGGCGTAGCGGACGGCGCCGGGGGCGCCGCGAGTCGCAGACTCGACCATCCCGAAACTCGACCATACGGACTCACCCAAGGAGGACACATGGAGCAAGGCCGTCCGATTTCGTACATGGCCCTCAAGGTGGGCACCCCGGTCCTCAGCGCGTCGGGCACCGAGTTCGGGACGGTCGAGCACGTGTTGCAGATCCCCGAGCTCGACGTCTTCGATGGGCTCGTCGTCAAGACCCATCACCATGACGTGCGCTTCGTCGGTCGCGACCAGGTCGCCGACATGACGACCGCCGAGGTCCACTCCACGGTCACCGACGACGAGGTCGATTCGCTCCCCGCGCCGAAGGGTGCGCTCGTCCTCCATCCCGATACGGCCCACGACGAGGGCCCGTCGCTGACGGCCCGCTGGGGCCGGCTCTTCGGGCGAGAGCACTGGAAGGAGCTCGAGTAGCCCCGCCGTCGCCCACGGAGGAGCGGCGCGCCGAGTTCACCGAGGTCGTCGCCTCGGTCACCGCCTGGTCGGCGACGCGGGCCGATGTCCAGGCGCTCGGACTGGCCGGTTCGTGGGCACACGACGCGGCGACCATGGCGTCCGACGTCGACCTGGTCGTCCTGACCGAGCGTCCAGAGCTCTACGCCAGCGCAACGGACTGGGTGGAGGCGGCCACCGGGAGGCCCGGACAGATCGTGCGCACCAAGGCGTGGGGCCCGCTCACGGAGCGTCGGGTGCAGCTGTTGTCCGGCTTCCTGGTCGAATACGGGTTCGCGCCCGCCAGCTGGGCTGACGTCGCCCCCCTCGACGAGGGGACGGCGCGGGTCGTGGCCGACGGGTTCTCGGTGCTCTACGACCCGGCGGGCCTACTGGGGCGTCTCGTCGACGTTGTCGCGGCGGCGCGTGGCTGAGCTCGGGCGACGCTCTTTGTCTCCCTCGTCAGGCCCCCTCTCGCCCAGTCGACGCCGTCGACGGGGCCGCGTTCAGTCGACCGTCCAGCTCGAGCCCGAGCGGAGCAGTGAGGCGAGGTCGCCCATGCCGCGCTTGCCCTGCGCGTCGGTGATCTGCTCGGCCAGCTGCGCGCCGTACTCGGGCCGCTCGACGGCGCGGAACACACCGATCGGCGTCGGCTCGTAGGGGCCGCGCGCGAGACGCGACAGCGCAAAGGCCAGGCCCGGGTCGTCGCGCTTCTCGTCGTGCACCAACAGCGCGTCGAGGCCGACCTCGGCCACCGACACGATCTCGAGGCTGCCGTCGGGACGCTGGACGACGCCGCGCTCCTCGCCCTCGGCGCCGAAGACGATCGGCTTGCCGTGCTGGAGTGGGATCAACATGGTGGCGCGGGCGTCGCGGCTGGTGATCTTCTCGAAGGCGCCGTCGTTGAAGACGTTGCAGTTCTGGAGCACCTCGACGAAGGCGGCCCCGTTGTGCTCGTGCGCCCGCCGGAAGGTCTCCTGCATGTGGGCACGGTCCATGTCGTGGGTCCGGGCGACGAAGGTGGCCTCGGCGCCGAGGGCCAGCGACACCGGGTTGAACGGGGTGTCCACCGAGCCGAAGGGCGTCGACTTGGTGACCTTGGCCACCTCGGAGGTCGGCGAGTACTGGCCCTTGGTCAGGCCGTAAATCTGGTTGTTGAACATCAAGATGTTCAACCGCACGTTGCGCCGCAGCGCGTGGATCAGGTGGTTTCCGCCGATGGACAGCGCGTCACCGTCCCCCGAGATGACCCACACGTCGAGGTCCGGACGCGTGGTGGCCAGCCCGGTCGCGATGGCCGGGGCACGGCCGTGGATCGAGTGCATGCCGTACGTGTTCATGTAGTACGGGAACCGCGCTGCGCATCCGATACCCGAGAGGAACACCGTGCTCTCGCGACGCACACCCAGTTCGGGCATCAGCATCTGCACCGCGGCCAGGATGGAATAGTCCCCGCAACCGGGGCACCAGCGCACCTCCTGGTCACTGGTCCAGTCCTTACGCGTCGTGGCGGGCACGGCGGTGGCGACGGAGCCGTTGCTCGTCCCGCTCGCGCTGCCGTTGCTGCTGGAGCCGTTGGAGTCGCTCATGATTTCCCTCCGAGCATCGCCGTGATGGCTGCCTCGATCTCTCCGACGCGGAACGGCACGCCCTGCATCTTGGACATGGTCTGCGCGTCCACCAGGAACTCGGCGCGCAGCACGCGGCTCAGCTGGCCGAGGTTGATCTCAGGCACGAGAATTTGGGTGTATCGACTGAGGACCTCGCCCAAGTTGGGGGGCAACGGGTTGAGGTGGCGCAAGTGGACGTGGGCTGCCTTCATCCCGCGGGCCCGGACCCTCTTCACCCCGGCGAACACGGCGGCGTACGTCGAACCCCAGCTCACGAGCAGCAGCTGTGCGTCGCCCGTCTCGTCGTTGACCTCCACGGGAGGGATGTCGGCGGCGATGCCCGCGATCTTGTCGCGGCGCAGATGGACCATGCGCTCGTGGTTGACGCCCTCGTAGGACACGTTGCCACTGCCATCCGCCTTCTCGAGCCCGCCGATGCGGTGCTCGAGCCCGGGCAGCCCGGGCGGGGCCCACGGCCGGGCGAGCGTGTCGGCGTCTCGGACGTAGGGCCAGAAGCTCTCCTGGCCGTCCTCGTCGGTGTGGTTGGGCTCAGAGGCGAAGCCGGGTTCGATCGGCTCGAGCGCATCGAGATCGGGCAGGCGCCAGGGCTCGGCGCCGTTGGCCAGGTAACCATCGGAGAGCACGATGACCGGCGTCCGGTACTTGACGGCAATGCGGGTCGCCTCGATGGCGGTGGCGAAGCAATCGCTCGGCGTCTGCGGGGCCACGATGGGCACGGGCGCCTCGCCGTGTCGCCCATAGAGGGCGTGGAGCAGGTCGGCCTGCTCGGTCTTCGTGGGCAGGCCGGTCGACGGACCACCGCGCTGCACGTCGACGATGACCAACGGCAACTCCAAGTTGATGGCAAGGCCGACCGTCTCGGACTTGAGATCGAGACCGGGGCCGCTGGTCGTCGTCACTCCGATCGCGCCGCCGAAGGATGCGCCGAGGGCGGCGCCGATGCCAGCAATCTCGTCCTCGGCCTGGAAGGTGCGGACGCCGAACTCCTTGCGCCGGCTCAGCTCGTGGAGAATGTCCGAAGCCGGCGTGATCGGGTAGCTGCCCAAGAACAAGGTCACACCGGCCAGCCGGGCCGCCGTGATGAGGCCCCAGGCGAGGGCCTGGTTCCCCGTGACCTGGACGTACTCGCCCTTCTCGAAGGTGGCCGGCTTGACCTCGTAGTTGGACTCGAACAGCTCGGCCGTCTCGCCGAAGTCATAACCGGCCCGGAACGCCCGCGTGTTGGCGTCGGCCACCTGAGGCTTGCCGCCGAAACGCTCGGCGATCCACTCGATGGTGGGCTCGACCGGACGGGTGTACATCCAGCTGATGAGGCCGAGAGCGAAGAAGTTCTTGGAGCGCTCGGCGTCGCGGGGCTTGACGCCGGCTTCCTTGCAGACCTCCTGGGTGATCGATGTCATCGGGACCTCGTAGACCGTGTACGCGGCCAGGGACCCGTCGGTCAAGGGGTTGGCGGCATAGCCGGCCTTGGTCAGGTCACGCTCCTCGAAGCTGTCGCTGTTGACGATGAGCACCGTCCCCTTGGCCATCAGGTCGATGTTGGCCCTCAATGCGGCGGGGTTCATCGCCACCAGGACGTTGGGTGCATCGCCCGGAGTGAGGATGTCGTGGTCCGAGATGTGCACCTGGAACGCCGACACCCCGTTGACCGTGCCGGCGGGGGCGCGGATCTCGGCCGGGAAGTCCGGGAAGGTGGACAGGTCGTTGCCCAGCAGGGCGCTACTGGTGGTGAAGCGGTCGCCGGTCAGCTGCATGCCGTCGCCGGAGTCGCCGGCAAAACGCACGATGACCTGGTCCAACTGCTCCGTCACGTGTTGGGTTCCCGATGCCACGGGCTGCCTCGTCTCATGTCAAGGACGTGGAGAGACCTGGCTCAGCGCGGCGGGACCCTTGCACCCTCACCCGCACGGCGCGCGACGCTCTCCGTCCGAAATTGGTCGTTCGGGAAGATCCTAATCCCCGCCCAGCGAGCCTCTTCTTCATCCAACCTTCATCTGGGTGTCCTGGCGGGCAGTTCCGCGCCGGCCTCCGGCACTTCTCGGAGTCAGCCAGCGAGGTGGGCCCGCAGATCGTCGACACTTTTCGCAGCGGCCGTCATAAGGAGGCCGTCATCGCGGAGGCCGTCTAGGCGATGGTGATCTCGGGATCGAGGTAGACGTCTTGGATGGAACGAATGAGGGCGGCGCCCTCGGCCATGGGGCGGGAGAAGGACTTGCGGCCCACGATGAGGCCCATGCCGCCGGCGCGCTTGTTGATCACCGCGGTGCGGATGGCCTGGGCGAGGTCGCCGTCGCCCTTGGACTCGCCGCCCGAGTTGATGAGACCGATGCGGCCGGCGTAGCAGTTGACCACCTGCCAACGCGTCAGGTCGATCGGATTGTCGGTCGTCAGCTCGTCGTAGACCAGAGGGTCGGTGCGCCCGAAGCCGATGGCCGGATAGCCGCCGTTGTTCTCCGGCTGCTTCTGCTTGATGATGTCCGCCTCGATCGTGACACCCATGTGGTTGGCCTGACCGGTGAGGTCGGCCGAGACCTCGTAGTTGACGCCGTCTTTGGTGAACGCCGGGTTGCGGAGGTAGCACCACAACACGGTGAACATCCCGAGACGGTGGGCCTCGGCGAACATCTTCGAGACCTCTTGGAGCTCGCGGTCCATGTCGTCGGAGCCGAAGTAGATGGTGGCGCCGACGCCCATGGCACCGAGATCGAAAGCCTGCTGGACGGAGCCGAACATGATCTGGTCGTAGGTGTCCGGCTTGTGCAAGAACGCGTTGTGGTTCAGCTTGCAGATGAAGGGGATGCGGTGCACGTATTTGCGTGACGCCAGGCCGAGCGTGCCGAGCGTCGTCGCCACCGCGCTGCACTCACCGGCGAGCGCCAGCTCGAGGATGTTCAGCGGATCGAAATAGACGGGGGCCTTCGAGAAGCTGGCGGCGGCCGAGTGCTCGATCCCCTGATCTACCGGGAGGATCGAGAGGTACCCCGTTCCCGCCATCCGCCCGTGGTTGAACATCGAGCCGAGATTGCGCAACACGGTGGGACTGCGGTCGCTGTTGGTGAAGACCCTATCGAGGTAGTCGGGGCCCGGGAGGGTAAGGCCTTCCGCAGGGAACGCCTTCGCCGTATGGGTGAGGAGGTCGTCCGCGTCGTCACCGAGGAGCGCACGGATATCGGTGGTCTTGCTCATGCGCTTCAGCCTACCGGAGGGTAATCGGGAGGCCCTTTTGGGCTTGGTCTGCTTGGGTTTGTGGCTCTCGTGGTCACGAGTGTTGCCGGGCGGTGACGCTTGGCGCCGGTTCACTCCCCCTACGCTGAGTCGGTCGGATCCCCCGTTGACGACGCTCGGACGAGCGGAGGCCATGAACGTTCTCGAGTCCAGGTCGAACAGACCGCTCCGTCTGCGGCCATGGGTGCTCTTGACCGGTGCCGTCGTCGTCATTGCCGCAGTCCTGTACTTCACCGACACCTCCTCGTCGCCTGGGCACTCGGGTTCCGCAGACACATCGAGCAGCGGTCGGCACGGCGCAGGCTCGGGATCGGGCGGGTCGCGCGGGACGCGCAGTGGTTTCTTCCTCAAGTCCTCTGTCCCCTCGGTCGGGGCACAGAACGTCCCGGCGAATGCGACGATCTCCCTGACCTTTTCCTCGCCGGTAAGCCTGCGCGCGGCCTCGGCGCCCACTCTCTCGCCCACCATCGCCGGCAAGTGGGTGCAGACGAATGCCTCCACCCTCACCTACGATCTCGACTCGCCGCTGATTCCCGCGTCGCAAGAGGTCGTGACGGTCCCCGGGGGAAGCAAGGGACTGCGCAGTGCCGGCGGGGCGGTCCTCTCCTTTTCACCCTCGGTGACGTTCGACGTCGCGGCCGGGACGACGCTGCGACTCCAGCAGCTCTTGGCCGGGCTGAACTACCTCCCCTTGGGCTTCGCCGCGACCGGCCCACCCCCGGCGCGGGCCGACTTGGCCGAGGACCAGGCCGGCACGTTCTCGTGGCGCTGGCCGAGCCTGCCCAGCGAGCTCACCTCGCAGTGGACCCAGGGCAGCGAGAACGAGATCACCAAGGCGGCGGTCGAGACGTTCGAGAACGAGAACGATCTCGGCGTCGACGGGGTGGCGGGACCGGCGGTGTGGACCGCGCTGATCAACGACACCATCAACGCCAAGCCCGACGCCAACCCGTACGTCTACGTGCTCGTGAACAAGGTGCTCCCCGAGAACCTGACGCTGTGGAACGACGGCAACGCCCAGTACGTGGGCATCCCGGTCAACACCGGCGCTCCGGGAGCGGACACCATTGACGGCACCTACGCCGTGTTCGAGCACGTGCGCTTCTCGGACATGAAGGGCACGAACCCCGACGGCACGACCTACAACGACCCGAACGTGCCCTACGCCAGCTACTTCAACGGCGGCGACGCGTTGCACGGCTTCATCCGGGCCTCCTATGGCTCACCTCAGAGCAACGGCTGTGTCGAGATGAGCTACGGCGACGCCGCGCTCGTATGGCCGCTCACGCCGATCGGCACCCTGGTGACCGTCGAAGGTCCCGACTACGGGACCGCGCCGCCGTCCACGACGACCACGACGGCGCCTCCTCCACCGACCACGACGACCACCGCTCCCCCTGCGCCCGTGCCGACCACGACGACGACCGCTCCGGCGCCGGCCGGTACTTCGACGACGGCGGCGGCTCCGGCGACCTAGCTCGTCGGCGACCTCTTGGTCGTGTCGGACTTCTTGGGGCTGGTCGTCTTCTTTGCGCTCTTGGAACTTCGGCTGCGGCGGGGGCGGTCAGGTCCGAGCGATCCCAGTCGCTCGGTGACGTCGTAGGCCCCAGGGTCGGCCCTTCGCACCCGCTCGAAGTACTCGCGGGCTTTGGGAACGTCGCCCGCCCGCTCGTAGAGATCGCCCAGCAGGTACCACTGCCGGACGTGGCGGTCCGACGGGTTGCGCAGCGCCTTGGCCGCACCGGCGGTGGCCAGCATGGCGATGGCGCCGTTGAGATCCCCGGTGTCCGCCAGTGAGGCTGCCGCGACGATGCGGCCCTCCGCCAAGACGTCGGGCTCGGGTGAGCTGTGGCGGAGCTCGGTCCACAGCTCGGCGACCTTCTTCGGCTTCTGCAGGGCACGCTGGCAGTCCATCAGCACCGGGAGGTAGTCGATGGCGTCGCTCAGCGCCCCCGCCGCCTGGAGGTGACGTACTGCCTCGCGCCAGCGACCGCAGCGGTAGGCGGCCAGGCCGGCCAGCTCCCGGACGCCGGCGACGGCGGGGGCCTCTTCGGCCACCGGCTTGATGGCCCGCAGCGCATCTTGGTAGCGGCCGCGCTCGTAGGCGCCCGACGCGGCTTCGGCCCGCTCGACCAGTCGCTCCCTGTGCAGCGCCGTCGCCATGTCCGCCGCGTTGCGGATGGCGCTGGCGACCTCGGGTGGGAGCGCGTGCTTCGGGGACAGCGCGGCGATGGCCTCGCGGGCTGAGCGGGTGGTGGTGCGGGTGGTGGTGCGGGCGGCGGCGGTCGAGGTGGCTGTGGTGGGGCCGCGTGTGGTGCGCTGGCGCCTTGGGGTGGCCGGCGAGTCGGCCCACTCGTCGCGGGCGCCGTCGTCTCGCACCCAGGTCGTGGGTTCGCGCTTCGGCGGTGGGCTCCCGATTCGCCGTTCCGGGGGAAGGGCACCGGTGCGGTGGTCGTCGTCTCGCTTGACGACCTCGCGGGCGCCTCGACGTGCCACGTTGCCCCACGACTTCGACCCGGGCAGTTCGGGTACGCGGCGGTCGTCCCCTCGTGACGGCGCACCCTGCCGAGAACCTGGTCGGCTCGGCACGGCTCGGCTCGGGCGTGCCGGAGCCCGGTCGCCCGGTGGGCGGGGACGGCCCGTGCTCGTCGATCGTGGAGGACGACGGGTTTGTGGTCCGTCGTCGTCGCGGTACCGCGAGGCTTCGTCGCCGGTGCGCGGTGCCCGTTGGGTGCGGCCGGTGCCGGTGGGGCGGGAGCCGGGCCGACCGGTGCGGCCGCCCTCACGGGTCGTCGCCCCCGTGCCGTTGCGGGAGTAGGAGCCCGATCCGGAGCCAGTGCGGCCCGGCCTCGCTGATCCTCCCGATCGGCTCGATGCACTCGTCGGCCGGCCGGTGCCCGACCCGGCGCCCGGCGCACGTCCGCGTGACGAGCTCTTGGTACCCGACGACCTCGATGGGCTCGCTCCCGTTCCCGTCCGACGCGGCGGTCGCGACCCGGTGGCGCCTTGGCCGCTGCGCGCCCCGGTCCCTCGGGCTCCCGGGCGCGCTGCTCCCGAGCGAGCTGAGCTAGACGAGGCGCCAGAACGGGACTGGCGCGCCGGGCCTGCAGGTCTCGCAGGGCGCCCTGAACCGCCCGATCGGGACGATTGGGCGCGACGATTCGGCTGCGAAGAACGCGGTGGCACCAACTGAGTCTACAAATGCACGACCTGAGTCCAGTTGCCGGCCGTCGCCGACGCAGACAGAAACAGGCTCAAACAGAAAGCGGCGGAAAAACGACAAAATCCCCTCGAGCCGAAGCTCTGAGGGGATCTCGTCATTAGAAATCCCGGCAGCGACCTACTCTCCCAGGGGGCCTCCCCCCAAGTACCATCGGCGCGGGCGGGCTTAACTGCCGTGTTCGGAATGGGAACGGGTGTTTCCCCGCCGCTATGGCCACCGGAAACCGTGCGCTCGGCGGGCTCACCATCTCTCTACGAGACGGAGCCGCGCCTGTGGCTGCATGACTGCAGCCCCTGAGCGTTCCAAAGCGAACACGAGCACGAAAAAGGTCTCCAAGCCCTCGGCCGATTAGTACCGGTCGGCTGAATGCATTACTGCACGTACACCTCCGGCCTATCAACGTGGTCGTCTAGCCACGGGCCTTACCAGGTTAACCCTGTGGGAGATTTCATCTCGAAACGGGCTTCGCACTTAGATGCTTTCAGCGCTTATCCCACCCGTAGGTCGCAAACCAGCCGTGCCCTTGGCAGGACAACTGGCACACGAGAGCTACGTCCGTCCCGGTCCTCTCGTACTAGGGACAGCCTTTCTCAAATCTCCTACGGCTGCATCGGATAGGGACCGAACTGTCTCACGACGTTCTAAACCCAGCTCGCGTACCGCTTTAATGGGCGAACAGCCCAACCCTTGGGACCGGCTTCAGCCCCAGGATGCGACGAGCCGACATCGAGGTGCCAAACCTTCCCGTCGATATGGACTCTTGGGGAAGATGAGCCTGTTATCCCCGGGGTACCTTTTATCCGTTGAGCAACGGCGCTTCCATAAGCAACCGCTGGATCACTATGCCCTGCTTTCGCACCTGCTCGACTTGTAGGTCTCGCAGTCAAGCTCCCTTTTGCCATTGCACTCGACAGCTGATTGCCAACCAGCCTGAGGGAACCTTTGGGCGCCTCCGTTACATTTTAGGAGGCGACCGCCCCAGTCAAACTACCCACCTGACGCTGTTCCTAATCCGGATTACGGACCGAGGTTAGAGTCCCGGCACTAAAAGGGTGGTATTTCAAGGTTGACTCCACACTGGCTGGCGCCAATGCTTCAAAGTCTCCCACCTATCCTACACAAACAGTACCAAAACTCAACATCAAGCTGTAGTAAAGGTCCACGGGGTCTTTCCGTCCTGATGCAGCTAACGAGCATCTTTACTCGTACTTCAATTTCGCCGGGTCTGTGGTTGAGACAGTAGGAAAGTCGTTACGCCATTCGTGCAGGTCGGAACTTACCCGACAAGGAATTTCGCTTGTTCTGTTACAACCAATCACTCAAACAGCATTGGAGTGATTGGCGGATCGGTCGTTTCCGCCGATCTCCCCACGTCGCCGTAGGGACCGGACCATAACTTCATCTCACAGGGACTACCTATGGACCTGTGAGGTGGTCGGCGTTTGGTCTCTGAGGATCCTCAGGACTTCTGATGGCTTTCGATGATTCATCGTCTCCGCGATCTCAGCTATTTCGATTAAGCCAGAGACCGTGAGGTGCTTGCGCTCCTCCATGAGACGAAGCACCCTCCTGAACTTGTCGAAGTTCTCACTCTTCGACGTTCGAAGCTGGTGATCTTGGAAGAACGGGACGATCACGTCCCGCAGGTCTGCGAACCTTCCCACGTAATACCGGTACATATCTTCCCGGTGATTGTCGTGTCTCCGATTCACATACACCTTGCCGCAACCGAAGAAGCGTGCAAGATCTTCCAATACATCCCGACTCGACGCTGACTGGACCACCACGAAGGTGGGCTGCACCTGCCAGCGAAGCGCCGTCTTCCGATTTCGAAAAATGGGGCAGCTGAAACAGCCTTCCCCATCGACGAAACCGGCAATCCATCCGCAGTACCAGAGTCTTTCCTGCTGATTGTCCGCACCGAACGGATTTTCACTACTCATACACAAAACCATAAAGAGCGCTTGTGACATGAATGAGTACCGTCGGATACTCGGAGTTTCCAGCATATGGCCGACTACTCGCCACGTCGTCAC
Source organism: uncultured Acidimicrobiaceae bacterium (assembly GCA_963744935.1). Taxonomy (GTDB): domain Bacteria; phylum Actinomycetota; class Acidimicrobiia; order Acidimicrobiales; family RAAP-2; genus Bog-473. The sequence goes on from CAVUVM010000011.1 coordinate 124,915, forward strand.
CGACGCAGAGGGCAGCACCCATTGCACTCTATGGGAATTCTACCTTAGGACCGTTATAGTTCACTGATTCCCCATGTCGCCATGAGGTGTGGACCATATCTTCATCCCTCTCTTCAAAGAGGGAGCTCTGCATATGGCCTCTGAGGATTCCGAGTCCACTTCCTGACTAGACGAGAATGCTCTCTCGACGGATGGGGACGTTGAAGCTTCCCTCGCCATCGACGAATCCAGCCACCCAGTTGCCCAGGTCACTTGGGATCCGATCCAGCCAGTTAGAGGAACAGGGTCTTTCCTGCTGATTGTCCGCACCGGACGGATTATCACTGCCCATGCCACCACCAAAACAACTGGTTGTGACACAGGCGAGTACCGCCGGATGCTCGGAGTTTCCAGCATTTAGCAGAGTTTGTTTCAAGGGATTACTCCCCTGAAGCCGCAACTTGTGCTTACGGCCGCCGTTTACCGGGGCTTAGGTTCAGAGCTTCGCCCGAAGGCTAACCCTTCCCCGTAACCTTCCGGCACCGGGCAGGCGTCAGAGCGTATACATCGTCTTACGACTTCGCACGCTCCTGTGTTTTTAGTAAACAGTCGCTTTCCCCAATTCTCTGCGGCCTCCTTGGGCATCAGGACGCGAAGTCCATCACCCTATCGAGGCCCTCCTTCTCCCGAAGTTACGGAGGAATTTTGCCGAGTTCCTTAACCACAGTTCTCCCGATCGCCTTGGTATTCTCTACCCGCCCACCTGTGTTGGTTTGGGGTACGGGTACCGTGTCAGCTCGCTAGAAGTTTTTCTAGGCAGCATAGAATCAGTGACTTCGCCTGGAACGGCTCGGCATCGCGTCTCAGGATTAATGGGATCCGGATTTACCTAGATCCCTCCCTACACGCTTACCCCAGGACAACCAACGCCTGGGCTCACCTATCTTCCTGCGTCGCTCCTTTGCTATCCGCCCCAGGGTTGGTCGGCTCGACCCGAAGGTCATCCCCTTAGTACCCCTGGCTTGGAATGGGCGCGGACACGGTAGTACTGGAATATCAACCAGTTGTGCATCGACTACGCCTCTCGGCCTCGCCTTAGCTCCCGACTTACCCTGGGAGGATTAGCCTTCCCCAGGAACCCTTGGGCTTACGGCGGAGGAGTTTCTCACTCCTCTCTCGCTACTCATACCAGCATTCGCACTCGACCACGCTCCACGACGGTTCACACCACCGCTTCTCAGCGAGATCGACGCTCCCCTACCACTCCCGTCTAATGACGGAAATCCGCGGCTTCGGCTCTTGACTTGAGCCCCGTTACATTATCCGCGCAGGACCACTCGACCAGTGAGCTATTACGCACTCTTTTAAGGGTGGCTGCTTCTGAGCCAACCTCCTGGCTGTCTTTGCGTTCCCACATCGTTTTCCACTTAGTCAAGAATTTGGGGCCTTAGCCGGCGATCTGGGCTGTTTCCCTTTCGACCAACGAAGCTCATCCCTCGTGGTCTCACTGCCGGGTTCTAGAGCATCGGCATTCGGAGTTTAGTTGGGGTCAGTAAGCTTGTAGGCCCCCTAGCCCATCCAGTGCTCTACCTCCGATGCTGAACACCCGACGCTGCACCTAAATGCATTTCGGGGAGAACCAGCTATCACCGAGTTTGATTGGCCTTTCACCCCTTGCCACAGGTCATCCCCCCAGTTTTCAACCTAGGTGGGTTCGGCCCTCCACGAAGTCTTACCTTCGCTTCAGCCTGCCCATGGCAAGCTCACTCGGCTTCGGGTCTACAGCATGCGACTCAACGCCCTATTCAGACTCGCTTTCGCTTCGGCTACCCATCACTGGTTAACCTCGCCACACACCGTAACTCGCTGGCTCATTCTTCAAAAGGCACGCCATCACGGCTGACATCCACCTAGTGTCACCGATCTCACCCGAAGGGATCACGGCAACGGTGGAGCAACGACGCTTTGACTGTTTGTAAGCCAACGGTTTCAGGTACTATTTCACTCCCCTCCCGGGGTACTTTTCACCTTTCCCTCACGGTACTAGTTCGCTATCGGTCGCCTAAGAGTACTTAGCCTTACGAGATGGTCCTCGCAGATTCACGCCGGCTTTCCCGGATCCGGCGCTACTCGGGTGTTCAAGCGGAGTCCAATGCTTTTCGTGTACGGGACCATTACCCTCTCTGGTTCAGCTTTCCTGACTGATTCCACTACACATCGGATTTGTAACTCCGTGACAGGTCTGGTGCCCCGTCTCTTGAATCCCACAACCCCATACCGGCAACGCCACCAGGCTTTAACACCGGCACGGTTTAGGCTCTTCCCATTTCGCTCGCCGCTACTCAGGGAGTCACTGTTGTTTTCCTCTCCTCGGGTTACTTAGATGTTTCAATTCACCCGGTTCCCTCGCCCTGCCCTATACATTCAGGCAGGAGTAACACCTCATGACAGGTGCTGGGTTGCCCCATTCGGATATCCACGGATCGACGCTTGGTAGACAGCTTCCCGTGGCTTTTCGCAGTCGCCCACGTCCTTCTTCGGCTTTAGGCGCCAAGGCATCCGCCGTTGGCTCTTTGTAGCTTGGAGAACAAAGATGCTCGTGCTCGCTTTGGAATTCTCAAGGGGCTGCACAGCGCACCCGAGGCCGGCATCTCGCCTCGAACGACGAACGAACAGCGGAACAGCCGCCCGACCACGGCACGCACGGGGTGAGAGGTCCGCCGGCAGCCGGGGCTCTCGATCCCGAGGAGCTCGAAAGAGCTCGACTCGAAAGCGCAGGCCGATGGCACGCCGACGGACGTCACCAGGGATCGACACAAAGGGCCGCTCCCTCAAAACGGAATAGTGAGAGTCCGAACGTTCCCGCAGGGACCGGTCCGTGAAGGGCGGGCTCCGAGCGCCTCACCGAAGTGAGGCAATCAAAGGCGGCCGATCATCTGCCGGTGTACGAGAGCGCCCGAATAACCAGTGTTCAACTGGGTAGTGATCGGCATCTTTCATAGCTGACAGCACTCCTTAGAAAGGAGGTGATCCAGCCGCACCTTCCGGTACGGCTACCTTGTTACGACTTCACCCCAATCACCGATCCCACCTTCGACGGCTCCCTCCTAAAAGGTTGGGCCACCGGCTTCGGGTGTTACCGACTTTCGTGGTGTGACGGGCGGTGTGTACAAGGCCCGGGAACGTATTCACCCCGGCGTTGCTGATCCGGGATTACTAGCGACTCCGACTTCACGGAGTCGAGTTGCAGACTCCGATCCGAACTGAGACTGGCTTTTGGGATTGGCTCCTCCTCGCGGATTAGCAGCCCGTTGTACCAGCCATTGTAGCATGTGTGCAGCCCTGGACGTAAGGGGCATGATGACTTGACGTCGTCCCCACCTTCCTCCGAGTTGACCCCGGCAGTCTCCTACGAGTCCCCGGCATTACCCGCTGGCAACATAGGACAAGGGTTGCGCTCGTTGCGGGACTTAACCCAACATCTCACGACACGAGCTGACGACAGCCATGCACCACCTGTGTAAGGCCCCGAAGGACACCGTATCTCTACGGCTTTTCCCTACATGTCAAACCCAGGTAAGGTTCTTCGCGTTGCCTCGAATTAAGCCACATGCTCCGCCGCTTGTGCGGGCCCCCGTCAATTCCTTTGAGTTTTAGCCTTGCGGCCGTACTCCCCAGGCGGGGCACTTAATGCGTTAGCTGCGGCACGGAAACCGTTGAATAGTCCCCACACCTAGTGCCCAACGTTTACGGCGTGGACTACCAGGGTATCTAATCCTGTTCGCTCCCCACGCTTTCGCTCCTCAGCGTCAATGTCGGCCCAGACCACCGCCTTCGCTGCTGGTGTTCCTCCTGATATCTGCGCATTTCACCGCTACACCAGGAATTCCGTGGTCCCCTACCGAATTCTAGTCATGACAGTATCGAGTGGCGGCTCCAGGTTGAGCCTGGAGGTTTCACACCCGACTTATCAAACCGCCTACGAGCTCTTTACGCCCAATAAATCCGGACAACGCTTGCACCCTACGTATCACCGCGGCTGCTGGCACGTAGTTGGCCGGTGCTTCTTCTGCAGGTACCGTCACTATCGTCCCTGCTGAAAGGAGTTTACAACTCAGAAAGCCTTCGTCCTCCACGCGGCGTTGCTGCGTCAGGCTTTCGCCCATTGCGCAAGATTCCCCACTGCTGCCTCCCGTAGGAGTCTGGGCCGTGTCTCAGTCCCAGTGTGGCTGATCGTCCTCTCAGACCAGCTACCCGTCGATGCCTTGGTAGGCCGTTACCCCACCAACAAGCTGATAGGCCGCGAGCCCCTCCCGAAGCGAAATCCATTTCCTTATCGGATCATGCGGTCCGATAGGGGTATCCGGTATTAGCACCGGTTTCCCGGTGTTGTCCCAGTCTTCGGGGCAGGTTGCTCACGTGGTACTCACCCGTTCGCCACTCACTCTTCATCAGTATTGCTACCGAATGGAGCGCGTTCGACTTGCATGTGTTAAGCACGCCGCCAGCGTTCGTCCTGAGCCAGGATCAAACTCTCCATCGAGACTCACGACCGGCCGAACATCCCAAAAGAGAACTCGAACAGCCAAGAATCAGAGAGTCATCATAGTTTGACTCGAACTATTGATAACCGCAGGCCTTTTCGCCCAGAGGGTTCTGAGGCCTGCTTGTACTGCGTTATTGACGTACAACCCATCCGTATGAGTCCGGATGAATTGCCCGCACTGGCTTTTGGCTCTCACTATTCCGTTTTCAAGGAGCGACCGGGCACACACCTATCCTGCCGGTGTTGGTGCCGGGTTGCCCGAAGGACGGTTCCGGACAAACAACGTCCGCCGGAAGGTTTCCTTCGGCTGTCGGAGGGCCAGGGGGCCTTTCCGACGGGTAGGAAACCCTATCAGACGCGCGTCGGCCGTCAACGCGTTTGAGCGGGACAGATCCTCCCGGGGGACACCCGGGACCTGCCGCCTCGTATCAAGCCTAGCGGGTGACCCGGCCCCGCCGCGGATGCCCTCCCCGCCGGAGGGCCCGGACAGCAGACTCGGCTCCGAAGCACCGTTCGGTGACATGCGGTGAGCCGTCCAGCTCACCGCATGTCACCCGGTGCCCGAAGCTCAACTGGCTTTCCGCCCCCCGTCGCCAAACGGACCGCCTACGAGAGCGTTCGCCGCCAGTGGATTTCCTCGATCTACCGCCGCCCCCCCCTGACCCGGTGCTGCAGCTTGACCTCCCGCGGTTGCAACGACATGACATGGGGATGACAAAAGGCGCAGCTTCTTATCGGCCCAGCTCAGGACCATGGTCTCGAGACGTGCGGGTCTCCGGACACCCAGAAGCGCCACCGCTTGTCCGTTGCCTCCTTGATGCCGATCCGCCTCCCCCGGCCGGGACGTCGGGGCGGCGGCGTCCCGTCGTCCACCAACCGGACCGCTCCCGGACCGGCCTCCGGCCCGCCGGGAGCCAAGAGGTCGGTCCCGTTCTCGGTCCCGGTGATCCCCAAGGCTTGGCACAGCTTGGCGGGCCCGTTGCACAGCTCCGCCTCACGACGCGCGGCCGGGCGGGCGGCGCGCATGGCCTCGATCCCCGCGGTCGGCGCCAGCGCGCGGAGCAACACCGCGGCCGCTTCGCCGTCGCGCTCGCACACCACGTTGGCGCACCAGTGCATGCCGTAGGTGAAGTAGACGTAGAGGTATCCAGGCGGCCCGAACATGACCGCGGTACGCGGAGTCAGGCCACGGTAGGCATGGGAGGCGGCGTCTTTGGCCCCGTGGTACGCCTCGACCTCGACGATCCGGCCGGCCCGCTCACCGCGCACCAAGAGCTTGTTGAGCAGCCACGGCGCTACGGCGAGGGGACCACGCTCCAAGTCCGACCGCTCCACCGGGCCACCCTGTCGCACCGTGAGCGCGCGACGCCACCCGGCCCAGTCGGCTCAGCCAGGCGGTGGGTGCGTCGGCCCCGGCGCGTCAGTCGGTGTCGCCCGGCGCCGGCGTCGTCGACGTTGAGGACGACGCCGGCGTGGACGTCGACTGAGCGCGGCGGTGCCCTCCAGCCTGGGGGGTACGACGGTGGCGCACCGCCGCGCTGAGGGGGGGTCCTGCCCCGCTGACCATCTTGCTCAGGAGGAGGAGCTCCTCCTCCATCCTCCGGGCCAGCCCGGCCAAGTCCGACGAGGCCTTGGCGGAGGCGTTGATGCCGACGAAGAGCGAGTCGAGATAGCTCTGCACGGTGATGTTGATCGGCGCCACACCATCCATCACCGGTCCGAGGGGATAGACCGCGCGCAGCTCCATCCCGGCGAAGTAGAGCGGGAAGTTCGGGCCGGGCACGTTGGAGATCATCAAGTTGCCGGCTCGCACCTTGCGCAGGATCCCCGAACGCACGCCGAGCTGGATCATCGGCTTGGCCACCGCAGGCGGGATCGCCTCGGCCACCCTGGTGGCCATGGGGCCGTACCCCACCGCTCGCTCTTGGCCCTTGCACGACGCGGAGGCTTCGGTGACCGTGCGCAGGCGCTCGAGCGGCGTCTTGCGGTCGTTGGCCAGCGTGACGAACATCGCCGACAGCTGGTTACCCCCCGCATCATCGGCCTCGTCGGGCCTCACCGACACCGGTACCACGGCGACCAGCGGGCTGTCGGGATCCTGGCCCTGAGCAGCCAGGTGGTCCCGCAACGCACCGGAGCACACGGCCAGCACGACGTCGTTGACGGTGGTTCCGAAGCGGTCCTTCAGGCGCCGTACCTCGTTCAGGTCCAGGACGGCGAAGCGGACCTCACGCCGGGCCCCGACGGGCGACTCGAACACCGCCGGTGCGCCGAGCGGGATCGACACGGGCCCGGTGGTGTCGTCGAGCGCGCAGCGTGCGATTCGCACCGCCGTACGACCCACCTCGCGGGCGGCGCGCAGTGTCCGCACCGGGCCGCGGAAGACGCTCGGGAGCGCGTCGGCCATCAACGCGCGCTGGGACGGCAGGCCGGCCGGCAGCCAGGGCGGGCACGGGTTCGTGACCGCGCTCCCCTCTGCGGTGAGGTCGAGCAGCTGGGCCAGCAGCTGTGCCCCGGCGACCCCGTCGATGACCGAGTGGTGGACCTTGGCGATGAGACCGACCATGCCACCGGCCAGCCCCTCGACGATGTGCATCTCCCAGGGCGGCTGCTCGGGCAGGAGTGAGCGGCCCATCACGGCGGCGACCATCTGGCTGAACTCCTCGAGACCGCCCGGCGCCGGCGCCGCGACGCGGTGCAAGTGGTTGCTCAAGTCGAAATCGGGGTCGTCGACCCAACGGGGGTTATCGAGGCCGAGCGGGACGGGCATCAGGCGCCGGCGGAAGGGCGTGAGCGTCGGCATCCGGGACTCGAGCACACCGACAACATGTTCGAAGCTGTAGCCGCCGTCGGCGGTCGCCGGGTCAAACACGCAGGCATACGCGATCTCCATCGGCGTATGCCTGGTGTCGGAGTACACGAACATCGGGTCGATGCCGCTCATTCGCTCCATGTGCACCTCTCCACGTCATGAGGGTTTCTGGTGGAACCGGCTACGTGCACCCGCGGACAGCTCGTCCCGCCACCCTCCCCTCACACCCTCTCGGAGGCGGTGTACAGCTCACTCGTTCAAACGGGGGCACGTCGTCGATTGTGCTTCTCGTACAGCCTGCGCGCGGACTTGATGCCAAGACAACCGTTTTGCGCAGATCTTTTTCAAGCGTTCACCTGGGCGTTACCCGACACAGAGGTTCCGCCACACAGCAGGCCGGACGGTCACGATTCTCCCACGTGAGCCGTCATGGTTCGGACACCGCCATTTGGGCTGCTCAGGTGCTGGCGGGACGCCACTGGGCCAGCCGCGTCCGGTCTACCTCGCGCCGCCGGGCGAAGCGCTCCTTCTGCTCGGCGACGGGCCCCGGACCGGCCCCTCCCGGGGTCCGCCGGCGTGTCACCGCCACACCCGGCTCGAGGAGCTCCGTCGCGGCATCGCCCAATTCAGGGTGCGCGGCGACCAGCTCGACGAGGGGCACATGGCGCTCGAGCGACTCGCGAACCAAGCCTCCGACCAACGCGTGGGCCTGGCGGAAGGGCATGCCCTGCTCGACCAGCATCTCGGCCAGGTCGATGGCCGAGGCCGCCGGGCCGTCGGCCGCCGTCTGCATGCGTTCCTCGTTCCACGTCGCCGTCTCGTAGACGCCACGCAGCGCCGTGAGCGCGCGCGAGACCTGGGTCACCGCGTCGAAGAGCGGCTCCTTGTCCTCCTGCAGGTCGCGGTTGTAGGCGAGCGGGAGACCCTTCAAGGTCACGAGCACCGAGTTGAGGTGACCGATCAGGCGGCCCGACTTGCCGCGGGCCAGTTCGGCCACATCGGGGTTCTTCTTCTGCGGGAGCATCGAGCTCCCGGTGGCGTAGGCGTCGTCGAGGGTGCAGAAGCCGAATTCCTCGGTCGACCACAACACGATCTCCTCGCCCATGCGCGAGAGGTGCACCCCGAGGAGCGCGAGGTCGAAGAGCGACTCGGCCACGAAGTCACGATCGGACACGGCGTCGAGCGAGTTCTCGAAACGCCCGTGGAAGCCGAGCTCCGCCGCGACGTAGTCGGGGTCGAGCGGCAACGACGAGCCGGCCAGGGCGCCCGCACCCAGCGGTGACGTGTTGAGGCGGTCCACCGTGGTGAGGAGCCGGTCCACGTCGCGCGCCAGTGCCCACCCGTGCGCCAGCAGGTGGTGCGCCAACAACACGGGCTGGGCCCGCTGCATGTGGGTGTAGCCGGGCAGGTAGACGTCGGCCGCGTCGGCGGCCCGCTGCGCCAGCGTGTCCTGGAGGGCCATGATCTCGCCCGCCACGCCGATGAGGGTGCGCCGGCACCACAGGCGCAGCGCGGTCGCCACCTGGTCGTTGCGGCTCCGCCCGGTGTGCAGCTTGGCGCCGACGTCGCCGATGAGCTCGGTCACGCGCCGCTCGATCGCGGTGTGGATGTCCTCGTCGCCCGGCGCGAAGGCGAACACGCCGGTGGCGAACTCCTCCTCCACCATGTCGAGCGCCTCGATGAGTGCCGTGACCTCGGAGTCGGAGAGAATGCCGACCTTGCCGAGCCCCTTCACGTCCGCGCGCGAGCCCGCCAGGTCGTCGGTGGCCAAGACGCGGTCGAAGGAGAGGCTTACGGTGAACGCAGCCACCTCGTCGGCCATCCCCGACGCGATGCGGCCCTCCCACAGCGTCATGTCCCGCCCCTTCCTGGTCCCCGTGGCGCCGACTGCCCCTCGGCCGCCTCGGCCAGTGCGGCCGCCTCGGCCTCCTCGGCGCCCGGACCCTGCCTGGCTGACCACGTTGCCACACCAAGACCCCACAGCCGAACAAATCCCTCGGCGTCGCCGTGCCGGAAGGTGTCGGAGGCGTCGTAGGTGGCCAGGCCGTGGTCGTAGAGCGCGACGGGGCTGCGTCGCCCGACCACCGTGCAGGTGCCGGGCGCGGCGAAGCGCAGTCGCACCTCACCGGTGACGTGGCGCTGGCTCTCGGTGACGAAGGCCTGGAGTGCCGTGCGCAGGGGCGAGTACCACAGCCCGTCGTAGACCAGCTCGGACCAGCGCGGCTCGAGTCGGGCCTTCTCGTGCTGCAGGTCGCGCTCGAGGGTCAGGTCCTCGAGGTCCGCATGCGCCACGATGAGAGCCAGCGCGGCCGGGCACTCGTAGACCTCGCGGCTCTTGATCCCCACGCGGCGGTTCTCGACCATGTCGAGCCGTCCGAAGCCACGGGCGCCGGCAATGGCGCCCAGCTGCGTGATGAGCCCGTAGGGGCTGTGCGCGACGCCGTCCAACGAGACCGGCACGCCCGCCTCGAAGCCGACGACCACCTCGACGGGATCGGTCTCGGTGACCCGCGTGAGCGTGTACACGTCGTCGGGCGCCGGCGCCCAGGGATCCTCGATCGCACCGCACTCGATCGCCTTGCCCCACAGGTTGTCGTCGATCGAGTAGAGCTTCTCCTTGGTGACGGTGATGGGGATCTCCCACTTGGCCGCCAGCTCGACGCAGTCCTCGCGCGTGAGGCCCCAGACGCGGGCAGGCGCGAGGATCCGGAGGTCGGGCGCCAGCGCACGAACGCCCACCTCGAAGCGCACCTGATCGTTGCCCTTGCCCGTGCAGCCGTGCGCGACCGCGGTCGCCTTGTGCCGGCGCGCCTCAGCCACGAGGTGCCTCACGATCACCGGGCGCGACAACGCCGAGACAAGCGGGTACTTGCCTTCGTAGCGGGCGTTCGCCTGCAACGCAGGCATGCAGAAGTCTTCGGCCATCTCGTAGCGGGCGTCGATCACGACCGCCTCGACGGCACCGGCGGCGATGGCTCTGTGGCGGATGGCGTCCCAGTCCTCGCCGCCACGCTCGTTGGCCTGGCCCACGTTGACAGCCACCGCCACGACCTCGACGCCCTCGTGCTCGATGAGCCAGCGCACGGCCACCGACGTATCGAGGCCGCCGCTGTACGCCAGGACCACCCGATCAGCCATGTTCAGTCATTGTCCTTCCCGTTCTGCTTCCCGTTGTGTTCTTCCCGTTCGATGCCGCCGACGGCGCCGACGGCGCGGACGGCGCGGACGACGCGGACGGCGCGGACGGCGCGGACGGCGCGGTGATGCCCGCGACGTCGCGCAGACGCGCCGCCATGGCGGCACCACCCAGCTGCTCGTCGACCACCACCAGCACCGTGTCGTCGCCCGCCACGGTGCCCACGACGTCCTCCAGCCCGCTGCGGTCCAGCGCCGACCCGACGACGTGCGCCGAGCCGGGCGGCGTGCGGAGCACCACCAGGTTCCCCGAGTGCGCGACCTCGACGACCCACTCCCCCAGCACGCGACGCAAGTGGTCTTCGGGCGCAATCTGGTGCACCGGCAACTCGGGCAGCGCGTAGGCCGTCTCACCGCCGGGCAGGCGGACCTTGACCGCGCCGAGATCCTCGAGGTCGCGCGACACGGTCGTCTGGGTGGCCTCGACCCCCTCCTCACCCAACAGCGTCACCAGCTGGGCCTGGCTGGTCACGGCCTGACTCTCGAGCAGCTTGGTGATGCGATGCTGGCGTTGGTTCTTCGAGGCGCCGGCGCTCATGGCCTGGCTCCCAGGGCCCACGCCATGATGCCGCGCACGGCCGTGCGGCGATGGGCGGCCTGGCGCCACACGACCGAACGGGGACCCTCGAGCACCACATCGGTGATCTCCTCGCCGCGATGCGCCGGCAGGCAGTGCAGCACGATGCCCTCGGGTCCCATCTGCTCGACCAGTTCTTCGTCGACGGTGAACCCCTCGAACGCTGCGAGTCGGTCGGCCTGCTCGTCCTCTTGGCCCATGGACGTCCAGACGTCGGTGTAGACGGCAGCCGCGCCTTTGGCCGCCTGACCCGGGTCGTCGGTCTGCTGCACGCTGCCATCCCGGCCCACGGCGTCGGCGAAGGCCTGCAGCCTTGAGAGCTCGGCCATCGAGAAGGTGTACCCGGCGGGGGCGGCAATGCGGATCTCCATGCCCTCGAGCAGGCCGGCCTTGGCCAGCGAGCGCGCCATGTTGTTGGCGTCACCGACGTAGGTCAGGACCCGCCCCGCAAGATTCTGACCGAACACCTCGCGTAGCGTCAGCACGTCGGCGACGGCCTGGCACGGGTGGGCGTCGTCGGAGAGGAGGTTGACCAGCGGCACGTCGAAGCCGCTCCGCTCGAGCGCGGACGCCATGCGGACGAACAGGGCGTGATCGAAGACACGCGCGCACACGATCCGGTGGTAGCACGCCAGTGTCCGTGCGACGTCCTCGGCCGTCTCACGTGTATCGAGGCCCACTTCGGCTCCCTGGATGTACACCGGATGCCCCCCGAGGTCGACGACCGCCATCTCGGTGGAGTTGCGCGTTCGCACCGAGGGCTTCTCGAACAAGAGGGCGACTCCCTGGCCGGTCAGGAGCTGCGGCGGCGGATCGCTGAGGGCGAGAGCGAGGACGCGATCCCAGTCGTCGGGGTCGAGATCGTCGATGTCGAAGAGGTCCGGCATGGTGGAGACGCTCCTTCTTCTCTACCCGCTGGCCGCGTCGGCCTCGGCCAACGCTCGCCCGAGGATGGCCAGGGCGCTGTCGATCTCCTGGTCACTCACGAGCAGCGGCGGCGCCACCCGGATGGCGTCGGGACGCACCGCGTTGACCAGCAACCCCGCCTGGAGTGCCCGGGCGCCTACGTCCTTGGCCAGCGGCGCGTCGAGCTGGGCCGCGAGGAGCAGCCCGGCGCCGCGCACCGACACGACCCGGGGCAGTGCCTGCAGGCCGTGGGCCAGCCGGGCGCCCGCCCGCTGGGCCCGTCCGCACACATCCTCGGCCTCCATCACGGCCAGCGTCGCCCGCACCGCCGCCAGCGCCAGCGGCTGGCCGCCGAAGGTCGACCCGTGGTCACCTGGACCGAAGGCCGCCGCGACCTCAGCCCGGGCCCAGCAGGCACCGACCGGCATGCCGTTCCCGAGCGACTTCGCCATCGTCACCACGTCGGGCTCGAGGCCTTGCGCCTGGAAGGCGAACCAGTGTCCCGTCCGCCCGAGACCCGTCTGGATCTCGTCGAGCATGAGCAGCGCGTTGCGCTCGGTGCACAGCGAGCGTACGGCGCCGAGGTAGTCCGAGCTCGGCACCACGACCCCGCCCTCGCCCTGCAACGGCTCGAGCAGCACCGCGGCCACCGTCTCGGCGTCGAGAGCCTTGTCGAGCGCGGCGACGTCGTCGTAGGGCACGTGCACGAAGCCCTCGGGCAGCGGCAGGAAGGGCGCTTGTTTCTCGGGCTGGCCGGTCGCGGTCAGGGTGGCGAGGGTCCGCCCGTGAAAGGCGTTGTCCGCGCTGATGACGACGTGGCGACCGCCTCCGGCCCAGCGCCGGGCCAGCTTGAGCGCGCATTCGTTGGCCTCCGCCCCCGAGTTGGCGAAGAACACCTGGCCTCCGGCCTGCCCCGTCCCACCGTTGATCAACCGGTCGATCGTGCGGGCCACCTCGGGCGCCAGCGTGTTGCCGTAGAGGTTGGATACGTGGCTCAACGTCCGCGCTTGCTCGGCCACGGCCTCGGCGATCACAGGGTGGGCGTGGCCGAGGGAGACGACCGCGAGCCCCGTGATGAAGTCGAGGTACCCGGTGCCGTCGGCGTCGAAGAGCACCGTGCCCTCGCCGCGTACGAACGTCACCGGCGGATCGGCGTAGGTGCGCATGAGCATCTCGCGCTCGTGCCCTTTTGCGGGCGCGCCGTCGCTCGTGGCGTCGCTCGTGCCGTCGCTCGTCATGGCAGCACCATCGTCCCCACCCCCGAATCGGTGAACAGCTCGAGCAGGAGCGCGTGGGGCACGCGCCCGTCCAAGATGTGCGCCCGCGTCACCCCTGCGCGCACAGCGCGGGCGCACGCCTCGACCTTGGGCATCATGCCTCCCTTGACCCCACCGCTGCGGACGATCTCGTCGATGACCGCGAGTGAGGCCTGATGGATCACCGTGGTCGGGTCGTCCGCCACCACGCGCAGGCCCTCGATATCGGTGAGGAAGACGAGCTTCTCGGCCTGCAGTGCCTCCGCCAGCGCGCCGGCGACCGTGTCCGCGTTGATGTTGTACGCCTGCCCCGACTCGTCGGCTCCAATCGTGGCCACCACTGGGATCAGTCCCTCCGCGACGAGCCGCTGCAGCATGGTCGGGTCGACCAGTGACACGTTGCCGACGAAGCCGAGATCGACGTGCGTCTGCGCGGCCGTGATCAGATTCGCGTCCTCACCGGACATGCCCACGGCGAGCGGCCCGTGCACGTTGATAGCCGAGACGATGTCGCGGTTGACCTTGCCCACCAGCACCATGCGAGCGATGTCGAGCGTGTCGGCGTCGGTGACCCGCAGGCCGTCGCGGAACTCCGCCTCCTTGCCGAGGCGCGCCATGAGGTCACCGATCTGGGGACCTCCCCCGTGCACCACCACCGGCAGCATGCCGACGGCGCGCATGAGGACGACGTCCTGCGCGAAGGAGGCCAACGGGTCGGCCCCCTCCTCGCCGTCGGAGGCGTGCAGCGCGTTGCCGCCGTACTTGACGACCACGATCTTCCCCCAGAAGCGGCGGATGTAGGGCAAGGCCTCGACCAGCACGGATGCTCTGTTCTCGGCCGCCGCCTTCTGCGCCCGGGTGACGCGCGGCGGCACCGGCAGCTTCGCCGGCGTGCTCACGACGTCGTCCTGTTCTCGTCGATGTAGCCGTAGCCCAGGTCCGTACCGAGGACCACGGCATCGCCCGAGCCCAGCCCCAGGTCGCACTCGATCTCGATATGTCTCCCCGCCATATGGACGGCGACGGCCGCGGCGTCATGGGGCACCGCCTCGCCGGCGGCGCACACCACCGTGCCGCCGTAGGCCACGGAGACCCGGTCGATGTCGAACGGGGTTCCGGCAGACCCGAGCTCGGACACGATGCGGCCCCAGTAGGGATCCTCACCGAACAGCGAGCACTGCACGAGCATGGAATCGGCCACCTTACGCGCCGCACTGTGCGCGGCCTCGTCGCTGGTGGCGCCACGCACGCGGATCTGTACGACCTTTGTCGCACCCTCGGCGTCCGCAACCATCTGCTCGGCCAGGGACTGGCACGCCTCCGTGAGGGCCTCCGTCAACGCGTCGGGCGCGGGGCTCGCGCCGAGCCCGCTGGCCAGCAAGAGCACGGTGTCGTTGGTCGAGGTGCTGCCGTCGACCGTGATCGAGTTGAAGGACGAGGCGACGGCGTCGCGCAAGGCCTGCTGCAAGGTCTGGGAGTCCACCGCCGCGTCCGTCGTGCAGACCGCAAGCATCGTCGCCATGTTGGGCGCCAACATCGCCGCGCCCTTGGCCATGCCGCCGACGACGAAGCCGTCGCCCTCCACGACGACCTGCTTGGGGACCGTGTCGGTCGTCATGATGGCCCGCGCTGCTTGTGCAGCCGCCTCCTCGCCGCCTCGCCGCGCCATCACGATCGGCTCGATCTCGAGGATGACCCTCTCGATGGGAAACGGGATCCCGATCAAGCCGGTCTGGCACACCAGGATCTCCTCCGCAGTGGCGCCGATGTCTCCGGCCACCGCGATGCAGAGGCGCTCCGCGGCGGCCCGGCCGCCGACGCCGGTCGCGGCATTGGCGTTGCCCGACGTGAGGATCACGCCAGCGGCACGACCGCCGGTGGCGGCGAGGTGGGCTCGGCTGACCTGGACCGGTGCCGCGGCAGCGAGATTCGCGGTGAACACCCCCGCCGCAGGCACGGCGCGCCCGTCGGCGGTGGCCACTACGGCGACATCGGGCACCTCGCCTGCCTTGATGCCCGCGAAGCCGCCCACCGCGACGAAGCCGCGCGGTGCGGTGACGCTCACGGGAACATCCCGGCGAGCGGGAGCCCCGCCGTCTCGGGGAGGCCGAGGGCGGCGTTGGCGCACTGGATCGCCTGGCCGGACGCACCCTTGACCAGGTTGTCGAGGGCGCACAGCGTCACGACCCACCCCGTCCGCGGGTCCACCCGCGCCGTGACGTGGGCGGTATTCGAGCCGGCTGTCGCCTTGGTCGACGGCGGGTCGTCGGTCACGACAACGAAAGGCTCGTCGTCGTAGGCCTCGTGCAGCACCTCCATGATCGCGGCGGTCGAGAGGACAGGGGCGCCCGGCGCGGGCCGGCTGTAACAGGTGGCCAGGATGCCGCGCACCATGGGAGCCAGGTGCGGGGTGAACAGCACCGCCGCTTCAGGTCCGAGGATCTGCTCCATCTCGGGCGTGTGGCGATGCGTGAGCAGGCCGTACGCGGTGAAGTCCTCGTCCACGGTGCCAAAGTGCAGCGACTCGTTGAGCCCACGGCCGGCACCGGAGACCCCCGACGCGGCGTCGACCACGATGCCTCCGGGTTCGACCACTCCGCGGCGGACCAGTGGCGCGAGCGCGAGGCCCGCCGCCGTCGGGTAGCACCCGGCCGCCGCCACGAGCGTGGCTCCCCCGAGGTCCGCCCGGAACAGCTCGGGCAACCCGTAGGCCGCCTCGGCCAGGAGGCCGGGCGCGACGTGCTCCTCTCCGTACCAGGCGGGGTAGAGCGCGGCGTCGCGCAGGCGAAAGTCCGCGGCCAGGTCGACCACCAGGCCCACCCGCCCGCTCAGCTCGGGAATGATGCGCTGGGATTCACCGTGCGGCAGGGCACAGAACACAAGGTCGAGTCCGTCGAACAGCGCCGGGTCGTTCTCCCCATACGCCAGTCCCGGGTATGCCGCGGCCAACGAGGGGGTGTGGGTGCCCACCGACCGGCCGACGTGCGTGTGTGCTGTGGCCAGGGCGACCTCGAAGGTGGGATGCACCGCAAGGAGGCGCAGCAGCTCTGCGCCCGTGTACCCAGAGGCCCCGACGATCCCGGCTTTCATCGCATTAGTATACATATATTCGTATAAACATTCATTCCTTGGGCGCAGGGCTTGGGGAGCAGCCGAAGGGACATCCGTCCCCGCCTGTATATGTATCCTTCCAAAACTACCCCCAATTAACGAAGGTTAGAGCGATATCCTTCGTTAAATACCCCCCTTTTCGGAAGGCTGCATATACACCCGAGAAAGCACACCCGGCCCGCTACGACAGCTGCTTCTGCCAGAACATCCCTTCGCCGACGACCTCGAAGCCAAGCATGTCGTTGACCGCGATCATCGGTGCGTTCACCGCCGCGTTGCCGGTGACGATGAAACGGACGGCCGGGGCACGCGCCCCAGGGCCTCGAGGTTGGCCATCTTCACTGCGAGCCCGAGACGGTGGCCGCGGTGCGCGGGGTGCACCACGGTGATCAGCTGCCAGGCCTGGTCCGGCGCGTCGGGGGCCAGCAGGAGCTCGCTCATCGCCACGAGCCGGCCCGACGGCACGTGCTGCGCGACAGCGACGAGCTTCGAGGTGCCGCGGGCCACCCGGAGCTCATCGTGCTCACGCAAACGCTCGGCGTCCCAGATCTCCTCTTGGTGCGCGCTGTCGCCGGCGGGCTCGTCCGTCGACATGCGCCGCAGCAGCTCGCAGTGGTCCTCGACGAACTCTGCGGGCCAGGGCGCGTCGAAGGTCAACGTGCGGTAATCACCGGCATCTCGCGCACCGGCAATTACGTTGCCGAGCGACTCGAACCGTGCCGGGTCGAGCGGAACGGTCAGATGCCGGGTGTGGCCCCCCAAAGTGGGGACGAACCCAACCTTCTTCGCAAAGGCTCGCGACGGATGGTCCGCGGCAACCGACACCGGGACGTCGACGATGGAGTTGAGGACCCGCCGCCCGTCCGCACTCGCGCGCGCTCCGATGGAATCGACCAGGGCGGTGCCGACACCTCTGCGACGGTGGGACGGGTGAACGGCGACCGTCACCTCCACGGCGTGCAGGTTTTCGCGCAATGTGCGCTCGACCAGGCCGACGCCCAGTATCGGCCCACCCGGCTCCGCTGCCGCCAGGAGTTCGTAGCGCCGGGTCGCCCCGCGAAACCGGGCGAACGCGCGGATGTCGCGCAGGGTGAACCCGGCGAGCTCAGGCCACATGTCCTTGTCCGACGCACGGAGCACGTCGGCAGACTCGGCCAGGCCGGCCTCGTCTTCGGGGTCGATCCGCCGCACCTCCATCGGACAACGATGCCACGGACGCAGGCGATTCGGAGCAAGCTCGGGAGCAGGCTCAGCGCAGTACGGCGCGGTATTCCGTCTCGACAGCCTCGATGCAGTGGGCCCGCAACACACGAACCTCCTCGTCGGTCAGCGTGCGCTCGGGCGAGCAGAAGCGCAACCGGTAGGCGAGACTGCGCGAGCCTTCGTCGATCCCCGCTCCCCGGTAGACATCGAAGAGCCGCGCCGATTCGAGCAGGTCTCCCGCGGCGCGACGCAGCGTGTCTTCGACGGCGTCGGCCGGGTGCGCGTCGCCCACCACGAAGGCCAGGTCGATGTCCGAGGACGGGAAGCGGCTCACCGCCCCCACCACGATCCCCCGCCGAGGCACGAGCGACTCGTCGAAGAGCACGCCGAGATCCACCTCGAGCCAGCCGACCCGCGTCGCGACCGATCCGCTGCCGACGGCGTGGGTGAGGCCAAAGGTGGCGGCCACTTCGGGGTCGATCTCGCCGACTGCACCGACGACGACCTCCTCACCGGAGGCGTGGTGCGCCACCAGACGCGCCGAGCGAGTGGGATGCAAGCCGGCGAGCACCTCCTCGCCGCCCGCGCCGGCGCCGGGCGGCACCAAGCGCACCCCGTCCACGCGCAGCGCCTCCGCCAGTACATCCCATGCGGCGACTGCGGTGCGCGCGTCGTCACCCTCGAGAGCGAAGACGCCCGCCAGCAGCTCGCGCTCGCCCGGCAGCTCCGCGCGCTCGAGACCTCCTGCTCCCGCTCGCTCGACGACGCGCGGCGCGCCCTCGCCGGGGTGGGAGAACACGACGCCCACCTCAAAGAGGCGGATGTCGCCCTGCCGGCGGCTTGCGTTGTAGGACAGGGCACCCAGGAGACCGGGCATCAGAGAGCGGCGCAGGAACGGCTTCTCCGCATCGAGCGGGTTCGAGACCCGCACGGCGTCGCCGGTCAGGCCGACGTCGGCATGGGCAGAGGCCGACACGAAGGTGTCGGTCCAGCCCTCCGACGCGCCGAGGCCGACCAGCACGTCTTTGACCCCTCGGCGCGACCGCTGCAGCGACGTCAGGCCGCCGGGCTGGGGCCAGGTCGGGACGTGCCGTGGCACGTTGCTGTAGCCGAAGGTGCGGGCGATCTCCTCAATGACGTCATCGACGCCATAGGGCTCGCGCCGCACGTCGGGCCGGTTGGTCGGCACCATCACCGTGACCTCGGCCGCCACCTCCTCGAGGACCTCGAAGCCGATCGGCTCCAACAACCGCGCGATCTGCTCGGCGTCGAGGCTTACCCCGATCTGGCGTTGCACGCGCGCAATGGGCACCGAGACCACGAATGGCTGGGGTACCTCGCCGCGCACGTCGAGCATGCCGTCGGCCACGCGGAACGTGGGCACGCTCTCGGCCAACAGCTGGCAGAACCGCTGCACCGACGGCTCGATCGCCCACGGGTCGCACCCACGCTCGAAGCGCGCGGAGGCCTCGGTGCGCAGGCCGAGACGCTTGGACGTGCGCGCGATCGCCATCGGCGTGAAGTACGCGGCTTCCAAGAGGACCTCGGTCGTGGAGGCCGCGATCTCCGAGGAGGCGCCACCCATGATGCCGCCGATGCCGACGGGTGTCCCCTCGGCGTCGCAGATGAGACAGTCTTCGCCGGTATCGCCGAGGCTGCGGCCTTGCACGCCCACCGTCCGCGACACGCCGTCGAGGGTCTCGACGGTCTCGCCCGGCTGCGCCCGCCGAACCGACAGCCCGCGCCCGGGCAGCCGCGAGAGGTCGTAGGGGTGCGTGGGCTGGCCGAGCTCGAGCATGACGTAGTTCGAGGCGTCGACCACATTGTTGATCGGGCGCATGCCGGCGAGCAGGAGCCGGCGGGCGATCCACTGCGGCGAGGGACCGACGGTCACCCCGTCGAGCACGGTCACCGTCAGGCGCGGGCACAGCTCGGGCGAGTCCACCGAAGCCGACGCGGCCGATTCCACCGGCCGGCCGCTCGGGGCGGGCTGGGGTGCATCAGGCGCGGCGAACGGCAGGGCGAGCCGGCCGGCCAGGTCGCGGGCGATCCCCGTCATGCTCCACGCATCGGGGCGGTTGCCCTCCACGGTGATGTCGAAGACGACGTCGGGCTCGAGGCCGAGCGCCTCTATCAAGGGCGTGCCCGGCTCACCGGGCGCCTCGTCACCCAGGATCAGCAGCCCCGCCTGGTCCTCGGAGAGCCCGAGCTCCTTGCCCGAGCACAGCATCCCGTTGGACTCGACGCCGCGCAGCTTGCGGCGCCCGATCTCGAAGCCTCCCGGCAGGATGGCCCCCACCGGGGCCAGGGGCACCCGGTCCCCCACCGCGAAGTTGTGCGCGCCGCACACGATCTCGAGCGGGTCCGCACCGGCGTCGACCACGACGAGGCGGATCTTGTCGGCCCCCTTGATCGGACGGATCTCGAGGACGCGACTGACCACGACGTCGCCGAGTCCCTCACCCACACGTTCGATCGCCTCGACCACGAGGCCCAGGTCGTCGAGCGCGTCGCGCAGCAACCCGATGTCGTCGGGGAAAGGAGCGAAGTCACGGAGCCAGCTGAGCGGTGCGCGCACGGTCGTCGAAAGGATCCTTCAGATGGTGGGTGAGGTCAGAACTGCGAGAGGAAGCGGATGTCGTTCTCCACGAAGGAGCGCATGTCGGGCACGGCGTGGCGCATCTGCGCCAGCCGGTCGATGCCGAAGCCGAACGCGAAGCCCGACCACTCATCCGTGTCGATCCCGACGGCGGCGAAGACGGCGGGGTCGACCATGCCGCACCCGCCGAGCTCGATCCAGCCCGTGTGCGAGCACGTACGGCACCCCTCACCCAGGCACAGCGTGCACGTGATCTCGAATTCGGCCGAGGGCTCGGTGAAGGGGAAGTAGGCCGGACGCAGGCGGGACTGCATGCCCGGACCGAAGTAGGCCTCGGTGAAGACCTGAATTGTCCCGGCGAGGTCGCCGAAGGTAACTCCGTGGTCGACCACCAGGCCCTCGATCTGGTTGAACACCGGGAGGTGGCGAGCGTCAGGGGTGTCGAGGCGGAAGCACTTGCCCGGCATCACCGCATGGATGGGCAGCGTGCCATTGCGCACAGCGTCTTCCATGAGGTGGATCTGCACGGGCGAGGTGTGCGTGCGCAACAGCACGGTCTCGGGCTCGCCGATGTCGAGGTAGATGGTGTCGTACATGCCGCGTGCAGGGTGGGCGGGCGGCATGTTGAGGGCCTCGAAGTTGTACCAGTCCGACTCGGCCTCGGGCCCCTCGGCGACGGTGAAGCCCATGCCGACGAACACGTCCTCGAGCTCGGCGCGGGCCTGGGTCACGAGGTGGAGGTGGCCTCGTGACAGCGGTGCGAGCACCTGGGCCGGGATCACCTCGGTCAGGTCGAGACGGTCCGCCTGCAGCGCGGCCGCGCGCTCCGCTGCGGCCAGCTCGGACCGGCGGACCGCCAGCTGCGACTCGAGCCGCGCCCGCACCTCGTTGAGCCGGCGGCCGGCCTCCTTGCGGGCAGCGGGATCGAGGCCACCCAGCATGCGGTGCGCTCTCGTCAGTGCCGAGCGCTTGCCCAGGTACTCCGTCTCGACCTGGGCCAGCGCCTCGGTCGAGGCAGCGCCCGCGATGGCCCGCTCGCCGTCGCCGGCGATGCCCTCGATGTCGAGTTCTACGTTGTCAGTCACCATGTCGTGTCGTCCCGCCACCCGAAATGCTACGTGGCCCGGGACCACCACCCCGGCGTTGGCGGAACGCCTCGAAGCAGACCACCGCGCACGCCACGCCCACGTTGAGCGACTCGGCTCGCCCCGCCATCGGGATGGCGATGGATCCGCCCAGCGCGCCGCTCAGCGCGGGGTCGAGCCCCGAGGACTCGTTGCCGAGAAACAGCGCCGTCGGCACCGACCAGTCGAGCGCGGCGTAGTCGTCGCCGGCACGCACCACGCTGGCCACGGTGCGAAAGCCCGCGTCGGCCAGCTCGGCGGCCAGCGCCAGCGGCTCGTGGCGCACCGCGAGCGGGACGTGGAAGATGGAGCCGGCCGAGGCGCGCACCGTCTTGGGGTTGTAGGGATCGACCGAGTCGCCGGCGTAGACGACGGCCGTCGAGCCTGACGCGTCCACGGCCCGCAGCACCGTGCCGGCGTTGCCCGGGTCGCGCACGTCGACCAGCACCACCACCAGAGCGCCCGGACGAACCAGTGGACGCCACACGTCCGGGCCCTCCGCCGACTCGTCGAGCATGGGCAACATGGGCAGCACGGCGAGAACCGGCTGCGGCGTGACGGTGTCGGCCACCCGCTCCAGGACGCCCGCGCCGAGCGGGAACACGCGCACGCCGGCCGCGACCACACGGCGGCAGACGTCTTGGGTGGCGCGGTCGCCGTCACCCTCGGGCGCGACGTACACGGATTCGACCGGAGCGCCCGCATCGAGCGCGGAGCGGATCAGCTCGGCGCCCTCTGCGACGAAGGCGCGCTCGCTCCAGCGCGCCGAACGCTTCTGCAACAGCCCGCGCAGCCGGCGAACCCGGCGGTGCGTGAAGGCCAGCCGCTGGGTCAGGAAGCGACCTCGGCCACAGCCGCCGTGGATGCTGGCGACGCGGATACAGGCGCCGACGCCAGAGCGCCCTGCGCCGTCTCGACGAGCGCGGCAAACGCTGCAGAGTCGCTCACGGCCAGGTCGGCCAGCACCTTGCGATCGACCTCGACCCCCGCCAGGTGCAAACCGTTGATCAGGCGGCTGTAGCTCATGCCGTGCTGGCGGGCCCCGGCGTTGATCCGCTGGATCCACAACTTGCGAAAGTCGCCCTTGCGGGCCCGGCGGTCCCGGAAGGCGTACTGCATCGAGTGCATGAGCTGCTCGTTGGCAGCCCGGTAAGAACGGCTCTTGTTGCCGTAGTACCCCTTCGCCTGCTCGAGGACAGCGCGGTGGTGCTTGCGGCCGTGGACGGACCGCTTCACTCTGGCCATCGTGGTGCTCCTCTCTCCGGGAATTTTCGCGGACTTCGGTCTTCAGGGTTCGATCGTCGAGGACTTCAGGGCTTCGGGGACTCCGGGAGCCAGTCGCCTCGGGTGTGTCTCACAGCGGCCACCGACAGAACGGGGGCGGGACGCTCAGAGGCCGAGCATCCTCCGCGTCGCCTTCTCGTCGGCCTTGGCGATGTCGGACTCGCGCCCGAGCCGGCGGGTCCGCACGCTTGTCTTCTTCTCGAGCAGGTGCGAGCGGAACGCCTTGCGCCGGCGCAGCCGGCCACTGCCCGTCACCTTGATCCGCTTGGCGGCGCCCCTGTCGGTCTTCATCTTCGGCATTGCGTCATCCCTCTTCGGCTGATGCGGCGACTTCGCTCGCCTCGCTGACCCCACGTGCTCCACTGGCCCCGTTCACACCGTTCGCACCGTTGCCGCTCGCCGCAGGGGTGCTCCCGGTCCCGGCACCCTCGGCGGTGTCCGCCGCGGCTGCCTTCGGGCTCCGCTGCTGGTTCGAGGCCCTGGACTGCGCGGCCTGGCGGGCCCGCTTGTCGGGGGCGAGCACCATGATCATGTTGCGGTTGTCGAGCTTGGGCTCGGCCTCCACCTTGGCCACGCCCTCCATCTGCTCGGCGATGCGATCGAGGATCCGCTTCCCGTGCTCGGGGTGGTACACCTCGCGGCCTCGGAACATGATCGTGATCTTGACCTTGTGACCCTCGTTCAAGAACTTGGCCACCTGCCGGGTCTTGGTGTCGAAGTCGCCGGGCCCGATCTTGGGCCGGTACTTCATCTCCTTGATCCCGACGTGGACCGCCTTGCGCCGGCTCTCCTTGGCCCGTTGGGCCTCGTCGAACTTGAACTTCCCGAAGTCCATGATCCGGCACACCGGCGGATTGGCCAAGGGAGCCACTTCGACGAGATCGAGATCGAGCTCCTTGGCGATCGCCAGGGCCTCGGGCAGCGGCTTGATGCCTAGTTGCACACCGTCGGGGTCCACGAGCCGGACTTCACGGGCACGGATTCGGTCGTTGATCCGATGCTCAGTTGTGGTTTCAGCGACGATGCGTCATCACACCTCTCACTCGGGCCCGCGGTCCTTCCGCAAACCAATCGGTGGAGCGGGACCGACCTGCGGGCAGCGCCCGCGCCCGAGGGGCGATCGACCTGGCGCACGGTACACACCGCTGCTGCGGAGGGGTGGCCAGGTGGAGGCCGCTCAGTGAGGGCCCCGCTTCCATGTAGTCAAGACTGCCTACAGTACCAGCATGAGCAGCCTCTGGACACCGTCGGGTGAGCATTTTCCCAAGAAGGAGGAGGCCGACGCCGCCTCGTCACCTTTCAACCCCCCGGGCGACACCGACGTCGCGGGACTGCCCGACGCCGAGTCCCAGGCCGAGGCCCAGGCAGCGGTGGACGCCATGCGAGCCCAGTTGGCCAACACGCCGGCCGAGCTCGTGGTGGCCAACCACTGCTACGGGCTCTTCGAATTGGCCGCCATCTACCTCTCGCAGACCCCGCCAGAGCTCTTCGAGGCCCGCCTCGCCATAGACGGACTGGCTGCCCTCCTCGACGGCCTGCGCGGGCGTCTCGGGGAGTCCGAGCCCGCGCTGCGCGAGTCACTCTCCCAGTTGCGCCTTGCGTTCGTGCGTCTCGAGGGCTCCGAGCACACCGCGGCGGAGAGCACGGCCGCGGAGAACTCCCCCGACGACAGCTCTAGGAACCGTCGGGCAGCGGGACCTGGGCCGCCGCAGCCGCAGCCGCAGCCGCAGCCGCAGCCAGACCCTCGACGGTCTGGCCGATGAATGCCCCCAACTGGCGACGATAGATCCCGCCACTGCCGGGCACCTTCGCCCGGAACGTCGAACGCCAATTGATAGTGGTCCCTCCGCCTTGGGCGGGCAGCAGCGTCACCACCGCCTGGTAGTCGCGGAGCGCGAGGCCTGCCTCGAGCACGTACGCGAAGCGCTGGCCCGGCACCCGTTCGGTGACCCGCTCGCGGGTGCAATGACGCCCGGTCGTGAAGAAACGTACGGCGCCGAGGCCCTCGGGCGAACCGTCGCCCGGCTCGATGAGCTCGAACGAGCCGATGGGCGACCACTCGGGCCAGGTCGACCCGTCTGCCAGCAGCGCGTAGACCGCGGCCGGGTCCCCGCTCGTCGTCACCGTCCGGTCGATCACCTGTTGTGCCATCGCCGTCTCGTCTCCTCCTCTGTCCGTTCCGCCCGTTCTGCCCGCCCCCTCGGTCCCTCGGTCCCGGCGAATGTACCATTTGGTACATATGGAAGCCCAATCCCCCGCTCCCGGACCCCGGGAGCGCCTGCTCGACTCGGTCATCGCCCACTTCGCCGCCGACGGCCTGGCCGACCAGAGTTTGCGGCGCATCGCCGAGGCCACCGGCACGAGCCACCGCATGCTCCTGTACCACTTCGGATCCAGGGAGGGGCTCCTCCTGGCGGTGGTGCAGGCCGTGGAGGCGCGCACCCAGTCGATGCTCGCCTCGGTCGGCCAGGAGGTCGGCACGGACGTCGGCACGGACGTCGGAGCGGAGGCCGGCGAGGCGACCGACGAAGTGATCCGCCGCATGTGGGCCTACGTGGCCGACCCCGCGCTGGCGGGCTTCGAACGCCTCTTCTTCGCGCTCTACGCCCGGGCCCTTCAAGGGGACGCGTCGGCGCGGCCGTTGCTCGAGGGCGACATCGAGGTCTGGCTCGAGGCGAACGCCGCGCTGTCAGCCATGGCCGGCGTGCCCCCCGACGTCGCCCGCACGCACGCGCGCCTCGCCCTCGCGGTCGTGCGCGGGTTGCTGCTCGACCTTCTGGCCACGGGCGACCGCGCCGGCGTGGACGCCGCCCTCGAGGTCTTCGCCCGCGGCTACGCGGGACGCTGGTGGGAGCCTCAGCCCTCCGGCTCGGGCACTACCACGAGCGATCGCGCCTCGTAGCGGCCACCGTGCCCGGGTGACACGGTGAAGGCCACCGGCGCACCCTCGTCGATGCGACGGCTGCCGTCCGCGATAGCCGTGGCGTGGAAGCCGAAGGTCGTGCCGTCGGGACCGGCCACGCTACCGAGGCCACGCCGGGGGTCGAAGGTGGTCACGTGCCCGAGGCGGGGTCCGGCGCAACCGGCGGGGCCGGCCATGTCAATGGACGATCTTGGACAGCGCGATCTCCAAGATGTCGGTCGCGCCCTGGTCGCGCAGGGCGGGGATGAGGACGTTGATGTCGGACTTGGCCACCACGGTCTCGAGCGCGAAGGCACCACCGCCGGAGAGCTCCGAGATGGTGGGCGCGCGCAACGAGGGCAGGACGGCGAGCACGGCGTCGAGGTTCTCGGCCGACACGTTGAGCTTGACGAGCACCTTGCCGCGTGCCTCGAGCGTGCCCTGCAGCAGCGTGAGGATCTGCTCCATGGCGTGGCGCTTTTCGGCATCTGCGGCCGACGCGGGGTTGGCGATGAGCTCGGTACGAGACACGAGCAGCGTCTCGATCACCTTGAGGCCGGCAGCGCGCAGCGCGCTGCCCGTCTCGGTCATGTCGACGACCGCGTCCGCGATGTCGGGCACCTTGGCCTCGGTGGCTCCGTAGGACATGGCGATGTCCGCGTCGATCCCGTGGGTGGCGAACACCCGGCGGGTCAACTCGGGGTACTCGGTGCTGACGCGCAACCGGCCGGGCCGCGTTGCCACCGCCTCGGCCAGTTCGGACAGCGACGACGCTGGGGAATCGGCACCCACGGCCAGCACCACGCGCGCCGGGTTCGAGGTCGCCTTCGAGTACGCCAGCTCGCCGAGCGAGACGACGTCGCTCCCCCGCTCCTCGATGCAGTCTCGCCCGGTGATGCCGAGATCGAAGAGCCCGTCGGCGACGTAGACGGGGATCTCCTGGGGTCGCAGGATGCGCACTTCGCTGATGCGGGGATCCGCGATGGAGGCGCGGTAGGCCACGTCAGAGGCACGGTTGACGGCCAGGTCGGCGTCCTCGAAGAGCTGCATGGTGGCGCGTTCGAGCGAGCCCTTGGGCAGGACGAGGCGGAGCATCGGGCTAGATCTTCGCAGACCGGCCGAGACGGCTCGCGCCTGGCCCTCGTCCGCGCCTCTCTGGTCGGGCATGCTGTGCCCGTGCCACCCCCCTACGACGTGTACAACTTCTTGAACCTGCTCGGCATCGAGATCCCCGACGTCGGCGCGGGTGACGACCCCGTCGCCCGCCTCACCGTCACCCATCCGCTCATCGCGGGGACCGGCTACCTGTGGGCACCCGTCGTGCTCACGCTGGCCGACGCGCTGTGCGCGTTCGGCGTGAACCACCACTGGCCCGAGGGAGCCACGAGCTTCACCACCGTCGACTGCTCGGCCAACTTCGTCTCGAGCGCCACCGAGGGCGACCGCGTCGTGGCGACGGCCTCGGCGCTGCACACCGGCCGCACGACACAGGTCTGGGACGCCACGGTGACGAACGAGACCACCGAGCGCCTGATGGCCTCCTATCGCTGCACGCAGCTGATCCTGTACCCCCACCGCCTGAACGAGGAACGCGCTCAGAGGCCCTAGGAGCCCCTAGGAGGCGCTAGGAGAGCGGAGAACTCCGTAGCAGACGCACCATCTCGATGGCTGTGACTGCCGCGTCGCGACCCTTGTTGGTGTCGTCGGGCTCGGAGCGCTCGAGCGCCTGCTCGAGCGTGTTGGTTGTGAGCACGCCGAAGACGACGGGGACCCCGGTCGCCAGTTGCACCTGCCGTATCCCCGAGGCGCACTCCCCCGCGACGAGGTCGTAGTGCCCGGTGTCGCCCCGGATGACCGCCCCGAGGCAGAGCACGGCGTCGACCTTTCCTGCCTGCGCGAACGCCCGGGCGACGAGGGGAAGCTCGAACGCCCCGGGCGCCCAGGCCACCGTGAGGTCACGCCGATCGGCCCCGGCCTCGGCAAGCGCATCGAGCGCTCCCGTGAGGAGGCGCAGCGTGATGCCTCCGTTGAAGCGCGCGCACGCGAGACCGAAACGCAGCCCGGTGCCGTTGCATGCAGCCTCGAGCTGCGTGCCGACCCGCGCGCCGACGTCGTCGAGCGCGCCCGCGGGCAGCGGCGCCAGATCGGATCCGGCCATCAGGCGGACGGCGCCGTCACAGGACGTCGTCGAGCCCGTGCAGCAGGTGGCCCATCCGCTCCCGCTTGGTCCGCAGGTATGCGATGTTCTCGGGATTGGGCGACGCCTGCAGCGAGACGCGCTCGGTGATGTCGAGCCCGAAGCCCTCGAGCCCGCCGTACTTGACGGGGTTGTTGGTCATGAGGCGCATCGTCGTGACCCCGAGGTCGACGAGCATCTGGGCCCCGATGCCGTATTCCCTGCTGTCGACGGGAAGGCCCTGCTGGAGGTTGGCGTCGACGGTGTCGTGACCCTGCTCCTGCAGCTGGTAGGCGCGGATCTTGTGGCCGAGGCCGATGCCGCGCCCCTCGTGCCCGCGCAGGTAGATCAGGACGCCTCGCCCCTCCTGCTCGATGAGGTCGAGCGCGGCGTGCAACTGGGGGCCGCAGTCGCAACGGAGCGAACCGAAGACGTCGCCGGTCAGGCACTCCGAGTGCACCCGCACCAGGACGTCCTCGCTGCCGGCCACGTCGCCCATGACCAGCGCGAGGTGCTGTTCGTTGTCGAGGACGGACTCGTAGACCAGCGCGCGGAACTCGCGTCTCGACGCCGGGATGCGCGCCTCGGAGACCAGGCGGACGAGCTTCTCGTTCTGACGCCGGTACCGGATGAGGTCGGCGATGGAGATGAGCGGGAGGTCGTGCTTCTTGGCGAAGCGCTCGAGGTCGGGCAGCCGGGCCATCTCGGACTTGTCCTCGGTGACGATCTCGCACAGCACGCCCGCGGGCGAGAGGCCGGCGGCTCGGGCGAGGTCGACCGTGGCCTCGGTGTGGCCGGCGCGCTTGAGCACACCGCCCGTGCGGTAGCGAAGCGGGAAGATGTGACCCGGCCGGTTCAGGTCGTTCGGCCGCGTCGTGGGGTCGATGAGCGCCGCGATGGTGGCCGAACGGTCCGCGGCGGAGATCCCCGTGGTCGTCCCGTGGCGGTAGTCGACGCTCACGGTGAACGCGGTGCGCTGCGCCTCCGTGTTGGCGGTGACCATGAGGGGCAGATCGAGCAGATCGGCCCGCTCGGGCATCAACGGGACGCAGATGACGCCCGAGGTGTGGGCCAGGAAGAAGGCGATGTGCTCCGGCGTGGCCGCCTCGGCTGCCATGACCAGGTCACCCTCGTTCTCCCGGTCCTCGTCGTCGACGACGACGGCCATGCCCAGGCGGCCGATGCCGTCGATCGCCTCCTGCACCGTCGAGAACCCCATTAGGCCGCCACCTCCACACGCAGATCCTCACCGAGACGCTCCACGGAGACCAACCTGCCCTTCCACACATCGTCAATTGTGCCAGCCCCGTGGCCGGCAAAGAGCGGACGGGCGTCGTCGCCCCCGAAGAAGACCGGCGCCAGGTACACGACATAGCGGTCGACCAGCCCGGCAGCATGAAAGTCGTGGGCCACCGTGGGCCCGCCCTCGACGAGCAGCTGGAGCACGCCACGGCGTCCGAGCTCGCTCAAGACGCCCCCGAGGTCACCCGAGAGCTCGAGTGCCGGCTGCACCCGGGCGTCGCTCGGCACGGAACCGAGCACGACGCGCAGCGGCTGGGCGCGCTCGACGCCGTCGTCGAGGCGCACCGTCAATTCGGGGTCGTCGGCCCGCACCGTGCCTGCGCCCACGAGCACGGCATCGGAGCTGGCCCGCAAGCGGTGGACGTCGCGCCGTGCCGCCTCACCGGTGATCCAGCGGCTCGTCCCGTCCGGCGCCGCCGTGCGCGCGTCCAGGCTGGCCGCCATCTTGAGCACCACCCAGGGCCACCCTGTCTCCCGGTGCTTGAGGTAGGGCGCCAGCTGCTCGGTGACCTCGTCGGCCGCGACCCCGACCACCACCTCGATCCCCGCTGCCCGCAACGCCGCGATGCCGCGCCCTGCGACCTGCGGATCGGGGTCTTCGACCCCGACGACGACCCGGGCGACGCCGGCCGCCACGATGGCGTCGGTGCACGGGGGTGTGCGCCCGTGGTGTGCGCAGGGCTCCAGGGTCACGTACAGCGTGGCGCCCCCGGCCGCCTCGCCGGCCGCGGCGAGGGCCACCACTTCGGCGTGCGGCCCACCGGGCGGGGCGGTCGCACCCTCGAACCCGGTCGCGCGGTCGTCGCGCTGCCCCTCGATCCCGGTTCCCCGGGGTACCACGACGCCGCCCACCCAGGGGTTGGGGGCGGTGCGGTCACGGACCGTGGCGGCCAGCGCCATCGCCCGGCGCATGTGCTCCACATCGTCCATGGGTCACATCCTCGTGCGGAGGGCATCCCCGCCTCTGTGTGCGCAATTATAGAACACGTTTCAGTTTTTGTCGAGAAAGGCTGGTCAGAAGGGCGTGGTGAGCAGGTGTGCTCAGCTCACCGCCCCCTCGAGCACGGGAAGCAGCTGAGTGACGTCAGCGATGATCGCGGTGTGAGGGGCAGCGCTGAGCGTCGCCTCGTCGTGGGCACCGCTCAAGACGCCGACCACGGCCCCGGCGCCAGCCCGGGCCCCGGCCTCGAGGTCGCTCGCGGTGTCGCCCACGACCACCACGGCGGCCGGATCGACCACCCCCAGCCGGGCCATGGCCCCGAGAATCATGTCGGGCGCCGGGCGGCCTCGCCCGACGTCGGCCGGCGACAAGGCCAAGTCGACTTCGCCCTGCCAGCCGAGCGCGTCGAGCAGGGCGTCCCTCGTCGACGGTGCGAAGCCCGTCGTGAGGCACACGGCGACGCCGCGCCGGCGCAGCGCCCGCAGGACGTCGAGCGCTCCGGGAACCTCGACCGCCCCACCCTCTGCAACCTGGGCCTCGTAGGCCTGTGCGAACGCCGCTGTCGCCGTGGTGGCGGCGGCGGGCTCGAGCAACCGGGCGAACACGTCGGCCTTCGACCAGCCCATGGTCTCGCGCACCACGACCTGAGCCTCGGCCTGACGTGTGCTCCCTTCTTCGATGCCGACGGCCGCGAGCGCGGCGGCGAACGCGGCTTCGACCGCGCCGTCGTCGCGCACCGTCGTCCCGGCCATATCGAGGCACGCCAGCGAGTACGGCCCGATCACGACGTCGCCCCCGCCACGGCGAGGGTGTCCGCGGCAATGGCCGGAGCGCAGGTCATGCCCCGGCCCCCGGGGCCGGTGACGATGATGACCCCGGGCTCGATCTCCTCGCGCAGGCAGACGGCGCCGTCGATGCACTGGGCGTAGACCCCTTCCCAGCGCCGGCGCACGGGTGGGAGCCGGGTGCCGAGTATCGCCTCGGCGCGGGACAAGAGCTCGGTGGTCGGGTCCTCGCACAGCGCGAAGTCGAACGGCTCCCCGTACTGGTGGGTGTCGCCGATGGTCAACCCGCCGTCGGGACGCTGCACCACGAGGAGCTGCAGGTGGTGCTCGGCCGCGACAGCGTGCTGCGCTCCGAGCTCAGCGAGCGGCGCCGTCTCGTAGGCGGGGTAGTAGCGCAGCGAGTCGGCATCGGCCAGCGACGTCGTCAGCGTGGCGGGAAGGGGCGCCGTCTCGACCATCTGGAGGCGGACACGGCGGAGCTTGGCCGCCACGCCCTGCGCCGCGGGCAGGTCGTCGTAGCCGGCGCCCGTCGCGACCACCACGAGGTCGCCTTCCCAGCGGGTGCCTGTCGCGTCGACCAACGCCCGGGACTCGCTCGCCACAACACGTCGGCCCGCATGGAAGCGGTACCGCCCTCCAGCCGTGCTCGTCAGGTGCGCCCGCAGCGCGCCGAGCACGAGCCGGGGCTCGACCACCGCGTCCTCGCTGCAATAGAGCGCACCAAGCGTCTCACCGCGTACGGCCGGATTGTGCGCACGCACCTGGTCGGGCTCCATGAACGTGATCTGGCGCACCGCGGCCTCGGGCTGGCCCGCGAACGCCACCATCACCGAACGTTCGCGTGTGTCGCGTGCCACGGTCAGCGATCCCGTCGCCCGGAAGCCGATGCCCGGCACGACGGCGCCGATCTCCTCCCAGCGACGGCGCGAACGCCGCGCCACCTCCAGCTCCTCGCCGCTGCGCCGCCCGCTCACCCAGACAAGCCCGAAGTTGCGCACCGATGCCCCGGTCGGCGCGGCTGCGGCCTCGAGGTGGTCGACGACGAAACCGGCGGCGACGAGCTCCAGGGCGTGCCAGGTGCCGAGGATGCCCCCGCCTGCCACGACGGCGCGACGCGTGGCGACCAACCCCGTCACCCCGCCGGCGGTGTCACGACGAGAGGTGAGACATCACTCGGCGCCCGGTGTCCCATGTCCTGCGGCGGTGCGAATGGCCTCGGCCGCCTCCCAGGGCCGTTCGTGCCCGAAGATGGCGCTCCCGGCGACCAAGACATTGGCCCCCGCCGCTGCGGCCACCGGCGCGGTCGCGACATCGATGCCCCCGTCCACCTCGACGTCGACCGCCAGCGACGCGGCATCGACCTCGGCGCGCACCTGCTCCACCTTGCCCATGACATCGGCGATGAAGCTCTGGCCTCCGAACCCAGGGAACACCGTCATGCAGAGCACCAGGTCCACCGCGTGGAGGTAGGGCCGGACCGCCTCGAAGGGCGTGTCGGGATTCAACGCGAGCCCGGCGCGCAGGCCGAGGGCGTGCATCTGGTCGATCAGCTCGTCGGTCTGGCCCACTTCGACGTGCACCGTGCACCCGTCCGCGCCGGCATCGGCGAAGTCCTGCAGGTACCGGCCGGGCTCGGTCATCATGAGGTGGCAATCGAAGAACAAGGATGTGTGACGTCGCAGCGACGCCACCACCGGCGGACCGATGGTCAGGTTCGGTACGAAGTGGCCGTCCATCACGTCGACGTGCAGCCAATCGGCCGCGGGCGCCACCTCGCCCACCTGCTCCGCCAGCATCCCAAAGTCTGCTGAGAGCACCGACGGCGCGATCCTCAGATCGCCCGCACGCCCGGGATCCGGGCGCCGGGCAGTCGACCGTGCCTGCACGCGACCGGTGTCCCCGCTCAGCGGAAGCGCGCCCAGCAGAGGATGCGGCGGAACCCGTAGAAGTACGGCTCGCGCTCCCCCAGCTCTTCGACCAGCCGCTCCCGGTACCGCTCGACGAACTCGTCGAACAGATCGGGGCTGAGGCGCTTGCGATAAGGCGTCAACAGCGTGCCCATCACCCACTCCACCACTTCGCCCGTCGACTCGAGCTCGTGACCGTAGACCTCCATCCGCACGACCTGGTCCTTCGCACCCAGTTCGTAGAGCAGGTCGGCGTAGAGCTCGGGCGAGAGGACGAAACGACCTCGATCCTCGGGGACATCGCCGTAGAGCGCATCGATGAACGGGGGCTCGTTCGCCACTTCGTGGGCCAGCAGGTGGGACGGGTGGCGGTAGTTCGCCGGCACCTGGAAGGCGAGCTGCCCGTCCCGGCCCAGCGCGGTGCGCATACGCGCCAGCAAGTTGAGGTGATCATCGATCCATTGCAAGGACGCGTTGGCGAACACGAGGTCGAGGCCTTCACCCAGCCAGGTGGCGATGTCGCCCTGCGCGAAGGAAAGCCCGGGCACCTCCGCGAACGACGAATGGGCCCGCGCCAACATGGCAGGCGACGCGTCGATCCCCACCGTCTCCTTGGCCTGCATCTCCTCGTGGAGGATCTTCGTCAAGTCACCGGTGCCGCACCCGAGGTCGACTACTCGCCCACCTGGAACGGCGTGGCACAACATGAGCAGATCGTCGAAAGGCTGTTGGCGCTCCGAGCGGAATCGCTCGTATTGATCAGGGCTCCACCCGTCGATCGGAGTCACGGTCACCGCTCTCATGTTTAGTCCGTCCCGAGACGCTCACCGTCCCCGGGGCGCACGCCGCGCAGCCACTCGTCGGCTGACATGGGGGAACGGCTCTCGGGCTGTACCTCTCTCAGCACCAGCGAGCCCTCGCCCGTCGACACGTACGCGCCGTTCAGCGTGCCCGGCGCATTGCCACTCGGCACGACGCCGGCGTCGGCGACGGCCGCGTCCAAGACACCCAGGCGCCGGCCGCGGAACGTCGTCCATGCCCGCCCCAGGCGCACCACCCGTGCCACCTCCAGCGCGGTGCGGTCCCACTGAAGGTGCAGATCTTCCGTCGTGATCTTCTCCGCGATGGTGACCTCACCGTGCTGGGGCTGGGGCACGGGGAGACCCGACACCCCACCGGCGAGCGCGTCGACGACGAGCTCGCTCGCGACGGCAACCAATTCGTCCCGCAGCGCCGCCAACGTGACCTCGTCGTCGAGCGGGACGGTCCGCGTCGCGTAGACGGGACCGCTGTCGAGTCCCTCTTCGATCTTCATGAGACACACGCCGGTCTCGTCGTCACCGGCCAGGATCGCCCGTTCGACGGGTGCGGCGCCCCGCCAACGCGGCAACAGAGAGAAGTGCAGGTTCACCATCAGGACCTGCTCGAGCAGCCGCGCCGGGATGATGCGGCCATAGGCCACGACGACGGCCAGCTCGACGTCTGCGGCCAGGAGGTCGTCCATGTCCTGGCTCACCGCAATGCCGAGCTCACCGGCGGCGGCCTTGACCGGGCTGGGAGTGGTCTGACCGCCCCGGCCCCGACGGCGGTCAGGCCGCGTGACACAGAGCACCACGTCATGTCCGGCGTCGACGAGGGCGCGCAGCGGCGGCACGGAGAGCTGGGGTGTCCCGAGATACGCCAGACGAGCCATGTCAGCTCACCGTAGGACAAGCGCCGTCGGTGGCGTGTGCCCGCAGACGAACTTGATGCTCCGACCGAGCAGCGCTGCGCTCAGTCCGAGAAGAGGCTGGCAAGCCCGTCGGGGTCCGACGACTCGAGATCCAAGGCGCGACCGCGCAAGATCTTGAGTGCTTCTTTGCGCTGGTCTTCGTCGAGTCGTTCGATCAGCAGGATCCCGTCGAGGTGGTCGAGCTCGTGCTGGAAGACGCGGCCCTCGACCTCGGTCGCCTCAATCGAGACCTCGTTGCCCTCGAGATCCAGACCCACCAGGTGCACGGCGTTGGGCCGCACGATCTCCCAGCTCAGTCCGGGCACCGACAGGCAACCCTCGTCGTAGACGAACTCCCCGTCGCTCTCGACGAGACGAGGGTTGATGATCGCGCGCCCGCCATCGCCCACGTCGTAGACGAAGAGGCGACGCTGCACGCCGACTTGGTTGGCCGCCAGGCCCAGCCCGGGTGCCGCATGCATGGTCTCGACCATGGATTCGACCAGGCTCACCAGGGCGCCGTCGATGTCCTCGACGTCGCGCGTCGCTTCCTTGAGAACGGGGTCGCCGTACTGGCGGATGGGAAGACCGGGCATGCCCCCCATGTTACCGGCGAGGCCCGAGGCATCTGTTCCACCCGACTCTCCATTGTCAGCGTGCTCAGTGGCTCACACGGTGACGGGGTCAAGCTCGACACGCAGGCCCCTCCCCGCTGGACGGGCAGCCCGCTCGAGCACGTTGCACAGCGGCGCGTGCGTCGATGCGCGCAGAAGGAACCTGTCCTCGCCGAGTGCGGACACGGACACCGCGCCCTGTTCCACCTCGGGCTCCTGGGCCAGCGTGCTCACGAACACGGTCGCGTGTCCGCCGGTCACCAACGCGAGCGCGGCGAAGGGTGGGAGCCCGGAGGCCCGGCGGATGGCCACTTCTTCCTCGAGCACTGGCGCCGGCTCCCCCAGGCTTGCGGCCTGGAGCGCCGCATGGTCGGGCACCCGGGTCTGCGCCTGCACCCGCGCCCAGGGCGGCCCGCCGCGCCCCCCGACCAGGCGCCCGGCCCGCACGACGAGCGCGAGGGTCTCCTCGCTGGCCGACAACCGGGGCGCCAGCAGGTGCAGATCGATGTCGAGGAAGGCGACACTCGCAGCTCGGCGCACCCGGTGCAGAACCGCCTCGGTCCCCACGAGTACGGACGCGTCGGGCACGGGGTCTCCACCGGACGCGACGGCGCCGGCCACCTCGCCCACCTCTGTCCCGAGCAACGCGGAGAGCTCCTCGCGCAGGCGGCTCACACCGGCGCGCAACGTCTTCATGCGCAGGCGGCCACAGGAGGCGCACACGACGGGCTGCGACTCGCCACAGCGCGCACAGCGCAGTACCTCTTCACCGCGCTCGATGCTGGGTCGCCGCGCCGCAGCGGGCACAGCGGGCCAGCTCGCCACAGTGACGGCAGGCGAGGAGCCGTGCGCCGCCCGTGCGGTTGTAGACGCACACGAGCGGGCCGCGGGCCCGGGCCGCCGGGTCGTCGAGCACGGCATGGGCCAGCCGGACGAACTCCTCTGAGAACAAGCCGGTTCGGGGGTCTGCGCCGCGCCGGTCCACCCGCTCGAGGACGGGCCAACCCGACCGTTCCCGGCTCCGCTCCAGCGAGAAGGTTCGCAGACCCGTTGACGCGGCCATGGCCACCGGTGGGATGGGAGAGGCCAGGATGCACGGCACCCCGTCCCGACGGGCGCGCTCGACCACAACGTCGACCGCGCTGTACGTCGGCGCGCTCTCCTCGCGATAGGCATCATCGTGCGCGTCGAGGACGATGGCGGCCGCGAGGCGAGGCGCCGGGGCCCAGGCGGCAGCGCGGCTCCCGACGATGACGGGCCACCCCGCGCGCGCTTCCTCCCACGAACCCGCGACCGGGTACCCACGCCGCACGAGGCGCGCAGAGAGCCGCTCGGCCCAGCCGGTCGACGGCACGAGGACGAGGACGCTCCCGGCACCGGGAGTGCCACCGGCCCGGCTGACGACGGAGAGTACGAGGTCGATCAGGTCTGTGGCCGGCGGCAACCGCATCATCGCGGTGCTCGCCTGCGCCCAGACTTCCTCCCACTTCGAGGTCCACTCCGGTGACCACTCGTGTGACCACTCCGGCGACGGGTGCGCGCTCGTCTCGACCGGGAACGGAGCCGTGGGAGGCGCAGCGGCGGGAGACGGGATCGGGGGAAAGGGTGGTGCTGCCGGCAGGGCACGGACGACGGCGGCCGGCGACGCGACACGCAAGAAGAACGACTGCGGACCGGCCCAGCGCCACGAGGCCCACGCCGTCAGGTCGACAACGCTGGGCGGCGGGCCCCAGCCGAGCCAGGACTTGAGCGGGAGGACGTCGACGCCGTCGGGTGCTGCTGCGCCGTCCGCCACGACCCATCCCCGCACACTGCGGCCGTGCAAAGGGACGCGCACACGGGTCCCCACGCGCACGTCCTGGGACCACGAGTCAGGTACCCCGTAATCGAACGCCTTTGACAGCGCGGCGACCTCTGTGCGCACGCGCACCGAACGGTCAACGTCCCGACGGGTGGCATCCGCGGGTACGGCATCGACGATCGCGCTGTCACCCATGCGCGACGTCTGCCCCCCTCAGGGGAGCGGGCAGACGCTCAGAGTCCCAGTGCGGCCCGCAGGTCGTCCACCCGCGGAGTGGCTTCCCACGTGAACTCCTTCTCCGAACGGCCGAAATGCCCGTAGGCGGCCGTCTTCCGGTAGATCGGACGGCGTAGGTCGAGGTCGCGCGCAATGGCCGCCGGCCGCAGATCGAAGAGCTCACCCACCGCGTCGGCGATCTTGAGCGGATCCGCCGCTTCGGTGCCGAACGTCTCCACCAACAAGGACACCGGATGAGCCACGCCGATCGCGTAGGCCACCTGCACCTCGCACTTGGACGCGGCGCCCGCCGCCACAACGTGCTTGGCCACCCAGCGCGCTGCATACGCAGCCGAACGGTCCACCTTCGAGGGGTCTTTCCCAGAGAAGGCACCGCCGCCGTGCCGGGCCATGCCGCCGTAGGTGTCGACGATGATCTTGCGGCCGGTGAGCCCGGTGTCAGCGTGCGGGCCGCCGAGCTCGAATACCCCGGTCGGGTTCACGAAGATGCGCAGGTTCTCGCTGTCGAGGTCCGTCGGCAGCAACGGGTTGATCACGTGTTCGATGAGGTCCGGCCGCAACTGCTCATCGAGGTCGATCCCGCCGGCGTGCTGGGTCGAGATCAGGACCGTGTCGATGCGCACCGGACGCCCACCCTCGTAGACGACCGACACCTGGGTCTTGCCGTCCGGCCGCAGGTAGGGCACGGCCGCGGCGCGGCGCACCTGGGCCAGTCGTTCGGACAGCCGGTGGGCCAGCCAGATCGGCAGCGGCATCAAGTCCGGCGTCTCGTCGCAGGCGTAGCCGAACATCATCCCTTGGTCGCCGGCGCCCTGCGCATTGAGCACGTCCTCGCCGCCCTTGCCGCTGCGGAGCTCGAGGGCGGTGTCGACGCCCTGCGCGATGTCCGGCGACTGCGCGTCGAGCGACACGAGCACCCCGCACGTCTTGCCGTTGAAGCCAAATGCGTCGTCGTCGTAGCCGATGGCGCACACGGTGTCGCGCGCCAGCTGTGCGATGTCGACGTAGGTCGAGGTAGTCACCTCGCCCGCGACGACGACCAGTCCGGTGGTGAGGAGCGTCTCGCAGGCCACGCGGCTGCCGGGATCCCCTTCCAGCATGGCATCGAGGACGGCGTCCGAGATTTGGTCCGCCATCTTGTCGGGATGTCCTTCGGTCACCGATTCCGAGGTGAATGTCGTCTTCACGTGGTGCTCCGCTTCTCCTTGTAGTGGGCGATGGCCCTGTCCAATACCCGATTTGCCACCGCATCCTTCGATGTCAGCGGAACTTCCGTCGAGCCCCCGTCCGCCTCGAGTATCACTACGGCATTCGTGTCGTGGTCGAACCCAGCGCCGGGGGCGCTCACGTCGTTAACGACCAGCAGGTCGACTCCCTTGCGCTCGAGCTTGCGCCTCCCACGCTCCACTGCATCGTGCGTCTCGGCCGCGAACCCGACGAGGACCTGGCCCGGTCGTCGCCGCACCCCGAGACCGGCCAGGATGTCAGGCGTCGGCTCGAGGACCAATTCGGGCACGCCGTCCTCCTTCGAGAGCTTGGACCCGACCGGGCGCTTCGGCCGAAAGTCGGCCACGGCGGCGGCCATGATCACCACGTCGGCTTCTTCGGCCGCGGCTCCGACAGCCTGCTCCATGTCTGCAGAGGTCTCAACGTCGACCCGGTGCACCGTGGCTCCCACGTCCTGTGGCAGCGCGAGCGGCGACGATGTGATGAGGGTCACCGCGGCACCCCGCCGCGCCGCCGCGACGGCCAGGGCGTGCCCTTGCTTGCCCGAGGACCGGTTCGTGATGAAGCGCACCGGGTCGATCGGCTCACGCGTGCCCCCCGAGCTCACGACGACGTGCAGGCCCTGCAGGTCGCGACGTCCGAGCGTACCCAGGCGTTCGAGCACGCGGCCGACGATGACACCGGGGTCGGCGAGCCGGCCCTCGCCCGCGTCGCCTCCCGCCAGCCGGCCACTCTCGGGCGGGACGATCTCGACGCCGCGCTGGGTGAGCAGAGCCAGGTTGTCGCGCACCGAGGCGTGCTCCCACATTTCCGTGTGCATGGCCGGGCAGATGATGACGGGGGCACGGGTGGCGAGCAGGGTCGCGCACAGGAGATCGTCGGCGAGGCCCGCCGCATAGCGAGCGATCGTGTGCGCGGTGGCGGGCACCACGACGACGAGATCAGCACCCTGACCGAGCCGGGTGTGCGGGATCGGCGACGACTCCTCCCACAGAGACTGCTGGACCGGCTCCGACGCCAGCGCGGAGAATGTCACTGCACCCACGAACCGCGTGGCGTCCTCGGTCAGCACCGGCGTCACGTGGATGCCGGCATCAACCAGCCGACGGCAGACCTCGACGGCCTTGTACGCAGCGATGCCGCCGCACACGCCCAGAACGACACGCGGACCTTGGGCGGTGCCCTGGTCGGTGGTCACTGGGGAACTCGGGTTCCGGTGTGTTCGGCCATCGGCGGCCTTCGCCGTACCCCTGCCGCCCTCGCCTAGCTGGCGCTCGGGTCGCTGTCCCCGAGCTCGAGGGCCTCGATCACTTCTGCGCCCTCAATCTCGCCTTCGGCGAGCAAGCCCGCTTCGGCGGCGTCGGCAATCGCCGCCGCGAGCGCGGCCTCCTCCTCGGGGTCTGCACGGGTGTAGGTGGCCTTCCCGGCGGCGATCTCCTCGAACGCAATGGACACGGGCTTGCCTGACACCGATGCGACCTGGGGCGGGACCACCTTGCCCAGGCCCTCGCCCAGACTGTTGTAGTAGGAGTTCACCTGGCGGGCACGGGCCGATCCCAGCGCGACCAGGGTGAACTTGGAGTCGACCTTGTCCAAGAGGTCTTCGATGGGTGGGTCCATCAGCGTGTGGCGGCCTTGGGCCATCAGGAATCCTCCGGGTTCTCGGCGCAGGGGGCAGCCGATCGGGTCCGTTCAACTATAGCCGTCAGCTGGGCCACGGCCTGACCAAGGTTGTCGTTCACCACGGTGTGAGCTGCGATTTTCGCTCCCCGCTCCAATTCGGCCCGCCCCAGCTCGACCCGGCGACGGATGTGCTCCTCGCTGTCGCCTCTCGCTTCCAGGCGCTGTGCCTGGACTTCGGGCGACGGGGGCAACAGCAGGATCACGATGGCGTCGGGCCGCTTGGCCAGGACCTGCTCCGCACCTTGCACGTCGATCTCGAGGAGGACGTCGGCCCCTGGCGGTGGATCGGGGATGGGGGTTCCCATCAGGTGGTCGAGGAATTCGGCCCACTCGAAGAAGCCCCCGCGCGCAATCGCGTCCTCGAAGGTAGGCCGGTCGACGAAGACGTAGGCCGCTCGCTCGCGTTCACCCGGCCGCGGCGTGCGAGTGGTCCAGCTGCGACTCAGCCAGAGATGCGGATCCTGTGCCACGAGCTCCGCAGCGACCGTGCCCTTGCCGGCCCCACCGGGGCCGATGAGCACGAAGATGCGCGGCTCGCCAGCAGGCGGATCAGCGTGCAGTCTCTTTGAGCAGCGCTTCGCGCTGCTTGGCACCGAGCCCCTGCAGGCGGCGGCTGTCACTGATGCCAACCGTCTCCATGAGGCGACGGGCCTTGACCTTGCCCAGGCCGGGCAGGGATTCGAGTACCGAGACCACCTTCATCTTGCCGATGGTCTCGTTGGAGTCCGCCTGTGTGAGGAGATCCGCGAGCTGCAAGGAACCCATCTTGAGCTTGTCCTTGACCTCGGCCCGCTCACGGCGAACCCTTGCGGCCTTTTCCAGTGCAGCGGCGCGCTGCTCGGGGGTGAGTGCGGGAGGTTGCGGCATGGCGAGACCATAGCGCCTCTGCCAGGAGCGTTCACACCCATTTTCCCTCTTCAGCCCATCAGCGCCGCCAGTTCGCGCACCAGCGACTGCGCGCTGCGCCGCACCTCGTGGGGATCCGGTCCGGCGCCGAGGAGCCCCCGAGAACTGCTCGGCAAGACCGAGCCGGCGGGGCATCCTGCGAACCGCGCCGCGACATCCTGGGGCCCGGCGCCTTGCACGCCGAGACCAGGAGCGAGAATTACCCCTCCCAACTGGGATAACGCGAAAGCTGAGGGCTCAAGGGTCGCGCCGATCACTGCGCCCACCGTGCCAGAAGGGACGTCGGACGACGCATTCAACAGGGCGATCTCGGCGAGCAGCATGTCCTCGACGGCGTTCCCTGCCGCAGTCACGGCCTGCTGTAGCTCACGACCTTCTGGGTTTGAGCTGCGTGCCACCACGAGCACGCCGCGACCGGTGGCTGCCGCACGGCGGACCAGCGGCGCCAGCGCGCCCAAGCCGAGGTACGGGTGCAGCGTCACCGCGTCGGCCGCAAGTGGGCTCGGCTCGCCCAGCCACGCGTCGGCATAGGCCTCGGCCGTCGAATCGATGTCACCGCGCTTCGCATCCGCGATCACGAGAAGACCGGCTGCGGTCGCGTCTGCGATCAGTCGTTCCAGCTCGGCGATGCCCGCCGAACCGTGGCGCTCGAAGAACGCGACCTGGGGCTTGACGACAGCCACCGTCCCGGCGAACGCCTCCACGCAGATCGCACAGAAGGCGCGCAGGCCCGCCGCGTCGTCACTCAGCCCCCATGACCGCAGCAACGCGGTCGACGGATCGATGCCGGCGCACAGAGGGCCGGTGGCACGCACCGCCGCCGCGACGCGGTCCCCGAAGCTGTCAGCCATCTCCTCCTCCTTCGTGCTGCGATCGGACGGACATCGCTGAGAGACCGGGTGCGGACCCGATCGTCCCGGCATTGCCCGCGCCGCGCTCGAGCGCTCGCTGACGCGCCGCCGACCGCACCTGGCCGACCGTCGTGTTGTGCGACGCGCACCAGCGGGCAAGCTGGTGGAGCACCTTCCACGGAGCCCTGGGGTCTCGGAACGTGGCCGTACCGACCTGAACGGCGTCGGCTCCCGCTTGGAGCAGCTCGAGCGCGTCGCGTCCGCTGGCGATCCCACCAACGCCCACGATCGGCAGCTCTGGGAACGCAGCCCGGCATTCCCAAACAGCCCTGACTGCGACGGGATGGACGGCGGCACCCGAGAGGCCGCCTCCGCCCGCACCGAGCACCGGGCGCCCGGTGTCGGGATCGAGCGCCAGGCCGAGCAGCGTGTTGACCAGTGTCAAGGCGTCAGCGCCGCCCTCGACTGCCCCGGCTGCGATCTCCACGACGTCGGGCACGTTGGGGCTCAGCTTGGCCCAACGTGGCAGCCCGCATGCGGTGGCCGCCATCACGCGCGACGTCGCCTCGGCCGAGTGAGCGAACATCCGTGCGCGGTCTTCGATGTTGGGGCAGCTGACGTTGACCTCGAGCGCGGCAATGCACGACCCGTTCTCCCCCGCCGCCGTTGCCACGATCTCGGCCGCGCGGGCGTATTGCGCCACACTCGTGCCCCAGATGCTCACCACGACACGCGCACCCGCCGCCTGAAGCGCTGGCAGGTCCGACGCGATCCACTGCGTCAGTCCCGGTCCCTGCAACCCGACACTGTTGAGCATGCCCGGACCGACCTCGTGCACCCGGGGCGCAGGATTCCCCGGCCATGGTTCGACCGACAGCGACTTGACCACCACCGCGCCCAGGTCGGCGAGCACGCCGTACTCGGCGAGCTCAGAACCGTGGCCCGACGTCCCCGACGCGGTCATGACCGGATTGGGCACCACGACCGCGCCGATCTCGGTCGCCAGAACACCGTTGGCCTCTGCGCTGCCGCGTCCTCCATCGGGCGCCGTCACGACGCGCGCTCCGGCCACACGGGGTGGAGGTCCTGCAGGGCTCGCACCTCGAGAGGGTGCACGCGCGCGTCGGCCATGCCCGCTGCCGCAGCGCGCGCTGCCGCAAGAGTCGTGAGGCACGGCACTTTGTGGGCGACCGCGGCAGTGCGGATATGCGCGCCGTCGGCGCGTGGGCCCAAGCCGCGCGGCGTGTTGACCACGAGCTGCACCTTGCCCTGCGCTATCAGTTCAACCGCGTCCGATGCGACACCCTCCTCTCCGACCTTGGCCACCAGCGTGTCCACGACGAGGCCGGCTGAGCGCAGGAACCCAGCCGTACCGAGCGTGGCGGCGATGGAGAAACCCAGCGCGCTCGAATGCGCGCGCAACTTCCAACCCAGCCGGCTTGTCGCGGTCGGCGAGTGAGAGGAACACGGTGCCCGAGTCGGGCAACCGGGTGCCCGCGGCCATCTGGCTCTTGGCGAACGCCAGTCCGAAGGTGATATCGACACCCATGACCTCTCCGGTCGAACGCATCTCGGGTCCGAGGATCGTGTCCACTCCGGGAAAGCGGTCGAAGGGAAGGACGGCCTCCTTCACGCTGACGTGGTCGAGAATCCGTACCCGTTCGATGGCATTCGGTGGCAACAAGCCTTCGGAGCGCAGCTGGTCCAGTGTCTGGCCGACCATGACCCTGCTGGCCACCATGGCGAGCGGCACCCCGGTCGCCTTTGCGACGAAGGGCACGGTTCGGCTGGCCCGGGGGTTCGCCTCGAGCACGAAGACCTGGCCTTCCTTCACCGCGTACTGCACGTTGATGAGCCCGCACACTGCGAGCGACTCGGCCAGCGCGCGGGTGTAACGCTCGAGCAGGGCCACGACGTCGGCGTGCAGCGTTTGCGGTGGCAGCGCGGAGGCCGAGTCACCCGAATGGACGCCCGCCTCCTCGACGTGCTCCATCACGCCGGCGATCAGGACCTCCCCGGTCCCGTCCCGCACCGCGTCGACATCGACCTCGACGGCGTCTTCCAAGAATCGATCGACGAGTACCGGCCGCTCTGCGGTGACACCGCCCTCGCGCGCCAGCGCACCGGTTGTCATCGACTGCATCACCCGGCGGACACCGTCGTCGTCGTAGACGATCTCCATGGCGCGGCCCCCGAGGACATAGCTCGGCCGCAGCAGCACCGGGTAGCCGACCCGCCCGGCCACAGCCAAGGCCTCTGCCGTCGTGGTCGCCGTACCTCCGGGCGGCTGGGGAAGGTCCAACGTGGCGCAGAGTGCGTTCCAGCGCTCGCGGTCCTCTGCCAGGTCGATGGAGGCGGGGCTCGTGCCGAGCACGAGCCCAGGAGGGAGGGAGCCGGCCAACTTCAGCGGCGTCTGCCCGCCCAGGGACACGATCACCCCGGCGACGCTCCCACCTGCGGCCAGCTCCGCATCGAGCACGTTGGTCACGTCCTCGGCCGTCAGCGGCTCGAAGTACAGGCGGTCGGACGTGTCGTAGTCGGTGGAGACGGTCTCGGGGTTGCAGTTGACCATGACGGTCTCATAACCGGCGTCTCGCAAGGTCATGGACGCGTGGACGCAGCAGTAGTCGAACTCGATCCCTTGGCCGATGCGGTTCGGTCCCGATCCGAGGATGATGACTCGGGCGCTCTCAGAGGGACGGACCTCGTCCTCTTCCTCGTACGTGGCGTAGTGATACGGCGTGAGCGCCTCGAACTCGGCTGCACACGTGTCCACGGTCTTGAAGGTGGCACGCACCCCGAG
Organism: uncultured Acidimicrobiaceae bacterium; assembly: GCA_963744935.1. GTDB lineage: Bacteria > Actinomycetota > Acidimicrobiia > Acidimicrobiales > RAAP-2 > Bog-473. Next base: position 169,352 of record CAVUVM010000011.1, read on the forward strand.
CCCTAGCCGCTCGGCGCGCACCGCGGCCTCACTCGAGCCGCGCGAGGTAGGCCACCTGGGCGTCCGAGAAACCGAGCCGCTTAGCTCGGCGATAGTCACCGGCCTCGAGGGACGGTGCCGCGCTCGAGGCGCGTGCGCTCGGAGGCGATCCGATCGAGCTGGCGCACGAACCAGGGGTCGATGCCGGTACGGGCCACCACGTCATCGACGCCGATACCCCTGCGCAGGGCGGCCTCCACCTCGAAGACCCGTTCGGGAGTGGCCACGCCGATGCGATCGAGGAGCTCCTTGTCGGTCAACGCGTCGACGGTGGCCTCGCCGGCGTCCGCGTTGAGACCGGCGCGTCCTTGCTCGAGCGAGCGCAGCGCCTTCTGGAGCGACTCGCAGAAAGTCCGACCGATAGCCATCACCTCGCCGACCGACTGCATCCGGGTGCCGAGGTGTCCATCTGCGCCGGGCAGCTTCTCGAAGGCCCACCGGGGCACCTTCGTGACCACGTAGTCGATCGTGGGCTCGAACGACGCAGGCGTCGCCCTCGTGATGTCGTTGGGGATCTCGTTGAGCAGGTAGCCCACTGCGAGGCGCGCCGCGATCTTGGCGATCGGAAAGCCGGTCGCCTTGGAGGCGAGCGCGGACGACCGCGAGACCCGGGGGTTCATCTCGATGATGACACGACGGCCCGAAGCCGGGTCCACCGCAAACTGCACGTTGGAGCCCCCGGTCTCGACCCCGACCCGGCGCAAGCAGGCGAAGGCGTCGTCACGCATGGCCTGGTATTCGACGTCGGTCAGTGTCTGCGCCGGCGCCACCGTGATGGAATCGCCCGTGTGGACGCCCATGGGATCGAAGTTCTCGATGGAGCACACGACGACGCAGTTGTCCGCGGCGTCGCGCATGACCTCGAGTTCGAACTCCTTCCAGCCGGCGATGGACTGTTCGACCAGGATCTGGCCGACCGGGCTGGCAGCAAGGCCCTCTGCCGCGAGCTGGGAGAACCGCGTCGCCTCCTCCGCGATGCCCGTCCCTTTGCCGCCAAGGATGAAGCTGGGACGGACCATGATGGGGAAACCGATCTCGGCAGCGATCTCCTCCGCTTCGCGCAACGAGTGGGCGAAGCCCGAGCGCGGCACCTCGAGCCCGATGCTCTCCATCGCCGACTTGAATTGGTCGCGGTCCTCCGCAGTGGCGATCGCCTCGGGCCGGGCACCGATCACCTCCACCCCGTAGCGCTCGAGGACACCGAGCTCGACCAATTGCATCGTCAGGTTGAGTGCCGTCTGCCCACCGAGGGTCGGCAGCAACGCGTCCGGCCGCTCCTTCTCGATGATTCGCGCCAGCACCTCTGGGTCCAGAGGCTCGACATAGGTCCGGTCGGCCGTGCCGGGGTCGGTCATGATCGTCGCGGGGTTGGAGTTGACCAGGACGACGCGGTAGCCCTCCTCGGACAGCACGCGGCAAGCCTGCGTGCCCGAGTAGTCGAACTCGCAGGCCTGGCCGATCACGATCGGGCCCGACCCGATGACGAGGATCGACCCGAGGTCGTCGCGCCGCGGCATGCTTCTCCCTCCCCGCTCAGCGCGTTCCGGCGCCCCGCGAGTAGAAGAGGGGTGCGCGAGCATGAGGTCGCGGAAGGCGGCGAAGAGATAACGCGCATCGTGGGGCCCTGGCGCCGCCTCGGGGTGGTACTGGACCGAGAACGCGGGGGCCCGCCGTGAGCGGAACCCTTCGATGACACCATCGTTCAGGTTCACGTGCGTCGTCTCGGCATCGGGGATGGAGCCTGCCGCAACGGCGTAGTTGTGATTCTGGCTCGTGATCTCCACCACACCCGTCTCGAGCCGCTGTACCGGGTGGTTGGCACCGTGGTGTCCGAAGGGCAATTTGTACGTCGTGCCGCCCAACGCGGCGGCAAGGATCTGGTGGCCGAGGCAGATGCCGAAGACGGGGACCCGCCCGACCAGGTCCGCCACGGTGCCGATGGGCCCCGGCAGTGCCGCCGGGTCGCCGGGCCCGTTGGAGAGAAAGACTCCGTCGGGCTCGAGGGCCAGGACGTCGTCGGCGGGCGTGCCCGCCGGCACCACCGTCACCGTCCCCAGTCTGGTGAGCAACGAGACCATGGTCGTCTTGACGCCGAAGTCGAACGCCACGATGCGCAGGTCGCTCGCCGCGCCAGCGCCGGTCGCGGCGTGGATGCTGGGCTGGGCCGCAGTGACGCCCGAGACCAGGTCCATCCCGTCGGTGCCGACGGCGGACGCGGCCGCCGCGCGGAGCTCGGCCTCGGGCGCTGTGCCGAAGGCGCAGGGCACGGCGCCAGCCCGTCGGACGTGGCGGGTCAGCCGCCGCGTGTCGACACCGGTCAAAGCGGGTACGCCATGGCGGACCAAGAATGACTCGAGGCCCTCGGTTGACCGCCAGTTCGACGGTTCGCCGGCGAGGTCACAGACGACGACGCCGCGACACCGTGGGACGGGTGCTTCGTCGTCCGCCGCGTTCGTGCCGTAGTTGCCGATGTGCGTGCTGGTGAAGGAGATCACCTGGCCGGCGTACGACGGGTCGGTGATCACCTCCTGATAGCCACTCATGGCGGTGTTGAAGACCAGCTCACCAGTCGCGACGGGCACAGGCGCGCCGGCCGCCTCTCCCGCGAAGACCGTGCCGTCCGCCGTGACCAAGAGGGCGCGGGCGCGCCCTGTCGTGCCGCTGGGATCCCGGGTCATCGCTGGGCCACTGCATCGATCACGACCGGCTCGCCACGCAACACGGTGTGGCGCACCGCGCCCTGGAACGTCCGACCCGCATAGGGCGTGTTCCGGCTGCGGCTGGCCAGCCCCGCCGACGTCACCACCGTCGTGGCGGCAGGGTCGAACACGCACAGGTTGGCGGCGGCTCCTGGCTCGAGGGGACCCCCGTGCGCGCTGTGTCCGGCGGGCCGAGGATCGGTGAAAGCCAGGCGGGCGATCGCGGCGGGCTGAGTGCTGAGCAACGCGAAGATCCGATCGGGCCCGAGGTGCGGCGACAACACCTCCCAGGCGACAGGCAGCGCCGTCTGCAGGCCCAGCATGCCGGGCGGAGCCTCGCCGAAGGGGACGTCCTTGGACTCGGGCGCGTGGGGCGCGTGGTCCGTCGCCACGGCGTCGATGGTGCCGTCACACAGGCCGGCGACCACCGCGGCGACGTCCTCGTCGGTGCGCAGCGGCGGGTTGACCTTGAAGACGGGGTCGTAGCCGGCCACCTCGGCGTGGGTGAGGAGCATGTGGTGTGGAGCCGCCTCCGCCGTCACCGGCAGACCTTCTCCCTTGGCGCGCCGCACCAGGTCGACCGACCCCGCGGTAGAGAGATGGAGGAAGTGGACCGGTGCACCGGTCAGGCGCACGAGGGCGATGTCGCGCGCGACCATCACCTCCTCGGCGGCGGCCGGCATCCCCGGGATGCCCAGCCGGCTGGACCAAGACCCCTCGTGCATTGCGCCGCCGGCGGCCAGTGATGCATCCTCACAATGCTGAGCAAGGGTGACGCCGATCCCCTTGGCGTAGTCGAGCGCCCGGCGCATGAGGGCACCGTCCTGCACGCCTGCGCCGTCGTCGGTGAACAACGTCACGCCGAGATCGGCCAACTCGCCGAGCGGCGCCAGCGCGCGCCCGGCGCGGCCAACCGTGATGGCCCCGGCCACGGCGACCTCGGCAAGGCAGCCCCTGCCGAGGGCAAGCACCTCCGACGCCACGCCCGCGGAGTCGATGGGCGGCTCGGTGTTGGGCATGGCGACGATCGCCGTGTAGCCGCCCAGCGCGGCCGCCCGCGTCCCCGTCTCGACCGTCTCGGCCTCCTCGCGTCCGGGCTGGCGCAGGTGGGTGTGCAGATCAACGAGGCCCGGGCCGACCAAGCACCCGGCCGCGTCGAGGACGTGCGCGCCGGCGGGCGGCTCAACGGCCTCGTCGACCGCGATCACGGTGCCCGCCGCGACGGCGACGTCGCGCCGGGCGAGGCCCTCGGGGCCCACCACGGTCCCGCCACGGATCACCAGCGTGACGTCAGGCAACTGCTTGCACCTCCGCCGCGCCGGGCAGCTCGCCTCCGAGCAGCAAGAAGAGGATGGCCATGCGGACGGCGACGCCGTTGGCGACCTGCTGGGTCACGACAGTACGCGGCATGTCGGCAACGTCGGAGGCGATCTCCACGCCGCGGACCATGGGGCCGGGATGGGTGACGATGGCTTCGGGACCAAGGTTCTGGGCCCGTCGCGCCGTCAGGCCCCAGCGCGCCGTGTACTCGCGCAGGCTGGGCACGAATGACCCGCTCCCCGCTCCGCTTGGAGCCGCAGTAAGGAAACCACGTCGGCATCGCCGAGCGCGTCGTCCAAGTTGCTCGCGACCTCGACGGGCCAGCCCTCGAGTGAGGGCGGCAGCAGGCTGCCCGGAGCGGCCAGCGTGACGTGGGCACCGAGCGCCGTGTAGGCCAGCACCTCGGAGCGGGCCACCCGGCTGTGGCGGATGTCGCCGACGATCAGGACGCGTAAGCCCGCGAAGCAACCCACGCCCAGCTCCTCGGGTACGGCGCCCTTGCGCTCGGCCAGGACCTGGCGCACCGTGAAGCAGTCGATGAGCGCCTGCGTGGGATGCTCGTGCCAGCCGTCCCCGGCGTTGACGACGTGAGCCCGCTCGACCCAGCGCGCCACCTGGTGCGGTGCCCCTGCGGCGTTGTGGCGGATGATGACGGCGTCGATGCCGAGGGCCTCGACAGTCTCGACGGTGTCGCGCAAGCTCTCACCTTTTTTCACCGACGAGCTGGCGACGGCGAGCGAGAGCACGTCGGCCGACAGCCGCTTGGCGGCGGTTTCGAAGGAGAGTCGCGTCCGCGTCGACTCTTCGAAGAAGAGCGTCGCCACCACCTTGCCGCGCAGCGTGGGCACCTTGGGCACCGATCGCCGCTCCACCTCGGCAAAGGCCTCGGCAACGCGCAGGACCTCGGCGATCCCCTCCGGCCCGAGGTCGGACACCGACAGCACGTGATGGGGCACCGGTGGGCGAGCCGGCCGGGCCGGGCGCAGCGGAACCTCGGGTCGGCGCGCCGCGGCCGTCACTTGTCCTCCAAGGTGCCGATCCAGACGCCGTCGTCGCCCACATCGACCATCTCCTCGCGCCGCGTGGGCAGGTTCTTGCCCACGTAGTCGGGCCGGATGGGCAGCTCCCGGTGGCCGCGGTCGACCATGACGGCGAGCTGGATGGCACGGGCCCGCCCGAAGTCGGTCAGTGCGTTCAGCGCGGCGCGGATAGTGCGCCCGGTGAAGAGCACGTCGTCGACCAGGACGACCACCCGTCCGGCCAGGTCCACGGGGATGTCGGTGACGGCCTCTGGGAGGACCGGACGAAGACCGATGTCGTCACGGTAGAAGGCCACGTCAAGGGTGCCCACCTGGAGCGAGTCCGACGCCTCGATCTGGCGCAGGTTCTCCGCCATCGTGTTGGCGAGAGGCACGCCGCCGGTCTGGAGACCCACCAGCACGACGTCGTCGATCCCGCCGTTGCGCTCGACCACCTCGTGGGACATCCGGGTCAGGGCGCGCTGAACGTCCGCTGCAGTCAGGACTTGGGTATGGGCGACGAACACGCCCCCGAGGGGTCGCGTATGACTGCGCTCGCGTTCGGCCACTGCTCCTCCTGCCGTGTGAGCCTCTCAGGACCCACTTCACGGCTAGGGCCCTACTCTAGCGGGCCGATGTCCCGTTGAGCCAGGAATCGAACGGGCTTGGCGCCCACGCGGTCACGCCGTGCCGGCGCTCAGGTCGCCGGCGATGGTCGCGAGCACGCCGTTGACGAATCGGCCCGATTCCTCGGTCGAGTACGCCTTCACCAGCTCGACCGCCTCGTCGATGACGACGGCCGTTGGCGGCCCTTCGGGGTCGAGGAGCTCCGCCACCGCAAGGCGCAGAACGATGCGGTCGATGACCGCCATCCGGTCAAGCGGCCAGCCGACCGCCGCACCCGAGATGCGCTCGTCCGCCTCCGCCCCACTGGCCACCGTCAGCGCGACCAGGGTCCGCACGTAGTCGTCGGGGGGTACTGGGAGGCCGGACAGGACCGCACGCGGGTCCTCACCCTTGAGCTCGGCCTCGTAGAGCAAGGAGAGCGCTCGCTCGCGCTGCTGGTGCCGTGGCGCGGCGTCGGGCATCGATTCGGAGGGTCCGGTGCGCAGGTCGAGGACGCCGGGCCGTCAGGCCCGGGTCAGATACTCGCCGGAGCGGGTGTCGACCTTGATCATGTCGCCGGTGTTCACGAAGAGAGGCACCTGAACGACGAGGCCCGTCTGCAGCGTGGCGGGCTTCCGCGCCCCCGAGACGCGATCGCCCTGAATGCCCGGCTCGGTCTCGGAGACCGACAGCTCGACGGCGGCCGGCAGGTCGACACCGACGATCTCGCCGTCGTACATCTGCAGGTTCGCCTCGTCGCCTTCCTTGAGGTAATTCGGCGCGTCGCCCAGCGACTCCGGCGCAGCGGTCATCTGCTCGTAGGTCGTCGTGTCCATGAAGACGAAGTCGGCGCCGTCGCGATAGAGGAACTGCATGTCGCGCTTATCGATGATCGCCTGCTCGAGCTTCTCGTCGGCCCGGTAGGTGCGCTCGATCACCGCGCCGCTGCGGACGTTCTTCAGCTTGGTGCGCACGAACGCCCCGCCCTTCCCGGGCTTCACGTGCTGGAACTCGACGACGCTGAACAGGCCCTCGGGGAGGTCCAGGCTCATGCCGTTCTTCAGGTCATTGGTCGAGACTGCCATGGATGTCCTTTGTAAATCTGGTCAGGGGACGTGCGCCATCCTCCGTCACGACGAGGGTGTCCTCCACGCGGACGCCGCCGTGCCCGGGAACGTACACGCCGGGCTCGACGGTGACGACGAAGCCGGGAGCGAGGATAGCAGTGCCCAGCTGCGACACCGTCGGGGCCTCGTGGATGTCGAGGCCGACACCGTGTCCGGTGCCGTGCTCGAAGCGTTCGGCCCAACCGGCCTCCGCGATTATCTGCCGACACACGTCGTCCACTTCCTTCGCGCTGACACCGGGGCGGACGGCATCGGCACCGGCGGCCTGCGAGGTGCGCACCACCTCGAAGATCCGCGCCAGCTCGCCCTCGGGCTCGGCGTCGACGCAGAACGTGCGAGTCATGTCGGAGCGATAGCCCTCGAACGTGGCCCCGAAGTCGACCACGACAGGATCACCCTGGTTGATCCGCCGACCGCCAGGGTGGTGGTGCGGCTTTGCCGAGTTCTCGCCTGCGGCGACGATCGTCTCGAACGCCGTGCTCTCGGCGCCGCCACGCCGCATCGCCGTATCGAGTTCGAGAGCGAAAAGCTCCTCGCTGACACCCTGGCCCATGAGGGGGAGCACCTCGAACAATGCGGCGTCCGCAATGGCCGCTGCGCGTTCCATGCGTGCGAGCTCGGCCTCGTCCTTCCGGGTCCGTAGGGCCTCCACCGCGTTCGACGTGGGGACGAGCCGCTCGCCGTCCACCAGGTTGGCCCAGGTGAGCTGCCCGTTCCACGTCACGTTGTCCGCCTCCAGCCCGACCCGCTCGGTGGCCGCCTCTCCACCCAGCAGCAGCTGGGCTGCGGCGCGCTGTTCGGCCACCGGCCCGACGACGATCTCGACCTGCGACGCCGCGCCCGCCCGCTCGACCTGCTCAGCCGACTGCGTCCGATAGCGACCGTCCGTGGTCAGAAGGGCGGTGTCGCGGGTCACCGTCAGCACGCCGGCCGAGCCCGAGAAGCCCGTGAGATAGCGGACGTTTGCCAGTGTCGTGACGATCAGGGCATCGACCTCGTGCTCCTCGAAGGCGTCGCGCAGCCGGTCGAGTCGGCCCGTCACGGTGATGGGGGGCATCGACGCGATGGCAGGAATGTAGGGGTTTGCGCGCGCAGTCGTGGTCATCGGATGTCCTTCGCAGTCAACGGTGGGTCCCGGTCTCTATCTCTCACTGTTCTCTCAGCAGGGCGGCGACGGCGTCGATCGCGAGCTCGTACCCGAGGCCACCGAAGCCGGCGATCATTCCGGCGGACACCGGCGCCAACACCGAGGTGTGCCGGAAGGGCTCGCGCGCCGCGGGGTTCGAGATGTGCACCTCGATGACCGGCCCTTCAAATGCGGCCACTGCGTCATGGAGCGACCACGACGTGTGACTGAGTGCGCCGGCGTTGATCACCAGCGCGTCCGCCCGACCCCGGGCCCCATGGACGGCGTCGACGAGGTCGCCCTCGTGGTTCGACTGCAGGTGCTCGAGCTCGAGACCGAGCCGTCCCGCCACCACCTCGGCCCGTGTGACGTGGTCGGCCAGGGTGTCGGTGCCGTAGACCGCCGGCTCGCGCTCGCCGAGCAGGTTGAGGTTCGGCCCCGACAGGAGAAGGACGAGGCTCATGTGCGCGCACCCATGACAGCCAGGGTAGCGACCACGTCGGACACCGCCACGCCGCGCACCTCCTCGACGCCATCGGGCCCATCGAGTACGAACGTCAGGTCCTGTTGCGCTTTCTTGTCACGACCCATGTAGGTGACCAACTCCTCGGCGCCTGCATCCGGTGGGAGATCGGTCGGGAGGTCGAAGCTGTCGATGACCGCACGATGTTCCTCGATCCGTGATTGGTCGATGCGCCCGAGGCGCTCCGCCAACAGCGCGGCGAAGAGCAGCCCGATCGCAACGGCCTCGCCGTGGCGCAAATCCCACTCGTGGTGGTTGGCAAGAGCAGCGCCCTCGAGCGCGTGACCCAGTGTGTGTCCGTAGTTGAGCACCATGCGGCGTCCGCCCTCGCGTTCGTCCTCCGACACGACGGCAGCCTTGATACCGGCACAGCGCGCTACCTGCTCTTCAATCGGCTGGTCCGCCCGGGGTGCGTCGCCGAGGAAGGCGTACTTGGCTATCTCGCCGCGTCCGCACGACCATTCGCGAAGCGGGAGCGATGCGAGGGTCTCTGTGTCACAGAGCACAGCATTGGGCTGCCAGAATGCGCCGACCAGGTTCTTGCCCTCCGGAAGGTTGACGCCAGTTTTGCCGCCGATGGCAGCGTCGACCTGAGCCAGGAGCGACGTGGCCACGTTCACGTAGGCCGTGCCACGGTGGTACGTCGCGGCGGCGAACCCTGCGACGTCGGTCACGATGCCCCCTCCCACGGCGACGACCGCGTCAGCCCGGGAGAGCCCCGAACGGGCGAAGCGCCGGGCCAGATCCTCGACCGTCGCCAGCGTCTTGGCGTCCTCGCCGTCGGGGATGATGCAGACCTGGGACGGCACGCCCGGGTCGAGCCCCTCGATCCAGCCGGCGTCGACGATCGACTGCTGGGTGACGATGGCGGCGGACTTGGCGCCCGGCGGCAAGAACCGCGCCACTTCGCCACGCGCCCCCTGGCCCACCAGAATCGGGTAGCTGCGCTCGGCCAGCTCGACAGAGAGTGCATGCATCGTGGGCTCAGTCCGCCTTCGTCTCGGTATCTGCGGCGCTCACCGCAACGTCGGCCAGGATGCGCTCGGCTACCTGGTCGGGCGCGAGGTCGTCGACGTCGATCACGATGTCGGCCACTTCGGCGTAGAGCGGCGCCCGCACCTCGTTCAACTCGATCAGCGCGGCGGCGGGGTCGTCATCGAGCAGCGGTCTGCCCGCGCCGTCCCCGACACGGGCGGCCAGCGTCTCGGGCAGGGCCCGCAACCACACCACGATGCCGCTCGCGGCAATGCGACGCCGGGTGTCAGGGTTGAGCACCGCGCCGCCGGCGACGGAGACGACTGAGGGTGACGGGTCTGCACAGGCTGCCGTGAGAACCTCAGCCTCGGCCTTGCGGAATGCCACCTCGCCGTCACGTTTGAAGAGCTCGGGCACCGTCAGACCGGTCTCGGCTTCGACGTCCAGGTCCGAGTCGCGATAGCGCCACCCCAAGTGCTCGGCCAGGAGTTTGCCGGTGGTCGTCTTGCCCGCGCCCATCATCCCAACGAGCAGGATGCGCGGGGTCATCCCGCGGCGCTGCCCGGATCCGAGCTCGAATCGGGACTGCCGATCGCCGAGGACGGGGTCGACCCCAGCGACGCGATGAATCCGTCGCGGTTGCGAACCACCTCGGCCAGTGAGTCTCCACCGAACTTGCGCAGGGCTTCGTTGGCCAGCACGAGGGCGGTCATCGACTCGGCGACCACGCCCATGGCGGGCACGGCCGTGACATCGGTACGTTCCTTGAAACTCACGGTCGACTCCTTCGTCACGACATCGACGGTCTGGAGCACCGGGCGGTTCAGCGTGGCCAGCGGCTTCATCGCGACGCGCGCCACGACGATCCCGCCGTTGGAGATGCCTCCCTCGATCCCCCCGGCGCGCTGGGTCGGCCGCACGAAGCCCAGTTCCTCGTCGAAGACGATGGCGTCGTGTGCCTCCGAGCCGCGACGCGCCGCGTTGTCCCACCCGTCACCGATCTCGACCGCCTTGACGGCCTGGATCGACATGAGCGCCTGCGCCAAGTTCGCATCGAGCTTGCGGTCCCAGTGCACGTGGCTGCCGAGGCCCACCGGCACGCCATAGGCCAGCACTTCTGCCACACCGCCCAGCGAGTCGCCCACCTTTGCTGCGGCCTTGACGGCGGCGATCATGGCTTCTTCGGCCACCGGGTCGAAGCAGCGCACGGCGCTGGCATCCACCCGCTCGAGGTCAGCCGGCCCCGGCCGCGCGGTGTCAGGCCCGGTGCCGGCGTCACCGAGGGCGACGATGTGACTCACGATGGAGATGCCGAGGTGGATGAGCAAGAGCTTGGCCAATGTGCCGGCCGCCACGCGGGCTGCCGTCTCTCGCGCCGAGGCCCGCTCTAACACGTCACGCGCGTCTTCGAACCCGTACTTGAGCATCCCCGGTAGATCGGCATGCCCGGGCCGCGGCTGGGTCAGCACCTTGGACGGCGCCCCAGGCTCGGGCGACATCTCCTGCGTCCACTTGGGCCATTCCGTGTTGGCGATCTCGATGGCGACCGGCGACCCCAGGGTACGGCCGTGGCGGATGCCTCCGAGGAGCGTGATCTCGTCGGCCTCGAAGCGCATGCGCGGGCCCCGGCCGTACCCGAGGCGGCGCCTGGCCAGCTCGTCGCCGATGTCGGAGGCCTCGACCGGCAGGCCTGCCGGGAGCCCCTCCACGATCACGACGAGGGCGCGACCGTGGGACTCACCAGCGGTCAGAAAGCGCAGCACACGGCCACGCTACCGGACGGCTAACGGCCGCTCGGAGCCGCGATGCCGGCGCGGCGACGCGACACGCACCGATGCGCTCGGCGCCGTCGGCCCCCTTCCGAATTGCCTACTCGTAGAAGGGGTTCTCGCCGCTGCCGTGGTCGGTGACGTCGAGCACTCGGGCCAGTTCGGGCACCTCTTCGAGCAACGTTGTTTCGATTCCCTGCCGCAGGGTCATCTGCGACATGGCGCAACCCTGACAGCCACCGGACAGGCGGAGATAGGCGGTGCCGTCTTCCTCGTTCAACGCGACGAGATCCGCCCGCCCGCCGTGGCTGGCGATGGAGGGGTTGACCGCCTGCTCCAGCACCGCAACGACCCGTTGCGCCAGCAAACCCGTGATGCCCTGGGCCAACACCTCGGGAGGGACACCAGGAGCGGCCTCCTCGGGTGCGGGGCTGTTGGGATTGACCAGCACGAGGCCGCCGCCCCCATCCTCGGACCACTCAAGCCGCGCCCCGCGCAGACGTTCGACGCTGGCTGCGGGGACGATGATCTCGAGCTCGTCGTGCGTGTGGCGGGCGTCTCCCTCGTTGGCGTCGGAGGCCGCTTGGAAAAAGAGGTCGTAGACGAAAGACCCCGCCTGCACACCGCGCACCTCGAGCCAGAGAGCGAGGCTGCCGGGTTCGGGCTCGTTGTCGATGGCCTCCTTGACCACCTTGTACGCCTCAGGCGTCAGGCTGATGATCGGAGTCGCGACCTGGATGTCCTCGGTGCTCGTTGCCATGAGGACCAGTCTACGGCTCCGCACGCGTCCGTTGACCCACACCTCGGCGCAACCGGGCTCTGCGCGATCGCCCTGGAAGCGGGATCGACCACGGTTCGAAAGCCGTCGGCCAGGGATCGTCGGCGGCGGCGATGCCCAGGGGTGACAAGCGTGCGAACGCGCAGGACTGAGGGCCCGGTGGCGGCCATGTATCGTCCTGGCCGTGGCGCAAACCCCGACAGACCCCCACGAGTGGATCAGCTTCGAGGACGACGAGGAAGAGCGGACGTGGATGTTCGACGTCACGTTCCTCACGAGCAACTGGACCTGCATCTTCGGGAACGGTTGCCAGGGCGTCCTCACCGGCCCGGCACCCGAACTGGTCCAAGGCTGCTGCAGCTACGGCGCCCACCTCGTCGACAAGAAGGATGCCCGCCGGGTCGAGAAGGCCGCTGCCACGCTCACACCCGAGGAGTGGCAGTTCCACGGCACGAAAAAGAGCGTCGTCCACGAGAACAAGCACGGCGAGACGGTGACCCGGCTGGTCGACGACGCCTGCATCTTCTTGAACCGGCCCGGCTTCCCCGCCGGGGCCGGCTGCGCCTTCCACATCGCGGCCGTCAAGCGTGGGGTCGATCACCTGACGCTCAAGCCCGAGGTGTGCTGGCAACTTCCCCTTCGACGTGAGGACCAGGTCGACGACGAGGAAGGCCACGTCACCTCGGTCATCCGTGAGTGGGACCGCCGTCACTGGGGCAAAGGCGGACAGCGAGTTCCACTGGTGGTGCACCGAGGCCCCGGATGCCTTTGTGGGTTCCAAGCCCGTCTACGAGGAAATGCAGGCCGAACTCACCAAGATGGTCGGCCGAAAGGTCTACGACCGCTTCGTGGCTTTGTTACGCGAGCGAGACAGGCTGCGCACCAAGGGAGTGGCGCTGCCCCATCCGGCCGTGCGGACCCGCAGCACCGCAGCCGCTGACGCTACCTAGAGCACGCTACCTAGAGCACCGAGGAACGCCGCTCAGGCTGGGGTCAGTCCTTGAGTGGGTCGTCGTCCGCGTGGGACGTCGACGTCGGCATGGAACCGAGGATGCGGTCGTACTGGTCCTCTTCGGCCCGGCACCACGAGGCGTGCACGTCGTCGGGCTCGGCCCCGCACTCGACGCACTTTCCCGTCGACTCGGTCGAGGACCGCTTCAGGCTGCGCGCTTCTTCAAAGCGCCGATGGCGTCCCTTTTTCACGAGAACTCCTTGTCACACCCGGTCCACTCTTGTCGTCCGGGCCCCCTACGGCCACCCAAACGGGCCACGTCGACCGTTCTGCCAGTGTAGTGGGTGTAGTCGGCGCGCTGGCCCTGACCCAGGTCAGGACAGCAATTGGCCCTGCGCGTCAGGGAGGTCCCCTGAGGCCCGGCAAAAGCGGGGGCGAGCCAGCGCACGACCCGCCTGGCACCCCCATTCACGCTCGCTGCCCGCCGCACGCCACCTCTACGCTTGCTGTCGTGACGGTATTTGACCCCCACGAGATGGTGGCGCGTTTTCAGCAGCGGGCCAACGCCGTCAAAGAGCGCGGGATGCCACCCATCGAGGGTGCCGAACGACAGCGCTTCCGCGAGCAAGCCCAGCGGGACTACACGGACTTCGCCATGATCGGCGACGCCGAGGCTGAGCTGATCGACGGCATCTTGACCCTGCGCATCGACCTGCGGCCGCCCGAGGCCCGCGGTGACGGGGCTGCAGCGCGCACCCCGCGCTCGAACGGCTCGCAAGGACTCCCAGCGGGAGTCGCTGACTAGCCGCCGTAGTGCATCCGCGTGTCTTCCATCCGGAGGACCTCGGACGGCTCGCCCCCCACCTCGGTTACCTCGCCGATGCACAAGGTGTGGCTGCCGAGCGACTCTGTCTTCGTCAGCATGCACACGAGGTAGCCGGCGGCTGAGCCCAGGACCGGAACGCGCTGCGGCCCGGTCTCGACGACGCGCTGACCGGCCATCGCCACGACGGCACCTTCAGCCGAACGCTCCACGTCGGTCACGGGCTTCACGAAGCGGCGGATGACGTCGCGTTCGCTGCGGTTCAGCAACGAGACGCTGAAGGCCCCACCCGCGGACACGAGCCGCGCCGTCACCGAATCGCGCTCGAGCCCCACTCCGACCAGCTTGGGCTCTATGCACACCTGGACGACCAAGTTGGCGGTCATCAGGTTGACTTCGTCCTGGTGGCGGCTCCCGATCAAGTACAGGCCGGTCGGAAGTGACCACAAGACCCGCCGGCGGTGGCGATCGAAGTCATCTGGCGCGGTATCGGGCTCGGCCGGCGTCACCCGAGGATGCCCCCGACGCCTGAATTGCCCGAGTTGCCCGAGGTCGTGGTGGTCACCGGCACCCTCCCGTCGATAGCGCGTATGCGCTGGAGCACCTCGTCATACAGCGCGTCCGCCCTGATCCCGTCGTGCTCGGCGTCGGCGAGCAGCTTCGGGTTGGACGCGCCGTTGTAGCAGTCGTTTCCTATCGTCCCCTCCAGGCCATACGCCTGGGTCAACAGATCGGTCACGGTGGGATCGGGTGAGGGAAGACTGCTGTTCGCCATCTCGGCGTCGTTGATCATCGTGCTGCAGGCCGCGTGCAGCGCGCCGGCGCCGTTGGGCGCAACCTTGGCGATGCGCGCGTTGTCCGCCACGAGCGTACCGATGCTCTCACCGAGACTCGTCCCTGCCACCCAGACGGACATGCGGTGGGACGGCGATCCCTGTTGATCCGCGCCGGCACACGCCGTGAGGCCCAGACCGGCCAAGAGGAGGACGAGTGACGCGGCGAGGACCTTGCGCGTCATGCGGCCTTGACGATGTGGACCTCCCGCCGGCCCTTGCGCAGCACGATGTAGCGGTCGTGCAGCAGGTCGTCGGGACCGAACGTGCGAGTGGCATCAGCCTGGCGCACGTTGTTCACGTAGGCCCCGCCCTGGTCGACCGTGCGCCTCGCATCGCCCTTGGACTTGGCCAGGCCGGTCCGCTCGAGGAGGTCGGTCAGCGTCAGGGAACCCAGCAACTCGGTGCGCGGGAGGACCGTGCTCGGCGCATCCTGCGTGACCGCCAAGAGCATCTCCTCGCTCAGGCTTGCGATCTCCTCGCCGAACAGGGCGTCCGATGCCTCCTCGCACTTGGCCACCTCGGCCTCGCCGTGCACCAGCGCGACGACCGACCCGGCCAGGGCCTTCTGGGCCGCCCTGCGTTGCGGGTGCTCTGCCGTCTGCGCGTCGAGGCCGGTGATGGTCGCATGGTCGAGGAAGGTGAGGAACCGAAGCAGCTCGCCGACTTGCTCGTCCGGCGTGTTGACGAAGAACTGGTACATGGCGTACGGGCTTGTCCGCGCCGGGTCGAGCCAGACGGTTCCGCTTTCGGTCTTGCCATACTTGGTCCCGTCGGGCTTGACGATGAGCGGCGTGGTGAAGCCCCAGACCTCGTCACCGCAGACCTTTCGGATGAACTCGACGCCCATGGTGATGTTGCCCCATTGGTCGCTCCCGCCGAATTGGAGGTCGCAGGCGTAGTCCAGGTGCAGCCGCAGGAAGTCATAGGCCTGCAACAACATGTAGCTGAATTCGGTGTACGTGATCCCCTGATCCGGGCGCTCGAAGCGGGTCTTGACCGACTCCTTGGCCACCATTTGGTTGACCGTGAAGTGCTTGCCCACGTCGCGGAGGTACTCGAGCGTCGAGAGCTTGCCCAGCCAGTCTGCGTTGTTGAGCAGGAGGGCTCGGTCGAGGTCGAGGAACTGTCCCAGCTGGGGCCGGACGCCTTCGAGGTACGCCTCAATGGTCTGGAGGTCCAGCAGCTGGCGCTCGTCCTGCTTGCCTCCCGGGTCGCCGATCATGCCCGTTCCCCCCCCTGCGAGCGAGATGGGCGTGTGTCCTGCGTCCTGGAACCGCCGCAGGGTGCACAACTGCAGCAGGTTGCCCACGTGGAGGCTGTCGGCGCTCGGGTCGAAGCCGGCGTAGACGGTCAGCCCCGGCTGGTCGAGACGCGCCGGCAGCTCGGCATCGGTCATCTGGTGGATCAGGCCGCGGAAGGCGAGGTCCTCCGAGAGCGTGGGCATGCCTTTGACTCTGCCATACGCAGGTAGGTTGACCGGTTGCATGGACGGCGAGCGGCACGAGTGATCGGCTTCGACGGGACTCTGCCGCTGCCCATGGAGGGCGCATTGCCCCCTGACCTCCAAGGCACGCTCGTGCGCATCGGACCCCGCGCGCCGGAGGAGACCGACGGCGACGGCACAGGTGAGGGCACGCTGCACGCCGTCGAGCTACGCGACGGACAGGCCGTGTGGTACGGCAATCACGAATCGGCCGGGGACGCCGGCGTCTTCTGGCACTCGGGGTCGCTCCTCGCTCTGCCCGAGTCGGGGTTTCCGTCGCAGTTCTCCCGCTTCTTGGAGCCCGAGGAATTCAGCGGCGGGCTGACGGTACCAATCGCGTCCCACGTCCATCGCCTGGCCGCTGACGGTGGTCGCGTCCTGTTCTCCGTGGACGACGGCGCGCAAGCTGCGGCGAGCGACAGCACGGCTGGCGAGGAGGCATCTGAGCCAGAGGGAATCTGGCTGCGCATCGGCGAGTGGGACGCGGCTGGCGCCTTGCGCGCCGTGCAGTCCGTGGGGCTCGAGCGCGCCACCTGGCAGCACGACATCGCGGTCACGACGGACCACGTTGTGTTCATTGAGTCGCCGACGGCGCGTACCGACGGTGCGCGCGACGCGGCGGTGCCCTTCGGCTGGGTGCCCGGTGCCGACGGCTGGATGGGGATCGTGCGGCGCGACGGCGACGGGACGGCCGTGCGCTGGTTCCGCCTCGATCCCTGCCTGGTGACACACATTCTCGGGGCGTACGAGGAGACGACACCGGCGGCCGCCGGCGGGAGCGCAGGCGGCGACGACAGTGGTGCCGTCGTGCTGTATGTCTGCCGCTACGCCGTACCGGAGAAGGGACAGCCGGTGGACCTGTCGGCCTCGGTCGTCGGTCCGCTCGGGATCGGCCTGAGCCCGATCGGCGGCGGCCTGGCCGTCCTCGAGCGCTGGCGGGTCTCCGGCGCCAGCCTCGAACGCACGCAGCTCGACGACCGCCATGTCGAGTACCCGCGCATTGACGGGCTCCGAGAGGGAACGGCCTTCCGCTACGGCTACTGCGTCGAGCTCGCCTGGGACGAGGCCGGACTCGCCGCCGTGCCCGAAGGCCTCTTCCAATTCGACCTCTCCCGCGACGAGGTCCACGGCTGGCGTCCGGGCCCGGGCCGGCGGCCCTCAGAGCCGATCTTCGTCCGGGCGGCGGACGGACGAAGCGACGACGAGGGCTGGGTGCTCACGGTCGTCGACGATCCCGACCGTGCGGCGAGCGACCTCTATGTACTCGATGCGTCGGCGCTCGGCCGGCGGCGGCCCGAGGCGATCGTCCATCTACCAGAGCGGTTGCCCTTCCGCAGCCACGGCGAGTGGGTCCCAGCCGACCGCTACCGCTGAGCCTCCTCGCACCGGCGGGGTCCCGCCGGCCGTTACGCAAGCGCCTGGCGCACCGCTTCGTTGATCTGCTCGTGGAGTGCCACGTTCTCGGCGCGCTGCGGGACGTGGACCCGGATGAGAGCAGGGCCGGGCGTGCCCGCCGGCGCGGTAAGGGCGAGCGCGGCCTCGAGCTCGGGCGCCGTGCCGACTTCGTGAACCGGAAGCCCGAAGCCACGCGCGACGGACATGACGTCACTCGTCGGTGGCGTGCCGAAGAGGGTCTCGAACGTCGCCTCGTCCATGACGCCAGCCTGGGGCAAGAACGAGAAGATGCCGCCTCCGCCGTTGTCCACGACGACAAAGGTGCAAGGCACCGCGGGCAGGTTGACCAATCCGGACACGTCGTGCAAGAAGGCCAGGTCACCGAGCAGGGCGATGGTGCGGCGGCCGCGGCTGCCGACGGCCATCGTTGACGCGGCGACGCCGAGCGCGGTCGAGACGATCCCGTCGATCCCGTTGGCCCCGCGGTTGGCCAGTACCCGCGGTGGCACGGCTTCGGGCTCGGCGAACCACTCCAGGTCGCGGATCGGCATGGACGCCGACGTCACGATCGTGGCGCCCTCGCCCGCAGCCTGGTGATGCACTGTGCGCGCAACTCCGGGCTCGCTCAGCCGCGCCTCTACGACACTGGC
Organism: uncultured Acidimicrobiaceae bacterium; assembly: GCA_963744935.1. Classification (GTDB taxonomy): domain Bacteria; phylum Actinomycetota; class Acidimicrobiia; order Acidimicrobiales; family RAAP-2; genus Bog-473. The sequence continues at coordinate 187,472 of CAVUVM010000011.1, forward strand.
GATCGCGCGCTGCGCACCGGACTCCCAGGCCTGCCAGCCCTCGAGCCACGCCGGATCACAGGCGGTCGGGTTCCTCGCGCCCTCCGTAGCGGCGTCCAGCCATGCCTCGACGCCGCTGCGGTGAAACTCCGTCGCCACCCGCAATGGATCTGCCCATTGCCCGAAGGGGTCCACGACCACCACCCGCGCCCCCGCCCCGGCGGCGTCGGAGACGTACTGACCGAGGGCCCGCGACAACCAGGGAGTCCCGAGGAGCACGACGCATTCGGGTAGCGGCGGCCCGCTCCGGACGATTGCGTCCGCGGCGCCGATCGTCCCCTTCACACGACAGCCGGACAGTGGATCAGCCAACACGGGCCAGCCGAGGCGATCGCCCAGGGCAAGGACGCGCCCGGGATCGAGCCGTTGCGGCGTCGTCGTGCCCACGACGAGCATCCCGCGCCCACTCATGGGCAGCGGTGACGCCGGAGCAGCGACGACCGCGTCGTCGCGCTTTCCAGCCCATCTGACCGACGGCCCTGGCGCCGGAGGCAGCGGCCCGGGCCCGCCCGTCAGGGGCTCGCGGAACTCGAGGTTGAGGTGCACCGGCCCGGGCCCGCGTGTCCCGTGCACCGCCTCGGTGAAGGCGCGGACAGCCAGTGGCCTCCACGTCGGTTGCTGCTCGGGCACGGGCACGCCCGGCGAGGCCGCCCAGCGCGTCGCCGCCGCGTAGAGGCCGACCTGTTCGATGGTCTGGGGCGCCCCGGTGTGGTGCAGCTCGGGCGGCCGGTCTGCCGTGCAGACGATGAGCGGCACCCGGGCGTGGTGCGCCTCGACCACCGCCGGGTGGAGTTCGGCGGCCGCGGTGCCGCTGGTGACGCAGACGACGGTCGGGCGGCCCGTTGCCATCGCGAGCCCAAGCGCGTAGAAGGCCGCGCTCCGCTCGTCGAGCCGCACGTGCGCGGTGAGTCGTGCGGCCAACGCGAGGGCAAGTGGGGTGGAGCGCGACCCCGGGCAGATCACGGTGTCGGTGACACCCAGCCGTACCCATTCGTCGACGAGAGTTGCGCTGAAGGTGGCCTGTACGCTCACCCGACGTGGCACTCCCGGTGGAACGGCGGGGCAGCGGCCCCCCGTTGGTACTGCTGCACGGCTTCACGCAGACGGCACGACTGTGGGGACGCTTCGGCGACCTGCTGGCCGAGTCGCACACGGTGCTGGCGCTTGACCTGCCCGGTCATGCCGGTGCCGACTCTGTGCGCGCCGACCTTCCGGGGACAGCGGACCTGGTGGCTGACGCCGTGTCGGCAGCGATCGGCGAGGACCGCTGCGACCTGCTCGGGTACTCCCTCGGTGCGCGTGTGGCCCTCCACGTCGCCGTGGACACGGACCTCGCGGTGGGACACCTCGTGCTGATCGGCGGCACGGCCGGAATAGAAGACGAGCGAGCGCGGGAGGTCCGTCGGCGGGCCGACGAGTCGATGGCAGAGGAGTTGGAGGTCTCGGGCGATCTGGACGCGTTCTTGGACCGGTGGCTCAGCACACCGATGTTCCGCCGGCTGGTTCAGACGGACGACGCCCAGCGCGACGAACGCCGGCGCAACAGTGCTCCTGGCCTCGGCTCGAGCCTGCGGCTGTGCGGGACCGGCACGCAAGAGCCACTCTGGGACCGCCTGCCTGCACTGGCCCAGCCCTTGCTTGCGCTCGCGGGCGCTGACGACACCCGTTTCGCCGCGCACGCGCTGCGCATGGCGTCGCTGGCTCCGCGGGCTGTCGCCTCCCTCGTGCCCGGCGGCGGGCACGCGGTCCACTTGGCCCAGCCCGACCAGGTCTTCCGTCTTGTCCATCACTGGTTGTCCGCCGTGGACCCGGCGGGTCAGTGACCCTTCCCCGGACGGCGCGGGGTCCGGGGTCATACTCATAAGAGCAGGCCAACGGTCAGGAGCAGGCCCACTGCCAGTTGGAGGCGGGCCGTCGCCCCCAGCATGGGGAGCAGTGCCCGACCCTCCTCCCCGCCCAGCGCCATGCGCACCGGAACGATGGCCAGCGGGGCCGCCAGCAGGGCCAGGAGCGACCACGACCGGTAGCCGTGCAACACGCCGATAGCGAGTGCCGCACCCATCAAGGTGAGGCAGTAGAAGATGCCTGCGCCGCGTCGGCCGAGCCGCACCGCCATCGTCTTCTTCTGCGACACCGCATCGGTCGCAATATCTCGCAGGTTGTTCGCCTCGAGCAGTGCCGCGGCCAACAGACCCACCGGCACGCCAGCCCAGAGCGCGAAGCCCCACTGGTAGTCGTAGGTGAATTGGTGGCCGGCGGCAGTAACCACGAAGGGAGCATGTTGCACGTAGGCCGACCCGGCCGTCGCCACGAGCCCGAAGAAGACGAAGACGAACACCTCGCCGAAACCCAGGTATCCGTAGGGCTTCGGCCCGCCGGTGTAGGCCCAACCCGCCAGCCCGCACAGGAGGCCGAGGGGGACGAACCACCACGTGACCCTGGCCGCGAGGACCAGACCCGCTACGCCTGCCACCCCGAACGCACCCAACGCGGCGATCTTGACCTCGCGCACCGTCGCCAGCTTCCCTGCGACCAACCGGACGGGGCCCACTCGCTGCTCGTCGGTCCCGCGGACCCCGTCGGCATAGTCATTGACGTAGTTGGTCCCGATCTGGATGCCGAGCGCCACAACGAGGGCCAAAACGGCGTTGAGCCACGAGAGCTGTCGATCGAACCCCGCACTGCAGACGGCCTCGTCACACGCTCTCGAGACCGCCGGCGTCGCCACGACGAGACGGCCGCTGGAGAGATAGCCGGCCGCCGTGCCGACCACCACGGGTACGACCGCTGCCGGGAGGGTGCGCGGGCGCGCGCCCGCGACCCAGATCTTGAGCGGTGGACTCACCGGGTGGGCGAGCGGTGCGGACCCGCACCGGTGGCGTGCTGCGCGTACGCGAGCACCTCGGGGATGTACGTGGCGCATGTCCCGGTGACCAGCCTGTGCACGGCGTCCTACGCTACTGGCCAGTGCCAGAGCTCGTCGCACTCGACCTCCCAGGTGGCATGGGGTTCGTCGACGCACTACGCGCCATCTGGGACACCGGCGACGCCGCGGCGCCGCTCGACCCTCGGCTGCCCGGCGTGGCGCGGCGCGCCATGCTCGACGCGCTGCGTCCGACACGCATCGTCGCCTCCGACGGCGAGCAGCATGCCCTGCCCGACGGACAGCCCGTCGAAGCGGGTGACGCCCTCGTGGTCACCACCTCGGGCACGTCGGGACAACCGAAGGGAGTCGTCCTCACACACGAGGCCGTCGCTGCCTCGGCGCGCGGCGACGACAGCGCGCCTGGGCATCGACCCGTCGCGCCACTCTTGGCTTGCCTGCTTGCCGCTGGCGCACATCGGCGGCCTGTCCGTCGTGACGCGCGCCGTCATCACCGGTACGCCCTTGCTGGTGCTGCCCGGCTTCGAGGCGGACACGGTCGAAGCGGTAGGCCGGACCGGGCGCGCCTCGCACGTCGCGCTCGTGGCCACCGCGTTACGCCGCCTGGACGCCTCCGCCTTCTCCTGTGTGCTCCTCGGTGGCAGCAAGGCCCCGGACGCGCTGCCTCCAAACGTCGTCTCCACCTACGGCATGACCGAGACGGGATCGGGCGTCGTCTACGACGGCACGCCCCTCGACGGGGTCGAGCTCGCCCTGCGACCGAACGACGGGACCGCGACAGCCAGACCGGTGGGGCCGACAGCCGGGCCGGACGACATGGCCGGTGGAGAGATCCTGGTGCGCGCCCCCATGCTCTTCCGCTGTTATCGCGACGGAACCGACGGGCGCGTCGTGGGCCCCGACGGCAGAGCCGACTGGTTCGCCACCGGCGACGCCGGGCATCTCGGTGCCGACGGGACGCTCACGGTGTCGGGGCGCATCGACGACGTCATCACGACCGGCGCCGAGAAGGTGTGGCCCGACCTGGTCGAGCGGGCCCTCGTGGCCCATCCCGGCGTGGCCGAGGTCGCGGTGTGGAAGCGCTCCGACCCCGAGTGGGGCGAGCGCGTGGTCGCCTGGGTCGTGCCCGGCGACGACGCGCCCTCACTCGACGAGCTCCGGGCCATCGTGGCCGAGACCATCGCGCCCTGGGCCGCGCCCAAGGAGCTCGTCATCGTCGACGATCTGCCCCGCTCGGCGGCGGGCAAGGTGCGCCGGCGCGAGCTCGACACGTACCGCCAGTAGACCCCCGTTCATAGCGCGCGTTCGTACGCCGCGCTCATGCGCCGCCCGCGGCGGCGCCATCGGTGGCCCCGGCCCGCAGCTGCCTCTGAAGATGCACGAGCTTGTCGGGGTTCGACACCGCGCGCACGCCGACGATGACGCCGTCGGAGATGTCGAGCACCAGCGCAGTGACCACCGTAGCGTCCTGCACGAAGACGGTGGCGGGCTGGCCGTTGAGCACTGTCGCCACCGGCACGCCCTGGGTCTTCTTGGCCACGTGCATGAGGAAACGAGAGCTCCGATACGGTCCGACGACGGGCCGCATGGCCGCGCGCACCTTCCCGCCACCGTCGGTCCACACGACGACGTCGTCTGAGAGCATCGACACCAATCCGCTCAGGTCACCCGTCGCGCAGGCGACCAGGAACCGGTCGGTGAGCTCGCGGCCGTGGCGGAGGTCCGCGTCGAAGCGTTGACGCCGGGTCTCCACGTGCTTGCGTGCCCGGGCACCGAGCTGCCGGCAGGCGGCGGGTGAGCGGTTCAGCGAACGCGCCACCTCCTCGAAGGAGTACCCGAAGACGTCGTGGAGCAGGTAGGCGGCGCGCTCGAGCGGCGTGAGCTCCTCGAGCAGCACCAAGAACGCGAGCGACAACGAGTCGGCCTGTTCGGCCGCCGAGGTTTCGTCCATGACGACGGGCTCGGGCAGCCAAGGCCCGGCATACGTCTCGCGCTGGGCCCGCGCCGAGCCGAGCTCGTCGAGGCAGAGCCGCGTCACCACCGTCACGAGATAGGCACGTACCGAGCGCACCGGTTCGTCCCCGCGTCGCAGCCAGCGCACGGACGCGTCCTGGACGACGTCCTCGGCGTCGGCCGCACTGCCCAGCATGCGGTACGCGATCCCAAAGAGCAGTGAGCGCCACTCTTCGAACGCGGCCGCGTCGGCCTCGCGGTCACGCAACGGCCCATGCGTCCGTCCCGGCGCCCGTCGCGCCCTGGGCGGGATCTCGCAGGTGTCCGCGAAACCTTGGCTTCGCAGGCCGAGCCCGGCGTTGAAGCGTGACCGGAAGTTCTCGAGCGCCACCCAGGCGGCGAGCTCGACGAACTCCGCGTCACTCAGGTGGGTGCGGAGACGCGCGGCCAGCTCCTCGGAGACCTCTGCCGGGCAGCCCGTCGCCACCTCCGCGTACTCGAGGACGGTGCGCTCGCGCTCGTCGAAGAGCTCGCTGTGACGCCAGTCCGCGGCGGCGCGAACCTTGGCGGCGTCGACACCCCAGTGCATGCCCTCGTAATACCCGTAGTCGATGCACCACGAGCAGCCGATACGAGCACTCGTGGCCTGCACGGCCAGCCAGCGCAGCGTCCGGTCGAGCTTCTTCCACCCGAACTGCGCGGCGGTCTCTAAGCTGCCCATGGCGATCAGCACGCCCGCATGGTGCGACGCCGCCGCCGTGGGCTCGACCATCTGGCCGAAGCGCCGTCTCGTATAGGTGCCGGCGAGGCGCGGGACGATGCCGCTCGGTTCGTTGAGCAGTGGGACATGGGCCATGGATCACCCTCCTTGTGCGGGTTGGTACAGATGTCGCCGTCACCCACTCAGACGGGCCACCGTGATGGAGTGTGACATTGCCCCCGGGACCGGCTCAGCCCACCCCACCCGAGGGCTGCACCGTGGTGCCGCCGTCGACCACGAAGGTCTGCCCGGTCACCCACGACGATGCCTCCGAGGCCAGGAAGAGGGCGGCCGTCGCGATGTCGTCGGGGACGCCGAGCCGGCGGAGCGGGATGTGCTCGGCAATGCGGTCCTCGCCTGGGCCTTCCCACAGCGCAGCCGCCAGCTTGGTCTTGACCAGGCCCGGCGCCAGCGCGTTGACCCGCACGTCGGGTGCGAGCTCGAAGGACAGCTGTCGCGTGATGTGCAGCACCGCCGCCTTGGTGACGTTGTACCACCCGATGTTGGGCTCGACGCCGAGGCCTCCGACCGAGGCCATGTTGATGACGGACCCGCGCAGACCCGCCTTGACCGCGGCCGCGGTCCAGGTCAGCACGGACAGCTGATTGACCTCGAAGGTCTTTTGGGCCCGGACGACGTCGATATCGAGCATCGGGCCGAAGTAGGGGTTGGTCCCTGCGTTGTTCACCAGGATGTCGAGACCGCCGAAGCGCGAGACCGTGTCGGCCACGCAGCCAACGGCGTCGTCGGGTCGACCAACGTGCGCGGGGCGCCAGGCGACCCGCTCTTCGGGGGCACCGCTCGTGACCAGGCCCGCCGCCGCCTCGGCCAGGTCCTCGGGCTTGCGGGAGACAAGCATGACGTTGGCTCCCGCCTCGGCGAACCTCATGGCGACGGCCAGGCCGATCCCCCGGCTCGCCCCGGTGACCAGAGCCGTTTTCCCCCTCAGTTCGAGCTCCATCGCCCGAGCCTTGCACGGGTGCCGGACGGGCGTCGCGGCGGCGCGCGAGGGGGAACGGCGCGGTGGCCATGGTGAGGCTCGCCCTAGCATCGCTGCCGTGAACCACCTGGCCGACGAGACGAGCCCGTATCTGCGCCAGCACGCCGACAACCCGGTGGCGTGGTATCCCTGGGGCGACGAGGCACTACGCCGGGCCCAGGACGAGGACAAGTGCATCTTCCTCTCCATCGGCTACGCGTCGTGCCACTGGTGTCACGTGATGGCTCACGAGAGCTTCGAGGACGAGGCGACGGCCGCCGACCTCTCCCGTTGGTTCATCTCGGTCAAGGTTGACCGCGAGGAGCGCCCCGATCTCGATGCCGTGTACATGGCGGCCACCCAGGCCCTGACCGGCTCGGGCGGCTGGCCCATGTCGGTCTTCTGCACGCCCGACGGCCGCCCCTTCTACGCCGGCACCTACTTTCCGCCCATCGACCGGCAGGGCATGCCGTCCTTCCGGCGCGTCGTCCAGGCACTCGGAGAGGCCTGGCAGACCCAACGCGAGGCAGTCGTCGAGCAGGCCGAGGCGCTCGTCGGGGCAGTGCGCAAGGAGATGCGCCTGGCCGAGGCGCTGCAAACAGAGGACGAACCCGCCGAGGCTGGCGCGGGCACAGCCGGCGTGCGGCAGCTCGAACCCGTGACCGCCGCCGACGCCGGACTGGACCCCGAACTCCTGATCGACAGCGTGGTGGCCAGCCTGGCCGCCGGCTTCGACCCCGAGTGGGGCGGCTTCGGGCCCGCGCCCAAGTTCCCCCGGCCCACCTTGGTCGACCTCTGCCTCCGCGTCGCACGGCGCGGTGGTGCCGCGGCCGAGCTCGCCCGCACCATGGCGACGCGCACGCTCGACGCCATGGCGGCCGGCGGCATCTACGACCACCTGGTCGGAGGGTTCTGCCGTTACGCCACCGACGCGCACTGGTTGGTGCCCCACTTCGAGAAGATGCTGACCGACCAGGCTCTGCTGGCCCGGGCCTACCTGCATGCGTGGCAGGACGGCGGTCGCGACGATTATCTGGGCGTCGTCACCGAGACACTCGACTTCGTCTTGCGCGACCTCTCGACCCCCGACGGCGCCTTGTACTCGTCCTTCGACGCCGACGCCGGTGGCGTCGAAGGCGGTCACGCCACGTTCACGCTCGGCGAGCTCCGTGCGCTGCTCCCGCAGAACCTGGTGCGCGCTGCTGCGGAATGGTACGGCATCACGGAATTCGGGAACTGGGAGGGGCGCAGCATCCCGGTGCGACCGGTCGGGGCGCCGCTGGCGCGTCCACCCGAGGTCGAAGAGGCCAGGCGTCTCTTGGCCGAGGCTCGCGCCCAGCGTGTCCAGCCGGCGCGTGATGAGAAGGTGCTCACGGAGTGGAACGCCATGGCCGCCGCAGCGCTGGCCGAGGTGGCGGCAGCAACGGGCAATGAGCACTACGGGCGCCGCGCCGAGGAGATCGGCGACTTCCTTCTCGCCTCCATGTACACGGAGGGCCGGTTGATGCGGAGCTGGCAGGGCGGCCGGGTGCGGCATCTGGCCGTCGCGTCTGATCATGCCTGGCTGATTGAGGCATGTGTCCGTCTCTCCGAGTGGACAGGCCGCAGCGTCTGGCGCGAGCGGGCGAGCGTGGTCGCGGCCGATCTCCTCGACCTGTTCTGGGACGACGAGGCCGGGGGCTTCTTCTCGACCGGCCGCGACGCCGAGACGCTCGTCGTCCGGCCCAAGGAGTTCATCGACGGCGCCGTCCCCGCCGCCAATTCCATCGCCGTCACGGCGCTGGTGCGGGTCAACGCGTTGGTCGACGACCCGAGGCTCGACGACGCCGTGTCGCGCACGCTCGCGCTGGCCCGTCCGCTGCTCGAGCGGCACCCGACCGCGCTGGCCGACCTGGTCGCCGCCCTGCCCATGTGGCGGGCGCCCAACGAGATCGTGGTCACCGGGGGCCGACGCGACCTGCTCGCCGAGGTGCGGCGGCACTGGCTGCCCGCCGCGGTCGTCGCCTGGGGTGAGCCCGATGCCGGGCCGCTCTTCGAAGGACGGCTCGGCGGCCCGGGCCAGGCGTACGTATGCGAGGCGCGGGCGTGCCGGACCCCTGCCTCGGACGTCGCCACGCTCGCCGAGCAACTCGGGGCGCTCGTCGCATGAGGCGGCGCGTCGGAGGCACCAAGACGGCCGGACACTCTGAGCGCCTGGACCCGAACCGCGGGACCGGGTCTGCCCACGACGTCGACCACGACGTCGACCACGAGATCGACCACGACGTCGGCTTCGACACCGATCCCGGGCCCGGGACCCCCGCCAGCGAAGGCGACGCGCCGCCGCGGGCCGGCGACGACAGGGCCACGCGCCGCTCCCCCACCACGCCGACCGATCCGGCGCGCCTGTTGCGCCGGTCGGCCCGTCGCAAAGAGCGCGTCCCGACTGCGGGCGGATCGACGCTTCATCTCCTCGTCCTGTCCTCCACGCTCGAGGACACCACCGTGGTGGACCTTGCCACGCGCACGGTGATGCGCGTGCGGGTGGCCTGGCCCGAGGGGCACGAGCCGGATATCGCCACCTTCGACGTCGTCGAGGTCACCTTGGCCGACGATCCCGAGCGTGACGATCTGGCCCAGCCCGAGGCGACCACGGTGACCGACTTGCCGCGTCACGTCGGCACACTGCGTGGCCGCCACTTGCGCAAGCTGCTCAGCCGGCTCGTCGCCAGCCCGGACGGGCCGCTCCTCGGGTTCCCCGGGCCGTCGGCCCCCTACTGGGAGTTCCGCGGTTTTCGCCCCTCGGTGGCGTTGATCGAGCCGACCAGGCGGCCCCAGCTGCTTCGTCGCCAGGGCGACGGTTCCACGTGGGTCCGCTTCGGCTGGGACCGCGACGATGTCTGGCTGCCCGTCGAAGACCGCAACGCCGTCCGCGCCCTCGACGCGGCACGGCGCGACCGCCTCAGTGGGAAGAGCCTGGCCACCGCGCTCGGGTTCGAGCCGCAGTACCTGCTGGTCACGGTGAGCCCGCCGCGCGACGGACACTGCTACAAGGTGTGCGCGGCAGTGCTGCCGCGAGGCTGAGAGAGCACCGCTCGCGCGTCTCGCCTGTATATGTAGCCTTCCGAAACCCCCCCTAGTCAACGAAGGATAATCGGATATCCTTCCGTAAACCCACCCAATTAACGAAGGTTACATATACACGTGAACAAGCGTGTCGCCTTGCTTGGGACTCCAGGGCTCAACGTCTCCATGTGAAGACGCCCGGTGCGGAAGCCCGACGCCCCGATGGGGGTCAGCGCCCGAGTTTGCCCGCAGCCAGGTCCTCGGCCATGGCCCAACCGAAGACGACCAGGCGGTCGCCCCGATCGGCGTCGAACCCCGAGGCGAAGTGCACGTCGACCCCCTCGGGGACCTTCACCTTCTGCGCGAAGAAGTCCAGACCGCCCGCCACCGACCCGTCACCCTTCAAGACGAAGGTGCGGTCGTCGAGCTTGCTCTCGCACCCGAACCGCTTCGAGAGGCGCCGGGCCCAGGCCCGCTCCTCGCCCGAGGACTTGTGTCCGGGAAAGGGCACCACGTCCTGGAGCCCGGAGAAGGCACGGAATCCCTCGGGGCCGAGCAGCCTGGTCCCGAGCAGCACGTCCTCGTCGGGGAAGGCCAAGAGGGCCCGCCGGTACTGGTCGGCCATGATGCTCTTGAGGGCCGCCTCGGACCGCGAGTTGCGGTCCACCAGCGCGAGGCCCACCAGCAGCGAAGGCGTCCCGCCGATGCGCTCGAGGGTGCAGAACGAATAGCCCCGAAGCTTGTTGCCCTCTCGGGCGTGCGTGACGAGGACCCACGCCTCCCGTTCTTTCGACAGGTAGCCGATGTCGAAGCCAGGGGCCCGCTCCGCACAGAGATCCGCCATTTCAACCAGCTCAGCGTCGCTGAGCGCAGTGCAATCCTTGGTGCTCACTACGATCGGCATGAGGTGAGTCTACTGGCTGGGCTCCGCGATTTCCCAACCGTACGGACCTCCCACTGGATGCCCGCGCCGCCACCCGGACCGCGTCACCCCAGGTCAGAGGCCGAATTATGACCATGGCGTGATGCGGTTAGGACAGCACCGCGCTCTGCCCGAGGAGCCGCTTGAGCTCGCCCACAAGCCCGTTACGGAACTCGACGTTGAACTCGGGCGGCAGCCGCAGCACCTTCTCGCCAACGTGGAGCAACACCGGGGAAGGGCCGGGATGGCCGCTCAGGACCTCTTTGAGACCGTCGACCTTGGCGTTGGTCAGGACCCCAAGGGGGAGTTTGATGTGCAGATCGGACTGGCCCCGGTCGAGAAGCGGCCGGGAGACCTCCATGCAGACGATCTTAGGCTCCTCCTCGCGGGTATCGAGCCGTCCCTTGACCACCAGGATTGCGTCGCTCTCAATGAGCGCGCCGTACTCGGCCATGGTCTTGGGGAACACGAAGACCTCCATGGCCGCCTGGAGGTCTTCAAGGATGAACCGCGCCATGAGGTCGCCCTTCTTCGTGTACGAGCGCCGCAGGTCCGTCACCACGCCGCCCACCGTGCGCACCGGCGAACGGTCCCCCGCTGCCACGTCCTCCTCCCGCATGTCCGAAAGCGTCGAGTCGGTGTGGCGTGAGAGCGCCGCCTCGTAGCCCATCAGCGGGTGGTCGCTCACGTAGAGGCCGAGCATCTCCTTCTCGAATGCCAGTCGTTGGCCCTTGTCGAACTCGCTCTCGGGGATGGTCACCTTGGCACCGCCCCAGGCAGGGTCGGTCTGCTCCTCCTCCTCGAAGGCGGCGAACAGGGTCGTGATCCCGAGGTCCTGCTCGCGTCGCTGCTCGAGGGTCCGGTCCACCACCGCCTCGAGGACTAGGCACAAACCCTGGCGCGGGTGGCCGAGCGAGTCGAAGGCACCCCCCTTCACGAGGGATTCCATGGTGCGCTTGTTCAAGACGACCGGGTCGACTCGGGCGCAGAAGTCGAAGATGTCGGCGAAGGGCCCGTTGGCCTCGCGCTCGGCCACGATCCGCTCAACGAGGCTCTCACCGACGTTGCGCACCGCCGCCAGCCCGAAGACGATCGCCCTCGGGCTCTTGCCATCCGGACCTTCCTCCCCGTCCGCTCCCTCCGCCTCATCGGCCTCATCGGCCTCATCCGCCTCATCGGCCGCATCGGCCGCATCGGCCGCATCGGCCGCATCGGCCGCGCCAACCGTCCGCCCGGTGAGGTCCGGCGCGAACTCGGCCACCGAGCGGTTGACGTCGGGCACGAGGACGTCGATCCCCATAGCGCGGCACTCCGCGAGATACACCGCCGTCTTGTCCTTGTTGTCCTTGACCGAAGTCAGCAACGCCGACATGTACTCGACCGGGTAGTGCGCCTTGAGCCAGGCCGTCTGATAGGCGACCAATCCGTAGCCGTAGGAGTGCGACTTGTTGAACGCGTAGTCGGCGAAGGGTTCGATGATGTCGAAGAGCGCGGTGCCGAGCTCTTCGCCGTACCCCTCCTGCACGCAGCCGGCGACGAACTTCTCGCGCTCCGCGGCGATCATGGCGCGGATCTTCTTGCCGCACGCCTTGCGTAGGTTGTCCGCCTCCTCGAGCGAGTAGCCGGCGAACTTCTGGGCCACCCGCATGACCGACTCTTGGTAGAGCATCAGCCCGTAGGTGTCCTTGAGGATGGGCTCGATGTCGGGGTGCAGGTAGGTCAGTTCCCGGCGACCGTTCTTCAGCTCCGGGTAGTCGCGGTGCATGTTTGCCGCCATCGGCCCGGGCCGGTAGAGCGCGACCAGGGCGGCGACGTCGTCGAAGCTCGTCGGCGCCAGCGCCCGCAGGGTCTGGCGCATGGCCCCGCCCTCGAGCTGGAACACGCCGATCGACTCCGCCCGCCGCAGCATCTCGAGTGTCGGCTCGTCGGCCAGGTCCACGTTGTCGATGTCGGGCCGCTCCCCCGTCGCCGACTCGATGCGGTCGAGCGCCCGCTCGATGACCGAGAGGTTGCGCAGGCCCAGGAAGTCCATCTTGAGCAGGCCGAGCTCCTCGACACCGTGCATTTCGTACTGGGTGACGATGGGCGCGTCCTCGGGGGAGCCGCCGGCGTCGGGCTTGCGCTGAATGGGCAGGTATTCGGTCAACGGGTCGCGCGAGATCACGACGGCAGCGGCGTGGATGCCGTCTTGGCGACGCAGGCCCTCGAGCCCGAGCGCGACGTCAATGACCTCCTTGGCCTCGGGATCGGTCTCGTGCATGGTGCGCAGCTCGCCCGCCGAGGCGTAGCCGTCTTCGTGGCCCTCGGTCTTGGTGAGGCACGCCCGCAGCGGCGTGTCGCGGCCCATGATCAGCGGGGGCATGGCCTTGGCGATGCGATCGCCGACGGCGTAGGTCTTGCCCAGCACCCGTGCGGCGTCGCGCACTGCGGCCCGCGCCTTGATGGTCGAGAAGGTGATGATCTGGGCCACCCGGTCGCTGCCGTACTTGTCGGCGGCGTAGCGCATCACGTCGGCGCGGTAGCGCTCGTCGAAGTCCATGTCGATGTCGGGCATCTGCTTGCGGCCCGGGTTCAAGAAGCGCTCGAAGAGAAGGTCGTAGCGGATGGGGTCGAGGTCGACGATGCGCAGGCAGTAGGCGACACAGCACCCTGCGGCCGATCCCCGCCCCGGGCCGACCCGGATGCCCGATTCCCGGGCGAAGCGGATCAGGTCCCACACGACGAGGAAGTAGGCCGGGAACCCCATGTCCCCGATGACACCGAGCTCGAAGTCGAGCCGCTGCACCACCTCGGGCGGGACCGGGTCACCGTAGCGCTCCTTGGCCCCCTCGTAGGCGAGGTGGCGCAAGTAGGACTGAGCCCGCTCCTCGTAGGTGGCACCCGTGAACGAGTCCGGCACGGGGAACTCGGGCAGGCTCGGCTTGCCCAGCTCGATCTGCACGTCGGCCCGCTCGGCGATCAGCAGCGTGTTGTCGCACGCCTCGGGCACCTCGCGGAAGAGGTGGCGCATCTCCGCTGCCGTCTTGAGATAGTGCTCGGTGCCTTCGAACTTGAAGCGGTTCGTGTCCGAGAGCAGCGCACCAGTCTGCACGCAGAGCAGCGCGTCGTGGGCCACGGCGTGCTCTCGGTGCGTGTAGTGGCTGTCGTTGGTCGCCAGCAATGGTGCGCCGATGCGCCGCGCGATCTCCATCAGCTGCGGGTTGGTGCGCTGCTGGGCGGCGAGACCGTGGTCTTGCAGCTCGACGAAGAGGTTGCCGCGCCCGAAGATGTCCTGGAGGCGCGCCGCACGCTGCTCGGCTCCGTCGACATCGCCGGCCAGCAGCGCCTGCAGGACGACGCCACCGAGGCAGCCCGTCGTGGCGATCAACCCGTCGTGATAGCGCTCGAGCAGCTCCCAGTCGACGCGCGGCTTGTAGTAGTACCCCTCGAGATATGCCGCCGAGGACAGCTTCATCAGGTTGCGGTAGCCCTCGATGTTCTCCGCCAACAACGTGAGGTGGTAGTAGAGCTTCTGACCGCCCTCGACGTCGCCGCCGGTGTCGTCGACACGGCCGCGCCGCACTGGGCGCTCGTGGCGCGATTCGCCCGCCATGTAGGACTCGGTGCCGATGACCGGGGTGATGTCCGCGTCGCGACAGGCTTTGTAGAAGTCGAGAACCCCGTACATGTTCCCGTGGTCGGTGATGCCGAGCGCCGGTTGCCCGTCCGCCACGGCGGCCTCCACGAGCTCGCCGACGCGCGCTGCGCCGTCGAGCATGGAGAACTCGGTGTGGGTGTGCAGATGCGTAAACGACCGCTCCGACACCGGCCCTCCTTTCGCCACGTTCGGACTTACATGCTTGTAATTCCCCGGTTCCTCGAACTTAGCCTGCGGGTGCTCCGACGCGGAGAACCACCGACCCGGCCACCTTGTCGTGCAGGGTCTGGCGCTTCGAGTCCCACAGCGGGAACAGCATGTCGAGCAGCCAGATCAGGCCCAGGAAGACGGTGAACAGGCCGAGCAGCCGGAACACGCCCTCCACCACCGCCCGGCCCAGCGCCCGCCCGTAGCCGAGGACCTCGAAGGTCTGGTCGCGTACCGCACGCACCCCGACCGCCATCATCCCGACCGTCTGGCCCCGCGCCGAGCCGCACAGGATCGTGCCGTACGCGACGTAGAGAACGGCGGTGATCAAGAAGGGCACGGCGGAGAACGAGCGACGATGGGCACCCTTCTTCGCCATGAGGTGGACGTCGAGCGAGTGGCTGTGACGGAACACCAGAGCCAGGACCACCAGGACGACGGCGAAGATGACGAAGTCGATCAGATAGCCGCCGACCCGGATGCCCCAGGTCGCGTACGGCGGCGTCTGCTCGTACTGCGGTGGTGGCGGAGGTGGGTAGCCGCCCTGGGTCGGTGTCTGGGTCGGGAAGGCGGGCGGACTCTGTGCCGGGGGTGGGGGTGGCGGTGCGTTGCCCGGAAAAGACGGGGGCCCGCCGGCCGCGTCCCCGGCACCCAGGGACCCAGTGTCCTCCGCGCTCACCGTCGCCCGCCCGGCTCGGGTCCTCTGCATGTGTCGTCCATGCGTCCCACCATCGCGCGCGCGGGACCCTCCGGTCAGAGATAGGCGCCGGTCCGCCCGCCGGACTCGCCGGCCGAGGGCAAGCCGCGCTGGCGCATCTCGTCGAGCTGTGCCCGGGCCGCCATCTGCTGCGACATCAAGGTGGCCTGGATCCCGTGGAACAACCCCTCGAGCCACCCGACCAACTGAGCCTGGGCGATGCGAAGCTCGGCCTCGCTCGGCGCGTCGCGGTCGAAGGGCGGGGCCAGTGCCTCGAGCTCGGCGACCAGGTCGGGCGACAGCCCCCCAGCGAGGTCGTGGATCGACTGCTCGTAGATCTCGCGCAGGCGGACACGGCTGCGCTCGTCGAGCGGCGCCGCCCGCACCTCGTCGAGCAGCGTCTTGACCATGGAGCCGATACGCAGCACCTTGGCCGGCTCGTTCACCGACTCGGTCACCGGCTCTCCCTCGGCACCGCCTTCGTGGATCCCGCTGGCGAGGATCTCGTCGGGGGCGATGGGAGCCGGGTCGTCGCTGGGCGGCTGCCCGCCGCTCATGTCGTTCGTCGCGTCACGCATGGTGCCTTCCGTTTGCCGTCGCTGTCGTATGCCGCCGTCGCTCCCGTCCCCATGTTGCCACCGAGTCCACGCTGCTCAGACGGCCCGCCACGCCAGCAGCGGGATCAGCATCTCCGCCGGCGTCAGCGAGCCGTGGCGGGCACGCAGCCGCAGCTCGCCGGTGTCGGCCGGGTCGAGGAACGCGATGGGCTCGAAGGGGACGAGGGCGACGTCGCCCAGCCGGGCGGCGACCTCTGCCGAGGGCACACCCCCCAGCCAGCACTCGTCGATGATCTGCTCCTTGGTACGCACCCACGCCACGTCGCCGTGCTGCGCGGCCGCGGTCGCCGCCAGATCCGCCGTGGCACCCGGCCGCGCGTGCAACCAACGGAAGCGGCCCTCGCCGCTCAGCAACGTCACGTCGCACATGATCTCGGGCCCGAGCACCTCGACCGAACTGCCCACGTCGACCTGCCCGTGGTCGGCCGTGATCACGAGCACCGCTCCGGGCGGTAACACCGACAGCACGTCGGCGACAAGCCGGTCGGCCGCGCGCAGCTCGTCGTCGTAGTACTGCCCGAGTCCCTCGGCGTGGGCCACCTTGTCGATGCCCTCGTAGTAGGCGTAGACGAAGGGCTCGCCGCGAGACGCCAGCTCGCGCACGGCGGTGACGAGACCCGCGGGCGTGTGCCAGCGGTGCAGCTCGACCGGTCCCAGGTGCGCCGCGGTGAACCCGGTCGGCCCGTAGTCCTGGCGCGTCACGACGGGCACTGTCTCGTGCCACCCCGGGAACGCCTCACACGGCTGGAACAGGTGCGCCGGCACGCGCACGCGGGCGTCGACCCCTCGTAGGGACCATTGCAAGACGTTCATGACCTCGCCGCCGAGCGCGACGCGGTAGCCGACCACACCGTGCTCGGCTGGCACCCGGCCCGTCACCAGCGTGGTCAGGGCGCAGGCGGTGGTACTGGGGGCCACCGTGGTGATCGGCCCGCCCGCGCCGCTGGAGAGCGTCGGTGCCAGCATGTGGCGCTCGCCCAGCTGCTCCGCGCCCAGGCCGTCGATGACCAGGAGGACGATCTGGGTCGCCCCGGCCACCGGAGCCGGGAACCACGGCGGCAGGTCGTCGCCCTCCGGGCGTGTCAACTGCCCGATCAACAGGGGGACAACCCGGTGCAGGCAGGGCCCGTCCCAGTCCGGCAGCAGGGGGCTCGGCACCGACGCCGCCTGATTCGCCCTCTGGCGGGAGTCCGTCACGGCCGTCGACCCCTGCCTGCCCTCATTCACAGGGGCACACCCTACGACCCACGCACCACCTGCAGCGATGTGGAGGCCGGTAGCATCGATTGTCGTGAGGGTGTCGACGCGGGGTGACTACGCCAGCCGGGCGTTGCTGTCGCTTGCCCTCCACGGTGCCGAGACCCCCACGTCGGTACGGGACATCGCCGAGCGCACCGGACTGCCCCAGCCCTACCTCGAGCAGATCCTGCTCGCGCTGAAGGGAGCCGGGCTGGTGCGCTCCAAGCGCGGCGTGGGGGGCGGCTACGTGCTGGCCCGCCCACCCCAGGACATCTCGCTGGCCCAGATCGTCTCCGCCGTCGACGGCCCCATCGCGGCCGGCGACTTCGGCGAGCCGCACGCCAACGGCGCGTGCAATCACGAGGGGCAGTGCGTCCTGCTGGCCGTGTGGGCGGACGTGGGCGAGACCATCCGGCTGCACCTTCAGTCCCACAGCCTGGCCGACATGGTCGACCGGGCCCGGGGCAACGTGGCCACCCCGGTCTGATCCCCGGCGCCTGCCTCCGCTCTCGAGCGGGTCACAGGTTCCACCGCTCCATCACCGACCAGCCGAGCTCCCATCCGAGAATCCCGATCGATCCGGTGTTCAGGAGGAAGAGCCGCGCCGCGACCGGTGGGAGTCCCAGCCAGCGGGCCGCCATCACGCGCAGCAGGTGCCCGTGCGCCACGCACAGCGTCGTCCCTTCCCGCGCCCTCACCCGCTCGATCACCCGGTCGGCCCGCCGTCCGACGTCGGAGACCCGCTCGCCGCCCGGTACGCCGTCCTCCCACAGGGTCCAACCGGGTCGGCCCTCGCGGATCTCCGCCGAGGTGAGGCCTTCGTACTCGCCGTAGTCCCATTCCATGAGGTCGGGATCGTGCACACCGTCGAATCCGGCAAGCTCGCACGTTTCCGCTGCCCGGCACAGGGGGCTCGTCAGCACCTCGGCAAAGGGCGCCAGCCCCTGGGCGCGCATCAGGTCACCTGCCCGTTTGGCCTGGTCCCGGCCAAGGTCGAGCAGGGGAATATCGCTGCGGCCTGTGTGTTGACCAGAGAGGGACCATTCCGTTGCGCCGTGCCTGAGCAGGACCATCCGGGAGGGCATGCCGTAGACCACCATGAGGTGGCGGTGCATGCAATTCGGGCGCGAACAACGCCATGGAATGATCCGGGCACGTACGCGGTTGTACACGGCGGGTTGATCCCGAAGGGCTGCGGGTACGTACGACAGAGAGTGAGCACGGACAGAGAGTGGAGCACGGAAGGTCTGGAGCGAAGATGAAGAGCGCGGTGAATACGTCGGACACGTTGGGTCTGATGTTGCGTGACCTCGATCAGTTCCCCATGCCCGACCATGAGCAGCAGGTCGAGCTGGCCAAGCGCGTGGCCGCGGGTGACGACGCAGCGCGCAAGCAGATGGTGGCGGCCAACCTCCGCTTGGTCGTGCACTGGGCCCGCCGGTACCAAGACCGCGGTGTCGACATGGCCGACCTGGTCCAGGAGGGCACATTCGGCCTGATGCGGGCCGTGGACAAGTTCGACTGGGAGCGGGGTTTCCGCTTCTCGACCTACGCCACCTGGTGGATTCGCCAGGCGCTCCAGCGGGCGGTGCAGCAGCACGGCCGCACGATCCGCATCCCTCTCGAAGTGGGTGAGCAGATCCAGCGTCTCGAGCTGACGAAGGCGGAGCTGGCGAGCACGCTCGGGCGAGCCCCGACCGAGGAGGAGCTCAACGAGGCGACCGGTCTCACG
Source organism: uncultured Acidimicrobiaceae bacterium (assembly GCA_963744935.1). Taxonomy (GTDB): domain Bacteria; phylum Actinomycetota; class Acidimicrobiia; order Acidimicrobiales; family RAAP-2; genus Bog-473. The sequence goes on from CAVUVM010000011.1 coordinate 206,183, forward strand.
GCCGACGAGCGAGAGTCCCTCGAGGACGTCGCCCGCGTGACCGCCTCCCTCGACCAGCCGGCTGCGCTCGAGTCCTCGACGACGCTGGGCGAGCTGGTGGCTCCCGACGAGTCGGACTTCGCCGGTGACGTCGAGCAGATGATGGTCTACGACCGGGTGCGCGACGCCGTCGAGCGCCTCCCTGGGCTCCAGCGCGACGTCCTGCGGCTGCGCTTCGGGTTCGACGGTGACACACCGGCCTCCTTGCAGTCGACGGCCGAGCGGCTCGGGGTTGGCGTACGCCGCGTGCGCCGCGCCGAGGAGGAGGCCCTGGCCGCGCTGTCCTACGACCAAGCCGTGCTCGGCGTGCACGAGGCCGCCTGAGCGCGGCTGGACTCTGAGGAACCGTCCTTTCGATCTGACGACCCGCCCCGACTCCCAGCTCAGCCTCCGAGACGCACCCCCCCTTCTCGGAGGCGAGCGGGACGGGGTCTAATCCGCCGGCGGGCAGACGGGTCAGCCCAGAAGAGCGGGCCAGCCCAGAACGGGTCAGCCCCGAACGGGTCGCCCCAGATAGGCGCGCAGGTCCTCGGGGAGCGGTGAGCTGAACTCCATGGGGGCACCCGTCCCCGGATGGACGAAGCGGAGCGCGAACGCGTGCAAGAAGAAGCGGCCCGCCCCCAGGCGCGCGTCGGGCCGACCGTAACGGGCGTCTCCCACGACCGGGTGGCCGATGGCCGCCATGTGAACGCGGATCTGGTGGGTGCGGCCGCTCTCGAGTGCCACGTCGAGCAGCGTCGTGGCCTGGTCGCTCCCTCCCGCAGCACCACCGCTGCGCTCGAGCACCCTGTAGGTGGTCCGGGCCGGCTTGCCCCGGGCCGTCACGGCCATCTTCGTCGGCGTGCGCGTGGAGCGACCGATGGGGGCCTCGACCACACCCCGGTCATCCGCGACGTGGCCCATGACCAGAGCCAGGTATCGGCGCCCCATCGTCCGCGTCGCCAGCTGCTCAGCGAGGGCGCGGTAGGCCTCGGGGGTGCGGGCCACCGCCAGCAACCCCGAGGTGCCCTTGTCCAGCCGGTGCACGATGCCAGGTCGATCGGCGGCGCACACGCCGGTCTCGACCAGACGGGCCAGTTCGGGGAACCGATCCAGCAATCCGCCGACCAGCGTGCCCGTGTCGTGGCCCGCACCGGGGTGCACGACAAGACCGGCCGGCTTGTCCACGACCGCCACCATCTCGTCGGCATGCACCACGTCGAAACGCACGCCTGCCTCGGCCACCACCGCATCGTCGCGAGCTGCACGCAGGCGCACAGAGACGGTGGCGCCCTCGCGCAGCAGCGTCCGCCCCGCGGTCATCGGTTCGCCGTCGACCAGGACCCGGCCGTCTCGAATCAGCGCCGCCGCGTCGGCGCGCGAGACACCGGCCAACATGGCCACGCCGCGGTCCACCCGGAGCCCGGCCAGCAGCGCCGGGACCTCCGTCGAGACGGTGTCTCCCTCCCGGTCGTTCCGCGGCTCGTGACGCTCCGTGGGCCCCTCCGGCGTCACCGCACAGCCTCGGTGCGCATTCTCGAGTGGTCGCCGAAGAGCACCGCCATGACCACGACGACCACGCCGATCGTCACACAGGCATCGGCCAGATTGAAGGTCGGCCAGTAGTCGAGGGTGATGAAGTCGGGCACGCGCCCGCTGTGGCCGCCGAAGATCCGCTGGCTCAGATTTCCGACCGCCCCGCCGAGCACCAGCCCGGCACCAACCGCCAGGGGCACCGTGCGGACCTGCCAGACGATGACGGCGAGCACGACGACGCCAACACAGAGCAGCACCGTCACCGCGGTGGCGCGCCCACTGAAGAGGCTGAAGGCGAACCCCGAATTGAACGTCAGCGCCAAACCGAAGGGCCCCCAGACGTGACGCACGTCGTGCAGGTGGTCGACGACGACTGTGGTGGTCACCCAATCGGCCACCACCACCGCGGCGGCTATGGCAAAGGCCAGAACCCGCGGCCGGGTCAGCGCCGCGACAGGCCCCCGCTCTTGCACGCCACGCAGAGGCGGGCGTAGGGCAGCGCGCGCAGGCGCGGCTTGGGGATCGGCTGGAAACACCGCTCGCAGTAGCCGTAGGTCTTGTCGGCGATGCGCCTGACCGCGTCGTCGATCTCCTCGACGGCCAGCGTCGCCTGTCCCGACAGGGCGAGGTTGCGCTCACGGTCGACGGTCACCGTCCCGCCCTCACCGGACTCCTCGTCGAACTGGACATCACCGGGCTCGCGCTCGAGCGCCAGCGAGTCTGCCTCGGCGCGCAACGACGTGGCCTGTTCCTGGTAGACGGCACGATCGGCCGTGAGCAGTTCGCGCACCTCCTCGAGGAACTTGACGTCCTTGGCGTAGGGACCGGTCTTGGGACGGACCGGCACCGGCTTGGGCTTGGGGGCGAAGGTGCTGCGCACCACGGCGCCGTTGGCGGCCCCCGCATTCGACCGCGGGGGCGTCTTGGAGACGGCCTTCGCGGCCGGCTTCTCTGCCGCCTTCTTGGCGGGAGCAGCGGTCTTCTTCGCCGGCGCCGGCTTCTTCGCGGCGGGCGCCGCCTTCTTGGGAGGGGGCGCGGCCTTCTTCGCGACGGGCGCAGGCCTTTTCGCGGGCGCGGCCTTCTTGGCGTTCGTGGGCGGCTTCTTCGCCGCTGCGGTGGCCTTCTTGGTGGCCGTGGCTGCCTTTTTCACAACGGGCACTGCCTTCTTCTTGGTGAGGGCGGGACGCTTCGTAGCTGTTGCACCAACCTTGCCGGCGGCCTTTTTGTTCCCGGCCTTCTTGGTGGGCTTCCCCCCGGCCCGCGACGACCTCGCCGCAGCGGCCGAACGCGGCGCAGACACCCGCTTTACCTGGGTGCCTTTGCTCGCTGGGGTCATCGATCCCTCCTTCGGACCACGCGCAGTGGCCGCTCTCCGCAACGACGACCACGTCGGGGGAGCGGGTGACGATACCGGACAGCGCGAGCAGGGGCAACACAGCCGCCCGCCGTTTGCGCGGTGGGATCAGACGGAGCGGGGCGCCCCCGAGACAGCGGCGTCCGAGGCGCTCTGGAGGTTCAGGGTCGGCGGCCCGTCGTCGGCTTCGGCCATGGCGGTCGCGGTGGCGCGCTCTTCGCCCGCAGGCCTGGGGGCCGCGGCTGGCGCGGCTGGCGCGGGAGCCTTGGGCTTGATGCCCATGAGCGAGTTGGCGGGCTGCACGTTCTCGTCCACCCATTTGAGGATCTCTGAGAGGGCACCGTGCAGGCGGTTGCGCTCGGACTCGAGGTGGCGGGCCATGCTCTCGACGTCGGTCGCGAGGTCTGTGCGCGTCGCCTCGAGGCGGCTGACTTCCTCGCGCAAGGCCTGGTGCGTCTCTGCCTGGAGCTGTGCCGCCGTCGCCTCCGCGGCGGCGATCGCAGCCCGCGCCGTGTCCTCGGCTTGGGCGATGACAGCGGCGGCTTCCGCCTCGCTCTCGCGCTTGGTCTGGTCGACGAACTTCTGGGCCAGCAACAGTGTGCGCTGCAGTGTCTCGTCGGACAGTGCCGCGGCGTCGGCAGCCGCGACCTGGCCCGCCTCGTCCCCTTCGGCCACCGGCGCGGGCGCGGCGCGCTTCTCGTGCTCGAGCTGCGCGATGCGCTCGCTGGCTTGGCGCAGCCGCTCGTTCAGCTGGCGGACGTGCTCTTGGAGGGCCTCGGCCTCTTGTGCCGCTTTGTCCAGGTACTCATCGACCTCATCGACGTTGTAGCCCTTCAGACCGAGGCGGAACTCCACGGTGCGGAGTGTGTCGAGGATTGATGCAGGTGCCTGGGAATTGTCCATGGGGGCCGATTCTACCCACGCCTCCCTGCGATTCCAGTAATGCTGCTGGTGGGCGCTAGGTCGTGAGCACCGGGATCAACACAAACTGCGCAACCAGGATGACAATGAGGAAGGACCAGTCCAAACCGCCCATCGGCTTGATGATCCGCCGCACCGGCCTGAGCACGGGCTCGGTCGCCTGGTAGAGGAAGTATTGGATCCGGGCCAGCGTCGTCCCGGGCTGGATCCGGAACCAGCTCAAGATCGCGTAGGGGAACATGATCAGCCAGATGTAAGCCTCGATCAACCCAGCGATCAGTCGGAATATGTCCACCAGCTTGCGAGGGTAGTGGGTCTAATCCCGGTTGAAGCCGCGCTCCACCAGTCGCTGACGCTCCTCGTCAGAGACCTTCACGTTGGTGGGCGCCAGAAGGAACACCTGGTCGGCGACTTTTTCCATCTCGCCGCTCAGGGCGTAGGTCACGCCGCTGCAGAAGTCGATCATTCGCCGCTGCAGGTCCCGCTCGGCCATCTGCAGGTTCACGATCACCGGACGGTTGTCCTTCAGCCGGTCGGCGATCTCCTTGGCGTCGCCGAAGCGCGAGGGCGCCACGACGTGCACCCTGGCCGAGGCGGGTGCCGGTGCCGGGCCGGTGGGATTGAGCGTCGAGTCGACCGGCATCGCCCGCATCGGGGTGGGCCGGGGCGTGACGTTGCTCTGAGCCGGCCGCGGCTGGCTCGGCACCGCCGATTCGCGCGGGATGGTGCGGACCCTGGTCATGCCGCCGCTGAACTCTTCGGCCTGGTCGTACTCCGTGGCGCGAGGCTCGACGCGTGCCGCGGACGAGAACCCCTTCGGGGCCCTGTCGTCGAGGTCGTCGTACTCGTCGTACTCGTCGTCGAGCAGGCCGAGATACACCATGGTCTTCTTCATGAACGAGGGTGACATTCCTTCTCCTGTCGCCTCGACAGCGTAGTGCCTGCTCGACGAGCTAGGCGGGCCCATCGGGCCTGCGGGTGGGCCTGCTGGTGGGCCTGCTGGTGGGCCTGCGGGTGGGGCTGTGGGCGGGGCTGTGGGCGGGGCATGTGCTCCCCGCCAGCCCGTCCACCTCCCCGGTTCCCCTCATCGAGCCTGGGGCGGCGGCCGGTCGCCGAAGAGGGCCCGCCCGAGGCGCACCATGGTCGAGCCCGCTGCCACGGCAGCCTCGAGATCGTCGCTCATCCCCATCGACCGCTCCTCCAGGCCGAGTTCGTCCGCCAGGAGGCCCACCATGGCGAACGCCTGGCGCGCCGCGGCCCCGCCTGGCGCGGCGACGGTCATCAAGCCGCGGACATCGAGCCCGAAGGTGCGCAAACGAGCCACCAGCACTGCCGTCTCCCCCGGCGTGCATCCGTTACGACCCCTCCGCCCCGTCGTGTCCACCTGGACGAGGACCGCAGCACCTGGGGCGAACTGCGCGATCCGCGCCCCTTCGGCCTCCCGCGCCACGCTCTGCCACAGACCGACGACCGACGCGAGCTTCGCCACCTTGTTGCGCTGCACGGTGCCCAGGAAGTGCCAGACGAAGTCTGCGGACGCGGGGCCGGGATCGGCGTTCGGCGCCGGGCTCTCCCCCGCCGCAGCCGCCTTGGCGAGGAGCTCGGCGGCGTAGTTCTCACCGAGGTCGTGAAGCCCGGCCAGGCGTGCGGCACGGACGGCATCGGGACCAAACCCCTTGGTCACGGCCACGACCCGGATCGCTGCGGGATCGCCCCCGGCCCCCGCGATCCGCTCGTGGATCGCGCGGAAGCGCCGGGCGACCTCGTCGCTGTCGTGGGCGGCGGGGCTAGCGGAGGAAGGAGGGGACGTCGAAATCGTCGTCACCCAGGTCGAGCTCCTCCTCCGAGCCGGTGGCGTCGGCGAAGATGTCGACTGGCTCGGGTGTCGAGAAGATCGTCGATGCGAGATCAGCGGACCTCGAGGAACCGGTGCCCTCCTCCCAGCGCTCGAAACCGGCGGCAATCACGGTGACGCGCACCTCGTCGCCCATGTTGTCGTCGATGACGGCACCGAAGATGATGTTGGCGTCGGGGTGCGCCACGGCGTGGATGATCTCGGCCGCCTCGTTCACCTCGAAGAGCCCCAGGTCCGACCCACCCGCGATGTTGAGGACCAGCCCGCGCGCGCCTTCGATTGACGCCTCGAGGAGCGGAGAGGTGATGGCGGCGCGCGCCGCATTCGCCGCCCGCCCCTCGCCGATGGACGAACCGATGCCCATGATGGCCGTGCCGGCGTTGGTCATGACCATCTTCACGTCGGCGAAGTCGGTGTTGATGAGCCCGGGCACCGTGATGAGGTCGGTGATGCCGCGCACGCCCTGCAGCAGGACCTCGTCGGCCATCTTGAACGCGTTCACCATGCTCGTCTTGTCGTTGGACACGGTCAGCAGCCGGTCGTTGGGGATGACGATCAGCGTGTCGACCTTCTCCTTGAGGATCTGGATCCCCTTCTCCGCCTGCATGGCGCGGCGGCGCCCTTCAAAGGTGAAAGGCCGCGTCACGACGCCGATGGTCAGGGCACCGAGGCCCTTGGCGATCTCCGCGATGATCGGCGTGCCGCCGGTGCCGGTCCCACCTCCCTTGCCGGCCGTGATGAAGACCATGTCGGCGCCTTGGAGCGCCTCTTCGATCTCGGCTCGGTGCTCCTCCGCGGCCATGCGCCCCACCTCGGGGTCGCTACCGGCCCCGAGGCCGCGGGTCAACTGCCGCCCGAGGTCGAGCTTGAGGTCCGCGTCGCTCATGAGCAGGGCTTGAGCGTCCGTGTTGGCGGCGATGAATTCGACGTTGCGAAGGCCCGAGTCGATCATCCGGTTGACGGCGTTGACGCCACCCCCGCCGACCCCGACCACCTTGATAACTGCCAGGTAGTTGCCCTGGGAAGGCACGGTCGTCATGAACTCCCTCGTCCTCGGGTCGATCGTCGACCGTTCGCTCGCTGGTACGTTCCCCCTGTCGCCACCGGGAGTATGCGGCCAGCCACGCATCCCTGAACCTCTCGGGAAGGTTGATGTTCACAGTTCGGCAGCGTGGCCCCACCATACGGGGGGTGTTCAGGCTGGTCAAGCATCGTCGGTCACCCCTCTGTCACGGTCGGAGCGTCCGGGACGCTGACGTCGATCACATCCCCGTTGTGCAAGGTGGCTCCCGCGAGGATGGAGGAGACGTCCTCGTACTTGGCGCTGAGCTCGGCTGTGGACCCGATGTCGACGACGATTGGCGTCGACATCGCGAGTTGCACCCACCCCGCCGGCTCCACGGTGACGCCGGTGACCTGCGCCACGAAGGAAGCCGGGAGCGTCGAGGCCACCTGGAGCCCGGGAGCGTCCTTGACAGAGAGCACCGTGCCCGGCTGACCGGGCGGGGCGGGCCCGCTCAAGAGGAGCAGGCCGGGCGGCCGTGTCGTCGACGCGCTGAGAATGCGGCCGTCGTTGCTGAGCACTTCCCAGCGTCCCCCGGGCGCGCTGGCCACGAAACGCGGCACCTCTTCTTCGATCGCGATATGCACGCCGTCGGGCCACGACACGTGCACGGTGGCGCGGCGAACCCACGGCAGCTGCTCGAGGCGCGCCGCCACGGCGCCGGCTTTCACGTCGAGTAGTGGCGGGTGCCCGGCCAGGCCTGCTTGGGCGACGACCTGTGTCGCTGTCTCGTGCGCGTTGCCCGTGACCGTGATGGAACGAGCGGAGAACAGCGGCGTGTGGATCACGAACCAGGCGCCGGTGAGGACCGCGATGGCGACAACGCCGATGACGAGCACCCGGAAGCGGCGCCGGCCCTGTTCGCGCCGCACGGCCGTGCGGCGAGCCCAGATGCGAGGGTCCATGCTGGCCCGGCGCCTGTTGGCGCCGCCGTCCTCTCCGCGTCGCCGCTCCCCGCGCGCCGAGCCGCCGGGCCTCACTGCTGCCCTCCCCGCTCCGGTGCGTCCTCGGCACGACGCTCACCCCTCCCGGCCACGCGACCAGTCTTCCCGTCGCCGAAGCCCAGAAGGCGGACCTCTGTCTGCAGCGTGACACCGGAGCGCTCGGCCACCGCGGCGCGCACGTGCTCCATGAGGGCACGCACATCGTCGGCCCGGCCGCCCTTGTCCGCCTGAATGAAATTGGCGTGCTTCTCCGACACGTGCGCGCTCCCGAGCCGAAATCCCTTGAGCCCCGCTTCTTCGATGAGGCGGCCTGCCGTGTCGTTCACGGGGTTGGTGAACACCGAGCCGGCATTGGCGCCACCGGGCTGGTGTGCGCGCCGCCAGCGCACGATCTCACTGAGCGCCTCCTGCTCGGCCGCCACCGAGCCCGGCACGACCCGCAGCTCTGCGGCGAGCACGAGCTGGGTGGGCGTGACAGACGACGAGCGGTAGGCGTAGTCGAGGCGAGCCACCCCGTCGGTACCCCGCTCCCCGCTGCGCAGATCGACCCAGGAGTAGCGCGCCAGGCACGACGCCATGTCCGAGCCGTGCCCGCCGGCGTTCATCCGCACCGCGCCCCCCACCGAGCCCGGCACGCCGACGGCCCACGACAGGCCCGACCACCCGGCGTCGGCGACGCGACGGGCCAGGACGGGCAGGGCCAGTGCCGCACCGGCGCGGACGAGGGCGCCCTCGGTGCCCGCGGCACCCTCGGAGCCACCGCCGGCCGCGGGCAGCTCGAGTGCGGCGAAGGCGGCACCCAGACGGACCACCACCCCGTCGAAGCCCGCGTCGGCCACCAAGAGGTTCGAGCCGCGGCCGATGACGAACAGCGGGAGATCGAGGTCGCGCAGGGCCTCGCGGCAGGGCGTCGAGGTCGGCCGGCACCTCCACCTCGACGAGCACGGCCGCCGGTCCGCCCACGCCGTAGGTGGTGAGCGGTCCCAGCGGTGCGAGCAGCGCGGCACGGGGACCGAGGGCCTCGGCCAGAGCCCGATGCGCCGCACCGAGTTTCACCATGCCGGCGACTCCAGCAGCTCGTCGGGCAGCGCGGTCAGGTCGCCGGCGCCGAGGGTCAGACAGAGGTCGCCGGGACGCAGGATCGACGCCACCGTCGCGCGCAGCTCCTCCCACCCCGGGGCGTAGGCGACCGCAAGGCGGGAGTCCTGCTCGCGGACGGCGTCGACGACGAGGCGGCCCGACACCCCGGGGACGGGGCGCTCGCCGGCGCCGTAGATGTCGGTCACCACCAGCTCGTCTGCCTCCGCAAATGCGGTACCGAATTGCTCGGCCAGTGCCGCTGTGCGCGAGAAGCGATGAGGCTGGAAGACCGTGACGATGCGCGCCCAGCCTCCGGTCCTCGCCGTCGCCAGTGCGACGCGCACCTCGCCGGGGAGGTGCGCATAGTCGTCGACGAAGGTGACGCCGTTCGCCTCGCCGCGGAACTCGAAGCGGCGGGTCACGCCGGCGAAGCGCGCCAGTGCGGCCTGCGCGGCCGAGAAGGGCGCACCGGCCTGCAACGCCGCCACGGTCGCCACGGCGGCGTTGCGCGCGTTGTGGATCCCGGGCACCCCGACGCGCAGGGTGCCGAGCTCGCCGTCGGGGCCGTGCAAGCTGAAGGCGGCAGCGCTGCGACTCTGCTCCAGATCGCGCATCGCGTAGGTCGCGTCCTCTGCCAGGCCGACGCGCAGCGCACCGCGTGCCTTCCCGATGGCGTCGGCCTCGGGGTCGTCGGCGCACACGACGACGCCGCTCGCGGCCGAGTCCACGAACCGCTCGAACGCCTCGCGCAGCACCTCGAAGGTGCCGTAGTAGTCGAGATGGTCCGGCTCGACGCTGGTGAGCACGGCAAGGTCCGGGCGCAGGGCCTGGAACGTGCCGTAGCTCTCGTCGGCCTCGACCACCAGCCAGTCCCCCTCGTCCAAGACGGCGTTCGTCCCGATCTCGTTGACGTCGGCACCGATCACGAACGACGGGCGCATGCCCGCCTCGACGAGGATGAGCGACAGCATGGACGCCGTTGTCGTCTTGCCGTGCGTCCCTGCCACCGCCAGGCAGCGCCGGGTGGCACAGATCGCGGCCAAGACCTCCGAGCGCGGGGCGACCAGGATGCCCCGCGGCACGCGCCTCGCGCAGCTCGGGATTCTCGGCCGCCACCGCCGGGGAGTACGTCACGGCGTCCGCGCCCTCCACGTGCTCGGCCCGATGCCCGACCGCGACGGCAATGCCGTGGGAGCGCAGGCGCTCGGCCACCGGTGAGTCCTTGAGGTCCGAGCCTGAGACGCGATGCCCCATGTCGTGGAGGACCAGAGCGATGGCGCTCATCCCCGCGCCGCCAATGCCGACGACGTGGACCCGCCGCGGCTCGGCGAGGTCGAAGGTTGGCGGGTCAGCGGGCATGGGCGTCGACCAGTTCGGCGACACGGGCGGCCGCGTCGGGACGCGGCGTGCTCGCGGGCCGCGGCGCGCATGGCGCCCAGGCGCAGCGGGTCCGACAACAACGCGTCGAGCTCCTTGGCGAGCCGTGCGCCGTCGCACTCGTCGTCGGGCAGGTGCAGCGCCGCCCCCAGACCGACCAGCGCCTCCGCATTGCGGGTCTGGTGGTCGCGCGGCGCGCCCGGCAACGGCACCAAGATCGCCGGCACGCCTGCGACCAAGATCTCGGCCACGGTCATGGCGCCGGCCCGGGTCACGCAGACGTCGGCGGCGCCGTAGAGGTCGGTCATGCGGTCCTCGAAGGGGACGACCCGGTACACGAGCGCTCCAGCGGGCTCGCCGGGCCCGTCCTCGGCTGCGAAGGCGGCGTAGTCGCGTCGACCGGTCACGTGGTAGATGGAGCGGGTTCCCAGTCCCGCCCAGGACTCAGCCAGCTCGGCGACGGCACCGTTGATCCGGCGCGCCCCGAGGGAGCCGCCCACCGACGCCACCGTCTCACGGTCCGCCGGCAGGCCCAGCATCGTCCGGCTGGCGACACGGCCCGCCGGCGTGCGGTCCATGGCGAACAGCTCAGGGCGCACCGGCGTGCCGGTCACGTGTGCACGCGGGAGGTCGGTGCCGTCGAAGGCCACGGCGTTGGCGGCCGCGAACCGCCCGAGCAAGCCGTTGACGGCTCCGGGGACGGCGTCGGTCGTCACCGAGACGAGCGGCACCCGGGTCAGCACTGCTGCCACCCCGGCGGGGAAGCTGGCGTAGCCGCCGACGATCACGACCACGCGGGGACGGCGCCTGAGGAACGAAACGACGGCGCGCAGGCAGGCCCAGACCAGTCCGAGCACGGCACCGATGTTGTCCGCCAACGCAGCGGGCCGAAAGCTGCGCTTGATCCCGCGTCCGGACAGGAGCGTGTGGGGGAACTCGAGGGTGGGCCAGGTGGTCGCCTCTTGCCCGCGGCGCGAGCCGTAGAGCTCGATCGTCTCCGCCGCGTGCCCGCGCGCCACCATGGCGCGGGCGATCTGGAGCGAGGGGACGATGTGACCGCCCGTCCCGCCGCCCGCGATCACCGTGCCCCGCCGGGGGCTCACCGACCTCGAGAGGAACGGGCGCCGGCGAGCCGAAGCAGCGGCTTGCCCCTCTCGCCCTGCCGGGCGACGTTGATGAGGATCCCCGCCGCGGCCATTGTGATCACCAACGAGGAGCCCCCGAACGAGATGAAGGGCAGCGGGATCCCGGTGACCGGGAGGACGCCGACGACCGCCCCGACGTTGATGAGCGTCTCCGACGCCATCCACGCGACGATCCCGAGGGCGAGCAGCGCGCCGAAACGGTCCGGCGCCTGCATCGCCGCCCGGATGCCAAGCCAGATGAAACCCCCGAGGAGGGCGAGGACGAACAGCGCGCCGACGATGCCCAGCTGCTCGCCGATGACCGAGAAGATGAAGTCGGTGTGCGCGTTGGGCAAGTAGCCCCACTGCTCCTGCCCGCCGCCGATCCCCATGCCGAAGAGGTGACCCGACCCGAGGCCGATCAGTGACTGCACGACTTGATAGCCCGAGCCCGAACCGTGCGCAGAGGGGTCGAGGAACGAGAGCAGCCGGGCCCGGCGGTAAGGCGAGGCCACCGCCACGATCAAGGCGAGCGCGGCCAGCGCGGCCATCACCTTCATGACCGGGCCGAGTCGGACGCCCGAGACAAAGAGAAGGGCGAGCGCGAGACAGCCCAGCACCATGGCGGTGCCCATGTCGGGCTGGGCCAGGATCAAGACACAGGCAAAGCCTGTCACCAGCAGGAGCGGTCCGATGATGCGCCGGTCGGTGGCGTCCTCGTCGAGACGCCGCGCGATGAAGTCGGCGGCGAAGAACGTCAACGCGAGCTTCATCAGCTCGGAGGGCTGGAGCCGGAACTGTCCGAATCCGACCCAGCGGCTCGAGCCCATCGCGTCCACGCCGAGGCCAGGGACGAGCACGACGAAGAGGAGGGCGAAGGTGATGAGGAGCAGCAGGGGGCTGAAGCGCCGCAGGCGCCGGTAATCGACGCGCACGGCCAGCAACAGCGCGACGACGCCGATGGCCATCCACATCGCCTCGCGGATCAAGATCGCGTAGGGGGTGCCGTAGGTGTCGATGGAGATGATCGACGAGGCCGACCCGACCATGACGAGCCCGATGACGCACAGCAGCGCGACGGCGGCCAGCAAGACGGTGGAGACCGCCAGTTGACGCCCGCCGATGCGGAGGCCGGCTGCGGACGTGGCGGATGCGGCGCGGTGCGCCTTGGAGCGCGGCGACCCACCGGCGCCGCCCGGCCGGCCGGCTGGCCGGCTCGAGGGACGTGGCGCGGTGCGCGTCGCCGTGGTGGTCCGGGCCGGCGTCACGCCCGCCTCTCCGCCTGGGCACGGGCGCGCCCATCTGCCCGGTCCGACCCCCGATGCACGTTGCAAGTCTCCCCCACCCCCGCGCCCAAGTGGCGGATGTCACCGGTGCGACCACGGTACGCGCCACGATGCGCGCCAGAGTGCGCGCCACGGCGGGTCCGAAAGGGCGCCGTCACGTGAACTTCGCCACGGTGAGGAAGTCGCCGTAGAAGATCCCGAGGCCGAGCGCGCAGAAGAGCCCGCCCAGGATCCAAAAGCGCACGATGACCGTCGTCTCGGGCCACCCGAGCAGCTCGAAGTGGTGGTGGATGGGCGCCATCCTGAAGATGCGGCGGTGGAAGGCGCGAAAGCTGATCACCTGCAAGATCACCGAGAGAGTCTCCATGACGAAGAGGCCCCCGATAACGAGCAGCAGCAGATCGAGGTTCAGGAGCAGGCAGAGCGCGGCCAGGCCGGCGCCGATGGCCAACGACCCGGTATCGCCCATGATGATCTTGGCCGGCGCCGCGTTCCACCAGAGGAAGCCGATGCACGCGCCCGCCAGCGCCACCGAGACCAGCGCGAGGTCGATCGCCGAGGCAGGGAGCACGTGGTAGATGGCCTCGTGCCGGAAGATCCAGTACCCCATGATCGAGAGCACGAAGAAGCAAAACGTGCCCGAGCCCGCCGCCAGGCCGTCGACCCCGTCGGTGATGTTGACCGCGTTCGACGCGCCCACCATGACCAGGACGGCGAAGATGACCCAGCCGACCTTCCCCATGTTGATGCCGATGGCGTCGGCGCGGGTGAACGAGAGGGCGGTCGAGGTGTGGGCCCACTGCACGGCCAAGATGGCGAAGACCAGCGCGCAGCCCAGCTGGGCCGCCGACTTCGCCCGCTTGTTCAGCCCGAGGCTGCGTCGGTGATGGACCTTGATGGAGTCGTCGAAATAACCGATGAGCCCGAAGGCCACCACCGCGCCGACCGCCAGGTACCCAGTGCGCGAGAAGCGGATCTCGGTGCCGATGTGACCGATGGCGTACCCGGCCACGACCGAGCCCACGATGGCAATGCCGCCCATGGTCGGCGTGCCCGCCTTGGCGACATGGGTGGCGGGACCGTCCTCGCGGATGTACTGGCCGATCTCACGTTTCCGGAAGTATCGGATGAGGAAGGGGGTCGAGAGGATGGAGAGCCAGAGGGCGATGCCCCCCGAGACGAGCAGTCCGAGCACGTGCCGTCAGGCCTCAGGGTGCCGCTGGTGCGCCGGGGGCGCCCAGGTGGCCGGGTCCGACCTGTAACGCGTCGCCAGCGCGTGGCGCGCCTCGACGGCATCGTCGAAGGGAATCCGCTCTCCCCGTATCTCCTGGTAGGTCTCGTGCCCTTTCCCCGCCAGGACGACAACGTCACCTGGCGCGGCGGCCTCGAGGGCACGTCGGATCGCGACGGCCCGCAGGGGCTCGACGATGACGGCGGGGTTGTCACGCCCGTCCGCGATGCCGCCGAGTACCTCGTCGATGATGGCGAGGGGGTCCTCGTCGCGCGGGTTGTCCGACGTCACGACCGCGATGTCGCTCAGACGGGCCGCGACCTCGCCCATGAGCGGACGCTTGGCCCGGTCGCGGTTGCCGCCACAGCCGAACACGGTGAGCACCCGGCCACCCGGTGCGAGCGCCCGCGCCTCGCGGAGCACGACGTCGAGGCCGGCCGGCGTGTGGGCGTAGTCCACGACCACGGTGAAGGGCGGCGCGTCCTCGCTGGGCCCACCCTGGCCCGCCATGGCGGCCGGCGCCGCGATCACCTGGAGGCGCCCCGGCACCGGCGACAGGCCGGCCATGGCCCGAGCGATCATCTCGGGGTCGAGGTGGAGCTCCTCGAGCGCGAGCGCCGCCTCCGCCGCCAAGAGCGTGTTGTCCACGTTCACTGCACCGGTCAAGGGCGTGGTGACGCGTTGCCCGCGCCAGGTGAACGCGGTCCGCCCCGGCTCGAGCACCACGTCGGTCGCGTCGCCGTGGCCTACGGCGACGACCGGGATGCGCGCGCGTTCGAGCAACCGTCGGCCCCAGGGATCGTCCGCGTCGACGACGCCGCGCAGCGTGCGCCCGGGGTTGAACAAGGACGCCTTCGCTTCGAAGTAGTCCTCCATCGTCCCGTGGTAGTCGAGGTGTTCATGGCTCAAGTTGGTGAAGACCGCGACGTCGAAGTGGATGCCCTCCACCCGTGACTGGACGAGCGCGTGACTCGAGACCTCCATGGCAACCGCGTGGCGCACACCGTCGGACTTTTGCCGGTCGCGGACGGCGGCCAGGACTCGCTGCACCTCGGTCGCTTCTGGCGTGGTCCGGACGCCCGACAGCGTTCCCATCACGTTGGTCGGGTGACCCAGCGCCTGCAACAGGTCGCCCAGGATGTGGGTGACAGTGGTCTTGCCGTTCGTACCCGTCACGCCGACCATCAAAAGATCGCGCGCCGGGTGGCCGTAGAACGCGGCCGCAAGGCGGGCCATGACCGGGCGCATGGTCCCCTCTGCGATACGAGTCTGGACGACTCGCTCGTCGAGCAGCTCGGGGATGAAGTGCTCGCACAGCAGCCCGACGGCACCGCGTTCGACCGCCTCACCCGCGTAGGCGTGCCCGTCGCTGACCCGGCCGGGCACGCAGCAAAAGAGATCGCCCGGCACCACTCTGCGGCTGTCGTGCGAGATGCCGCCCACCTCCACCGCCGAGAGATCACCGACCGACTCGATCACCTCTATGTCGTCGAAGAGGAGGTTCATGGGCACCGGTCGCATGATGGACCCGACAGCGTTGCATGCCCCGGACACCCCCGCGTCACGGCCGCAATGGGTGTGTGGGGCTTGGTCACGTGATGTCCTGGGCCTGGTCGCTCTCCGACTCAGACGTCGCCCCCGGCGACGAGGGGCTGGTCTGGGCACCGGGGGTCGTGGGGATGTCGTAGCGGTGCAGGGCGTAGCTCATGATCTGCGAGAACACCGGTGCCGCCACCGTCCCGCCGAAGATCGGCGTGGGCCGGTCGAGGACGACGATCATCGACAGCGTCGGGTTCACCGCCGGCGCATACCCGACGAAGGACGCCATGTAGGCGCCGGTGATGTAGGAGTCGTGGTCGGGCGTGGGGATCTGGGCCGTGCCCGTCTTCCCGGCGACGGTGTAGCCGGGAACGGCGGCGCTGGTGCCGGTGCCTTGATCGACCACCTGCTGCAGCATGGATGAGAGCTCGGTGTCCACTGCAGGTGCGAACGCCTGGTGGGTCGGTGACGGTGGCGTCTGCTCCAGCGTGCCCGACGGGCTGACCGTGGCCTGGACCAGCTTCGGCGCGACGAACACGCCGCCGTTGGCGACGGCGTTGTAGGCGTCGAGCACCTGCAGCGCGCTCGACGGCGTCGACCTGGCCGATGGGCAACGAGACGTAGTCGGTCGGCTCCCACTGGGCGGCCGTCGCCAAGAGCCCGGGGGACTCGCCGGGGAAGTCGAGTCCGGTCGGTTGCCCGAAGCCGAGGGTCTTCACCTGGTCGAGCAGGCGCTGCTCGCCGACTCCCTGCGCGATCTCCGACGTCCCGATGTTCGACGACTGCGCCAGGATCTGCGTCGCGGTCAGCTGCTCGGTCGGGTGGGGCTCGGCATCGTGGAACGATGAGCCGTCCAACATGATCTGGTCGGGCACGGTGAAGACCGAGTTGGGGTTGATGAGGCCGTCTTGGAGGGCAGCCGAGAACGTCACCAGCTTGAACACCGAGCCCGGCTCGTAGAGCTGGGTCACCGCCAGGTTGTTCGGCGCCTCGTCCACCGCGTCGTTGGGCCCGATGGGCACCACGCCCGCGGTCGACGCGGCGGGCGCACCCGCGGCGGGCGTCGAGCCGTGTGCGGTCGGGTGGGTCGCCACGAGGTTGGCCATGGAGAGGATCTGGCCCGTCTTGACGTCCATCACGACTGCGGTGCCGCTGAGGGCGTTCGAGGACTCGATCGCCTTGGCCAGCGACTGCTCCGACTCGTACTGGAGCTGCGTATCGAGCGTGAGCTCGAGCCCGGTGCCCGGCGTGGTCGCGACCTTGTCGGTGACGGGCGACTGCGGCAGCGCGACGCCCGCCGTCGACTGCATGATCGTTTCCTTGCCGTCGATCCCGGCCAAGAGGGTGTTGTCGCCGTATTCGAGACCTGCGGCCCCCTGTCCTGCGGCGTTCGTGAAACCGACGACCGGCGAGGCAAGGTTTCCGTTGGGCACCACCCGCTTCGAGTCGGCGAGCAACGTGATCCCCGGGATGTCGTCACCGGAGATCTTCTGCCCGGTTGCCTGGGGCAGCTGTCGCGCCAGCACGACGTACCCGCTCGGACGGTGGAGCTCGGAGGCCAGGGTCGTCGCGGGGACGTGGAGCATCGGTGAGAGCGCGAGCGCCGTCTGCTCCGGATGCACCACCTGGAAATCGTCCGCGACGACGTCGTCCGTCGGGACCGAGAGCGCGAGCGGTGAGCCGTCGCGGGCGTAGATCGCACCGCGCAGTGACGGGAGCGGAACCGTGAAAGAGGACTCGCCGCGCGCCGCGGCCGAATAGGCGCTTGACCGGAACACCTGGACGTCGACCAGGCGGGCAACCAGCAGCAACATGGCGAGGACGAGCACGAAGCGGACCAGGCGGACCCTGCGCTGGAAGGTGCCACTGGCCCACCTCGCACGGGGCCGGCGTGGCGGCCGAGCCGCCTTCGCCGCGGGACGATGTGGTCGCGGTGGCGCATCCGGGCGCGGACGAGCTGCGGCAGACGCCGGCCGGCGTGCCGGAGCGGCGGGCCGCGGCCGACTCGACGGGCTCGGCGGGCGCGACGGGCGCGCGGGCTGTGACGGGCGCGACGGGCGCGACGGCGGGGCGCTTCGAGGTGCTTGACGGGTGGTCGAAGCTCTAGGCCGGCCCGCCCGCGTCGCACCCGCAGGACGTGTCGCCGTACCGCTCGCGCGACTGTTGTTGGCGCGCGCGCGGTGAGGCTCGTGTCCCTTCTCGGCGCTCATGGCGTCGAGGTCGGAGTCGTCGAGGAGGTGGAGCCCGAACCTGCCGAGCCGGTGTTCCCGGTGTTGCCCGAGCTCGCCGAGGTGGTGGCCGGCGGCGGTGGGGGGGCCGGCGCGGGCGTCACCTGGGGGGTGGGGAGGGGAACGGTCAGCGGGACGTACGGCAGCTCCTTCACGTTGTCGTCCACCATGTGCAGCTGGTTCGAGGCAGCCGCGACGATGCGCGCCGGCGTCTCGAGCTGCGCGACTGACAGCTCGCTCTGGCGATGGGCGGCCTGCTCGAGCGAGAGCTGGCCCTCCAGGGCGGACAGCCGTACCTGCCCGTTCGCCAACAAGGCCTGCCCCACGACGACCGCGAGCAGCGCACCGACTACGAGGCAGATGGCCACGACGGTCATGAGCCGCGCCGTGTTCCTCTTGGCGCCACGCCGTGGGCGCGGCGGGACGAGCCGGAGTGACTCGTGGCGAGTCGCAGGGGTCGTGGCGCCAGCACCGTCTGCGGCGCCACGTCCCCAACGACGGGAGGGCGAACTTGAAACGAGGCGGCGAGCCGGGGCCGCCGCCGCGGGCGGAGGTGCCATCAGTCCGGCTCCGTCCGGACGATGGCCCGCAGCCGGGCGCTCTCGGCCCGGGGGTTGGCGGCGATCTCCGCCGCCGAGGGCTTGCGGGCGCCGCGGAATACGAGGCGGTGTCTGGCCACGGCCCCGCAGACGCACGGCAGGGCCGGCGGGCAGACACACCCCCCCGATGCGGCGTCGGCGAAGACCTGCTTGGTCAGTCGGTCCTCACTCGAGTGGTAACTGATCACCACGCACACGCCGCCGACCGCTAGGTGTGCGAGTGCGACGGGCAGCGCGGTGCGGAGCTCGCCGAGCTCGTCGTTGACCTCGATGCGCAGCGCCTGGAACACCCGGCGGGCCGGATGACCTTTCCGACGTGCCGCGGCGGGAACAGCCGACGCGACGACGTCGGCGAGCTCCGCGGTGCCCGACAGCGGTCGCGCCCGCACGACGGCACGGGCGATGCGTCCGGACAGGCGACCCTCGCCGTTCTCCCGGAACAGCGCAGCCAGCTCGTTCTCGGGGAGGCTGTTGACGAGGTCGGCGGCCGTCCGGCCCACCTGCTGGTCCATGCGCATGTCGAGAGGGCCGTTGCG
Source organism: uncultured Acidimicrobiaceae bacterium (assembly GCA_963744935.1). GTDB lineage: Bacteria > Actinomycetota > Acidimicrobiia > Acidimicrobiales > RAAP-2 > Bog-473. Next base: position 224,874 of record CAVUVM010000011.1, read on the forward strand.
GCGGAACGAAAAGCCGCGAGCAGCCTGGTCCAACTGCGGCGAGCTCACGCCCAGGTCGAAGAGGGCGCCTGACAGGGTCTCGATCCCCTCGGCCGACACGACCTCCGCCAAAGCCGAGAACGGGGACCGGACCAGTGAGATCCGGTCCCCGAACGAGGCGAGCTGTCCCTGTGCTGCGTGCAGTGCCACCTGGTCACGGTCGAGCCCGACGATGCGCAGTGCTGGATACGCAGTCAGCAGCGCCACCGCGTGGCCGCCCCCGCCGACGGTCGCGTCGACCACGACGCCGGGAGGAACGGATGCAAACAGTGACACCACCTCGTCGCGCAGCACGGGAGTGTGTTCGAACGTGTGGGCCATCTGCAGCCCCTCGGCCGGTGGGTCGAGAGGGAGGTGGAGATCCGGACGACTCTGAGCGAGGAAGTGGGTGGAGTGGTCTTCCAGCGCGCCGGTCGAGGAGCTGCACATGGTCCCGTTCGTCGTGCATCCCTGCGGTGTGTGCGGTGTGTGCCTTCTGGTCTCGTGTGTCCTTCTTCTTGTCCCTTCTCTGTGTGTCTCATTCTGTGTCTTCGGTGCTGCGTGCCCGCTCGCTACTCCCCCTCGTCTCCTTCCAGCAGCCAGCTCTCTTCCGGCATCACCCGCTCGGCCCAGGCCGTCGGGTTCCACAACTCGACCCTGTCGATGGCCCCGTGCACGAGCACGTCGGCATCGAGCCCCGCGAACTCCCGCAGGTGCGCCGGGATCGGCATGCGACCCTGCCGATCGATCTCGACCTCCGCCGACTTCGAGGCCCAGATCCGCGCCCGGTTGCGCCCTGGCGCGCCCCGCGCCCGACTTCTCCTGCATCGATTCCATCTGCCGCTCGAACTCCCCAGGAGTCCAGAGCGCCAGACAGCCTTCCCTGTTCTGGGTCAGGTAGCCGCCGCGCTCGAACTGGCCACGGAACTTCACGGGCAGGATCACCCTGCCCTTCGTGTCGAGCGAGTGCTCGTACCTCCCTACGAAGCCTGCCACCAGCTGTTTCTCCCACGACGCTCCCCGGTTCGCGTCCTCCGACGCCCCCTCAAACCACTTCGCGCCACTTTACGCCCTTTCACTCCACCACACAACACCACAGCACCATATGAAACCCAAATGCAACAAGACGCCCCCACGGGCGTCGCGACGCGGCGCGGACCGGCCGCAGCAGCGCCCTGTCGCAGTGGCCCCGCCACGCCAACCCGCCGGACCGTCACCGGCGGCCTTCGCACCGCCGGACGGCCGACCACACGGGCGTGGGAGAGGCGTGGGTAGGCGTGGGAGAGAAAGGAACGGGAGAAGGAAGATGGAGAAGCGATACTGAGGAAGAGGAAGCGGCGCCTACGGTTCGCCGAGCGCGCGCCCGTCCGGCCCCGACGTCACCTCGAACGCCGGGAACGAAGCCAGCAGCCGGTCACGGACCTCGGCGAGGTCGCGCACGGGGGGCGCGAGTGCGGCCAGCCCGACCGCCGTCGGTGTCAGGGCACGGGCAAGCTCGAGGGCGCTCTGCTCGTCCAGTTCGAGGAGCGCCAGCATCGGCACGGGGTCCCACTGCAGATACGCGCACGACGAGAAGAGCGCCCCCTCGCGCGACCGCCACTGTGACAGGCCCACCACCTTCTGGCCGGCGCGGAAGACCTCGCCCGGGCCGCGGCCGGCGAAGCAGATCAGCTCTCCGAAGTCGCCCGGCACAACGCGGCCGGCGTGGACCTCCAGGCCGGACAATCCGAGGTCGGCCAGGGCGTCCACCCACCACGCCCCGGCCCACTCCGCCGCCGCCGCAACGTCGGCGTTCCAGAGCGGGTCGTCACGCGGGATCCAGCAATCGAGCCAGAGGGGGTCGCCTGGCGCGAGATAGACCGCGCCTCCCCCGCCACGACGACGGGTCAGCTCGACGCCTCGGGCGCGCACTGCGGCGGGATCGACGACCTCCGTCGGCTGGGTGCTGCCCAGCACCAGCGTTGGCGCGGTGACAGCGCGGACGACGGCCAGGCGGTGCCGCTCGCCGCGAAACTGCTCGACGTCGAAGAGTGACCCGGACGCTCGCAACCTCAGGAGGCGGTGGCCAGATATGGCTCCCAGAGCGGGTCCACGTCGGAAAGATGGCGCAGCCGCCAGAGGTGCCCGTCGGGTGGGGCCGGCTTGACCCGGAGGGTCCATCCGAGCTCGGAGAGCAACTGGTCCGCCTTCTCGAGGTTGTCCCGCTTGCACGCCGCCACCACGTTGGACCAATCGTGCGTGCCCCCTCGGCTGCGCGGGATCACGTGGTCGATGGTGTCAGCCGGTTGCGAACAGTAGACACATAGTCCGCCGTCCCGGCGCAGCACGGAGCGGCGCGTCACCGGCGGCGTGCGTGCCCAGCGCGGGATGCGCACCATGTGCGCGAGGCGGACGATGGAAGGCACCTCCACTTCGAGTCGCGCGGAGTGGAAGACCGTGCAGTCGTCTCTGGTGGCGACCGCCTCGGCCCGGCCCGCGAGCATGAGAACGACGGCACGGCGATCAGAGACGAGAGCGAGCGGCTCGTAGGTCGCATTGAGGAGGAGCACCCGCTCCATGACGTGAGAGGCTATCCGCGGCGAGGCCGGGTCCTCTGACACCAGCGCAGGTAGGCGACGACGTCCGCCGTGGTCAGCGTCTCGGGGTCCCCGTCCCCGCCGTAGGCCGTGACGAGCCGAAAATGCCAGTACGCCTCCCCCGGCACCGGGACGAACGGAGCGCGGTGCCACCAACCCCGCCGTGCTATTCGTCGAAGAGCGCCCAACGCCGCCCACCACAGACCTGGGTGCGGTGCCACGGCGCGCAGCACGACGGTCGCGGTCTCTGCCCCATCGGGTCCGCCTCGTGCGGCCCGGGCCCGCAGCTTCGGGGCCGCTCATGCTGCCTCCATGCCGCGCAGGCCGACCCGTGCTGCCCCCACCAGCGGCCCGCGGTCACCGAGGCCACCGGGGACGACCCGCGCGCCACGCGCGAAGTCGAGTCGGCACAACTGGTCCATCTCGGCCTGGGCCGCCTCGAAGAAGGGCTCGCCGAACCCCAGCGCGACCGAACCGCTCACCACGGCCAGCGGCACGTCGAGGAGGTTGACCACCGACGCCAGTGCGCGACCGACGAGCGTGCCCGTGCGCTCTACGAGCACCGCGGGTGCCAGCCGCGCCGGCCGGCCCGTGATGGCTGCCAGCGCGGTGCCGGACGCCTCCGCCTCGAGGCAGCCGCGTCCCCCGCAGCGGCACGCCCGCCCGTCGGGCACCACGATCACGTGCCCGACATGGCCCGCGTTGCCCAGCCGCCCGTCGAGCAGCCGGCCGTCGAGCACGATGCCGCCGCCGACCCCGGTCGAGACGACCATGCCGATGTAGTTCGACGATCCCGCTGCGACGCCGACCCAGCCCTCACCGAGCGCCAGTGCCTTGGCGTCGTTGTCGACGAAGGTCGCCAGCCCCGTCAGATCGGCCAGTCGGGCCCGCAAGGGGAACGACCGCCAGGCCGGGATGTTGAGCGGCGAGACCTCGTCGCCGCCCGGCGTCATTGGTCCGCCGCACCCCGCGCCGCACACCACCAGGCGGTCCTCTCGAGAGAGTTGGTCCATCAGCCCGCGCACCAGTCCTGCCAGGTCCTGCCACAAGGGCTCGGCGAGGTCCTGATCAACGTCAGGCCCGCCTTCCTCGGCGCTCCCATGGCGCGTTGGTTGCATCGCCCGTTCGAACAGGGTCCCGTCGAGGCCGACCAAACCGGCCGCCATCTTGGTGCCACCGATGTCGACGGCGAGCACGAGGTCAGCCATACGGACAGGCCACGTCGTGGCAACTCGACGAGATGGGGGTCAGCCGGGCCCCGAAGCGGCCCGCGGCTTTCCCGACCAGTGCGCCGTTCAGCTCTCTCGACGATGGAAGCGCGAGCGGAACCAGTCGCGCGCCTCGCTGACCGCGCCCTCGATGCTGCTCGACGCGCCACCTTCCTTCGGCTCGCCGTCGCGTGACCGCGTCAGGTCGTGCCACCCGGCCCGGCCCATGCGCCGCAGGTTCCGCTCGAACCACACCGCGGAGGCGAACATGATCACCACACCGACGAAGCCTGCGATGACCGACTTGGAGTAGAAGGCGACGAGGATGACCACGCCGAGTACGAAGGTGACGGCGGCCCACTTGCAGTACCGGCCCGCGTGGCGGTACACGGTCTCCGAACGGACGCGTTCGGCGAACTCCGGGTCCTGACGGACCAGGGACTCTTCGAGCTCCGCGAGAATTCGCTGTTCGTGGTCGGAAAGTGGCACTACCACCTGCCCCCTGGGATCTCCACATCCATCTGCGTCCAATGTTTGCACGCCCGACCGGCGCGGACAACGTGAATGTGATCCTTCACTCCTGGCTGAACGGTGGCCTCCACCGCCGGTCAGCTTAGAGCCGTATCGGCAGAATCGAAGCGCGGGTAACCGAGTTGTAACGGCCCTGCACGACTGATGTACCTGGTGTGGCTCCCGGCCAGGCAGACCCGGACCCCGACCAGGGGCTGACCTAGCCCCCGGGAGAGAGCCCCGGGGCTACGAGTCCTTCTGCTCCTTGGGCTTTCGCCGCAGGGCCAGGGCCGTGATCAGCGCCCCGAGCAGCCCCGAGATCACGATCACCACGATGAGCGGCGCCTGGCGGTGGAAGACCCAGAAGTCGATCTTGACGTCCCCGAGGTTGGCCAGGGCGAACCAGGCGAGCAGAATCACCGCGACGCCCACGCCTACGAGAGTCGCTTGGCGCCGCCGGTCCATGCCCTGGCTGCGCTCGGGCTCCGCCGGGTGCGAATCCGAGTGCACCGGTCGCTTCGCCATGACTCCATTCTGCCCGCCCGGGCTTCCCCGTCGGGGCAGGGCCCCCGGCCTGCCCACGCTCCCGCCGCCACCTGCTATGAGAAAGGTCCCAGAAGGAGACCCCATGACCTCGAGCGAAACACTCACCGGCGCCCGCACCATGTGGGAGCTCGTCGACCGCCGTGCCACGGCGTCGCCCGAGCACGCCATGCTGATCGCAGAGGACGGCGAGACCCTCACCTTCGGTGCCTTCCGCGACCGCGCCGAACGTGTGGCAGCCGCCCTGCTCGGAATGGGTGTGGGCGAAGGCTCGATCGTCTCCTGGCAGCTGCCGACTCGCATCGACAGCGTCGTGCTCTCCATCGCCCTGGCCCGCCTCGGGGCAGTCCAGAATCCGATCATCCACCTCTATCGCGAGCGGGAGGTGGGCTTCGCCCTGCGCCAGACCGGCGCGTCGCTTTTCGTCATCCCCGGGACGTGGCGCGGCACGGACTTTGCGGCCCTCGCCGAGCGGGCGCTCGAGGGCGCAGGGCAGCGCCCCACCGTCTTGAGCATCGAGGAAGGTCTCCCAGAGGCCGACCCCGACGTCCTGCCCCCGCCGCCTCCGGGGACGAGCGCCGAGGCCGCCCCGATTCGCTGGATCTACTACACCTCGGGCTCGACGGCCGACCCCAAAGGCGTCCAACACACCGACCAGACGCTCATCGCAGGTGGATGGGGCCTCGCCCGGGCCCTCGACATGGGCCCCGACGACGTCGGCTCGATCGCGTTCCCCTTCGCCCACATCGCCGGGCCCGACTACCTGGTGACCATGCTGACCTTTGGATTCCCGGCCATCCTGGTCCAGGCCTTCTCGGTACCCGACGTCCTGCCCATCTTCCGCCGCCACGGCGCCACCATGGTCGGCGGGAGCACCGCGTTCTACGTGGCGTACCTCGCCGAGCAGCGCAAGACGCCCGCCGAGCCGATCCTTCCCACCCTGCGCCTGATGTCGGGCGGAGGCGCGGCCAAACCCCCCGAGATCCACTACGAGGTGCGCGACGAGATCGGCGGCCGCGGGGTGGTGCACGGCTACGGCATGACCGAAGTCCCGATGATCTCCAACGGCTCGCCGCACGACACGGACGAGCAGCTCGCCCACACGGACGGCAAGCCGGTCGAGGGCGCCGACGTGCGCATCGTCCGCCTCGACGGGAAACCGGCGGCGCCCGGGGAAGAGGGCGAGGTCCGCGTCAAGGGCCCCATGGTCTTCCACGGCTACACCGACCCCGCCCTCACGGCCGACGCATTCGACGCAGACGGCTACTTTCGGACGGGCGACCTTGGACGGCTGCGCGACGACGGGTACCTCACACTGACCGGACGGTTGAAGGACGTCATCGTGCGCAAGGGGGAGAACATCAGCGCCAAAGAGATCGAGGACCTGCTTTACACCCATTCCAAGGTGATCGAGGTCGCCGTGATCGGGTTGCCCGATCCCGAGCGAGGCGAGCGCGTGTGCGCTGTGGTGCAGCTCGCCGAAGGTGCTGATGGCCTCGACCTCGACGAGGTCGCTGCGTTCTGCCGTGAGGCTGGGTTGATGACCCAGAAGATCCCCGAGCAACTCGAGCTCCGCACCGACTGGCCCCGTGCCGGCACCGGCAAGATCGTCAAGAAGTCGTTGCGCGACGAGTACTCGGAACCGTGAGCAACGCCGCACCGGGCCGGGCTGCGGGCCCGGCGCTCCCCGGTCCCCAAGCGCCGCTCGGGCACCGGCCCTATCGCGTGGTCTTTGTCTGCACCGGGAACATCTGCCGCTCCCCCATGGCCGAGGTCATCACGCGCGCACTCGCCTCGTCGACCACGCTCGAGGACGGCACCACCCTGGCCGAGCACCTCGACGTGTGCAGCGCGGGCACCGGACCATGGCACGAGGGCGAGCCGATGCACGACGGCGCGGCCGCCACGCTGGCTCGATCCGGCTACCCGCGTCACGCGCATGTGGCACACCAGTTCTCGCCGTCGGAGCTCGCGCAGATCGATCTGCTCGTCGCCCTCGACCGGCGGCACCAACAGACCTTGCGCGGCCTCGGGGCCGACCCCGGCCGCCTCGTACTGCTGCGCTCCTTCGACCCCGCGTCGGGTGCGGCAGCCGACGTGCCCGATCCCTACTACGGCGACGATGGCGTCTTCGACGAGTGCCGCGACATGATCGCTGCCGCCTGCGCCGGCCTCGTCACCACCCTGGCGGCGCAGTGGGACACCAGCGGGGTCACCTGACCCGAGCCGCTGCCGCGCGCGCCGTGGGCTGCCACAGATCCGGTGCCAGCCGCGCGAACGTGCTGGTCAGCCAGCCGCTCGCCCGGGGTCCGCGGGAGGGGGTGTGACATAGTGCCCCCGTGGTTTCCCGCAGGGTCAGGCGCCGGCGCACCCAATTCGCGGTCGTAGGGTTCCTGGTCTTCGTCCTGCTCGTCTACGTCGCCTTCTTCGCGGGTGGTTCGGGCAAGGCGCCGCCCCCCGCCCCCGCACCGCACCACGCCACCGCTGTCGCGCAGCAATTTCCGAAGCACTCACCGCTCAACCCCGACTGGAAGGGCAACGGTCGGACCGTGACGCTCGGCTTCGGCGGAGACGTGCACTTCGCCGGCGCCGTGGGTGAGAACCTGGCCAAGGATCCCTCCACTGCGCTCGGCACCACGATTCCGCAGCTCTTCTCGGGGACACAGTTGCGCATGGTGAACCTCGAGACGGCCGTCACCGACGGCACCTGCCCCGAGCCGCAGAACAAGCCGTACATCTTCGACGCGCCCGCGTCCGCCATCACCGCCCTCAAGAGCGCGACCATCACGCTCGCGACCGAGGCGAACGATCACGGGATGGACTGCGGAGCCCAGGGGCTCTCGCAGAACCTCTCCATCGCGTCGCAGGACGGGTACCCCATCATCGGCATCGGGAACAACGCGGCGCAGGCGTTCACCCCCTACCGCGTCACCATCGACGGCCAGCGCATCGCCGTCATCGCCGCAACACAGGTGATTGCCGACAATCTCATCAACACGTGGACGGCCACGAACACGCAGCCTGGTGTGGCCTCGGCCGTCGACCCGACCGAGCTCGTGCGCGAGGTCCAGCAGGTGCGCCGGACCGCTGACACGGTGATCGTCTATGTGCACTGGGGCACTGAGACCCAGGCCTGCCCCAATCCGCAACAAGAGCCGCTGGCCCAGCAGCTGGTCAAGGCCGGCGCGGACATCGTGATCGGGTCCAATGCGCACGTGCTCCTCGGAGGTGGCTATCTGGGCAGCGCGTACGTGGACTACGGGCTCGGGAACTTCGCCTTCTACGACGACACGGCGCCCGAGACCAACAGCGGCTCGCTGATCATCACCGCGCAGGGCCGTCACGTCACCGGCGCCGTGTGGCGTCCGGCCAACATCCTCGACGGCGTACCCCAACCCTTGAGCGGCTCGGCGGCGACGACGGCGCTCCAGAGCTGGAACGCGGCCCGGGGCTGCACCAACCTGAGCGTCAGCCCTGCCACCAGCCTTGCCACCGTGCACGCTGAGACGGTGCCGTTCGTGGCGCCGCCCGCCACGACCACGACCACGACGACGCCGACGACCGCGACGACGGGCGCGTCGGGTGCGACCGGCTCCTCGGGCGGCGGCGCCACGGGCACGACGACAACCGCCGCGTCGACGACGAGCCCGTCGGGACGTGGGAACGGAAGCGCCACGACGACAACGACCACCCGGGTACCGGCGTCCACGACCACCTCACCCACCGACAACGCCGGCTAGGGAAGAGCGTCAGGCCCTCACGGCAGTTCTATCTTGGACCAGGTGTGGGGCTTCTCCTCGAAGGCTTCCTCGCCGGGCAGGCGCCCATAGCGGAATCGGATCTCCTCGAGGTCGTTGGGCTCGCTGACCGACTGCTCGGACAACCGAAGGACCATGTCCGCCTGGCGCCTGAGCACGGCTCGCTGATCGGCCGACGTGGTGTCGAGCATGATCGACCCCAAGGAGTCGATCAGCCGGATGAGGACTGCCGGCATGCCTCGGGCCGCCTGTCGGATCTTGTCGTAGGCGCGGTTGACCATCCGGGCATACGACGGATCCGACTCGATCAGACGGACGTTCCCCGTCGCGTCCCTGTACACGCCCTCGTCGAGCACCCGGCCCGACACCCGGCCGAGGCCGGCTGACAACCAGTCGATACACGTGAGGGCCGTAAAGGTGTCGTTGACCGCTGCGGACAGCGCGCGAATGGCGATCTCGACGAGCTGATCGATGGCGAAGACGGGGTCTTGCACGAGGGTCCGGTGTGGCCCGGTGACATGAGCCTTGGACAGCGCGCGGGCGACTTCGCCTGCTGCTCCGCGCGGCCAGACAATGGCCAGAGTGCGGCCGTTGGCGAGGTAGTGGCCCGGGCGGTGCTCCAACCGGATCACCGAGTCGGTGCGCGTGGCGATGCCGATCAGCTGCGAGTAACCGACGTACTGGATGTAGCCACTGACCTGTGAGGGCACCGCCGCCCCGCGCTCCTCGAGCAACGTGAGGAGATCCGGAACCGATTTCCCGGCCTGGAGTCGCGACGCTGACTCCTCGCCGGAACTGACCTGGTCTGGAAACTCGGCATCGATGGAATGCATCAGGTCGTCGGCGATACCCGCGATCACCTCGGGCAGTTGGATCGACTTCGCGATGTGGTGGATGAAGTAGATCAGCACCGCGAGGTCGACCATCAACAAGGCCTCGGCCACCGATGTGGAGAGGTACGGCACGAAGTAGTGGCCCACACTGCCGATGGACACCAGCGCGAGGACCGAGTACACGAAGGTCCCGACGAAGACGCCGAGCGTGACCTGGTTGCCGATGTCGCGGACGAAGTTCCGCATCATGCGAGGCCCGAACTGCTGTGAGGCCAGGGTCAGGGCCAGGATGGTGATGGAGAAGACCACGCCCACGACCGTGATGACGGCGGCCGCGATGGCGATGAGGACCTGGCGCTCCGCATCGGACGAACCAGTGCGGATCCAGGTCGGCAGAAATATGTGACCGTGGAAGGCCGCGACGTCGATCTCGAAGGTGACCAAGAACAGCAGCACCGAGACCACGATCAAGATGACGGGGACGACCCACAGCGTCGTGCGGAGCTCCTCCCAGCGCCAGCTCGGAAGCTGACGTCGATCCTTACCGACGCGCGCCGGCTCCGGGCCGACGACCTCGTCGACGTCGCTCATGACGGCGCGTTCGATCCCGCGGGCCGACGGCACGCTGCGGCGCCCGCGGCAGGGCTCGAAATGGTGGCGTCGGTCATGGCAGAGGTCTCACTCGTCGCCGACCAGTCTTCCCGGCACACCGCTCGAAGAGCGCAACCAATCTAGTCGCCGCCCGCGAGGCGCCGAACCGATTCACGACGCGAAGAAACGGGCCAGATGGCTCTTGTTCGCCGCGAGCAACTCGTCGGCCAGCTCGGCTGCGAGTGGGTACTGACCAACCAAAGGGTTGGCCAACAAGGCCCGCACCACGTCGTCCCGGCTCCCCGAGCACGCCGCCCGCACGGCGAGGCGCTCATAGGCCTTGGCGTGCTGGACGAGGCCGAGCATCTCGGACGGGAGCTCACGTTGGGGCAGCGGATGGGCGCCCTCCGCATCCACGACGGCTGTCGTCTCCACCACCGCGTCGTCGGGCAGGCCGGGCACGGCGCCGTCGTTACGCATGTCGACCACCTGCACGTCGCCGGTCCCGGCATGGAGCGAGGCCATGAGCCGCACCGCAGCCAGCGAGTAGTACGCACCGCCCCGGTAGGACAGCGCGGCAGGCTTGGAGACCAGCGCGGGGTCGCGGTACTCCCCCAGCAGCTTGGTCTCGAGCTCGGCCACGACGTCGGCCCGCGAGCGGTAGCCGGGAGCCGACTGCTGGGCCACCTCGGCGTCGTGCCCGTAGTAGTAGTGCACGTAGTACGAGGGCAGCGCGTGCTGCAGGCGGAGGACGTCGAGGGACACGCCGCTCTCGAGCTCGACCTCCGGGCCGAAGCGATCGAAGAGCTCGTCGAGGCGGTCGGGGCCTGCGCCATCCTCACCACCCGCTCCGCCTGTGCGGGCCGAGCGGATCCAGGTCAGGTGGTTGAGCCCGACGTGCTCGACGGCGACGTCGTCGGGATCGACGCCGAGATAGTGGCCGATGCGTCGTTGGGCCCAGATGGCCACGTTGCACAGCCCCACCGCCCGGTGGCCCTCGTCGAGCAGGGCCTGGGTCACGATCCCGACCGGGTTGGTGAAGTCGACCAGCCAGGCTCCCGGGATTGGCCCGGGCCGCCATCTCCTCGGCCAACTCGAGCACGACCGGCACCGTGCGCAGCGCCTTGGCCAGGCCGCCGGCACCAACCGTCTCCTGCCCGAGGCAGCCGTAGCCGACGGGCAACGTCTCGTCGACGTGCCGCGCCGCCTGGCCGCCGATGCGCAATTGCACCACCACGAAATCGGCGCCCTCGAGCGCGGCGTGGGGATCCGCAGTCGCCGCGAACGTGCCGCCCCACCCGCGCGCTCGGAGAATGCGTTCGGAGAGCCCGCCAACAACCTCGCGGCGCATCTCGCTCGGGTCCAACAGGACGAGGTCGTCGACGACGATGCGATCCTCCAGATCGCACAGACCGTCGACCAATTCGGGCGTGTAGGTACTGCCTCCGCCGACCACGGCCACCTTTGTCCCCACGCTGCGCAACGTAACATCCGTGCGTGCCCGACCCCGCTCCCGACGCGCCGGCCGTGCTCGCGTTCGACGGGGGCAGCACGAAGACAGACGTCGTCATGGTGTCGCGGGAGGGCGCGCTGCTCGGGCGGGTGCGAGTGGGTCCGAGCAACCATCAGTTGGTCGGCGTCGGCGCGATGGTCCAGACGCTTGGTGAGGCGGTTGCGGCCGTGGCCGCCCAGGCCGGGCTCCCTGCGCCGGGCCCTGGTCGCCCGCTCTGCGGTACCGGCGTGTACTGCCTGGCCGGCATCGACCTGCCGGTTGACGAGGAGACGCTGACTCCGGCCCTGGCCGCCACCGGTTGGACCGATGTGGTCGTGTTGCGCAACGACACCTTCGCCGTGTCGCGCGCCGGGACCTCGGCCCCCTGGGGCATCGGCGTGGTCTGCGGCACCGGGGTGAACTGCGCCGCCGTCGGGCCCGACGGACGCACCGTGCGCTTCCCCGCGCTGGCCGAGCTCTCGGGAGACTTCGCGCCCGGCGGTGCCTGGCTCGGGGTGCGCGCGCTCGGCCTCGCCTTGCGCGCGGTCGACGGACGCGGCGAGCCGACATCGCTACGCGAGCTGGTGCCCGCGCACCTCGGGGTGCCGGACGCGGAGGCGGTGCTCACCGGCGTCTATACCGGCGCCATCTCCTACAACCGCCTGTTCGAGCTGGCCCGCGTGCTTCTCGACGCTGCAGCAGACGGTGATCCCGAGGCACGCCGGGCTGCCGACGTCCTCGCCGACGAGGTGGCCGCCTTCGTGCGGGCCGCCGTCGTGCGGTTGGACCTGCAGGACGAACCCGTCGAAGTGGTCCTCGGCGGCGGCATCTTCGACACCAGGGACACCGCATTCCACGACCGCGTCGCCGCGGGCATCGGCGCGATCGCGCCACGTGCTGCCCTCGTCCGCCTCGACGCACCGCCCGTGCTCGGGGCCGCCCTCATCGGGCTCGACGCGATCGGTGCCCCGCCCGAAGCGCTCGGGTCCGTGCGGACCGCCTTGACCGCCGTGCCAGACGAGTCCTAGTCCCCTCCCACCCCGGCCGTCGGCACCGCGCCGGCTCCGGCCGCCGCGCCGGCACGATGCGGCATGGCGTCGGCCACCAGCCGTTCGTCATCGGCCAGAAGGGCATGCGCCAGCTCCTTCACCATGGCGATCACCTCGGGGTGCTCCTCGGGGTTCCAGCCCTCGAGCAGCTCGGTGAGTCCGCTCCGGCGCGCCTCGGTCAGCTTCTCGAGCGCCGTCGTGCCGGCGCGCGTCAGGTGAAGGTCAAACTCGGCCCCGCGCTGGCGCTCCTCGATCATGCCTGCGGACACCAGGCCCTCCACGCCCGGCTCGATGAGCTCCGGGTCGATCTTCAGCTGGTACGACAGGTCGGCCACCGTGGTGGCCGGGTTCTCGGCCAGGCGGTAGAGCAACCAGCACGAGCGTGGCGGCAGGTCGATGCCGGCCCGCACAGCGAGCGTGTGGTACAGCTCTCCGCGGTTCTCCCGGGCCGACAGGCGCTCGAGTGCCAGCTGGATCTCTTCGAGCGACGACCGCGTCTGGGGCGCACCCTGGATCTCGCCCTGGTCGACCGTCTGCACCGTCTTGCGCAACTCCACCTCTGGGAGCAGGAAGCTCAAGAGGAACGAGACGAAGGCGATCGGCACCGCCACGAGGAAGACGGTCTGGATCGAGTGGGTCACGGCATCGAGGTACTTCGTATAGAAGAAAAATCCCTCGGCCGTCGACTTGAGCTTGGCCAGCACGCTCGGGTTGATCGTCTGTGGGTTGAAGGACCGCTGCACCGATGCAGGGACCTTGGCCAATGTGGGCGCGATCGTGTGGTTCAAGACGGTGGCGTAGATCGCCCCGAACACCGCCGTGCCGAAGGAACCCCCGATCATGCGGAAGAAGGTGGCACTGCTGGTCGCCACGCCAAGATCCTCGTAGGACACTGCGTTCTGCACTGCGACGACGAGGACCTGCATGACCAGGCCCATGCCGACGCCGAAGACGAACATGTAGCCGGCCAGCACCCAACCGTTCGTCGATGCATCGATCAGCGACAAGAGATAGGCGCCGATGGTCATCAGCGCCGTGCCGAGTATCGGGAAGATCTTGTAGCGACCCCAGCGCGTCACGAGCCGGCCCGAGATGACTGACGCACCGAGCATGCCGAGCATCAGCGGCAAGATCCGCAGCCCGGACGCCGTCGGGCTCACCCCCTTGACGATCTGCATGTACAGAGGGAGGAAGGTGAGCGCCCCGAACATGGCGAATCCCATGACGAAGCCGATGGAGCTGGCCGCGTTGAACACGCGCACTCGGAAGAGCTTCAGCGGGATCACCGGCTCCGCCGCCACCCGCTCGGCCAGGAGCCAGGCCACCGCCAACGCCACGCCGAGCACCGCGGTCCCGATGCTCGGAACGGAGACCCACGCCCACGAGATCCCGCCCAGGCTGGCGAAGATGATGAGCGACGTCGCCGAACCGGCGAGGAGGAGGGATCCCGCGTAATCGATGGCATGGGACACGCGGCGCAGATGCCCCGGCAGCACCGCGCCCGTCACGAAGAGGGCGAGGATCCCGAGGGGCAGGTTGATGTAGAACACCCAGCGCCACGACAGGTACGTGACACAGAGGCCGCCGATGAGCGGCCCGATCACGGTGGCCACGGCGAACATGGCTCCGAAGAGACCCATGTAGCGGCCGCGGTCGCGGGGCGACACGACGTCGCCGATGATCGTCTGCGCGCCGACCATCAATCCCCCGCCACCCAGCCCCTGCAGCGCGCGGAAGGCGATCAGCTCGGTCATGGTGTGGCTGAAGCCGGACAGCGCCGACCCGATCACGAAGATGACGATCGCCGCCTGGAAGAAGGTCTTCCGCCCGTACTGGTCGCCGAGCTTGCCCCACAACGGCGTCGACACGGTCGAGGACAAGAGGTACGCCGTCACCACCCACGCCAGGTGTGACCCCCCGTGCAGGTCGCCCACGATGGTGGGCAGCGCGGTCGACACGATGGTCTGGTCGAGCGCGGCCAACAGCATGCCGAGCAGCAGTGCGCCCAAGATGAGCCACAGCCGGCGACCCGTGATCCTCTCGACGGTCGGCGGTGCTGCGGCAGCGACGCTCACACCCACCTCCCGAGCTTGCTCACGATCGATTCAGAGTAGAAACGTCCTGTTCGGAATGCAACAACCGAGGGGCACCGCCCCTGTCCACCGAACCGGTCCCGGCGGCCGGCGACCTCCCGTCCAAGCCTGGCCCTCGCATGCCGCCTCCCGCGCTACGGTCCCGCGGCACAGACACCACGCACGCACAAATACCTAGACACAGATACATACGACACAGACACAGACGGACAAGCAACGAAAGGTCATCCATGCGCACTCGTCTCACAGAGCTGCTCGGAATCGAGCACCCGGTCATGCTGGCCGGGATGGGCGGCGTCTCGTATGCCGCCCTGGCCTCTGCCGTCTCCGCGGCGGGTGGCTTCGGCTGTCTCGGCGCGTCCACCATGGGCAACGAGAAGATGGTGGAGGAGATGGCGGCCGTGCGCGCCGCCACCGACAAGCCGTTCGGTGTCGACCTCCTCACGGCTATGCCAGGGGGCATGGCCGAGCAGGTCATGATGGTCATCGAAGGCGGTGCCACCGCATTCGTCGCCGGGCTCGGCGTGCCGACAGAGGTGATCGAACTGTGCCACCGCCACGACGTCGTCGTCGTCTCCATGTGCGGCAAGGTCGAACACACGGTGCGCGCCGTCGAGGCCGGGTGCGACCTCGTCGTGGCCCAGGGCACTGAGGCCGGCGGCCATACCGGACAGGTCGCCACATTCCCGCTCGTCCCCCAGGTCGTCGACGCCGTGGGCGACCGGGTGCCGGTCGCCGCGGCCGGTGGCATCTTCGACGGCCGCGGGCTCGCGGCCGCGCTCTCGCTCGGGGCGGACGGCATCTGGGTCGGGACGCGCTTCATCGCGACGCCCGAGGCGCGCGGCGTCCTCGGCTACAAGGACACGCTGCTCGCCAGCCGAGAGGATCAGACGACGGTCAGCCGCGCCTACTCGGGCAAGACCATGCGTGTCGTGCGCAACGCATACACCGACTACTACGACGCCCACCCGGACGAGCTCAAGAAGTTCCCCGAACAGCTGGCCGTCTCCTACGGCAACGGTGCCATGCACCTCGGGGGCGACTCCTTCGCCGACGGCGTCGACGTGGACAAGGAGTGCTACCCGGCTGGCCAGGGTGTGGGGGCAATTGCCGAGCTTGTGCCGGCGGCCGAGCTCGTGCGGCGCTTCGTGGACGAAGCGGAGTCGGTGCTCGACCGGCTCTCCACCCTGCGCTGAGCGCTGATCACCGGCACCGTCATCCGGCTCCGCTCAGGCCGATCGGGCACGACACACCCGTGTCGCCGAGGCCGCAGTACCCGCCGGGGTTGGCCTCGAGGTATTGCTGGTGGTAGGGCTCGGCGAAGTAGAAGGGCCCGGCAGGCGCGATCTCCGTCGTGACGTCGCCATAACCGGCGTCGTGCAGTGAGTCCTCGAAGCGCTCGGCGACCTTGCGCGCGACGTCGGCCTGCTCGGGGGTCGTGGTGTAGATGGCGGAGCGGTACTGCGTACCGACGTCGTTACCTTGGCGCATGCCCTGCGTCGGGTCGTGCCCCTCGAAGAAGACGCCGAGCAGCTCTTTGTAACTGATGACGGCCGGATCGAAGACGACGAGCACCACCTCGGCGTGTCCGGTCCTCCCGCTGCAGACCTCGCGGTACGTCGGGTTGGGCGTGAACCCGCCCGCGTAGCCGACTGCGGTCGTGTACACACCAGGGAGGGACCAGAACTTCCGCTCTGCGCCCCAGAAGCAGCCCATGGCGAAGATGGCCCGTTCGGTGCTCTCGGGGAACGGCGGGGTGATCCTCGTCCCGAGCACCCGGTGCGCTGCATCGATGGCCATCGCCTCGGCCCGGCCGGGCAGCGCACGCTCGGTGGCCACCATCTGCGTCTTGTGGGAGCTGAACAGTCCCATCTCGCCCTCTCTTTCCATGTGTTTCCCTTGCCGTGTGTGCCGGCTTTGGTGCTCTCAACAGGTGTAACGCCCTGGCGGCCGGATTGTTCCGTCACATTCAGTACGCTTGTGATATATCATTAGCTATCTATCTGGCAACCGAGAGGACGAGAGGAGGACAGGTGTCTGAGACCACGCCCCTCACCCCGGCGGACAGTGCGCCCTTCGGCGACGAGCCGGTCCCCGCGGCTGCGGCCCGTCGGACCAACCCGGCCAAGGTCCGGACGGCGCGGACCAACCCGGAGCGTCCTGGCGAGAAGTGCCGAGCCGAGCCCGGTCGCTTCGTCCCCGTCATCGACCTCACGCGCTGCGAAGGCAAGCGGGACTGCACCGAGGTCTGCCCCTATGACGTCTTCGAGGTCACGCGGATGGCCGATGCCGACTTCGCCTCGTTGGGTGTCGTCGGGAAGCTTCGCAGCCTCGCCCACAAGCGTCAGACCGCCTACGCCGTTCGGGCTCAGGACTGCCATGCCTGCGGGCTCTGCGTCGTGGCCTGCCCCGAGGGGGCGATCACGCTCCAGCCAGTGAGCTGAGGAACAGAACGTTTCGACAAGACAACGGCATCGACAAGACAACGGCATCGACAAGACAACGGCATCGACAAGACAACGGCATCGACAAAACGACACTGAGAAACACAGATACCAAGGAAGGAAACCCACATGGGACGAGAACACACACGACACGATCACGATCACGACCGCGAACACGGCCATCACCACGATCACGATGAGGTGCGCGAGGACTTTCACGAGCACGGTCATGGCCATCTGCACGACCACCTCCACGACCACTTCGGCGGGCGCATGCGCGGGCCGCGAGCCCGTTGGGGCGGACGCGGCGGCTGGGGCGGCGGGCGGCGGATGCGCCGCGGCGACGTCCGCACCGCGATGCTCGTCGCGCTGCGAGAGGAGCCGGGCAACGGATACGAGGTCATCCGGCGGCTCGAAGAGATGAGTGGTGGCCTGTGGCGGCCGAGCCCGGGCTCGGTCTACCCGCACCTCCAGATGCTCGAGGACGAGGGCATCGTCCGCTCGTCCGAGGTCAACGGCAGCCGCACCTACAGCCTCACCGACGCCGGCCGCGCCGAGGCGGAGGGGGCCGCGCTCTCCTTCGGGACGGGCGACGAGCTCGACGACCGGGTCCGCACGCTCCGGGAGGCGGTCGGTCAGCTCATGAGCGCCGCCAAGCAGCTCGCCGCCGCCGGTGAGGGGTCACAGCTCGACCGGGGCATCGAGGTGATCCAGCGCGCCCGCAAAGAGCTGTACCAGATCCTCGGCGAGGATTGAGGAGACATCTGCCCGGTACTGTGCGAGAAGAGCTATGACCACGACGACCGCCGCCACGCCCCTCGACGGCGCCTCCCCCGCGGGCGGGGCGCCGATCATCGAAACGGTAGGGCTCACCAAGACCTATCCGGGGACGGACTTCCGCGCCGTCGACGGGCTCAACCTGAGCGTCGGCACGGGCGAGGTCTTCGGCCTGCTCGGACCGAACGGCGCAGGCAAGACCACGACGGTCGGCGTGCTGACGACTCGCGTCATTCCGACCGACGGCAGGGCGACCGTCGGCGGCATCGACGTGATCGAGCACCCCACCCTCGTCAAGCAGCTGATCGGCGTGGTGTCTCAGCAGAACACGCTGGACCGTCAGCTCACCCCGTGGGAGAACCTCTATTTCCACGGCCGCCTCTTCGGGATGGGCGCCAAGGAGTCCAGGCAGACGGCCGACGATCTCCTCGAGCGATTCCAGCTGTCCCGATTCGCCAAGGCCTCGGTCTACGCGCTCTCCGGCGGCATGGCACAGCGCCTCATGGTGGCGCGGGCGATCTTCCACCGGCCGGCTGTCCTGTTCTTGGACGAGCCCACCGCCGGCCTCGACCCCCAAGGGCGGCTGGCGCTGTGGGAGTTGCTCGAAGGCCTCAACGCCGAGGGCCAGACCATCATGCTCACCACCCACTACATGGAAGAGGCGGACAAATTGTGTGACCGGGTGGCGATCATGGACCACGGCAAAGTCCTCGCCCTCGACACGCCAGCCGAGCTGAAGCGAAGCGTCGGCGCCGACACGATCGTGACGGTCAAGGCCGCGGGTGCTCTCGACCAGCTCGCCGCGGCGTTCGAGGGACGCCTCGAGGGTCTGACACGTACTCGCACCATCGGCGACGGCGTGGAATTACAGGTCCGCGGCTCCGAACGCCTGGTGCCGCGCGTGGTGGAGGCCGCCGAGTCGGCCGGCATCTCGTTGGCGGACCTCTCGGTCGCCGAGCCGACACTCGAGACCGTCTTCATCGGACTGACGGGGAAGGAGCTGCGCGACTGATGGCCACCATGACTTCGCGTCCCGCGCCGGCGACGACGTTCGGCTCGCCGGGCTCGCGCCGGGTCGAGTTGCAACCGACACGCTCGGCCACGGTTGCCAGCTGGACCTCGCTCGGCGCGCTGATCCTGCGCGACTTGGTCGTCCTGTGGAAGCACAAGGTCGAGTTCGTCATCCGCACGCTGGTGCAGCCCTTCCTCTTGTGCTTCGTCTTCCTCTACGTGTTCCCCAAGATCGGACAGGGCATCGGCGGCGCCAGTGGGGTCCCGGGCGCAGAGTCGGCCTTCGCTACCGTCCTGGTGCCCGGCGTCGTCGGACTGTCCATCATGTTCCAGGGCATCCAGGCCGTCGCCATGCAGCTGGCGCAGGAATTCGGCTTCACCCGTGAGATTGAGGACCGTGTCCAGGCGCCCTGCCCGATCTGGCTCGTCGCCATGTCCAAAGTCATCTCGGGCGCCGGCCAGGGCCTGATCTCGGCGGCGATCGTCCTCCCCATCGCGTCGGTCGTGCACGCAGAAGGAGTGGAGGCGCACATCAGCCTCCATTGGCTGCTCATTGTGACGCTCGTCCCGCTCTCGTGCGTGTGCATGGCATCGCTCGGGCTCTTGCTCGGGACGTCGTTCGAGCCGCGCAATCTCGGGCTCATGTTCGGGTTCATCGTGCTGCCCATCACGTTTCTCGGCGGCACCTACTACCAGTGGACCCGTCTCGCGCCGGTCAAGGTTGGCCCGGTCCACTGGCTGCAGATCGTGGTGCTGATCAACCCGCTCATCTACATCAACGACGGCATGCGCGCCGCGTTCACCGATGCTGCCCATTTGCACCTCTACATCATCTATCCGGCCATTACGGCCTTCGCGATCGTGTTCTTGGCACTCGGCCTGCGCAATTTCCGGCACAAGGTGCTGGCCTAAGTCAGGCACGGCCGGGGCCGCCGCCACGGCGGCACACCCTGTCACCTGGGATTCTGAGAAACCGTTGATTTATGTGACAAACGCGCCTGAGCCGAAGCTCTTGTGGGTAGGGTGATCCGCAATCGTTGTAGCCAACGCTTGCGACCTCTCCGGGCGGGGTGGCGAAGGGACGGATCCCATGAAGATGAGCGGTCGCGCAGGGCCGTCCGACCTCCCGCAGGCCTACCGCACCGTCCGCGCCACGACCGAACGTTTGTCCTCGGTGCTGAGTGCCGAGGACCAGACGGTGCAGACGATGCCCGACGTGAGTCCCACCAAGTGGCACCGGGCTCACGTGACATGGTTCTTCGAGACGTTCGTCCTCGGCGAGTACGCGCGTGACTATCGCCCGTACGACGAGGCATACGCCTACATCTTCAACTCCTACTACGAAGCCGTTGGTGCCCGTCACCCTCGTCCTGAGCGCGGCCTACTGTCGCGCCCGGGAATCGAAGAGATCGGTCGCTACCGCGCCGCAGTCGACGCGGCGATGGACGCCTTGCTCCGCGATCCGAGCCAGCCCGGCCTGGCCGACCTGATCACCCTCGGCCTGCACCATGAGCAGCAGCACCAAGAGCTCCTGCTCATGGACATCAAGCATGTGCTCTCGAAGAACCCGCTTCACCCGGCGTACCTCGCCGCCGCGCCGGCCTCTGCGTCAGCTCACCCGCCGAAGGCCGGTTGGTTCGAGCACGACGGCGGACCGGTCGAGGTGGGCCACCGTGGGGTCGGGTTCGGGTTCGACAACGAGTTCCCCGTCCACACCGTGCACCTCACGCCCTTCGGCCTGGCCGACCGGCCGGTCACCTGCGGCGAGTGGCTGTCCTTCATGGAGGACGACGGCTACCGCCGGCCCGAGTTCTGGCTCTCCGATGGATGGGCTGTCGTGAACAACGAGCATTGGGATGCGCCGCTCTACTGGTCACGGGATCCCGACGACCCCGATCGCTGGCTGCACTTCACACTCGCAGGCCTGCGTCCCGTCGACCCCGACGAGCCGGTCAGTCACGTGAGCTACTACGAGGCCGACGCCTTTGCCCACTGGACCGGCATGCGGCTGCCCACCGAATCTGAGTGGGAGACGATCGCCGCCGCCCACGCAGAGGGCGGCAACTTGTTGTGCGATCGCGTCCTCGAGATCGGTGCGCCACACCCCCAACCCGCCGTGACCACGAACGCGATGCTCGGGGACGTCTGGGAATGGACCTCGAGCGCCTACTCCCCGTACCCGGGGTTCCGGGCGGCGCCCGGTGCAGTCGGCGAGTACAACGGCAAGTTCATGGTGAGCCAGTACGTGTTGCGCGGGGGCAGCTGCGCCACACCCGACGGGCACGTGCGTCCCACGTATCGGAACTTCTTCCCGCCCGGTGCGAGGTGGGCTTTTAGCGGCGTGCGCCTCGCCCGGGACCCCTGAGCGATGGCCTACACGATCGACGTCCACCTCTCCGCCGAGGAGGTGCGCAGCCAGATGCGCACCGACGCACTGAGGGGGCTCCAGGGCGCAGAGAAGTCCATCCCACCGGTCTGGTTCTACGACGAGCGGGGCAGCCGTCTGTTCGAAGAGATCACCCAGCTCCCTGAGTACTACCCCACCCGTGCCGAACGTGTCCTGCTCCAACGACACGCATCCGCCATCGCCGAGCTGTCCAAGGCAGACACCCTGGTCGAATTGGGCGCAGGGGCCTGCGACAAGACCCGAGTCCTGTTGGTCGGGCTCCAAGAGGCGGGCACGCTGGCGCGTTACGTCCCCTTCGATGTGAGCGACGAGTTCTTGCGGGCCGCGGCCGCGGCGCTGTCCGACGAGTTCGACGGCGTGGCCATCCACTTGGTGATCGGCGACTTCCACCATCACCTGGCCGAGATCCCGACGGACGGGAGGAGGCTGATCGCGTTCTTGGGAGGGACGATCGGCAACCTCGACCCCGCGCAACGGGCGCGGTTCCTCTTCGACCTCAATTGCACGATGTCGAGCGACGACTCCCTTCTGCTCGGCACCGACCTGGTCAAGGACCGCGCGCGACTGGTGGCGGCCTACGACGACGCCGCCGGAGTCACCGCCGACTTCAACCGCAACGTTCTGCGCGTCCTCAACGAGCAACTGGGTGGGGACTTCGAGCCCTCGCGCTTTCGCCACGTCGCCCGCTGGAACGAGGACGAGCAGTGGATCGAGATGCGGCTGCGCGCTGACGAGGAGACCGAGGTCATGCTCGCCGGGGCCGGCATCACCGTGCGCTTCGACGAGGGTGAGGAGCTGCTGACTGAGATCAGCGCGAAGTTCACGCCGGCACGCGTCGAAGAGGAGCTCGCCGAGGCAGGGTTCGTCGTCGAGGCGATGTGGGGTGCCGACGATGGCGAATTCCTCCTCACGCTCGCGCACCCCTACTGCTGACGGCGGCGGCCCAGGCCCCTCAGGCGAGGGCGCGGCCTCACCCCACGGGCGCTGGGACCCGGGCCGCCGGTTCCGGCGCGGGCTCGGCCCGGTCGGCGTGCTCGGCCGGCCGCCTCCGGCGCCTGACCAGCCACCCGCCGAGCAGCACGAGCAACAGGGCCACCGCGCCCAGGCTCAGCACGCTCGCGACGAGCAGGTGCGGTGGCTGGTAGTGGAATGTCACGACGTCGCGCCCGGTGGGAATGTGCACCTCTTGGACGAGGTCGGCGGCGCCGACCGGAATGGTTCTCGCGCTCCCCCCGTTGACCGACACCGTCGCTTTCCACCCCGGGTCCCAGGCGACCGACCGGACGACCGTGGTGGGACCCGGCGCATCGACCCTGATCTGCTCGGACTTCGTCGTGTTCGACGCGACGGTCACGGGGACCCGACGGCCCCCCGCCGCCGTGGCTGAGATCGGGACGGGGGGCCGACCCAGCGTGAACACGGCGTAGCCCTGCGAGAACCCTGCGACCTGCCAGGGTCCGGGAACGAGCGCCGAGGAGAGGGCGCCTCCGAGCTCGTAGGGGCGGCCGCCCGCCGAGATGACCACGCGCTGGGAGGGCAGGGCGGCGCCGATGGCCTGGAGTGACAACCCCACTGCCGCGGT
The DNA here is from genome assembly GCA_963744935.1 of uncultured Acidimicrobiaceae bacterium. Lineage (GTDB taxonomy): Bacteria > Actinomycetota > Acidimicrobiia > Acidimicrobiales > RAAP-2 > Bog-473. The sequence goes on from CAVUVM010000011.1 coordinate 247,766, forward strand.
GTGCGGGAGTAACAGCGATGCGCGCGTCGCCCCCGCGGGAACCGGGACCACGCTCCCCCAGCGCGTGGCGCCGTCGGTGCTCAGTATCCCGACCCGCAGCGCGGTCCCGGGCCCGGCCGGCCGTTGGAGCAGCACCGTCACGGTGTCGGCTTCCAGAGACTCTCCGAAGAACCACGACGTGGTCTTGCCGGCGCCCAGCGCCGCACGGGGCCCGGGGTAGAAGGGATATTGCGTCTCGTTGTAGTCCGCGCTGAAGCCCCGGGGGAGAACCGGATCGGGACCGATCGGCTCGGACACCTGGGTGATGTCGTCGGAGGTGCGCGGGACGGCCAGCAGAGGTATCAGGAAGTACTCGGGCAGTGTCACGACCTCGCGGAGGTCGAGCCGGTCGAGGCTGCCCGATGCCAACTGCCCGATGTCGAGGTCGTCCTGCTCGTGCGTGTGCGTCACCGACTCGTAATTGCCGTTGACGATGGACGCGTACCCCGAGATGGACGGCAGCCCCGGAATGATGTTGAGGTCGGGCACACCCTGGGGGCTGTCCGGGTAGCTGTCGTAGGTCTGCGGGTCGTAGTTGACCATGCGTGCGCCGGGGGCCAGATGGGCGGCCACGAGCTGTTCGATCGGCGTCGTCCCTGTGAGCAGGTCGTTCGGCGGCGTCTGCGTCAGCTGACTGGTGACGGCCATCAGCCCGAGGTCCAGGGCGACGAAGACGGCGACCAGCCCCCTCCACGGGACTCTGCCCAGCCGGGGTCGGACCCAGACGAGCACCGCGGCGCCGGCGCAGAACGCCAGTGCGATCAGCGTCGCCCTGCGCACCGTCGAGGTGATACCTGGTGTCGCGGTCACACCGGCAAAGACGTGGACCAACGATCCCGTCGCCGTCAGCGCCCATACGAACAGCGCCGCCACGAGGCCGAACGGGATCAGACCCGTGATTCGGTCGAACCATCGCATCGGGTCGTTCACCCGCGGCGCGTCGATGCGGTCGACCCAGGCGGCCAGGAGGACGCACAGCGCCGTGGCGACCGTGACCATGTTGCGGCTCTGCAGTCGTTGGTGGCCGTAGAGCGGCAGGCTGTTGAAGAGATGCTCGAGCGGCGTGTTGGACCCCAGGGCGAGGAGGAATCCGACGACGGCGACGCCGTACCACGTATAGCGGTCGCGCGCGGCAATCCGGCTCGGCCAGCGCGGGTGCCACACGGTCAGTGCCGCGATGATGGGCAGCACCCCGAGATAGATGCCGACTTCGGGCAGGTTGTATTGGCCGAAGAACTGGGCCTCTCCCAGATGGCCGTAGCCGCCGTCGATGTACGGGACGAGCGCGAAGATGCTGAAGGGCGTCGGGAAACTCCCCGCGGCGGCGATCACGCCGCTGGCGCGTTGCGAGTTGCGGATGGCCTCGAGGCCAGGGAGCCACTGGATCGCGGCCAGCGCCAGCGCCAATGCGGCTCCGAGGGCACACCGGGACAGGACTCGCCACCAACGCGGGCCGCTCAGCCCGGCGGAGAAGGCCGCGAACACGATGACGAGGAGCGCTTCGTCGAGCATGGCTTCGGGGGCACCACCGAGGATCACCGTGGCGAAGGCGACGCCGAGGAGGATCGACCAACGCCAGCGGCCGTCACGCACGATGTGGAGCACCGCCAGCAGCATCCAGGGAATGGCCACGTAGCCCTCGGACATGTCCACGTGGTTGACCTCGCTGAGCACCGGTCCCGCGAAGGCGAAGGTGGCGGCGGCAATGACGCAGGCCACCGTCGAGAGCTTGAGCGCGCGAAGGAAGACGTACATGCCGATTGCGATCGCAGAGAACAAGATGACTTCGGTCGCGATCCATGCGGCCCGCTCAGGCAGGATTATGAAGAGTCCCATCAGCGGGTAGAAAGCCCCCGCGTTGAAGTCCGCCATCAGCGGTGTGCCACTGAAGATGTACTGGTTCCAGAAGGGCAGCTCGCCATGGCGGAGCATGGAGCCAACGAGTACGTGGAGCGGGAGGTTCTGTTGGAGGTTGTCCCCCGTGATGAGGAGTCGGCCGCCGATCAGGTCCGGAAGGACGAATGCGGCCGTCGGAATGGCGATGAGCACCAGATACGGCCACAGGGGACCGAGATGTGCGCGTAGTCGGTTCACTGGAAAGGACCTGGTTGCGGAGACAGAGGAGCGTGCGTCCCACGTCGCTTCGTTGCGGCGCAACCGGCGCACGCTAGCCGGTCGCCTCCGAAGCGCCCTCGCCAGCTCAGAACGAGCGTTCCGAGGTCGTTTCCTCGGCCTGCAATTGCGCCATGCGGGTCATACCGCCCGAGGCGGTTCGCCCCGCCACGTTGGAGTGCAGCGCGGTCGGCGAGCCCAGATATCCGTCGCCCCTGAGGGCCAAAACTCGCATCTGACACCTTCCGTTCCCGTGACGGCCGGATTTCGCCTACGTGACGGCACGAGTTTCCCCTTGTAGCCTGGGATGTTCCTGAGAATCCTGTTAAGGAAGGTTTCTGGTCCCCCAGTCCGGCCTCGGCTGTGACAAAATCACTGCAGTTTGATGACGATTCTGCCGGCCGCGGTCAATCACCTCGGGACGGCAACTAAGGAATCCGCGATGGAGCTCGACCCCCCGGGCGCTGCCACCACCTCCACCACATTCGACCGCTCCTCCTCGGGCGCCGCAACGGCGCAACCGGGGGCGCGGCTCAGCGTCGCGCGCACCGCCTGCTTCGGCCTGGTCGGGACGACCGCAATCCTGGTTGGCTCCGTCATGGGCGGACAGTCCTTCGAGACTCACTTGGCCGGCGCGTGGTTCTTCGGGATGCCCGGTGGGTTGTTCGGTTCTTTCGGGACGGGCGACGCTCTGCCGACCATGGCGTCCCTCGCACTTGTGTTCGGGGGCCTCATCTTGCTCACCCGCGTCTGGTTGGGCTTCCTGCACTACCTGAGAGACAATCCTGGCTTTCCCGTCAAGCGCGTCGTCTTCGTCGGGCTGGTCTGGGCCGTGCCCCTCCTGCTCGCCCCTCCGCTGTTCAGCCGCGACGTCTACACCTATGCCGCGCAGGGCGAGATGGTCAGCCACCACATCAACCCCTACTCCTATGGCCCAGACGTGCTCGGCGCGACACCCTTCAACGAGATGGCCGACGTGGTGTGGTCAGGCAGCGAGTCGCCCTACGGGCCGTCCTTCCTGACCGCTGACGGTGTGCTCGACCAGGCCTCGGGCCATTCGATCCTGCCCGACCTGGTGCTGCTGCGTCTCCTGGAGGTGGGCGGGATCGCATTGATCGTGGCCGCCACACCGACACTGGCCCGATCGCTCAGACGCGACCCGGCCCACGCCGTCTTGATCGGGGCGGGCTCCCCGCTCGTGCTGTTGTCGTTGGTCGCCGGCGCGCACAACGACGCGTTGATGGTGGGGCTGTTGATGGCCGGCCTCGCCGTGGCCAAACGGGTCGGCACCGTGCCGGGCATCATCTTGTGCGCGCTCGCAGCGGGGGTGAAGTCGCCTGCCGCGCTCGGTGTCCTCTTCCTCGGCTGGGTCTGGGCTGGTCCCGCCGCGTCGACGCGACGGCGCATCGCGCACACCGCAGCGGCCGGTTTGATCGCCCTCTCCACCTTGGAGGTGGTGGCGCTGATCTCGGGGACGGGTTGGGGGTGGATCCGCACCACGACGACAGCGGATGCGGCCTTCACCGGGGTCACACCCGTAAACGTCGTTGCCCGTGCCGTCTCTATCGGCAGCCACGTCCTGCAATTCCCGATCACCATCATGGACGTACGGCCCGTATTCAGCGTGCTCGGCCTGCTCATTGCCGCCTACGTCGGGTACCGGCTGCTGATGCGCTCGCCCGACGATGGCGTCGTGCGCTGCCTCGGGCTGACGCTCCTCGTCCTCGCGCTCCTCGGGCCGATCGTGTGGTCCTGGTACGTCACCTGGGGCGTGGTGGTGCTCGCGCCGGCTGCCGTCGGCCGCCTGCGGACCGCGCTGATCGTCATCAGCACCTTCTGGGCCTTCGCCGGCGTGACGTCGGTCCACAACATCTACATGCGGCTCATGCACACCTTCGTCCTGACTGACCTGCTGCTCGTGGCGATGCTGCTCGCCGTGGCCATCACGCCGCTCGGCCTCTTCGCGAGGAGTGACGGCAGGGCCCAGTTGCCGCGTCTGAGTCCCAGGGTGCTCAGCGGTGCCGGTGCCGGCGCCGCTACCTGACGGCGTCGCGCCACACCGGCGACGCCTTCAGCTGCGCGTCGTTTCCCCCTGCGCTCTCGTGGACGCCTCGAGCCAGCCCTGAATCATGGGCCCGAAGGCCGCAGGGTTGTACGCGTCCTCTTCGTAGGAGAACCGCATGTCGCCCGCGTAGTGCAGCACGGTGATGTTGTGGGCCTGGTGCACCGACCCGTCGCCGGGGTCCTGCATCCTGTTCTCAATACGGCAGATCCACCAGCCGCGCTCCTCGTCACAGACGCACCACGAGTGTGGGAACGAGTTCATGGCCCGGTTGGGCCATTCCGCCATTAGAGGCGCGATCCAGTCGTAGATCTCGTCGGGCCCGTGAAAGGTGCCGAAGGTGTGCTCGAGGTACACGGCGTCGTCGGTGAACAGGTCGGCCCACTCGCGCCACTCCCCGCTGGCGGCGCACCGGCTGGCCGTCGCCACGTAGTGCTCGTGGGCCCGGTCGAGCTCGGCCCGGCTCCACCGTTTCGTCACGACTTCAGGATCCATTCGCTCATGGTGGCACTGCGCAGCGTGCCGAGGTCGACGAAGGCGTTGATCTCCTCGATCATCTGCGTGACATGCGCGTTCATCTGCTCGGGATCGCCGTCGGCGCAGTAGAACAACATGGGGTCGGTCACGTGCTCGAGGGACGGCCAGGCCTCCTCGACGATGCCCCCCAGCGGCGGCGCATCGTCGGTGACGGCACGGAAGACCGCGTTACGCACGTAGCGACAGCGCGGCTGGATGGCCTCGGTGATGGGCGAGATCCGCGTGTGCCATCGTTGCACCCACTCGTCGAAGGTCTGCTCGGGGTGCTGTTGCAGCAGCGCCACCGTGAGCACACCGGGTGAGCGCTCACCGTCCGGCCAGTGGCGCGGTGTCGACCATTTGTTGCCGCCGTAGTCGCGGTAGAGGGACTCGACCACCGAGTAGCCGGCGAGCCGCACGGCCGAGGAGGCCAGGATCTCCTCGAAGGGGGCACGCTCTTCGACCGTGTCGACCCACAGCGAGACGAGCCCGTGCAAAGGCGTCTCCCCCTCGGGCGTGGGCACCGGGGGCGGAATGTCGCTCTCGGTGTCCCAGACGTCGAGCGTCAAGGCGCGCGGGCCTGCGCCGAGCAGCTCCTCGCGCATTGGACCCATCAGGCGGTCCGTTACCTCTTGGCGCGTGCTATCGGCCTCGAGCCACACCAGGTACATCAGCTTCTCCACCGCACCAGCCTCCTCACCACTGGCCCCCAGCCGGTCAGGCTGAAGGCGCCAGACCCGTCAGTTGCTCGCTCACCTGCCACAGCTGCCGGGCGGCTTCCTCGTCCTGCGCCCAGCGCCTCGGCGGCCTGGCCACACACTTCACGAAGTAATTGCCACTCACCCCTTCCACCTCGGGCGAAGAGGCCAGATAGACCGACGTGCGCGCCCCCTTGGCCGGCGAGAGGAAGAACGGGCTGGCGAGCTTGATCCCGAAGGCGAGGAAGCCCCGGGTGTCCCCGTCGGCGCCATAGCCGGTTCGCACGGTGCCGGGGTGCAACGAGTTGGCCGTCACGCCGCTGCCCTCGAGGCGACGGGCGAGTTCGAGGGTGAAGAGAATGTTGGCCAGCTTCGACTGCCCGTAGGCCCGCATGCCCCGGTAGTGATGGGCGGACTGGAGGTCGTCGAAGCGAATTCCCTTGCGGGCCGAGGCGTGCGCCGACGAGGCGACCGTCACGATCCGTGCGGGCGCCGACGCCCGGATGCGCTCGAGCAGCAGGTTGGTGAGGAGGAACGGGCCCAGATGGTTGATGGCGAACGTGGCCTCGTACCCGTCGACCGTCTCCACCCGTTCGCTCAGCACGAGGCCGGCGTTGTTGACGAGGACGTCGACCCGCGGCGCCAGCTCCAGGATCTCCGCCGCACCACGTCGCACGGAATCCAGGTCGGCCAGGTCGAACACGACGAGCTGGACGGAGCTGGTCTCCCCCACCCGTTGGCTGACGGCGGCCGCGGCGGCGCGGCCCTTGTCAGCGCTGCGCGCGGTCAGCAGGACCCGAGCGCCCATGGACCCGAGCTCGGCGGCCGTCTCGAGCCCGATCCCGGAATTGCCGCCGGTGACGACGACCGTCTTGCCATGCATGTCGGGCAGCGGAGTCAGCCTCCTCGTGGACGAGCGCGGGCCAGCATCGCACACGGCCTGGCGCGGCAGGCGGGCCCTGCGCTGGCTAACGCCAGGTGTCCCGGGACTCGACCAGGCCCTGCTCGGCGTCGAGGATGCTGCCACTGAGTGTCCGCTCCGCCGTGCGCATGTGCCACTGGACCAGGTCCTCGGTCGCGCGCCAGGCCACTTCGGTGACCTCTGGGCCACCCTCGGCCAACAGATTGTGCGTCTGTCCGGGATCGGCGTCGAGGTCGAAGAGGAGGGGCGGGAAGTGCCCGTCGGCGGCGGCGAACTGGACGTACTTGTGGCGCGGCCCACGTGACACGGCCAGAGCGCAATGGCTCATGGGGATGCCGAACGCGCGCTCGGAGAGCTGATTCGCCGGGTCAGCGAAGCTCCATTCGAAGTGCGCGGTGTCGCGCCAGTGCTCGGGCGTCCCACTGCCGCGCAAGAACGGCTCCAGCGACCAGCCGTCCGCTTGGAGGGGTACCTCTGCGCCGATGAAATCGCAGACGGTCGGCAGCACGTCGACCGACTCGGTCACCGCGTCGACGATCGTTCCTCGGCCGGCGTCGGCCTCGGGCCTCGGGTCCACCACGATCAGGGGCACGTGGTAGCTCTCGTCCCAGAACCCGAGCTTCTCGAGCAGCCAGTGGTCACATCCCATCTCGCCGTGGTCGCTCGTCACGACGACCAGCGTCGACTCGGCCAGACCACTGCGCTCGAGATAGCCGAAGAGCGGCCGCAGTCCGTCGTCGACCTCACGCTGGGCGCCGTAGTACGTGGCGCGCAGCTGCCGGCGCTCCCGCTCGTCGGCTGGCGCGCCGACACCGGGTATGCGCACGGCACCAGCGCCGAGCGGGTGGATGGCCGCCTCTTCCTCGCGCGTCGGACACCCGGCGAAGGGACCCACCGCTTCGGCCGGATACAGGTCGTGGTACCCGAGCGGGTTGCGACGGGGCGGGTGGGGGCGGATGAACGAGGCGTGGACGAAGAAGGGCGCGTCACCGTTGGCCTCGAGCCACTCGACGACCGCCTGGCGGATGAACGTGGTCTGCGAGAACTCCACCCCGAAGCGCGCCGGAGCCCACGTCGACCCGTGATCGTCGGCGCCGGGGAAGCCCTCGATCGGCAGGTAGAGGTCGTGCGGGTTGGCCGGGACGTCGACACCCTGCGCAGCCAGCCAGCGACCCCACGCCGGGCTGCCCTGCTCCCAGGGGTCCTCGATCAGCGCCCGGAAGCCAGGAAGGATCCCTTCGTAGCTGTACAGCCTCGGGTCGCCGGGCGGCACGGTCCGGGGATCGACTGAGGTGTCGGTGTACCCGAAGAGCACGGGGTCGTAGCCGAGGGCGCGGGCGAGGAGTGCGACGTTGGTGAAGCGGGCGTCGAGGGGCGTCCCGTTCAGGATCGAGCGGTTGCGATGTTGGTAGGTGCCCGTGTACAGACACGCCCGCGACGGCCCGCACGGGGCCGCGTTGGCCCAATGGTTGGAAAAGAGGACGCCTCGCGCCGCCAGTGCGTCCAGCGCCGGCGTCTCGAGCACGGGATGGCCGAACGCCGAGAGGCAGTCACCGCGCCACTGGTCCAGCGTGATGAAGAGGACGTTGCGGGGCGTCGGCATGGCGCAACTGTTGCCGATGACGACAACCCCAGCCCACCTATTCCCTCGTGGCGGCTCCTCCGAACTCAGGAGGTGCGGACGGTCGCTCCGCCCAGGCGCGTCCCGAACGAGATCAGCCAGGAGCCGACCCGTGGGGCCACGGCGCGGCGCACTGCTCGGCCGCCGGTAACCGGGAGCCCGGCGGCCGAGCGCTGCGCCGTGGTGAGTTCGTCGCCATGAGCCAGGTGGCTGGGGCCCGTTCGGAGCGACCGCGCCGAAGCCACGAGATCCCGGCGATGAGCGTCCGCTTGGGCCTGCGCTGCTCTCACTTGGATCATCGGGTTCACCTCATTCGCTCTGTTCGCTCGACTCACAAATCCCGCCCAACATCGCTCAAGCATAGCTGATGTTTGACATCTAATCAAGAATATTCTAATATAGCTCCATGCCTATGTTCATCGACGAGACACCCGCCGGAGATCCTTGGTCGGTCGGGTCGACCCCGTCGCTCGCATGTGATCTGTCCTGGCTGCTCTCCGTGGCGGCTCGGCCCACGATGCGAGCCCGGTATCCCCAGCTGGCCGAGATGTTCAAGGGGCGCGAGGACCTGGCGGACAGCGTGCGTGGATTCTGGGGCGAGCGTTCGGAGGAGACTTGCTTCACCGAGATGCAGGTTCTCGCCCACCACGGCGGCGCCTTGGGTGAGACCGACCCCGATGCTCTGTGGGAGGCGATCGCGGCCGCGGTGACAACAATCCCCTTGGACCTCGACCTCCCGTCGGAGTCCCCCGAGGAACGGGCGACGTACCTGGAGCGGCTCCGGCTGCTCAAGGAGTCCCCCGAGCTCGTCGCGTCGTACCTCGATCTCCTCCGGGCTGTGTGGGCTCCGGTGAACGACATGTGGCAGAAGGCGCTGCCCCTGCTTCAGGAAGCCGGCAGCCACGTGGTGGCCCAGTTCGAGCGTGACCGTGCATTGGAGCCAGTTGTAACCATTGGGTGTGACACCCTGCGGGCTCGGATGCCCTCTCTCCCGGCCGACCTGGGTTCGGGCCGGATGGAGCTCCGGTTCGTCCCGTGCCTCTTCTTCGGCTCGTCCATGTACCTCGAGTTCAGCGGCCTGATCGTGATCGGCACCGGCGTCGGCCAGTCCGACGCCGTGGCGCGGGCGAGGACGGAGTCGGTGGCCCGGCGCCTGAAGGCGGTGGCCGATCCGACGCGCCTGGCGATTTTGCACTCGCTCGCCACCGCCCCGAGCACGGTGGGAGAGCTCGCCATGCTCTTCCGCCTGGCCCAGCCCACCGTGAGCATGCACGTCAAGGTGCTGCGTCAGAGCGGGCTGGTGCGCTCCGAGCGCGAGGGCGGCCGGCTCCGGCTGAGCGCCGATCCCGCTGCCGTCGAGGCACTGCTCGGTGAGCTACGCCAGGCCGTGCTGCAAGGAGCCGGTCCAGACCCTCGTCAGACAGCCGGCGCGAGCACCATCGGCAGCGAGCGGATGCCCGCGACCGTGGTCGACAGCACCCGCTCAGCCGAGCCCGTCACCGCGTAGCGCGGGTAGCGCGCCAGCAGCTCCTCCACGAAGACCTTCGCCTCCAGCCGGGCCAGGCTGGCTCCGAGGCAGACGTGCTCGCCGAAGCCGAAGGCGAGGTGGACAGGGTTGACGGGGCGAGCGATGTCGAACACCGACGCATCCTCCCCGAAGATCCGCTCGTCTCGGTTTGCCGAGGCGTAGAGCATGCAGATGTAGTCGCCTTCGCGCACCGCCGTCCCCGCGATCACGGCGTCACTGGTCGCAGTGCGACAGAAGGCGTGCACCGGCGTCACCCAGCGCAGGCACTCCTCCACTGCCCCGGGCACCAGCGAGCGGTCCGCGGCCAGCGCGGCTCGCTGGTCGGCGTGCTCGTCGAGCACCAGCGCCGAGCCGGAGAGGAGCGTGCGCGTCGTCTCGTTGCCCGCAACGAGCAGGGTCAAGAGGAACATGAAGAGCTCCTCCTTGCTGAGCGGGCAGCCTCCCACCTCGCTCGCCACCAACAGCGACACCAGGTCGTCTCCCGGTTGGGCACGCTTCCTTCGAATGAGTTCGACGATGAAGGCCGAGAGCTCCCCGAGTGCGCTGGCGGTCTCGTCGGGTGGCAGGTCGGGGGACTCGATCGCAGCGTCGGACCAGTGACGGAAGTTCTCCCGATCGGCCTGCTCGATCCCGAGCAGCTCTGCGATCACTGTCAGGGGAAACGGTGCGGCCAGCTCGGACACGAAGTCGATCTCCTCCGTCGTCTCGACCGCGTCGAGGAGGGCCGATGCATTGGCTCGGATGGAGTCGGCCAGGCCCGTCAGGGCGCGGGGCGAGAAGCGCCGGTTCACGAGCCGGCGGAAGTCAGCGTGCTCGGGAGGGTCCATGTGCAGGATCGAAGGAGCGGACATGGGGGCCGCGGCCGTACGCAGCGGGTCATTGACCAATGCGCCGCGGCCCGAGCAGAAATCCTGTGGATCGCGGCTGAGGTCGCGGATGTCCTCGTAGCGGGTCAGCGCCCAGAATCCCGGCCCGCACTCGTGCACCGGATCCTCCGCGCGCAGGCGGGCCAGCACATCGTGGTAGTCCGGGCGGGCGAAGAAGGCTGCGTCCCGTGGATCGATGAGCGCCGGACCGGTGCCCCGACCGGTGCCGCCCTCGGCGCCGGTCGCGTCCGCCACCCGCTCCGCCGATCCCGTGCGCTGGTCCCCGGCCACGGTGCGAGCGTACTGTGCAGCGCGATGCGGACCCGCTGCGACATCCTCTCGCTCGGCGGCCGCGGGGACGGTGCCACGTGAGCTCCTCGCCTTACCCCGCCTCGCGCGAGCACGCTCCCCTGAGCGGCCTCGACGAATTCCTGGTTCACAACGCGCCCTACCCGGTGCGCGTCATGTGGACGCCCGATGCCCAGGCGTATGAGCGCGTGTGGTTCACCTGCCAGGACAAGGTGGGCGACCTCCTCGTCGTCATCGGCCTCGCCTTCTACCCCAACCTCGGCACCGCTGAGGCCTTCGCCATCATCAACGTGCGGGGGAGCCACACCACCGTCCGGGCCCACCGCGCGCTCGGCACCGACCGGATGGACATGGAGCTCGGGCCCTTCAGCTTCGAGGTCGTGGAGCCCTTCCGGCGGTGGCGCCTCCGGCTCGAGCGTGAGTACGTCCAGCGCACGACCGGCCGCGCCGTCTCCTACGACATCACCTGGTTCGATACGAAACGGCCGGTCTTCCGCCAACTGGGCGCGGGCGTGATCGTCGGAGGTCGCGCCATGAGCCCGATCGCCGGCTACGACGGCTTCGGGCGCCAGGAGGGTTGGGTCGAGGTGGACGGTGAGCGCTTCACGGTCGGCACCGAGACGCACCTCGGGACGCGCGACCACCACTGGGGCACCCGCGACGGCGTCGGGGGGCCTGGCCGCTACATGGGCATGCAGCACCCGCACAGCGGAGAGTGGGTGGAGTTCGCCGACATCGGCATCTGGGGCGACCACGTGCTGTACAACATCGGCGACGCGCACAAGCGAAGCGCCACCCTGGCGCGGCGCGTGCACCGCATGCGCTTCGAGCCCGACACGCACCTGCTCGTGAGCGGCGAGGTCGACCTCGTCTTCGCCGACGACACCGTCAAGACCATGACATTCGAGCGACTGGGCAACCAGATCGCGTTCTTGCGCTGCGGCATGTACGGCGGACCGAACGGCGGCACCCCCGACGGTGACATCTGGCACGGCATGGCGGTGGCGCACGGCGACGAGGTGGTCGTCCACGCCGAGACCTTCGACGTGACAAACCCAGCGGTACGAAGCCGGTTGGCGGGCCAGGACCAGCACCACTGCCGCATCACCTGCGACGGCGAGGTCACCTACGGCCTGGTCGAGCCCTATGACACGCTCTGCTACGACGTGGCCAAGGCCGGCGTCATGGGTTTCTCGTTCCTCGGCGACTAGCTGCCGGCGGCGGCCTCCAAGCGTGCCAAGAGGATCGGGCCCATCGGGTTCTCCGTGCGGCGCCGGTCGCCGGCGATGCGTTGGTGCCGGTCGTTGATCGCCAGCGCCCGCGCCAGTGCGAAGACCTCGTGCCATGCCAGGTCCGGCACGTCGTAGCCGGTCCGGTCCTCATAGCGCTCCAGCGCCTCGACCGGGCCGGGGAAGCCCGACACCCGGCGGCCGAACAGACTCTCCATCATGAACTCGAGCCCGAAGTGCCAGCCGAGGTCCATCTCGCGCGGGCCGATCGAGGCGAGGTCCCAATCGAGCACGCCGACGACCCGCCGCTCCTCGTCCAAGACGAGGTTGCCGAGTCGCACGTCGCCCCACAGCAGCACCGGTTCGCGCTCGGCCGGAACATGGCGCGCGCACCAGTCGAGAGCCGCGCTCAGCGCGGGCAGTGGCTCCCCGTCAGAGGTCCAGGCGACGTACGCCGTCCACCGTTCGACTGCATCAGCCAGCTGGGGACCCGGCAGGACCGCGCCCAAGCCGGCGGGCTCCCAGGCCACGGCGTGCACGGCTGCGACGGTGTCGAGCAGACCGTCGGCGAGCAGCCGCTGGCCCACGGGGCCGGCCTCGGTGACGTAGGGGTCGAAGACGGGCGCCGGGCCGGGGATGTCGCCGACCAGCAGCGGCATGACGAGGAAGGGCGAGCCGATCCAGCGCTCGTCGTCGACCGCCACGGCGGGTGAGGGCGCCGGCACGCCTGCTGCGGCCAGCGCGTTCTGCACGAGCGCCTGGGGACGAAGGTCGTACGCCGGGAAGGTCGGCTCGAGCGGCGGGATGCGCACGACGAAGCCTCCGGGAGCCGGGCCGGTGTCGACCAGGACGGTCTCGTTGGCCAGGCCACCGTCCGCGTGGTGCACCGCGACGACGGCGGGCGCCTCCCCGTCATGGCCGGACGCCCCGGTGATCGGCACAAGGTCGGGATGGGCGGCCACCCAGCGCGCCAAGCCTTCGCGCAGTGCCGCGTCGTCGCGCGCGCCCCCGGTGGCCACCAGGGAAAGGTAGAAGCCTCGAACCGTGCCGCGCCAACCGCCAGTTGGTCGGAGATCTACTTTTTGATGTAAATACCCGCCAAATCGGTGTGACACTGGCCGATCGGTGCCTGGACCGTTCCACCGATCTTGGTCTTGTTGTAACCGATGATCGAGGGTTGGAAGACCAGCGGAACTTCGGCCCCGATCGACATCGCAAGGGCTCCGGCCTTTTGCATGAACGGCCCCTGCTGCTGAGCGGTCACGTCCTGGAGGGCTTCTTTGATGTACGGGGCGAGGAGCGGATTGACCGTCCCGAAGTGCTGGGTCAGGAAGCCAATCGGTAGGAACTCGTTCTCGAAATTGTTGGCGAGGTCCGGCCCGTTCGAGAGCTGCTCGGTGAGGACCGAGTCGCCCTGGCCCTTGATGTAGACGTCGGTCAAGAGGTCAGAGGGAGTCACGGATTGCAAAGTGACGTCGAACCCCGCCGCCCCTGCCTCCTGCTGGATGAGCTGAGAGACCTGGCCGAGCCCGGGATCGCCGCTTGGCACCACGAGCGTGAAGGAAATCCCTCGGGGAAAGCCAGCAGCCTTCAACATCGCCTTGGCCTTTGCCGGCTGATACGTGTACTTGCTCCCCACTGCCTTGTCGTAACCGGGAGACCACGAGGGGAAGGGCTGGTAGGCCGGCTCGCCGAGGCCGTCGTAGACCACCTTGTTGAGAGCGTTGCGATCCACCGCATACTCCAGTGCGGCCCGCACCTTGGTGTTGTTGAAAGGCGCCGCGTTCTGCCGCATTTGCAGATCGACGTAGTCGTAGGACTTGCCGACGACCACGGCGAGATCGGGTTGAGCCTTGATTATCGCGACGTCGTCCGGTTCAAGCGTCGTCATGTCGAAGGCGCCCGTCTCGAGTCCCGACACGAGCTGCGGACCCTCCGAGGCTTGTACGAAATCGACACCCCCGAGTGTGTATTGGCCCTTGTTCCAGTACTTGGGGTTGGCGACGAGGTCGATGGAAGAGCCCATCTCGTAGCTCTTCAAAACGAACGGCCCGGCTCCGACCGGCTTGGTTGCATCCGTACTGATGGTGCTGGGGTCGTAGAGAGTGCCATCCGTGTGGTACATCGCCTGGATCACGTCTCCCGGAATCGGGTTGGAGAGGTTGAGCACGAGCGTGAGCGGGCTCACCACATCGATGGACGCAATAGCCGTCAGTGTGGTCAGCAGGGGGCTCTTTTGGCTGTACAGCAGGCTCGTCTTGATGGCGTTGGCGTCGACGGGGTCGCCGTTGGAGAACACGACACCTGGCCGTATGTGAAGCGTCACTGTGGTCGCTGTGCTCGACCAACTCTGAATGACGTTCGGGATGAACGCCGTGTTGGTGATGCCGAGGCCCGAGGCGTAGATGTTCGAGAGGATGGCGAATCCACAGGGATTGAGGGATTGCTCGGGATTGAACGTGTTGTCGAACTCGTCGTTCAGGTCGATGCCGTACGTGAGTGTCCCAGTGGGATTGGCGTCTTTGGGGAGCGCGGCACCTGCCGCGAGGGGCTGCAGCACGGATGCTCCGGCCAACGTGGTGACGACCATCGCTGCCGCGGCAAAGTAGCGGCGAGCCCGCCGGAGCGAGCGGGTTCTCTTCTCTGCGTCTTTCACCGCCCCAACAATGCCACTCGGGTGACAGAGGGGAAGGGATTCACTGCTGCCGACGGAGTGCCGGGTGCGATGTTGAGCCCAAAGTGCCTCTGAGCTGGGCGAGAGCCGTTCAGAGCGCCGCCGAAGGGAGGTAGACGACGGCGCGCCACTTGCCCGTCATCTCTGCGCGGCACAGCGCGGCGGCGGCGCGGATGCTCCAGCTGAGGATGTCCGTGTCAGACGCGTCGGCGGGTGTGCGCACCAGCAGGCCGCGCCGCGCGTGGTCCTGGCGCACCACCCAGCCGTCGGGTACCGCCACGCCCGCCTCGGCCAGGCGGGCCACGGCCTTGGCGCCGGTGGGGTGCATGACGCCGATGGTGACTCCCTCGGTGTCCCGGCGCTCCTTCTTGGCGGGCATCACCGTCGCCATGGACACGGGTGCAGCCCGGTTGCCGAAGAAGGCGAAGAGGCCGGCCGCGGGCTCGGGGGCGACCGCGTCCTCGTCGATGCCGGGCAGGAGGTTGATCCAACCGCTCCCCGCCCCGCGCAGCCTGGCCAACGAATCGGCGACCGCCGCCACGTCGGGTGGCCGGAATTCGATCGTCATCGTCTTGCGGCGCGGGCTCACGGCTGCGGGCTCACGGCCGTCGGCTCACGGCCGCACCTGCGACGCCAGCCACGCCACCACCTGGGCCGCGGGACGCGCCGGCGCCGCGTGATAGCCGGTGCCGGCGTAGAGGCTCATGTGCCCGTTGTCGCCCGCCTGGGCGGCCGCAACCCGCAGCGGCCGCGTCGCGTTGTTGATCTCGGGGTAGGCGGCCGGGGCACCGGGGTGGTTGCGCACCATGGTGTTGGCGAGGGCGCGGGCGCGGCGCCCGCTGAAGGCCCGGGTGATGGCGGTGGCGCCGGTCAAGCCGGGCACGATGGCCGCGACCGAGGCTCCCAGCGCTTCTTTGTAGCGCGGGTGCGCGCCACTCTCGGGGCAGCGCAGGAACGCCGTGCCCGCCTGCACCAGGGTGGCCCCGCGCCGCAGCAGGTCGACCACGTCGGTGGGACCGGCCACGCCCCCGGCCGCCACGAGGGGGACGAGCGTGCGGCGGCGCACCGCGGCCAGGAGCGCACGCAGCGGGCGGTCCTGGTCCGCACGGTCGTCGTTGGCCAGGCTCCCCCGGTGTGCCCCCGCCTCGGCCCCCTGTAGGCACAGGGCGTCCGGGCCGACCCGCAGCGCCAGCGCAGCCTCCTCGGGCGTGGTCACCGTGCACAACACCAGGGACCCGGCGCCCTGCAGGGCGCGCACGACCTCGGACGTGGGGAGGCCGAAGGTGAAGCTCACCGCCGCAGGGCGCGCGGCCAGCACGACCTCGACCTTGGCGTCGTAGTCGTCGTCGTCCCACGTCGCTTCGCCCAGACTCGCGCCGAGTGCGCGGGCTTCGGGCTCGAGGGACGCGACGTACGCCGCGACGCGACCGGGGTCGGCGGCGGGCTCGCCCGGCACGAACAAGTTGACCCCGAAGGACTCGATGCCCGCAGCGCGCACCGCCGCGATCTGCTCGGCCAGCGCGTCGGCGCCCGTGTAGCCCCCGGCGAGAAAGGCGCATGCGCCGGCGTCGCTCGCCGCGACCACCAGCTCGGTCGTCGTGGGCCCGCCGGCCATGGGCGACACGACGAGCGGCAGGCGTGCCAGGTCGCGCAGCCGTTGCCGGGTGCGCCCGAGAAAGTCGGCGTCCATGCCGGTCACGGTCCCACACTTGACCACCGACCGCTACGGTGGGCAACTCGTGGACCTCGATCTCGTCGCCACGCTGCGCAGCACCGGCGCGGCACGACAGTTCCACCGTGAGCCCGTCCCCGACGAGGTGCTGGCCCGCCTGCTCGACACGGCCCGCTTCGCGCCGAGCGGGGGCAACCGCCAGGGCTGGCGCATCATCGTGGTCAAGGACCCCGCCTCGCGCGCCGCGCTGCGCGACATCTACCTCGAGGGCTGGTACGAGTACCTGGCCATGGCATCCGCCGGCCTGGTGCCCTGGGCACCGGTGACCGATGCCGCGGCCGAGGCGCGCGCCGTTGCCGACGCCCAGCACTTCAGGGCCGCCGGTGCCGACGCACCGGGCTTCGCCGAGAGACTCGAGAAGGCTCCCGCGCTGCTCCTCGTCCTCGCCGACCTGGCTGCGCTCGCTGCGGTGGACCGCGACCTGCCGCGCTACACGCTCGTCGGCGGCGCCTCCATCTACCCATTCGTGTGGAGCCTGTTGCTGGCGGCGCGCGCCGAGGGCCTGGGCGGGGTGACCACAACCGTGGCGATCCGCCGCGAGGCGGAGGTGCGTGTGCTCTTCGGCATCCCCGAGACGGTCGCCGTCGCCGCCCTCGTCGTCCTCGGCCGCCCGCTGTCCCAACCCACCCGGCTGCGGCGCGAGCCCGTCAGCGCCTTCACGTGGATCGACCGCTACGAGGGCACACCATTGGCCGGGCCCTGACGCCGTGCGCACGGCAGCCGTGCTGAAATGGGACATGGCACAGAACGTCCTCGGTGAAGAGCTCCAACCCTGCAATTTCGACCCGGTCACCGGCTTCTACCGCGACGGTTGCTGCAACACGGGGGCGGAGGACTTCGGCGTGCACACCGTGTGCACCCGGGTGACGGCGGAGTTCCTGGCTTTCTCCGCTTCGGTCGGCAACGACCTGTCCACCCCGCATCCCGAACACGGCTTCGCTGGGTTGGAGCCCGGGGACCAGTGGTGCCTGTGCGCCGCGCGCTGGCAGGAGGCCTTCGAGGCCGGGGCTGCGCCGCCCGTGGTCCTGGCCTCCACGCACGCGGCCACGCTCGAGTGGGTGCAGCTGAGCGACCTCGTCACGCACGCCCTCTAGCCATCCCGCAACCATCGCGCCGGGCGTGGGCGCCGTAGTCTCCTCGAGCGGGTCCACGGGGTCCACGGGGTCCTCCGGGTCCACACACGAAAGCAGAGGTCGCACCATGGAGCGCAATGCCGACGGGACCGTCGTCAGCGTCGAGCGGGTCATCAACGCGCCCGCTAGCTCGATCTTCGCCATCGTGGCCGACGCGTCACGCCACCCCGAGTTCGACGGCTCGGGCCAACTGGTCAAGGCGAAGCCCGGCGCGCCCGCACGGCTCTCCCTCGGGACGACTTTCGGGATGTCGATGAAAATGGGCCTGCCCTACACCACGGCCAGCACGGTCATCGAATTCGAGCCCGACCGCCGCATCGCCTGGCAGTCGCGCCTCTCGGGCCCCCTTGGCAGGCTTCTCGGCGGACGCATCTGGCGCTACGAGCTCGAGGAGACGGGCGAGGGCACCAAGGTCACCGAAAGCTGGGACATCCGCCAGGACAAGCAGGGCTTCCTCCTCAAGCGCGGGCCGGTCGGGGCCCAGACGGCGGGCAACATGACCAAGTCGCTCGAGCGCCTCGCCACGCTGAGCGAGTCGTCGCCTCCAGCGCACGCGGATACCGCGTGACGCGCCCATGGTTGCGCCCATGATCGACGCCGCCTGGGAGGAGTCCATCCTCCCCGCACTCAGTGAGTACACCCGCATCCCCTGCCTCTCGCCCGCCTTCGATCCGGACTGGTCCGAGCGCGGCGCCATCGCCGCGGCCGCCCAGCTCCTCCTCGAGTGGGTGCGCGACCAGGACCCGGCGCTGCAGGCCGAGATCATCGAGCTCGAGGGCCGCACGCCGCTGCTCCTGATCGACAACGGCGGCAGCGGCGACCCCGTCGTCGTCTACGGCCACATGGACAAGCAGCCCCCGCTCGGCGAGTGGCGCAGCGGGCTGGGCCCCTACGAGCCCGTGCGCGACGGCGACGTCCTCTACGGGCGCGGGACGGCCGACGACGGCTACGCGACGTTTGCCGCCGTGACGGGTCTGCTTGCGGCGGGCGGCGGCCAGGGCCGCGTCCTCATTCTCATCGAGGCCAGCGAGGAGAGCGGCAGCCCCGACCTCCTGGCCTACCTCGAGGCGCTGCGGGCGCGGATCGGACGGCCTCGCCTCGTCGTCTGCCTCGACTCGGGCGGTTTGAGCTACGACCGGCTGTGGCTCACCACCTCGCTGCGCGGCAACCTCGTCGTCACCGTCACCGCCCAGGTGCTGACCGAGGGCATCCACAGCGGGCAGGGTGGCGGAGTCGTGCCCTCGTCCTTCCGCATCCTGCGCCGGATGCTCTCTGGGATCGAGGACGAGGCGACCGGCCGCATCCTCCTGCCCGAGCTCTGTGGGGCGGGGATACCCGAGGCGCACCGGGCCAACCTCGAGACGCTGGCCGAGGAATTCCCCGACAGCGCCGCCCCCACCGTCGAGGGGCTACAGCTGTTGGCCCCCGACCCCGTCGACCGCCTGGCCGCGCGTACCTGGGGCGCCGCGCTCGAGGTGGTCGGTGCCGACGGCCTGCCCGCCCCGCGGGACGCGGGCAACGTCCTGCGCCCCTCGACGACGCTCAAGCTCTCGCTGCGCCTGCCACCCGACGTCGACGCGGAGCACGCGTGCGACGCGCTGATCTCGGCCCTGCGCACCGACGAGGGTGCGCACGTCACCATCGACGTCGAAGGCGTGGCCCAGGGCTGGATCGCCCCACCGCTCGAGGCCGATGTGGCTTCCATCCTGGCGCGGGTGTCGACCGAGCGCTTCGGGCGCGCGCCGGGCTTCGTCGGCGAGGGCGGCTCCATCCCGTTCCTGGCCGACCTCCAGCGCGGCTTCCCGGGCACCCAATTCGTGGCGACCGGGGTGCTCGGCCCCCACTCCAATGCGCACGGGCCCAACGAGGCGTTGCACATTCCGATGGCCAAGGCCGTCACCCACGCGGTCGCAGAGCTGCTGCGCTCCCTGTAGGTTCCGACCCATGACCGGCGAAGGTGCCCTCGCGGGCAAGGTGGCGCTCGTCACCGGCGGCAGCCGCGGGCTCGGGCGCGAGATGGTGCTCGCCTTCGCCGACGCGGGCGCCGACGTCGTCGTCGCCAGCCGCAAGATCGAGGCCTGCAAGGAGGTGGCGGCCGAGGTCGAGGCCAAGGGGGGACGGGCGCTGCCCGTGGGCTTCCACGTGGGCCACTGGGACGAGATCGACGGGCTGGTCGAGCAGGCCTACGGTGCCTTCGGCCGCGTCGACGTGCTGGTCAACAACGCCGGCATGTCCCCCCTCTACCCCGACCTGACCGCGGTCACCGAGGAGCTCTGGGACAAGGTGATCGCGGTGAACCTCAAGGGTCCCTTCCGCCTCACCACCCTGGTCGGCACGCGCATGGCGGCCGGCGAGGGCGGGTCCATCATCAACGTGTCGACCACGGGCTCGCTGCGTCCCGCGCCCGACATGCTCCCCTACGACGCGGCCAAGGCGGGGCTCAACACCTTGACCGAGGGCTTCGCCAAGGCGTTCGGCCCGACGGTGCGCGTCAACTGCATCATGGCCGGCCCCTTCCTCACCGACATCGCCGCGAACTCCTGGGGGCCGGCGGCCCGGGAGCACGGCATGCCGCGCCACGCGCTCCGACGTGCGGGCGAACCGCCCGAGATCGTGGGCGCGGCCCTCTACTTCGCCACCGACGCCTCGTCGTTCACCACGGGCGCCATCTTGCGCGTGGACGGAGGGATCCCATGAGCGACACCGCAGGCGGCGCGGCCGCCGCATCGATCGACACGGCCGACTTCTGGTTCGACCCGCTGTGCCCGTGGGCGTGGATCACGTCGCGCTGGATGCTCGAGGTCGAGCAGGTGCGCGACATCCGCACCCGCTGGCACGTGATGTCGCTCGCCATCCTCAACGCCGGGCGCGCCGAGCTCGACGAGAAGTACAAGGAGCGCATGGCGCGGGCCAAGGGTCCGGTGCGGGTGTGCATCGCGGCCGAGCAGCTGCGCGGCAGCGACATCTTGCTCCCGCTCTACACGGCGCTCGGGAACCGCATCCACCTCGAGCAGCGCGGCCGCGCCGAAGGCGAGGGCGAGAAGATCGTGGCCGAGGCGCTCGACGAGCTCGGTCTGCCGGCCTCGCTGGCCGACGCCGCGTACTCCGAGGAGTTCGACGAGGCGCTGGAGGCGTCGCACCGTGCCGGCATGGAGCCGGTGGGCGACGACGTCGGCACGCCGGTCATCCACTACAACGGCGCGGCCATCTTCGGCCCGGTCGTCACCCCTGCGCCCAAGGGCGAGGCGGCCGGGCGCCTGTGGGACGGCGTGCTGCTCTGCACGGGGACCGTGGGCTTCTTCGAGCTCAAGCGCACCCGGAACCAGCGGCCGAGCTTCGACTAGGCGCAGCCGGCGTCCCCGGCGCCGCGCTCGGGCGACCTACTGCTGGGCGAGGATCGCCGCCACCTCCGCCACGGGATCGCGCACGACCGGCCCGGTGGCCCGCACCTCGGCGCGCACGATCGTGCCGTTGAAGGCGAAGGGTGCCTCGTAGTCGCCACCCACCGCCGGCCCCCACTCGTAGCCACAGGTGAGCCCGATCATGACCTCGTTGAAGGCGACGGGCGTGTAGCGCTCCACCTCGCCCGGTCCCGACCACCGTGCCATCCTGGACGAGCGTGGCCCGGCCGCCGAGCAGCTCGTCCTTCTCGAAACGGAACTCGACCTCGTGGTGGCCGGTGCCGAGCTCCGCCTCTGCGCTGACCTCGTAGAGCCGCTGCCCGTGCAGGTTGTGCACGTAGCGCAGCCGGCCGCCGATCACGTGGAAAGACCAGCCGCCCAACGCGCAGCCGAGGGCGAGCAGCGTGCCGTCGGGCTCGACGCCGTCGGGCACCTCGAGCGTGAGCGTGACGGCATGCGAGCGGTTGCGCGTGTCGACGGCGACCCACTCGGGGACCGGGGCACCGTTTTGGAAGTAACGGTAGGTCTCTTGGTACCGCCGGTGATCGTGCTTGTGCGCGATGACCTCGAGGACCCGGTTGTCGAGGGGGAGCACGTCGTTGCGCCGCGCCTCTTCCCACCACAGCTCGACCAGCTCGCTCACCTTTTCGGGGAACTCCGCGGCGCGGTCACGTGACTCCGAGACGTCCTCGTCCACGTGGTAGAGCTCCCACACGTCGTCCTCCCAGGGCGCGTTGGACCGCAGGCCGTCGTCGTAGATGGGACCGACGGGGTGATACGTGACCGCCTTCCACCCGTCGTGGTAGATCGCGCGTGAACTCAGCATCTCGAAGTGCTGTGTGAGGTGGCGGCCGGGCTCGTCCGCCCCACCCCCGCCCAGGACGTAGGCGAAGCTCGTCCCGTCGAGGTGTGACTGTGCGATGCCGTCGATCTCGGCGGGGGGCGCCAGGCCGACCAGCTCGAGCACGGTGGGTGCGATGTCGACCGCGTGAGCGAACTGGCGCCGCACTCCCCCGCCTTGACCGCTCCGACGGCTGGCCGGCATGCGGACGATGCAGGGATCGGCCACGCCGCCCTCGTGGACCTCGCGCTTCCAGCGCTTGAAGGGGGTGTTTCCCGCCATGGTCCACCCCCACGGGTAGTTGTTGTGGATGAGCGGCCCGCCGATTTCGTCGATGCGGTGGTACATCTCGCCTACGCCGGAGCCGTCGAAGTTCGACATACGACCCTCGTTGATCGTGCCCTCCTTGCCACCCTCCGAGCTGGCGCCGTTGTCCGACACCAGCATCACCACGGTGTTGTCGGTGTCGCCCACGTCGTCGATGAAGGCCAGCACCCGGCCGATCTGCTCGTCGGTGTAGGACAAGAACGCCGCGAAACACTCCATGAACCGTTCGGCCAGGGCGCGCTCTCGGTCGCCGAGGCTGTCCCAGCTCGGCACCCAGGGCGGGCGCGGCGTGAGCACGGTGCCCGCGGGGACGACACCGGTGGCGAGCTGGCGGGCGAAGGTCTCCTCGCGCCAGGCGTCCCAGCCCTTGGCGAAGTGGCCCTTGTAGTGCTCGATCCACTCGGCCGGCGCGTGGTGGGGCGAGTGGCAGGCGCCCGTGGCGAAGTACAAGAAGAAGGGGAGCTCGTCGTCCACGGCGCGCAGGTCGCCCAGGAACTCGATGGCCCGGTCGGCCAGGTCCGCGCTGAGGTGGTAGCCCTCCTCGACGCTGTGAGGCGGGCGCACGGCGTGGTTGTCGTGGTAGAGCGCGGGGACGAACTGGTGGGTCTCCCCGCCGTGGAAGCCGTACCAGCGGTCGAAGCCACGCCCGAGCGGCCAGGTGGCCCGCGAGTTGGCCATGTTGGTCTCGCCTTCGGGGCTCAGGTGCCACTTCCCGACCGCGTAGGTGGCGTAGCCGGTGGCCTGCAACATCTCGGAGAGGAAGCCGTTCTCGCGCGGCGGGCGGCCCCAGTAACCGGGATAGCCGCTGGCAAGGTCGGCGACGCGGCCCATCCCGCTGCGGTGGTGGTTGCGCCCGGTCAGCAGGCACGCCCGCGTCGGCGAGCACAGCGCGGTGGTGTGGAAGTTGGTCAGCCGCACACCATCGGCGGCGAGGCCGTCGATGGTGGGGGTCTCGATGTCGGAGCCGTAACAGCCCAGCTGGGCGAAGCCCACGTCATCGAGCACGATCAGCACGACGTTGGGCGCATGCTCCGGTGGCGTCGGGAGCGGCGGCCACCACGGCTCCGAATCGCGCCAGTCGTTGCCGATCTTCCCCTGGAACTCGATCCGTGCCACACCAACCCCCAACTCTTCGATGTCCCGAGAGCTTGGCATTGCACGCTCGTCGCGCGCACATGAGCCAGGCCCGGAGGCCGAGGGGCCTCTCTGGCCCGAGGTCTAGAGGTCGAGACCCTGGAGGTAGTGCGCGCGTCCCTCGTCGTCGAAACCAACCGGCGCGCTCGGGACGACACAGAATTCGTTCCCTTCGGGGTCGGCCATCACCAAGAAGCCACCATCCTCGTATGCGGTGACGCGGGTTCCGCCCAGTGCCTCCACCCGCTCCTTGATGGCACACACGTCCGGCCCCGACACGTCGACGTGCACGCGGTTCTTGGCGGTCTTTCGCGGGGCGACCCGCTGGAAACCGACACCCACCGTCCCGATCGGCCGGTCGAGCCACACGTAGGGACCCTTGCGTCCCACGATCGGCCGTTCGAGGAGCGCGCTCCAGAAGGTCGCCACGCGCTCGACATCGACACAGTCGACGATGACGTCGACGATGTCCACTGTCCGCCCGTCAGTAGTAGCCATGCATCAACTCGCGGGCCCACGCCGGCTGGTGGACGTCGGCGGGTCGTGGTTCGAACTCCGCCATGAAAGGCTTCACATCCACGACGGGAGTCCCGTCGATGACATCGAGGCCGCGCACGTGGAGGTCGAGGCCGTCCACTCCCAGCAGCGCGCACGTCGAGACCCCGATGCGGTTGGGCCGCATCTTGGCCCGCTGGGCGAACATCCCCACCTCGGGCCAGGCCGGGTTCCCCCGTGGACGCCTGGCCCCGGTCTCGATGTCGGCCTCCGCGACGAGATGGAACTGGAACACCACGACGAGATGCGAGAACTCCTCGAGCCCGACGACCGACTCGGGCCCGAAGCGTGACCGGTCGAGCCTGATCAGGGCCTCGACCCCACCCCAGTCGTCGTCGATCGCGTCACGTCGCCCACCCACCACGATGCCGACAGGCTCGAGCGCGATCGTGGCCACCAGCAACAAAGCTAGTTTCTCGGCCGTGCGGGCCGATCGACGTGGCGTGGAGCGTGGCGCCTGATCGGCGCCATCACCTTCAACGAGTTGCGGCGGCGGGTCCGCGATCGCTCGGCGGTGATCACCTGCCTCGTGGCGCCCTTGGCCATCGCGGCCATCCTCGGCTTCGCGTTCGCCGGCAACGCGTCCACCGGGACCCTGCCCATCGGGGTCTCGGGCGCCACCGCGGCCCTGGTGCGCGCCGGTATCGCGGCCAGCCAGCTTCCCCACAACGTGACCGTGCGCATCTACCGCGACC
This sequence comes from uncultured Acidimicrobiaceae bacterium, assembly GCA_963744935.1. GTDB lineage: Bacteria > Actinomycetota > Acidimicrobiia > Acidimicrobiales > RAAP-2 > Bog-473. Next base: position 272,160 of record CAVUVM010000011.1, read on the forward strand.
GCTCAGCCCTCGAGCACGACGTCGCCGACGGCAGCTTGGCGGGTGGCGTCGTGATCTCGCGCTCGCACAAGACCCTCTCTGACCTCCTCATCCCGATGGTGGCGCCCGGCGGGACGCCCTCACCCGGCTTCGACGTCGTGGACCGGCCCGACGCCGTCGTCGGCCAGGAGGCCGCCGAGTCGTTGGCGGCGGGGCTGGCAAGCAGGATCTACGCCGGCCGCCTGGCGCGCGGGACGGCAACCGACGCGGCGGCCGTCTCCGTCGAGGTCAGCACCCTCGGCAACGGTGGGAAGGCCGTCCTCAATTACTTCGCGCCGTCCATCGCGGTGGTCTTCCTCTTCATCGGGAGCGGGCTCGGTATGCGCTCGCTCCTCATGGAGCGGGCGACCGGCACGCTGGCGCGGCTGGCGGCCGCTCCCATCCGCCCGAGCACGATCGTCGGGGGAAAGCTGCTCGCCATCTTCTTGACCGGGCTCACGTCCATCCTCATCGTCTGGGGCGTGACCGTCGGGGTCTTCGGCGCCGACTGGGGAGATCCGCTCGGCGTGCTCATGATCTGCGTCGGCGCGACAGCGGCGATGTGCGGTCTCGGCGCGTTCCTCACCTCCTTCGCCCGCACGCCCCAAGAAGCCTTCGCGGCGTCGTTGGTCGTCGGCCTCGTCCTCGCCCTCATCGGCGGCAACCTGCTCCCGCCGGGGGCGTTGCCCGAGGCGCTCCAGATCCTGAGCCTCGGCACGCCGAACGGCTGGGCGCTCGTCGGCTTCGGCCGGCTCGCCCTGCTCGGGGACCCGACCACCGCGGTGATCGGGCCGTTCCTCGTGTTGTGCCTGATCGCCACGATCACCGGCGGGCTGGCCATGGCGCGCGTGCGCCGGATGGTGACGCCGTGATCCCGATCGTGCGGGTCAACCTGCGCCGAGCCGTCGGCGACCGGCGCCTTCTCTTCGTCGCCACCATCTTCCCGGTCCTGTTCATCTTGTTGACCGGGCTCCTCTCCGGGAGCCCCAAGGAACCGGTGGGCCTGGTCCACCCCTCGCCGCGCCTCGTGCAGCTCGTCGAGCACACCGCCGACCTCAAGGTGCGGATCGAGCCCAACCGTGCCCAGCTGAGCGACGACATTCTGCGCGGGCGCGTCGTGGCCGGCCTGGTGGCACTGCCGTCGCGGCCGGGGTCGCAGCGGGTCGACTTCGTGAGCGAGTCGGCCAGCACGAGCGCCGTCGAGGCGCGCACCGACGTCGTGGCGCTCCTCGACCTGATCGCGGCCGAGGGGACGCGGACCACGGTGACCGACGTCACGCTCGCCCACACCGACGTCCCGGCCGCGCTCAGCCCGTTCTCCTACGTGGCGCCGGCCGACCTCGTGCTCTTCCTCGGCATCACCGTGCTGCTGCTGTCGTCGGGCGTGGTGGAGTCCCGGCGGCTCGGCATGATGCACCGCCTGGCGGCGGCGCCGATCCGCCCGCGTGCGGTGATCGCGGCCATGGTGGCGACGAGCCTGTGTGTCGCCGCGGCCCAAAGCGCCGGCCTCCTGCTCGTCGGGCGCCTCATCTTCGGCGTGCACTGGGGCAATCCGGCGGGCGTGTTCCTCGTGCTGGCCATGCTGTCGCTCGCCTATGCGGGTGCCGCCGCGCTGGTGAGCATGCGCTCGCGCACCGAGGAACAGGCCATCTCGCTCGCCGTGGTCCTCGGCATCGTCTGCGGCATGCTCGGGGGCTGCATGTACCCCCTCGACGTCGTCGGGCCGGTGGTGCGCGCCGTCGGCCACGTGGTGCCCCAGGCCTGGGCCATGGACGCGTTCGTCAAGCTGATCTACGACCACGTCGGGTTGACCGCGGTGCTCCCCGAGATCGGCGTGCTGGCGCTCTTCGCCGCCGCGCTCGTGACGTTGGCTCTGCGAGCCTACGCGCGGACGCTGTACTCGCCGGGATGAAAGCGCCGCGTGAGGCGGCGGAACTTCCAGGTGTGGTCGGGCCACAGCGTCGTGTTGCGGCCACGGTGATCGAGATACCAACTGCCGCAGCCACCCTCCACCCACACCGAGTGCTCGAGCCGGGCCTGGAGCCACTCGTTGAAGCGCCGCTGCACGGAGGGCTTCACCTCGACCGCGTGCACGCCCGGTCGCCGCAGGAAGGCGAGCGCGCTGGCGATGTAGTTGATGTGCGACTCGATCATGAAGATCATGGAGTTGTGCGCCAGCGTGGAGTTGGGCCCGATCATCAAGAACAGGTTGGGAAATCCGGCCACCGTCGAGCCGGCGTAGGCCTCGACGCCGTTGGCCTTCCACTGTTCGGAGAGCCGAACCCCGTCACGACCGACGATGTGCTCGGCGTACGGCGGCTCGGCGGCCTCGAAGCCGGTGCCCATGATCACCACGTCGACCGGGCGTGCGATGCCGTCCTGCCCCACGACCTCGTGCGCCGTGAAGGACGCGACCGGTGAGTCGACGACCTCCACGTTGGCCCGGGAGAGCGAGGGGTAGTAGTCGTCCGAGAGCAGCAGGCGCTTGCAGCCCGGCTCGTAGTCCGGGGTGAGGATGCGGCGAAGGGCCTCGTCGGGCACCTGCTTGGCCAGGTGGTCAAGGGCGGTCTTCCGCACGGCGGCCTGGCGCCGCTGGGCCCGGCCGACGAAGACCCCGAGCAGGGACTCGAAGATGGCGTAGATGCGAAGGCGCGACAGGCGCTGGAGGACGGGCATCTTGCGGTAGGCGGCCCGCCGCAGCCCCGAGACCGCCCGGTCGCGCCGTGGCACGACCCACGGAGGCGTGCGCTGGTGCAGGTACAGATGCTCGACGACCGGCGCGATCTGCGGCACGAACTGCACGGCCGAGGCACCCGTCCCGACCACGCACACGCGCTTGGAGGTGAGGTCGTAGCCGTGCTCCCAGTGCGCCGAGTGGAACACTTTGCCGCGGAAGCCGTCCAGGCCGGGAAAATCCGGGGTGGCCGGTTCGCTGAGCGAGCCGGTCGCCCACACCAGCACCCGGGCGCGGTACTCCTCGCCCCTAGCACGCACGACCCAACGCGCCACGGCCTCGTCCCAGCGGGCCTCTTCCACCGCGTGGTTGAAGCGGAGGCGCTCCGCGACCCCGAAGCGGTCGACGCAGTCGCGCATGTAGTCCCAGATCTCGGCTTGGGACGGGAACGAGCGGGACCAGTCCGGGTTCAGCGCGAAGGAGAACGAATAGAGGTTCGAGGGGACGTCGCAGCAACAGCCGGGGTACGTGTTGTCCCGCCAGGTGCCCCCGAGGTCGTTGCCCCGCTCGAGAACCACGAAGTCGTCGATCCCCATGTCCTGGAGGCGGGCGGCCATGCCGATACCGGAGAAGCCCGCACCGACCACGACGACCTCGAGGTCCTGGGTCACGAGGTCGCCGCGACGAAGTCGACGACCACCCGCGCCAGGTCCTCCCCGCAGTCCTCTTGGAGGAAGTGCCCGCCGCCGACGATGGTCGTGTGTGGCTGCCCCTCGGCGCCCGGCACCTTCTCCTTGAGGGTGCGATCCGCCCCCTTGGTGATGGGGTCGCCGTCGCTGAAGGCGCAGAGGAAGGGTCGGTCGAACGCGGCCAGCCCGACCCAGGCCGCGACGTTGGCGTCATGGGCGGGATCGTCGGGGCGCGACGGCACCAACATCGGGAATTGCCGCGCGCCCGCCTTGTAGCTCTCGTCGGGGAACGGCGCGTCGTAGGCGGCCTCGACCCCGGGACCGAGCGGCTTGACGCACCCCCCGCGGACGATCCCGCCGGTCGGAAACACCTCGACCTCCTGCGAGAAGCGCTGCCAGGCGAAGAAGGCGTCGCCCGGGCTCGTATCCCCCGTCGGCAAGAACGTGTTGGCCGCCACCACCCGGGCGAACCGGTCGGGGTGCTCGCCCACGAGGCGAAGCCCGATGAGCCCGCCCCAGTCCTGGCACACCAGCGTCACGTCGCGCAGGTCGAGGTGGTCGAAGAGGAGCTCGCGCGTCCACTCGACATGGCGGGCGAAGGTGTAGTCCGAACGCTCGCTCGGCTTGTCCGATCGCCCGAAGCCGACCAGGTCGGGGGCGACGATCTGCAGCCCGGCCGCAGTGAGGACCGGGATCATCGTGCGGTAGAGGTACGACCACGAGGGCTCACCGTGCATGAGCAACACGAGCGTTGCGTCGGGATCCCCCTCACGCAGGTAATGCATCCGCAGGCGGCCGCCGTCGCCGTCGGCCACCTCGGCATAGTGCGGGGAGAAGTCGTATCCGGGCAGGCCGGCAAAGCGGTCGTCGGGGGTGCGCAGCGTCAACATGGTGGCCGGAGCCTACGCCCGGCTCAAACGGTCCCGCCCCTGCTCAGGTGCACGACCTCGCCTGCCGACCTCTAACCTGACGCCAACGTCACCGATCACGCCAACGCAACGACCCGGGGAGGGACAGCGCCATGACAACGTCGGACGCGAGGGAATACGACCCGTTCACAGCCTTCGATGACGTCGTGGCCGGTACGACGCGCGACCCCTGGCCCGCGCTCGCGGCCAAGCGGCGCGAGGCGCCCGTCTCCAAGGGTCATGCAATATCGCCTGACGTCCTGCCCGAGGGGATCGAGGCCGAGGCGGGCTGGATCGCCTACCGCTACGACGACTGCTCGCGCATCTTGCGCGACGCAAAGACTTTCACCTCCACTGCGTACGACACGAGTATCGGCATGGTCATGGGCCACATGATCCTGGGCATGGACGACCCCGAGCACCGCATGCATCGGAACCTGGTCGCGCACGCCTTTCGCGAGAAGGCATTGGCCCGCTGGGAGCCCGAGTTCATCGGTCCCATCGTCGACGAGCAGATCGACCGTTTCGTGGCCGACGGCGAGGCGGACCTCGTGCGACAGCTCACCTTCGAGTTCCCGGTGCGGGTCATCGCCCGCCTGCTCGGGCTCCCCGAAGAGGACTTCCCACAGTTCCAGCGCTGGTCGGTCGAACTCATCGGCCTGGTCGCCGACATCGACCGTGGGCTGGCGGCCTCCGAATCGCTCCGTGAGTACTTCGCCGGGGTCGTGGCCGAGCGCCGGGCCCGGCCGGCCGAGGACGTCATCAGCGATCTCGTCTCGGCCGAGGTCGACGGAGAGAAGCTGAGCGACGAGGCCATCTACTCGTTCCTTCGCCTGCTGCTGCCGGCCGGGGCCGAGACGACCTACCGCTCGTCGGGCAACCTGCTCTACCTCTTGTTGACCCATCCTGATCAGCTCGACGCGGTCCGGGCCGACCGCTCGCTGCTGTCCCAGGCCATTGAAGAGGGCCTGCGCTGCGAACCACCGCTGCTGACCATCAACCGGACCACCACCGTCGAGGTGGAGCTGGCGGGCGTGACGATCGGACCGGGCGAGAGCGTCTCGCCGCACATCGGTTCGGCCAACCACGACGAGACCCGCTGGGACGATCCGGAGGCCTTCGACATCTTCCGGCCCGCGCAACCGCACATTGCGTTCGCGCACGGCCCGCACATGTGCCTCGGCATGCATCTCGCCCGTCTCGAGACACGAGCACTCCTCACCCGCGTGCTGGACCGGCTGCCCGACCTGGCCCTCGACCCGGGGAACGACGACCCGTACATCCGTGGCGACGTGTTCCGCTCCCCCACCTCCTTGCCGGTGAGCTTTCGCGCCGCGGCCTGAGGCGCCGCCCGCGCCGGTCAGCTGCGGGGGACGTCCTTCCAAGGCAGCTCCTTGTCGGTGCGAACGTCGCCGGGAAGGCCGAGCACGCGCTCGCCCAAGATGTTGCGCATGACCTCGGAGGTCCCTCCCTCAATGGAATTGGCCCGCACGCGGAGGAACAGCTTGTGCACGTCGGGGGAACCGAGGCCGACGAGCTCTGGCCGAACCATCGGGTACCCAGCCGGGTAGAGCATGCCGTCGTTGCCCAGCAGGTCCATGCAGAGGTCGTAAACGCGCTTGTTCTCCTCCGCGAAGGCGAGCTTGGACACCGAGCCTTCCGGGCCCGGCGTGCCGGCCTTGCGCGTGGCCGCGGCGCGCATGTTGGTCATGGAGAGTGTCTGCATCCGGATATAGCTCGAGACGAGCCGATCGCGCAGCGCCAACGCGTGGGCAGACGTGTCACCCTGCCAGCGCTCCTTCCAGATCCTGATGGCCTCGGCCACCGGGCCACCGGCACGCCGGCTCACTGCGCCGCCGATCGACACCCGCTCGTTCATCAGCGTGGTGACCGCCACGGACCACCCCTGGCCCTCGCCGCCGATGCGGGCGCTGTCGGGCATCTGGACGTCGGTGAAGAAGACCTCGTTGAACTCCGCTTCGCCGGTGATCTGGAACAGGGGCCGCACCTCTACCCCGGGCGCCTTCATGTCGACCAGGAAGGCCGTCATCCCCTTGTGCTTGGGCACCTCGGGATTGGTGCGAGCGATGAGGAGCCCGAAGGAGGAGATGTGGGCCAGAGTCGTCCAGACCTTCTGGCCGTTGAGCAGCCACTCCTCCCCGTCCCGCTCGGCCCGGGTCGAGAGGCCGGCGACGTCGGAGCCGGCCCCCGGCTCACTGAAGAGCTGGCACCAGATCTCCTCGTTCGTGAAGAGCGGACGCAGATACCGCTCTTTCTGCTCGGGTGTGCCGTGCGTGGCGATGGTCGGCGCGCACATCCCGTAGCCGATGGGGTTGCGCACACCGGCCGCGGGTGCGCCACCGTCACTGAGCCGGAGTTGCGCGCGCTGCTGGTCCTTGGGCGTCAGTCCGAGACCGCCCGAGCCCGGCGGGAAGTGCACCCACGCGAGACCGCGGTCGTACTGCTCCCCCGAAGAATTCCTGCGCGGGCGTCGTTGCGGGCGGATAGTCGGCCAGCAGGCCGTCAACCAGTTCGTCGACGTTCGCACTCATGCTCGCACCCTATAGCGTGCTCTCGTGCCGGCACCTGCTCGAATCCGGCGTCCCATGCAGAGAGCAGGCTCCGCCGCGTCGACGGTTCCAGCCCGGACGCCGCGGCCATGACCGACTCGGTGATCCTGCCCGACGGCAGGGTGCTTGCCTTCGAGGAGTACGGGGACCCCGCCGGGTTCCCCGTCCTGAGCTTCCACGGCGGTCTGAGCTCACGGCTCGACGCCGCCCCCGCGCACGAGGCCGCCGTGGCCATGGGCGTCCGGCTGCTCTCACCCGACCGACCAGGCATGGGGCTCTCGACGTTCCAGCCGGGACGGCGACTCACCGACTGGCCGGCCGACGTCGAGCACCTCGCCGGTGCCCTCGCTCTGGACCGCTTCGCCGTCATGGGCTGGTCGGCCGGGGGGCCGTACGCGGCCGTCTGCGCGGCGAAGTTGGGCACACGGGTCACGGCTGCCGCGCTGCTCTCGAGCTCCGTCCCGCTCGACCTCTACGGAACGACCCGAGGGCTGGCCGTCGAAGACCGTGCCCTGCTCCTCCTGGCACGGCACGCGCCCCGCCTGGCATCGACCGTCATGAAGGTCAGCATCGTGAACGCGAGCAACGCCCGCCTCCTGCGCGCCGCGATGCGCGCCTTCCCGCCGGCCGACCAGACGATCCTCACCCAGTGGGGCCCGCCCGACCACGCGCTGGCCTTCGTGCGCGAGGCCATGCGCCAGGGCACCGAGGGCTGCGTACTCGATTACAAGATCTTCGGCGACCCGTGGGGCTTCTCGCTCGAGGAGATCCGGGTCCCGGTGCAGATCTGGGAGGGTTCGGACGACCAGACGGGACCGCCCGACTACCGCGAGTTCCTACGCCGTCACATCCCGCACGCGACCGTCACCGTCGTCCCCGGTGAAGGGCACCTCTCACTCCTGCCCAACCAGGCGCCGTCGATCTTCGCCGCGTTGCTGGGCGGCGACCACAATGCCGAGTCGGCGGCGCGCTGGAACGTCGGGTAGGCGAAGATCGCCGCCTCCGCGCTTTAGAGACCGCCCCAGTTGGTGACCTTGACGGGCGCCACGATGGGGGTCCCGACGTCGAGCTGTATCTCGTAGTGGTCACCCAGCGGCAGATTGCGCGGGTTCCCGGTGTAGATGCCGGTCTTGGAGCCGGGCGACGTGAAGAAAACCGTCACTTTGCCCGTCGCGGGGCCAACCTGTGTGCTGCTGAGCGGGATGCCCCACTCGTCGAAGAACTGGCCGAGAGTGAAGGTATCCGTCGTGCTGGGCGACTCGATGTGGATGATCCCGTCGTACGCATGGACGTGCAGCCAGTAGAAGCAACTCCCCGTCTCGACGAAGGGGCCCTGTGGGGTGCTCACGGGACCCGCGCCGGGAATGCCGATGCCATAGGGGATGACTCGGGCCTTGCCGTTCACGAAGATCGTGAGGTGCGTGTGCACGTGCACCACCGTCTGCTCGCCGGCCTGGCACTGGATCCCGTCGACGGGTTGCCCGGTCGCCGCTGTGAGCAGCGTGGCCAGCTTCGGCCCGCTCGCCACGCCGACGGTCTCTGGCCCGGGAGCCTCCGCCGGGGGCTGCACCCAGGTCGACGACATGGACGCCGGGATGGCCTCGAGGGGGACATGGGGATCCTTGAACTGAGGGGGCGTGCTGGGGGAACCGCCGCCCGTCACCACGACGATGAGGACGACGGCGAGCGCCACAACCGCGAGCGCGCCACCGACCCGGATGCCGATGCGCATGCGCTGCTTACGGAGCTCGGCGGCCCGCCTCTCGGCCGCCCGGCGCTGGTTTTCCGTCCTGCGCTGGGCCTTCGACTGTTTCGCACTGGTCATTGGGGCGTCAGCGTAGCGAACCAATCCCACCGAAAGGCATCAACTCGCTCGAGCGGCCCGGACCATTCCGGTGGATCGCCCCCGGCCGAGCCTGCCCGGCCGAGCGCGCTCGCCGCCTGCCACAAGTCGCCGTCGACGAAGGAGACCGTGATGTAACGGCTGCTCGATGCATCGGTGAACTGCCAGGTGCCGGCGACGCCTGGTTGTTCCACCATCGCCTCGCCGTCCACGCGCGGGCCGACCACGACGTACACGCCGTTGGAGGGCCGGAAGGGCACGGCTTCGGCGGACACGGCCACGCGGGGCGCAGCCCATCGTCCGACGATTTCGAACGGACCCGACAGCAGCGCGCGGCGGGCAGCGAAGAAGCGGTCTTCGGCGTACAGCCGTTGGGCGAGCGCGAAGAACTCGGGGATGACTCCCTCGTCATCCATGAGGTACAGCGTCATGTAGTGGAACGGCTCGAGCAGCGAACCGCTCGCCGTTTCGGCCGCCTGGCAGCGGGGTGATCGCACCCAGCGCTGGCCGAACGTGATGCCGTCGATCGTGAACTGCTCCGGCATGTGGTCGAGCTGGTGCCAGATGTTGTAGGCCTCGTGGGCCGACGGATCGGTGACCTCGGTGAACGAGAAGAATCCAAGCACTGCTGCAGGGTACCCGGCGCCCGCGATGCAAGACTCTCGGACCATGGAGCAAGCGACGCTTCTGGCAGGGATCCGGGTCCTCGACCTGAGCATCTGGAGGCCCGGGCCCTACGCCACGTCCCTGCTCGTCGCACTCGGTGCGGACGTGCTGAAGGTGGAGCCACCCGGGGGCGATCCGATGCGTCACTACTCAGGCCTGTTCGACGTGATCAACGCGGGCAAGCGCAGCGTCGAGCTCGACCTCAAGGAGGAAGGCGACCGCAGCCGAGCGCTGGATCTCGCTGCCGCGGCAGACGTCGTGGTCGAGGGATTCCGGCCGGGCGTGATGGCCCGCCTCGGGCTCGACTACGACGCGGTCCGAAGGGTCAACCCGGCGGTCGTCTACTGCTCCATCTCGGGCTATGGCCAATCGGGCCCGCGCGCCCCGCTGCCGGGACACGACGTGAACTACCAGGCCTGGGCGGGCGCACTGTCGCCCGAAGGGGGTGCTGCCGTGATGCCCCCGCTGCCCATCGCCGACCTGGCGTCGGGACTGACCGGCGCATTCGGGGTCTGCGCCGCCATCCTCGGGCGCGGCGCGACGGGCGAAGGCACGTACCTCGACGTGTCCATGACCGACGTGATGGCGACGTGGACGGGGCCGTCGGGTGGATCAGAGGTAGGTCGCGACGACCGCCCGTCGCAAGCCGTACCCGGCTACGGCCTCTTCACCACCGCCGACGGCCGTCAGGTTGCCCTGGGCGTCGTGAACGAAGAGCACTTCTGGTCCCGCCTCTGCGCCGTGTTGGGCCTCGGCGACCTGGCCGGTCTCGACTTCGCCGAGCGTTCCACCCGGGGCGACGAGTTGCAGCGTGCCGTGCGCGCGGCGGTCACGACCCAACAACGCGATGAGCTCGTCGCCACCCTCTCCGCGGCCGGGGTGCCGGCCTCCCCGGTCCTCGACCGTCAGGAGATGCTGACCGCGTCACCCTTCCCCGGCTTCCCCATCCGTCTGCCCGTCCCGGTGGCCACCGGATCGGTCCCACGGCTCGATCAGCACCGCGGGGAGGGCTTCGGCACCGTGCAGTGAACCCCGCGTCAGACGGGCCCTGTTACGTTTCGGGCCGATCACCGATATGAGCCAGATCGCCGACCTCCTTGCCGCCAACCGTGGTTACGCCTCGGCACGCGCCAGCATCGAGGACCCGCGCCCGAGCCGTCGCCTCGCCGTCCTCACCTGTATGGATGCCCGCATCGACGTGTTCGCCGTCCTCGGGCTCCATCTCGGTGAGGCTCACGTCATCCGCAACGCGGGAGGACGGGTGACCGAAGACGTGCTGCGGAGCCTGGCACTCTCCACCGGCGTGCTCGGAGTGGACACGGCGGTGGTCATGCAGCACACGAGATGCGGGTTGGCCGGCGTCACCGACGACGCGCTGCGGGCACTGACCGGAGCGGACCTCGGGTTTCTCCCCATCGACGACCACGCGGCCGCGCTCCGCGAGGACGTGGCGCTGCTGGCGCGCACGCCCTACCTGTCCCGGTTGCGCCTCATCGCCGGCCTCATCTACGACGTCGACACCGGCAAGCTCGACGACGTGGTCCGCTCGGAACAACCCGGCTGAGCGACAGCGCCCGCCGGGCGCCGGCTCCTCAGATGTCGTAATAGAGCATGAACTCCCAGGGATGGGGTCGTAGCCGCACCGCGTCAATCTCGTTGGATCGCTTGTAGTCGATCCAGGTGTCGATCAGGTCCTGGGTGAACACGCCACCCGCCTTCAGATAGTCCTGATCCGCCTCGAGCGAGTCCATCGCCTCCTCGAGTGAGGAGGGGACCTGGCCGATCTTGGCCAGCTCGTCGGCCGGCATGTCGAAGAGATCCTCGTCGACCGGCGCCGGCGGCTCGACCTTGTTGGCCACGCCGTCGAGCCCGGCCATGAGGATCGCCGAGAATGCCAGGTACGGGTTGCAGCTCGGGTCCGGGCAACGAAACTCCACGCGCTTGGCCTTCGGGCTCGGCGAGTACACCGGGATCCGGCACGCCGCCGAGCGGTTCCGCTGGGAGTAGACCAGGTTCACCGGCGCCTCGAACCCCGGAACGAGCCGCTTGTACGAGTTCGTGGTCGGCGCGGCAAAGGCCAGCACCGATCGCGCGTGCTTGATGATGCCGCCGATGTACCACCGACCGATGTCCGAGAGGCCCGCATAGGTGCCCTCCTGATAGAAGAGCGCCTCGCTGCCGTTCCACAACGAAGAGTGCACGTGCATGCCCGAGCCGTTGTCGTCGAAGAGGGGCTTCGGCATGAAGGTCGCCGTGTAGCCCGCCTGGTTGGCGACGCTCTTGACGACGTACTTGTAGAGCATCAGCTTGTCCGCCATCTTCAACAAGGTGTCAAAACGCATGTCGATCTCGGCCTGACCGGCGGTGCCCACCTCATGGTGCTGCACTTCGATCTCGATGCCGAGACTTTCCATCGTCAGGATCATCTCCGAACGGAGGTCCTGGAAGTGGTCCATGGGCGGGACCGGGAAGTACCCCTCTTTGTAACGCGGCTTGTACCCGAGGTTCGGGCCCTCGTCGCGGCCGGAATTCCAGATGCCCTCGATCGAGTCCACCTGGTAGAAGGCAGAGTGCTGGTCCTGCGAGAACCGCACGTCGTCGAAGATGAAGAACTCGGCCTCGGGCCCGAAGTACGAGGTATCGGCGATACCGGTCGACTTCACGTGCGCCTCGGCCTTCCGGGCGACGTAGCGGGGATCGCGGCTGTAGGGCTCGAGGGTGAGCGGGTCGTGCACGAAGCAGTTCAGGTTGAGCGTCTTGTGCTGACGGAACGGGTCGATCACCGCCGTCGAGGGATCGGGCAGCAGGATCATGTCGGACTCGTGGATCTGTTGGAAGCCGCGGATGGACGAACCGTCGAACCCGTTGCCTTCGGTGAACATCTCCTCGGTGAGCGTGTGCGCCGGCATGGAGAAATGCTGCATCAGGCCGGGGAGGTCGCAGAACCGGAGGTCGACGACCTCGATCCCCTCGTCCTTGACGAGGCGAACGACCTCGGCTGGGTTGCGCTCTTGCATCTGACGTCTCCTCTGCGATTTCGTCGAGCTGACGCCAGGTGCGCGCTCGTTGCCAATCAGAGTCGTCTGGTATTTAACACAGTGATCTTGCAAATACCCAGCTGAGAGGCCGAGTTCATCAAGTCTTCACAATGCGCGCCTGACGTCGCACCCTTCGCGTCCACGGCGTGCGAGCGAGGTGGACCACGACTGCACGACACCGAGGCGAGTACGTTGCGCCCATGCGAGCCGTGCGACGCCGGTGACGTACACGAAGGGTCTCGACGAGGTGTCCGACGGCGTGTGGGCCTACCTCCAGCCCGACGGTGGGTGGGGTTGGTCCAATGCCGGACTGGTCACCAGCCACGACCAGTCGCTGCTGATCGACACCCTCTTCGACCTCAGCTTCACAGCCGAGATGCTCCATGCCATGCGCGGAGCCACGCACGCGGCCGACCAGATCGACACCGTGGTGAACACGCACGCAAACGGCGACCATTGCTTCGGCAACGCGCTCGTGGCCGACTCTGTGATCATCTCCTCGGCGCGCTGCGCCGAGGAGATGGCTACGCTGCCGCCGGCGACCATGGACGCCTTGATGAAGTCGGCTGCGTCGCTGGGAGCCACCGGTGAGTTCGTGGCGCGTATCTTCGCTCCCTTCAATTTCGAGGACATCCCGCTCACCCTTCCGTCGAGGACATTCGGCGGTCAGCTCGACCTCCGCGTCGGCGACCGCGTCGTGACGCTCCTCGAAGTCGGGCCCGCCCACACGGCCGGTGATGTCATTGCCCACCTCCCCGACGAGGGCGTGGTCTTCACCGGCGACATCCTGTTCCACCAAGGCCATCCCATCGTGTGGGCCGGACCGGTGGCCAACTGGATCGCCGCCTGCGACCGGATCCTCGAACTCCAGCCTCGTGTCCTAGTTCCCGGACACGGTCCGCTGGCAACCGTCGACGCCGTCGAGGACCTGAAGGACTATTTCGAATTGCTCTCCCGTGAGGCGCGGCTCCGCTTCGACGCCGGGCTGACGCCGCTCGAGGCCGCACGCGACATCGACCTCGGTGCCTATGCCGGCTGGGGCGAGCCCGAACGGGTGGTCGCCAATCTCCACGCGCTCTACCGGGACTTCGGCGAGACCGGGCCGGCTGACGCGCTGACCATGCTGGGAGAGATGGCGGCGCTCGCCCATTGACGCCCGACTCGGACGGCAATGCCCATAGCAACCCGGCGCGTCGCCTGGACCTGCACCAGGACTGAGCGGGACGAGACGGGGTATACACGAGGGGTGCAGTCGCGCACGGCCGCGTGGGTGATCGGAGGTCGCTACCGCGTCGACGGCCTGTTGGGCGAGGGCGGGATGGCGCGCGTCTTTGGAGCCTTCGACGATCGCCTCGGACGCCCGGTGGCGGTCAAGATCTTGCGCGCCGAAACCGAAGAGCTCCCCGGCATGCGCCAGCGGTTCCAGCAAGAGGCGCGCATTGCGGCGCGGCTCGTGCATCCCCACATCGTGGCGGTCCTCGACTACGGGGAGGACGGCACGTCCTCCTACCTCGTCATGGAGCGCCTCTACGGCACGACACTCCGCGACGAGATCGTGCGCAGCCCGCTGTCCCAACGGCGGCTGATGCTCGTCGCCAGCGAGACGCTCAGCGCACTTGCCGCGGCGCACCGGCGCGGGGTCCTGCACCGCGACATCAAGCCGAGCAACATCTTGATCCACGACGACGGCCACACCAAGATCACCGACTTCGGCATCGCCAAGAGCTTCGACGCTCGGGGCCGTTCCGACCGCGCGCTGGACGACCTGACGATGACGGGCGTGGTACTCGGCACACCCGGCTACCTCGCACCGGAGCGCCGCACGGGTCGTCCCGCGACCGTCCAGTCCGACCTCTACTCGGTTGGCGCGGTCATGCTCGAGGCGGCCACGGGATGTCGGCTGAGTGTCACCGGCGTGGGGCCCGAGATGCTGGTGCCTCCGTTCCGGGACGTCGTCCGCCGAGCCCTGGCCGCCGATCCCACCGACCGCTTCACCTCGGCCGACGCCATGCTCCAGGCGCTGCACAGCCAGCCGAGGCAGCCCATGACGATCACCGGGCCATCGGGTTCGCGCACGCAGCCCATGGCGCCGGTATCTCCCACTCCTCCTCGGCAGCCCCCAGCCCCCACCGCGCGCGCCCGTACCGCGATCGCGCCGCCGCGCCTCCCGCCACCACCTGAGCCGGCACCGTCGCCACGCCGCCATCGTGGGCGCCGCCGGGCCGCCCTCCTGCTCGTCGCGCTGGCCGTACTGCTGGTAGCGCTCTTCTTCGTGCTTGCCACCACCACCCAGCCGACCGGACGGGCCGCCGGCTCGTCGTCGCACCACGTCGCGCGAACGACGGCTCGACAGACCACGACGACGCAGGCGCCCCAGGACCCCGAACGAACTGCCATCGACTCCCTGGCCACGTCACTGGCCAGCGGTGGGCTCCCCGGCGACGGTGCGCTGGCCAGCTCACTCGCTGCCACCGCGGCGGAGCCAGCCGGCCCCGACCGCGAGGCGCTGGCCCAGCAGACGCTGTCGTTGGCCCAGGTGCTCCTCGACGGCGGCGGCATCACCAACGGGCAGTATCAAGAGGTCGTGTCCGCATTGGCGCCGACCGGTGCGACGCCACCAACTCCGATCACCGTGCCCACTCCGTCACAACCCGGCGGGCTGGCCGGGAGCACCGGACCCGGACCCGGACCCGGACCTGGCAGCGGCACCGGGCCCAGCGCCGGTGATGGGCACCGACACCGGCACCAGGACGGTCTCGGCGGCTGACGCGTGGCCCGCGAGCGAACGGTCGCGGGGTGCCGATGATCCTTCGAACCTCCGTCGCACGTCTCCGGTGAAGTTGAGACTCATCATGCGATACTTCCGCCCAGGGGAAACCAAGGCCGCTCACCGGGATGCGGCACCTCGGGTGAGGAGGCTCCATGCAAACCGTGCTGATCCTGGGCGCCGGGTTCGCCGGCCTGGAGCTGGCAACGAGGCTGTCCGAAGAGGTGCCGCAGGAGCTCGACGTCACCATCGTCGACAGCAGCGACACCTTCGTCTTCGGCTTCTCCAAGCTCGACGTCATGTTCGGCCGTGCGTCGCTCACGGAGGTGCGCCTGCCCTATGCGAGGCTGAACAAGCCAAGCGTTCGCTTCGCGCAGGAGACGGTCACCAGCATCGACCCGGAGAGACGGCGCGTGACGACGAACGCGTCAGAGTACGAGCCTGACATCCTGGTGGTCGCACTCGGGGCCGACGTCGATCCTGCGGCGACGCCCGGACTCGAGCAGGAGGGTTCTGAGTACTACTCGGTTTCAGGAGCCGAGAAGGTCAGTCGCCTTCTGCCCTCGTTCCCTGGGGGCGACGTGATCATCGGCGTGCTCGGCCCCTTCTTCAAGTGCCCGGCAGCGCCATTCGAGACCGCGGTCATGATGCACGACTTCCTCGAGCGTCGGAACCTTCGATCTTCGTCGACGATCAAGGTCGTGAGCCCCATGCCGAGGCCCATTCCGATCTCGGCCGAAGCATCGGAGGGAATCCTCAATGCCTTGCGCGAACGGGATATCGGTTGGTGGCCCGAGACGAAGTTCACGAGACTCGACCCCGGAGCCAAGGTGGCCACGCTCGCTGACGGACGCTCAGAGCCCTACGACCTGTTCCTCGGCGTGCCGGTCCACCGGGCCCCTCGGGTGGTCGAGGAATCCGCGCTGGTGGAGGGGGGATGGATACCGGTCGATCCCGCCA
This sequence comes from uncultured Acidimicrobiaceae bacterium, assembly GCA_963744935.1. Taxonomy (GTDB): domain Bacteria; phylum Actinomycetota; class Acidimicrobiia; order Acidimicrobiales; family RAAP-2; genus Bog-473. Next base: position 288,293 of record CAVUVM010000011.1, read on the forward strand.
CCTTCGCAACGCGATTCGACAACGTCTATGCCATCGGCGACGTCACCAGTGCACCCGTGCCACGGGTCGGAGCGATCGCCGAGGGAGAGGCGCGGACGGTGGCCGACGTCCTCATCCATCAGGTGCGGGGCGGCGACGCGCCGGCGCCCTACGCTGGGATCGCCACCTGCTACATCGAGATGGGCGGTGCGAAGGTGGCGCGCTTCGAGGCCAACTTCTTGAGCGGGCCCACACCCTTCGGTACCTTCACCGACGGCTCCGAGGAGATCGCCGCGTCCAAGGTCGAGTTCGGCGCCACCCGGCGCAAGCGCTGGTTCGACCTGGAGTCGTGAGGGGCTCCGTTAGGGCAGCCCCGCTGGTCCGCCACCGGAGGCGACCCGGCGTTCACGTCGGCTGCGGTGCTGTGTCGAGCCAGGGAGGTCCGGCGGATCCTCCGCGGCGGTGGGCTGCAGACGGCCGCTCTCGGCCAGCTGTGTGTGTGCCCCAGCCACGTGGCAGTAGGCCACGAGCCGGTCGTGATCCTCAATTCCGACGGGCGTGATCGTGCCGCCCACGCGCCAGCGGTCAGGCCCGGCGTCATCGGTGCAGCACGTCGCGACAGTCAGGCAGAGCCGCACCGGGTGGGTGCCACCATTGAATTCCGGGAGCTGTGCCACCAGCTCGAGACGCTGACCCAGCGACACCGCATGCGGTGCGATGAGGCCCGCCCCCGACGGTGTGAGGTCCACGATCTGGACGATCTCGCCGCCCGCTCTGGCCGCGACTTCGGTTGGCGTCCGATCGGGGCCGCGCCGCTGACGCCGGCGGCCCACCGTCGCCAGGACGGTCGCCAGCCGAATGACCGCTTCGTTGCGGACTCGGCCGGTCGGCGCCGAGGGGCGAGCAGGCACACCATTCATCAACATCGGAATCGACCGGTTCCCGTTGCGCCTTGAGGACTGAGACGGCATTGGTCTTCAGATGGTCAACTGAGCGACAACCGAAGATGACGCCAGGCACGCTCAGCCGGATCCGAGTACTGGCACCGAGGCGGAGGTCAACTGTGCGGCACAAAAAGAGGCCCGTCATGAAATTACGAATGTGCCGAAGCCGGGCAGTGGAGTGGGCGTGAGGAGCCGGAGCCAGAGTGAGACAGAGCTGCCGAGCTCTCACACCTGAAGTGGTGGGTTGCGGTGGGCCGTAGAGGACTCGAACCTCTGACCCCTTGCGCGTCATGCAAGTGCGCTACCAACTGCGCCAACGGCCCCTCGGCAGAAACCCTACCACCGGCCCAATTCGGAACCCCATGGGGGGTACGCGAGTGTGGCCTCAGACACGCCGCTGATCTGTCCATAGAATTGCGTCCGTGACTCCAGCCGAGGCCCCGAATTCCGCCAGCGTGACGACGACGGCCACGGCGACGAGTCCTCTCCCCGACCTCCAAACCCACCTCGATCGCATCGCGACGGACGGCTACACGGTGCTGCCCAACGCCATCGAGCCCGAGTTCGTCAACGAGATCGACGGTGCCCTTCTCGAACTCGAGCGAAAGCTCGGAACGGTCCCCGCCGACAACCTCTTCGAAGGCCTGCACACGTGGCGCGTCTACAACCTTCTCGTCCACGGTGAGACCTTCCAGAAGATCCCGGTGCATCCCAATGTCCTCCCGGTGGTTGAAGGCGTGCTCGATCCGGGACTTCTCATCTCGTCCCTTTCATCCATCGCGATCGGGCCGGACGAGCAGGCGCAGCCGATCCACGCAGACGACCAGTTGATCCCGCTCGCCCGCCCGCATGTCCCGATCATCTGCAACACGATGTGGGCGATCACCGACTTCACCGAGGAGAACGGGGCGACACGCCTGGTCCCGGGCAGCCACCTGCTCGACGAGCCCCCGAACCCGCTCGAGCTCTACGACACCATCCCCGCTGAGATGTCCAAGGGCAGCGTCCTCGTCTGGGTGGGCAGCCTCTGGCACGGCGGCGGCGCGAATCGCACCACGCAGCGTCGGGTCGGCATCGCCATGAACTACTGCGCCGGCTACATCCGCCAGCAGGAGAATCAGCAGCTCGGCATTCCGCCCGCGCTGGTGAAGACCTTTCCCCGCCGGCTCCAGGAACTGATCGGCTACTCGGTCTACAACGGGCTGGTGGGACACATCGACAAGATGCACCCGGCCAAAGTCGTCCTCGCCGAGAACGAAGGGGTGGACATGGTCTGGGACCTGCTCAAGGCCTGAACCAACCGGCGCCGTCCGCCGCTGACGCGCTCAGGCCGCCGACGGGAGCACGGCCGGCGCCAGGGGCCACACCAGGTCACGCGGATCGACCGGCCCCATGCCTTTGGCCCTCCGCCACCCGTCGTAGCTCTGTGTCCACTCGCGGTGCCACGCCACCTGGTCCGCGTGCAGCTGCGCCAGATCGCACTCCCACAAGGCCGGGTACCGCACGGCCAGCGCGAAGAGCACCTCGATCGACGCCGTCGCGTCCGCCGCCGCATCGTGTGCGCGCGCGAGCTCGATCCCGTAGTGACCGCACAGGTCGCCGAGCGTCCGCCGCCCCTCGCGTTCGGGATCGACGTGGCGGTCGATCACGCCCGCGTCGAGCACCGGTCCGTGCCAGCCCCGTTCCGTCAAACCGACACCCAACAGCCCGGTCGAGAAGCGATCGAGAATGGTGAGGTCATAGTCGAGCCGCATCCCGACCAGCGGCACCCCGCGCCGGCCGGCCGCCACCACCGCGTCGGCGACAAGCCCGATCGCCTGCTCCAGCGGCATGCCCTCGGCGCGAGCTCGTTCGGTCGAGATGCCGTGCACCGCCGTCGCCTCCACCGGGATCTCACATCCCGGGTCGATGAGCCCCGACCAGCTGCGCACCACGACGCCCTCGACCACCAACACCAACGCGTAGGAAACGGGCACGTCGTTGAAGCGGTCGACGCCGGTTGTCTCGAAGTCGAGCCCGAGCACCTCTCCGGCGGCCCACGCACCCATGAGATCGAGCTTGCCAGCGGGATGTGACACAACCGCGGATCCCCGGCGAGACGCGAGCCACCACGGCGCTGACAGGACAACTACGGTCCTCCGGATGCGACGCCGGCCCGGACCCGGGCGCCACCCCGCCGTCTTCCCCACGACGCTCGCCGCCGCGTGCACCTTCGTCTGCTCCCTGGCGGTGGGCACCACCGTCGGGGCGTCACCCGCCTCGGGGTCATCGCCGGCGACCACGGCCGTGGCCGACCCGGCTGCCCTCGTCCACCCGCTCGACGGCACCGCCACCGGACCCGTCAGCCCGGGCACCGTCGGCGAGTTCCCCGGCGCCGACACACCCTTTGGCATGATCCAGTGGAGCCCCGACACGAACCCGAACACTGTCCAGTCCGGTGGCGGCTACGACTACGCGGACTCGCAGATCAACGGCTTCAGCCTCACCCACCTGAGCGGCACGGGCTGCCCGTCCTATCAAGACGTCCCGATTCTGCCCACGGTCGGCACCATCGGAGCCGCCAACAGCGGGGCGACCGCCACACCGGACGCGACGACGGCGACGTTCTCGCACCAGGACGAGTCGGCGACACCCGGCCGCTACCAGGTCCAGCTCGACGGCCCCAATCCGATCGGCGTGACGCTGGCCGTCACCACGCGCACCGGGATCGCCAGCTTCGATTTCCCCTCGAGCGCGCAGGCCAACCTTCTCTTCAAGGTGGCCGACAGCGCCAACCCCGTGGTCGCGTCAGACGTGCACGTCGTGGGCCACGACGAAATCGAGGGTCAGGTCACGAGCGGCCAGTTCTGCCAGACGGGGACGAACTACACGCTGCATTTCGTCGCACAGTTCGACCGGCCCTTCGCCGCCGCAGGGACCTGGACGAGCGGCGGGCTCGCCGTAGCCCAGAGCTCGTGCGCGGGGACGTCGTGCGGCGCCTACGTGACCTTCGATACGACGTCGCAGCGCCAGGTCCTCATGAAGGTGGGTATCTCCTTCGTGAGCACGGCCGACGCGGCACAGAATCTCAAGGCCGAAGATCCCGGTTGGTCGCTGCCCGCGGTGGCGACAGCGGCCCACCAGCAGTGGGACGACATCCTCGGCCGCATCGCGGTGGGAGGCGGCACGCCCGCCGAGCAGCACACCTTCTATACGGCGCTCTACCACTCGCTGCTCTTCCCCAACGTCGTCTCCGACGTCAACGGCGACTACGCCGGCAGCGACGGCAAGGTGCACACGGACCACGGGCGGGAGGAATACGCCAACTTCTCCGAATGGGACATTTACCGCAGCGAGATACAGCTCGAGTCCCTTCTCGACCCGCACGCCGTCGGCGACATGGTCCAATCCCTCGTGGACGACGCGGCGCAAGGGGGCTGGTTGCCCAAGTGGGCCATCGTGGGCGGGGACGAATCGCAGATGAACGGCGACTCGGCCGACCCGATCATCGCCGACGCCTATGCGATGGGCGCGCGCAACTTCGACGTCACGACCGCGCTGCAGTTCATGGTCAAAGGTGCGACGCAGACCGAGAGCAACCACGGCCTCGAAATCGAGCGGCAGTATCTGAGCGAGTACTTGACCCAGCACTACGTCAACGCAGGGTCGCTCGACCTCACCTCCATCGACTACTCCATCGGCGGGTCGGCCACGTTGGAGTATGCGCTCGACGACTTCGCCATCGCCCAGATCGCCTCTGCGGAACACGACACCTCCGAAGCAGCCACCATGGAGCAGCGCGCGGCCAACTGGGAGTACCTCTTCAACCCGGCCACCGGGTACATGGGGGCCCGCGGGAACGACGGCAGCTTCCCGCCGGGACAGGCCTTCGAGGCCTCCCAGCTCGAGCCGGGCGGCCAGACCGGCTTCGAGGAGGGCAACGCCGTGCAGTACACGTGGTACGTCCCACAGGACCTGGCCGCGTTGGCGAACCTGATGGGGGGCGACGCCGCCGCGGTGGCGAAGCTCGACACGTTCTTCGGCCAGCTGAACGCGACGCGTAACGAGCCCTACGACTGGTCGGGCAACGAGCCGGGCGAGTGGTCACCGTGGGTGTTCGACTACTTCGGCGCGCCCGAGCAGACCCAGCGGGTCGTCCGGGCGATCGCGGACACCGAGTACGCCGACGCGCCCGTCGACGAGCCCGGCAACGACGACCTCGGCGCCATCTCCTCGTGGTACGTATGGGCTGCCATCGGCCTCTTCCCCGTGACGCCCGGCGTGGCGAACCTCGCCCTGGCGAGCCCGCTCTTTCCCTCGGTGACCATCACCCTTTCGGACGGCCACCGCCTCGTCGAGGACGCCCCGGGGGCGGCGGCCTCCCGGCCCTACATCCGGGCGCTGCAGGTCTCGGGCATCACGCGGCCTTCACCCCGGCCCCAACGTGCGCGGCGAAATCCTCTCAACCCGCAAGCACCACCGGCTGGGACATGCCGTGGCTACCCGCCTCAGCCATCCGGACCGGCGGCACGCTGACCTTCAGGCTCTCGGCCACGCCCAATGCGGCGTGGGGCTCGGCGCCGACCGACAGTCCGCCGTCCTTCGGCACGGGTCAGCTGCCGGCCGTCGCGTATTCGCAACCGAGCGGGTCCACGAACGTCACCGTCGGGTCCCCGTCGACCATCGAGCTCGGGGTCGCACCCGCCGGCTCGCAATCGACCGCGGTCCACTGGCAGCTGACCCCGCCGCCGGCCGGGCTCACTGTCACGCCGTCCTCCGGCACACTGACCGTGGCCGCGTCCTCCGGCGGGCAGCCGTCGGTGAGCCAGCCGCTCGCGCTCACCGCGTCGACCCCCGGGTCGTATGCGCTCCACTTCCAGGTGCAGACGGCGCAGGGGGTGTCCCTCCCCCCGGTCGTGCTCGACGTCAACGCGGCGGCCTGACCTCTTCGTCAGCTTTCGGCAGCCTGCGTCAGCTTGCGTCAGCTGGAGGTCGTCACCTTGGCGTTGCCCAGAGATGTGATGCCTGACGTCGAGATCAAGAACCCGTCACCGTTGGAGACGATCGTGCATTTCACACCGGCCGTCGACGACGCACAGGTGAAGGGGCCGACGCTGAACGTCTGTCCGTACTGCAGCGTTGGCGTGTTCACCCCGGCGTTTCCAAGGCACTGGCCGCCCGTGCATTCGGTCAACGCGCCGCCCGGCGTGAGCGTGGCGGACCTCGGCGGCGAGATCGTCTCGCAGAACGCCTGGGTCAGCGCGCTCGGCCCGTAGTTGTAGTCGACCTCGCAGCTGATGTTCATGGACGGCGAGTAGAACTCTCCGCCGTGCGGCGTCTCCGGTTGAAGTGTCCCGCTCGTTGCCGACGTCGTCGAGATGGTGGTCGACTTGGGCGGAGATGATGTCGGGGTGCTGGAGGACGCGGGAGCCGACGATGTCGTCGTGCGAGCGGTAGACGAGGTCGTCGTGGTCGACGGCGACCCGCTCGAGCACGACGCCAGGAGGGCGGCCGCCGCTGCCAACCGAGGACCGGCAGCGCGCGTCGCACGGGCGACAACCTGGGCATTTGCTGAGCGTAGGTGCGTCGGGCTGCCGAAACGTGCATTTCCTCTCGGTAGGATGTGTGTCCGCGTACCACGGCCTTTGGCCCGATGAGACGTTGGAGTGCCATGCCCGACACCGTCAACAGCCTGATTCTCGATCTCCTCGAATGGATCGGCCCGGCCACGGACCCTACGACGAGGTCATGGAAGCCTGGCGTACGTCCTGTCCGCGCCTGCCGGTGTGGGAAGAGGCGAACCGGCGCGGCCTCGTCCTGCGCTCCCACGACCGGGACAACCGCAGCGTGGTGTCCGTGTCGGCGGCCGGCGTGGGCCTTCTCGAGGCGAACCGGAAGCCGTCGGTCCTCTGACGGTCCTAGCCGAGGGACGGGCGAGGGGACTTCAGGGCACATGGATACTCGAGAACTCGACATCGACGCCTCGAGCTCGCGAGTCGTGGATCTCACCGCCGAACTCGCGCAATTCTGTGCCGGCCGCGGCGATGGC
>CAVUVM010000012.1:0-612356 GCA_963744935.1 uncultured Acidimicrobiaceae bacterium
CTCGTTCTCCTTGGACTCCCTTGCCGGAGGACGAACTCCGCGAGTGAGAGCACACGATGGGCGACGAGGTAGGCGAAGACCATAGCTGCGAGCGGAAACGATCTGGCTGGCGCACGACAGGCGCGCACCGTAATCGGATCAATCTAATGAGCAAACTCCTTGCGAGTGCGAGATAGAAGATATGCATGCGACGCCTCGCAGTGGCGCGGAACGAACTGTTTCTCGGGATGATCACCGTCGAGGATTTGCTCACGGACTCCGCCGGGGACCGTTGGGACCTTGCCCCACCCGTGATCGAGGAGGTACTGTTCGCCCACCACGACAGCCCGGTCCCAGCCGTTTCCTGACGCCAGCCGCCGCCGAGGGCGGTCGCTTTCCGGGCTGCAGAGTCTGCGACGGCACAAAGTGAGCTGGTGTGAAGTCCGGGAACGAGCAGGGCGGTGGATGGCGAGGAGCACGCGTGGTGCTGCCCGCGGACCGAATCGACGCTGTCATTTTCGACCTGGACGGCGTGGTCACGGACACCGCCCGGGTCCACGAGCGCTGCTGGAAGCGGGTGTTCGACGACTTTCTTCGGGCTGATGCGGAGCGCACGGGCATGCCGTTCGAGCCCTTCAGTGAAGAGGACTACCTCAGGTTCGTCGATGGGAAGCCTCGCTACGACGGAGCGGCGAGCTTTTTAGAATCCCGTGGGTTCAGGCTCGAGTATGGCTCACCGGCAGATCCTCCGGGCCATCGGACAATCTGTGCGATCGCGAACCTCAAAGACCGCGAGTTCGAGGGGGAGCTCCAACACGGGGGGATCAAGCGCTTCGAATCGACGGTCACCCTCATTCACGCGTTGCGCTCTAAGGGCATTCGAACGGCCATCATCTCGTCCAGCCGCAATGCAGATGCCGTACTGGATGCTGCCGGCGTGCAGGGGCTTTTCGACGCCGAAGTGAACGGCCTCGATGCCGCCGAGCTCGGGCTGCCGGGAAAGCCCGATCCGGCGATCTTCCTCACGGCCGCCGAGCGGCTTCACGTCTCTCCCGGCCGTGCGATCGTCGTGGAGGACGCACTCGCAGGTGTGGAAGCAGGCCGGCGAGGCCGGTTCGGCCAGGTCATCGGCGTGGACCGGATCGGCCAAGCCGACGCCCTCTTGGCACACGGCGCGGACGCCGTCGTCGCCGACCTGGCCGACGTCGAGGTGTCCACCACCACGGAGAGCGGACCGTGAACCGGCGTGCTGCACCGCTCCCCGGCCTCGAGCCCGAGGTCGTCAACGAATGGTCGCTGAAGTACGAGCAGTTCGACCCGGACCGAGAAGGCCTCCGCGAGGCCCTCTGCGCACTGGGGAACGGCTATTTCGCGACCCGCGGCGCTGCCCCCGAATCGGTCGCCGACGGCGTTCATTACCCGGGCACGTACGTCGCGGGGCTCTACAACCGCCGAGTGACCGAGATATCGGGTCGAACCGTCGAAAACGAGACCATCGTCAACCTCCCCAATTGGCTCCCACTCACCTTCCGCCCGGAAGATGGGCCCTGGTTCCACCTGACGGATGTGGAAACGCTGGAGTACGCCCAGGAGCTCGATCTGTATCAGGCCGTTCTCAGACGGAAAATGCGTGTGAGGGACCACCGTGGAAGGGTCACGCGGGTCGAGCAGCGCCGGTTCGTCAGTATGGCAGATGAGCACCTCGCGGGCCTCGAGACCCTGTTCGTGGCTGAGAACTGGTCGGGGAAACTGATCGTCCGTTCAGCACTCGACGGCCGGGTCGTGAACGGCGGAGTGGCTCGCTACAGCGAGTTCAATGACGACCACCTTGTCGACATGAAGGGGTGCGTCGTCAACGATGAGACGATCTCGCTCGTCGTCCGCACCAACCAATCGGGTATCCGCATCGCGCAAACGGCACGGACCCACGCGTCTTGCGGCGAAACCCCGGTCGACACGCCACGCCAGCTCGTCCAAGAGCGCGGGTACATCGCGCAGGACCTCTCTCTGAACCTCGAGAAGGACGAGTCGACCACGATCGAGAAGATCGTCGCGCTCTTCACTTCCAAAGACCGGTCGATCAGTGAACCAGCGATCGCGGCGCGCACACACCTTCAGCGTGCGGGTGGTTTTCGTGAGCTCCTCAACGACCACAACCGGGAGTGGGATCACCTGTGGAAGCGCTTCTCGCTCGAGATCTCCGATGGCGGGAACCTGACACAACTGATCCTGCATCTTCACATCTTCCACTTGCTCCAGACGGTTTCACGCAACAGCATCGACTTGGATGTCGGTGTTCCGGCGCGAGGACTGCACGGTGAGGCCTACCGCGGACACATCTTCTGGGACGACCTGTTCATCTACCCCTACTTGACCTATCACCTGCCCGAGCTTGTCCGATCGCTCCTTTTGTATCGGTACCGCAGGCTTCCAGAAGCGCGGTGGGCGGCGCGAGAAGCCGGCTGCCGGGGAGCGTTGTTCCCCTGGCAGAGCGGAAGTGACGGACGCGAGGAGTCACAAGTGCTCCACCTCAACCCGCTGTCGGGTCGCTGGATGCTCGATGCGTCGCACCTGCAGCGGCACATCAACTCCGCGATCGCCTACAACATATGGAACTACTACCAGGCAACCCACGACATCGAATTCCTGGCCTCGTTCGGGGCAGAGGTCATCTTGGAGATCGCCCGCTATTGGTCCAGCGCTGCCACGTTCAACCCGGCGCTGGGCCGCTACGAGATCCTGGGCGTGACCGGACCCGACGAGTACCACGACGGGTACCCGGGCGCGTCCACTCCCGGCTTGAACAACAACGCCTACACCAATGTCATGGCCGTGTGGGTCCTTTGCCGCGGACTCGAGGTCCTCGAGCTTCTTTCCGAGCCCCGCCGGAACGAACTGTGCGAGAGCCTGTCACTGGACGACGAGGAGGTCGCGCATTGGGACGAAGTCAGTCGCAACATACGTCTCGTCTTCTCTGATGACGGCATCCTGAGTCAGTTCGAGGGGTACGAGGCCCTCGCAGAGCTCGACTGGGCCGGCTACCGCGACCGATATGGCGACATCTCGAGGCTGGACCGGATCCTGGAGAGCGAAGGCGACACTCCGAATGCCTACAAGGCTTCCAAACAGGCAGATGTCCTTATGCTTCTCTACCTGCTCTCCTCCGAAGAGCTCCGCGCCATCTTCGAACGCCTCGGCTATCCCTTCGATCCCGAGAAAATCCGCGAGACCATCGGGTACTACCTCCAGCGCACCTCGCACGGGTCGACCCTGAGCCGCGTCGTGCACGCCTGGGTGCTGGCGCGTTCGGACCGCGAGCGCTCCTGGGCCCTCTTCGAGGAAGCGCTGCGCAGCGACCTGGACGACGTGCAAGGAGGAACGACTGCGGAAGGGATCCACCTCGGTGCCATGGCCGGCACGGTCGACATCCTGCAGCGCTGCTATCTGGGCATCGAGGCCCGGGCGGACGCGCTCTGGTTGAACCCCCTGCTTCCGTCAGAGGTACGGAGCCTCAACCTCGACCTTCGCTACGACCGACGGTGGATGAACATCTCCGTGAAGGATGGCGAGGTCGTCGTTGAGGCTGAGCACTGGGAAGATGGCACCATTCGCATCGGGATCGGTGACGAGATTTCCGAGCTGCGCCCGGGCGAGAGCCGGCGCATCCTGCTCTGAACCACCGGCAGGGTCACCCTGGTGCGAGCGAGAAGCCGGCGCGCCTGTGGGGCCATTATCCAGGTCTTCGCGCGCAAGGGTCCAACGTGACAGTATGGCGCAGAGACGTCCATGAAGCTCGGACGCGCTGAGAAATCCATCGGCTTCTTCCAGAACTTCAAGAAGCGCTTGCTGGCGCGGCGTGTTGCGCGTCCGCTGCCGCCGCCAGCCGTTGCCGCGACCGCGAGCTTCCTGCCCGGGACCGAGGTCGGGGCGGTCGGTTCTGGCTTTGGTCATAGGCCTCATCTGGCCTCCGCATTCGCGGCGGCCCGCTCGCTGAGGTCAGCAACGCTTGGCCGGTCCCGAATGCTGTGTTGTCGTCGACCGCGGGTATGCCGCCAGGCGGCCCAGGCACGCCCCACGGTGTAGGCGAAGGCACTCATGGCGCCGACGAAGAAGCCGATGGGCAGGTTCGTCTCGTAGGAGACGGCGATGGCGACCCACACGGTGACGAGCGCGAACAGCACGGAGAGGCCCATCGCCACCGGGGGGCGGTTGGTGAACGATCGGGCGGCGGCGGGCGGGCCGATGAGCAGGCTGAAGATGAGGAGGGAGCCCACGACGGGGACGGCCATGGTGGTCACCAGCGCCAGCACGACCAGAAAGGCCAGGTCCATCACCCTGGTGTTGATGCCGCGGGCTTCCGCGACGTCGGGGGCGACCGAGGAGAGCATCAGCGGGCGGTACAGGGCAATGACGGCCAGGATGCACACCGCAGCGATGACCACGGTCGGGGCCAGCTTGCTGGCGGAGACGCCGAGGATCTCACCGAAGAGCAGGGAGAAGATCTCGGGGGCGTACTCGCTCGTGCGCGACAGAAACAGATCGCCCAGAGCCAGCATCAAAACGATCGTGAGGGCGGTGGCCACGTCGCTGCGGGCGCGCCGGCCCAGCCCGGCGATCATCCCGGCCCCGGCCAGGGAGAACACCCCAAGGCCCACAATGGTGTTGGCACCGATCAGGAAGGCCCCCGCCGCTCCGGCGAAGGCCCCGTTGGGAAGGGAGTGCGCCGCGAAGGCTGCTCCGCGCAGCACCGTGAAGAACCCGACCACGCCGGCCACGATGGCCACGATGGTGGCCGCCTCCCAGGCGTTGATCATGAAGCTGGCGAACATCAGGCCACCTCGACTCGCTCGATGACCCCTCCCTGATCGCGGGTCGTCGCCCGTCGCCGACCCGTTCGGAGGCGCGAGACGACCCCCGAGGCGAAGTAGAGGACGAAGATGACGGCCACGATGCAGAAGCTCACCGGCCAGCCGTTCCCGCCAGCCCAGACCGTGCTGTCGTAGGCGATCAAGGTGCCTACCCAGCAGGCGATCACGCCGACCGCGGCCGCCACCGTGATGGCGACCCCGGTGCGGGTCGCTAGCCGGAGCGCAATGGCGGCCGGTCCGATCAAAAGAGCCGTCGAGAGGATCGCCCCGATCGTTATCGCGGACATCGACACGGCCAAGGCGAGCGCGAGGAGGTAGCCCCCGCCGACCAGGCGCACGGGCACCCGGCGCGCCGCGGCCAGCTCGTAGCTCACGGAGCTGAGGAGGAGGGGCCGGTACAAGAAGGTGATCAGCGCGACCGAGGCGATGCCGAGAAGGACCATGGGGGTCGTGATGCCGGGCGGCAACGTGAAAATCGACCCGAAGAGCACGTTCACGGTGGCCCCGGTAGTGCTCGAGCTGACGGTGTCCTCGTAGAGGAACAGCGCCGCCAGCCCCAGCGAGGCGCCGAGCACGATGCCGGTGGCGAGGTCGCGCCCTCGGGGCTTGCGGATGCCGATGAGCTCCATGACGCCGGCCGCGACCACGTTAAAGGCGACGAACCCGTAGATGGTGGAAGCTCCGACCAAGACCGCGGCGGAGCCGCCGGCGGTGCCGATGTCGGAGAGCGCGTGCCCGGCGAACGATTGGCCCCGGATGACCGTGAACACCCCCACGATCCCAGAGACGACCGCCGCGAGTGCGCCCACCACCAGAGCGATCTGGACGGGCTCGGAGGTGAAGAACCCGGGCTCGAACAGCGAGGACCAGGAGAGCGCTACGAGCATCACGACTCCCGGAAGAAGGGGTCGGCGTCGCCGGGGTGGTGGGCCTGATGCTCGGCCCCCGAGACGACCAGCACCCGGCCCTGGACGTGGATCACCTCGACGTGGTGGCCGTAGAGCGCGCTGAGGGTGTCGGTGCGAACCACCTCGTCGGTCGTACCGGACGCCGCCCGGCCGTCGGCCAGGTAGACGACGCGGTCCATGACGGGCAGCAGCGGGTTCATGTCGTGCGCGGATAGCAGGATCGCGATGCGCTGTTCGACCGCGATCCGGGCCAAGAGCTCGACCACCTCGGCGGCCGAGCGGATGTCGAGGTTGGCCAACGGCTCGTCGAGCAGCAACAGCTTGGGTCGGCAGATGAGTGCCTGGGCGATCATGACCCGCTGCTGCTCGCCACCTGAGAGGTTCCCGATACGGGTGTCCGCGAACCGGGTCGCTCCGACCGCGTCGAGCATCTCTTCCACGGCGAGACGACGTTTCGCCGTCGGCCGGGAGATCCCGAAGCGGTGCCCGTCGAGACCAAGCCCGACCAGGTCCCGGGCCCGCAGCGGCATGTCCGCCTCGAGGACGATCTTCTGGGGGACGTAGCCGATCTGGGGGCTTCGCCGCGTCCGGGTCCCGCCGCTCACTTCGATCCGGCCGCTGCTCGGGTGGATCAGGCCGAGGATCACTCGCAACAGAGTCGTCTTGCCCGCGCCGTTGGAACCGATGAGCCCGCAGAACTCGCCGCCCTCGACCGAGAACGACACCCGGTCGAGAACACGGCGGCCTCCGAGCGACACGCTCACGTCCTCGACCCGGAGGAGCGGCGCTGCGCCGTCCCCGATGCTGTCTCGGAACGGCGGCCCTCCGGTTGTCGCCACGGGGTCAGTCGTCACACTCACAGGTGCTGGGTGGAGGCACCGGTGGTGATGGCCTTCTCTATCGAGTTGAGCTCGGCAATCATCCAGGTCTGGTAGTCGTAGCCGGGGACCGGCATCGTCTCGTACACCCCAACCACCGGCACACCGGCCGAGAGCGCGGTCTGGCGGATCGAGTCCGTGAGCGAGTCGGTGACCTGCTGGTTGTAGCAGAACACCTTCACCTGGCGCTTGGTGAAGAAACCCTTCTCCAACGACACGTCTTGGGGAGTGGGATCGGTACCGTTCATTATGTCGGCCTGGAACTGCCACGGCGTCAAGTTGTTGATCCCCATGGCCTGCAACATGTAGTCGGCGACCGGCTCGGTCGTCGCTGCAGTGGTCCCTCCGTACTTGGCCTTGAAGGCGGCGATGGCTTTGATCCATGGTTGGAGCGAAGCCACGAACTTGGTCTCGTTGGCATGAAAGGTCGACGCGTGGGCCGGGTTGAGCTTGGACAGATCGGTGGCCAGCGCGTTGGCCACCGCCGGCATCGTCCTCGGGTTGTACCACAGGTGCGGGTTCGCCGTGCTGTCCGGCAGACCCAGCAAATGCTGCACGTTGATCACTTTGCGAGCCGAGTTGGGCGAGGCCGAGGCAAGAGTGCCCATGAAGGCGTCGTAGCCGACTCCGTTCTCGATCAGCAGGTTGGCGTTGGCGATCTTCTGGCCGACGCTCGGCGTGGCCTCATAGGTATGGGGATCGGTGTTCGGGTTCGAATCCACCGAATACACGCTCACGTATTTGCCCCCGATCTGCGAGGCCACGTTGCCGTACTCGTTCTCCCCCGCCACCACCGCGACCTTGGCGGCGCCGTTGGTTGTGGCTGAGGCCGTGGTCGCGATTGATCCAACGGGCAGCAGCACCACCCCGGCTCCCAGCATCGCCGCGGCGACCTTCGCGAATCTGAACATCGTCCTCCGGTCTTTCCTGTCGTCGTCGGCGTCGCCGACATGGTCCGTACCGACTCCATTGCGAACCCCAGGCGAATCCAGCGTCCTCAGGAGCTTGTCTGGATCGGTTCCAGATAACCTTAGACCGTATCTGGAACGGTTGCAAATACACTCCCCGGAAAGCGGGATCTATGGCTTGTTCTTTATATAAGGAACCGCTAATGTGTTGGGTGTGGTTGATACCAAGACGACCGACCGCTTGGTCGGAGCGGTGGACCTGCTCAAGGCCCTCGCTTCTGCCATCCGTTTGGCCACCGTCGTCGAGCTCTGCGAGGGGCCGCGCTGCGTCCACGAGCTCCAGACCTCGCTCGAGGCCTCCGGGCGGCAGGTAAGCCAGCCACTGTTGTCCCAGCACCTCAAGGTCCTACGCGAAGCCGGCCTGGTGACGGCCACCCGGCGTGGTACCGAAATCACCTACCAACTGGCCGACGCCCACGTCGGTCACATCGTCAACGACGCCATCCGACACTCACAGGAGGAACACCAATGACCACCACGCACGCCGAGCACTCCGACCACACCCACGTCCACGGTGAGGGCTGCGGGCATGTCGCCGTTCCCCACGGCGACCACGTCGACTACGTCCACGACGGGCACCTGCACGCCGCCCACGACGGGCACTTCGACGAGTGCACCACCGAGGGCCACACCGAGCACCCCGGACACGACCACACCCACGGCGAAGGCTGCGGACATGTCGCCATCCCCCACGGCGACCACGTCGACTACGTCCACGACGGGCACCGCCATGCCTCGCACGAAGGCCACTGGGACGACCACTGAGACTCGCGGGACACGGATCAATGGTGATCGCCAGCGACGCTGACGGTCTGCCGGGTCGTGCGCCCCAAGAGCGCTCGACGCGGCAGAAACGCGCCCTTGCCGCCGTCTTGAAAGCCTCCGATGGTTTCCGCTCGGCTCAAGAACTCCACGCCGAGCTCCAGGCGCAAGGCGAGAACATCGCCCTCACCACCGTCTACAACCAAGTCCGAGCGCTCGCCGACGCCGGTGAGCTCGACGTCTTACGAAGCGGCGACGGAGAAACCCGTTACCGCCGCTGCGCGAGCGCGGACCACCACCACCATCTTGTCTGCCGCGTCTGCGGCACCGCCGTCGAAGTCGAAGGGCCACAAGTGGAACGCTGGGCCACCAAGACTGGCCAGGAGCACGGCTTTCTCGACGTCACCCACACCGTCGAAATCACAGGCACCTGCCCAGACTGCGCACTCCCCTCTCATCGGAGCAGCCGGTCCCGCCGACCCTGAATTCGTCGCCTGCTCAATTTCGGGCGCTCAGGCACTACGGCACTTCGGCCACGCGAGAACCGCCGTAGTGGGACGCGCCGTTCGCGTGGTAGGGGTCAGATCGCTGCAAGGTGTCCTGTCCGGCCAGACAGCACTCGGAGAGGTTTGGTCCCCCGGGCGGCCAAGATCACCGCCGCGTCGTCTCCTGACGCTCGCGAAGATTTTGAAGAGACCGACGCACCTTGCCGGTCGAGCTCGTCAACTTCTGATCTCGACGAGTCAGCGCGCCGAGTTGTCGACGCGTACGACGAACCTTTGCAGTATCGCTGGTGTCATCTCGACTGGCCGCCCGCTCCATCGAGTGAAGGCGCTCACTTATTCCGTTGATCGTCTCGCGGCGACTCCGAGACAGCCGATCCAGCTCCTCATCGAGCGGAGTGGGCTCACGTTCCCTGATTGCGATCGCCCATAGGAAGACCACGGTGGGAAGCGCGACCACGCCGATGACGACCAAGACGTGCTGGGACTGCCCAATCGTCCGGTTGTCCAAGGCTAGAAGACCGATGACCTCGGCTGCCCATCCCAAGGCGACGACTGGGACCAGAAGGGCCGTTAAGGCAACGAGCATGCCCCGAATCAACCAGTGGAAGCGCTCGCGCATCGATTCGAAGCGTCGAAGCTTTCTGTACCGGTACAGCGCGACCATCCGGCGCATGATGGGATAGGTGGCAGCACGAACCTCCACCGCGAGAGTTATGAAGAAGATCGGGATGACCGTCACCGAAGCGACGTAAAACTCAGCGTTGAAACTTCGGGAGGACTCCGTGAGTCGGAAGCTACTAGTGCAGCGACAAGAGCACGCAGGGTCAAGCAGCGTAAGTTCAACTTCAAGGCAATGGCCCTGTGCGGGCATGCAACTTCACTTCTGTGACCTGGGCCTTTGGTTGAGCTCATCGCTTCGTAGGGACGATCTCTGCGCAAAGCCACGTAGCGCTCATCGGTGCTTTGTGACCTTCTGGGGGGGTCCCACTTTAGCCCTCTGACCTGGGCTTTTGGTGGAGGTGAGGGGACTCGAACCCTCGGCCTCTACATTGCGAAGGTACGGTTCTCAGCCTTTTGACCAGGACCTTTCCGAGGACTCTCCTGGTGGTGGCGTTTCGATCCCCTCAGGTTCCCTCACGATCCCTCTCCTTCCCTCACGGTAAAGACACGTAAAGACACGCTCGAATGCGCCGCCAACGGCGCCCTTCTTGTTAACGATGATCACGTTCCTCGGCTAGCGACGGGACATCTTCGGCCCTGACGCGGCAGCGCTTGTTGCTGGGCAGACGACGGAACGCCGATGTTCTGTTCGCCACCAGCCAGTCGACAACGACCTGTCGGATCACGCAAGCCAAGTCACCTGCTGGGACCAGGTGCTTGCAACTGTGCCCTGCCGTGTAATCGCACGATCGGCTACCCACCATCCGGATCAAGGCAGCGTTGAGGTGGCGCGACCTCTGCTCACGTACACACATCGGGGACGCCGCCTTCGACTACCGCAACTTCTTTACTTTTCACGTCCACAGGTACGCACCGAGCCAGGCGGTGGCAGCCGTCATCCCAAGAAGGGTGACGTTCAGTGGAAGGTCCGACAGCTCGTCGCGGGACAGATGGAGCCTGAATCCACAACCGATCTGGATCAGCACAAGGCCGATCGCTGCGCCGATGGCGAGTGCGGGAGCGATACCGGTGATCGGCGGCACGATGAGACCGATGGCTCCAAGGACCTCGAATAGTCCGATCAGTCGGACACGGGGCATGGGCATGGTGTCGACCCAGCCCATCTTCGGCCGAAGCTGGTCTCGCGACTGCACGAGTTTCTTCACTCCTCCAGTAGGCAATCGTCACGATCTTTCCAACCCTCTTCCCTAGCTCCGGTCGCCCGCCTGTGTCGGACTATCTCAGTCAGCTCTTTTGCCAGTGTGCACTCGTTCAGCTGCAGCACCCGATGAAGCAGTGCACCTGCGGTGTGTCTCAGTCGGAACGCTGCGGTTGCAGGGCTGCGGTGAGGATTTGGCTGGCCACGCGGACGAGGTCGTCGTCAGAAGTGCTCGACACCGCGCGCAGTTGGAGGAAGTGGCGAGCCACCGTGAGGCCAAGAATGCTGCTCACGACGATGGCGGCTCGCAGCTCGGCATCCGGGCCGCCAAACCCTGCCGCCAGATTGCCGATTCGCTCGTCGAGATGGAGCCGGACGGCTTCAGAAGCCTCGGGCACGGTCAACATGGATCGGACCAGGGCCCGCATTTCGGGGGGCAATGCGGCGGCGCGCACCTTGAGGACTTCAGCCAGATGATCTGCGGCTTCTTCCGGCTCACCGGGCGGGAGCCGGATAGCAGCGGTGAAGAGCGCCGACTTGGATCCGTAGTGCTGCAGGACCAGGGACGGATCGACCCCGGCCCGGCGGGCAACGCCGCGCACCGTCGTCGCCTCGAACCCTCGGTTGCCGAACTCCTCTCGTGCCGCATCGAGGATCCGGGCCTGTGTTGCAGCGCGACGGGCTGCCCGGCTCGTCATGGGCTGGGGGTCAGCGGTGCCTTGGGTCATTGGTTCACTCTACGCGTGTTGAGCAAGTGTTCCCTGTGGGCTACAGTTGACTCAACATTCGTTGAGCGAATCACCAACACCTCGACTGCCAAGGCAGGCAACACCGTTGCGTGGTGAGCCGTGAAAGGAACTGCAATGACTTCTCCGCGAAGCGGCGCACCAACACGTGCACTCGTCCTTGGAGGCGGCGGCGCTGTCGGTGTCGGCTGGCAGACCGGCCTGCTCACGGGGCTGCTCAAGGCCGGTGTCGACCTGGCGGGAGCCGAGGCAATCATGGGAACTTCCGCAGGTGCCCTCGTGGGAGCGCTTCTCGCCTGCGGCCGTGACGTTACCGATGCACTCATCAGCCTGGCATCACTTGGGCAGAGCATCGACACCGAAAGCCTGGCGGCAGGCGATGAAGCCTTCCTGAGCGCAATACGCCAGGCGAACCTCGAGTCCGATCCGCGGCGAGCGTTACGAGCGATCGGCCGCTCAGCCAAGGAGGCGAGCACACTCGCCGAAGACATCTACCTCGGCCTGTTCAGCACACTCGACGGCACCACGTGGCCTGCAGGCTTCCGGTGCACCGCTATCGACACCGACACCGGCGATCTCGTCGTGTGGGGCCAAGGATCCGGCGTGCCGTTGCTGCAAGCGGTCGCCTCCAGTTGCGCCGTACCGGTGCTGTTCCCCAGCGTCACCATCGAAGGCCACCGCTATATGGACGGAGGTCTCCTCAGTCACCTGAATGCGGCGGCGGCGCCGCCGACCGACGCGTTAGTGGTCCTTTCATGCCATGCCCTTGGATCCAAGGGCACCGGCGGGGGTGGTGCGCTGGCCGCCTCCGTCACCCCGGATGCGGAATTGGCACCATTGCGCGAAACCAGACTGTTGGTGGCGATCGAACCCGATTTCAACGAGATCGGGACTCCGGCGAACATGATGGACCCGGACCTCGTCATTCAGGCTCTCAAGATTGGCGAGCGGCAGGCGGTCGCCGAAACCGCGGCAATCCAAGCCGCCTGGGATTTCTGAGAAGGCACCGGGCATCCGCCGAGCACGGACGTGTCCATGCTGGGACTGCCCCCGACGGCTCGGGGTCGCCATCTGATTAATCCTGGACTGCTCTGATTGGCCGGTCCCGAGACCACCCGAGGCCCCGACCCGCTTGCAGGTGTTGACCGCCCACAGTCGCACGATTAGGGCACCCCCGGCAGCGGCCCGACCCCTGCCACACTCCGGCATGTCTGAAGGAGCGGGGTCGTGTCAATACCCACGAGGCGCTTCTTTGTTCGGAAGGTCGTTTGGAGCGGCGCCAGCGCGACCTGTACGCGGGCGCGCGTGGGCGAGGGCGCTCGGGGTCAAGGTGGAGCGCCCGCAGCGACGCGAGGACGAACGACCTTGAGGCCGCGGCGTCTCGCCACGCAGACTCGTTCAGGTTGTCAATGGCGACTGGCGTCGGGTTCGACCATCCGGGTTCACGCTTGGGAGCGAGAAGGTTCTTCGAGCACGCTCGGTGGCTCAGGCATGTCTTCGCCGAGATTGATCGGCATGATGGTCTTCGGCCACGACCGGGCAGGCTCAATCACTTAGCCGGCTTCGCCACTCCGAAGGGTGGGAGCCTTGCCGAACAACGAGCACGCACCCGGTCGGGTGCCGAGCGTCACGCCGCGTCTTGGTCAGCGAGGCAGCGGATCTCGCCGTCGCGCAAGCCGTAGTAGACGAGCGTGAGAACTTTGCGGGCGATCGCCACGTTGGCCCTGTTCTTTCCTCGACGCTGCGCGATCGCCTCGAAGCAGTCACGGAATGGTTCTCCTCCGTGGTAGCGGGCCACGGCCTCGATGGCGGCCCAGCGCACCAGGCGCGAGCCCTGCTTGGTGATCCGGCCCCGGTGGACGTGGAGGTCGGACTCCTTGTGCTTGGGGGTGAGCCCGGCCCACGAGCACAGCGCCTTGGGGGAATCGAAGCGGGTGACGTCACCGATCTCAGCGACAAAGACGGCGGCGAAGATGCGCCCGACGCCGTAGATGGCCTGGACGGCGTTGTAGCCGGCGTCGTCTGAGAGGATGCGGTGGACGTCGCGGTCCAAGAAGCCGATCTCGCGGTCGATGGCGTCGACGAGGTCGCGCAGCACGGCGATGCGATTGAAGTAGGCGTCGGGGAGCTCGAGGGCGTCGAGCTGCGCATTGCCGCCCGGGCCCCACATGTCGCCTCGCGCCGGCAGGATCCCGTTCTTGGCCATCACCGCGTGGACTTGGGCCTTGAGACCCGTGCGTACGTGGGAGAGCTTGATCCGAAAACGGATCATCTCGCGCAGCTCTCGGGTCTTGGGCGGGGCGATCCAGGCCTCGGCCAGGCGACCGAGACGCAAAAGGTCGGCTAGGTCTCTGGCATCGCGTTCGTCGTTCTTCACGCGCCGATGGCCCCAGTCGTTGCCGTGCGGATTGGCCAGATGGACCTCGTAACCCATCTCTTTGAGCAGATCCGCGGCCCAGTACCAGCCGTAGGTCGCCTCGACGATGACGTCGCTGCCCACCGGGGCCACGCTCACAGCCTTGGCGAACTCACTCGGCTCGTTGTCGACCCGGACCGAGTCGATCTTCTCTCCGGCCTGGTCCATTCGGTAAATGACCGACCGGCGGCGGTGCAGGTCTATGCCGACATACTCTTTTTTCATCGGGGCCTCCCTTGTCGTGAGGGTTTGGTGTGACAACCCCAGTCTCGACCGCGAGACCGGAGCCGTCACGGGGAGCGGAGGCCCCGCTCCTTCATGCCATCACTTATATGGGCTAGGAGGCTCATCGAGGCCCCAGACGGTATCCGGCACTACCCAAATGGCCTGTACACGATGATTCAGTTCAGTAAGGTCCACGGTCGGCGCCAAGACGCTGAGCGAAGGACGACTACCCGTCAAGATTCTCATGTGATGAAGGAGGAGGACTTTGCTTACCCTCACGCCCTTTCTTCTGTTCGACGGAAACTGTGCTGAAGCTATGGCCTTCTATCATTCGTGTCTCGGTGGTGAGTTGACCCTCACAAGGCTCAGGGACACTCCCATGAAGGACACGGTGCCGGATGAGCACCGCAATAAAGTTGTCTATGCCAACCTCCAATCCCGAGGCATCGAGTTCTCGGCCACTGACTGGATGCACGCGACACGCAATTGGACTCAGGGAAACACGGTCGCCATTTACATGACTACCGACTCACTCAGCGACCTCAGGGAGACCTTCGACAAGTTGTCTGTGGGCGCGGACCGAGACCTGCTCGATGAGCTGCAGGACATGCCGTTCGGAACGTATGGACATCTTGCTGACAGGTTCGGCGTTCATTGGTTCTTTCGGGGAGATAACTCCTGAACCCAAGAAGCAACGAGCGGCACATCTGGGCATTGGCAGAGCGGAGCCGACCAATCCGAAGCGCGACCACAATATGGTGCCCCCATACATTGCAGTGATCGCATCACTTTGCTCTGGTGTTCACTGAGAGTCGACGGTCGATCTCGGCTCCCATGATTTTGCAGTCCGTTGCTGGGTGGTCGTAGCGACAAAGCAACGCACCAGAGAGGTACGCACTGGCCTGCACCAACATGGCGATCTCCTCGTCGAGAACCTCGAGTCGTCGTCTGGCTATGGCCTTCGATTCGCTGACGTCGCTCGCGCCGAGGATCCCGGCGATGTCGGCCAAGGCGAGCCCTGCGTCCTGGAGCATGCCTATGAATACGAGTTTTCGGCAGAGTCTCTGACATGGAACCCACTTGACTTGAAGTTGAGTTCAACTGTCAAGGTGGAAGTGTGAACGAGCAATACGCACCACCCAATCACCACGCCGACTACCCCGGCTTCAAGGGGTCGCCGGTCTTGTCGCTGCCCTCAGCATGGCATTCGGCCGCAAGGGCGATGCGGAGGTTGCCGTGCGACTGAGCGGCATGGGTTCGGGCGACAGCATTGTCGATGTCGGGTGTGGACCCGGAGTAGCGGTTCGCTATGCGGCCCGATTGGGTGCGACAGTCACCGGAGTCGACCCTGCGCCCGTCATGCTACGGACGGCGCGACTTTTGACGCGGAGGTCGGCGAGGGTGCGATACGTCGAGGAAACAGCCGAGGACTTCCCGTCGCAGAGGGTTCTACTTCGGTCACCTGGTCGATCTCGATCGTGCACCATTGGTCGAACATCGACTCAGGGCTACGTGAAGTTCGCCGAGTGCTCTTCCCTGGAGGCCGTCTGGTCGCCACGGAGCGAAGGGTCAAGTCAGGGGCCGGGGGACACAGGAGCCATGGCTGGACTGAGGAACAGGCCATGGCCTTTGCCGATCAATGCCCTGACCACGGCTTTTCCAACGTTCACCTAGAGCGGGCAACAATCGGGCCTCGATCAACCATCAGTGTGGTTGCCACGTCATAGTGCTGTCGAGGTGATCCGTTTGGGGCGTCCACAAGTGTCCCGTGATTCCCCGTCCCCGGCGCCTCAGAGGTTGCCCAGTACGCCGGGTTCGTCGCGGGGCGGAGTCCCTAGGATTACGACGTGTCCGCCCGACTAGATCCATTATGGTCCGTCTTGGCGAGCCCCTCGACTCCAGCCGTAGACCGTTGCGTGGACATCTTTAGGCGACCTGACGGCATGTCTGAAGGAGCGGGGTCGTGTCAATACCCACGAGGCGCTTCTTTGTTCGGAAGGTCGTTTGGAGCGGCGCCAGCGCGACCTGTACGCGGGCGCGCGTGGGCGAGGGCGCTCGGGGTCAAGGTGGAGCGCCCGCAGCGACGCGAGGACGAACGACCTTGAGGCCGCGGCGTCTCGCCACGCAGACTCGTTCAGGTTGTCAATGGCGACTGGCGTCGGGTTCGACCATCCGGGTTCACGCTTGGGAGCGAGAAGGTTCTTCGAGCACGCTCGGTGGCTCAGGCATGTCTTCGCCGAGATTGATCGGCATGATGGTCTTCGGCCACGACCGGGCAGGCTCAATCACTTAGCCGGCTTCGCCACTCCGAAGGGTGGGAGCCTTGCCGAACAACGAGCACGCACCCGGTCGGGTGCCGAGCGTCACGCCGCGTCTTGGTCAGCGAGGCAGCGGATCTCGCCGTCGCGCAAGCCGTAGTAGACGAGCGTGAGAACTTTGCGGGCGATCGCCACGTTGGCCCTGTTCTTTCCTCGACGCTGCGCGATCGCCTCGAAGCAGTCACGGAATGGTTCTCCTCCGTGGTAGCGGGCCACGGCCTCGATGGCGGCCCAGCGCACCAGGCGCGAGCCCTGCTTGGTGATCCGGCCCCGGTGGACGTGGAGGTCGGACTCCTTGTGCTTGGGGGTGAGCCCGGCCCACGAGCACAGCGCCTTGGGGGAATCGAAGCGGGTGACGTCACCGATCTCAGCGACAAAGACGGCGGCGAAGATGCGCCCGACGCCGTAGATGGCCTGGACGGCGTTGTAGCCGGCGTCGTCTGAGAGGATGCGGTGGACGTCGCGGTCCAAGAAGCCGATCTCGCGGTCGATGGCGTCGACGAGGTCGCGCAGCACGGCGATGCGATTGAAGTAGGCGTCGGGGAGCTCGAGGGCGTCGAGCTGCGCATTGCCGCCCGGGCCCCACATGTCGCCTCGCGCCGGCAGGATCCCGTTCTTGGCCATCACCGCGTGGACTTGGGCCTTGAGACCCGTGCGTACGTGGGAGAGCTTGATCCGAAAACGGATCATCTCGCGCAGCTCTCGGGTCTTGGGCGGGGCGATCCAGGCCTCGGCCAGGCGACCGAGACGCAAAAGGTCGGCTAGGTCTCTGGCATCGCGTTCGTCGTTCTTCACGCGCCGATGGCCCCAGTCGTTGCCGTGCGGATTGGCCAGATGGACCTCGTAACCCATCTCTTTGAGCAGATCCGCGGCCCAGTACCAGCCGTAGGTCGCCTCGACGATGACGTCGCTGCCCACCGGGGCCACGCTCACAGCCTTGGCGAACTCACTCGGCTCGTTGTCGACCCGGACCGAGTCGATCTTCTCTCCGGCCTGGTCCATTCGGTAAATGACCGACCGGCGGCGGTGCAGGTCTATGCCGACATACTCTTTTTTCATCGGGGCCTCCCTTGTCGTGAGGGTTTGGTGTGACAACCCCAGTCTCGACCGCGAGACCGGAGCCGTCACGGGGAGCGGAGGCCCCGCTCCTTCATGCCATCACTTACGGATTCGAAGAGTTCCGACGTGACGCAGAGGACGTGGGGCATTGGACGCCGATCGCCTACTTCTCGGTCAGGGAGTATTCGAGTGAGGCCGATGCGATAGCAGCCGCCCGTGCTGCAGTTCCCTGGCTCTCGGAAGTGCTCGATAGCTGATTCGCTGTCTCACGCAGGGTGCCCCGATCCGCCGGCGGTGGGGCAGTTCGAGTTGCAGTACTGGGAGTCGCCCTGGCCGTGTTCGGTGTGGCGACAGGGCACTGGCTCCTTCTATTAGGACCGCCCGTCTTGGGTTACGGGACTGCCTGGCCCGCGCATTGGTTCATCGAGAGAAACAAACCTGCGGCATTGGAAATCCGGTCTGGTCTCTTCGTGGTGACTTCGGCATGATCGCGAAAATGCTGCAGGGTCATAACTCCGACCTATCAGCGACGGCGGCCACATGGCTCGCCGCCCATCCAACGGCGAAACCGCAGCGTACGGGCCGCACGCGACGCAGCACCTTGCATGGGGCTGCATAGGGCACGGGTGACCCCCGATTACCACCGTGCCATCAACTAACGGCGCGGTCCCCAGGAGCGCTGCGCGCGACCGATTGACGCTCCGAGATCCCGAGGATGTCGACTCTTCTGTAGGAGTCGCTGTACCTCGCCGCAGAGAAGCAAATATTGCGGCGTCAGCTCGAGGTGAGCTTGACGTACGGCAAAGGCTGCTCACCTCGGGTCCGCTCACTCCAGGAGGCGACCTTTCAAGAACCGCTGAACCACAGTGCTGGCATCCGGTAAAGCGACTTCGGTACCGGTGACGTGCCCCAAAAGCGTCATCACAAGTAGAGGTGCAAGGAGTGCCTGAACTGCGAACTCCGTGGGCTCCTCGATCATCTGTCCGCCGCGCTGATAGCCGGCAAAGATCTCGCCTAAGCGCGACATTGCTCCAAGAGGCCCCTGAATCAGAGCGGCGACGTCAGGGTCTCGTGCTCCCTCGAGCAGAAGGGTTCCAACCAATCCGTCTCGATGCTGATAGATGTCCGAGTAGTACTCGACGACCCGGATCAAGTCAGCTTCGAGGTTTCCTGTCGCGGTGAGCCCATCGTTGGCGAATCGATCGATGTCGGCGTGGATGGCGGCGAGGATCAGCTGTCGCTTGTCGCCAAAGCGCCGAAATAAGGTCACCTCGTTAACCCCGGCGGCATCTGCGATTCTCCGCGTGGTTGCCCCGGCGTAGCCACGTTCGGCCAACACCTTCAAGGCGGCGTCGAACATCGTCGCATCGGCTACAAGCTCGGCCACGCACTGTCCTCCCCCGGTGGGTACGGATGTATCGGCATGAGGCCCAAGATAGCAAGTACCTGCTTGCAATTGGTGATCGGTCGGCGTACGCTGGTACATGCAAGTACTTGCTTGCTATCCGGACTACCCGGGTCCCCCCAATTGAAAGGGCCAGACATGAAAAGTTCCAAGAAGAAGTGGCTGCTTTGGATTCTCGTCCCGCTGTTCGCTCTGATCGTCGTCGGGGGAGCAGGACTCTCGTGGATGCTGAGCGGCAGTTCAGCGGCTCCTCTCGCCTTGAAGGCCGGCGGGTCCTCGTCATCAGGCGCGTCCGCCGGCGATCTGAATGGGCAATGGAGAGTCGTCCCGGGCCCAGTCGACGAGGCGACCACAGCTGGCTACCGAGTGGTGGAAAAAGTTGCCGGGGGTCTGCTGTCTGACACGGCAACCGGCCGGACGAGCGACGTCACCGGGTCAGTGACCGTGGTGGGCGGCCGGGTGACAGCTGCACATTTCACGGTGGACATGACGACGCTCAAGAGCGACAAGAGTCTTCGCGACGCGGTCCTCAAGACCAACGCCATTCAGACAGCCAAATTTCCGATGGCTGCATTCACCCTGACCGATCCGATCCCCCTGCCTGACATCACTCCGGGCAAGATCTACGGGGTCGACGCACATGGAACGCTCCTGCTCCACGGCGTCTCGAAGTCTGTGACCGTCGCGCTTCACTACCAGCAGACCAACACAGGCTTCGTTCTCCTGGCAGACGCGCCGATCGTCATGTCCGACTACGACATCACACCTCCGAACATCGCAGGTGTCGTCTCGGTGCAGAACCACGGCACCTTCGAGCTCCTCGCGAATCTGGCGAAATGAAGATGCGGACGGTTGCTCGGCTCAGCGGACCACTTGCGCTGAAATCTTGTCTTGACAGCGGAGTTCGAGCGCGCCCGAATATTCGAGCGAGACCGCAACGCTGGCGTGTGTTGGGGTCCATCGTCGGCTGGTGAGCAGGCAGAGCCCGCCAGATTCCGATGAGCCTCAATAATGGCGGGGGCAGTCGTGTCGAAGACCTCTACGGGTTCCTGCTCGACTGTGAACAAACTAGTGAAGTTCTGACTCCGCATCGTTTGCTCTCCTTCTTGTAACTATTTGATGTCTATGACTAGACAAGGCTTGAACGCCGCTGAGAGGTAGGTCTTGAATCGTTCACATGGTCTCTCGCCTGGATCGGCTGGGTTTGGTTCTGCAGATGGCGCCGGAGAGCGCAGCCAGGATCAGGGACGCCGGCGCCGACCATTGAAATGCTCGGATATACGCCCCCGCCCCCGTTCCTGGTCCGAGGGCGGCGAAAAAGATGTTGCCATGCCGGCGGCCGGGATGATGGTGGCGTCAACAGTGCTGAAGAACTCGAGAAGAGCGTGTGCCACCTGGTCGGGTGCCTCTAAGGCTGCGTAGTGGCCGACGCCTTCGAGCGTCACTGATCGGACCGGATCGGAGCTGACCTGGCTCATCGCTGCGAAGGTGAACTCGCCGCCTCCAGCTGCGATCGCCAGCACCGGGATGCTCAGCTTGTGGCCGTCGACAAGGGCTGCGATCTCAGCGCCTTCTTGGAGCATGGACTGGTAGAGGCCGATCGCTCCGCGCCAGCCATCGGGACGCGAGTAGGTGCGGACGAACTCGTCGATGTCGGTGTCGGTGATCGCTCCGGGGGTGGCGCTCATAGCCGGAAAGGCGAACTGTCCGAGGAACTCGCGCTCGCGACCGGCGAGGAGCATCTCGGGGATCCCGGGGGCGGCAAGAACGCCGATGTGCCAGGTACCCCCATGGGTGACGTCGGCCAACATCTCAAGGCCGAACCCGGATAGGCCCATCTCGATGGCGGTGAAGCTGCGCACGTCCTCGGGGTGCGTCGCGGCGAGACGCAAGACAGTCGCCCCGCTGATGTCCTGGCCGGTGAGGTGCACTGAGCCAACGTTGAGCTCTTCAATCAAAAGGTGCAGGTCCTCGGCGGACGTCTTGCTGTCGTAGTCGCCTGGCCCGTTGTCAGAGTCACCGAACCCGCGCAGATCTACCGCAAAGACACGGTGGCTGGCGGCGAGCAGCGGGATGAGCTTGCGGAAGGTCCACCACGTCTCGGGGAAACCATGGACCAGCAGAACGGGAGTTCCTTCAGTGCCCGCCGCCACGTAGTGCAGCTCAGTCCTGTTCACTTTGGCGTAATGGTGTGTGACCCCGGCCAGTGAGGCCTGCTGCTCGGCAGTTGCGCTCATGTCAATCTCCCTTGAATCGTCAACCAGGTTGTCCAGTGTAGACAACCTGGTTGACCTTGTCAAGACCTTTGCCTTACGATCAGCTCCATGTCACGCTCGGGCGCCGACCTCGCACTGCTCCTCCTCGGAGGATTTCGCGTGCTGGTAGACGATGCGATCCTGGAGCTCGCCGAGCGCGGGTACGAAGACGTGCGCCCCGTCCACGACTTCGCGATGCGAGCCATTGCGGCGGGCGCTGACGATGCTTCGGAACTGGGTCGCCGTCTGTCGGTCTCCAAGCAAGCGGCGGCAAAGACTGTGGCGGTGCTCGAGGAGCGCGGCTACGTGGCACGCGGTCCCGATCCGCTCGACGCGCGTCGCAAACGCCTTCAGGTCACGGCGCTCGGCTTCGAAGTCATGCGAGAAGGCGAAGCCGTCTTCGACAAATTGCGCGACAAGTGGAAGCGGAAGATCGGCGCCAAGCAGCTCGAGCGCCTTGAGTCTGACCTGGCGGCTCTGGTCGGGGCATCGCCGGTACGTTTCGATTCGCCGGGCTGGATCGCTAACAGACTCGACGAGACCCGATAACGGTCGAATGGCCTGGCATGTCGGACTACGACATGATCCGGCGAGGTCCTGGTTTCGAGCACCGCCAAGGACCTCGTCATTGGATCGGGCATCGCCATGTAAGAGGGGGCAAGTTGGCCTAGAAGGCATTCCGGACTGCTGGCACCTGTTCCTGCCGGAGCGTGAGCGGAACCGAGGCGTAGCGATCGAGCCGCCCACGATGAGCCCGCTCGCTGGTCCTAGCGCAGTCGAGGACATTTCCTTCCGGTGGGGGTGTGCCTTTGGTGGCTCTTCCGGTTCTGCGGGGTGAGCCCGATAAAGACACGTAAAGACACGTCGGAGAATCTGAGCTTTTCGGAGATCCCACCTTAGGTCTCTGACCTGGGCCTTTGGTGGAGGTGAAGGGACTCGAACCCTCGGCCTCTACATTGCGAACGTAGCGCTCTTCCAGCTGAGCTACACCCCCGGGGCGACACCTCAGGATAGTCGGGCCGGAGCAACCCCCCTCCTGGAGCCGGCCCTGCAGCCGGCGCCGAGGATGCTCAGCGAGCTGCCGCTCTCGGCACCTCGAACTCGTCGTCGAGACCGAAGTCGTCCCAGGCCCCGGGGTAGCCGGCCACAGCGGGATCCATCGCGGGATGGACGGCGGGGTCGACCAGCTCAGGATGTGACGCGCCTGCATCACGGTTGACCCGGCGGGCCCGGCGACGCTGCTGCTCTGCCTCCAGCTCCTTGGCGTAGGCCATGAGCCCGACGAGGCCCAGCGAAACCAGCCCGAACAGCCCAGTGAACACCCAGGCCAGGTGCATCCCCGGAAATATCCCGATCAGCCCGGTGGAGATGGCAATACCCGACAGGCAGCGCAGCAAGACCGTGCAACGACGGTGGGCTTGTTCCCGGCGGAACGCGGAAAGGTCAGCACCGATCTCCGGCAGGCATGCCGGCTCGGGTCGGTCCAACACTCCGACGCGTTCGTAGTGCACACCGTCGCTGTCGTCTACGTCGGCGGCTTCCATGTCGGCGGTCGGGCGCACCAGCACCAATTTGGGCCGCGACGTATCTGAGCCGCCTGCTGGCGGCGCGCCGGGCCTGTTGCCCGGCACTGCTGTGTGCAGGCGATATGCAGGCGCAACGGTCTTGGGGCCGGCATGCTCGAGCAATTGCAGCTGGTGGTGGAAGTGATCGATGGAACCCACCCCAGGTCGCTCTGCGAAGCGACGCCATGCGCTCGGAGCCAAGACTGCCACCCATAGAAGTACTACGAGGACCAGCAGGATCAAAAGCGTCACTCCCCGACGACCTACCTTCGCTTTCCGCGAAAAGCCTAATGAGCGGCTATTTGCAAATGGTGGATGGTTGGGGAAATGCCAAAGCGCCGACACCCGTCGACACTTCTCCTCTGCGTGTGGTTGTACCCCGCGCAGCAGCGACGAATCAAGACCCTTTCGCGGTCACTGACCACCCGCACACACTGCGCGCGATCAGTTGGCGCGGCTCCACCACCGCCCGTCTGTGCATCCGACCGAGACCTGCACGTCGAAGCACGCAGACACGCGAGCAGAGGTCACGACGTCACAGAGCGGACCCGACGCCACCAATGCACCGTTCGAAACAAGTCCCGCGTGGGTGAATCCGAGCGGGATCTCCTCACAGTGGTGCGTCACCAGGACGATTGGTGGGCTGGCGGGATCGACCGCCAGGATGCCCAGCTGGACCAGGAGCTTCTCGCGGGCACCCAGGTCCAGTCCCGCGAAAGGTTCGTCCAGCATGAGGATCTCCGGGTCGCTCATCAGAGCTCGAGCGAGAAGGACCTGTTGCCGCTCGCCCTCCGAGATCACGCCGAAGGGCCGGTCCCCGATGTCCGAGACGCCGCCGCGGGCAAGCAACCGATCTGCCTTCTCCCAATCGTCCAACGTGTACCGGTTCCACCAGGTCTCGAGCGCACCGAAGCGCCCGCTGGCCACGACGTCACGGGCGGGGACATCTGAGCGAAGCTGCCTTGTCACGGTGCCGCTGACCAGCGCGACTCGTGGTCGCAAGGTTCGGACATCGACGCGCCCCAGTCGCGCCCCGAGGATCTCGACGGTGCCGGCGGTCGGCCAGAGCCGTGCCGCAGCCACCTGCAACAACGTCGTCTTGCCCGAGCCGTTCGGGCCAAGGATCACCCAGCGGTCGCCCGACTCGACGAGCCAGTCCACACCCGACAGCACCGGCACTCCTTCACGCCTGACCGCGACGCCAGTGAGCGAGATGACAGGGTGGGATTCGTAGCGGTCCCCGAGACTCACACGTTGGCGCGGTCGCGCTCGGCGATGCGCCGCGAGATTCGTCCGATGAGACCAGAGCAGCATTGGGCCCAAGTCCGCTCGCCAGCCAGCCAGAGCCAGATCTCCCGCCGGTACGCCACCACCATGGCGCGCAGGTCGGACTCGTCGAGGCCAACCGACGCAAGCGAGCGCCACCTCGTCCACAACCAATCGACGACGCCGTCCTCGCCGGTCAGGACGCCGTTGAGCTCGCGCCCGTCCAACACCGCAGCGAGCCACCGCTCGGCGTGCCCTGTCGGCTCGTCGGGCACGTGCAGCACGGGCGCAGTCGACACGGTCAATGCCGGATGAAAACAGGTTGACGATCTGTGCCGTCATAGGCGCGCACGTGCTCGTCGTAGTCGATGAAGAGCGGCGCGTCGGGATCGAGCTTGCGCTGCAGTGAACGGTTGGCGATCTTCTTGTCCAGTGCGTCCAGCCGCAGGAGCGCCGCCGGGTCGTCGAGGCCGCGCACGTCGAGCTTGGCCCGCGCCGCCTGGAACGCCAAGCGGCCCCTTTCGGTGCGGACG
This sequence comes from uncultured Acidimicrobiaceae bacterium, assembly GCA_963744935.1. Classification (GTDB taxonomy): domain Bacteria; phylum Actinomycetota; class Acidimicrobiia; order Acidimicrobiales; family RAAP-2; genus Bog-473. Next base: position 24,477 of record CAVUVM010000012.1, read on the forward strand.
AGCACACTGGTCCAGCCGGTCATGGAGCCGACGCTGCCGACGGAGATGTCGGCCGAGCGACCGAGGAAGTCGGCGCACTCGTCGCATCCCTTGAGCGCCGCACCGTGGAAGTCCTTGACCGGCTCGTCGACCGCGAGCTCGCCATCTCGGTACTCGACAATCATCCGGCCCCGAATCACGTCCATCTTCGACACTCGGTCCAGGTCCACGCCACGCTTGTCGCGCAATTCCTTCAGAGTCAGCGCCTCGTAGTCGAAGTTCTTCGTGCACATGAGCGCGATGGTCAGGACGACGGCATCGACGCGATGGGCGCCGGTCGGCCAACGCCGCGCCTGCATGGCTCGGAGTCCCTGAACCTCACAGGGGGTGCCGACCACCGCGATGCGCGGCGAGGGAGGGAGCGAGTACGCCGAGAGGTCCAGCTCCGCCAACGCCATCGTCTGGTTGTAGAAGCTCCCCGCAGCAGCTCGGATCTCGTCGGCCGTCGTCGCGATCGTGGCGACGCCCTTCCATTGTTCGTCTGGATCAGCGCTGGGCTTCGACACCAGCGCGCCGTCGATCTCACCCGCTGCGAGCAGGCCGATCAGCAACGCGCTGACCGCCCCACCATCCTGCACGTCGTCGAGCTGGGCACTGGCCCGCACGGCGTAGGACTCCATCAACGCACCGAGACCCTCAGCCGGCGGCCCCCCGCTGATCTTCCAATACGTGTCGGCCGAGTCCGATCGCACCTGCGCGGGCTGCACATCGGCGTCCTCGCCTGCCTCGAGCGTCGACGGCGGCCAGAGCGCCTCGTAGCGCAGTCCGCCCCGCGGGCAGAAGTCCCAACACAGCGAGCAACCCGTGCACATCTTCACCAGCTCGGGCAGGTTGGTGTCCTCATCGATGCCAATCGAATTCAGAGGGACACACCGCGACACAGGTTCCGCACTGGATGCAGCGGTCGGCGTGGATGACGCCAGCCTCGAGCTCCCAGAACCAGACCTTGCCCGGCGGTTCGGTGATGCCGTTCATCTGCTCCCTCAGGCGGTACCGCTTCATGGCGTCACCGCCTCGACTGCTCCCACCAACGTCGCGCGAAGGTCTTCGGGCGCGCTGCGTCGTGCCCAAAGATGAAAGGGTTCATTGGGACGGCGATCCTCCCGGTACCGGGAGACAACTCGGACCAGCGCGTCGGGGACATGGTCTACCGGCATCGAGCCGACGACCCAGTCGATGAACGCGGCGTCCGGTCCGAGCGAGCCGCCGAGGCCGATGTCGACCGACTCTTCGATGTGCTCCTCGACGTGCGCGATGTCGCCCCGGAACCCGATGTCAGCGATCTGGGGCTGGGCACACGATGCCGAACATCCCGAGAAGTGCATGCGGATCACGCCCACGTCGGCGCGTGCCGCCTCGTCGGCGATCGCCAACTTGGCGTCGAGCGCCCTGGCCCACTTGACGGCGCGCTCTTTGGTCTCGACGACCGCGAAGCGGCAGAACTCGGACCCTGTGCAGGCGACCACGCCGCGCTCGAAGGGGCCGGGGAACGGTGAGTACAGCTGCATGAGCGGTTCGGCGAGCAGGTCGTCGAGCCGCTCCTCGGGAACGCCCGGGACGATGAAGTTCTGATCAATCCCGATGCGCACGCCGCCATCGCCGTAGGTCTCTGCGAGCCGAGCCAGCTCGACAAGGTCGATCCCGTGCATCCGTCCGACTGGCACCGAACAGCCGACGTAGAAGAGGCCCGGTTGCTTCTGGGGGTGAACCCCCACGTGGTCACCTCGAAAGGCCGTGGTGAGCTCCTGGCCGGCCGGCTCCAGGGCAAACTTCGTCCGCTCCTCGAGCGCCGCTCGGAACCCCTCTGGTCCCAGCTCCTGTGCGAGATACCGCATCCGGGCCAGGCCGCGGTTCTCGCGGTTACCGAGCTCGCCGAAGACCTGGGCCACACCCCGGCAAAGCTCGACGGCCTGGTCCGGACGGATGAAGACGTCGATGTCCGAGGCCATGCGCTCCCCGTCGGAGAGACCGCCGCCGATCAGGACGTTGAAGCCGACGGTCCCGTCCGCCTGCTGGGCCGGCCACAGACCGACGTCGTTGATCTCGACCCGCGCACAATCCTCCGTGCACCCGGTCACGGCGACCTTCCACTTCCTGGGGAGGTTGGCGTATTCCCGGTTTCCGGTGAAGAAGGCAGAGATCGCGTGCGCGACCGGGTATGCCTCGACGACCTCTTTGGCGTCGATGCCCGATACCGGGCACGAGCACACATTGCGCGCTGAATCGCCACACGCCTGCACTGTGGTCAGCCCGACCTCCCAGAACCGCTGCCAGATGCGCGGGATGTCGGCGATTCGGATCCAGTGCAGCTGCACGTCCTGGCGGGTGGTGAGGTCCGCGTAGCGATTGCCGAAGACGGGGCTGTCGTCCGGTCCTTCGGCAAAGGCGTCGGCCGCCACTCCGATCTCGCGGACCTGGGCGGCGGTCAGCACCCCGCCCGGCACCTTGATCCGCAGCATGAAGGCGTCGCCCCCTTGGCGCTGGGGATACATCCCGACCCACTTCAACCGCTCCAGCTCGCCCGGTACTTTGGCGATGGAGCCCGAGCCCTGCTTCGAGTACGTGTCGATGACGGCCTGTGCCACCTCGAACGGGTGGCGCGCCAGCTTCCATTGCTCGACGTTGTTGAGCTCGCCGACGTTGCGATAGGGACGAATGAACTTCAGGCCGCGGTCGCGCCGGCCACGGAACTCCATCCCGTAGGGATTGTCGAGGTCACGCGGCACTAGACGTGCAGACCACACTCGGACTTGTCGAGACCGGACCAGCGTCCGGCGCGAGGGTCCTCCCCTTCGGCGACAGGGCGCGTTGTGGGCGCGCACCCGATGGAGCGGTAGCCCCGCAACACGAGTGGGTGCACCGGGAGGTCGTGATCGGCGAGGTACGAGGCAACGTCGCGGTCAGTCCACGTAACGAGGGGGTTGATCTTCACGAGACCGAAGCCCTGATCCCAACTCACGATCGGCGCGTCGGCACGCGTCGGCCCATCGGACCGCTTGAGTGAGGTCATCCAGGCTCGCCGGCCCTCAATTGCTCGGCGCAGCGGCTCGACCTTGCGAAACTGGCAGCACTGCGCGCTGCCGCAGGGGTGTGCAGCCGCCTCGGGACCGGGCTTCGTGACGGTGAGGTTCAGCCGATACCGTTCCTTGACCTCATCGACGAACGAGAGCGTCTCAGGAAAGTGCGCACCCGTGTCGAGGAAGACCACTTCGATGTCGGGCGCGATCTTCGTCGCCAGATCGATCAACACGATGTCCTCGAACGACGCGGCCAGCGCGAGAGATTCCCCGAATGCATCGACCGCCCACCGGATCGCGGCGCTGGCCGGTGCCGACTCGAAACCCGCACTGCGCGCGGCGAGATCTTCGCTGGTCAGGGGCTGATCGCTCACATGGGTCTCGGCCACCGATACTCACCTTCTTCCCAATGGCGATCGGGCCGTTCTCGGGGGCCTGCCGCCGGCTCTTGACGCCCGTCCGAATGCAGGCTTTAGTATACATGACCAAAATGGTCATGATTTGAGAGGCCTCATGGACACCGCCGCTGCCCTTCGCTCCCGACAGGATCGCCCCGCTCCGAGCCCGGCTACGACGCGGCCCGGCGGATCGGTCACTGCCCTCGTCCGGCCGGTGGAACACCCTCTCGGGCATCTCGACCTGCTGGAATCACTCGCCATCTTCATCATACGAGAGGTGGCCGCCGAGTCGGAGCGCCCCGTCCTGCTGTTCAGCGGCGGGAAGGACTCGGCGGTGCTGCTCCACCTGGCGGCAAAGGCCTTCAAGCCGGGGCGGATCCCCTTCCCTGTGCTCCACGTTGACACCGGCCACAATTTCGCGGAGGTCCTGGAGTATCGCGACGCTCAGGTGGATGCGGAGGGGGCGCAGCTGCTCGTCGCCAAGGTGCAGGATTCCATCGACCAGGGCCGCGTGGCCGACCCGGGACCGATCGCCTCGCGCAACCGCCTGCAGACCACCACCCTGCTCGACGCCATCAATGCCAACGGCTTCGACGCAGCCTTCGGCGGTGCGCGCCGCGACGAGGACAAAGCAAGAGCGAAAGAGCGCGTCCTCTCCTTCCGCGACTCGTTCGGCCAGTGGGACCCGAAGCGGCAACGCCCCGAGCTCTGGCAGCTCTACCAAGGCAGCGTGCGGCCCGGCGAGCACCTGCGTGCCTTCCCACTGTCGGATTGGACGGAGCTCGACATCTGGCAGTACATCTGGCGAGAGCGGATCGAGCTGCCCTCCATCTACTACGCGCATGTACGCGAGGTCATCGAGCGCGACGGCATGTTGCTCGCACTGAGCGAGTGGGTCACACCCGAACAGGGCGAGCAGGTGCGCAAGGAAACGGTCCGCTTCCGCACGGTCGGTGACGCGACCTGTACAGGAGCAGTGAGGTCGGACGCCGACTCCGTCGAGGAGATCATCCGGGAGATCTCGGCATCGCGCATCTCTGAGCGGGGAGCGACCCGGGCCGACGACCGCTTCTCGGAGACTTCGATGGAGGACCGTAAGCGCGAGGGGTACTTCTAGACCCATGACCACGTTGCCCGGCTCGCCGCCGGCCGGCGGCACCGAGCTCGGCGCGGACACCATGGACCTTCTGCGTTTCGCCACGATCGGGTCGGTCGACGATGGCAAAAGCACCCTCATCGGCCGGTTGCTCTTCGACACCCGCCAGCTCTTCGACGACCAGCTGACCGCCATTGAGACCGCCTCGGAGCGCCGCGGCTTGGGCGAGGTCGATCTCTCCTTCGTCACCGACGGCCTCCGCGCGGAGCGGGAGCAGGGCATCACGATCGACGTCGCCTACCGCTACGCGGCCACCCCGCACCGCAAGTTCGTGATTGCCGACTGCCCCGGGCATATCCAGTACACCCGCAACATGGCCACCGGCGCGTCCACCGCCGACCTGGCCCTGGTATTGGTCGATGCAACGTCAGGCCTGCGAGAGCAGTCACGCCGGCACGTGTGCATCGCCGCCCTGCTCGGTGTCGATCAGCTCGTCGTCTGCGCGAACAAGATGGACCTCGTCGAATGGGATCGCTCGGCCTATCAGCGCATCACCGACGAGATGGACGCGTTGGCCCGTCGCCTCGGCATCTCTTCTTGCATCGTGATCCCGATCTCCGCTCTCCACGGTGACAATGTCGTGGCGCGCTCTGACGCCGCCCCGTGGTACGACGGTCCCACCGTTCTCGACGCCTTGGAATCCGCTCAGGCCGGCGGATGGGCGGCCCAACATTCTCGACATGGCCACCAAAGCACGGACCGCACCGTCGGGACGGGAGCCCGCATGCCGGTGCAGTGGGTGCTGCGCCAACCCGGAGGCGGCCGCAGTTACGCCGGGATGGTCAACGGTGGTCCGTTCCGCGTGGGCGACGACGTGGTTGTGCTCCCTCAAGGAGCCTCGACCTCAATCCGGGCCATCGAGACGGCCGACGGCCCGCTCCAACGAGCCGAGGTCGGGCTGTCCGTCTCCCTCCGCCTGGCGGACCACCTCGACGTCTCGCGCGGCGACCTGATCGCCGCCGCCGAAGGAGCACCCGAGGTGACGGACACCTTCGAGGCCACCGTGTGCTGGTTCCAGGACCAACCGCTCTCGGTGGGCGATCGGCTGAAGCTGAAGCACACGACGCGCGTGACGCCGGCGGTGGTCGAGACGATCGCAGGGACTTTCGATGTCAATGAGCTGACGGTGAGCAACGCCAGCGAGCTCAAGGAGAACGAGATCGGCGTGGTGACACTGCGCACAGCCACGCCGCTGGCTGTCGACCCCTATGAGGCCGATCGCATCACCGGAAGCTTCGTCCTGATCGACGAGCGCTCGTTCGCCACGATTGCCGCAGGCATGGTCGGGCCACCCCGGCTCCATGACTGAGCGAAGCGATCGTCCTCTCTTTTACCCAGTCTCCCTCGACGTCTCCGGGCGCCCGTGCCTCGTGGTGGGCGCTGGCCCGGTGGCGGCTCGTAAGGCGCGCTCGCTGGTGCAGTGCGGCGCGATCGTGACGGTGGTCGCAACCGACGTGGGGAAGGAGATGGAGTCGCTCGCACCGTCGCTGCGCGCGATCGAGCGACGCCCCTACGAGTCCGGTGACGCGTCGAGTTACCGGCTCGTCGTGACCGCTACCGGGAACAGCGCTGTCGACGGCGCCGTCTACGACGACGCCGAGTCGTCAGGAGTGTGGATCAACAGCGCCGACGATCTGGAGCACTCGTCTTTCATACTTCCTGCCATCCACCGCGACGGAGCGGTAACGGTCTCTGTGTCGACCGGCGGGTTGAGCCCGGCACTCGCGTCATGGCTACGCGGGCGCCTTGCCACACAGTGCGGAAAGGGACTGGGCGCGCTGGCTGACATACTCGGAGACGCGCGGGAACGGCTGCGCCTCCAAGCCGTGCCGGTCGACTCGGTGGATTGGTCCGCCTTGCTCGAAGGACCTCTGCCGGACTTGGTCGCCGCCGGAGACTTGGACCACGCCCAGGCACTGGTCGAAGAGGCGGCAGCCCAGTAGTTCCTCCCTTCATCTGTTGACGCTATGGAGGGAGGGCGCGCCCGACCTCCGTCAGAAGCACCGTTGACCAATCCGTGGGCCTCCGTTGGGTGAGCCGTGACAGACGCCACAACGAGGTCGCAAATTGTCCCGGCCCCCCGCCCCGCATAGTCCTTTTACCCCTGTCGAAACTGGGGGGTTGCGACTCATATTGGGTCTCAGCACGACATGACCAACACGGCGCGGACGGAACGTGCATATACGAGGGGGCGTAATGCGACTGTCGATTGCTCGAGCGCACACGAGTGGGACTGGGCCCACGGTCGACGTATCGAGGCAGAACCGAAACGACCCAGCGATTGTCACGCACGGGTTGGGGTGGCGTCACATGACCCTCCTACTGGCACTCGTGCTCGTCTTCGGCTCCGTCGGTGTGCTGCTCGGGTCAGCCAAACCGGCAGGAGCCGACACCGTGTTCCAGACGGGGCAGGTCTTCGCCTCGGTCGGCAACTCGACCGTCAACGTGTACGACCCGAGCTCGGGCAACCTCCTCGACTCTCTGGTCGACAACACCGATGAGCCCTACACGGTCGACACCGCCTTCAACTCGCAGGGCGACATCTTCGTGGCCGACGACGTGAACGGTGACATCAGCGAGTTCGCGCCCGACGGAACCCCGCTCCCCACCTTTGCCACGGGGCTGTCGAACCCGATCTCCATGGTGTTCGACAACCAGGGGAACATGTACGTCGGGCAGCAGACGACTCCCTATATCGCGGAGTTCGCGCCCGACGGGACCCGCCTTGCTGACATCGGCCCGCTCCAGACCGAGCTCTACGGCGACGACTGGATCGACCTCGCGGCCGACGAGTGCACCTTTTACTACACCACCGAGGGCACCGACATCCTCACCTACAACAAGTGCACCAACACCCAGGGGCCGAATTTCAACAAGGTCGCCTTCCCCTCGGTCGACCCCACGACGGGGCTCTCAGTGAACGCATTCCAACTCAAGATCCTGGCCGACGGCGACGTCCTCGTCGCCGACTCCGATGCGATCCTGCTGCTGGACCCCAACGGCAACGTGATCCAGACCTACGCGTGCTCAGCATTGCCCAACTGCAGTGGTCAGCTCTTCGCCCTCAGCGTCGATCCCAGTGGTACGTCGTTCTGGACGGCCGACTCGGCCTCGGGTGCCATCTACCAGATCAACATCGCCACAGGTGCTCTGATGCAGACCATCCAGACCCACGAGGGCCTCTTGTTCGGGCTCTCGGTACTCGGCAACCTCGAAGTGGCCACGCCGTCACAAACGACCACCACCGTCCCGTCCACGCTGAACATTCAGCCGGTCACGGGCAACTTCTCGACGCCGACGCCGGTGTCCGCGGTGCTCACCAACCCCGACACCAGTGCACCCATCGTCAACGAACCGGTCACCTTCACGCTCAACGGGAACTCCTCCGAGACCTGTACCGCCGATACGGACGTGACGGGAACCGCGACCTGCGACATCACTGCGAGCGAGCCCTCGAGCAGCTACACCTTGACCGCGTCCTTCCCGGGCGATACCACGACCTCCGAACCCATCGGATCGGTCAGCACCTCGAGCACGTTCACGGTGAACCCTGATACGAGCTCGCTGAGCTACACCGGCCCGACGACGGGCGTGAACGGGCAGCCCATCACCTTGACCGGCACGCTCACCACGGACACGCCGTCGTCTGGCACGCCGCTGCCGGCCAAGGTCGTGACGTTCACGGTGGGCTCCGGCTCGACTGCGCAGTCGTGCAACGCCGTGACCGATGTCAACGGCAATGTCAGCTGTACGATTGCCTCCCTCGACCAGCCACAGACCGATGTCACCATCACCTCGAGCTTCACCGGGGACGCCTACGACACGCCGTCGACGGTGTCGACCCCGGCGACCGTGACAGAACCCACCGTCCTGACGGTCAACCCGGGCACGAGCGCCTACTCCAACGGCACCACCGTGTCGGCGGTGCTCACCGACGCCAACACCAACGCGCCGATCGAGGGCGAATCGGTCACGCTCACGCTCAACGGCACCGAGACGTGCACGGCGACCACCGATGCGACCGGCACGGCTTCGTGCCCGATCACACCGGGCGAGGCAGCCGCCACCTACACGCTGAGCGGCAGCTTCGGTGGTGACACCACCCAGCCATTGCAGCTGACGTCATCGAGCGGGTCGGCGCCCTTCGTCGTCACCCTCGAGGGGACTGCGCTGACCTACACCGGCGGCACCACGGCCCAGAACGGCCAGTCGCTGACCGTCTCGGGGGTGCTGACGTCCAACGGGGGCGCCACCGCGCTCGGGGGCCAACTGGTGACCTTCACCCTGGGCAGCGGGTCGGCGACCCAGACCTGCAACGGCACGACGACCTCGACCGGCTCGGTCTCGTGCACCATCGCGGTGGCCGGCCAGCCGCAGGGTCCGATCACCGTCACCGACACCTTCGGGGGGAACGCCTACTACCAGCAAGCGAGCGCCAGTTCGACGGTCAACCTCCCGGAGGGCACGTCGCTGACCGTCACCCCGGGTTCGGGCACCTACAACGGGTCAACGACAATCACGGGCACCCTGATGAACACGGACACCAACCAGCCCGTGGGCAACGAGCCGGTGACCCTGACGATGAACGGCTCGCAGATCTGCACCCCGATGACCAACGCCAGCGGCGTCGCCTCGTGCACGGTCACCGCCACCGAACCACCGGGAACCTACTCGCTGACCGGCACCTTCGGTGGTAACACCTCGACCACACCGGTGCTCCTCTCCTCCAGTGGCTCCAGCACGTTCGCGGAGAGCAAGGCGCCCACCACGCTGACCTACACCGGGAGCACCTCGACGACGTCCGGCCAGCCGCCGAACCTGTCGGCCACGCTGACCACGGCTGGCGGCACGCCGCTGTCGGGCCAGACGGTCACCTTCACCGTGGGCACGGGATCTGGGGCCCAGCACTGCTCGGCGACGACCAACGCCGCTGGCAACGCCAGCTGCAACATCTGCTCGTACAACCAGAGCACCAGCCCGCTGCCCGTCACCGTGACGTTCGGCGGCAATACCGACTACTCCTCGTCGTCCACGTCACGATCCGTGACGGTCATCACGCCCACGACGCTGTCGGTGAGCGCCACGACGGCCACCTACGGCCAGCCGGTCTCGGTGACGGGCACCCTGACCAACTCGGTCACGGGACAGGACATCAGCGGGCAGACCATCACGCTGACGCTGAACGGCGCCCAGACGTGCACGGCCACCACCGGCAGCAACGGCAAGGGGTCCTGCACCGTCACGCCGACCGAGGGTTCGGGCACCTACCCGGTCACCGGGTCCTTCGCCGGCAACACGGCTACCTCGCCGCAGCTGGCCGCGAGCAACGGCTCGAACAAGGTCGTGGTGACCGGCGCGCCGACGACCATCGTCTACACCGGCGCCACGTCGGTGACCAACGGACAATCCCTCACGCTGTCGGCCACGCTCACGAGCAACGGAACGGCACTCGGCAACCAGCCGGTGACGCTGACGCTCGGCACGGGACAGTCCCAACAGAGCTGCACCGCGACGACCAACTCGTCGGGCTCCGCCTCGTGCACGATCGAGTCCGTGAACCAGGTCTCGGGCACGGTGACGGTCACCGTCTCCTACGCCGGGAACACCACGTACGCCGCGTCGAGCAACTCGGCCAGCGTCAAGGTCTCCAACTGCGGCGGAGGCGGCGGTGGTGGTGGAGGCGGTGGCGGAGGCTGCGGTGGCGGAGGCTGCGGCGGCGGCTACTGCGAGCCACCCCCGACCGGCGGCGGCAAGGGCTGCTGTTGATCCTCGGAGCGGCCGGTCCCCCACCGCTATGACCTCCAACAACAGGGCGGGGCCGTCTGGTCCCGCCCTGTTGCGCATCCTAGGGCTGGGCCACCATCAAGACGACGCCGGCCACGAGGAGGACGAGCGCGACGTTTGCGGCGCGGGCCATGACAGCGGCATCGCCCGACATCGCCCCAAGATCGGCCCCCGAGCCGGCCGGGGTCCCCGACCCCGCTGGGACGGGCCCGCCCGTGACGGCGGCCACCGCCAACTGCAAGCGCCGCTCGGCCGGCCACAGGACGCCCTCCGCCACGAGGGCCACCGCGGCGAAGAGGGCGACCCCGCCCAGGACCCAGCCGTCGCGCAGGGCGTAGGCACCCTGGCTCAAGGCGAGGAGGGAGAAGCCGAATACCGGGATGCCGTAGATGGTGCGGCCCGCCCAGTTGACGCCCTGGCGGAAGTAGCGCCGGAGCGCCTCGGGCAGGGGTGCGCCAGCCACGACGAGGCGGCGGAGACGAGAGGCGGTGGCGGCCGCGGTGACCGTCGTGACGAGCCCGACGACGACGCACGCAACGTGGAGCAGCAGCACGATGTCGAAGGCGGCGGCCTGCGGCTGGTGATGCATGACCGCCATGTTCACCCATGCACGCGGACGCCAGGTGACAGCACCGTGCCCTGGCGCTTCTGCAGCCGGCGGAGCCTGTACCGTAGAGGTGGAGGGAAGACCATGAGCACGACCGCGAAGTACACGGGGCGACGGGCGCCCGAGAGAGTGCACCGATGAACCAATTGCGCCTCGATCCGTTGTCGGGCCGCTGGGTCGTCGTGAGCCCGGGCCGCTCGGAGCGGCCCTACTCCTTCGTGACTCGCACCCCGCAGCCAGATGACGCGCTCGGCCGTCCCTGCCCGTTCTGCCCCGGTAACGAGGAGGACACCCCGCCCGCCCTCGAGACCTATGGGCCCACCGGGAGTTGGCTCGTACGGGTCGTGCCGAACCTGTACCCCGCCTTCGAGGGCGACGAGCCCTTCGTCGTGGCCAACCGCGGCCCGGTTTTCACCCAGGCCTCTGCGGGCGGCATCCACGAGATCCTGATCTTCTCCCCCGAGCACGACGCCACCTTGGGCCAGCTGAGCCAGGAGCAGGCCGAGCTCGTCATGGCGGCCCTGCGCGACCGGCTCGAGGAACACGCGTCCCAGCCCAACCTGCGCTACACCCAGGCCATCGTGAACTCGGGGCGCGAGGCGGGTGCGTCACTCGAGCACCCCCACGGGCAGTTGCTCGGCATGTCGTTCATCCCCCGTGAGCTCGCGGAGGAGCAAGCCCGCTTCGCCCGCTTCGTCGGATCGTGCCTGTTGTGCACGACGATCGAAGCAGAGGAGGACTCCACCGAGCGCGTGATCTATGCCAACGATCGCGTCGTGGTCGTCTGCCCCTTCTGGAGTGCGGTTCCCTACGAGATGTTGGTGATGCCACGGGAGCACAACCCGCACCTGCACCGGAGCCCGACGGAGGACCTCATCGCCGTCGGCGAGGCGCTCCGGCGCAGCCTGCAGCAGCTCGCCGAGGCGATCGGCGACGTGGCCTACAACGTGGTCTTCCACTCGGCGCCGTACCGGGTCGGCGAGCCCTACCACTGGCACGCGCACGTGTGGCCGAAGGCGACCACCACCGCCGGGTTCGAGTTGGGCACCGGGGTGGCCATCAATGTCGTCTCCCCGGAGGAGGCTGCCGAGACCCTCAAGGTCTCCGCCCTCGCGCTCTGACCCGGCGCGCCAACAAGACCGGCAACCGGCCAGCCCACCCGTCGCCGGCGCGTTGCCTAGACCGAGGCGGCGCGCACCGAACGGGCCAGCTCCAAGAAGGACACCAGGCGGCGTACCAGGTCCCGGTCAGGCCCGACCAGCCCGCTGATCCCCGGGGTCCCCAGGTAGCCGGTCACGAAGCACCGGCGGTTCCTGGCTTCCCAGGCGGCGCCGAGCGAGGCCAGCCCGAGGCGCCCGGCTGGGTCCCGTTCCGCCGCGGCTGCTCTGGTGGCCTCGTGCATCGACCACAGGAGGTCGGCGACGTCGGCCAGCGGGGTACGGCGGCCTGGTGACGAGCCACCTGCCAGCACGCCTCCCGGTTCGCAATCGCTCAGCACCCATCCCTGGTCCGTGCGCGCCGTTCGGCTGAGCTGGAAGTCGCCGTGCGTCCGGATGACCGGGAGCCGACCCTCGGCCTCGCGCAGCCACTTGAGCAGGTCGGCGACGCCGGGCGCGTGGAGCAGGCTCGCGTCGGCTCCGGCGATCTCCGCCTCGGCCGCGTGCACCCAATCGACGACCGGCTCGTGGTGGCGCAGGAAGGCGCGGTCGAGGGCGAGGTGCATGCGGGCCGTCATGGTGCCCAGCGCTCGCGCCTCGTCGCCGAAGTCACCTCCGGCCGCCTCGGGCGATCCTCTCGACGCGTAGAAGTCACGCAGCGATGTCATGGCCAGAGCCCAGCCGCCAGAGCGGTCGGCCAGCGGCTCTTGCACGACGCCGAGGTCGCGCCCCTGCCAGACCCAGCGCACCAGCGGCGCGGCAACGTGGTTGAAACCGACATCGTCCAGTGCGACCATCACGTCGACGTCTGGACGCGGCGCGTCGGCGAGCCACGGAAAGACGGTGAGGTCGCCACGGTCGCCGCAGTCGATGACGGTGGCGTCCTCGTCGTCTCGCAGTACCGCCACCGGGCCCGGGTGCGTCGGGACGCTGCGCAGGGTAGCCAGGAGCAGTGGCGCCAGTTGGGTGTCGCGCAGAGCGTCGGTGCAGACCGCGAGCCCGTGCTCGTCATCGAGCAATCCGAGTGCCGCCTCCTCGCCCGAGCGCAAGAAGTGCGGCTCGTCGGTCACGCCGCGCAGGCCCACGACGACGTGGGCCTGCCGTTGCCCGACGCGGGCGACGATGTCGAGCAGACCGGGGCGTCCGGGGCGCAGCACCTCGGCGCGCTCGATGGTGATATTGCCGTCGGGAATCACCCGGCGCAGGCCCAGCCACGCCTCCGCCAGGGAGCGCAGCGCCCGGTCGCGCTCTGATGTCTCGGGCGTCTCGGGCGTCTCGGGCCTTCCGGGCGTTCCAGGCGTCACAGTCACTCCCCGACCGGTCTCTCCTCGGGCGCCAGGTCGAACCACAAGAACCCGTAGGGCGGCAGGGTGATCGTGTAGGGCTCCTCGGAGATGACGGGGAACGGCACCCGGCCCAGCACCTCGTAGGGCGTGCTCCCCGCCCACTTCGCCAGCGCGAGCTCCGCCGGCTGCGCGAAGCGGCTGAGGTTGTGCACACAGAGCACCGCCTGGTGACGACGCACCACCTCGTCGCCCTCGCTCTCGTTCCCCGCCGGGACGGTCCGGGCCAGCACCGTGGCGTGGCCCCAGTCGAGTGCGCCGTCAAGGGTGGGGCCGACCGAGGGGACGGTCGAGCTCGCCGTGGTCAAGATGTCGGCCACCTCCCCTGATCGCATGTACGCCAGCACCGAGGGGTTGGCGCAGGGCAGGACCTCCATCGCGCCGACACCCATCACCGGCAGCGCCCGGCGCTCTGTCAGCATGCGCCGCAGCCAGTGGAGGAACGAACCCTGGTTCCGCAGCTGGGCCTCCACGTTGAGCGCGCTGAAGCCGTAGACGGGGTCCATGAGCGGTGGCAGGTAGAGCTGCGCGAAGTCTGCCTGGGAGAACCCGCCATTGCGGTCGGGCGACCACTGCATGGGCGTGCGCACGGAGTCCCTGTCACCGAGGTAGATGTTGTCACCCATGAGGAGCTCGTCGCCGTAGTAGATCACCGGGCTGCCCGGCAGCGACAGGATCAGGGCGTACAGGAGCTCGGCGGTGCGGCGGTCGTTGTCGAGCAGGGGGGCCAGCCGGCGCCCGATGCCCATGTGGCGCTTCATCCGCGGGTCCTTGGCGTACTCGGCGATGAGGTAGTCCCGCTCCTCTTCGCTGACCTGTTCGAGCGTCAGCTCGTCGTGGTTGCGTAAGAAAATGGCCCACTGGCAGGCCTCGTCGATGACCGGGGTCTGGGCCAGGATCTCGGTGATCGGATAGCGCTGCTCGCGGCGGACGGCCATGAACAGGCGCGGCATGAGGGGGAAGTGGAAGCACAGGTGGCACTCGTCACCGTCACCGAAGTAGTCGGCGACGTCACTCGGCCACCCGTTGGCCTCGGCCAGGAGGATGCGCCCGGGGTAGTCGGCGTCGATCTGCTTGCGGACCCGCTTTATGAAGGCGTGCGTCTCGGGCAGGTGCTCGCCCGAGGTCCCGTCGCGTTGGTAGAGGTAGGGCACGGCGTCGAGCCGGAACCCGTCGAAGCCGAGGTCCAGCCAGAAGCGCACGAGGTCGATCATCGTGTCGGCGACCTCGGGGGTCTCGTAGTTCAGGTCGGGCTGGTGGTGGTAGAAGCGGTGCCAGTAGTACTGCTGGCGCGTGTCGTCCCAGGTCCAGTTGGACCGTTCGACGTCGGTGAACACAACCCGTGCGTCGGGCCACTTCTGGTCGTCGTCGTTCCAGACGTACCAATCCGCCTTGGCGTTGTCGCGTGAGGAGCGCGACTCCTTGAACCAGGGATGCTCGTCGCTGGTGTGGTTCATCACGAGGTCGGCGACGACGCGGATGCCGCGGCGGTGGGCGTCCTCCAAGAACGCAACGAGGTCGCTGATCGTTCCGTAGTCGGGGTGGACGTTGAAGAAGTCGCTGATGTCGTACCCGCCGTCGCGCAACGGGGAGGGGTAGAAGGGCAGCATCCAGATGCAGTCGATGCCCAACCACTCCATGTAATCGAGCTTCTCGCGCAGGCCCCGCAGGTCCCCCGTCCCGTCGTTGTTGGCGTCGAAATACCCGCGGATGAGCACCTCGTAGAAGACGGCGTGCTGGAACCACCGGACCGAGGGGTCGAAGGCGCCCTCACCCGTGCTGATCGGGATGGGCGGCGAGCTCACCTGTTCACCGGCCGACGAAGGTGGCCTTGCCGGGGCCCCGCTCGTTGAACGAGGCGATCCCGCGTGCGGCGTCCTCTGTGCGGGCGGCGGCCGCGAAGGCCTCCTGTTCGATGGCGAGGCCGTCGGCCAGCGTCCCCTCCAGCCCGCGGTCGACCGCCGCCTTGGCCAGGCCGTGGGCCACGACGGGACCTGCCGCCAGCTCGCCGGCCCAGCCGAGCGCGGCCTCCACCACGTAGTCCGGTGCGGCGACGCGGTTCACGAGCCCGATGGACAGTGCCTCCTCGGCCCGCACCTGGCGGCCCGTCAGGATCAGCTCCTTGGCCCGCGACGAACCGACGAGGCGGGGTAGCCGCTGCGTGCCGCCCCCGCCCGGGATCACCCCCAGCAGCACCTCGGGCAACCCGAAGCGCGCGTCCTCGGCGCAGACACGGAAGTCGCAGGCCAGTGCCAGCTCCAGCCCGCCGCCGAGCGCGTACCCGTTGACGGCGGCGATGGTCGCCCGGGGGATCGCCGCCAGGGCGCCCAGCGCCCGGGCGAAGTTGGCGCCCACGGCCGGCGCACCCGACCCGTCGAGCTCGACGATGTCGGCCCCGGCCGCGAAGATCCGCCGCCCGCCCCAGAGCACCACCGCTCCGGGAGGGTCGTGCTGCAACGACACGCCTGCGTCGTGGAGCTGGTCGAGGACCGCAGCGGAGAGGGCGTTGGCCTTGGGCCGGTCGAGCCTGATGAGCGCGACGTTGTCGGGCCGGCGCTCCACGCTGACGAACGTCTCAGGCATGGCCGCACCGTACCGGAACCTGACCAGGGCGGAGATCGAGCCGGGAGCGCCGCGTCATGCCTGCAACAGCCGGTCGGCGGCCTGGTAGGGATCGAGCTCACCGGCCGCCAGCGCCTTGACGACGGTGGTGAACTCCTCCCCCGCCACGAGCTCGTCGATGTGCACCTCGGTGCGCGCGACCAACACCCGGCGCAGCTCCTGGGCCAGGCGGTCGGCGCGGCGCACGGCCAGCTGGCCTGACGACGTGAGGTGGGCGCGGTGGCGGGCGACTGCCGCCCACAGCTCGGCCACGCCGTCGCCGGCAGTGGCCGTGGTGTCGATGATCTCGGGCCGCCAGGAGCCGGGTCGCGCGAGGTCGAGCATCTGCTCGAGATCGCGGCGCGCCTCGCGCCGGCCGGGCCGGTCTGCCTTGTTTATGACCAAGACGTCGGCCACCTCCAAGAGGCCCGCCTTGTTGGCCTGCATGGAGTCCCCCCACCCCGGGGTCACCACGACCACCGTCGTGTCGGCGGCCGACGCAATCTCGACCTCCATCTGGCCGACGCCGACGGTCTCGACGATCACGACAGTCACGCCCGCCGCGCCGAGGAGGCGGACGGCGTCGGGGACGGCGAGCGACAACCCGCCCAGATGCCCTCTCGTGGCCATGGAGCGGATGAAGACCGACGGATCGAGCGCGTGACGGCCCATCCGGACGCGGTCGCCGAGGATGGCGCCGCCACTGAAAGGCGACGTCGGGTCGACCGCCAGCACACCGACCTGGTCCACGCTCTCTGGGTCCGGTTCGGGCCATCCCCCGAGCGCGGCGCTGATCAGGCCGTCGGTCAGCGTCGACTTGCCCGCGCCCGGCGCCCCGGTCAGGCCGAGTGTGAAGGGCGGCGCGGCGCGGTAGCCCAGGCCCGCCACCACCGTCGCCGCCTCACCCCCGCGCTCGATGATGGAGAGCAAGCGCGCCAACGCCACCCGGTCGCCCCGACGGGCGTCACGAAGCAGAGCCGCCGGGTCGGCGGCGCGGGCGTGTCCGCTCACCGGCTCGTCACCGTGGCGCCGAGCGAGCGCAACGCGCCCACCAGGTCCTCGTAGCCCCGGCCGATGTGGTGCGCCCCGCTGACCGTCGTCTGGCCCTCGGCCACCAGGCCGGCCAGGACGAGCGCCACGCCGGCGCGGATGTCGGGTGCGCGCACCGGTGCGCCCGAGAGGCGCGACACGCCGCGCACGACGGCGTGATGACCCTCGGTTCGGATGTCCGCGCCCATCCGTCGCAACTCCTCGACGTAGCGGAAGCGCCCCGAGAACAGGTTCTCGGTCAAGATGCCCACGCCGTCGGCCACGGTGAGCATGGCGACCAGGAGCGGGCTGTAGTCGGTGGCCACGCCCGGATAGGGCAGCGTGGCCACGTCCGCCGCCCTCAGGCGTCCCTGCGCGCTGGCCTGCAGACCCTGCGGGGTCATCTCGGTGACGACCCCCATCTGCTGGACCTTGCGCAAGAGGTTCTCCATGTGGTCCGCCCGGGCGTCGGCGATGGTGACCTCGCCGCCCGCCAAGCCGACGGCCGCCACGTAGGTGGCGGCCACCACCCGGTCGGGCACGACGGCATGGCGCGTGGGGTGCAGCTCGTCGACACCTTCGATCTCGATGCGCGAGGTCCCCGCCCCGCGCACGACGGCCCCCATGTCGCAGAGCATGGCGGCGAGATCGGCCACCTCGGGCTCCTTGGCCGCGTTCTCGATCACGGTCGTGCCCTTGGCCAGCACGGCCGCCATCAAGAGGTTGTCGGTCGCCGTGTGGCTGGGGTACTCGAGGACGACGCGCGTCCCGACCAGGCGCCCGCCCGGCACGGTGCCGCGCACGTCGCCGTGGGACGACTCGAAGCGGGCGCCCATGGCGCTCAGCCCGTTGATGTGGAAGTCGATCGGCCTCGCCCCGAAATCGTCGCCACCGGGCAGGGGCACCCGCACGGCGCCGCAGCGCGCCAGCAGGAGGCCCAGCACCACGACCGATGCCCGCATCCGCTCGAAGAGCTCGTAGGGACCTTCGGGCACCAGTTCGTGCGCCGGCGGTGTCGTCACAGTGACGTCCCCGTTGTCGAGGCGCTCGACGCGTGCGCCCATGGTGCGCAGCACGTTGGCCATGCTCTCGACGTCGCTGATGTGCGGCACGTTCGACAACACGGTGCAACCCTCGGCCAGCAGGCAGGCCACCATCAGCTTGAGCGCGGAATTCTTCGCTCCACCTGCCCTTACCGTGCCCCGCAGCGGCCCGTTGGGCTCGACGACGATCTCGTCCACGCCATCAAGTATCGCCGCTGGCGGGTGGCCCGTTCGGGAGGCTCCCGGCCGGTCAGCCACTATGGTCAATGGCCGTGGTGACGTCGCCCCAAGCCCCCGACCGGAACCTCGCCATGGACCTCGTTCGGACCACCGAGGCGGCCGCCATGGCGGCCAGCCGCTGGATGGGCCGGGGCGACAAGATCGGTGCCGACGGCGCCGCGGTGGAGGCGATGCGGACGGTGCTCTCCAGCGTGCCGATGGACGGCATCGTCGTGATCGGCGAGGGCGAGAAGGACAACGCGCCGATGCTGTTCAACGGGGAGAGGATCGGCGACGGCACGCCGCCGATGACCGACATCGCCGTGGACCCGATCGACGGGACGACGCTGACGGCACAGGGCCGGGGCGGCGCGTTGGCGGTCATCGCGGTGGCCGAGCGTGGCACGATGTTCGACCCGGGGCCGTGCGTGTACATGGAGAAGCTGGCGGTCGGGCCCCGGGCCAAGGGCGCCTGCGACATCCGGCGCACGCCGACGGAGAACCTCCACGCCCTCTCCGAGGCACTGGGGCGCCAGGTTCCGGACCTGACAGCGGTGATCCTGGACCGGCCCCGCCACGAGGGCCTGATCGCCGAGGTGCGGGCCGCCGGGGCCCGCATCCGCCTCATCACCGACGGCGACGTGGCCGGCGCCATCGAAACGGGCTGGCCCGGTGCGGGCGTCGACATCCTCTTCGGCATCGGCGGCACACCCGAGGGCGTGATCGCCGCGGCTGCCCTCAAGTGCATGGGCGCCGAGATCCAGGGCAAGCTCTACCCTCGCAACGAGGACGAGCGCCGGGCCGCCATCGCGGCCGGCTACCAGCTGGACGCGGTGCTGTGCACCGACGACCTCGTACAGGGCAACAACTGCTTCTTCGCCGCCACCGGCATCACCGACGGCGAACTCCTCCAGGGCGTGCAATACCACGAGTTCGGTGCGACCACGCAGTCGCTCGTGATGCGCTCGAAGTCGGGGACGGTGCGCAAGATCGATGCCAGCCACACGCTGAAGAAGCTGGCCGAGTTCAGCTCGATCTCGTTCGGCTGAGCCCCCGGGCTCCGCAGCACTCCGGACGAGTCACCGCCCGCCGGCCGCCGGACTCCTACGCGGCAGTACCCGACGCCACCGCCAGGCGAAGCTCCGCCCGCGCCAGCGCGTGCTCGGCCTCGCTGCGCGCGACGTCTTCCTCGCCCTCGTCGTCGGCTCCGCCCCGGCCACCTCCGAGCTCGTTGACGCGCTGGGTTGCCGCCTCCTTGGCCAGTTCGGCCCGCGGTACGTCGATCTCCTCGGCCAGCTCCGCGACGCCGGCGAGGATGGTGACCCGCGTCGAGAGCCCGGGCAGCGGACCATCGCCCTCGGCCAACCCCTCGGCGGCACCGGGGCTCGTGTCCACCTGCAAGAACCCCCCGTGGACGGCCAAGCGCACCAGCACGCCGTCGGCCTGCTCGACCTTGAGCTCGCAGGGCACGACGTCGCCCACGAGCGGCGTGTGTCCGTCGAGCACGGTGAGGTCACCCTCGGAGGTGGCCAACACCACCGAGCGCGCGCCGCCCGCCACGAGTGATTGCTCGGGCGTGACGACTTCGAGGCCGAAGACGTCGTCGGCCACTAGCCCGCCTCGGCTTCGAGCTTCTTGGCCTTCTCGAGCACCGACTCCACGCCGCCGACGTTGAGGAACGCCTGCTCGGGGACCTGGTCCAGGTCGCCGTTGGCCAGGGCCTCGAACGACTCGACCGTCTCGTCGATCGGCACGAAGATCCCCGGCACCCCGGTGAACACCTCGGCGACGAAGAACGGCTGTGAGAGGAAGCGTTGCACCTTGCGGGCGCGGCTCACCGTGACCCGGTCCTCCTCTGAGAGCTCGTCCATGCCGAGGATGGCGATGATGTCCTGCAGCTCCTTGTAGCGCTGCAGGATCTCTTGGACCCGACGGGCCACGGCGTAGTGGCGGTCGCCGACGATGTCGGGGGACAAGATGTTCGAGGTCGAGGCGAGGGGGTCCACGGCCGGGTAGATACCGAGGGCCGCGATCTGGCGGGAGAGCTCGGTGGTGGCGTCGAGGTGGGTGAACGTGGTGAACGGGGCCGGGTCGGTGTAGTCGTCCGCCGGGACGTACACCGCTTGCATCGAGGTGATCGACTTGCCCTTGGTCGAAGTGATCCGTTCTTGGAGCTCGCCCATCTCGTCGGCCAGCGTCGGCTGGTAGCCCACGGCCGAGGGCATGCGGCCCAGCAGCGTCGACACCTCGGAGCCTGCTTGCACGAAGCGGAAGATGTTGTCGATGAAGAGCAGGACGTCCTGGTTCTGCACGTCGCGGAAGTACTCCGCCATGGTGAGGGCGGACAGGCCGACGCGCAGGCGGACGCCCGGCGGCTCGTCCATCTGGCCGTAGACGAGCGCCGCCTTGTCGATGACGCCGGACTCCTGCATCTCGAGCCACATGTCGGTGCCCTCGCGGGTCCGCTCCCCCACGCCGGCGAATACCGAGACGCCGCCGAACTGCTGGGCGACACGGTGGATCATTTCTTGAATGATGACGGTCTTACCCACGCCCGCACCGCCGAACAGGCCGATCTTGCCGCCCTGCACGTAGGGCTCCAGCAGGTCGATGACCTTGATGCCGGTCTCGAACATCAGCGAGCGCGGCTCGAGCTGGTCGAAGGCCGGCGCGCTGCGGTGGATCTCCCAATAGTCGTCGGGCTTGCCGATGGTGTCGGTGTCGAGCGGCTGGCCGAGCACGTTGAACACGTGGCCGAGCACAGCGTTGCCGACGGGCACCTCGATCCCGTGGCCCAGGTTACGCACGGCCGTCCCGCGCACGAGGCCGTCCGTCTGCTGCATGCAGATGCAGCGAACCCGGCCCTCACCGATCTGCTGGGCCACCTCGGCGGCGATGGTGTTGGTCTCACCGTCCAGCTCGACGTCGAACTCGACCTCGTGGTTGATCTCGGGCAGCGCGTGTGCTGGGAACTCGACGTCGATCACCGGTCCCGCGATGGCGACGACGCGGCCTTCCTCCAGCGCACCCTTCGGCGCGGTGTCCCGTGGTGCCGTGGTGGTCATTGCGGTCAAGCTCCCTTCGCTTGGCGGAGCGCCTCGGCCCCGCCGACGATCTCCATGATCTCGGTGGTGATGGCGTCCTGACGGGCGCGGTTCATGACGCGCGTCAGGGTGCGGACGAGTTCGTCCGCGTTCTCGGTGGCGGCGGCCATGGCCCGCTGCTGGGCCGTGAAGAACGAGGCCGTGCCTTCGAGCAGCGCGGCGAAGATCTCCGCCTCGAGCGCCCGTGGCGCCAGCTCGACGAGCAACTTCGCAGGCTCCGGTTCGAATTCGGTGTAGCCCTCGAGCGGATGCTCCTCAGGCTCGGCCGCCTCCTCGCTCTCGGGCAGCGGAAGCGGCAACATCTGCCTGCGCTCCACCCGCTGGGTGCCGGCCGAGATGAACCTGGTCGAGATCATCTCGACCAGGTCGATGTCCCCGCTCACGAACGGCGCCGCCACGACAGCGGCGATGTGCCGGGCGTCGGCGAACTCCGGTCGGTCGGCCACGCCGACGAACGACTGCGCCGTCTCGATGCCCCGGAAGCGGAAGTACGAGGGCGCCTTCTTGCCCACCGACCAGAGAGTGACCTCCGTCCCGCTCGCCCGGTACTCGGCGACCCGGTGCTCGGTGGCGCGCAGCACGCCCGAGTTGTAGGAGCCGGCCAAGCCCCGGTCCCCCACGATGGCCAGGATGCCGACGCGACCCGGCGCTTCGGGCGTCCCCAACAGCTTGGCGGCCGCCTGCGAATCGGCCGCCGCCGTCAGGCGCAGCACGCGCTCCATGCCCTGACGGAACGGGCGGTTCGCTGCGATCCGGTTCTGGGCGCGCACGATCCGCGAGGCGGCGATCAGCTCCATCGCCTTGGTGATCTTCCTCGTGGATTGCACGCTGCGGATCCTGCGACGCAGGATCCGCTCTTGACCTCCGGCCATGTCTCAGTCGACCTTGCCCGTGTCGAAGCCCTCGAGGAATGTGGTCATCCCCTTGTCGAGCTCGTCACCGTCAGGCATGGCACCGGTCGTGCGGATGGTCTCGAGCACAGCCGGGTGGTTGGCCCTGAAGTACTCGACCAGCTCGGCCTCGAAGCGCTGCACCTCGCCGACGGGCACGGAGTCGGTCCACCCTTTGGTGCCGGCGTAGATGGCCAGTACCTGCTCCTCGACTGGCACCGGCTTGTTCTGGGGCTGCTTGAGCAGCTCGGTCAGCCGGTAGCCACGGTCCAGCTGGGCCTGGGACACCCTGTCGAGCTCGGAGCCGAAGGTCGCAAACGCCTCGAGCTCGCGGAACTGGGCGAGGTCGATCTTGAGCGTCCCTGACACCTGCTTCATGGCCTTGACCTGCGCCGCGCTCCCCACCCGGCTCACCGAGTTGCCCACGTTGATGGCGGGACGGATGCCCGAGTTGAAGAGATCGGTCTCCAAGAAGACCTGGCCGTCGGTGATCGAGATGACATTGGTGGGAATGTACGCCGAGATGTCGCCGGCCTTCGTCTCGATGATCGGCAGCGCAGTGAGCGAGCCGCCGCCGCGCGCGTCGGACAGCTTGGCGGCGCGCTCGAGCAGCCGTGAGTGCAGGTAGAAGACGTCCCCGGGGTACGCCTCGCGGCCTGGTGGGCGCCTGAGCAGGAGCGACACGGAACGGTAGGCCTCCGCCTGCTTGGAGAGGTCGTCGTAGACGATCAGCGCGTGCTCGCCGTTCTCCATCCAGTGCTGTCCCATGGCGCAGCCCGCATAGGGCGCCAGGTACTTGAAGGGGGCGGGGTCCCCGGCGGAGGCGACGACCACGACGGTGTACTCGAGCGCCTGATGGTCCTCGAGTGTGGCCACCGTCTGGGCGACCGACGAGTTCTTCTGTCCGACGGCGACGTAGATGCACTTCACACCCTGGCCGGCCTGGTTGATGATCGTGTCGACCGCGACCGTCGTCTTGCCCGTCTTGCGGTCCCCGATGATGAGCTCGCGCTGGCCGCGCCCGATCGGCGTCATCGCGTCGATGGCCTTGGTGCCGGTCTGCAGCGGCTCACTCACCGGCTGGCGCCCGACGATCCCGGGGGCCTGGACCTCCATGCGCCGGGTCTCGGTGGTATTGATCGCGCCCTTGCCGTCGATCGGCTCGCCGAGCGCGTTGACGACCCGGCCCAACAGCGCGTCGCCGACCGGGACGGTCTGGATCCGCCCCGTCGCCTTGACCGTCTGCTCCTCTTCGAGGTTGTCGACCTCGCCCAGGACGACCGCGCCGATGGTGTCCTCGTCGAGGTTCAGGGCCAGGCCGAGCGTGCCGTCCTCGAACTCGAGCAGCTCGTTGACGGCCGCGCCGGGCAGCCCCGACACGCGGGCGATGCCGTCGCCGACTTCGACGATGCGGCCGATCTGCTCGGTACCGACGGCCGGGGTGTACTCCTCGACGTTGCGCTCGAGCGCCCGGGTGATCTCACTGGCGTCGATCGTGAGCTCTGCCATCACTGTGCTCCCTCTGTCTGATCTGTCGAACTGTGGCCGCGCCGGCCGAACCCCGAGGAGGGCTCCCAAAGCGACGGCATGAAGTGCTCGCGCAGCGCGTCGATGCGTCCCCGCGCCGTCGCGTCCACCTGCAGGTCGCCGATGCGGATCAGTGCGCCGCTGAGCAGCGACTCATCGAGCTCCACCTCCAGCTCAACTGGCCCACCGGCGAGCGCGCCGAGCGAGTCCGTGAGCTGGCTCCGTTGCGCGTCGTCGATGGGCGCCGCGGCACGGACGCGGGCGATGCGCCAGCCTCTGGCCTGCGCCGTCTGCTCCACCAAGAAGTCCAGCGTCGCCACGAAGTCGCGCGCCCGGCCGCCGGCCACGACGTAGCGGACCAGCTCCAGGGTCGTCGCCGGCACCTTGCCCTCGAGAAGCTGGGTGACGACGCCCTCGCGCGCCGTCACGTCCAGGTCCCGGTCGGTCAGCGCCCGCCGCAGCCCGGGGGTGGCGGCCACGATGCGGGCGAAGCGGAAGAGATCGTCTTCGAGCGACTCGAGATCCGCGCTCGTCATGTCCTCGTACAGCGCGGTGGCGAAGCCGGCGACGCGCTGGCGCGACTGGGTCAAGCTCAACCCCGGCTCGTCATCCTGGCCCTCGGAGAGGTGGCGCATCCGATTGGCCAACCAGCCCAGCGCGGAGACGACCTCTTGGGCCGGCACGGCACCGCAGGCGAATGCGGCGAGCCGGCGCGCGCCGTCCAAGACCTTCCCCTCCAAGAGGTCCAGCACCACGGCCCGGCGCGCCGGGCCAGGCACCGATGTATCGCTCAACGCGGCGCGCAGCTGCGGGTTGGAGAGCACCAGCCGGTCAATCGCTCCGAGGTCGCCCGCGATCTCCCCGAGCTCGGCCGGGTCGGTGGCCTGAGCCACCGCGACCGTGTACCCCTGAAGCGTCGGGTTCACTGACGAGTCCCCGCCCCGGCTGCCGCGCCACCGCTCGTGTCGGCGCGCAGGGCGGCGACCGCTTCGTCGATGAGGTCGCGGTGGGCCTCGGCGTCGATCTCTCGCCCGATCACCCGCTCGACGACCTCCAAGACGATCTCGCCCATCCGGGCGGCCGCCTCCTCGACTGCGCGCTGGCGGGCCAGCGAGATCTCGACGTCGGCGTTGCCCACGATGCGGTCGTACTCCGACTGGCCCCTCGCCTGCGCATCGGTGCGCACCTGTTCGGCCGTGCGGTTGGCCGTGGCGACGATCTCGCGGGCCTGCTGCCGGGCCCCCTCGAGGACGCTGCGCCGCTCGTCGTCGGCCGCCTCGGCGTCCGCGCGGGCCTGATCCGCCGCCTCGAGCGACGCCCTGATCTTCTCCTGGCGCTCCTCCATCGCCTTGTTGACGGGAGGCAGCACGTACTTGTAGATGAGGAGGATCAAGATGATCGAGACGATCAGCTCTATGAAGAACGTCCCGTTGGGCAGAAGGAAGATGCCTGCTGTGGTCATGGTGCTCTGGGTCTCCTGGTTGTCCCTGTCAGATAGACGACGGGAGGTCCGGCGCTATGCCGTGATGCTCTTGGCGGCGAAGACGTAGACGAACACCACCATAAAGAGCAGGTTGATGAAGTACATGGCCTCCACCAGGCCGACCGTCAGGAAGAAGTACTGACGGGCCTTGGCCTCGATCTCGGGCTGCCGGGCGATGGCCGCGATCGTCTGCGAACCAGCGAGGCCGTCACCGACCGCCGCACCGATGGCGCCACCCCCTAGTGCGAGTCCACCACCGACGAGCGCGCCAGCAATTCGGATCGCCCCTTCAGTTGTTCCTGCCATGTTTCCTCTCCTTTGTCGAGATCTGTCCGTTGTCGGTCTGTTCTGCGGTGCGGCCCATCACTTAGTGGGCGTCCCGGCTCATGCCCATGCCGAGGTACATGATCGTCAGCAGAGCGAAGATGAAGGCCTGGATGGCCCCGATGAAGAGCTCGTCGAAGGGCTTCCAGATCAGGAGCCCGATCCAGGATGCGTACGGCGGAATGAGGGTCACGATGACCGCGACCATCAACACACCCGAGAAGATGTTGCCGAAGAGTCGGAACGTCAGCGTGATCGGCTTGGTGATCTCCTCAATGATGTTGATCGGAGTCAGCGCCGCGTAGGGCTGGGCGTAGTGCTTGAAGTAGCCCTTGAGGCCTCTCGCCTTCACCGAGTTGTAGTGGACGGTGAAGAACACGATCAGCGCCAGGGCCAGCGGCAGGTTCACGTCGCCGGTCGGCGGGGCCAGGTAGCCGGGGTCGCCGCTCGGGATGAAGGCGATCCAGTTGCAGACCAGGATGAACAGCCCGATGGTGACGCCGAGGCCGACGAACGGCAGGCCCTCGGGCCCGATGGCCGACTCGGCGAGGTCGGAGACCTGCTCGACGACGGTCTCCCAGAAGAGTTGCAGCTTGCCGGGAACGCCCGACGTCGCCTTGGCCCGCATGCGCAGACCCAGACCCAGCACGATCGCAGCCGCGATCAGTGTCGTCCAGACGACGTCGAGGTAGATGGTCAGCCCAAAGACGTGCACCACGCCGTGGTGCTGGCCGATCGTGATGTTGCCGCTGGCCAGGACGAAGTGTTGTGGGTTCACTGGATCCCCTGCGACATGACCACGCGGCCGACGTTGAGGACGAAGAGGAGCTGGAAGATCACGAGCCCGGCCACGGCGCCGATCCCGAGAGCACCGTTCAGCAGCAAGAGACCGATGCAGATGAGCGTGATGATGCCGAGCCGGGTGACGCTCTTGGTGCCCATCGCGCGGCGCAGCACCTTGTTGCTGACCTCGCCGTCGGTGTGCAGCTTGGCGACGCCGGCATCGAGGAAGCGGAGATTCACCACCGCCATGGCGAGGCCGACGATCAGGCCGAGCGCGGCCCACGGAACCGAGAGCAACATGGCGAGCAGGACTGCAGCCGCTCCGACGATGAGCGAGGAGACGATCGTGCGGCGCAACACCTTTGACAGCGCGTTGCCCTCGAGGCCCGAAAGCCCGTCGAGCATGTTCATGTCCTGCTTTCTAGAGATACGTGCGGATCTGCTTGACCACGCTCAGGGCGGCGAGCGCAACCCCCAGCGCCAGACCTACCAACAAGAACGCGGGCCCGGTGCCCAGCTCGCTGTCCGCCCAGAGCCCGAGCCCGACACCGATGCCCACACAGACCGCGGCCGCCAGGCCCATGGAGAGGAAGGCCATGGCACCTGGGAGTGGCTTGGTGCCCTCTGGCTGGGACGTTTCGTCCGATTCGCTCACCCGAGTGGGCGCGCACGACGACGCCTACGAAACCACGCATGCGACTGCTGCGCCCTTATGCGGTGCGTGGCGCGCCAGAGTCCATCGTCCACGGGGCAGCCAGGGCAGCATCGGACGAGGCGAGGTGGACGGGGTACACAGGCATCATCATCGCATCCAGGCCCGTTTGGCGTCCAAACGGTCACGAGGGGAATCTCACCACCTCGCTCAGGGATTCGGCACCCTCGGAGACGGCTGGAATGCCCTGGTCGGGACGCTCGTCCTCCTCGTACCCGTTGCCCCGTCGCAGCCCGGGGTGGAAGAACGTGTAGAGGCCGACGCCCAGGGCGGCCGCCCCGATCGGGATGAAGGCGTTGACCTGGTGCACGAAGAGCGGGAACAGCAAGAGGCTCGAGAGGATCGCCGTCCACGCCCACAGGATGATGACGCTGCGACGCGGCCCGTGGCCCAGGCGGAGCAGGCGATGGTGGATGTGCTCTTTGTCGGGGGTGTCGAAGCCACGTCCACGTGCGGTGCGGCGGACGAACGCAAAGGCCATGTCGACGAGGGGCACACCCAAGATGAAGATCGGGATGAACAGGGGCGCGAAGAAGAAGTAGGTCACGCCGCTGATCGGCACGGCGGTGGGTACCCGGCCGCCGATCACCATGGTCGATGCCGCCATGAGCAGCCCGAGGAAGTGCGCGCCGGCGTCTCCCATGAAGATCCGGGCGGGGTTGAAGTTGAAGGGCAGGAAGCCGAGGCAGATCCCGCACGCGATCACCGCGACCAACGCGCCGATGTTGTCGCTGGGCAGGAGGCCGAGCCCCGTGAGACGGATGCCGTAGAGCGCAAGCGCACCGCCGCCGATTGCGACCACGCCGGCAGCGAGGCCGTCGAGCCCGTCGATCAGGTTGACCGCGTTGGTGAGACAGATCACCCAGACCGCGGTGATGAGCGGGATGATGCCCGGCGTCAAGATGAAGAACCCGGCCAGTGGGATCTTGAGCTCGTACATCGTGACGCCACTGAAGTACAAGATGCTCGCAGCCAGCACCTGGCCCGCCATCTTGGCCGGGGCCGACATATCGCGGACGTCGTCGATGAGGCCGACCGCGAACATCGCGCCTGCGGCCAAGACGACGCCCAGCATCTCGGGCGAATCCGTGTATAAGTGGCTGGCGCGGAACGGCGGCAGCACGGCCGCCAGGAGGACGGCCACCAAGAACCCCATGAACATGGCGGCGCCGCCGCCGTAGGCGATGGGCCGGTTGTGCACCGAGCGCGGCCCCGGGTGTGAGACGTAGCCCACTTTGATGGCGATGCGCTTGGCGGGAATGGTCAGTGCCGCCGTCGCCCCCGCGGCAATCACCAACACCAAGCCGTACCAGCCGATGTCTGGCATGCGCTATCCCACGAGGTCGGGATACGGAGGGAAAGCGGCGCACAGCGCGGCCACCTCCGCGCGGACGGCGGCGACTTCGCCTTCGTCCGTGCGGGCCTTGAGGGTGCGCACGATGAGGTCGGCGATTGTCTGCATCTCGGTTGGGCCCATGCCCGCCGTCGTCTCCGCCGCCGTCCCGAGACGCAGGCCCGACGTCAGGAAGGGCGAGCGGGGATCGTCGGGAATCGTGTTGCGATTGCACGTGATGCCCGCGAGGTCGAGGACCTCCTGGGCCTCCTTGCCCGTGAGCTCTTCGTCGAAGGCACGCAGGTCGACCAGCAGCATGTGGTTGTCGGTGCCGCCCGAGACCAAACGGAATCCCTGCTGGGCCAGCGCCTCCGCCAGCACCGTCGCGTTGGCCACGACCTTCGCCGCGTACGTTCGGAACTCCGGCGTGGCCGCCTCCCTGAAGGCCACCGCCTTGGCCGCGATGACGTGTTCGAGCGGGCCACCTTGTAACCCGGGGAACACCGCGCTGTCGATCTTCTTGGCGAGGTCCGCCCCGCACAAGATGGCACCACCCCGAGGGCCACGCAGGGTCTTGTGGGTGGTGAAGGTGACAACGTCGGCGATCCCAACCGGGCTCGGGTGGGCGCCGCCGGCGATGAGGCCCGCCGGGTGCGCCGCGTCGAACATGAAGAGGGCGCCCACCGAGTCGGCGATCTCGCGGAAAGGCAGGGGGTCGATCACCCGGGAGTAGGCGGTGGAGCCCGCGACGATCAGCGCCGGCTTCTCGGTCTTGGCCAGGTGCGCCACCTGGTCGAAGTCGATCACCTCACCGGGGTTCGTCGGGTCGCTCGACTCGGGCGTCACCCCGTAGGAGACGAACCGCCACCACTTCGAGACGATGGAGGCGGGTGATCCGTGGCTGAGATGCCCCCCGTGGTCGAGCCGCATGGCGAGGATCGTCTCCCCCGGCTCGAGCAGCGCCTGGTACGCCGCCAGGTTCGCGCTGGCCCCGGCATGAGGTTGCACGTTGGCGTGTTCGGCGCCGAAGAGCGCCGTGGCACGAGTGCGGGCCAGGTCCTCGACTTCGTCGATGATCTGGTTGCCCCCGTAGTACCGGCGACCCGGGTAGCCCTCCGAGTACTTGTTGGTCAACACCGAGCCGGTGGCGGCCAGCACCGCGGGCGAGGTGAAATTCTCAGATGCAATGAGCTGCAACGTCGTCTGCTGACGGTCGAGCTCCTGGCCGATCAGGTCCGCGACCTCGGCGTCGGCGGACAACGCCGTCTCGTAGCTGCTCATGTCATCCCTTCGGCGCGCATGCGCACCGAGTCTACCGGCGGGCCCGGAGAGCCCTTGGGCGCAACCGGTACGCTGCCCGGGCCATGGTCCTGGGCCCGCGTACACCGGTTGTGGTCGGCGTCGGGCAGGCCATGACGCCGGCCGATGCCCCACTCGCACCGTCGGCGCGCCCCGAGCCGGTCGCGCTCATGACCATGGCCCTGCGTGGCGCCGTCGAGGATTGCGATGGCGTACCGCCGGGCGGCGCCACGCCGTCGGGCAGCGCCATCCTGCGGCGCGCCGACTCTCTGCGCGTCGTGCTCCCCCTCGGGTGGCACTCGGCCAACCCCGCCCTACAGGTAGCCGGACGGCTCGGCTTCGCAGAAGGGAACGAGCCGCCCGAGCTCATGCTGTCCGCCGTCGGTGGGAACACGCCACAGGCCCTCATGCACGACGCGTGCGTGGCCATCAGCTCCGGAGCCCACGACGTGGTGCTGGTGACCGGGGCCGAAGCGATGTACGCGCTGGCGTTGTCCCGTCGAAACCCGGGCACGGCGCCCTTGACATGGGCCGAGCTCCCGGCCGGCGCGCCGGCCCCGGTCAGCTTCGGAGTCGACCAGCCCGGCGCCAGCGAGCTCGAGATGAACCGTGGCGTGCTACTCCCCGTGCACGCCTACCCGCTCCTCGAGAACGCGCTGCGCGCGGCGAACGGATGGAGCCTCGACGAGCATGCCGCCCGTATCGGTGCGCTCTGGTCGCGCTTCAGCGAGGTGGCGGCGGCGAATCCGAACGCCTGGATCCGCACGGCGCGCACCGCACAGGAGATCGTGACGCCGTCGCCGCGCAACCGTATGATCTCCCTTCCCTACACGAAGCTCTGCACCGCCAACATGCAGGTGGACCAGGGCGCGGGCTACATCGTCTGCTCCGTGGAGGCGGCCCGGGCCGCCGGGGTGCCCGAGGACAGATGGGTCTTCCCGCTCTCGGGCGCGGACGGCAACGACCACTGGTACATCTCGAACCGGGACGAACTGCACCGCTCCCCCGCCATTCGCCTGGCCGGCCAGGCGGCACTCGAGGGGGCTGGCCTGGGCGTCGACGACGTCGCCCTCGTCGACCTCTATTCCTGCTTCCCGGCGGTCGTGCAGATGGCCGCACGCGAGCTCGGACTACGCGTCGACGACCCGGACCGGCCGTTGACCTTGACCGGCGGGCTCACGTTCGCAGGCGGGCCGGGCAACAACTACACCTCGCACGGCATCGCCCAGGCCGTGCATGGCCTGCGTGCGGCGCCGGGTTCCACCGCCCTCGTGACGGGGCTGGGGTGGTACGCCACGAAACACTCCGTCGGCGTCTACGCCTCGCGGCCACCCGCATACGACGGGCCTTTCGCCTGGCGCGACGTCCAGCCCGACGTGGACGCGCTGCCACGACGCGCCGTGGACCCGGAGGCCGCCGGTCCGGTGCGGGTCGAGACCTACACCGTGACGTTCGACCGCGAGGGCATTCCCGAGCGGGGCATCGTCGCGTGCCGCACCAAGGACGACGCGCGGGCCTGGGGTTCGACCGTCGACCCCGACGTGGTGCGCGCGCTCTGTGCCGAGGACCCGATCGGCTGCACTGCCACGCTGCAGGCAGACGGGTCCATCGAGCTGTGCACCTGAGGCCCGACGGCGCACGCTCCACGAAGCCGGTGGTCCCGGCGGGCCGCCGCGCTGTCTATCGTTCGGCATGGCCGCTGCGACGAACGACCGGGTGCCCGGGGTGCGGCTGGTCGTGTCCCTCTACCGCGAGTTCGAGCAGGTGGCCCGCCGGGGTGACATCAGCATGGCGCAGTACCGCACGCTCCTCTATCTGCTCGCCGGCTCGCGCCGGGCCGGCGAGCTGGCGGCGGCGAACGCCGTCACCAAGCCGACCGTCTCCTCCATGATCAACGGCCTTCGCCAACAGGGCTGGGTGACCGACGCGGACGACGAGACGGGCGACGCACGGGTGACGCGGATCGAGCTGACAGCGGCAGGACGGGAGCGCCTGGACCGATTTGAAGAGGAGCTGGCCGACCGCATGGAGGGGCTACTGCCGGGTGTCGACCGGACAGCCACCAGGGCGTTCCTACGGGACCTATACGGCGCGCACGCCGAGACACGCGGGGAGCGCTTCGGCTACGCGTGGCGGCCCGAGGCATGAGACCCCTTGCCAGATCCCTCCGTCTGGCATATAGTTAGATCGGTCTAACTATCTTGCCGGGCCGTCTCTCCGGGGTCCGGGCGGGAAGCGAGGGACATCGCATGGCGACGAGCGGAGGCACGGCCCACGAGCTGGTGATCAGAGGCGGCCAGGTGGCCGACGGACTGGGCGGGGACCCCTTCGAAGCGGACGTCGCCGTTTCGGGCGGCACCATCACCGCCGTCGGCGCGGTCCCGGGGCGAGGAGGCCAGGAACTCGACGCGACCGGGCTGCTCGTGACGCCAGGGTTCGTCGACATCCACACCCACTACGACGGCCAGGCGACGTGGGACTCCCGCATGACCCCGTCGAGCTGGCACGGCGTCACGACGGCCGTGATGGGCAACTGCGGCGTGGGCTTCGCGCCGGTTCGCCCCGACGCGCACGACCGGCTGATCTCGCTCATGGAGGGTGTAGAGGACATCCCCGGCGCAGTCCTCGACGAGGGCATCGAGTGGACGTGGGAGAGCTTCGCCGAGTACCTCGACGCCGTCGAGGAGCGGCCACATGACATCGACCTGTGCGCGCAGCTCCCCCACGGCGCTCTCCGCCTCTATGTCATGGGTGAGCGGGCCGCCCGCCTGGAAGATGCAACCGAGGACGACGCGGCGGCCATGCGCAGCCTGGCGACCGAGGCCATGCGCGCCGGAGCCATCGGGTTCTCGACGTCGCGCACGCTGAACCACCGCACGGCGAGCGGCGACCCCACGCCGTCGTTGCGGGCGCGCGCGGACGAGCTCGAGGCCATTGCGACCGGCGTGGCCGACGCCGGTCACGGTGTCGTCGAGCTCATCTCCGACTTCTGGCCCGACACCGACGGCGAGTTCGAGCTCGCGCGAGGCATGGTGGCGCGCACCGGTGTGCCGCTCTCGCTATCGCTCGCGCAGAGCCACCGCCAGCCCGAGGCGTGGCGTGGCCTGCTGGCCCGCATCGAGGCGGCCGTGGCCGAGGGCCTGCCCATCCGCGCCCAGGTCGCACCGCGCGCCGTCGGCGTGCTGGTGGGGCTCCAGTCGTCCTACCACCCCTTTTTGCACTTCCCCGCCTTCCGTGAGATCGCCGGCTTGCCGGTGGCCGAGCAGGCCCGGGCCCTGCGCGACCCCACGTTCCGCGACCGCCTCCTCGCCGAGCTCCCAGACGACGACCACGACAGCGGGCGGCGCAGCGGACGGCGGCGTCTCATCGACTACTCCCGCCTCTTCCCACTGGGCGACATCCCCGACTACGAGCCGCCGCCTGAGCGGAGTGTCGAACGCCTCGCCGCGGCTCGGGGCGTCGACCCTGCCGCGCTGACCCTTGATTTGCTCGCCGAGGACGAGGGCCGGCGCTTCCTCTACACGCCCTTCTCGAACTATGCGGGCGGGAACCTCGACGCCTGCGCGGAGATGCTCGCTCATCCCGACACCATCTTCGGACTGGGGGACGGCGGTGCGCACGTCGGCCTCATCGCGGACGCCAGCTTCCCGACGTACTTCCTGTCGCACTGGGCCCGTGACCGCGCCCACGGCCGTATGCGCGTCGGCCAGGTCGTCCAGCAGCTCACCAGCTCGACGGCACAGGCGGTCGGCCTCAGCGACCGTGGCGTCGTGGCCGAGGGCATGCGAGCCGACCTCAACCTCATCGACTTCGAGAACCTCACCTGCCTCGCGCCCGAGATGGGCTACGACCTCCCTGCGGGCGGCAAGCGTCTCCTCCAGCGTGCCCGCGGCTACCACGCCACGGTGGTCGCCGGCGAGGTGACGTATCGAGACGGGGAGGCGACCGGCGCACTGCCGGGACGGCTCGTCCGGGCTGGGCACTGAGCGACGAAAGGAGCGGAGATGGGCACCAGAGCACTGCACGAGCTCGAGGCCGAAGCAGAGTGGCGGGCCGCCGACGTCGCCGACCCGGAGGCGTGGACGGTGCGCCTGCGCGCGTCGGACCACGCCGAGCTCGACCACGCGCTCGCCACGGCCAAGCGCAAAAGCACAGACCCCCTCGATCTGACACGCGAGGACTTCCCCCTGGACGGCCTGGCCACCACCTTGGCCGAGGTGGTCGACGTCCTCCTCGACGGTCGTGGCTTCGCGTGGATCGCCGCGCTCGACACGTCGCGTTACAGCGACGACGACCTGACACTGCTCTATTGGGGCATCGGCCTGCATCTCGGCGAGCCGTGGGCCCAGAACAAGCACGGTCATGTGCTGGGCGACGTGACCGACCAGGGCAAGACGATCGATGACCCGACGGTACGCGGGAACGAGCTCGGTTCCATCGCGCTCGACTACCACACCGACGGGTCGGACCTCGTCGGCCTTCTCTGTCTGCGCACGGCGCGCACGGGAGGGCTTTCGTGTGTGGCCAACGCAGTGGCGATCCACAACCAGCTCGTCCGCGAGCGCCCGGACCTGGCCGCGGCGCTCTACGAGCCGATGCCCTACGACACCCGGGGTGAGCAGGCGAAGGGTGCACAGGCCTTCTACGCGGTGCCGGGGTTCACGGAGCACGACGGGCGGCTCTTCGTCCGCTTCATCCCGCAGTACATCCTGGCGTCACAACGACACCCCGACGCGCCGCAGCTCAGCGAGACGGCACGCGAGGCGATCGCCACGGTCTCCGCGATGGCGAACGAGCCGGACCTCAACGTCTACATGGACCTGCAACCCGGCGA
Organism: uncultured Acidimicrobiaceae bacterium; assembly: GCA_963744935.1. GTDB lineage: Bacteria > Actinomycetota > Acidimicrobiia > Acidimicrobiales > RAAP-2 > Bog-473. The sequence continues at coordinate 59,159 of CAVUVM010000012.1, forward strand.
GATGCAGTTCATCAACAACTATCACGTCCTCCATGGGCGTACGGCTTACGAAGACGACGTGGCGGCCGGGTACAAGCGCCATTTGAAGCGGCTCTGGTTGGCCACGCACGCGTTGAGCAGCCGACCCCCTTACTTCGCGGCGCTCGGCCGCAGCCACTGGGAGGCAAAGCGCTCCGTCAGCAGGCTGCCGGTCGTTGCGCGGGTCTCCGCGGAGCCCTAGACACCAGCCCCTGACAGCGGTGGTGAGCGGCGCAACGGACCGACGACGCGCGCGGGCTCATCTGCCGATCAGCGCATCGCCGTGATCAGCCCGCGCCCGGTCATTCCCTCCGGATCCACCGAAACGGTGAGCCCGGCAGCCGCGAAGGGCGCTGCGTACTCGTCGAGGGTGAAGAGGCCGAGCTCATGGCGCTCGGCGACGTGGGTGACGCCGCCGGGACCCCCGATGAGATAGTGCGCGTCGAGCACCGAGAGGCTGCCGACGAGTGACGAACGCATCATCCGGACAACCGTGCAGTCGGTCCCCTGGGCCTGGACGACCTGCACGTGCCCGCTCGTCCAGGCGCCGGGTGTCAACCAGGGCTCCACGAGCACCACGCCGCCATCGTCGACGTGGGCCCGCGAGACAGCGGGCGGCGCCCCGCAGGCGACGTCGAGCAGCGTGTCCGGCTGAGACCCGCGCGGCGCCGATGCGAGTCAGCACGATCTCCGACTCAGCCGCGTAGTGCGTGCGCCGACGGGTCGGGCGCTTACTCGTCCTTCGGGCGCCGGGAGAAGAGGCGCCGACGCGCGCCCATGGCCATCGTGGCGTCGATGAAGTTCGACGGCAGCGCACCCTCACGCAGCACGCGCACCGGCGTCACCGTCGCGTCCACCACTGTCGGCGGCTCGCCCTCACGGCGCCCGCCGTCGACCACGCACGCCACGTCCGCGGCGACAAATGCGTGCGCCACTTCGTGCGCCTCGGTCAGCCGGAGCGGCACGGTGCGCCACGGGCCGTGCTCGCGGCAGAGCCTGCGCAGCGCGCGGCCGTCGGGCATGCCCACGGTGACGGCCCAGGCCCCCGAGTCCGCCTCCACGTCGTAGGGCCGGCCCGTGTCCGAGCGCGGCAAGAAGACCTCGACCGGTCCCGGCCAGCACCGCTCGAGCAACCGGCTCAGCTCGTCGTTCCACGCCGAGGTGAGGGCGCGGACGTCGTCGCGGTGGCCCACCGCATAGTGCGGACCCTCGGGGTCGGCCGCGAGGTCGGCCAGGCGGACCTCCCGCTCGTGCGACCCCGTCCGTACGGCCAGGCAGTACCCGCCCACGGCGGGCACCGCGATGATGGCGCCTCCGTCGAGCGCGCCCACGGCCTCCGCCGCGCTGCTCACGACGACGGGAGGCTCCATGGAGCTATCCGGGGCGCCGGCAGCCGGCTCTTCGGCGCCCTGCTCAGGTCCTTCCCTGTCCGCCATGACGATTTTTCTACCCACTCTTCTCTCCCGCCGTTTCCACTCACTGACCTTCCCCGCCGTCTCACCAGGTTGGCGCACCAGGCGGCCGCGCCCGTGGATCCCAACAGGCGTGTGAGCGGGCCCGCGATCAGGTCCGCGCGACCAGCACCCGCGGCCGGCGCGCCAGGTCCGCCCTGACCTGGGCGTCGGTGTACCCGAGTCGCCCGGCCAGCGCCACGGCCGCGTCAGCCTGGTGCGGCGCGAGCTCCACGATCGCCGCAGCGGGGTTGCCCAGCCAGTCCCGGCTCTGGGTGAGGACGGCTTCCACGCCGGCTAGGCCCGGCGTCCCGTCACTCGCGGGCCCGGCGACGAGCGCCTGGCGCGGCTCGGCTCTCACCTCGTCCTCGAGGTCTTCCCACTCGGCCTCGCTCACGTAGGGCGGGTTGGACACGACCAGTGCCACCGCGCCGCGCAGCCGGGGGGGGAGCGGCTCGAGCCAGCTCCCGGCCACGAACTCGACGCTCGGCAGCACGGCGTCGTGTGCCGCCCCGACGCGCGCCAGGTTCGACGCGGCCACCTCGAGCGCGCCGGCACTCGTGTCGGTGGCCCAGATCTCACGCACGACGGCGGGCCCGAGCTCGGTCGCCACCGACAGTGCGATGGCGCCGGTCCCGGTGCCGGCGTCGACCACCGCGAGACCCTCGGCTCCCGGCGCGGCGCGCAAGAGGCTCAGGCGCCGGGCCTCGCCGAGCGCGATCTCCACCACCTGTTCGGTCTCGGGGCGCGGGATCAGCACCCGCGGGTCCACCAGCAGGTCGAGCGAACGGAAGGGCCAGTGACCGAAGACGTATTGCAGCGGCTCCCCCGCCACCCGCTGGGCGGCCATGGACCGCGCCGCCGCCACGACCTCGTCGTCGAGGGCGCCGGTCGGCGGATCGGGGTGGCCGAGAGCCAGCCCGAGGCCGAGTGCCTCGTCGACGATGAACCGCGCCTCGTGCGGGGCACCCACCACCGCGGCCAGTTCGGCGACGAGCGCACAGCGCGTCACGCCGGCCGCGAGGCTCACGGGCCGGCGGCGTCGGCGCCCTCGAGCTGGCGGCCGCGCTTGTCGGCCATCAGCGCGTCGGTGAGCTCGCCCAGGTCGCCCGCCAGCACCTGATCGAGCTTGTAGAGAGTCAGGTTGATCCGGTGATCGGTCACCCGGTTCTCCTTGAAGTTGTAGGTGCGGATCTTGTCGGTGCGGCTGCCGGAGCCGACCTGGCCGCGCCGCTGGGCCGACATCTCGGCGGCCTGACGGTCCTGCTCGGCCTTGAGCAACCGCGAGCGCAGGACGACCATGGCCTTGGCGCGGTTCTGGATCTGGCTCTTCTCGTCCTGCATGGCCACGACCGTGCCCGTTGGGATGTGCGTGATGCGCACCGCCGAGTCCGTGGTGTTGACCGACTGCCCGCCCGGTCCCGTCGAGCGGTACACGTCGATCTTGAGGTCGTTGGGGTCGATCTGCACGTCGACCTCTTTGGCCTCGGGCAGCACGGTCACCGTGGCGGTCGAGGTGTGGATCCGGCCCTTGGCCTCGGTGACGGGCACCCGCTGCACCCGGTGGGTGCCGCCCTCGTGCTCGAGCCGGAGATAGGCGTCGGGTCCCTTGACGACGAAGACCGCCTCGTTGATCCCGTCCTTCTCCGAGACGTCCTCGGAAAGCACCTCCACCTTCCACTTCTGCATGGCGGCGTAGCGCAGGTACATGTCGTAGAGGTTCCGGGCGAACAGGTTCGCCTCGTCCCCGCCGACCGCACCTCGGATCTCCATGATCACGTTGCGCCCCTCGTTGGGGTCCTTCGGCAACAGGAGCTCCTGGAGCCGGTCCTCCAGCGCATGCACCTTTGGTTCGGACTGGTCGAGCTCCTGGCGCATCAGCTCGCGCTCGTCACCCGAGGACTCGGTCAGCATCTCGCGCGCCGTGGCCACGTCCTCGCGGGCGGCCGTGAGGTCGCGCCAGGTGCGCACGATCTCGCCCAGCTCTTTGTGGCGGCGCGACAGGTCGCGGCAGACGGTCGGGGTCAGCCAGGGCGTCCGGGTCGGAAAGGTCCTTCTCGACCGCCTCGTACTCCGCCTCGAGCGCGGCGACGCGGTCCTCGAACGTGCTCATGGGTGGTGCTCCGGCGGGGGCGCGGGTGACAGCGGCGGGCGCACCCGCCTACCGGCTCAGTCCTGGTCCGGCGAGGCGGCGGGCTTCGCCTTGGCCCGGCCCTTGCGCTCGCCGTAGCGGCGCTGGAAGCGCTCGACCCGGCCACCGGAGTCGACCAGCTTCTGCTTGCCGGTGAAGAAGGGGTGGCACTCGTTGCACAGCTCGACGTGGAGATCGGCCTTCGTCGAGTGCGTGACGAACGTGTTGCCGCACGAGCACTTGACCGAGGCCTCTACGTAGTCGGGGTGGATGTCGGTCTTCATGGTGTCTCCAGTCGAGATAGTCGTATCAGTCTAGGGGCGCCGCCGGCCAAAACGGGCGTGCGGTGCCGGCGGCTCTGCCTCAGGTGCCCGGTCCCTTGGCGATCTCCGCCAGGAACTCGTCGTTGCTCGCCGTGGTGCGGATCTTGTCCATGAGCAGCTCGAGGCCGGCCGCGTCCTTGCCGTCGCTCGCCAGGGCGTTGAGCACCCGGCGCAGCTTCCAGACCTGCTGGAGCTGGCCGCGCTCGAAGAGGAGCTCTTCGTGACGGGTCGAGCTGGCGTTGACGTCGATGGCCGGGTACAGGCGCCGCTCGGAGAGCCGGCGGTCGAGGCGCAGCTCCATGTTGCCGGTGCCCTTGAACTCCTCGAAGATCACCTCGTCCATCTTCGAGCCGGTCTCGACGAGAGCCGACGCCAAGATGGTCAGCGAACCGCCCTCTTCCACGTTGCGCGCCGCACCGAAGAATTTCTTGGGCGGGTAGAGCGCGCCCGAGTCGACACCACCGGACATGATGCGCCCGGTCGCCGGCGCGGCCAGGTTGTAGGCCCGGGCCAGGCGGGTGATGCCGTCGAGGACGATGACGACGTCCTTGCCCATCTCGACGAGGCGCTTGGCCCGCTCGATCGCCAGCTCGGCCACCTGGGTGTGCTCGTCGGCCGGGCGGTCGAAGGTCGACGCGATGACCTCGCCCTTGACCGAGCGGCGCATGTCGGTCACCTCTTCGGGCCGCTCGTCGACGAGCAGGACCATGAGATGCACTTCGGGGTTGTTGGCCTCGATCGAGTGCGCGATCTGCTTCATGACCGTCGTCTTCCCGGCCTTGGGCGGCGAGACGATCATGCCGCGCTGCCCCTTGCCGATCGGCGAGATCAGGTCGACGATGCGCGCCGTCAGGTTGTCCTTGTCGCCCTTTTCGTCCACCATCTCGAGGTTGAGCCGCGAGTCGGGGAACAGCGGGGTCAGGTCCTCGAAGCGGGGCCGGTTGCGCGCCGCCTCGGGGTCGAGGCTCGAGATCGAGTCGATGCGCAGCAGCGCCGGGTACTTCTCGTTGTTCGAGGCCGGCCTGCACGCGCCCTCGATGTAGTCGCCGCGCCGCAGCGCGAACTTGCGTGCCTGGCTGATCGAGACGTACACGTCCTTCGCCGAGGGCAGGTAGCCGTCGCAGCGCAAGAAGCCGTAGCCCTCGTCGCGCAGATCGAGCAGGCCCCTCACCTCGACGAGCTCGCCGGTGTAGGGCTGCTCCTGGCCGCTGCCCTGGAGCTCGCCCGTCTGGCCGCGCTCACGGCCGCGGCGGCGGCGGCTGCGCCGGTTCCCGACGTCGCCGTCCTGGTTGCCGCGGTTCTGGTTGCTCTGGTTGTTCTGGTTCTGGTTGCGATTGCGGTTGCCCTGTTGGTTCTGGCCCTGCGCGTTCTGGCCGTTCTGGCGTGGCCCGGGGTCGGCCCCGTCCGCCAGTTCGGGCGGCTCGACGAAGACCGCCGGTCCGGAGTTGCCGCCGCCGGCCGCCTCCGCCGTGGTGGTGGCCACCGGGGCGGCCTCGGCCGCAGTTGGCGCCTGATCGGCACCCGCATCAGCCACCGGGGTGGATGCGGCACCGGCGTCGCCGGCGGTGTCGTCGCGGTCAGTGGCGGTCGTGCCCGCAGCGTCATCGCCTGAGCTGGCGGCACTGGCCCGGGAGCGGCGAGAGGGCCTGGCGGCGCCGTTCGTCCCCCCGTTGCCGGCGCCGTTGGCCGACGCGGCGGGCCCGGAGGTCACACCTGTGGCATCGAGTATCTGGTCGATGATGTCGGCCTTCTTCGTCCGGCTCGTCGTCTTGAGCGACATGGCTTGGGCGATGGCACTGAGCTCGTCTCGCTCTTTGCCTTCGAGAACCGATCGTTCGAGCTGCTGTTCCGCAGTCATCGGGCTCCTCATCTGCGAGGGTCGTCGCCGGCTCGGATGTTGTTCCGCGCCCGGCGAAAGAATTTCAGGGAAAGAGAAGGGATTCGCGTGTGAATGCCCTTCCCCGGATCACCACTGCGTGATGCCCTCCCGAGACCGCTGTGTACCCGCGGAGAGCGCTGAAAGCGCAGTGGGGATGTCTTCATTGTAGTCGGAGGCGGTCGGTGATGCCAACACACCCCAGGTTTACGCAGGTCAGGTCAGCGCCGTGCGGCCCCTCACAGCGAGATCTCGGCCAGCACCGTCCCGAGATCGAGATCGATCACCTCGGGCACCGAGATGGCCTTGATGGCCAGGTCCGGGTCCTTCAACCCGTGCCCCGTCAACACACAGACAACCCTGGACCCCTCGGGCACACCGTGTTTGATCAGGCCCGCAACCGAGGCTGAGGACGCCGCCTCACAAAAGACGGACTCTTGGGACGCAAGGAACGTGTACGCGCCCATGATCTCGTCGTCGGTGACCGCCGTGATGGAGCCGCCGGACTCGGACGCGGCGGCCGTGGCCGAGTACCAACTGGCCGGGTTCCCGATGCGGATCGCCGTGGCGATCGTCTCGGGCTCGTCCACGGGGTGCCCGAGGACGATGGGCGCCGCGCCGGCGGCCTGGAAGCCGAGCATGGCTGGCAACCGCGTCGCCTTTCCCGCCTCCTTGTACTGGAGGTAACCCCGCCAGTAGGCCGAAATATTCCCGGCGTTGCCGACGGGGATGCAGTGGACGTCGGGCGCGTCGCCCAACACGTCGACGATCTCGAAGGCACCCGACTTCTGCCCTTCGATCCGGTGCGGGTTGACCGAGTTGACCACCGTGATGGGTGCGTGGTTGGGCAGCTCGCGCACGATGGTGAGCAGCTGATCGAAGTTGCCGCGCACCTGGAGGACACGGGCGCCGTGCATGAGGGCCTGCGCCAGCTTGCCCAGGGCGATGTGCCCTTCGGGGATGAGCACCACGCACGCGAGGCCCGCACGCGAGGCGTACGCGGCGGCGGAGGCCGACGTGTTCCCCGTCGACGCGCACACGACCGCCTTGGCCCCCTCCTCGACCGCCTTGGAGATGGCCATGGTCATGCCGCGGTCCTTGAAGCTCCCGGTCGGGTTGGCACCCTCGACCTTGAGCCAGACCTCGGCCCCGACCCGCTCGGAGAGGCGCGGAGCCGGCAGCAGCGGCGTCGCCCCCTCGAGGAGGGTGATCACCGGGGTCGACTCGTCGACCGGGAGATAGTCACGGTATTCCTCGATCACGCCGCGCCAGCCCGTCGCCGTCACGGCGCGTCGCCCTCGACGTCGATCACGCGCAGCACGCCGCTCACCTGGTCGACGGCCTGGAGGTTGCGCAGCGCATCGATGGTGGCCAGCAGGTCGCCCTCGCGGGCGACGTGGGTCAAGAAGATCAGCCGGGCCTCCTCGGCCAGGCCCACCTGCTCCATGGCCCGGATGGAGACGTCGTGGTCGCCGAAGATCTTGGCGACGGCGGCCAACACGCCGGGCCGATCGGCCACGTCCATGCTCAGGTAGAAGGCCGAACGCAGCTCGTTCTGCGAGCGCACCGTGGTGCTGGTGCGCTTGGGCGCCGGCGCCGGCGCGCCGGCCAGCAGGTTGCGCGACGCGTCCACCAGGTCGCCCAGCATGGCGCTGGCCGTCGGGCCGCCCCCCGCCCCGCGCCCGTAGAGCATCAGTTCGCCACTCACCGCGCCCTCGACGAACACCGCGTTGAAGGCGCCGCGTACCGCGGCCAGCGGATGGGTCTTGGGCACCATGGCCGGGTGCACGCGCACCGAGACCTCGGGTCCGCCGTCGACCAGCTCGGCCACGGCGAGGAGCTTGACCGAGTATCCGAGCCGGTTGGCGTAGGCCACGTCCGCCGCCCGCACGCCGCTGATGCCCTCGCGGTGCACGTCGGCGTCGACGACGTCGCTGCCGAATGCGAGCGAGGCGAGGATGGCCGCCTTTGCCGCGGCGTCGTGGCCCTCGACGTCCGCCGTCGGATCGCGCTCGGCCAGCCCGAGCTCCTGCGCCTCGCGCAGCATGTCGTCGTAGCTGGCGCCCTCTTCTTCCATCCGGGTCAAGATGTAGTTGGTCGTGCCGTTGACGATCCCCATGACGCGCAAGATCTGCTCGCCCGCCAACGACTCGCGCAGCGGCCGGATCACCGGAATGGCGCCGGCCACCGCCGCCTCGTAGAGCAGGTCGACGCCGGCGTCGGCGGCCACCTCGGCCAGCTCGGCGCCGGCGGTGGCGAGCAGCGCCTTGTTCCCGGTCACCACGGGCTTGCCCGCTCGCAGAGCGCTCTCGACCAGCTCGTGGGCCGGATGCAGGCCCCCGATGAGCTCGACGATCACGTCGACGTCGTCACGGGCCACGAGCGCGGCGGCGTCGCCGCTGATGAGCGCGCGGTCGATGGCGTCGGCCCGGGGCTTGGCCGGGTCGGCCACCGCGATCCCCACCAGCTCCAGGCGGATGCCCGTGCGGGCGGCGACGTCGTCGGCGCGGCTGAGGAGGATCTCGGCGAGGGCGCTCCCGACGTTGCCGCAGCCGAGCAGGCCGACGCGCACCGTCGGGGCGGGGTGCGCGTGCCGCTCCGCGTGCACGCGCGCGTCGGCGGCTGCCTCAGCGTGTGCACTCCCCCGGCCGGCAGCCCTCTCCGCAGTCACCACCAAACGCTAACCGCTGCGGTTGTCGCGGCCGGGACCCGCGGCGCAGCGTGCTCAGGCATCGAGGCGGTCGAGATCGTCGAAGGTCTCCCGGCGCACGACCTCGCGGGCGGTGCCGCCCGAGACGAAGACGACGGCGGGGCGTGGCACCTTGTTGTAGTTCGACGCCATGGCGTAGCCGTAGGCACCGGTGACCGGTGTGGCCAACACGTCGCCCACCGTCAGGTCCTCGGGGACGAACGCGTCCGGCACGACGAAGTCACCGCTCTCGCAGTGCTTGCCCACGACGCGCACGGGCCGCGGCCGTGGCGCGTCGGCGGCCCGGGGCAAGAAGGCCTCGTACCCGCTGCCGTAGAGCACGGGCCGCGGGTTGTCGCTCATGCCGCCGTCGACGCTCACGTAGGTGCGGATGCCCGGGAGGTGTTTGACCGTGCCCACCGTGTAGAGCGTCATGCCCGCCGTCGCCACGATCGATCGTCCCGGCTCGGCCGAGATGCGTGTGCCCCGGTCGACTCCCACCTTCGCGCAGGCGGCACGCGTGGCGGCGGCCCACTCGGCCTGGTTCGGCGCCGACTCGCCGTTGACGTATGGGACGCCGAGCCCGCCGCCAACGACCAGCTCGGGCAGGCCGAGCGGTGCGAAGAACGTGCCGAGCACCTCGGCCGCCCGTTCGAACGAGAACGCCTCGAACACCTGGCTCCCGATGTGGGCGTGCACCCCGACCAGCTCGGCGCCGGGCAGGAACTCGAGCGCGGCGACGGCCTCGGCTGCCGCGCCGGAGGAGACCGAGAAGCCGAACTTGGAGTCCTCCTGCCCGGTGCGCACGAACTCGTGGGTGTGCGCCTCCACCCCCGGCGTCACGCGCACCAGGACGCGGGGCCGCTCCGGGCGGGGCGGCGTGGACTCGAGAAGACCGCCGAGCCGGGCGATCTCGTCGAAGGAGTCCACGACGATCCGACCGACCCGCCGGTCGAGGGCCATTGCGAGCTCGTCGGTGGACTTGTTGTTGCCGTGCAGCACGAGACGCTCCGGTGGCACGCCGGCCGCGAGGGCCACGTGCATCTCGCCCCCCGACGCAACGTCGAGGTGCATGCCCTCCTCATAGGCCAGCCGGGCGACGGCCCGGCACAAGAAGGCCTTGGTCGCATAGGCCACGCCTTCGCCCCAGGCGGCGACGGCCTCCCGGCAGGCCTGGCGAAGGTGGTCCTCGTCGTAGACGAAGAGGGGCGTGCCGAATTCCTGCGCCAGGTCGAGGAGGTCGATGCCGCCGACGCGCAGGTGGCCCTTCTCGTCGATCTCGGCCGTGCGCGGGAGAAGCTGCCGCTCCAGCGCTGCAGTCGCCACGTCGTGGTCGGTCGTCGGCATGGAGATGCAGGATACGGCAGCCTTCTCGTGACCCGTGGCGGCCGGAGCCCGGCGCGGTACCCGACGAGTACGATCGTCCCCTGCTCGTGTGCTTGCACGAGCGACCACCCCGCCCCCGTAGCTCAGCGGATAGAGCACCGGCCTCCGGAGCCGGTGGCGCAGGTTCGAGTCCTGCCGGGGGCGCAGATGCCGGGGGCGCAGATCCACGAATCCCGCTCGGAGCGGGCCCGATCAGCGTTTGGCGTAGTCGGTAAAGCCCTGCCAATCGATGACGACACACGGCTCGTCGCCGATGATCCAGGCATCGTGCCCCGGCATCATGATGGCGAAATCGCCAGGTCCGTACTCAATCTCTTCACCGTCGTCCATCACCACCTTCATGCGACCGGACACGAAGTAGCCGGTGTGCGCCGCCTGACAACTGTCGGTCTTGACGATCGGCTTGACGTGCTCGGACCACCTCCACCCCGGGAGAAAGGTTGCTCGACCAACTGCGCCGTCTTCGGTGTTGATCACCTCTAGCTGACCTGTGGCGCCGTCGAAGGGTCGGACCTCATCTGGCTTGTCGAAGCTCTTTCGCGTCAATCTCGGCACGATGTCTCCTCTCGTTTGCGCTTATACGGGAACCTCGTCCTTCAGGTTCTGCCGCAGCCAGGTGCGAACCTCCTCGGTGTCTTGGTGCCCGTGCACCGAGACTGCATGCTGGGTAGCGGCGTTGACCACTTCGTCCTCTTCACCCGAAATGGTCAGGGTGCAACCGTTTTCGCTGGGAAAATCCCGGCAGTCAGCGATCTTTCGGCCCACGCTTCTCTCCTTTCCTTCGCTACCTCTGTCTTACATCTCCTCGACGCGTTGCACGTCGAGATTGCGAAAGGCCAGCGGGCCATCGCATAGCTCTCGCAAGCTCTGTGCCAACGACGCTGTCTCCGGAAGTCCGGAGTTGGCCATGGCGTCCTCGTACGAAGCGAACTCCACGATTTGGACATACGTGTTCGGACGGTCTCTGTCTTTGGTGAAGGTCCCTCGTTGTGCGGTCCGGGTCCCCTCGGTCTTCGTTCGCCACTCGCTGACCAGAGCCTCGACTTCGTCCGGTCTGGTGGTCTCGATCTCAATGATCTGAATGAACCCCATAGGCGCTCCTCGATTGAGAGCCTCTGTTAGCAAGGTAACGCCGCAGAGAAGTGATTGCAATGGGCGATGTCCCTCGGTATTCGGGGCGGTGAGCGACCCCCTCCAGGTCACTCAGATCGAAGCTCAGACAAGTCTCAGGAAGATTCGACCATGACCTCGCGGGCGGACCGGCGCTGCTGGTTCGAGTCCTGCCGGGAGCGCCGTTTTCGAACATTGTCTGAGTGGTCGTGGACAGTCCGATCGACCGCTCGCGTACACGGACAAAGGGCGGGCCTTGTGAGACCATGGCCCCTCGTTCGGCCAGGGAGGGTGGGAAGACATGGGGGCGATCCGTCGAATGGTGTCGCTGGGCCCGGTTGTCTTCGGTCTTCTGCTCAGCGCCATGGGACTTCCATTGATCGGCGCCCCGACCGTTGCCGCTGCGGCCGTCTCGACGTCGGTGGCGACCACCACCATGACCTTCGTCGACACCTCTCGCTCCACGCCGCCGTGGGACGGGATGCCGGGCAAGCCCTCCCGGACCCTCGTGACGACCATCTGGTACCCGGCGCACGCATCAGGCTCCGTCGCAGCAGGTGGCAACGTTCCGTACCCACTCATCGTCTTCGCCCACGGCCTGGGGGGATCGCCTCAGGAGTACCAGCAGCTGCTGACCGCCTGGGCGGCTGCGGGTTATGTGGTGGCTGCCCCGCTGTTCCCGCTGTCGAGTAGCCAGACGCCCGGCGGTCCCGATGGTGGGGACATCGGGAACCAGCCCGGTGACATGAGCTTCGTCATCGACCAGGTGCTCGGTGCCTCGGCCGCCCCGAACGGACCGCTGTCAGGCCTGGTCGACCCGAACGAGATCGGGGCCGCCGGACACTCCAACGGTGCAATCACGACCTTGGGCCTCGTCGCCGACAGCTGCTGCCTCGACACCCGGGTCAAGGCGGCGGTCGTCATGGCAGGCACCACCGAGGGTCTCGGTCGTGGTTCCTACGAATTGACCAAGGCTCCGCCGCTCCTCGTCGTCTCGGATGTTCACGACGGGCTCGTCCCCTATGCCGACGCTGTTGCGGTCTTCAACGGGGCACGGGGACCAAAGGCGCTGCTCACGCTCAGTTGGGACAGGTCCTCCGACAGCACAGGTTCGACGGCTCACATGGCTGCGTCCGGGGTCGTCGGTCCGACGTCAGGTCCGGTCATCAAGTCAACGACGGCGTTCTTCAATGCCTTCCTCAAGCATGAACACGGAGCGCTCCAGGCCGTATCGGCCGACGGTCGCTCCTCCCTGTCGGTGGTGCACACCGCCTGGACTTCGGGCTCCCCGGCAACCTTGCCTCTCCCCAAGCAAACGGCGGTCCACTTGCACGCAACCGTCGCTCCGAGCACAGGCTTGCACGACGGTCAGGCCGTCACCGTTCGATGGAGTGGCTATACGCCGGGCAAGGTAGTCAATATCCTCGAGTGTTCCCACGTGGATATCGCCACGGCCAGCTCGGCCGGCTGCAGCTTCGCTCATGCCGCGATCCTGCACCCAGACCCCACGGGATCGGGCTCGGCGGTCCTCCACGTTGGCACCGGTGCCATCGGCAACGGGGTCTGCGACGAGGTGCATAGCTGCTACGTCATCGTGAATGACGCGAGTTCGACCAACCCGGCCGACACCAAGGCGCTCCCCATCCGCTTCGCCTCCTGACCCCTGCGAACGCGGCGGTCATCGTCCCCGCAGGCGGTCATGCAGAACTTCGCGCCGTCGGGCCCCCGGAGGACGCCAGCGAATACATCAAGCCTCAGGCTTGCCGGGAAGGCTCCCCGCCGTGACGCAAATCGCGCCAGCTTTGTTCCGACATCTGTACGTCGAACCTCTTGGCGGCTTCAGCAATGCGCTCCCACGCGTGGTCGCGCTCAGCATCGGTCACGCCCTCTACCTGGTCGAAGCGCGCTATGGCGTTTCGGACATGACTTGCGTCGACCAACGGCTCTTTCCGTTGTTCGGGAAAGGCGAACTGGTCGTCGCGCAACTGGTCCTGCTCGGCCGCGCTCAATCTCTCAGACATCCTGATTCTCCCTTCACACTCGGCTCATCTGACGCCATCTCCTGACGTGTTCCGTCGAACACGCAATACCCAGGCACTGAACCGTTTAGGCTCGACCGGAAGGCCGGCGAGGAGTTCAACTCTGTCATGCGCCACCGTTCCAATGGGGACAGGTGCGGTCCCGTTACCCGGGCGCTAGCCGGAGAATGTCGGCTAACCAGGCTTCGGCGGTAAGCGTGCCGAGGCCGGGGTTGATGTCGAAGTGGTCGAGAACGGGCCGAATTCACCGGGCTGACGGTCACGAAAGCACAAGAGATGAAGGTGGCCGCCAGGACGGAGAACGCCGTGGAGGGCTCTTACATACTTGGTGCGGGCGGCGTCATCAAAGACGTGGAACAGCCCGCTATCGGGGCCGTGTCGAAGGACTCGCCGAGCGAGTCGAGGTGCAGCGCGTCGAGGACCTGGAATCTGGTCTCGACCCCGCGCTCAGCGGCCTTGCGCTGGGCGATCTCAATCGCGCGCGGCGAGACATCGATGCCGAGGGCCCCGGCCCCGAAGCGCGCGGCGAGGATCGTATGCTCCCCGGTCCCGCAGCCCGCGTCGAAGAGCGCGCCGCTCAGCGCGCCAGCGTCGGCAAGGCGGAGAAATGCGGCCTGTGGGCTGCCGATGTCCCAGGGCGGTGACGGGCCTGCATAGGAGGTGTCCCAGTCGCGGGCTGGGCCGGTTGCGGTCATATGCGGATTCTCTCGACGGGGGCCACACGCTCGCGCATCCGAGAGGTATGGACGCGTCCGGCTGGCCGCTCGGTCGTGAGGCGGAGGACGGGCAACGTTGCCACTTCCCTGGTGCCGAACGACAAGCGCCGCGCTATGAGGTCAGCCGCTCTCTCCAGGGGTCGAGGTCTAGCGCGGGGTACCGGAGCGCCGTCTGGTCGAGGAGCTTCTCGTCCCAGACCGGGTGTCCCGGCGGCGGGAACCCGAACAGCTCGAGCTGGCGGGGCGTCGAGCCCTCCACGAACCTCGTCCAGTTGGGCCCGGTCGAGCGTGACTGCTGCTGGTCGTAACCGATCCAGTCCACTCCTGCGTTCTTGAAGGCCACGGCCGCTACGAACCGGGCGGTTCCCGGCGCCCCAAAGGGAGCGCCCCGGTGGTAGACGTCGGACCGGTAGGCGAGGTAGGAACCGCGCACCCCCGGTGCCGGCCGCTCGGCGGCGTACAAGCCTGGATCCCACTCGGGCAGGACGACTCCGAAGGGCGAGGTGACGTGGGCCGAGTCATGCACCGAGACAAGTCGGGTGGGGTTGGCCGCCTCGGTCACGTCGGTGAGGTAGAGGAACCCCTCGAGGTTCCACCAAGGCGACTCTTGGCCGGGCGGAAGCCAGGAGTGGTTGCGGTCGATGTGCATCGGCTGCTCGTAGTTCGTCAACCCCGAGAACTTTGCGCTGGCGTGGGCCTGGTACAGGCGTATGTCGGTGGTCTCGAGGGCGCGCTCGGCGAAATTGACGATGGAGTCATGGACATAGAGCCGATTGAGTGCCCCTGAACCGGCGAAGGGGAAGGCCCCCATCCAGCGCTGTTGGTCCGGCCGGAACCCAGGACCTTCGTCTGGCCAGACGTACTCCTCCTTGGGCTTGCTCGGACGCCCCTTCCACTGCTCGGTCACGCCCTCGGGATCGGCGTGGTACTCCTCGGGGCTGGGAAAGAGCAGCCGGAGATCTTCGGATGCGGCGTCGATGTCGGCAGTGCCAACGAGACCCTCGAGCAACACCCAACCGTCTTCCTGCCAGGTCTTGACCTCGGCATCAATGGCCAATCGTGAAGTCACGGTTCGTCCTTCTCTTCGCCGGGTCGCCTGTCGCCCGGTTCCTTCGCCCTCACGACGTCGCGTTCGATGTCGCCCGAACCACGTCCGTCCGGAACAATCATGGTCCTCAGCGACGCCGGAAACAGAAACCCGAACCGAACAGCCTTGTTTCCCGGCCCACCGATTGGAGCGAGCGATCAGCCCTCGACGTAATACCGACAACTGGCGTCCCCTCGCAGGCTCTGACACGGGCGGCCGTCAAGGCCCACCGCCGGGATCCCGTGGTAGTGACCCGCTGCATGCGGCGACGTTGAGCGGCAAGTCAAATCGATTCAACCAGAACGGGCACCTGCAGCCACAGTGCGTCACGGAAATCGCCCTACGAACGAACAACCCCTTGGCAAGGTAGTCTGGGCTCCTCGTCCCCTTGGGAGAGTCGCTTCGCTTGGGCAGGACGGCCACAACGGCCGATATCGCCACGTGCAGGTTCGACGCCTCGACCGAGCCTCATTGAGGAGCATCTGTGCGCGTCTCGAATTTGCCTATCGAAGGCCTTGAAGGTCGCGGCAGCTCCTTTGGGATCCTGAGTTCCTTTCCTCCGACTGCATGCGGTCTGGCCACCTTCACCGCTGCGCTGGCGACCGGACTGGCAGCGCACAAGACGCAGGTCGGCGTGGTACGGGTCGTCGATACCGATGGCCAGACTTCGGAGAACGAGCGGGTGGCCGGCGAGTTGGTCAACGGATCCCGGCGGTCCGTGATCGCCAGTTCGGACGTGTTGAACCAGTTCGATGTCGCGGTTGTGCAGCACGAGTACGGCCTCTATGGGGGCAGCGATGGTGACGAGGTCGTCGAGATCCTCGGCGGTCTCAACATCCCCTCCATCGTGATCGCCCACACAATCCTTGCAACCCCGACGCCACACCAGTGGTCCGTGCTGAACGATGTCGCGGCTCTGGCGGACCAGGTGGTGGTCATGACAGAGGCGGCCCGGGTCCGGCTCTGTGATGTCTTCGACGTCGACGACTCCAAAGTCATCACCATCGCGCACGGGGCGGCTATCCCTGCCGCACGTGTCGTGCCTGATCGGGTGGGCCGTCCTCTCATATTGACCTGGGGGCTGATCGGCCCCGGCAAGGGGATCGAACGGGCGATCGAGGCCATGCGGACACTGCACGACCTCCCGATGCGACCGCGCTATCTGGTCGCAGGCCAGACCCACCCCAAGGTGTTGGCCACTCACGGTGAGTCGTATCGTCAGGACCGGATTGAGCAGGTGCAGCGCCACGGAATTTCCTCGTCCGTCTCATTCGACGCCGACTATCGCGACATGGCGTCGCTCACCGCATTGATTCAGTCCAGCAAGGTGGTCGTCCTGCCCTATGACTCCAAGGACCAGGTCACGTCCGGCGTCCTCGTTGACGCCATCGCGGCCGGGCGGCCTGTGGTCGCGACAGCCTTTCCGCACGCGGTTGAATTGCTCTCGAGCGGCGCGGGACTCGTCGTCGACCACGATGACCCTGAGGCAATGGCTCACGCCCTGCAGAGGGTCCTCACCAGGCCTGAGCTGGCCGCCAGTATGGCCGCAGAGGCGTCCCGGCTCGCACCGAACCTCGAATGGTCGGTGATAGCGGGCGAGTACCTGCGTGTGGCCGATCGGCTGCTCAACGAACGTCTCGCACGGGTGTGAGCTTGCGGCTGGCAGCCCCTGAGCCGAATTTCGGCCATCTCGTCTCCATGACGGACGATCGCGGCACGTTCGAGCATGCCCTCTTTCGCCAGCCCAGACGGGAACACGGCTACTGCACCGACGACATGGCTCGCGTGCTTATTGTCGCCACACGGGAAGCAAGCGGTACGCCGGCGCTACGTCATTTGGCCGTACTCAGCCTGCGTTTTCTTCTCGACGCCTTGGAACCGCAGGGCAAGTGTCGAAATCGAATGAACCAACGTCGTGCCTGGGACGATTCTCCGTCACTCGACGATTGCTGGGGTAGATGCGTCTGGGGACTGGGTACGGCGGCCTCTCATAGCGAGGACGAGGAGATCCGCCATCGGGCCACTCGCGGGCTCGAGCAAGCCATGAGGCCGCGCTCACCCTGGCCGAGGGCAACGGCATTCGCGGCGCTGGGTGCCGCAGAATTGCTCAGCACCCATCCCGACGACAGGTCGGCACGGTCCTTGCTGTCGGATGCTGCCGATTCGATGACGCGAGTCCGCTGGTTTGCCGAATGGCCGTGGCCCGAGCCGCGCCTCACCTACGCGAACGCCACCCTCCCCGAGGCAATGATCGCCGCCGGGTCTGTGCTCGAGCGTCCGCTCCTCGTCCAGCGTGGGTTGGACCTCTTGGAATGGCTGCTCGATCGCCAGACCTTACAAGGGCATCTCTCGGTGACTCCCGTCGGAGGCAGCGGCCCCGATGACCATGGTCCGGGATTCGACCAACAGCCCATTGAGGTGTCGGCGCTCGCCGATGCGTGTGTCCGCGCGCAGAGCGTTGACGACAATCGACGGTGGGCGGACGGCGTTACCGCGGCCGCGAATTGGTTCCTGGGTGACAATGACGGATCTGTCGTCATGTGGGACCCCGAAACCGGCGGCGGGTTTGATGGCTTGGAGATCGGCGGTGCCAATCTCAATCAGGGCACGGAGTCGACGCTCGCCCTCCTCTCCACTTTGCAGCACGCGCGATCCCCGGTCAGCGTCTTGCAATGAGTGGGCGAGCTCCGGATCTGGCCCGTCGCAGCCCGGTCCACATTGCGGCAGACAGGTCACGCGTGGTGACTCGCCTGTTCGTTCCGGGGAACGAGGGCTTTGATCAGCAAGAGTCCCGATCGTCCGCAGTCCTACGGCGCGTCCTGACGCTCACCGAGGACGAGGTTGAGCGCAGCTACAACGATGTCGTCGGGCGGTTCGAGGGTCGCCACCACGACCTGCGCGACACGTTCCTCCGGCACGCCGACGAGCTCTCCGACCGCCTCGACCCAGAATGCCAACTCTCGCTGTCCCGTCGCCTGCTGCTTGGGGCCACTTTCACAAGCGAGTACGCCATTGAGGGTGCGGCGCTCTGTAATCCGAGCATGGTCATGCACCCGCAGCAGAGTGGGGCTAGCTCGGGCAGTGTCCGGTTCGTGATGAGTACCCGGGCCATCGGCGAGGGGCACAACTCGTCCATTGGCTTCCGGACGGGAACCATCACTGGTTCGGGCGAGGTCTCTCTCGATCCGAGGCCGACCTTCGCCACGAAGGGGCAGCGGAACGGGGCGATGTTCGACGCAGATGTCTTCAAAGCAGAGCTCCGTCGGCTCCGCGGAGGCGGCGACGAGGCCGACTATGTGCTTGGTCATCTCGGAACGAGGTTCACCGAAGCGGAGATGGAGGCTCGGCTCAGAGATCTCGAGGACCACGCGGCCACCCGGAAGCAGGCGAAGAAGACGATCGGCCTGATACGCAGGATTGCAGAACGCAGCTACAGCGTTCGCTTCCAGGACGGCATCCCGCTAAGCGAGCAGGTGCTCATGCCCGCGATGAGTGCCGAATCGAGGGGCATGGAGGACGCCAGGTTCGTGCGATTCGTCGAACAGGACGGCAGCGTGATCTTCTACGCCTCCTATACGGCGTACAACGGCACCGACATCGGCCAGCAGCTACTCGAAACCGAGGACTTCGTGCACTTCACTTCTTCGCCGATGGTCGGAGCGGCGGCGGCCAACAAGGGTCTCGCACTCTTCCCCCGCCGGATTGGGGATCGCTTCGCCGCTCTGTCGCGAAGCGATCGAGAGTCGAACACCATCGCATACTCGGAGAATCCTCGCCGATGGGACGACGGCCTCGCATGCCAGACACCCACGGCATCATGGGAAGTCGTTCAACTCGGCAACTGCGGGTCTCCGATCGAAACAGACGCCGGCTGGCTCGTGCTCACCCACGGGGTCGGTCCGATGCGGACGTACAACATCGGGGCAATTCTGCTCGACCTCGACGACCCCACCAGGATCCTGGGCCGATTGTCCGAGCCACTCCTCAGCCCGACTCACGACGAGCAGGACGGCTACGTGCCCAACGTGGTCTATTCCTGCGGCGCTCTCCTCCATGCAGGCATCCTGGTCATCCCCTATGGGATCGGCGACTCTGCGATCGGAGTGGCCACGGTGCCCCTCGACGTGCTTCTCGCATCACTGAGACGCGTTTCCGATTGACTCGCGATTCCCTCGCCAAAGATAGGAGAACACAGTGCCAGACAGATCCCCGCAGAAGCCGGCAGGAAAGAAGCCCGGCAAATCTCTCAAGGAGAAGAGAGGGGCAAAGAAGGAGAAGCGGGAGGCGCGGGACAAGAACGCTGACCGCCTAGGACTGGGGCGTTGAAGGCGCGGTGCGTATTGCGGTACTCGCACCGATTGCCTGGCGTGTCCCACCACGCCACTACGGACCGTGGGAGCTCTTCGCCTCGCTCCTGACCGAGGGACTCGTATCCCGAGGTCACGACGTGACGCTCTTCGCAACCGGAGATTCAGACACTTCGGCCCGCCTCTCCAGCGTGGTTCCCCGAGGCTGGTCGGAGGACCCAGGTATCGACCCGAAGGTTGCCGAGTGCCTGCACATCTCGGAGGTCTTCGAGCGGGCATCCGAGTTCGACATCATCCACAACAGCTTCGACTTTCTGCCGCTTACCTACTCGGGCCTGACTCCGACTCCAGTTGTCACGACCATTCATGGCTTCTCTTCGCCTCAGATTGTGCCGGTCTACGCCAAATACAACGACGGAACGTTCTACGTCGCGATCAGCGATGCTGACAGGCATCCAGCTCTCGACTACGCCGCCACGATCCATCACGGGATCGACACCGAGTCCTTCACGTTCGCTCCGAATCCTGGCTCCTACTTGGCCTTCTTTGGACGTATCCATCCGGACAAGGGTGTCGTCGCTGCGATCGAGGTTGCCGAGGCGACTGGAATCCCACTTCGGATAGCCGGAATCATTCAGGACGAGGCGTATTTCGAGCGCGAGGTCAGGCCGCGCCTTGATGGCGACCGCGTCCAGTTCGTCGGAACTGTGGCGGCAGAGGAACGCTCCTCCTTCTTGGGCGGCGCCGTGGCTCTCCTCCACCTGATCGATTTCGACGAGCCGTTCGGGTTCTCCGTCGTGGAGGCCATGGCGTGCGGCACACCGGCGATTGCCTTCGACCGCGGTTCCATGCAGGAGCTCATCATCGACGGCGTGACGGGCTCGGTGGTGTCTGACCTCCCCTCGGCTGTTGCGGCAATAGCGCGCGTGGATCAGCTCCACCGGCGCACAGTTCGAGACGTTGCCCTCCAGCGGTTCAGCAGCGACCGCATGGTCGATGAGTACGTCGACGTCTATCGACACGCAGAATTGGCAATTCGACCTGGCCGCCGGATGTAGGTAAGGGAAGACAGGGACGCACCATGCCGATCGGCCGAGCAGCTCCGGAATACTGGGACGGACGGGCGAGACGACCCGGCCACTAGAAAGCGCAGGGGCAGTGCCTCCTGTCGGGCAGGCCTGACCAATTCCTGGTATCTGGATCGGCACTCCCACAGGGTCCAGAATCCAACAATGGC
The DNA here is from genome assembly GCA_963744935.1 of uncultured Acidimicrobiaceae bacterium. Lineage (GTDB taxonomy): Bacteria > Actinomycetota > Acidimicrobiia > Acidimicrobiales > RAAP-2 > Bog-473. The sequence continues at coordinate 79,529 of CAVUVM010000012.1, forward strand.
TCCGGACCGTGGTCCTCGATCAGGACCCGTGACGTGACGGTCACGATCACATTCGCTCTGGCTGCTGCACTGGCAAACGCAGTGCACCTCATGACCCAGCACTCCGCAAGTATCGGAGCGTCGCACAAGCACCGCGGCTGGGATCTCATCACCTTTCTGTTCCGCCATCCCGTCTGGCTCCTCGGATGGGTGGCGGCGGCTGGGGGATTTGCCTTCCAGGCAATCGCACTGCACAGCGGGCAACTCTCGATCGTCCAGCCCCTGCTCGTCACCGAACTGGTCTTCATGCTGATCCTGCGCCGGTTCTGGGTCCATCAGCACATCGCGAAGACGGCGTGGACTGCCGCCGCGATCACTTGTGCCGCTCTGGCGGTGTTCTTGATTGCGGCCGAGCCTCATGGCGGCCGTGTTCAGCCGGATGGGGCCAATTGGATTTCCGCGGTGGCCGTCTTCGGCGGGGCAGTCGCCGTGTTGGCGGTCATGGCGCGGTCGGGACCACCGGTGCGACGGGCTGCGCTCTACGCCACCGCGGCCTCGATCACGTGGGCCTTGATGGCGGCGTCAATCAAGGCGGCCACCAACGTGCTGGCAACATCGGGCTTTTGGGGCATGCTGGCGCACTGGCCCATCTACGCGTTGGTGGCCTTCGGTGTCCTCGGTTCGGTGCTCCAGCAGGCTGCGTTGCAGACCGGCCCGTTGAGCGTGTCCCAACCGCTGATCGTCGTGATCGATCCTGCCGTCGCCGTCGTCTTGAGCGTATGGATCTTCGGCGAGCGATTCACGGTAAGCCCTGCTCAGAAAGCCGTTGCGGGCGTGGCCTTCTGCGTCATGGCCATCGCGGTGACCCTATTGTCCCGGACGGCGCCCACCGACCTTGACCGGTCGATACCGCTCAAGCCCTGATGGCGCCACGCGGCGAGGTGCAGGGCCACATCCACCCTCCGATGGGCATAGGGTGGAGCGGAGGACAAGCCCGATCATCTGGAGTCGGCGCCATCCTTCCGGCCGAACGTCTCGACGAGTTGCGGCGACAGGAGAACCATGACTTCACCAGAGTCTTCGGAAGTTGCCGCTCAGCTCGACCAGCACCATCTTCCCGAAACCAATGGCCGCATAGCAGTGTGCAGACGGTGCGGAGCACGCACGGATAGTCCAACCGGGTTGCATCACGCGCCGCGTGAAGGTCAAGTGAGCAGATCGGTCGATTGGCTCACCGCGCAGTCACGGCTCCGAGACATTGCACACGCAAAATTGTTACGGGGCTCCTGAGTCCGAAGAGAAACGAGCCGCCTCCGAGGCACCGTCTTCGGCATCGTCAACGACCTCATCACGCCGCTGATGCGTCGTCAACGACAAGGACGGCCGTCGCACCCAAGGCAGCGTCCAGAGGGAGGAACGCGATGCCGGTCCTCGCAGGGCTGAACTCAGATACTGCCGAAGGCGACCGAGAACGCGAACGGGGGGCCCGCCGGCACGGCGAGCCCCCCGTTCGTAATTCTGAAGACGTCTGAGAGTCTGAAGACGTCTACCTCGCTGTTAACCGGCGATGGTGTACTTATAACCCGGCGCCAGGCTGAGCGTGTCGTTCGTCGAATTGAAGCAGACCTGCGCACTTTCTGCTGCGCCCTTCGCCGTGTCTCCGGTGGTGTCTGACTTCACGGTGGAAGTGCTGAGCTCGCTGATATCAGTCGTCAATGGGCACACCACGCTCGACCCAGCGTTCGTCACGTCCTTGAATTTCGTCACTTTCCCGTTGGCCCACTTGTCAGTGCCCTTGGTCGACATCTCCGAGCCCGAGGTAGTGCCCTTGCCGCCGGTGTTCCCCGAGCACTTGGACAGTGTGATCGTGGCCGAGTCGTTGGAAAGGTTCACCGTACCCGCCAACTTTTTGCACGTGATTCCCGGAGGAGTCGCGCCGGCGGAAGTAGCCGTCGCGACCGTGAAGGCCGTCATCCCGGCGAGCGGGATGATGGCGGCTGCACCGGCGAGAGCCCCCATGACAATCCGATTCTTGAACAACGTTTACTCCTTTGTCTGTGTACATATGTACGTGTGGACGCGGGGACAATCCGATTGCGGTAACACCCCCAAAAGAATCCCCGGCACTGTTCTAACCTTGTTTTCCCATCATTGCAACGCGGAATTCATCTAGGAGACCGTGTGTCGCGAATTGGTTCCCGTGTGGGAGTGTGAACGACGGGTAACAAAACTCGTGGCGCGGCGCGAAGTTACCGGCGAGTATCTCATCGCCAACGGTTACGGAGAAACGCAGGCAGGTGCGAAGAAAGTCAGGCCCTAGGGATCTGAGATCAGCAAGAATTTACCTTCGAGGGGTGATACCCACACAGGCACCTCAGCGTCGCCGGTCACAGCGTCTTCTCGACCGATGGCCGACTGGCCCCGACACTAAAGAAACTCAGGCCGCGTTCTCATGGAGACGGTCCAGCCAAATGGGTTCAAGCTGAATCCCGGCCCCCACTTCGGGACAAGCTTTCGATATCCGGGGGCGCCGGCACGCCATCAGACGCGCCACCCGAGTCGAGGGCCAAAGGGCGATCCAACAGAAACTGAGAAGGGCAGGTGCATGGGGTATCTTCAGTGGAGGCCTCTGCACCTGGGCCTTACGCGAAACCACGGTTCGGCGCGTATGCCCGAGGCGCGGGTGGCTGCTGAGCTTGTGGATGCCCCCGGATTGTGGTCCTGATCGATGACTTCGCCACGGGTCGAGACCAACTAACCCTTCGTGCGAGCTCGAATGTGTGCGGCGCGATCCCCTAGTAGCGGCAGGGTCTTGGCCACATTGCCCGAAACCCCCTCGGCGTGGCGCAAGATCGCCAGCCGGTAGGCCGCCCCCGGACGAAATCTCTCTCGGTCACCTCTGGTCTCCTCCCGTTCAGAAGACCCAGGATGTAAGCGATGGCCTTCAGTTTTAGGCCGTCCTCCGCTCGATCGGGGACCACTGCCGAACAACCCCCACGGACTCAACTTCTTGGTTTCGATCAAGGCCGCTGTCAATGCTCAGATTTCCACCTTGGCTGGCGATCTCGATCGACTCGCACCCGTTATCGATTTGACGAGCGGACTGGCGGCCATGACCACGCCTGAGCTCACGAGAACCACCTGCCAGAACCAGATGGGGAGTGGGGCAGGAAGTCCGTTAGGCAGCCAGGGCGGCCAGCGGAGGAAAGCCCATGCGGCAATGGCGAGCCAGGGCACGAGATACCAGCGGATCCTGTGGTGGAGAGCATCTCGAACGATGACGAAAAAGACGATTGCGATACAGGTCAAGGGAATCGCGGTGGCTATGTCACTGGCCCACCACCGCGTATTCAGGTTGAGAATAACTGGATTGAAGGCCATGGTCACGAGGGCGAGCCAAGCCAAGAGCTGCCCCCGGATTCGCCCTCGGACGATGTCGAGAATGATGAGCAGGACGGCGAGAGCCATGAACTTGTACCCGAAAAGGCCTTCCTCGAAGACGAGCCTCATGCTCAGGCAGGTTGCAATCAATGACAGCAGAGGGATCGGATCGAGCGCGCGTGGGCCCAGGCGTCGAAGAGCCCACCATGCGAGAGCCACGCTCACCACGATGGGCAGCGCGCGTGCACAGAATACGAGCGGTGTAGTTTGCGTTCTGCCGAAATAGGAAGGGTGCGCGAGAAGGTGCCAGAGCACCGTGCCGCCCCGACCTCCCGAATCACCCGTCCCAACCAACACGGCATGGATTGCTCTTCCCGAAGTCGCAACGAGCAGCGGAACTGAGACGAGGACGACGGACACGGCTGACGAGATCAGGAGCCTCCATCGGTCCCGTCCCGGCGTCACAATCACCAGGGGCACCAGGATCAGCAGTGCGAATTGCTGCGAAGTAATGGCAAAACCCACGAGCAAGCCGGCCCAGATCCACTGGCGTCGAAGAGCGCATGCAATGCCCGCGAGCCCCAGTCCAAGGGCGACAAGGTCCTGTGGGTGGTAATCGAACAGCAGGGGCATCCATACGATGGGAACAAGGGCGAGAAACAGGACCCCGAGTGCCTCCCACCGGCTGCGGCCACGACCCGCGGCGCGAAGCACTGCAACGAACCCCGCGAGCAGCGCGATCCAGCTTGCGTAGCCCAGGTCGATCGTCGGGGACATGGCGTTTGAATCAAGCGACCAGCGATACATCTTCACGTACGCATTCGCGCACTTCGCTCCCAATGCGTGCTGAGTGGGAAACGGCACCGCATGACCAATGCCGGTCAGCGTGGAAAGTCCGCCCGAGATGAGAGGCCAGAGCGGGGGCACGGCAGGGGCGGGTTGGTAGAGGAGCTGGAATGAGTTCGTGATGGAGTTTGCTGGAGGGTACGAGCAGGCGAGGCTGCCATGGGCAATGGCCCAAGTCGGATAGAGGGACTCAACAGCGTCAAGCTGCGAGGGACCACCGAGGAGTGCGACCATCCCGCAGAAGATGCCGGTGGCAAGCAACCAGAATGCCAGGCAGTGAGCTCCCGACAATGGCTTCGCCAGGTCGCGCCACGAGCGCGAGAGACCGCCATCGACGACCGCGTCTGGGGCTTCCACCTCCACCACAATAGAAACGGGCGGACCCACGGCCGTGGACACGACACCGAATACCTCCAATGGTGTCCCACGTGCTCAGCGCCAGCTGCCCCAACGCCCTTTTCTCGTACCCCGAGAACTGGCACACCGGCTTGTGTCGGCTCGATTCGACGCGTACGACCATTTGCGCTGGCTCGTCGTCAACATCGACAACCTCCAATCCGCGGCAGTGCGAACATCTTCTCCGTCCGATTGCCGTCCGCCAGAGCCAGCGGCGGCTCCTCGTGCTTGCCCTCAGACGGCAGTCACAATGAGAGAAGGATGAGGCGATCGTACGCTGTGGACCGCTGACGCTAGCGGCTCGGCAGCGATCTTCAGCCAGCCTGACTGGCAGCCCCATCCCAGTTTGCAATCCATGGGCGGGAGGAAATGGCGAGCACCGCCGTGAGCGCTCCAACCAGAACACACATCACGGCCCGTACCGCGGCGACCCTACTGCTGCGGACCGAGGAAGAAAGGCTCTCCGTCAGCGCCAGTCGATCGTTTGCCCGGGTCGCGACCGCGCCGCACACCTTCTGCCGACAAGACTGCACCCATGATCTCGGGTCGTCCCTCGGCACGTCGTCGCAGCACTGAGCGGAGGCCGTGGTAAATCCGAGCGGAAACGGGCAACCAGGAGAGTACCTCGCGAGCCCCATCGATCCCGATGCACCTCGCGAGGGGCCCAGCATCTCCTACATCCCCGCACTCGACGGTATCCGGGGTGTGGCCATCATCGTGATCATGGGATACCACGCCGGGGTTTTCTTGACGTCTGGGGGCTTCTACTCCCTGGACACGTTCTTCGCTCTTTCGGGCTTTCTCATCACATCGCTCCTGATCTCCGAATGGCAGCGAACGACGACGGTCCGGCTCCGGCGCTTCTGGGCTCGCCGCGCTCGCCGACTCCTCCCGGCCCTCCTGGTCATGCTGCTCGGGGTTGCCCTCTTCGCCGCCTACGTGGTCCCCCCGGGGACGTACCCGACACTGCGCGGTGACGCGTTCTCCTCGCTGTTCTATTACGCCAACTGGCACTTCATCGCGAACGGCTCGAACTACTTCAACCAGAGCGCGCTCACGTCCCCGCTGACCCACACCTGGTCGCTCGCCGTCGAAGAGCAGTTCTACCTGGTGTGGCCGCTGATCGTCCTGGGCGTCTTCAAACTCTGGAAGAGCGTGCGGGTTCTCCTGATGGTCTGCGTCGTCGGCGCGCTGGCCTCGGCCGTCGAGATGGGCGTCCTCTACTCCCCCGGCGATGTCAATCGCTTGTACTACGGCACAGACACCCGCGCCCAATCCCTGCTCGTCGGCGCGGCGCTGGCGGCGTCCCTCTCGCTGTGGGCGGACCATCGGCGCCGGGCCGGCACCGTGGCGCCCGGGACCGATCGGATCCGACGCCGAGCAGGCGGGGATCCGGCGTGGGCCGTGCAGACAGCACGCGGACGCGCCGGCACGCTGGCGGTCGGGCTAGCGGGCGTCGGCGTCAGCGCACTGCTCTGGACGCTCGTCTCCTACAACGACGCACTGGCGTACCGCGGAGGCTTCTTGCTCGCAGCCCTCGCCACGACTGCCGTGCTGTTCAGCGTTGTCTGCTCACAGCGCTCCGTCCTGGCACGCTGTCTCTCGGTCGCCCCGCTTCGCTATGTCGGTCGGATCTCCTACGGCATGTATCTCTGGCATTTTCCGCTCTTCATCTATCTCGACCACGCACGGACCGGACTCACCGGTTACCCACTGTTTGCGGTGCGTGTCCTCGTCACGCTGGTGGTCGCCACGGGATCCTTCTATGTCATCGAACGGCCCATTCGACAGGGAAACATGCTGCGTGGTTGGCGCTCGTGGGCAGTCACACCGGTGGCCGTCTTGGGGACCGCCGCCGCTCTCATTGCGGCGACGTCGGTGCCAGCTGTGGCAGCGAAGGCGCCGCCCCCTCCTGCCTCCGCGCTCTTCGCCGGGCCGCAGGTACGGGCGCTCGTGGTAGGGGACTCGACCGCGTTGACCCTCGACATCGGCCTCAACGAGTTCGCGACCCGGGACTACGACGTCAAGCCCTTCAACGGCGGGATTCTTGGTTGCGGGGTCACGGATGGCGCCGAGTACCAGGAAAAAGGTGTGGACGCCCCGATGGCGGTCCAGTGTCGGGGAACGCCACCGCGATCACAGTGGCCGGCGCTCTGGAAGGCGGACATCGCCAAGGACCACCCGAACGTGGTGATGATCCTGGCTGGGCGCTGGGAGGTTTCGAACCGCACCTACGACGGCCGCTGGACGAACATCGAGAATCCGACGTACGCCGCGTACGTCCAGCGCGAACTGAGGTACGCAGTGCAGGTTGCCGGCTCGGGAGGTGCAGCCGTGGTCTTGATGACTGCGCCCTGCTACGACACGGGCGAACAACCCGACGGTGCGCCATGGCCCGAGGACTCGCGGACCCGCCTGGCCATTTACAACGGCATTGTCCGCCGCGTTGCCGCCTCGACACCGGGCACCTCGCTCCTCAATCTCAACGCGATGGCGTGTCCGGGAGGTCAGTACGAGGAATTCATGGACGGCCAGCAGGTCCGCCTCGGCGACGGCATCCACTTCACCTTTACCGGAGGAAACGTCTTCGCGCCCAAGATCTGGCCGTTCGTCGTGAGCCTCGGACGCCAGCAGATGAGTCGAACCCGCTGAACCGCCGTCAGAAGGGTCCCCCTCCGTCCCCCTCGGCCGATCTTGGTCGACCCCGGGGCAGCGAAAGGCCGGCGCCCGGGGGGAAGGGGGAGAGGCGCCGGCCGCTTCGCTACAACGAAAGCCTGACGGGCTCTCTTAAGAACCGGCTATGACCCTCATTACGAACGTGTGGAGTTTGTCGCGCGAAGCGACCGCTCCCGGGCGGGTCCGTGGGCCCTGGTCGGACCAATAGGCTTGTCTATGTGAACACTCCCGATGTCACGCCCGACATGGGCATCACCGAGGATGAACTGACCGCACTCGCCCTGGCGGCCGACCCTGATCAGCCGATACCCAAGGACGCGGTACCCATCGGCGTGCATCTCGCTCAGCTCGGCGCTCCACTCCCGCTCTGGTACATGCCGCCTGTGGTCAGGTCGGGCCGACGATGGAAGGCACCGGTCGTTTTGGCCGTGGTCTTGGCGTTCGTGCTGATCGATGCGATGGGTCTTTGCAATACGTACGGCATCCTCAGCCTCGCGTGAGCCTTTCACCAATGGCACAGATCCCAGCAACGCGCAGTCGTTCCGCCGCGAGGTAGCGCTACCCGCACACAAAGGTGGTGGTGGCAACACGTCGGGCGGCATGGTCACCCTGTCCAATACCGCTTGCATCTGCATGAATGGCGGTCATGCACACTCGCGTCAGAGCCTGTCGAAAGCCACGATCCGCACGACTGAATTGCGCTGTCATCGGCGCGGCTACCGCCTCCATCGCACTCGCGGCAGGCGCGCTACTGCTGACCGCTACGTTGGCACTGCCCGCAGATGCGTCCACCACGACGACGGAACCTGCGGGGCCAACGGGCACCATCGTGTCGGCCGAGACAACTCCCTACGGCCCGGCGTTGGTCGTGGGATCAGGCCCCTTCGTCGGATACACGCTCTACCAGTTCGACCGCAACACGCCGAGCGCGTGCACGACAACCAGCGTCACGGTCCAGAACATGCCGATCACCCGCACCGGCAGCGAGACAGACAAGACCGCGGACTGGCCCGCGTTGACGACCGTCGGCAAGGCCGTGGCCGGACCAGGGGTGAACAAACACCTTCTCGGGACTGTGTACCGCAAGGACATCGGCGCCGACCAGGTCACGTACGCCGGCAAGCTGCTCCACCTGTTCGACCCCAAGCCGAACCAGTTCACCGGGGTCAACTTCATGGAGACCGCGCTCCCGCTGCCTCCTTGGCACGGTGTGTGGCGGCTGGTGTCACCCAAGAACGGACTCTCGGTCGTCGGCCCGATCCCGGTGACCACGCAGACGCAGCCCGATGGCGCAACGGTGCTGGCCGCCGACATGTTCCAGGGCCAGGGGACCACCCCCATCATCATCTACAGCTACAGCAAGGATTCCAAGGACCACAGCGCGTGCACCGGGTCCTGCGCGCTGACCTGGATGCCCGTCCCGACGACGGCCGCGCCCCAGGCAGGCCCCGGGGTCTCCAAGAAGGCGCTCGGGGACATCCGACGCGCCGACGGAACGACACAGCTCACGTTCGAGGGCAAGCCGCTGTACTTCTACCCGGGCGAGGTACCGCGCCTGAACCCGACAACCGGCAATCCGCTGGATCCGGCGACGATCGGAAGCGGGAACGGTCTTCACGGCCCGGCGCGCTTCGGCGGCACCTTTTCTGTCGTGGCCGCGCCTGCAGCAGGGTGAGGGCCTTGGTTCACGATCAGGCGACCGGCTAAGGGGAAAGGATCGGTCTCATCCTTCGTTCCCAGACTTTCGACCTCGCTAGACGTCGAAGGTCTGGCCGCGGGAGCGGTGGATGGTGAAGAAAGCCACGACCGCACCTACGAGAATGAGGCTTCCCGAGAGTGTGAGCGCCTCGTGGAGACCAGAACCGAAGGCGTCGTAGGCGGCGGAGACGACCTTGGTCGCGATGCGGGCCACCGCCGCGTTCTTCGAGTGCTCGGCACTGCTGGCGGCCCCTCCGCTCGAGGCGCCCCCGGTCTGTACGGCATGGAGCACGAGGCTCTGGAAGTTGGGTGGGATGCCGATCGCCTTGAGCCGCGCCGCCAGGTCGCCGGTGAGCTTCGCGTTGACGATGGCGCCGAGGATGGCCACGCCGAACACCGCACCCATCTCCCTGCTGGTGTTGGTCGCTGATGCAGCCATGCCGGATCGCTCCGGGGGTACGACGGTCAGTGGCACGGACGTCACGGGGACCAACAGCATCCCGATCCCGATGCCGGTGAGGGGCAGCACCCACCCGAGCGTCGAGAACTTCACGTGCGGTCCGAGTACGGCGGCCGCGATGAGGATCCCGCCGCCGGCCAGCACGCACCCGATCGTCATGGGCCAGCGGGGACCGATGCGCGCGACGAGTGGACCCGTGAGCGCCGAGACGATGATGAGGCCGGCCGCCATGGGCAAGAAGTCCACCGCCGTCTGGTACGCCGACGCGCCGACCACGACCTGGAGATACAGGGCGGTGAAGAAGAAGATGGAGAACGTTCCGAAGTAGGCGACGAAGGCGACGAAGTTAGAGCCGGCAAAGGGTGCGCGCCGGAACATGCTCAGCTCGAGCATCGGGCTCTTCACCTTGAGCTCGGTCACCACGAACGCAAGGCCGGACACGGCGCAGAGAACGAAGAGGGCGATGATCCAGTTCGTGGTGTAGCCGGAATCCTCGCCCTGAATCACCGCAACGGAGAGACAAGCCAAGAAGGCGGCGCCGAAGAGAAACCCCAAGACATCGATCTTGCGACCCTGCCGGTCCGACGTCTCGGGCACGCTGATGGTGGCGAGAACGAAGGCCATGACACCGAAGGCCAGGTTGAACCAGAAGATGGCCCTCCAGCTCGAAAACCCCACCAGCGCACCACCGATCACGGGCCCGAGCGCCAGGGCCAGGCCCGAGACCGCTGCCCACACGCCGAGGGCGTCGGCGCGTGTCGCACGGTCGGGGTAGACGTGCCGAATGATGGACAGCGTCCCGGGCTCGCTGGCGGCCGCGCCGATGCCCATGATCACCCGACCGGCGATGAGCCAGTCCACGTTGCCCGCCAGCGCGGCCATGACCGATCCGGCGCAAAAGATGGCGACGCCGGCGAGCATGATCCGCTTTCGACCGAGGATGTCGCCGAGCATCCCCGCCGCGAGCATGAAGCTCGCGAAGGTCAGGGCGTATCCGTTGACCACCCACTGCAGCGACGTGACACCGGCGTGCAGGTCGCTCTGGACATTGGCCAGCCCGACGCTGACGATGGTGTTGTCGAGGAAGGTGAGGAAGAGGACCGCGCACAGGGTGGACAGAGCCAGCGCCTGTGCGGGCGACCCGAGACCACCCTTCTTGATGTCGAAGCCGGGCGGCGCCCCGTCGATCCCTGTGGCGACAGGGACGCCCTTGGCCCCTTCGGTCAGCAGGGCGGTACCTCCCGCCTGAGTCGGGCTGCAGCCCGCTCCACGTCACAGATCATCTCCATGAGTTTTGCCTACCCGCGAGCCGGGTACTAGAACCGCCACGGGGTGCCGCCCGAGCGCTGGTCAGTGCGATGCCCAGGCTCGTGCGGTCAACCCCTCGGACGTGCTCGATGGACTCGATATTGCCCGGTTTGAGGCGTGGAGGGCCGGTCATGGGCTTCGGTGCGGTGGATCCGGTTCACCACCCGATGAGCCACGGTCCTAATGGGCTCGATGCGTTCTTCGATGTCGTCGACTACCCCTACTACGTCGTGACGGTGCGGGCGCCCGACGACGACATGAGCGGGTGCCTGGTCGGGTTCGTCACGCAGTGCAGCATTGACCCGCCCAACTTCCTCGTGTGCATCTCCAAGGTCAACCACACCTTCGCGGTCGCTGAGCGCTCGGCAGGCATGGGGCTCCACCTTCTCGGGGACGACCAGAGCGCAACGGCGCGCCTGTTCGGGGAAGAGACGGGGGACGTCGTCGACAAGTTCGCGTCCGTCGACTGGCGGCTCGGCGCCACCGGCGCCCCCCTTCTGGTCGACGCTGCCGTCAGCATGGAGGGCCAGGTGCTGGTCCACTTTTCCGTAGGCGACCACGAGGCCTTCTTGGTGCGGGCGGTGCGGGCGGTGGCCGGAGGCCACGAAGGCCTCCTCACCTATCGCAGCGGGCCACCGCTCGAACCCGGGCACCCGGCGTAACGCAGGCCGCCGCCGCGCCCTCTCCCATGCCCGACGTCAAGCGCCGCCGCCGGGTCGTCCGCCCGGGCCACCACCATCGCGGCTTGCATGACCGCGCCAAGCAGGAGGTCGGATTCGCTCGCGAGGCTGGTGTCGAGCCTCTAGCGCCCGCGCCCGCTCTGCGCGACCCAGTCGGGCAGACGCGCCGCGCGGCCCCGCCCGTCGATGCACCCGTGCACGGTGACGGCAGTCGCCCTCACTTCGTCACCGACCGAGACCAGATAGGCAATCTGGAACGTCGTGCGCGTGACGGCACCGACGCGCAGCGAGACGTCGACCTCGTCGTCGAAGCGAAGCGGCCGGCGGTAGTGCAGCGATACCTCAAGCACGGGGAACTCGCGGCCAGCCGCCTCGCCCACCTCACCAGACCCGCTTGACTCACCCGGAGCGTCACCGTCGTCGCCGCTTCGCACCGCGTCGTAGGGATGGCCGATCGAGCGCAGGTACTCCACGCGCGCCTCTTCGAGGTACGGAAGGTAGGCGGCGTGGTGCACGACGCCCATGGCGTCGGTCTCGGCGAAGCGAGTGCGCAGCCGGTGGCTGAACGCATAGTCAGCCGGGTCGCGCGAAGGCTGCAGGGACAGGCGAGCCACCCTTCGCCGGCTACTCCCCCATCGGGACCGTGCCGCCCGCTGCGGCTTCGCCATCCGCGCCGTCGGTCTCGGCCTCGTTCTCGTTCTCGTTCTCGCCGCGGGACTTGCGCAGTCCGGCCCCGAAGGTGACGCGCCGCGAGTCGGCCATGCGCTGGACGCCGTCCCTGTTGAAGATGGCGAACTCGCCGTCCGCCTCCACGGTGACGATGCCCCCTTGGACGATGCGGCCCTTGCTCAGGATCCGGCGCTCCGTGACCTCAGTCACCCACCCCTCGAAGACAGCCTCCTCGTTGATCAGGGTTGGGCGCAGGTAGCGCAGCACGAGGCGAACGGTGGGGCCGGTCGCTCCCTCGATGGCGTTGGCCGCGGTCAAGATGATGTCGAAGGCGGCGGCCAGGATGGCGCCGTGCACACAGCCCGGTGCTCCCTCGTAGGTGACGTCGAAGACGGCGCGACCGAGCGCCTTGGGCGGTTCGAAATCGAGCTCCACTGGGACCGCGACCGGGTTGAAGGGACCGACGATGACGTCGTAGGGCATGGCGCTCCCGAGCGGGATCTGCTTCGGGGGCCCGTCCTCGTCCGGCGCGATGAAGCGAGGCAACGGCACCTCGGGCAGGTGGGACTCGAGCTCGTCGGCGACGGCCGCCAGTTGTGCAGTGAGGCGCACCGTCTCTTGCGGGGACGGTGCGGTGCTGACCGAGAGGCGGATGAGGCGGCGCAGCACGTCGGCCAGCTCGCGAGCCTCGGGCTCGCGACCCCGCAGCCCTGGGTGGTTCTCGAAGGACGTCGGCCTCGGGTCTTGGCTCAGCACGGCGCGAACAGTACTGCCGGGTCCGGGGCCGCCGACACTTCAACACGCCGCACCCGCGAGGCCGACCGATGCTCGTCTGCGGGCACGAAGACGCCCCTAACATGAACCCGGTGAGCGCCGAGCATTCCGTCCAGTTCACCTCCGGGACCCCCGAGACCGTCTTGGACCCGCTCGCACCGGAGCTGGCCGCCGCACTCGACGCCGCACGGACACTCCCGCCAGACCGCCGTCGCGATGCGGTGGCCGCCGTGGCGGCCCGGGACCCCCGCTGCCTGCAGGCCTGGGCCGACCTGGCCGAGCTCGGCCGGGACCCGATCGAGCGCTACGCGTACGCTCGGGTCGGATATCACCGCGGCCTCGACACGCTGCGCGCGGCCGGCTGGCGCGGGTCGGGCAACGTTCGCTGGCGCCACGAGTCCAACCGAGGCTTCCTCCGCTCGCTCCATGCCCTGGAACAGGCGGCCGGCGCCATCGGCGAGACCGACGAGGAGCAGCGCTGCGCCCTCTTCCTCCGCCAGCTCGACCCCGAGTGGAGGACGCACCAGGGCTGACGGCCCTGCCAGTCCCGGGGTACCCGTGGGCACCTGTGCGGATCGACCCGGGGCGGTCGTCCCGGCACGTAGTTAGGGTGTCTAACTGTATGATGGCCGACGTGTCCGTGACCTTGCCCCCGAAGACTGGCGCGCCTTCGAAGCAGAAGTCGGCCAGCACCGCGTCGGCGAATCCCCCCGTGCTGGGGTCCTACGGCCGCGTGGCGGCGTGGTTGTCCAAGCGCGTCGAGGTGGCACTCAACACCGTCGATCTCACGCTCCCCCAGTTCAGGGTGCTCGGCATCCTGGCCGAGGGCTCCTCGGCCGCCTCTGGCCTGGCCGACCGTCTGGCCGTACGGCGCCCGTCGATCACCGCGCTGATCGACGGGCTGGAGGCCCGCGGGCTGGTCGATCGCCGCCAGGAGGACACAGACCGCCGCCGGGTGGCGCTGCGCCTCACCGACGAGGGTGCGCGGATCCTGGCGGATGCCGACCGAGCCGTCGACGAGTACCTGGCCTCCATTGCCGCGTTCTTGCCGAGCAAGGACGAAGCCATGGCGCTGCGGTCCCTCGATCTGTGGGGGCGCGCCCTGGCCGCGTCGCGCGAGGGGCCGCACGCGGCGGACCGCGCGAAGGAGCGGCCCGCCCGATGAGCAAGACCGAAGACCGGCTCAATCCCACGCGGCAGCCGGCAAAGGGCGCCGGCAACGGTGAGCCCGGTGAGCCGGGGGCGACAAACGGGTCACTACCGGCCGGGGCCACCGACGGCACGATGCCACGGCTGCCGCTGGCCTCCTACGTCCCCATGGGGGTGATCAGCCGCTACACCGCGCCCAAGGCCACCATCGACCCGGACCGCTCCAAGTCGTGGATCAAGCGGGCGACGCCGATCGTCATGGCGCACAAGCTGCAGTGGTTCAGCGCGCTCATCTTCTCGTTCCTCGGCCTGATCATTCAGGTGTGGATCCCCAAGATCCTCCAGAACGCCATCACCAGCGCGCTGATCCTCAAGGACCACCCGCTGCACAGCTACGTGGAGTTGATCGCCGTGCTGGCGCTGTTCACCGGGGTCTTCGGCTACATCTCGCGCACCAACCTCTTCAAAGTCGCGTACACGATCGAATTCGACCTGCGCAACATCCTCTACGAGCACTTCACCCGGATGTCCTTCCCCTTCTACGACAGGGTGCAGTCGGGACAGCTCATCTCGCGGGCCAACTCGGATATCCGCTCCGTGCAGATGTACCTGACATTCGCGCCAATGATCCTGGTGCAGTGCTCCATCGCGCTGGTGGCCTTCGCCTTCATGCTCTCCATCAGCGTGCCGCTAGCGTTCGTTGCCATGGCGTCGATGCCGTTCATCTACATCGTCGGCGTCAAGATGCGAAAGTCGCTCTTCCCGGTGTCGTGGCTCATCCAGTCCCGGCTGGCCGAGGTAGCCACCGTCGTGGACGAGAACGTCAACGGTGTCCGTGTGGTGCGCAGCTTCGCCGCCGAGCCGCAGCAGTTGGGCCAGCTGGCCAAGGCGGCCGACCGCGTCCAGTGGGGCTACATCAAGGACGCCGACCTGCGCGCCCGCTTCGCCCCGCTCGTGCAGAACCTCTCCCAGGTCGGGCTCGTCCTGGTCCTGCTGGTCGGCGGGTGGCTGGTCATCCACGAGCACCTGCCCGTCGCCTCGATCGTCTCGTTCAACCTCTACCTGGTGATGATGCAGGCCCCCTTCATGATGCTCGGGATGTTGATCATGATGGGTCAGCGTGCCTCGGCCTCGGCCGACCGGATCTACGAGATCATCGACGAGAAGCCCACGATCGTCGACCGGCCCGGCGCCGTCGACCTCGTCGACTGCCAAGGTGACGTCGAGTTCGACGACGTCAGCTTCGCCTACGCCGACGACAGCCTGCTCTCAAAGACGAGCGACGACGGGCCGCGCGAGATCCTGCGCAACCTGAACCTGCACCTGCACCCGGGTGAGACCATCGCCCTGGTCGGGCGCACCGGCAGCGGCAAGTCGACCGTGGCCCGCGTGCTGGCCCGCTTCTACGACGCCACCGGCGGCACCGTTCGGGTCGACGGGCACGACGTGCGCGACCTCACGCTCACCAGCCTGCGGGCCAACATCGGCGTCGTCCTCGACGAGCCCTTCCTCTTCTCCGTCTCGATCCGGGACAACATCGCCTACGGGCGACCGGACGCCTCTCTGGAGGAGGTCATGGCCGCCGCCGAGGCGGCCGGCGCCACCGGCTTCATCAACCGGCTGGCCGACGGGTACGACACCGTGGTGGGCGAGCGGGGCTACACACTCTCGGGAGGTCAGCGCCAGCGCATCGCCATCGCCCGCGCCCTCCTGGTCAACCCGCCCATCCTGATCCTCGACGACGCGACCAGCGCCATCGACGTCAAGGTCGAGCAGCGCATCCACTCGGCGCTCCGCGTCCTGATGGAGGGGCGCACCACGCTGATCATCGCCCACCGCCTCTCGACCATCAGCCTGGCCGACCGGGTCGTGCTGCTCGACGGTGGACGCATCGTGGCCGACGGGACCCACGCCGAACTGCTGGCTTCGACACCGCTCTACTCCGAAGTGCTGGCCCAGGCCTCCAGTGAAGAGCAGCGGGCAGCCGAGGCCGCGGCCGGCGCCGAGGACCTCGGGCTGGACGACGACGTGTTGGAGCCCGCGGGGGTCGCCCTCGCGCCAGAGGACGGGCTCCTCGAGACCGACGACGAGGTCCTCGAGCCCGAGAGGGGTGAGGTCTGATGTTCGGCGGTGGAGGAGTCGGTCCGCCCATCGGTGGCGGCGGTCCGCCCGGCGCGGCCCAGGCCGGGCTGCCCTTCGGCGGGATCCCGCACGAGCTCCAAGCCGGTGTCGACCTCCTCCTCGCCGAGGAGCCCGAGCGCGGCGAGCCCGACGTCGCCTTCACCCAGCTGCCGACGGAGCACGAGTCGAAGAAGCTGACGCTCACCACTTTGCTCATGGAGTACCCGGGCATGTGCGTGCTCGCGACGTTCTTGGTGGGGACGATCGCGTTGTTCACCCAGCTCGGACCGAGCCTGGTCTCCTACGCCATCAACCACGGCCTGACACCGCCTCACTACGACTACGGCGTCGTCGTGTTGATGGCGGTGTTGTACCTGGTGTCGATCGTGGTGTCGGGCACCGCCCAGTGGGGACAGGCGCGGGTGACGGGCCGCCTGGCCTCATGGGTCATGAACGACCTGCGCATCAAGGTCTTCCGTCACCTCCAGCGGCTCTCGCTCGACTTCTTCACCGAGGAGAAGGCGGGCGTCGTCATGAGCCGCATGACGAGCGACATCGAGAACCTGCAGCAGCTGCTGCAAGACGGGCTGGCCCAGTTCGCCATTCAGGGCCTGACCATGGTGGTGATCACCGTCTTCCTCTTCGCCACCAACGCGAAGCTGGCAGCAATCACCGTCTTCGCGGTGCTGCCGCCGCTGATCATCATGTCGATCTGGTTCAAGCGAGCCTCCGAGCGTGGCTACGACAAGGTGCGCGACGGCATCGCACTTGTGCTGGCCGATCTCTCCGAGAGCCTCCAGGGCGTGCGCATCGTGACGGCGCACAACCGGCAGCGCTACAACGTCGAGACCCACCGCGACGTCGTCGGCGCCTACCGGGACGCCAACAACTACACGGGGCGCATCAACGGCGTCTACGGGCCGGGGTCACAGGTCATCAGCGTCTTCGGGCAGTTGCTCATCTTGGGCATCGGCGGCACCATGTACCTGCACCACCCCCAGGAGATCAACCTGGGCCAGCTGACCGCCTTCTTCCTCTACGTCAACCGCTTCTTCTCTCCCATTCAGCTGCTGGTGCAGCAGTACAACACCTTCCAGCAGGGCCGGGCGTCGGTGTTCAAGCTGCGCGGCCTGCTCGAGACCGAGCCGTCCGTGCTGGAGGACCCCAACGCGGTGGTGCTACCCCAGATCAGGGGCGAGATCCGCTTCGACCACGTCTCCTTCGGCTACGACCCTTCCGTGCCGGTGCTGCACGACGTCGACCTGACAATTGAGCCCGGCGAGACGGTGGCCTTCGTCGGCGCCACCGGGGCGGGCAAGTCGACCATGGCCAAGCTGGTGACACGCTTCTACGACCCCACGGCAGGCCGGGTGCTCATTGACGGCTTCGACCTGAAGCACGTGACACTCGCCTCGCTGCGGAGCCAGCTCGGTGTCGTTCCCCAAGAGCCATTCCTCTTCGCCGGCACCATCCGCGACAACATCTCGTTCGCGCGCCCGGGCGCGCACGACGACGAGGTGTGGGAGGCCGTCCACCAGGTGGGCCTGGGCGAGCTCGTCCATCGACTGCCCTACGGGCTCGACACGCCGGTGCACGAACGGGGCCAGTCGCTGTCCTCGGGGGAGCGCCAACTGATCGCACTGGGCCGGGCCTTCATGGCCGAGCCCCGTGTGCTCGTGCTCGACGAGGCGACCTCGAACCTGGACCTCAAGTCCGAGACCCTGGTGGAGGCCGCACTCGACGTGCTCTTGCAGGGTCGAACCGCGGTCCTCATCGCCCACCGGCTCTCGACGGCCATGCGAGCCGACCGGATCGTGGTAGTAGGCGACGGGCGGCTCCTCGAGGTCGGCTCGCACGACGAGCTGGTTGCGCTCGGCGGCCACTACGCCGAGATGTACCAGACCTGGATCAGCCAGTCACACGCGGCCTGACACCGCGGGGCTGCGTCAGGGGAGATTGATGTCGCGGCGCTCCGCCGCCACCCGCCGGTCTTCGTCGGTGAGCTCGGCGGCGGGCACCGGCACCACGATGCGCCACTTCTTGCAGACCGGACAACGCTGGTAGCGCTTGTAGCCGAGCCGGACGGCCTTGAACGATGAGCCGACGATCCACACCGTGGTGAAGAGGTGGCCCCGGCTGCAGCGAACGACGGTGTCGCCCCCCATGCCCTCGTAGCCACGGTTGCGCCCGACCTGTCCACCGACGACCGCGATCACGATCACGACTCCCGCCGCGATCACCACGGCCAGGAAGACGATGACCCAGGTGCTCATCCCTCTCCCCGATCAGCTTGGGACTACGGCAAAGTCGCCGGCGCCTTCTCGGCCCCGCCCTGGCACGATACGGCAGTGCCCGAGAACTATTTCGTCGGCTCGATCGCCACTGACTATGAGGCCAAGTGGCCCGGCCTCTTCGAACCCGCCGTGGTGGACCCGGCGGTGCACTTCCTGACTGAGGCCGCCGGGCCCGGACCAGTCCTCGAGTTCGGCATCGGCACCGGTCGGCTGGCCCTACCACTCAGCGCGCACGGTCTTGGCGTCTGCGGCATCGAGCTGTCCGCGGACATGGTGGGAGCACTGCGCTCCCACGAGGGAGCTGACGCCATTGGCGTGACCATCGGCGACTTCGCCGCGGCGCGCGTTGATGGCTCGCTGGGGTCCTTCGCCCTCGTCTACCTCGTTCGCAACACGATCATGAACCTGACCACACAAGACGAGCAGGTGGCCTGCTTCGCCAACGCGGCGGCCCATCTGGCACACGGAGGACGCTTCGTCGTGGAGGTGATCGTGCCGGAGCTGCGGCGCCTCCCACCGGGCACGACGACCCGGCCCTTCATGGTGACCCCTTCTCACGTCGGCGTCGACGAGTTCGACGTCGCCACACAACACTCGTGGTCACACCACTACTGGTTCGGCGACGACGGCGCGATCGAGACGTTCAGCGCGCCGTTCCGCTACGTCTGGCCCGCCGAGTTGGACCTGATGGCGCGGCTCGCCGGGATGGCCTTAGGAGAACGCTGGAGCGACTGGGACAGATCCACCTTCGACGAGCACAGCACCAGCCACATCTCGGTCTGGGAGAAGGTGGGGCCGCCGCTGCCGTGACCGTGTTGTCGTGGCCGTGTTGTCGTGGCCGTGTTGTCGTGGCCGTGTAGTCGTGACCGGTCGCCGGGTGGTCGGTCAGCCCACCTCGATCAGCGCCACCGTGTTGCCGTCGCCATCCCGCAAGGTCGCCTTGCGCTCAGCGGGGCCGACCCGCTCGACAAGAACCGGCGTAAGCCCACGAGCCGCCAGCTCGACGAGAGTCGCGTCGAGGTCCCCGACGGACATCGTGGCCGTCGCGTGCCCCGCATGTGTCTCGTCGACCAGCACGTAGAGCCAGGCCGTGTCTGTGAGCCGCCACATGACCTCGTACTCGTTCGGCACGATGTCGGGAGGACGCCCGAAGAGCCGTTCGAAGTAGTCCTGACCAGCGGCCAAGGCCGACACCGGCACCGCGGTGAAGGCGACCTCGACGTCCATGGCCAGCGACGTTACCGCCGCGCCAATCCCGACGACCGGCCCGGCCGTACCGCGTGGGAGGGGGCGGTCCGTTGACCTCCAGCGGGGGTCCGGGAGCAAGAAGGAGACCAGGCGCACATGGACAGACACTCGACGTATGGGCAAGGTGGGAGAGCTCGGCTCGTGGCGGCCGCCGTCGCCACCCTGGCGGCGCTGGCGGCGACAGTCGCCGTGGGCGCAGTGGGTGCGGTGCCCGCCGGCGCAGCCCCTGTCCCCTTCCTCTCGCACTTCCACTCGGTGAGCGTCGTCGGGTCCACCGTGCCGGCCAACGGTGATCAGAACCCCTACGGCGTCGCCAACGTGCCCTTCAGCACAGGCACTCTGGTGCGCGGCGACACGTTGGTCAGCAACTTCAACTCGAGCAACAACCTGCAAGGGACCGGGACCACGATCGTCCAGGTCGCACCGGGCGGACGGGTTGGCCTCTTCGCCCGGATCAATCCGAACCTGCCCGGGTGCCCCGGCGGCGTGGGCCTGACGACGGCGCTCAGCGTCCTCGACGACGGCTATGTCGTGGTCGGCAGCCTGCCGGTGACCAACGACGGGACCGGGACGCCCAAGGCCGGGTGCCTCATCGTCCTCAACAGCAACGGCGCGCCGGTCGAGACGTGGGCCGGCAACGGCATCAACGGCCCCTGGGACATGACGTCGGTGCAAGTGTTCGGGCCGTTCGCCGAGCTGTTCGTGACGAACGTGCTCAACGGCACGGTGGCCGCAGCGGGCAACGAGGTGGACCAAGGCACCGTGCTGCGGCTCAGCGTCTTCGATCCGCCGGGCCGCCCCCCCGCACTCTTCGCATCGACGACGATCGCCACAGGCTTCGCAGAGGAACTCAACTCGAGTGCGCTGGTGCTCGGCCCGACGGGCGTCGCGCTCGGCTATCACGGGACGCTCTACGTCGCCGATACGGTGCACAGTCGCATTGCCGCCGTGCCGTTCGCGACGGGCCGATTCTTCCCTGTCTTCGGCGGCGGCTTCACCGTGAGCGAAGGTGACCATCTGAACGCGCCGCTCGGGCTCACGCTGGCGCCGAACGGGGACTTGATCACCGTCAACGGAAACGACGGCAATGCAGTCGAGGTCAGTCCCTTCGGGGCCCAAGTCGACACCGTCACGATCGACCCCTTCGACAGCGGCGGGGACCTCTTCGGGCTGGCCATCGCACCCGGCGGCAACGGCGTTCTCTTCGTGGACGACAACGGCTCCGCCAACACGCTCGACTTGTTCCACTGAGCCGCGGCCGGCCGAAGCCGGACCAGTGCGGCAGTCGCCGGGGTCGCCCGGGGTGGGAAGAGACACCCGCCCCGGGCACCCGAGGTCGGCACCCGAGGGCTCAAGCCCGGCTCCAGTCACGCAGCGTGGCGCGATAGCGCGTGTCCCAGTCGTCATAGGCCGCGCGCAACGCCGGGCCCGGCCATTCGGCGGGGAGCAGCTCGGCGGGGAGCAGCGGGTCCCCCTGGAGATGGCGCAGGACGGCGGCCGAGAGCTCGAACCCGGGCGCCAGCGACTCGGGGCGCTCGGGTGCCAGCGCGTCGAGCGCGCGCCGCAGGTCGCCGGCGCGCTCGGCCCAGGCCGCCAGGTCCCACAACCGAGCGGCCAAGCCCTGCGCGTCGGCGGGACGCGCGGACATGAGCTCGACGTCGGCGTCCAGGGAGGCGGGGAGCTGCAGCGCGACGTTGGCCGGCCGCATCCACACCCCCTCGCGCAACTCGGCCAGGCGGGCATAGGCGAGCGCCCGCCGGCGGGCGCCGCGGACCTCGGCGGTGCTGCCCGACGTCGTCACGACGGCCAGCCACCAACTGCCCTCGTAGGGCACGGTCGACCCCGAGCGACTGACCGCCTGGCGGGCCTGGCGAGCCACGAGGTGGCCGGCCAGCCGGTACCCGCCTGACCCGTCTGTCGTGGCCTCCCCGGCGGCCACCATCCGGCTGAGGGCGACCCGCGCCCGGTTCTCGCTGATGCCGAACAGCCCGGTCAGGCGGACGAGTTGGGCCACGGGCAGCTCGGGCGGCTCCATGCCCAGCAGCGCGCTGGCCAGCACCGAGCGGGCGGTGAGCGGCTCGATGTCCAGGGCAACGGCCGTATTACGCGATTGCATCACTTGACAAGATATCGTAATATGTCCCCGTGGCCGCAACCATGGTGCCCGACGTCACGGACCGGCCGGACGTGCTCCCGAGCGAGCGCCTCCTGGCCAACGGCATGGCCATGCCGGGTTTGCGGACGGATCTGCGCCGCATCGACAACAAGCGCAACGCCCTCTCGGTGGTGGCGGTGTGGTTCTGGGTGGCGCTGCTCATCGGCGGTGCCGTCGTCATCGACCAGTGGTGGAGCTACCTGATCGCCTTCGTCTTGATGGGGCCGATGTACGCCCGCTTCGCCATCCTCATGCACGAGGCGGCGCACAAGCTCCTCTTCACCAACAAGCGCTGGAACGACCTGGTCGGCAAGTGGGTGGTGGCCTACCCGGTCTTCACGCCGGTGCAGCTGTACCGTCGCGTGCACTTCGCGCACCACAAGGACGAGTTCGGGCCCGACGAGCCGGACATGGCGTTCTACTCGCCGTATCGATGCACGCGCCGGGCCCTGTACCGGCGACTGGTCCGCGATGCCGTGGGGATCAGCGGCTGGAAGAACCTCGTCCCGCTCGTCAAGAACACGCTGCACAAGCCGTTCCGCCCGATCGGCCTCTCCATCTTCGGCGTCCAGGCCGTCCTGTGGGCGGTCATGTGGGCCGCCACCGGACGCTGGTGGATCTACCCGCTGCTGTGGTTCCTGCCCTGGATGACCGAGTGGCGCGTGATCAACCGCCTGCGCTCGATCGCCGAGCACGGCGGCATGGAGCGCAGCCCGGATCGCCGGGCAACGACGCACAACGTGCGCCAGTCGTGGCTGGCGCGGTTCTGGATCGTGCCGTACAACACCGGATGGCATCTCGCCCACCACGTCGACATGGGTGTGCCGTGGCGCAATCTGCCCGCCTACCACGCCGAGCTCGAGCGAGCCGGCTATGTCACCGACGCCATCACCTACCCGAGCTACTGGGCGTTGTGGAAGGCGCTCAGCAGCGCGGACGAGGCCACCGAGGTGAAGGCCCGGGCCGCGTCAGCCTGAGTGGCGCTGCACATCGCAAGTGGGGGCACTGAGGACATCAGCCACGCGGCGGGCCGACCTGCGCATCGAGCCACGCCACCAGCGGCGCCCCCGCAGTGAACACGTCGATGACGCGGGCCTTCGCCCGTGCCGTATGCAACCAGGCGGCAGGCGCCCATGACCGCGAGGCGACGAGGCCCTTGAGGCGCAACAGCTCACTACGCGGATGCTCCTTGGGGTAGCCCCTCGGCGTGCTCTTGAGCGTCTCCATGGCATGGACATTGAGCCCTGACTTGCCAAGCGCGTCCACCATCTTCTGCAGCCTGCGACCCGCGCCATCCGCGGCGGCGGCGGCGCGAAAACGAGCCAGCTGGTCGGTCGTCATGTGGTACGTGCCGACACCGACCAGGAGCCCGTCGGCTGACAGCTGCACGTAGCCGTCCCCGATCGCGGCCGCGATGGCCGTCTTGTAGGGCGACTTGTCCCGGCTGAAGCGGATGTCGCGATAGGGGCGGAACAGGCGCGCCGCACCGAAGTCGTCGCGGAGTTCGGCGAGGAGCGCCTCCATCGGCGCCCTGACATCGCGCTCGTAGACCTCCTTGTGGTCCAGCCAGTAGGCCTTGGAGTTGTCGGCCTCGAGACCCTCGAAGAAGTGCAGGGCGCTGTCGGGCCACCCTTTGAAACTGGTGCGCCGTGACGGCGTCGTTGCGGCCACTCCACCCACCGCCCCATCATGCCCGAGGCGTGTGACGCCGGCCGCCACGGCGGTTTACGTCGACCTCGGAATGGGCAGTGCTCGGTCGTGCTCGGCTCAGGAACGACAAGGGGTACGGGCACGCCCGTGCGCGCCGGCACAGGTCCTGATCGGCGCAGCCACGCGTCGTGGTGGCTGGCGGGGCTGGGCCTGGCCGCGCTGGTGGCCGCGGCGATCGCGGCACCCGAGCATCCGCGGGCGGCGACAGCGCAGGACTGGCCGCCGTTCGTCCTCGTCGCCGGGTTGCTCCTGGTCGGCCTGGTGGCCGAGGAAGACGGGCTCTTCGCCGCGGGTGGCCACACGCTGGCCCGATTCGCACCCAACGGAGTGGCGCTCTACGCGGGCACGGCGATCCTCGTCGTCGCGGTCACGACGCTGCTCAACCTCGACACCGCGGTCACCTTCCTCACCCCGGTGCTCGTGTACGCGGCGCGCAGCAGGGGCGAGGGACGGGCACCGCTGGTCTACGCCTGCCTCCTTCTCGCCAATGCCGGATCGCTGATGCTGCCCGGATCCAACCTGACCAACCTCATCGTGCTCGGGCACCAACACCTCTCGGGCGGCGCCTATCTCCGGCATATGGCGTTGCCCGCCCTCGCAGCGGCGGCGGTGACGGCGCTCGTCGTCGGCGTCTGGCATCACAGCTCCCTGCGCACGACGATCGCGCCGATCGGCCAGCCAGAGCACCCGACCCTCGGCCTCGGCCTGCTTGCCGTCGCCGCGGTGACCGTCCTTGTCGTCGCGTTGCGCTCGCCTGCGCTGCCCGTCGCCGCGGTTGGCGTCGGCGCCGTCCTGATCCGAGGGCGGCGTGGGGGATCTGCGTCGTCCGCGTCCGCGTCCGGGACGACGCCGCGTCGAGCCCTGGAGTCCTTGGGGCTGCCGGTGCTGGTCGGACTGTTCGCGTTGGCCGTGGCGCTGGGAACACTTGGCCGCGCGTGGGACGGGCCCGCGACGATGCTGGCGCACCTGAACGCCTGGGGCACCGCGGCCGTTGCCGCGCTCTCGAGCGTGCTCGTCAACAACCTGCCCGCGGCGTCCTTGTTGTCAGCGCGCCAGCCGCCGCACCCCTACGCGCTCCTGGTCGGGTTGAACGTCGGCCCGAACCTCTTCGTCACCGGCTCCCTGGCCTGGATCCTCTGGCTCCGCGCCGGGCGCGGTGCCGGGGAGCGGCCCGACATCAGGCGGGCGAGCCTGCTCGGGCTGGCCAGCGCGCCGCTTGCCATCGCGGCCGCCATCGGCGTGCTGGTCGCCGAGGGCGCGCACTGACCACTGATCGCAGGGGTGCTAGGCGGGTCCGGCGCTGTGCTCGGCCACGCCGAGGGCACGGCGCAGCACCAACGTTGACTCCTCGTGCGCCCGCCGCGACACTTCCGCCGTCATCACGAGCGCGGAGCCATGGAACGTTCCCGGGAACTGGTGTAGCTCCACCGAGACGCCGGCCCGCAACAGGCCCAGCGCATAGGCGATGCCCTCGTCGCGCAAGGGGTCGTTCTCGGCGGTGGACACATAGGCAGGCGGCAACCCGCGCAGGTCAGTCGCCCGGGCGGGTGCCGCATAGATCGGCACGTCCGACGATCCTGAGAGGTCGCCCAGGTAGGCGCGCCAGCTCTGCTCCGCCAGGGGGCGGTTCCAGATCGGCGTGTCCACGAACGCCTGCATGGACGGCGTCTGAAGGCGATCGTCGAGCTCGGGGATGTCCAGCATCTGGAAGCACAGCGCCGGCCCACCCTCGTCACGGGCCAACAAGGCGGTCGCGGCGGCGAGGCCACCGCCGGCGCTGGCGCCCATCACGGCGACGCGGCCGGTGTCGACACCAAGCCCATCGGCCTCGGCGTGGATGTAGCGCACGGCGGCATAGCAGTCGTGCACTGCGGCCGGGTACCGGTGCTCGGGTGCCAGCCGGTAGTCCACCGAGACGACGACCGCACCAAGGTCTGCCGCCGTCAGGACGGCACCGATGTGCTCTGTCTCGACGCTGCCGACGATGAACCCGCCCCCGTGGATCATCACGATGCCGGGCACGAGCACGCCACCGGCGGCCTTCGGTCGGTACACGCGGACCTTGACCTCCGGATCGCCGTCCCACCCGGGGATCATCCGGTCGTCGATGTCGAGCGTGTCGGCCTGCGGGAGGTCGCGGGCCATCCCCTCGAGCATGGCCTCGAAGCCGGCCCGCGCGGCGACCGGGTCCTTGAGGTCGAACACCGGCATCGCCTCGACGAAGGCGGCCAGCTCCGGGTCGATCATGATGTGCCCCTCCCCCTGTCGGGTCCTGGGTACGTGCGTCCTACTTGGGCTGCATCCTGATGCCGGCGTCGATGCGAATCGACTCCGCGTTCATGTACGAGTTGGTCAACAGCTCGACCGCCAACGAGGCAAACTCGTCGGCACGCCCGAGGCGGTGCGGGAACAGCACGTCCTGGGCCAGCTTGCTCTTGAAGGCCTCGGAACCCTCACCCGCCCCGTAGATCGGCGTGTCGATGAGCCCGGGCAGGATCGTGTTGACCCTGATGCCGACCACTGCGAGGTCGCGCGCCACCGGCAGGGTCAGGCCGACGACGCCACCCTTGGACGACGAGTACGCGGCCTGGCCGATCTGCCCGTCCTCGGCCGCGACCGACGACGTGTTCACGATGGCACCGCGCGCGCCGTCGGCGTCGGGTTCGTTCAGGCTCATCTTGGTGGCGGCCAGCCGGATGCAATTGAAGGTCCCGATCAGGTTGATCTCGATCACCCGGCGGTAGAGGTCGAGGTCGTGCGCCGACGCGTAGTCGCCGTCCTTGCCGATGGTGCGCGTCGCCCATCCGATGCCGGCGCAGTTGACCAGTGACTTGAGTGGCGCCATCTCGATGGCGGCCTCGACGGCCGCGATGACGTGCTCGGGGTTGGTCACGTCGGTCTCGACGAAAAGCCCGCCGATCTCCTTGGCCAGCGGTGCGCCCTTGTCCTCTTGGAGGTCGGCCACCACCACACGCACTCCACGCTGGGCCAGTAGGCGTGAGGTGGCCTCACCCAGGCCCGACGCGCCACCTGTCACGATCGCCGATGTGCCGTTCAGATCCATCTCGCTGCGATTCCTCCTGCCGTCTCAGAGGTGCGGGCCCGCTCGGCGAGTCCCCGCCACCCGGCGTGCCCGCAGAGGATAGGGGCCGACGCAGGGCTGGTCACATCTGCTCGGGCGCCTCCATGCCGAGCAGCGACAGGCCCAACTCGAGCACCCGCGCGGTGAGCTCGCACAAACCGAGGCGAGATCTCTGCAGGGCCTCGTCCTCCACCAGGACGCGGCATGCCTCATAGAACGAGGTGAAGGTGGTCGCCAGCTCGAAGAGATAGGCGCACAGCTTCGACGGACTCAGCGTCTCGGCCGTCGTCTCGATCGCCTCGGCGAAGCGCAGCAGCTCGAGCGCGAGTGCGCGTTCCTGCGGCTCACCGAGGAGAGGAATCGCGCCGGGCGCCGGCGGATGGACCTGGCCGCGGCGGAAGATCGAGCGGATGCGGGCGTGCGCGTATTGCAGGTAAGGACCGGTGTTGCCCTCGGTGGCCAGCATGCGGTCCCAGTCGAAGACGTAGTCGCGCATCCGCTCCGTCGACAGATCGGCGTACTTGATCGCGCCGATGCCCAGCGCGCGGGCGACCTCGGCCTGGCGCTCCGGTCCGAGCTCGCTGTCACGCTCCCTCAACGCTGCGCCGGCGCGGTCGATGCCCTCGGTCAACAGGTCGATCAGGCGCTCGGACTCACCACCGCGGCTGGCCAGCTTCTTGCCGTCTGTCCCCAGCACCAGCCCGAACCCGGCATGTACGGCGGCGGATGCATCGGGCAGATAGCCGGCCAGGACCGCCACCGCGAACACCAGCCGCAGGTGCAGCGTCTGCTCGGCGCCGACCACGTACACGAGTCGCGTGGCTCCGAGCCGGCCGACGCGGTCGCGTACGGCGGCCAGATCGGTCGCCGGGTACCCGTAGCCGCCGTCGGACTTGCGCACGATGAGGGGTAGCGGGTCACCGTTGCGGTTCTCGAAGCCCTCGGGGAAGACACAGAGAGCGCCGTCGTTCTCGACGAGGAGCCCCTTGGCGTCGAGTTCGGTGACGACCTCGGGCAGGTACGGGTTGTAAAAGGACTCACCAACGAGGTCCTCGGGCGTGAGGAGGACGCTCAGCAGGTCGTACACCTCCTGGGCGTGGCGCACCGACTCGGCGACAAAGATCTGCCAGAGCCGCATGGTCTCGGGATCGCCGCCCTGGAGGAGCACGACGCGGCGCCGGCACCGGTCCGCGAAGACCGGGTCGCTGTCGAACTGCACACGTGCCGCCGCGTAGAACTCGTTCAGGTCCCGCACGCTGAAGGACTCGGCCTGTTCGGCGCCGCCGACGTCGAGGAGGTGCTCGATCAGCATGCCGAACGGCGTGCCCCAGTCACCGATGTGGTTCTCACGCCGTACGTCGTGGCCGAGGAACTCCAACACCCGCACCAGTGCGTCGCCGATCAGCGTGCTGCGCAGGTGCCCGACGTGCATCTCCTTGGCGACATTGGGTGCCGAGTAGTCGACTACGACACGCTCGGGGCTGGCCGTGCGAGCCACGCCGAGGCGCGGCTCCGCCGAGAGCGTGGCGACCAGCCCCGCCACGAACTCGTCCGACAAGGTCAGGTTGATGAAGCCCGGGCCGCTGACCTCGACCGTCGCGCAGACGTCGTCGAGGTTCGCCGCCGCCACGATCTCGTCGGCGACCGAGCGGGGGTCCGAACGTCCCAGTTCCTTGGCCAGCGGCAGCGCGCCGTTGGCCTGGAAGTCGGCGCGCTCTGACGTCCGCAGGACCGGGTCGGCCCCGGGGCGCAGGGTGTCGAACGCTTCCTGCAGCCGCTCGAGGAGGATGCCGAAGGGGTCGGGCATCCCGCATTCTCCCATGTGGGGCGCGCCGGGCGATCCTTCGGCGCGCCGGCCGCGGCCGCTCAGTCGGCGGGCGCCCCCATGCCGCCGTCCAGCAAGCCGTAACGGCGGTACGGGCCGAAGAACCCGTGCTCGAGCAGGCCGTAACCGACGCGCCCGTCATAGGAGAACTCGGCGACGTGGTCGACGATGCCGTATTGCGCGAGCCCTTGTACGTCGTCGACGGCCAGCACGAGGCCCTGGGTCACCGGCTCGGGGCCGTGGTACATGCCGTGGCGCCAGTCCGCGTCGATGCCGTATCCCGTCCCGATGGAGACGAAGTTGGCGAGCAACGGCGTGCAGGTGATGGCGATCCCGGCGTCGGGGAAACGAACCACGGAGCGGTCGATGACCCGTGTCCCGGGGACGAGATGGTGCTCGTGCTCGGATCGGCCGAGGTCCTCGACGCCACGCTCGGGATCCACCCAGACCCGCTCGGCCTGCACGAGCGGGCGCTCGCCGTCGTCGCGCTCGTGGCAGATGTACATGATGGTGTGGTCCTCGAATTGCATGGGGAAGTAGTTCCACATGCCACCGAGGACGAGTTCTCCCTGGCGGATGCCGTCGGTCTCGGGCTCGCCGACCGGCCGCACGCCCCACGAGCGGTCCCGCGTCCCCCAACACCGGTCGGGAGTGACGGACATGTCGGTGCCGCCGACCGAGAGCGTCCCAGACCAGCACCCGGTCTGGGCCAGGCGCTGGGTGTCGAACACGACCTTGCCCTTGCTCCGCATGTACTGGCGCGGCTCGGCGACGGCGGGGATGTGACCCTCCCAGGTGACGTCCATGGCGACCGAGTGCTCCGTCGGCTCCACCACGACGCGCAGGCGACGCAGAGGCTCGAGCACCTCGATGCGGATCGGACCGACGGAGAGGTCGCCCCGGTCGACCAGGGGAGCCGACGCACGGACGATGTGCTGGAAACCGCCGTGACGCACGTCGATGAAGGCGTCCACCACGCCGAGGTTCGGGTACTGGCCGTACCCGAAGATGGCGAACCAGTCACCCGAGGACGGGTGCATGTTGAAGTAGTACCTGTCGTAGAAGTTGCGGTCGCTCGTCGCGGGATGGGCGATGAATTCCGACGCCTGATGGACCGGGTAGTCGTCGAAGGAAGAGAGTGTCATGCCGGCGCCGCTCAGCAGCACGCGCAGCCGCTACCGCAGCCGCCGGCCACCGGGGCCCCGCACGCGCCCGCACCCACCGGCTGGACGGCGTGGCCGGTGGTGGCGAACACGGGGAACAGCCGCCGTGCACCCACGTGACCGTCGGGGCAGGAGGCCGGCGCGTCAGCCTCGGCCATGGGCCGACGCTCGTCGAAGACGGCGTGACAGGTCGGGCATCGAAATTCGTAGACGGGCACGGGGACCTCCGCCCGCAGCCTACGCGATGCCCGAGTCAGCGCCGCAGCCCGCGTGTCCTACGGCTGCGCGAAGGCGTAGATGGGCGAGCCGTTATACGACGCGGAGTCGGCCGGCAGGTAGGGTCCGTCGAGGTTCACCGAGAGATACCCGTCGCGGCCCGGACCTGAGTCCCCGGCCACGGTCATGATGGCGTCGTCGGGCCAGACCTCGGTCACGATCCCGACGTGCACCGAGGTCGCGGTGCTCCAGGGCCCCGTGCCGTAGAGGACCGCGTCGCCCACCGCTGGCATGGCAGTCGGTGGCAGGTCCGCGCCATAGGTGGCCGCCCACCCCCAGATGTCGCCGGTGAAGGCGTACCGCGGGATCGGGACGCCCGCCTGTTCCCAGGCCCAGGTGGCGAACAGCGCGCACCACTCCTCGCAGGGCCCGTACGGGTTGCAGTAGGGCCCCTCCGTGTCGGGGTCGGGTGCGATCTGGGACGCCACCGCGTCCGCGATGGCCGCCGACTGGGGGAACTCCGGTTCGGCCGTCGCGGTCGTGAAGCTGTACGCCCACGCCTGCGGGTCGAGCAGCCAGTAGCCCGTCCCCTTGTTGTTGCCGATGATGGCCGAGATCTGCGTCGCCGTCGGGTCCAAGGAGAGGCCGCCGAAGGCCTGGGCGTCGCCGTAGTTCAGAACGACGCCGTTGGCCGTGGCGATGAGATAGCCGCCCCCGTCGGGGGAGGCCACCATCCCGACGACCGAGTCGGGCAGGTTGGCGCTGCCGGCCGAGCCGTAGAAGCCGGCGTCGCCGAAGGAGAAGATGCCGCCGTCGGCGCCGACCAGCCAGTAGCCCTTCCCGTCGCGCGTCGCCGCCATGGCGACGATGGGCGAGTTGAGCTGCAGGCTGCCCGTGCTGCCGTAGAACCCTGCGTCGCCGTAGGCGAAGATGCCACCGTCGGCCGCGACGAGCCAGTAGCCCTTGGCGTCAGGCGTCGAGGCCATACCGACGATGGGCTGGTTGAGGTGCGACGAGCCCATCGACCCGTAGAACTGGGCGTCCCCGTACGCGAAGACGCCGCCGTCGAGCGCTCCGAGCCAGTACCCCTTGGCGTCGGGCGTGACCGCCATGGCGACGATCGGGCCTTGGAGCGGCAGCGAGCCCGCCGATCCCTCGAATGTCGCGTCGCCGAAGGCGAACACGCCGCCGTCGGCGCTGGCCAGCAGGTACCCGCCGCCGTCAGGCGTCGCGACGCCCGAGAAGACGGGCGAGTTGAGCGGCTGGGGCAGTTGCGGATCCACGTTGACGTTGCCGAAGCCGATCATCCCGCCGTCCTGGTAGACCGCGCCTGCCGGCGCGGACGCAGTCACAGCGCTGATCGCCACCACGGCCGGTACGAGCGCCGTCGCCACCACCAGCGTGACCGCCAACGACGTCAGCGTGGGGCGCCACGTGCGGCGGGCGCCGGCCGTCCCGACAGCTCCCCCCGCGCCTCCCCGTCCGCGCACCCGTCGATTCTGCACGTCCCTCTGCATCCGTGGGGGCCGAAGCCGTTACGAAGTGGTTACGACTTCGCTCGTTCAACTCGGGTGTCGCTCATCGGACACGCGCCCGGGAGGTCCACGGCCTCGTCCGAGCATCTCGGTGGGCGGTCCGTCGGGGCCCACGGCAGAATGGGCGGATGAGCCCGAACTCCCCCACCGTGCCAGCGCACCCGGACACCTTCGGTGCGCGCACCGATCTTGCGGTTGGCGACCGCACCTACGAGATCTTCCACATCAAGGCCCCCATGCTGGCCGAGCGCCACGACATCGATCGGCTTCCCTATTCCATCAAGGTCCTCCTCGAGAACCTGCTGCGCCACGAGGACGGCCCGCACGTCTCGGCCGACGACATCGTGGCGGTGGCGGGCTGGGGGACCAACCCCGAAGGACATGGGCAGGGGGCGGGCGCGTCGGCGCACGAGATCGCCTTCACGCCCGAGCGCGTCCTGATGCAGGACTTCACCGGCGTCCCGGCCGTGGTCGACCTGGCCGCCATGCGCGACGCACTGGCGCGCCTGGGCGGCGACGCCAGCCGGGTCAACCCACTCGTCCCCGTCGAGCTGGTCATCGACCACTCGGTGATCGCCGAGCGGTCGGGCTCCGCCGCGTCGTACGACACCAACGTCTCGATCGAGTATTCGCGCAACCTCGAGCGGTACCAACTCCTGCGCTGGGCCCAGGGCGCCTTCCGGGACTTCCGTCTGGTGCCGCCCGGCACGGGCATCTGCCACCAGGTCAACCTCGAGTACCTGTCGCGTCTCGTGTTCGCGACCGACGACGGGCGCGCCTTCTGCGACACGCTCGTGGGCACCGACTCGCACACCGTGATGGTCAACGGGCTCGGCGTGCTCGGGTGGGGCGTTGGCGGGATCGAGGCCGAGGCGGCAATGTTGGGCCAGCCGCTGTCGATGCTCCTGCCCCCGGTGGTCGGCCTGCGGATCTCCGGTCAGACTCGACCCGGCATCACCGCCACCGACGTGGTCCTCACCGTCACCGAGCTGCTGCGCGACCACGGCGTCGTGGGCGCCTTCGTCGAGTGCTACGGCCCCGGTGTGGCGGCGCTGCCGCTCGAGACGCGCGCCACCATCGGCAACATGAGCCCCGAGTACGGGGCCACCTGCACGATGTTCCCGATCGACCAGGTCACGCTCGACTACCTCCGCTTCACCGGCCGCGACGAAGAGCATCTCGCCCTGGTCGAGGCGTACGCCCGGACCCAGGGCCTCTGGCACGATCCCGGCGCGACCGAGCCGGTCTACTCAGAGCACCTCGAGCTGAACCTGGACGATGTCGAGCCGTCGCTCGCCGGCCCGGCCCGTCCCCAGGACAGGGTGGCTCTCAACCGCGGCGCGACTCGTTCCGCGCCGCGATCGACCGGGCACCGGCCACTGCGGTGACGGAGCCCGGGGCGGCCCCGCACCATGAGATGACCGACGGCGACGTCGTCATCGCCGCGATCACCAGCTGCACCAACACGTCCAACCCGCAGGTGCTCGTCGGCGCCGGGCTGCTGGCCAAGAAGGCGGTCGAGCGCGGGCTGCGGGCCAAGCCGTGGGTCAAGACTTCGCTCGCGCCCGGCTCGCGGGTGGTCATGGACTACCTCGAGCGCGCCGGCCTGACCGGTCCGCTCGAGGAACTCGGCTTCTTCCTCGTCGGGTTCGGCTGCACGACATGCATCGGTAACTCCGGTCCCCTGCTCGAAGGGGTCAGCGAGGCCGTGAAAGAGGGTGACCTCTCGGTGGCAGCCGTGCTCTCGGGCAACCGCAACTTCGAGGGCCGGATCCACCCCGATGTCCGGCTCAACTACCTGGCGTCACCGCCACTCGTCGTGGCCTACGCGCTGGCGGGCACGATGGACGTCGACCTGACCAACGAGCCCATCGGCGACGACGCCGATGGCAACCCGGTCATGCTGTCGGAGCTCTGGCCGCCGATGGAAGAGGTCAACGAGACCATTCGCGCCTCGCTGACTTCGGACATGTTCCGGACCCGCTACGCGGCCGTCTTCGACGGTGACGAGTACTGGCGAGAGGTGACGGTGGCCGAAGGTGAGACCTACGTCTGGCAGGACGCGTCCACGTACGTGAAGAACCCACCCTTCTTCGAGTCGATGACGATGACGCCGGTACCCGTCACCGACATCGTGGACGCGCGGGCGCTCGTGATGGTCGGCGACAGCGTGACGACCGACCACATCTCTCCTGCTGGGTCCATCGGTCCGAGCACACCGGCCGGTCAGTACCTGACCGAGCACGGCGTGCGGCGCGAGGACTTCAATTCCTATGGGGCGCGCCGCGGCAACCACGAGGTGATGATGCGCGGCACGTTCGCCAACGTCCGCTTGCGCAACCAGCTGGCGCCCGGGACCGAGGGCGGGGTCACCGTCCACCTGCCCGACGGCGTGGAGACCTCGGTCTACGAGGCGGCGATGCAGTACGCCTCGGACCAGGTGCCGCTCGTGGTGGTGGCGGGCCGCGAGTACGGCACCGGGAGCAGCCGCGACTGGGCGGCCAAGGGCACGGCGCTCCTCGGGGTCCGTGCGGTCATCGCGCAGAGCCTCGAGCGCATCCACCGCTCCAACCTCATCGGCATGGGGGTGGTGCCCTTGCAGTTCTACAAGGGTGAGTCCGCAGCCAGCCTCGGTCTCACGGGTCGCGAGCGCTTCAGCATCACGGGCCTCGACGTGTTGAACAAGGGTGAGGTGCCGAAGGAGGTGACGGTGACGGCGACCACCGACGACGGTGACGTCACCGAGTTCCGCGTCATCGTCCGGATCGACACGCCGATGGAGGCCGAGTACTACCGCCACGGCGGCATCCTCCAGTACGTGCTGCGCCAGATGGCGCACCAGTCCTGAGCCCTCGCTCATCGCGCTGACGCGGTCCCATCAGGCGGCCCCCGCCAGCGCGATGACGCGCCGCACGATGCCTTCCCCGGCGCGGCTCACGTGCGCCACGTCGGACGCGCGCACGAAGACGCCGGTTGGGAGGTGCGGGGCCCAGTGCGCGACGAGGCTCGCGGTGACCTCGACGTGGAATTGCAGGCCGTAGGCCCGCTGACCGACACGGAACGCCTGGTTCTCATAGGCGTCGTTGCCGGCCAGACGCACCGCGTCCTCGGGCAAGGTGAAGGTGTCGCCGTGCCAGTGCACGCAGGGCAGGGGCGTCGGCGCTGGCCCGAAGACGGGGTCGGCGATCGCCGCAGCGGTCAGGTGGACCTCGCCGACACCCACCTCGGGCAGAGGGCCGGTCACGACGTCGCCCCCCAGCGCGCAGGCGAGTTGCTGGGCGCCGAGGCACACGCCGAGGACGGGGAGGCCGGCCTCCACAGCGGCGCGCAGCAACGCGCGCTCGGGCTCGAGCCAGGCGAGCGCGTCGTGCACCCCCATCGGGCCGCCCATCACCACCAGTCCCGCCATCTCGCCCACCGCCGTCGGCGGCGGCACCGGCTCGTTCCGGTCGATTCGCACGATGGCCAGTTCGGCGCCCGACCCGCGGACGGCGGCCGCGACCGAGCCCGGGCCCTCGAACGCGACGTGCTGCACCAGCACCCAGGGGTTGCCGACGGCCACCGTGCCCTCAGGGAATGCGGGTGACGCGGAACAGCTCGGCGCTGGAGCCCGCGGGGAGCCCCGCCAGCTCACCGAGCGCGGTCCCCGCGGCGAGGATGCGCTGGCTGACGGCTTCGGGATCGGGCATCTGGCTCTTGTGGCACATGAGCGCGGCCACCTTGCGCTCCACCGTCGCGGTCGTGTCCACGGCGACGCCCGCACCCTCTCCGCCCGGGCCCATGATCCACAGCTCGGGAACCGGCCAAGGCTCGAGTCCCTCCGTCTGCAGCAGCTCGGGGTGTGCGAACGGGTTCCGGGCGTCGGGATAGACGGCGCACACCGCGGCCTCCCCTACGGCCAGGTGGTCGGGATGGCTGGCGAAGATGAAGTCCCAATTCCGCTCGGGCGACTGCGTGATGACGCGCCCGGGACACACCTGGCGGATGACGCGGCTGATGTCGCGGCGCAGCTCGATGGTGGCCTGCACCATCCCGTCGGGATGGTGCAGGAAGCGCACGTCGTTCACGCCGACCACTGCGGCCGCCGCCCGTTGCTCGTCTTGACGCAGCGCCGCCATCTCGGCGCGCGGCATCGACCGGTCCGATCCACCGGCGTCACCGTTCGTGACGATGCAGTAGGTGACGCTCACGCCGGCCGCGGTGAACGCCGCGACGGTGCCCGCCGATCCGAAGTCGACGTCGTCGGGATGGGCCGTCACCACCAGCACCCGCGTGACGCCGTCATCGGGCGACCAGATCGGGATGGCCTCGGGTTCGCTCAGAGCACGCTCTCTTCGCTCTGGGGAATCCAGGCCGCGAGATCGGCCAGACGCGGGTCGTTGGAGAACATCTCGACGATGGGGATCCGCAGCCCCAGCCGGCGTTGGATGACCTCCATCTCCACCAGTTGATTCCACAGCGAAAGGCTGACGACAACGCCGGCCTTGCCGGCGCGCGCAGTGCGGCCCGATCGGTGGAGGTAGGCCTTGTGATCCTCGGGCGGGTCGAAGTGGATCACGGCGTCGACACCCTCGATGTGAAGGCCGCGGGCGGCGACATCGGTCGCCACGAGGACGGGCAGCTTGCCGTTCGAGAAGTCCGACAAGGCACGCTCACGGTTGGCCTGCCGGAGGTCGCCGTGGATCGCGGCAGCACGGACACCCTCCTTGGTCAAGTTCTCGACCAAGCGGTCAGCGCCGCGCTTGGTGCGCACGAAGAGCAACGACTTGTCCAGGCCGCGGCAGATGGCCGCCGCCACTTTGACCTTGTCCATCTGATGGACCTGGAGGAAGCGATGCTCCATCAGGGTGACGGTCTGGGTGGACGAGGCCACCTCGTGGAAGACGGGGTCGGTCAGGTACCGCTTCACCAGCCGGTCGACGGCACCGTCCAAGGTGGCGGAGAACAGCAGCGTCTGGTGGTCCTGGTCGAGGCGGCGTAGCACCCACTCGACCTGGGGCATGAAACCCATGTCCGCCATGCGATCGGCCTCGTCGAGCACGAGCGTCTCGAGACCGTCGACCGCGACCTCGCCGCGGTCCCCGAGGTCGATGAGTCGACCCGGCGTGGCGATGACGACATCGGCGCCCTTGCGCAGCTTGGCAACCTGGCGATCGATGTCCGCGCCGCCGTACACCGCGACGGCCCGCAAGCCGAGCTTCTGCGCCAGGGGCGCCAGCACGTCGTGCACCTGGACCGCGAGCTCACGCGTGGGGAGCAGCACCAGGGCGAGCGGCCGCGCCGGCCGGGCGGCGCTCAGGGAACCTCGCGAGTCACGGGTGGCCTTCGCACGTTGCAAGAGGGGCACCCCGAAGGCGAGGGTCTTGCCAGACCCGGTTTTGGCCTTGCCACAGACGTCGCGGCCGGCCAAGGCGTCGGCCACCGTCAGAGCCTGAATTGGAAAAGCGCTGACGATGCCTTCATCAGCCAGCGCTTTGGTGAGCTCTGTGGAGACGCCGAGGGACTCGAAGGTCCTGCTGGTCTCGTATGTGTCGGTCGTCCCGTTCCGGGTGACATCAGCGTCCCCGGGCGAGTCCGGCCCGGCTCCCGCGCCGGCCAGGGCATCAACTGTCATTGGTGCTCTCTCTGTCTTCGGCGGGGTCGTGCGCCGTCAAGAGAAGTGAGGATCGACCCCGACTCACCGGCCCCCGCCGGCGGTCGCAGACCTATTGTACCAGCCCAAGACGGTCGCGGTGCGGACGCCGCGTGTCAAAGACGCCGTCTGGTTCGAGCAAAGGAGTGCGAGCACGATGGCCAAACTCGAGGTGGGCTCGACCGCCCCCGCGTTCACCCTGCCTGACCAGGATGGCAAGCCGATCAAGCTTTCTGACTACAAGGGGCAGCGCGTGATCGTCTACTTCTATCCGGCCGACGACACGCCGGGCTGCACGAAGGAAGCCTGCCAATTCAACGACAACTTGCGCGCCTTCGACAAGGCCGGTGTCGCCGTGCTCGGGATCTCCCCCGACAAGGCCGAGAGGCACGTCAAGTTCCGCAGCAAGTACAAGCTCAAGTTCCCGTTGCTGACCGACGCCGACAAGAAAGTCATGGAGAAATACGGCGCCTGGGGTGAGAAGACGATGTACGGGAAGAAGACGGTCGGCACCATCCGCTCGACGTTCCTCGTGGGACCGAACGGCAAGGTGCAGCGGGCCTGGTACCACGTGCGGGCTGACGGCCACGCCGCCAAGGTGCTCGAAGAGATCGCCCAGAGCGAGGGCTGAGCTGACGGGCTCGCGTCACCTGACGCGCACGACGCGCGCCGGGCTCAGTGCTGGTGCTGCGGGCACCAGTAGGTGGTGCGACCTCCGACCTGCTCACGTCGCAACTCGGTGCCGTCGAGGGGGCAGCGCCCCTCGCCGTGGCGCAGCTCCATCAGCTCGCCCATGTGCGACCCGCCCCGCCGGGACAGCTGGCGCAGGGTCGAGCGCAGGGCCTTGTGCAGGACACGGAGCTCGTCGTCGTCGAGCGGCGTGCGGCGACCGGGCGCCAAACCGGCCCGCCAGAGGATCTCGTCAGCCAGGAGGTTGCCCACGCCGGCCAGGCGCTCCTGGTCCATCAGGCGCGCCTTCAACGGTGCCGCCGGCCCGTGACGCCCCGGTCGAACGGCGAGGGCCGAGCGGAGCTCGGCCAGCGACACGCCGAGCGCGTCGGGGCCCAGACGCTCTTCGTCGGGCACCAGCTCGAGGGAGCCGAAGCGGCGGGGGTCGTGCACCGCCAGCGCGCCGCCGTCTTCGAAGGTGATGCGGGCCCGCACCCACTTCTCCTCGAACACTCCCGGCCCGTAACGCAACCGGTCCAGGGCCTGCTGTCCGTCGACCACCAAACCTCCGGTCATACCGAAGCGCACGCCGAGTGTCGGCCCGTCCGAGGTGTCGAGCAGCAGGAGCTTGCCCCGTCGGCGCGCCG
The DNA here is from genome assembly GCA_963744935.1 of uncultured Acidimicrobiaceae bacterium. Lineage (GTDB taxonomy): Bacteria > Actinomycetota > Acidimicrobiia > Acidimicrobiales > RAAP-2 > Bog-473. Next base: position 117,842 of record CAVUVM010000012.1, read on the forward strand.
CGGTGAACGAGCGGCCGACCAGGGGCGCCCGGAGGCGCTGCGGGGTCGTGCCGCCTCGGCCGTAGCGGGCGTCGACCATCCAGACGCGCGCGATCGTCCGGCCCAGGGCCTGCTCGGCCAGAACCCGGTAGAGCTCGACTTCGAGGATCTCGGGCACCGGCGCACGGTATCGGACCACCCCGGCGTGGCCGAATATGGTGGGCCAATGCCACCCGAGAAGCCACAGTGGGCCGAGCTGTTCACCGAAGTCGTGACCTCGGGTCTTTGCACCGGGTGCTCCGCGTGCGTCATCTCGTGCCCCTACGACGTCTTGGGTTACGACGACAGCGATGGCGTCTACCGGCCCTTCCACGTCGACGCCGAGGGCGGTCCCGACAATTGCACCCACGGGCTCAAGGGCTGCACGCTCTGCACCAGGGCCTGTCCCCGCTTCCGCACCTGGGAGCCCGAGATCGAGACCCACCTCTTCGGCCGGACGCGCACCGACGACGAGGTCGCCGGCATCGCCCGGCGCATCGTCTTGGCCCGAGCCACCGACACGGACATCCAGGGAGTGGGCCAGGACGGCGGCCTCGTCTCCGCGCTCTTGATCTGGGCGTTCGAACACGACGTGATCGACGCCGCCCTGGTTTCGGGCCTCGAGGGTGACGGGTCGACCTGGAAGGCGGTGCCGCAGGTGGCCTGGAACAAAGAGGACGTCCTCGCCACCGCGGGATCTCGCTACACCTACTCGGCCAACCCGCTCGCCTACCCCGAGGCCATCGCCCAGGGTGCCGAGCGCATCGCGCTGGTGGGAATGGGCTGCCAGGCCTCGGCCCCCCCGGTCATGCAGGCGCGAAAGGCGGGCAAGATCGCCCGGCGCTTCACCCTCTCCATCGGGCTCCTCTGCTCGAAGACGTTCGACGACGCCATCTTCCCCGAGCTCTTCGAGGCCAGGTACGGGCTGGCGCGCGCCGACATCGTCAAGATGAACATCAAGGGCGTGTTCCAGGTCTGGATGAAGGACGGCAGCTATCACGAGGTGCCCTTGAAAGAGGCTCACGGCTGGACTCGTGAGGGCTGTACCAGCTGCCCCGACTTCGCGGCCGAGCACGCAGACATCTCGACCGGGGGCATCGGTGCCTTCGGGGACTGGACGCTGACGCTGCTGCGCACCGAGAAGGGCGAGGCGCTCTTCGACGACATGGAGGCGGCCGGCGTGATCGAGACCCGGCCGATCGAGGACGACCCCGGCGCGGTGACCCTGCTCCACAAGCTCAGCCGGGTCAGCCGCAAGCGCTGGCCGGCCACGGCGGTGTCGATGCCCGGGCGACTCCCGGCGTCCACCTCTTGAGCGGGCCGGCATGGCCGGACCACAGGCGGACCGGTTCGCGGCACTGTTGGGCATCGAGGTGCGGCGCGAGGGACCGGGGCACACCGTCGCCACACTGACCACCGGCGAGGACCACGCCAACCCCCACGGCACGGTGCACGGCGCGGTGTTCTACTCGGTCGCCGGGGCGGCGGTTGCCGCCGCGGCCAACGACGACGAGAGCTCGGGCATCATCTCCTCCGTCCTGGTCGAGTACCTCCAGTCGGCGGCCATCGGCGACGAGCTCTACGCCGAGGTCCTGCGCGAGGTCTCGACCGAACGCGAGGACATCTTCACCGGCACCGTGCGCCGCGGGCGCGCCGGTGACCTCCTGGCCTGGGTGCGGGCCCGCGGCACACGCCGGGCCCGCACGGCCTGAGACCGGTCGCGCCGGGCCGACACACCCCCAGCCACGCCTGGCGCCTGGACCGCCCGTGGCCGAATCTGTGGGAATACCGTCATTGACGCCATGACCTGGAGGCCGCAGAGTGGCAGGCATGCGCGAGCGACACGTCGTCATCGTCGCCTTCGACGGGGTGCAGCCGCTCGATGCGGTCGGCCCCCATGAGGTCTTCGCCGGTGCCGGGCGAGCCGCCGCTGCCCTGGGCCGGAGCGGGAGCTACCGCGTCACCCTCGCCTCGACGGCGGGGGGTGCGGTGCGCGCCGAGAGCGGGCTCGAGCTCGGCACCGTCGCCCTCCCCGATGCCGCGGCGCGCATCGACACGGTGATCGTCGCCGGCGGCTCCGGCGCCGACGCAGCCGCCCGGGACGAGCGCCTCCTCGGATGGATCCGGGCGGTCGCCCCGCACTGCCGGCGGATGGCGACGGTGTGTTCGGGCGCCTTCGTCGGCGCCGCGACCGGGCTCATGGCGGGCCGGCGCGTCACGACCCACTGGGCACGCGCCCGCCAGCTCGGCGACGAGCACCCGGAGCTGATCGTGGACAGCGACCCCATCTACATCCGCGACGGGAAGTTCTGGTCGAGCGCGGGAGTCACGGCGGGGATCGACCTCTCCCTCGCATTGGTCCAGGAGGATCTGGGGGTCGATGTCGCGCAGACGGTGGCGCGCTGGCTCGTCATGTTCCTCCATCGTCCCGGCGGCCAGACCCAGTTCGCGTCACCCGTCTGGGTGCCCCGCGCCGAGCGGTCGACGGTACGCGCCGTCCAGAGCCTCGTGGAAGCCGCGCCCGGAGGTGACCACCGCCTCCCGGCGCTGGCCGCCGCGGCGGGAATGAGCGTGCGCCACTTCGCCCGGGTGTTCACCGCCGAGGTCGGCGAGAGCCCGGGCCGTTTCGTCGAGCGCATGCGCCTCGAGGCGGCGCGCCGTGACCTCGAGGAGACCGCCGACACGCTCGACGTGGTGGCGGCGCGCTGCGGGCTGGGCAGCGCGGAGACGCTGCGCCGGGTCTTCGGGCGCTCTTTGGGTGTCCCGCCCGACGCCTACCGCCGGCGCTTCCGCGCCACCCCGATCGAAGGGACACCCGCATGACGACCACGACCACCGACCGCCTCCAGATCGCCATCCCCCTATTCCCTCGTGTGACCGCGCTCGACGCGGTGGGCCCCTACGAGGTCCTCCAGCGGATCCCGACCCTCGACCTCACCTTCGTCGGCCATCGCCGCGGCGAGGTGCGCACCGAGAACGGCATGCTCGGGCTCAGTGCGGACGCCACCTTGGAGGAGGTACCCGCGCCTGACGTCGTGGTCTTCCCCGGCGGCGTCGGGACGCGGGCGCTCGAGCGCGACGAGCGGGTGCTCGAGTGGGTGCGCGCCGCGCACGCCGGCACCCGGTACACGACGTCGGTGTGCACGGGATCGCTCGTCCTCGGTGCCGCCGGACTCCTCGAGGGCAAGGCCGCCACGACGCACTGGTCCTGCAGCCGCCGGCTCGAGGCACACGGGGCGACACCGGTGGCCCAACGGGTGGTCGAGCACCTCGACGACCGCATCATCACGGCCGCCGGCGTGTCGGCGGGCATCGACATGGCTCTGCGTCTCGTCGAGTTGCTCGTCGACCGCACCGCCGCGCAGGCGGCTCAGCTCATGGTCGAGTACGACCCCCAGCCGCCGTTCGACTGCGGGTCGGTTCCCAAAGCGAACGATGAGGTCATGACACGCGTCATCGAATACGCCGCACTGCGGGAGTGACTCCGTGGCACCGCATGAGTGCCCGTGTGAAAGCAACCGCGTGACGAGCTCGGGCCAGAGAGGATCCCGCTGAATCCCCTCTGGCCCGGACGCTTTGTCACCGGGGCGACGCTGACCGGATCAGGTCACCGTGAAGATCGGGGTCTTTCCTTTGCCATCCGCGACGATGATCGTGATCTTCCCTGTGATGGATCCGCTCGGGACATGCACGACGATCTGGGTCGCAGTGTCAGAGGAGATTGTCGCGACGTGGCCGCCCCCGAACTTGACCGTTGCTCCCGCAAGGTCCGTGCCGTCGATCGTCACCTTCTTGCCGACCGGGCCCGACGTCGGGCTGACGCTCGTGATCACGGGCCCCGTGACGGTGATCGATTCGGTGGTCGTCACGCTCGTCACAGCGGCTCCAACAGTGTTGGAAACCGTGATGGTGACCGTGAACACGCCGGCCGACTTGTACTTGTGGGTTGGCGCAGTGACCGTACCCGAGGGTCCCGAGACGTAGTTGACCGTGGCCGCCTGGGTCGGCTTGCCGTCGCCCCAGTTGACCGTGGCCGAGTACGTGCCGGTGCCCAGGTTGGCGTTGTTGATGGCCGCCACCTGTACGGCCCCGGTCTGGTGGTACTCCTCGGGACTGAACGACGTCGGCGTCAGCGTGAACGTTTGCTCGGCGGTCAGCTTCACGGTGCCCGACGGGTAGGTGACGGTGTAGGAGTCGGTTTCGAAGTTGAAGGCCGAGAAGGTGCCCGTCGCGCTCGGTCCGCTGATCGGGGTGAACATCGTGCCGGTCACAGGCGTGCCGACGGTGCTCACCGCCAGGGTGCCGGCATCGGTCACGCCCGATCCCGAGATGCCCCCGTCGGTGCCGTTGACCGTCACACCGACCGTCGCCGTCGACGCGTTCACGAGGGTCGAACCCCCGCTAAGCGCCAGCTGGCCGTCGTTGAGCACCTGCAGCGTCCCGCTGTTCGAAGTGGCAGTGTCCGAGTTCTGGTCGGTGGTGGCGGCGCCGATGGTCACTGTGCCCCCGGACTGGTTGACGATGGGTGTATCCAGATACGCCGTGTTGCTCGAGCCGGAGGTGGACAAGGTGCCTCCGGACGCGACGGTCACGGTGCCGACGCCGGAGACCTCGGCGTATCCGGAGGCAGTCGGGCTCAAGGCGAGGGTGCCGTCAACGCTCACCGCGCTGGGGACGCTCAGGTTGACGTTGGTGTGCAACCCGTCGACCGTCACCGTCTGTCCGGACGGGATGGTGCCCGACAGGGTGCTCGAGCCGATGACGTCGAACGCCGTGCCACCGGCCGAGTCGGCCAACGTCACGCCCTCGAGCTGCACGGGATTCCCCGACTCGGTGCCGCCGGACTGGGTGAAGGTGCCGCCGTCTTCGAGCATCGAACCGGTCAGCGTGAGCGTGCCGGCCGAGCTGGTGAACGAGCTGCTGCCGCTGAGGCTGTACCCGCCCCCGCTCGACACGGTGAACGACCCCGAGTTGGTGGTGAGCGTGTCCGAGTTCTGCTCGGTGGTGGCGGCGCCGATGGTCACCGCTCCCCCAGCCTTGTTGACGATGGGTGTATCCAGATACGCCGTGTTGCTCGAGCCGGAGGTGGACAAGGTGCCTCCGGACTTGACGGTCACGGTGCCGCCACCGGAGACCTCGGCGTATCCGGTGGCAGTCGGGCTCAAGGCGAGGGTGCCGTCAACGCTCACCGCGCTGGGGACGCTCAGGTTGACGTTGGTGTGCGACCCGTCGACCGTCACCGTCTGTCCGGACGGGATGGTGCCCGACAGGGTGCTCGAGCCGATGACGTCGAACGCCGTGCCACCGGCCGAGTCGGCCAACGTCACGCCCTCGAGCTGCACGGGATTCCCCGACTCGGTGCCGCCGGACTGGGTGAAGGTGCCGCCGTCTTCGAGCATCGAACCGGTCAGCGTGAGCGTGCCGGCCGAGCTGGTGAACGAGCTGCTGCCGCTGAGGCTGTACCCGCCCCCGCTCGACACGGTGAACGACCCCGAGTTGGTGGTGAGCGTGTCCGAGTTCTGCTCGGTGGTGGCGGCGCCGATGGTCACCGCTCCCCCGGACTGGTTGACGATGGGGGTATCCAGATACGCCGTGTTGCTCGAGCCGGAGGTGGACAAGGTGCCTCCGGACTTGACGGTCACGGTGCCGCCACCGGAGACCTCGGCGTATCCGGTGGCAGTCGGGCTCAAGGCGAGGGTGCCGTCAACGCTCACCGCGCTGGGGACGCTCAGGTTGACGTTGGTGTGCGACCCGTCGACCGTCACCGTCTGTCCGGACGGGATGGTGCCCGACAGGGTGCTCGAGCCGATGACGTCGAACGCCGTGCCACCGGCCGAGTCGGCCAACGTCACGCCCTCGAGCTGCACGGGATTCCCCGACTCGGTGCCGCCGGACTGGGTGAAGGTGCCGCCGTCTTCGAGCATCGAACCGGTCAGCGTGAGCGTGCCGGCCGAGCTGGTGAACGAGCTGCTGCCGCTGAGGCTGTACCCGCCCCCGCTCGACACGGTGAACGACCCCGAGTTGGTGGTGAGCGTGTCCGAGTTCTGCTCGGTGGTGGCGGCGCCGATGGTCACCGCTCCCCCGGACTGGTTGACGATGGGGGTATCCAGATACGCCGTGTTGCTCGAGCCGGAGGTGGACAAGGTGCCTCCGGACTCGACGGTCAGGTCGCTCCCTCCGGAGACGTCGGCGTATCCGGAGGCATTCGGAGCGAGGCTCAGGTCTCCGTTGCTCTCCACGTAGCTCGTCGTGCCTGAGGCGAAGCTCAAATCGACGTTGGTCGAGGTCCCGTCGACGATGAGGGTCTGGGTGCCGGTGTTCCCCGTTTGCCCGAGTTCGAGGGTGTTGATGCCGATGCCGGAGGTCAGGTCGACGGAGTAGGTGCCGGGTGCGGTGATGCAGACGACACTCGTGCTGGTGGGGAAGCCGTTGCTCCAGTCGCTCGAGCTGGCGTTCCAGTTTGTGACTACGCCCGATGGAGTCGTTGGACCTTGCCAGTTGTCGGTCGTGGGGCCACAGGTAGGCGGCCCCTGAGCGCCGGCCGGCGCTGCCGTGAGCCCGACGGTGATGCCGGCCGTACCCAACGGCGCCAACACGATGGCCGCAGCGGCGGCGAACCTCTTCCACGAGATCATGGCCGTTACTCCCCTTCGCCTGGGCGAACCAACGTTCGCAATGTGAGGTGGGTCGATTCTCGGGCGTTTCGCCAAAAACGCTCCCCCGAGGAACGGAAACCACCATAAGGCGATCGTCGGCTGCAGGCAAGCGCTATCGCAGAGGCGGGGAACGCGGGCGAGCGAATCGGTGACAAGACCGCGAACTTCGGAAACGACGCGGGTGCGAAAGCCCGCTCGTCGTGTGACCCGCCAGTAAGCCGTTCCCTCACCCCGCCGGGGGCGACTGGGCTGCACTTACTCCCGCCAGGCGGCCGAAGATCGTGGAGTCCCCGATGGAGAGTCCGCTGGCGTAGCCGAAGGAACACACCCCCGCGGTGGTCCGGCCTGCGGCAAAGAGGCCGGGTATGGCCTCACCTGCGAGGTCGAGCACCGCGCCCTCGACCGTCGTCTCGAGCCCGCCGAGGGTGAAGGGTGCGTATGGCGCCGGACCGACGCGTAGGTCGACGGCTCCGATGGGTGGCACCAACGGTCGGACCCAGGGTGCGCCCTTGTGGAAGAGCGGGTCCTCGCCGCGTGCGGCGTGGCGGTTGTAGAGATCGAGTGTCGCTTGGAGCGATCCGTCGGGCAAGCCGATCTCGGCCTCGAGCTGTGCCGCGGTCGGGCAGACCCACGTGGCGGCGAGACCCATCCAGTTCACTTCGTAGGCGGCCTCGTCGACGACGAGGTACACCTCGCCGTTCTGCTCGTAAAGCGCGGACTGGCCCACCCGGCCCATGTAGGTGTCCTCGTTGATGAAGCGCTGGCCGCGACCGTTGACCAGGATGCCGTGGATCAGCGTGCGCGGCGGCGTGAGCGGCAGCGAGACCTCGCCCGCGTACATGTTGCGCACCGCGGCCCCGATGGCCTGCGCCATACGTATGGCCCGCCCGTCGTCACCCTCGGTGCCCACCTTGAAGGTGCCGCGCACGAGCGGCGGACAGTGCCGGCGCAGCATGTCGTCGTTGAAGATGAAGCCGCCCGCGGTCAGGACCACGCCGCGACGGGCCCGGAGCGACACCGTCTCGCCGAAGCGGTGCGCCTGCACGCCCACGACGCGCCCGTCGTCGACGACGAGGCGGTCGACCCGGTTGTCGGCGGAAACGGCCGCGCCCGCGCCGGTTGCGGCAGCGGCGAGATGCTGCATGAGCAGCCACCCTGTCGCCCGCGCCGTCTTGGCCAGGTGCCCTCGCGGCGCGGGCCGCGCGATCTCGTTGAAGGGGTAGGCGTCCTCGCCGCCGGAGTAGACGAGGCCCTCGGTCCCCGTCGGCGCCATGGAGGTCTCGGCGCAAAAGGTCGGGTCGAAGGGGACGCCACGCGCCACCAGCCAGTCGAAGTGGCCCAGGCTCTCCTCGCAGTAACGGGCGATCTTTGCTTCGTCGGGATCGGGCCCGCAGGCCGCCATCATGTAGCGGTACATGTCATCGAGGCTGTCCTCGAATCCGCAGGCGGTCTGGACGGGAGTGCCCCCACCGAGATACACGATCCCCTCGGCCAGCGCGGCCGCGCCTCCCGGCCCGCCGGCTCGTTCGACCACGAGCACCGTCGCCTCTGCTTCGGCGGCACTGAAGGCGGCCGTCGAGCCCGCGGCGCCGAAGCCCACGACGATCACGTCGGCGCTGTCCTCCCACTGCGTGATCTCGGTGGCATCGCACGGTGTCACGTCGTCGGGCTCGCGCACACTCTCCTCCCTGCGGTGTGGCCGTGACGGTAGCCGTTGGCCACGATGTGCCCTCTACCCTGAGACGGATGCCCGGCGCAATCGGCTCCACCGAGCCGCACGGCCAACGCGACAGCGAACCGCCCGACGTTCTGGCGCAGGTCGCACCGGGCTGGGTCCCCGAGCTTGCCTACCGGCAGCTGCCCGACGTCACCACATGGCGCCTGCGCGGCCCGGACGGCGCGGTGCGCTTCGCCAAAGTCGACACCGCAGGCGGCCGCTATCCCACCTTGCGGGCCGAGTCCGAGCGCATGGCCTGGGCGGCCCCCTACCTCCCCGTGCCCGAGGTGGTGGCGTATGAGCAGGTGCGCTCCTCGACCGTCCTGCTCACCGAGGCGCTCCCGGGGCGCGACGCGACCCACCCCGACTGGCGCACCGACCTGCCTGCCCTGGTGACCGCGCTCGGCCGCGGCCTGCGTGCCTTTCACGAGGCCGTCGCCGAGGAGTGGTGCCCGTTCCGCTTCGACGTCGCGCGCGCCCTGGACCATGTGCAACACCGCCTCGGATCGGGCCTCATCGGCTCGGCGGACCTGCACGAGGAACACGCCCACCTGACCCCGGTCGCCGCCGTCGCCGAGCTGGAGGCCACGGCGCCCGACCACGAAGACCTGGTCGTCTGCCACGGCGACTACTGCGCCCCCAACGTGTTGCTCGACGGCGATCGCGTGACCGGCTACGTGGACCTCGGCGAGCTCGGGGTGGCGGACCGCTGGTGGGACGTCGCCGTCGGGGCGTGGAGCGTCGGGTGGAACTTCGGGGTCGGGCTCGAGCCGCTGTTCTACGAGAGCTACGGCGTCACGCCCGAGCCGGACCGCATCCGTTTCTACCGGCTCCTCTATGACCTCGTCTCCTGAGCGGCCGGGCCGGCGATGAGATGCCGGACCCGTATGAAGACCGCGTCGAACATCGACACGGTCAGCCTGCCGGTGAAGGTGTTCTGCTGGCTCGGGTGGTACGAGCCGAGCATGGTCAGCCCGCCCGGCAGCGGCGTCTCAGCCAGATGACCGAACGCGGGACGCGGCCGCAGTCCGTAGTGAGCCGCCACGGCCTGCCAGGCTAACTGGCCCAGTGCGACCACGACGGCGGCGTCGCGCAGCAAGGAGAGTTCGCGGACGAGATACGGCGCGCAGGCGTCACGCTCTGCCGGTGTCGGCTTGTTGGCCGGCGGCGCGCAGTGCACCGCCGCGGTGATGTATGCGCCCGAGAGCGTCAGCCCGTCGTCGCGCGAGATGCTCGTCGGTTGCGACGCGAACCCGGCGCGATGCAGCGCGGCGAAGAGCCAGTCACCCGAGCGGTCGCCGGTGAACATGCGGCCGGTCCGGTTGGCGCCGTGCGCCGCCGGCGCCAGGCCGACGATGACGAGCCGCGCCCGCGGATCGCCGAACCCGGGCACGGCGCGTCCCCAGTAGATCTGGCCCGCGTACGACGCCCGGCCCGTGCGCGCCACCTCTTCGCGCCAGGCGACCAGCCGCGGGCAACGCCGGCAGGCCGCCACCTCCCGCTGCACCGCGGCCACGGAATCCGAGTCCCTCGGCGCACGGTTGGACGCCACGGCGCAGAGCCTACGATGGTCATTCGTGCCCCCATCGGTTCGATCCGCCTCCGCACGCACCCCGGCCCGGCGGAGCCGCAAGCCGCCCCCCGCGACCGCCGTGCTCCTGGTGCGCCATGGCGCGACGCCCACCACCGGCAAGATGCTGCCGGGCCAGGCCAGCGGGCTCCATCTCTCGGAGAAGGGCCAGGCCCAGGCCGAGGCGGCGGCCGGGCGCATCGCCGCGCTGACGAGGGCGCCCACCGCGGTCTACGCCTCGCCGCTCGAGCGGACCCGCGAGACGGCTGCGCCCATCGCCCGGGCACTCGGACTGCGCGTGCGTGCCGCCCCCGGGCTCATCGAGCTCGACGTCGGCGAGTGGACCGAGAAGCCGTTGGCGCGCCTGTACAAGACCAAGGAGTGGCCCACGGTGCAGCGCTGGCCGTCGGGCTTTCGCTTCCCCGGCGGCGAGTCTTTCGCCGAGATGTCGGTCCGGGCCATGGACACCGTGCTCGGCCTGGTGGTCGAGCACCCGGGGCAGACGATCGTCGCCGTGTCGCACGCGGACAACATCAAGGCAATCGTCGCCGCGTCGGCCGGCGTACCGCTCGACCTGATGCAGCGCCTGGTCGTCTCACCGTGCTCCATCTCCGCCATCCTCTTCACCGCGGGCGGACCCGTCGTGCTCTGCGTGAACTCCACGGGAGCGCTCGACGAGTTGGTGGTGTCGTGAGGACGGGGCGGCGATGAGCGAGGAATTCGACTTCGACGCACCCGACCACTGCACCCTCGGCGTCATCGGCGAGGTCGGCAACCGCCTCTTCCTCTTCTACTGCCGCCAGGGCCTGATCGAGATGACGGTCAAGGTCGAGAAGCAGCAGATGGCGGTTTTGGCCGGCTATCTGGGACGCATCGTCAAGGAGCTCGGTCGTCCCGGACACCTGCCCGAGGACCTCGAGTTCTACGGCACCGAGGAGTACGAGTGGGTGGTCGGCACCATCGGCGTCTCCTACGACGAGGAGCTCGACCGCATCATCGTGGTCCTCGAGGAGGTGGGCGTCGACGACGAGGACGACGAGGAGGGCATGGCAGAGAACGGGCACGTGCTGCGCGTGGCCATGACGAGGGAGCAGGCGGCGGCGTTCGCCATCCACGCGACGAGCCTGGTCGAGGCGGGCCGCCCGCCGTGCCCGTTGTGCTCGCTCCCGTTGGACCCAGCAGGCCACGACTGCCCGCGCACCAACGGGCACCGGCCCCCGGCCTCCTGATTGAGGTGTCCGACGCAGCGGTCGAGCGCGTCCTCAGCGAAGGTGAGATGGAGGTCCACGGCCGCATCGCCGGGAGCTCGAACGCCACCCTGCTCGTGACGTGCCGCCTCGGTGAGGACGAGCTGCTGGCGGTCTACAAGCCGTCCAAGGGCGAGCGCCCCCTGTGGGACTTCCCCGGTGGCTTGTTCCGGCGCGAGGTCGCGGCGTACGTCCTCTCGGAGAGCCTGGGTTGGGGGCTCGTCCCCGAGACGGTCGCGCGCGAGGAGGGCCCCTACGGGCCAGGCTCGGTACAGCGCTTCGTCCACGAGGACGGCACCTCGCACTACTTCACACTGCGCGACGACCCGCGGTGGCATCCGTTGCTGATGCGACTCGGTGCCTTCGACGTCGTGGCCAACAACGCGGACCGCAAGAGCGGCCACGTCCTCCTGGCCGAGGACCGGCTCTGGGCCATCGACAACGGTCTGTGCTTCAACGTGCACGACAAGTTGCGCACCGTCATCTGGGACTTCGGTGGCGCGGCACTCGAGGCCGACGTGCAGGCCGACCTGGCCCGCCTGGCCCACGACGGTGCCCCCGATGCGCTCTGCGCGCTGCTCGACCCCGCCGAGGTGGCCGCGACGCTCGACCGTACGGCATGGTTGCTCAGCCTGCGTGCGCTGCCCGAGCTGCTCGACGACGGGGAATGGCCGCCCTACCCCTGGCCCCTCGTGTAGGGACCGGCACCAAGGCCAAAGTCCGAGATTTCCCTGGTCAGTCAGCCTTTAGATTCTTGACTAGATGCATAGTTACTATGTGTTCGCTATGAGTCATTGGCAACCACGCATCGCTCGCCCCGCGCTGTAGGGCCGAAAGATGTCGATCGACCCGTACATCGTGTTCGGCAGCGCCCTGGTGGGCTTCCTCGTCGGCATGACGGGAGCCGGCGGTGGCGCGCTCGATGACCCCGATGCTGATCCTGTTGTTCGGCGTCAAACCCTCCACCGCGATCTCGAGCGACCTGGTCGCGGCCGTGCTCATGCGGCCCGTCGGCGCGGTCGTGCACATGACCAAGAAGACGGTCAACTACGCGCTGGTGGGCTTCATGACGCTCGGCTCGGTGCCGGCCGCCTTCCTGGGCACCTACGTGCTCCACCTGCTCGGCAACTCCACGGGAGCGGAGGACAAGATCCAGATCATCCTCGGCGCGGCCCTTCTCGTCGGGGCTGCGGCCATGGTGCTGCGCTACGCGCTCGACCGCCGCTCGGGCCACCGCCGTCACGGCCTCATTGGCGAGGTGGTCGTCAACCCCCTCCCCACCGTCGCCATCGGCGCCATCGGCGGCTTCGTCGTGGGGATGACCTCGGTGGGCTCGGGCTCCTTGATGATCGTGTTGTTGCTGTTCCTCTACCCGGCGCTCGGCGCCAACCAGCTGGTCGGGACGGACCTGACCCAGGCGGTGCCCCTGACTCTCGCGGCAGCCTTGGGCGCCGTGGCCTTCGGCCACGTCGAGTTCGGCGTGACGGCCTCCATCGTCATCGGCAGCGTCCCGGCCGTGCTCGTCGGATCGCTCATTTCGTCTCGGGCACCCGACCGCTACATCCGCCCGGCCATCACATTCGTCATCTTCGCGTCGGGTCTCAAATACGTGGGTGTCGGCACGACGGCCCTGGGTTGGATGCTCGGCATCGTGCTGGTCGCCGGCGGCGCGTTCTGGTTGACCTACCTGCGGCCCAGGCGGGCCGGTGTTGACACGCTGCCGGTCGGCCCGCCGTCGGCCGAACGCGGCGACGCCCACCACGATCCCGCACCGTCGAGCGCGTAGCAGCGGCCCGCTCGGGCCCTCGGTTCGCCGTCAAAAGTGGTAGCCGAGCGTCTGCAGCTCGTTGATGACCTGCTGCGCCACGACCTGTCCGCCGTCGGGGGTCAGGTGGGTGCCGTCGGGCGTCCGGACGTTGATGACCTGACCCGCCGCGTTCGTGACGAAGGCGGTGTAGCCACCCTGTGCGGTACCGAGGGAGTGCTCCGTGCTGAGGTACTCGACGAGCGGATGGGCCGCCGCGGCGTCGTGCTGGACGATGGAGTTCAGATCGGTCATCTGCGCGTTGAGGCCGGGGTCCTGCATCGGCGGCATGCCCGCCCACACCACCAGCGCCCCGCCGCTCCCCGCGATCTGCATGAACTGGGCCACCCGCTGCGAGTAGAGCGTGTTCCACTGGGGCGAGGCGTAGGGCACGTCGGGCGGGCCGAGGAAGTCCTGGGCGTCGTTGGCCCCCATCATGATCACGACGACCTGGGGGTCCACCGTCTTGAGGTCCGACGTCAGCTCGGCGGGCCAATTGAAGTAGTCGGGCCGGGTCAGGCCCGTGCTCTCCCGGGCGTCGAGCGCGGCGTTGACCACCCCGGTCTGGGCCAGATCAGGCTGGAGCTGCTGGCCCAGGTCGAGGCCGATCGAGTCCCCGACGATGAGCACCCGCAGGGGGTCCGCCGCCGTGGGCAGCTTCGGGTTGGGCGGCGCCGTGGTCGGCGTGGTCGGCCCGGTCCGACCATTGGGTGCCGTGCCCTTGCCCGGCTTGTGGTGCGTTGTCGGCGGTGGCGGCGGCCCAGACACGGTGATCCCGATGGTCCCGCCGGGCAGGCGGTTCGATCGGCCCGTGATCGACACGATGTGTGACAGTTGCAACGCTCGGCTGAGCGCGGCCACCGGTCCGGTCACGTCGAGGCCGACCGTGCGGCGGGTGCCGACGGGCGAGACCTGCGCGTTGTGCTGGAGGGAGGGCGCGAAGAGGACGAACCACACTGCGAAGGCGCCCAGCCCGAGCGCCATGACGCGCGTCCACGGGAGGCGCACACGGTCGTCCTCGGGCGCGGCCGGCTCGGCGTCGGCACTGGCGCGGACTTCGCCCTGCGACTCCGGTCCGACCTCGTGCGGCGGCGTGCGCTGGTCCGTCATCAGAAGCGGTAGTAGATGAAGGGCGCGACGCCGACCGGGCCGAACGTCGTGATGGCGAGCAGGGCGAAGCCGAGCAGGCCTACCTGAATGGCGGCGCGCTGGCGGGAGAAGGCGGCCTGCAACCGGTCCACGCTGAGCGCGGGCACGAACTGGAGGGCGATGCTGCCGAGCACGGTGAAGACGAGCAGCGGTGTGATGAGAGGCGATGCCTCACCCCAGCCGCCGACCACGCGACCGAGCACCGCGAACGCCTGGGAGAGCCCCGTTGCGTTGAAGAACACCCAGCCCAGGGACACGAACTGGAAGGTGAGGAAGCGCTGGACCCAGACGCGGACCGGTCCGCCGGCCACCGGCGGGAGACCACGGCGCTCCCGGATCGTGCGACGGACGTGGCCGAAGCTCTGCCCCAGTCCGTGCAGCGCGCCCCAGATGACGAATGTCCAGGCCGCGCCGTGCCACAGGCCGCCCAGCACCATGGTGATCATGATGTTGCGGACCGTCTGGGCCTGACTCCCCTCATTGCCGCCGAGAGGGATGTAGAGGTAGTCGCGCAGCCAGCGTGACAGGGTCATATGCCAACGCCGCCAGAAGTCCTGCAGGTTGCGCGCGGTGTAGGGCGCGTTGAAGTTCTGGGGGAAGCGGAAGCCGAGCAGCAGCGCGAGCCCGATGGCGATGTCGGTGTAGCCGCTGAAGTCGCAGTAGATCTGCACCCCATAGCCCCAGGCGGCGAAGATGGCCTCGGGTGCCGAGTGCTGGGTCGGCGACGTGAAGACCGGCGTCACGATCGCGCTCGACACGTACGACGAGATGACCACCTTCTTGAACAGGCCGGCCAGGATCAGCCAGAAGGCGCGGGAGTAGTCGATGGAGCTGGCGTCGCGCCGCCGTCGGATCTGGGGCAGCAGCTCCCCGCCACGCACGATCGGCCCGGCCAGGAGGTGCGGGAAGAAGGAGATGTACACCGCGAAGTCCAGCGGCTTGGCCGGCTCGAGCTGGCGGCGGTAGATGTCCACGACGTAGCTGATCGCCATGAACGTGAAGAAGGAGATGGCAATGGGCAGGACGACCTGCAACAGCGGGACGGCGCGGCCCATCCCCAAGGCGTGGGTGAGGTTGTCGACGTTGACCGAGACGAAGCCGTAGTACTTGAACCACCCGAGGATGCAGAGCAGCACCCCGACCGAGGACACCATGGCAATGCGGCGGGCACGATCGTTGCGGGTCGCCGTCACCCAGAGGCCACCGGTGTACGCCACCACCGTCGTCAACAGGAGCAAGAGGCAGTAGCTCCACCCGACCCAGCCGTAGAAGACGTAGCTCAGCCCGATCATCGACAGCTTCCATGGGCCCGCGTAGGGGTTGAGGAGCCAGTTCACCGTGAAGGCGATGGCGAAGAAGATGGCGAAGTCGATGGTTGGGAAGAGCATCGGGGCTGCTAGCGATTTGCGCCGAATGTACAGCCGGGCGCTCCGTCAGAAGGTGCACGCGCCGCGCCGAAGAGCCATCCGTGGCCCCGGCTCGGCCGGCTCACGGCGTCAACTCTGCCAGCTGCGTGAGCCTCCCTCCCCCATAACCAGCGGAGGGGGCCGGGCGGGCCGGTGCAGACCGACCCGGGTGGCTCAGACTTTGGCCTTGAGCGCCTCGATCAGCGCCGGCAACACCTTGTGCACGTCGCCCACGATGCCGAGGTCGGCCACGGAGAAAATGGGCGCCTCGGAATCCTTGTTGATGGCGATGATGTTCTTGGACCCCTTCATCCCGACCAAGTGCTGGGTCGCGCCCGAGATCCCACACGCGACGTAAACGGTCGGCTTCACGGTCTTGCCGGTTTGGCCCACTTGGTGCGAGTAGGGGACCCAGCCCGCGTCGACGATGGCGCGGCTGGCGCCGGCTGCGCCGTGCAGGAGCTTGGCCAGCTCTTCGATCATGGCGTAGTTGGCGGCCTCGCCCAATCCGCGGCCTCCCGAGACCACGACCGCGGCCTCGTCGAGCTTCGGTCCGCTGCGCTCCTCGACGTGGCGCTCCACGACCGTGGCCGTGTTGGTGGCGGCGACGTCTGGCACCGGTGCCGGCACCACCGACGCGGCGGCGCCGCCGGACGGCTCGGCCGCAAAGGACTTCGCCCGGATGACGAAGATGGCAGGCCCATCACCCGTGAAGTGCGCGGTGACGGTGTGGCTGCCACCGAACACCGGGTGCTGGCTCGACAGGTCGCCGCCGGTCTCGACCAGTCCTGTCACGTTGGTCAACACGGGGCGGTCGAGCTTGGCCGACAACCGGCCCGCGATGTCGCGGCCTTCGTAGGTCGCCGGCAGCAAGATGGCATCGGGCTTGTTGCCACTCTCGATCAGCGCCGCCAGCGCCGCGGCGACGGGCACGCCCGGTAACGCGTCACCCAGGTCACCGACGTCATGGAGCGTGGTCGCGCCGTACTCACCGACGGGTCCGGCCAGCGAGGCGGCGTCGGCACCCCACGCCACGGCCTCGACGGTGGAACCCACTGCGCGCGCCTCGGTCAGCAGTTCGAGCGTGACCGGGGTCGCGCCGCCGCCGTCCGCTGTCTCGGCCAGGACCCACACCTTGTCGATCGCCATCTCAGACCACCTTCAGCTGCTCGAGGAAGGCCACGATGCGCTGCGCGCCGTCGCCTTCGTCCACCACGATCTCGCCCGAGCCGCGGGCCTCAGCCTCGGAGACGTCGGTGATCTCCTCGCCGCGCCGGCCGCGCCCACCTGCGAGGCGTCGATCCCGAGGTCGGCCACGGTCAAGTTTTCGACCGGCTTGGACTTGGCCGCCATGATCCCCTTGAAGGACGGGTAGCGCGGCTCGACCACGCCGGCGGTGACGGTGACCACGGCGGGCAACGGACAGACGACGTCGTCGTAGCCCGCCTCGGTCTGGCGCTCGACTGTGATCGAGCTCCCGTCGACGGAGATCGCCTTCGCGAACGTGACCGAGGGCAGGCCCAACAGCTCGGCGACCTGCACCGGCAGGGTCCCGGTGTACCCGTCGGTCGACTCGGTGGCCATCACCACCAGATCCGGGTTGGCCCGCCTGATCGCGGCGGCCAGCACCTTTGCCGTCCCGAGCGCGTCGCTCCCCGCCAGCGCGTCGTCACTGACCAAGATGGCCTGGGCGGCGCCCATGGCGAGACCCGTGCGCAGGCCGGAGGTCTCGCCTCCGGGGGCCATCGACACCAAGGTGACCTCGTCACCCTCGCCCGACGCCAGCTGGAGGGCCATCTCGACCCCGTAATTGTCGGAGTCGTCCATGATGAGCTTGCCCGAGCGATCAAGGGTCTTTGTGTCCGGATTCAATGACCCCGGTGCTGCCGGGTCGGGAATTTGCTTGACGCACACCACGACGTTCATGGCGGACCATCTTTGTGGAATCGGGACCTGCCCCGCCATTCGACCGGGTGAAAGGGCCCCTTCCGCCACACCCGGGACCTCCACGCACAGTCTGCGCACCGCCCGTGCTCAGCCGCGCCCGGCGCCTCCGGCTGCAACCCTGAGTGCGTCTTGCAGCCGGTCCGTGATCACGGCGTCCGCACCCAGCTCGACCATGTGCTCGAGATCCTCCACGTTGTTGACGGTCCAGACGTTCACGGCGAGGCCGGCCGCGTGCGCCCGTGTCACCAGGTCGGGGGTCACCGAGAGCACGAAGGGGTGCACGGCCCGGACCCCGGCCGCGGCCGCCTCCTCGATGCCCGGGCCGGCATCGCTGCCGAAGCCCCAGAGCGCACCCAGCGCCAGCCGCCCGTCTGCTGCCTGGACCGCGCGCAGGGTGGCGGGCTGGAAGGACGAGACGATGACCCGGTCGGTCCAGCCGGCCTCGTCGATCGTCGCCGCGGTCAGAGCAGCCACCGCCTCGCCGGAGTCCCAGCCGGGATCTTGCGGCGCGTTCTTGATCTCCACGTTGACCGTCATGCCCTCGCACACCGCGAGGACGTCGGCCAGCAAGGGCACGAACGGCGGCAGGTCCGACACGGCGAGCTCGGGGATCACACCCACACCGGGGATCTCGGCGTCGTGGTGGACCGCCAGGGCCCCGTCCTTGGTCAGGCGCACGTCGAGCTCCACCCCGTCGGCCCCCAGTCGCCGCGCCTCTGCGAAGGCGCTCAGCGTGTTCTCCAGCGCGCCCTCCTCGGTACAACCCCTATGTGCAAAGACCGCCGTCATCCGTGCTCCCCCACCATGTGACGATTTCCCCGCGGAGGCGTCCGAAATTTCACGAAAACCTCCTTGCCAGTCCTCCGGCGGGCCATTACCCTTTTCGTCGTTAACCCGCCCTTCACTGACGGACACCTGTGGGGTCCGATCATGTGAAAGGGATCACAATGCTGGTGGAGGCACATTCCGATGGCTCTCATGTGGAACCGGACCGTCGATTGGGACGCGGACGACTGGCGGCGCATGGCCGCTTGCCGCAATACCGAGCCGGACCTCTTCTTTCCCGTTGGCACGACCGGCCCGGCCGTCGACCAGATCGAAACGGCGAAGCGCGTCTGCCGTTCCTGCGAAGCCGTCGAGGCCTGCCTCGACTTCGCGTTGGCCACGAACCAGGAATCGGGTGTCTGGGGCGGTACGTCCGAGGAAGAGCGCCGCAAGCTGCGCAAGGCGTGGCTCGCAGCCCGTCGTTCGCAGCGCGCCGCCGTCTGAGAGTCTGCCTGTCCCGTCGGCGCTGATCACAGCGCCGGCTCCCGCGCCCCACTCGCCTCACCACGCGCGCCGTCTCGTCGCGGATCGCTCATCGCGGGGCGCGCACGGGCACCGAAATAGCCACGCTCGTTCCGCCTCCCTCCGACGCGGGCAGCCCGGTCATGGAGATGGTCCCCTCGAGCTGACTGACGACGAGGTCGCGCACGATGGAGAGGCCGAGGCTGGTCGTGTGCTCGATGTCGAAGTCGTCTGGGAAGCCGAGCCCGTCGTCGCGCACCTCCACCTCCAACACCATCTCGTTCCCCGACAGTGTGAGGTCGACGTGCCCGACGGGCGCATAGCCCGCCGCCCCGCCGGCACCCTCGAGTCCCGCCGCTCCGTCGCTGCCCCCGGCGGCATCGGGGTCGAACGCGTGCTCGACGGCGTTCTGGAGCAGCTCGGCCACGGTGACCGCGAGTGGGGTCGCCACGTCCGCCGCCACGTCACCGAGGTCGCCGTGGACCGAGATCACGATGGGCTGGGAGGAGACCACCGAGTCCTCGGCCATCTGCACCAGCGAGCTGACGATCTCCGCGAAGGGGACCTGGTCGCTCGGATCCCGCGACAGGATCTCGTGGACCAGAGCGATGGAGCGCACTCGTCGCTCCGCCTCGTGGAGGGCGACCCGGGCCGCGCGGTCGCCGACCCGCCGGGCCTGCAAGCTGAGCAGTGACGAGATGGTCTGCAGGTTGTTCTTGACCCGGTGGTGGACTTCCCGGATGGCCGCGTCCTTCGACAGGAGCAGCCGGTCGAGCCGGCGCACGTCGGTGACGTCGCGCAACAGGATCATGGCGCCGGTCACCACGCCGTGGGAGAGCATCGGGATGCAGTGCACCAGCACCATGACGTCGGGCCGGCGCTCGACCTCCTCGACGACCGGCCGCCCGGTGGCCAGTGCCCACTCCACCGCGGACTCCTCGATGTCGAGGTCGCCGAAGCGGCGGCCCTCGGGCTGGGTGTAGATCCCCATGCGGTGGAACGCGTTCAGGGCGTTCGGCGACGCGAACTCGACACGGCCGTCGGCATCGACGACGACCACGCCGTCACCCACGCGCGGCGCCTCCTCGGTGCCCACGTCCTCGTCGGGGAAGGGGAACGCGGACTGCGCCACCATGTCGGCGAGACGCTCGAACACGTCGAGGTAGGTGCGCTCGTACATCGACGTCGGCCCCTTGAGCGGGGCCAGCGACACGCGCAGCAGCGCCCCGATGATGCGACCGTCGAAACGCACCGGGATGTTCTCCACCGGCACCTGTTCGCCCAAGATGGGGTGATGGATGCTGCCCCGCACGATCTCGCCCGAGTGCAGGCAACGGGCGACCAGGGTCCACTGTGACTCGTTGACCGTCTGGCCGACCAGGTCCTGGTCCACCAGCGTGGGCCGGTTGGTCGGCCGCATCTGTCCGAGCACGACTAGCTCGGGATCCTCGTCCACGGCGCCGGTGCCGTCCGTGCCCGCGCCCGCGCCGTTGCTCGCGTCCACGCCGGCGGAGTGGACGGGTACCAAGAGCAAGAGGTCGGAGAAGGAGAGGTCGGCCAGCACGCTCCAGCTGCCGAGCAGGCGCTGGAGGTGCCCGAGCTCATCGGGCTTGAGGTCGGTGTGGCTCTGCGCGAGCTCCGCCGGGGTGGGCATCAGGCACCGCCCCCGTACTCCGGCGCGCTCGACCCGGCGGTGACGGCGACGACGTGGGGCCGCCGCCGCCGATACCCCTGGAGCGTCTCTGCGCCGGCCCGGGCCAACACGGCGCGCAGGTCGTCGGCCCGGTCGGCCACGTGCTCGAGCCGGTGCGCATCAGACGCCGTGGTGAGCGGCACGGCGCGGGCCACGAACCGCTCCAGGAGTCCCGCTGCGGGGTACTGCTCGGAGACCGGCTTGCGCCAGCCCGCCGAGGACACCTCGGCCGCCATGCCCGACGCCGCGGCCGCCTCGGCGATGCGGTCCCACCACTCGGCGGGGGCGTCGGGGATGTGGCCCGCCACCTTGATCAGGTCGGGATGGGCGAGGACGTCGCAGGCTCCGGACGCGGCCAGCTCCTCCATCGCCGTCGTGTAGGCCTCCCAGCAGAGGTCGACGTCGCGGGCCGACCATTCCGCCATCGACACCGGGTCGCTGAGGTCGTCGAAGCGCCATGCGCCCACCCAGTGCACCGAGCCCAAGAGCACGTCGAAGGGGTAGCCGCTCAGCAGCTGCGCCACCTGGTCCATGCGGCCCTGGTAGTAGTCGACCTCGAGGCCGATGACGACGGGAAGGCCCGCCTCCTTCACCTCGAGGGCGCACTCGACATACGCGTCCAGGTCGGCGGTGGCGTGGAACTTCCAGTACTCCGCCATCGACTCGGCCAGGGCGGCGGGGACACCCGGCTCGTCCCAAAAACCACCGAGCAAGGCGTCGGCCTGGCGGAACCGGAACAGGTGCTCGGTGACAGCCAGCTCCGTCACACCCGCCGCCTGCGCGCGGGCGCAGTAGTCAGCCAGCTGCTCGGGGTGCAGAGGCGTCTCGTGCTCCGAGTGAGGCCAGAGGTGGAGGTGGTAGTCGAGCACGCAGTTCGTTCCGATTCGGCCGGCGGCGACTTCCTAGGACCCGGCCCGGCGGATCAGCGTCACGCCGTCGCGGATCGTCGTGAGCACACACACCACCCTCGGGTCGTTCACGATCTTGTCGTTGAAGGCGCGCAGCGCCCGGGCGCCCTCGTGCGGCTGCATCTCTGAGGCGAGCACGCCGCCGCCTTGGAGCGTGTTGTCCACGACGATCAGGCCGTGGGTCGCCAGCTTGGGCAGGACGGCCTCGAAGTAGGCGTCGTAGGAGACCTTGTCGGCGTCGATGAAGACCAGGTCGAAGGGGCCCTGGAGGTCCTCGAGCGAGCGCAGGGCGGGGCCCTCGATGACACTGATGTGGCTCTCGAGTCCGGCCGCGGCGATGTTTCCCCGCGACACCTGGGCGTGGTGGGGGTCGACCTCGAGCGAGATGATGGCCCCGTCCTTGGGTAGTCCCGCCGCCATGGCGATGGACGAGTAGCCGGTGAAGGTGCCGATCTCGAGGACGCGGGTGGCCTGGGTGGCGAAGACGAGGAGCTCGAGGAACCGACCCTCTTGGCGGCCGACCATCATCCCCCAGGCCGCAAAGTCCTCCTTGGTCGAGGTGTCGACCGCGTCGAGGTAGCCGGGCGGTGCCGTGGTGTGCGCGTCCGCGTACTCGAGCACTTCGGGGTTGACGAGCTGGACCATGGCTCCGATGGTAGGCGCCCCGCTCACCCCTGACGCCGGTCCCGCTCCGGGCTGCCGCCGCTGCTCCGGCCCTTAGCCCCAGACCTGCGCGCCGAGTTGGAGGAGCCCCTCCATGTCGTAGACGTCCACGTCGTAGAACGGGACCGTCACGAGGACTTCGGGCATCCCGCGCAGCTCGGCCTGCTGCTCGGCCTCCCGCCGGGCGACGACACCGAAATTGAGGAAACTCTCGGCGACCTCGCCCACGACCCGGGCGGCCACCACCGGGTCGTCGGTGAGCCCGTCGGCCAGCTCGGTGGCCCGGCCCCGCATGGACTGGGCCAGCTTGTCGCTCCTGGCGTCGCGCAGGTACTCGGGCAGCACCTTGTTGAGGACGACCGCGCCGAGATTCAGCTTGCGCGACGTCAGCTCGGACGAAAAGAACTCGGCCTCGCGCACCGGCGTGGCTTCCAGCGTCGAGACGACCATGAAGGTCGTGCGCCGGTCCGAGAGCAGCCGGGTCACCGCCTCGGCCCGCTGGACGAATCCGGAGTACATCGACTGGAAGAGAATGAAGAACTCGGAGATGTCGGCGAGGAACTGCGTGCCGAGGATGCGGTCGGCCACTTGGTAGAAGGGCCGCGACGCCACGTTCACCAAGCGCGACCGGTAGGGCACGATGAGCCAGCGCAGCAGGCGCGACGAAAAGAAATCGGCCATGCGCTGCGGCGCGTCGAGAAAGTCGAGCGCGTTGCGGGTAGGGGGCGTGTCGACCACGATCAGGTCGTACTTCCCCTCGCTTTGAATCTCGTAGAGACGTTCCATCGCGATGTAGTCGTGCGACCCGACGAAGCGCGCCGAAATGTTCTGATAGAGCGGGTTGGCGAGGATCTGCTCGCGTGTCTCTGCGTCGGGCGCATGGGTCCGGATGAGGTCGTCCCAGCTCTGCTTGGTATCGAGCATCGCGGCCCACAGCTCGCCCCTCGGATGGGCCGCCGCCTCGGTGAACACATCATCGGGGATGCGGACCTCGTCGTTCCCGATGCCCTTGAGCCCGAGCACGTCGGCCAGCCGGCGTGCCGGGTCAACCGTGAGCACCAGCACACGGCCACCCTCTTCCACCACGGCGGTGGCGGCGAGCGCAGCCGCCGTGGTCGTCTTGCCCACGCCGCCTGGCCCGCACGCGATGACGATGTTCTTGGCCGCCAGCAGCTGGCCGACGGTCTTGACCGCCGGTGGGACGGTCGCGCTCACAGCCCGAGCTCCTCTGCGAGCGCGTGCGCCACCTGGCGTGTCGTGCGCGCCCCGAAGCTACGCACGAAGAGGTACGGCAACAACAAGACCGGGATGCCCTCGGGCAAACCGGCCTGCAACCGCTGCAAATGGGTCGAGCGGGTTCGCCGCACCGTCACCGCCAGCCGCGCCGCCTCGAGCACGGGGGCGACCGACCCACCGGCCCGCTCGGACAGGATCCCTTCGTTGCCGGGCTCGCGGAGTTGCTCGAAGATCTCCTCCTCGCGCTGGCCGAAGAGCTCGGGCAACACGCGGTTGACCACGACGGCCGACACGCGGACCGTCGTCTCCGCGCGCACCCGCTCGACGAGCTCGAGCGTCTCGTTCACCGGCATCTCCTCGGGCGTGCACACGGCCACCAGCCCGGTCTGGCGAGGGTCCGAGAGGATGTCGAGCATCCAATCGGTCTGGCTGCGGATCAGGCCCACCTTGACCAGGTCGTTGATGGCCTGCGGTGCGGCCAGCTCGCCGACGATGTGCCCACTCGCGGGCGCATCGACCACCACGAGGTCGTAGTGCGACTCGCGCACCTCCCAGCAGAACTTGCCGACAGTCAGGATCTCGCGCACACCGGGGGCGGCCGTCGCCACGAAGTCGAACGCCTTGGCCAGCGGGCCGATCCGGCCCACCACCGGGATGCGCAGGTGCAACTTGAGGTACTCGCGCAGCGATGCCTCGGTGTCCATCGACATCGACCACACCCCCGGCGCCACCTCGCGGGGGTGAAGTCGACTGGCGGGGCCTCGAAGAGCTCTGGGACGTCGCCCTTGGCGTCGACCTCGCAGACGAGGACGCGCTTCCCGTGCTCGGCTGCCAGCTGGGCCAGTCCCGCCGACACCGTCGTCTTCCCGACGCCGCCCTTGCCGGTGACGAACACCAGCCGCAGATCGAGCAAGCCGGGTATGTCGGTCACCGCACCCGCGCCCACCCCGCCGTCACGGACGCCCTCAGGGAGCGCCGAACCCGACGCGTCGCTCCCCCGTGGGGGCCCCGACCTCGACATAGGCGACTTTGACGACGGGCACTCCCACGCGCCGTCCCTTGCGGTCGGTGAGCCACAGGACGCCGTCGCCGGTCTGCAGCAGTTTCTCGATTTCGGCGACGACCGTGTCGCGGTCGGCGTCGTCGGGCATCTCCACCTCGAGCTCCTTGGGGGTGTGGGTGATGCCGATGCGCACGTCCACCTGGTCTGTCTCCTCTCGCGAACCCGTTTGCTGTACCCGGGCCACCTGGACGTTACAGGGACGGGGCAGACTGCTTGGCATGAGCGGAGTGCCCACATCGGGCGAGACGCCGCGCGGAGCCCGCTGGGCAGCGACGATGGCCGGCTACTCGGGCCCCGTCCGGCTGGCCCACGCCGACTCCCACGCCAGGGTCGGGCCCGAGGAGTCCACGGCCGAAGCTGGGTGGGAGCGCGCCGCCGGGCCGAACGGGCGCATAGAGCGCGAGGAGCTCGAGCACGAGCTGCTGGCGCCGGGGGCCACCCGCGCCGCCGCCGCGGGTCGCCGCGCGCTGGCCGAGGAGCCCGATCCCTGGCGTACGTGCTTCGAGCGCGACCGCGACCGGATCTTGCACGCCCCGTCGTTCCGGCGCCTGGCCGGCAAGACGCAGGTCTTCGTGTTCCCCCAGGACCATCAGCGCACACGCCTGACCCACGCCCTCGAGGTGGCACAGCTCGCCACCGCGATTTCGCGCGCCTGCCGATTGAACGTCGCGCTGACCGAGGCCATCGCGCTCGGCCACGACTGCGGGCACGGGCCCGGCGGTCACGCCAGCGAGGACGCGCTCGATCCCTATGTGCCGGGGGGCTTCGACCACGCGCCCTGGGGCGCACTCGTCTCCCTCGCCTCCCTCAACCTGTGCGCCGAGACCCTCGACGGGATCGCCAATCACAGCTGGTCGCGTCCCGCGCCCTCGACGCCCGAGGGGGAGGTCGTCAGCTGGGCCGACCGGATCGCGTATGTGTGCCACGACTGGGAGGATGCCGTGCTGGCCGGCATCGTCGCGCCCCACCAGCTGCCCGTGGCCGTGCGCTCCTTGTGCGGCGAGCGGCGCAGTGCGCAGCTCAGCGCCTTCATCGCCGGCGTCGTGTCGGCGTCGCTCCGGACCGGACAGGTCGGGATGGAGGAGGAGGCCGCAGAGGCGCTCACCGCCTTCCGGGCCTGCAATTACGAGCGCATCTATCTGCGCGACGCCTCGTTGCGTCAAGGGGACGCGGTGATCAGCGTGCTGCGCGCGCTGGTCGAGCACTTCTCCGACCGTCCCCACCTGATCACCGACCGGACCACACCGGCCACCGACGACGTCGTGGCGGGAAGCATCGATGCCATCCGTGCCGCCGTCACCTACGTGGCCGGCATGACCGATCGCTTCGCCTTCCGCCAGGCCGTGGCGCTCTTGGGCTGGGACCCGGCCAAGCTCCCTGCCGGCGTGGACGGCTGAGCAAACCGAGCCGCGTCGATCTCCGTCGATCTCCGTCGATCTCCGTCGATCGCCGTCGATCGCCGGGCGCGTCTTCAGGCGCCGCTGTCACCGAAGGAGGGTGGGCGCTTCTGGGTGAGCGCCGCCACTCCTTCGGCGAAGTCGGGGTGGCCCATCATCTCGCTCAGATGCTGACCGGCGTCGCGCACCGACGACGCTGCGTCGCGGTGCAGGTCGCGATAGAGCTGCAGTTTCGTGACGGCCAGTGACGACGGTGCGATCTCGGACGCCAGGCGTCCCGCGTACTCGTAGGTGAAGGGCAAGAGTTCCTCGGGCGGCAGCGCCCGGTTGACCAGGCCGAGCGTCTCGGCCTCCTCGGCCAGGACGACCCGACTCGACAGGAGGAGGTCGGCGGCACGCGTCACGCCGATGAGCCGCGGCAACAGCCACGAGAGACCGAACTCCGCCGGCAAGCCAAGGCGCCCGTGCGCGGTGGTGAGCTTGGCCCCGTGCGCGGCGAAGCGCAGGTCGCAGTAGCAGGCGAGCACGAGCCCGACACCGGCGGCCGGCCCGTTCACCGCGGCGATGATCGGTTTGGGGATTCCGAAGTGGTACGCAAAGTCAGCGTCGAACTCGGGACGGACGCCATAGCCGGGCATGGCGACGTCGTCCCCCAGTCCGGGGTCGTAGGCACCGCGCTCGGCCTCACCCTCGAGCGCGCGCGAGTCGGCCCCGGCGCAGAAACCCCGGCCCGATCCGGTCACCACGATGACCCGGACCTCCCGATCGCGGGCCGACCGGTCGAGCAGCGCGCGGTACTCCGCGTGCATGCGCCCGGTCCACGAATTGAGCCGTTCGGGCCGGTTCAGCGTCACCGTCGCCACCCGGTCGTGCACCTCGTACCGCGTGACTTTGAGGTCGCCGAGCTCCACGTCAGTCGAGCGTCGTGTACCGGGTCAGGTGCAACGTGCCCGCCTCGACCGCCTGCTCGAACTCTGTCTGCAACGGGTGTCCCTCGATGCTGCGCTGGAAGGCTGCCGCGTCGGCATCGCTCGCCCACAGCGTCACGACCAGCCAATCGTCGCCGTGGCGCACGGTCGTCCGGCGAAGGAACCCCTGCTGGTTGGGGACGAGCTCGGTCTGGATCCGCTTGTCGAGGGCGAGGAACGCCCTGTCGGCGACACCCTCGGCGAGCCGGAAGGTCGTGATTTCGACGATCGACACCTCAGGCCTGCACCAACACGAGCGGGTTGCCTTCGGGGTCGGTGATGCCGGCGATCGTGGGCCCTCCGGGGACGTCGAAGGGCTCAGCCACGATCGTCGCGCCGAGCGACACCGACTTCTCCAGCGACGCCCGGAGGTCGGCCACTTGGACGTAGAGCGTCACCCCCGCGCGCCCGCTCTGTCGAATGTGCCCGCCCGGACCGGGCTCCGGCCCGCCGATTCCCGCGGGAATGTTCATGATGGAGCCGTCGCCGATCGTCCAATTGAACAGGTCGGCGTAGAACGCCTTTTGACGCTCCGGGTCCTCGGCCTCGATCTCCCAGTGCACCACAGGCCTTGCCCAGTCCTGCACCATGGCACCTCCTCGCGGCGCACAGCGTACCGAGCCGGCGACTCGCACCGCCCGGGAGTTCTCGCGCCGCAGAGACGCGCGACGCCGAGG
Source organism: uncultured Acidimicrobiaceae bacterium (assembly GCA_963744935.1). Taxonomy (GTDB): domain Bacteria; phylum Actinomycetota; class Acidimicrobiia; order Acidimicrobiales; family RAAP-2; genus Bog-473. The sequence continues at coordinate 145,248 of CAVUVM010000012.1, forward strand.
GTCCGGCCGGCTGCGCCGTGACGGCACGACCGCGACGCCACCGCCCCCAACCGTGACGCGGCCCCACTGGTCGCCGTCGTCGTGACGAGACCGTGAAATGCCGTCTCGGCGTTCCGGCGAGGAGTACAGTCACGCATGCATTCGGCTGCCGTCGACCTTGGCGACGTAGGTGACGCGGCGGAGGAGGGGATCACTCGGTGACGCACTGGACGCAGGCTCTGGCCAACGTCTCCCTGGTCGAATTCGTCGCCCTGGCTGCGCTGACCGCGCTGCAATGGATCCGCCATCGCATCCGCGGCGCCGGGTGGGTGGCGTTGTCCTTCGCCATCCTCGGTGGGCTCTCCTTGACCCTCAAGATCGACCCGCACGTCGTCACGAACCAAAACGTGGCGAAGGGCCTCATCGCCTTGCTCTTGGTGGTGCCCTACTGCCTCTTCCGCTTCGCCACAAGTTTTCGCCGGCCGAACAGGGGCGTCCGGTACGCCGCCGTCGTCGTGACCGCGGCCATCGTGGCCTTCACCTTCTGGTTGGACTACCTGCCGGTGGCGGGGGGGGCGACGCCGCCGTACTACCTCGCCTATCGGGTCGCCTTCACCGTGAGCTTCGCCTTCCTCTTCACCTATGTGGTGATCACCCTCTTTGTGGCGGGCCGCGGCGAACCACCCATCGCCGCCATGCGGATGCGCCTGCTGGCCATCGCCGTTGCCGGGCTCGAGGTGCAGGTGGTCGTCGCCGCGCTGGCGCTCCAGGGCCAGACCGTCCGGCTGGTCACCCAGGCCCTCACGGTCGCCATGGGGCTGCTGTTCCTCGTCGCCCTCGTCTTCCCCTCCTTCGTGCGGGTCTTCCTCAGCCGCAAAGAGGACCTCGCCTTCCGCCGCGCCGTGGGTGAGCTGGTGTCCGCGGGCGACTCGCGCGACGTCGCCGAGCACCTCCTGCCTCACGTCAGCGCGTTGGTCGGCGCGTCCAAGGCGGCGCTCTTGGCGAGCGACGGCACGGTGGTGGCCCGGTACCCGGCCTGGACCAACGATGGTGGGGCCGACGACTGGTTCGACGACTGGGACGAGGTGAACGGCACCGAATCGGGACGGAACCGCGTCACCGTGCGCACCCACAGCGGTGCCACCCACGAGCTGGCCGTGCGCATCAGCCCGTACATGCCCTACTTCGGGAGTGAGGAGCTCCGGAAGCTCGACCAGCTGGCCGGCATGGTGGGCCTCGCCATCGAGCGCTGCGAGATGGCCGAGCAGATGGCTTTCCAGGCCACCCACGACGCGCTCACCGGCCTGGCCAACCGGACGCTGTTCATGGAGAAACTCGAGGAGGCCTTGACCCATGTCGGCCGGCGTCGTAACTCACTGGCGGTGCTCTTCGTCGATCTCGACCGCTTCAAACTGGTGAACGACCGGGCTGACCACTCTGCCGGCGACCAGGTGCTCAACGAGATGGCGACGCGGCTGATCGCGATGACGCGTGGCGTCGACGTGGTGGCCCGCTTCGGCGGCGACGAGTTCGTGGCTCTCGCCGAGGTGGACCACGATGACGACGCGGTGGACATGGCCGAGCGGATCCGGGCCGGCATCAGCCAGCCGGTCACCATCGGTGACACCCAGCTCGTCATCACGGCCAGCGTTGGCATCGTGGTCACCGCCGACGCCGACGCGGCGCCGGCTGCGCTCTTGCGCGACGCGGACAACGCCATGTACGAGGCCAAGCGGCACGGCCGCGACCAGGTCGTCGTCTACCGCGGCAACGCCCGCGACGCGGCCAACTTGAAATGGGGACTCAACCCCAATCGGACCTCGCGCCTCAACGCAGGGTGAGTTCGCGCCGGTAGACGCGGGCGGGCCCGAGCGCGGCCAGCTTGTCGGCGATCGCCTGGAAGGACCGGGCCGTCTCGCTCTCGGGGTCCACCGCCATGACGGGCCGGCCCTCATCGCCGCCGAGGCGCACCGCGTTGACCAGCGGGACCTGGCCGAGTAGGGGGACACCGAGGTCGGAGGCCAACCGGGCCCCACCGCCGGAGCCGAAGAGCTCATAGCGCTTGTCGTCGTCGCCGGTGAACCAGCTCATGTTCTCGATCACCCCGCGCACCGACAGCTTGAGGCGCCGCGCCGCGAACGCCGAACGCTGCGCCACGCGCTGCGCGGCGGGCTGTGGCGTCGTCACCACGACGATCTCGGCCCGGGGCATGACCTCGGCCAATGTCAGCGCGACGTCTCCGGTCCCGGGTGGCATGTCGACGAGTATGAAGTCCGGCTCGCCCCAGTAGGCGTCGGTCAGGAATTGCTGGATCGCCTTGTGCAGCATCGGACCCCGCCAGATGACCGGCTGGTCGTCGGGGACGAAGTACCCCATGGACAGACAGCGGACGCCGTGCGCAGCGGTCGGGATGACGATGTCGCCGATGATCACCGGGTCGTGGTCCGTGCCCAGCATCTTGGGAACCGAGAAGCCGTAGACGTCGGCGTCAAGGAGGCCCACCGAATGGCCGGAGCGCGCCAGCGCGATGGCCAGGTTCACCGTCACCGTCGACTTGCCGACGCCACCCTTGCCTGACGACACGCCGATCACCCTCGTCGGGGCATCCGCGGCGAGAAAGGCCGGCACCGGTTCCGCGCGCGCGTGCTGGTGACCGTGGCCGCCGTGGGCGTGCCCTGCCTCGTCGGGCTCCACGTCCGCCTCGGCGCCCGCATCCGCGCCCGCCCCGAGCATGCGGGTGCGCAGGCGCTGGCGCAGTCCCGCCCTTTCCTGCTCGTTCATCACCACGAACTCGAGGTCGACCTCCTCGACGCCGTCGACGGCCAGGGCGGCGCGGTGGATCTCGTCGGCCAGTTCGTCCGTGCCCGGCCAGGCTGCAACGGGAAGGGCCACCTCCAAGAACACCCGGCGTCGGCGCGGCCGCACCGTCTTGAGGAGGCCGAGGTCACCCAACGAGGCACCGAACTCGGGCTCTGTGACCGCGCTCACGGCGGCTTCGAGCTGTGCGTGGTCTGCTGCCATGGCCTTCCTCGTCGTGGGCCGGATCCGCAACGGACGACCCGCACAGGGCGGCTCTGTCCGCGTCGCCCCAGCTCCAGGGGTTGATTCCACCGGTAGACTACCCACCGTGAGTACCGCTCCGATCACAGTGGAGCCCGAGCGCACGGCGGAGGTCGAGCGCGTGGCGGAGTTCGAGCGCGTGGCGGAGTTCGAGGGACCGACTGAGTCCGAGCGCGCGGCCGGCGCGGACGACGGTCGCTTCAGCGCGGCGGTGGCCGCGGTCGCCGCCGCCTTTGGTGACCCCACCCGCCGTGACATCTTCTTGCACGTCCGCGCGGTGCCCGGCGTCACGGCGCGGGAGGTCGCGACGACGTTCTCCCTCCACCCGAACGTCGCGCGCCACCACCTCCAGCGATTGGTCGACGGGGGGTACTTGCGCGTCGAGACCGGGCGCAATGCCGCCGGCGCCGGGCGTCCCTCCAAGCGGTACTTCTGCGTCGAGGAGGAGCTGTCACTCGGCCTCATGCAGCGCCGCGACGACCTCTTGATGCGTCTCCTGGGTGAGGCCCTGCGACGGCTCGGACCTGGCGAGGCGGAGGAGATGGCCGCGCTCGTGGGCGAGGAGTACGGCCGTTCGCTTGCGTCCCGCATGACACCGACCGAGGGCCAGCGCACCGTGCGGGCGGCGATGCACGTCGTGGCCGAGACCCTGACCGCCCACGGGTTCGCCGCCCACGCCGAGGACCGCGGCGAGACCACCGCGGTGATCGCAGAGCAGTGTCCCTTCGGCGACGCCAGCAGCACGAACCCTGTGCTCTGCGCCGTCGACCGCGGCATGGTGAAGGGCTTGTTGGCCGGCCTGTGCGGCACGGCGTCGCAGCGGGCGCTCCCGGTGATCCTTTCATCACGGGCGCGGGGCGACGACACCTGCACCGCCTCTGCCTGAGCCCCCGTGGCTCGCGTCTACCTCGACCACGCCAGCACCACGCCGCCACGGCCCGAGGCCCTCGCGGCGCTCGAGGCCTGGGCCCACCTCCCGCCTGGTGATCCCGGGCGCATCCACGAGGAGGGGCGCATTGTGCGTGACGCGCTCGAGACAGCGCGCGCCCAGGTGTCGGAGCTCCTCGGCGTGGTGGCGCGCCAGGTGGTGTTCACCTCGGGCGGCACCGAGGCGATCAACGCCGCCGTCTGGGGTGCGACCCGCGCCAAGCCGGGCGCACCGGTGCTCTGCGCCGCGGTCGAGCACTCCGCGGCGCGCGACGCCTCGGCCCGCGCCGCGCCGCTCGAAGTGCTCGCGGTCGACGGGACCGGCCGCCTCGACGTGGACGCGCTGCGCGAGCGCCTCGGCACGGCGTCCCTGCCTCAACCCGCCCTGGTCCACTGCCAGTGGGCCAACCACGAGGTGGGGACCATCCAGCCGGTGCACGAGGTGGTCGACCTGTGCAAGCAGGCAGGCGTCACCGTCCATGTCGATGCCGCGGCGGCCTGCGGCCACGTCGTCACGGACCTCGGCGCGTTGGATGCCGACCTGGTCAGCGTCAGCGCGCACAAGCTGGGGGCGGTGCCAGGAGCGGGCGCCCTGGTGGTCCGCCGGGGCAGCCGATTCGAGCCGCTGCTCGTCGGCGGTGAACAAGAGCGCGGGCGCCGGGGCGGGCTGGAGGCGGTTCCCGCGCTCCTCGCGTTTGGGGGGGTCGCCGCGGTCCTGGCTGCAGATGGTTTCCTCGCCTTGCACGACGAAGCCACCACCGCCCGGCGCTTCATAGCGCACGTGCTCAACGCGGCGCTCGCCGTCGACGGGGTCGAGATCGTCGGCCCCCCGTCGCCGCAAGACCGGCTCCCCTCGCTCGTCTGCCTCGGGGTGCATGGCGTCGAGGCCGAGCCCGTGCTGATCGGTCTCGACCGCGCTGGCGTGGCGGTCCACTCGGGGTCGGCCTGCTCGTCGGAGAGCATCGAGCCGTCGCCGGTGCTCGAGGCGATGGGCGTGGACCCGAGCCACTCGCTCCGGGTCAGCGTGGGCTGGTCGAGCACCGAGGAAGACTGCCGCGTGTTCGCCGCCACCTTCCCGCGCGTCGTGGAGGACCTGCGTTCCCTACGGGGCTGAGGTCGGGGTGCCTCCGCCCGTGAAGTCGGCCGGCACGGGGACTCCCGCCGACACGTAGGCGCCGAGCACGAGGGGCTCGACCTGCGCGAGCTCGGTCTCGGGGGGGCCGTCGGCCAGGAAGTCGTTGAACTGGGCGACGGCTGCCTTGTCGTTGTGGTCCTGGTTCGCCAGCACCAGCCCGTAGAAGAGGTGGGCCTGGTAGTAGGTGGGCGAGTCCTTGACGGCGGTCTGGATCTGGGCGCGCCCGATGCGCACCAACGACGCCACATGCGACCGAGAACCTTGGTTCCATTCCAGATAACCGGCATAGGCCAACGCAGCGGGGTTGGACGGATCCTCGCTCAAGACTTTGTTGTACAGCACAAGCGCGCCCTCGACGTTGCCGGCGTTGTTGAGGGAGAGAGCCTGCTGCAACTGCTCTTCGATCTGCTGGGCCTGCGTTTGGGTGACGCTGCCAGAAGAAGCCTGACCCGGTTGGCGCGCCTGCACGAAGTGCGCCACCAAGATGACCGCCCCGAGCACGATGAACCCGCAGGCGACCACGATCCCGATCCGGCGCCATAGTGGCATCCGCCTCCCCGGCGCGTCGGTGACCGGTGCACCGTCTGCCCACGAGTTCGAAACCGCGGGTGGCGCGTTGTCGGCATCGGCCGCGGCGCGGCCGATGAGGGCGCCGAGCTCGGCTTCCACCTCGGCCAGCCGGGCCGAGTCCCGCGCCACCAAGAGCGCGTGGTCCTCGTCGGAGAGGTCGCCGGCCTCGTGCTCGCGCGCCGCGTCGTCGAGGGAGCGGCGCAGGAAGTCACGCTCGTCTGCGAGGTGCCAGTGCTCGTCGCCTTCCGAGGAGGGACGGTCGACTGCGGGCGAGTCCTCCACCTTCATCGCACCGCCACCTTCATGACACCGGCTCGTTCTCGCGCGGCTCGCTCTGTCCGGGAGCGGTCTCGACGCGCAAGGAGTCAAAGGCGCGGCTCCGGCGCCAGAACAGGACGCCGACGCCGGCGACCACCGCGACGCCGAGCACCAGGGGGATGATCCAGATCAGGGGCACGCCCCCGGCGTCGGGCGGCACGAGGAGGATGGCGGGACCGTACTGGGAGACCAACACCTGGTCGATGTCGGCGGTGGAGCGGCCATCGGCCACCATGCTCTCGATCTGATGCCGCACGGCGATCGCCGTCGAGGCGTTCGACTGGGCGACGGAGAGGTCGGTGCACGAGGGGCACCGCACCCCGGCCTCGATGGCGGCGGCGCGCTGTGGCGCCGTCTGTGGCGAGCGGTCGAAGACGCCGCTGCCGATCACCAGGGCCACGGCGAGGACGACGAGCGGGAGGCCGGCCCTCACCCACAGCGGCAGGGACGAACGGTGCTCAGCCATCCGACGCCTGCTCGGCGCGAGCGCTCGCGAGCGCCGAGTCGAGGTTCTGTTGGGTCGCCGGCCCCTCGAGCACGGCGGTGACCCGGCCCGCCGGGTCGATCACGACGGTGGTCGGCGGTCCCGTCACCCCGTAGTGATCGGCGATGGCGCCGCCGGGATCCCCGATGGCCGGCCACAGGTCGCCGTTGGTGCGCAGGAAGCCGCGCGCGCTGGCGTCGGAGTCGTGGAAGACGATGCTCACCATGTCGGCCCCGTCGTCGCGGTGCACCTGCTCGTAGTGGAAGCGGGACAGGTCGGGCGCCTCCTGCTGGCACGGCGTGCACCAGCTGGCGAAGAAGTTGACCACGACGTAGTGCCCGCGCAGCGACACCAACGAGACGGGCGCGCCGGTGCTCAGGTCCCGGCCCGAGAAGGCGGGTGCGGCCTGGCCGATCAACGGGCTCGAGACGGTGGTCGCCGCCTGCGGCGTCCGGGTGGCGAGCACGATACCCACGACGACGAGGGCGGCGAGGACGGCACCCGCCACCCAGCGGGTCGTGTGGCGGCGCCGGCGCTCGGTCACGCCGGCTCCACGCCGCGTGCGACGAGCGCGCCGACCGGCTCGGGCGCGGTCTCACGCTCGCGCGGCGCGCCGGGCTCGGCCCCCGTGACGATCGCGGCCGGGGCCGAGGCCGGGTCGGTGGCCCGGCGGCGCGTGCCCGGCACCAACGCCAGCAGGCCGCCCACCCCGATCAGCAGTCCCCCGGCCCACAGCCAGGCGACGAGCGGCTCGATCACGACGCCGATCGCCACCGAACCGCTCGGCAGGTTGTTGATGGCCAGGTTGCCCGAGGTGTTCCCGAGCCCGCCCACGGCGTCGAAGGTCAGGTACACGTCTTGGAAGAATCCCGAGTCGATCGCGGGCGTCCCCACGACGGCCAGGCCGCTGCCGAAGCTGGTCGTGGCCGGGGTGAACACCCCATCGTCGACCTTCACGACCGCCTCTTGCGCAGTGCGCGACGGCGTCGTGACGGTGCGCAACCCCTCGAACTCGAATCGATGGCCGTCGTAGGTGACCACCTCGCCCCGGTGGAACGCCAGCTCGGCCTGATGGCGGTACGAGGTGGCGGCGATGACACCCACCGCCAAGAGCACCACGCCGAGGTGCACGACCATCCCGCCGTTGGCGCGCCCGACCAAGCCCCTCCACCAGCCCACGCGACGCGCCAGCGCGGCCCGCACCGAGAGCACCAGTGCGCGGGCGGCCGTCGCCGCGGCCATGGCGGCGAGGCCGAAGCCGATGAGCGTGGCGAAGCCGCGCAGACCGAAGGCCACGCAGAGCACGACCGTTGCGACGCCGACCCACACGGGGACGGCGAGACGCTGCCACAACACCGCCCCACTCATCTTGCGCCAGCTCAGCACCGGTGCCACGGCCATGAGGAAGAGGAGCGTGAGGCCGGCCGGGATGGCGACCGTGTTGAAGAAGGGCGCGCCGACGGTGACCTGCTGCGCGGTGACGGCCTCGTAGAGGAGCGGGTACACCGTGCCGAGCAGGACGACGAAGGCGAACCCGACGAAGACGACGTTGTTGAGGAGGAACGCGCCCTCGCGGCCGAGCGGCGCGTCGATCCCTCCCGGTGAGCGTAAACGGTCGCCGCGCCAGGCGATCAGCCCGAAGCCGACGATGACCACCGCGAAGAAGAAGCCGATGAGCAACGGGCCGAGGTCGGACTCCGAGAACGAGTGCACCGAGACGATCACCCCCGAGCGCGTCAGGAAGGTCCCGAGGATGGTGAGGGCGAAGGTCGCGATCGACAGCGACAGGTTCCACACCCGCATCAGGCCGCGCCGCTCCTGGACGAGGACAGAGTGCAGGTAGGCGGTGCCGCAGAGCCACGGCAGGAGCGCGGCGTTCTCCACGGGGTCCCAGCCCCAGAAGCCGCCCCAGCCGAGCACCTGGTAGGACCACCAGGCACCGAGGACGATCCCGACCGACAAGAAGGTGAAGGCCACCAGCGTCCAGCGCCGGCACTCGATCTGCCAGCGGTCACCCACCCGACCCGTCGCCAGCATGCCGATGGCGAAGGCGAACGGCACCGTGAACACCACGAAGCCCACATAGAGGAGCGGTGGGTGGATGGCCACCAGCGGATTGTCCTGGAGCAGCGAGTTCGGCCCCAGCCCCTGGGTGGCGCCCGATGCGGTCAGGAAGGGATTGGCCGGCCCGATCATCAACCCGAAGAAGAAGGCGGACACGAGGTAGAGGACGAGCGTCGCGTAACGGATCACCGGGTCCGAGGCCTGGCGTCGGTAGCGCCACACGAAGACGGTGCAGACCACGGCGAGGATGAGGCCCCACAACAGGATGGAGCCGGCGAGAGCCGACCACATCCCGGTGATGGAGTAGAGCAGCGGAGTGACGGTGCTGTTGTTTCCGGCGACGAAGACCAGCGCGAAGTCGTGGGTGATCAGCGCGTGTTCCATGGCCCCGGTGGCCAACAGCGCTCCAACGAGCAGCACCGGCGCGAAGAGCCGGCCGTCGCCCGTCCGGCGGGACGTGGGAGCACCACCTCGGCGGGCCAGTCCGGCCACCGTCATCGCGGCGCCCACGAGGCAGGCAACGAAGGCGAGCCAGATCCCGATTGTGCCGAGCTGTGCGTCGACCATCAGCAGACGGAGCCCGTCGACTTCACCTTGACCCGGCTCGGGTACTGGGCGATGTAGGTCTCGGAATGCTTGACCATGATGGTGTTGGACTCGAACGCGGTCGAAGCCGCCGAGGCGAAGTGGCCCACCACAACCACGGGGATCCGGGGCTGGAAGAGCTGCGGCGGGCTGCCGGTGTTCGTCACGTGAATGTACTTGGGCCCCTGGCAGATGAGGAACTCGGTGCCGGCCGTCGTTGGGTGGATGCTGCCCGGGACCACCGTGCCTTCGAGGCGGAACGTCTGCGTTCCGAGCGAGGTCTTGTGGGCCAGCGCCTGGTCGACGGTGTCGAAGTAGTCGAGGGAGCTGCCCACCCCCTCGACGAGCAAGAAGACGAGGGCGACCGCCAGCAGGACGAACACGACGAGCACGCGCCGACTGGTCCGGCGCCGCTTGGCCGGCGGCACGGCCGGGCCCGCCGGGGCCTCGGACGACGGCGGGGTGGGCGGGCTCGACGCGGTGGTTGCGGTGCCGGTCACGACCGCTCGCCGTCGTCGGCGACCGTGTGGGGCTCGAGCGGCGCGTCCGAGGCTCGCAGCGCCCGCTCCCAGCGGCGGCGGCGCAGCACCAGGCCGACGGCGTAGAGGAACGTGCCGCCGAGGGCCGCCACGTACCCGGCGTCGACGTAGCTCACGTCGTACCGCCTGACTGGCTGAACTCGTCGGCGTCCTCGCTCCAGCGCTCGGCCAGCGACACTTCGAGCTCCTGGTCGCCGACGGCGTCCTCGAGCACCTCGATCCGGTAGCGCATGGCCAGCAACCACACGAAGACCAGTGAGAACGCGACGAAGCTGAGCAGCATCGCCCAGAGCATCGAGCCGTGGACGTGCAGCTGGAAGCCGGGGTCCAAGATGGTGCCGCCCTGGTGCAGCGTGTTCCACCAGTCGACCGAGAAGTGCACGATCGGGATGTCGATGGCGATGAGCAGCGCGGCCACCGCGCAACGACGGGCCCGCACCGCCAGGTCGGCCGGGACGCGGCGCAGGGCCAAGTAGCCGATCTCGAGCAGCAGCAACAGGGCGGTCGAGGTCAGCCGGGCGTCCCAGGTCCACCACACGCCCCACACCGGCCGTCCCCACAGCGACCCGGTCACCAGCGTCAGGGCGGAGAACACCGCGCCGACCTCGACGGAAGCGGCGGCGAGGCGGTCCCAGAACAGCGAGCGGGTCCGCGGCCAGAGGTAGAGCAGGCTGCCGCCCGCCGCGACGATGCCCACCCAGTAGAGCGCGACGGTCGCGACGGCGGGATGGATATAGAGCAGCCGGGCCAGGTTGCCCTGCACCCGGTCCGGCGGGGTCACCCAGAGCCCGAGCCAGACCGTGCACGCGAGGGAGACGACGGCCAGCACGCCGACCACCGTCAACCAGCGCGGGCGCCACTGCCGTGGCACCGGCGGCTCGGTCCGCAGCGCACTGGTGGCGAGGCCGGGGGAATCGGGGATGTCGAGTTTGCTCACGCCGCCTCCTGGAGCGGTCCGTAGAGGACGACCCCCACGACGAGGTAGATCACGGCGAAGGGCGCGAGGATCTTGAGCCACTGGGTGCCCGACGACGAGGCTCCGCTCAGCGCGGCCTGCCACGCCTTGGACCCGGCCAGCAGCACCGGCGCCAGCACCGGCAACACCAAGAGGGGGAGCAGGGTGTCGCGCACGCGCAGCCCGGCGGAGAGCGCGCCGTAGAGCACGCCCGCACAGGCGAGCCCGACCGTCGCCAGCAAGCTGGCGACCACGGCCAACCAGACCACGTGGACCCGCACGTCGAAGAGGAACGTCACCCCGGCCCAGAGCACGAGTTGCAGCGCCAGCAGCTGGAGCCCGATGGCCGCCGCCTTACCCAAGAAGATGCCCGCCGGGTCGATGCCAGAGAGGCGCAGCCCGTCGCGCGTCCCCTCGCCGGATTCGACCGCGACGCTTCTCTGAATGGCGAGCACCGTCGAAAAGAGCAAGGCGACCCAGAAGATCCCGGGTGCCGCGTGCTGCAGCGAGGACTTGTCGGGACCGATGGCGAACGCCAGCAATACCAAGACGAGGAAGGCGAAGGGGACGACTTGCCACAGGCCGACGCGCGAGCGCGCCTCGATGCGCAGGTCCTTGCCCGCCACGAGCACCGCGTCATGCCACATGCGTGGCCCCCGTCGTATTCGATGCCTCGCCGGTCGCGGGCGACGGCACGGCCGTGAGCGTTCCGCGGCGACCGCCCGGCTCTTGGCCCGTCACCCGGCCACCGCCCATCGACACGACGCGGTCGGCCAGCGGGACAGAGAGCTGTGGCTCGTGCGAGGAGAGCAGCACCGTCGCGCCGTCGGCGACGGCCTCGGCGATGAGCTGTCCGAGCAGGGCACGGGAGGCAGCGTCGAGACCGGCGTGCGGCTCGTCGAGCAGCCAGAGCGCGGGCCGGCGCGCCACGAGCGCGGCCAGGGCGACGCGGCGACGTTGCCCGGCTGAGAGCCGGCCAGCCGGCGTGGTGCGCAGCCGTCCCGTCAGCCCTACCCGCTCGAGCGCGTCGTCGGCACCCGAGGCGGCGAGGCCGAGGGCGCGGACGGCGAACCGGACGTTCTCCGCCGCATTGAGGTCGTCGTAGAGAGGCGCGGCATGTCCCAAGAGGCCGACGTAGCGGCGCACCGCGGTGTGGTCCGCGGTGAGGTCGACCCCGAGGACCGTCGCCTCGCCCGAGGTGACGGGCAAAAGCCCAGCACACGCACGAAGCAGGCTGGTCTTGCCGGCGCCGTTGGGGCCCATGACAACCACGACCTCCCGCTGGTCGAGGGTGAGGTCGACCCCGGCGAGGGCGGGGAAGCGGCCGGCGAGCGCGACCGCGGCGCGGAGGTGAACAACAGGGGCCATGGCCTCCCCAATGGTAGGGGGGGTGGGTCCCGGGGTTCCAAGCGGGGCCCGCCCGCCCGGACCCCGGCCGCTCGAGCGCGTCGCCCAGACCCAGACGGCGCTGAAGGGCCAGTGCCGATAGCGCTCCCAGCTGGGCTTCAGCTCGATGAGTTGCTCCCCGACCAGCCCCTCGTGGAGCTCGACGGCCGCCAGCCCCGCGGCGGCGCCCGCCGCCACGTGCACTCCGGGGAGATGGACGTGGGTCTCGATGGCGACAGGCCCACCCGGCGTGTCGAAGTGGGTGGGCATCCCGACCGCCATGACGAAGAAGGGGTGTACGCCGACGATGACGAACCAGCCGCCGGGCGCCAGCAGCCGAGCGGCCTCGGCGTAGAGGGGGACGAGGTCCGCCAGGTGTTCGTCCACCAGGCTGCACACCACGAGGTCGTACGAGCCCGGATCGAGCCCCGTGGCGCGCACGTCGGCCTCCACCAGCCGGTCGTGCACGCCACGCCGGCGCGCCAGATCGAGCATCTCGGGCGTCAGGTCGACGCCGTCGATGCGGACGTCGCTGCGCGCGTCGCCGCGGGCGCGGAGCCAGGCCGCCGTGCGACCCGAGCCACACCCGAGGTCGGCGATCCGGCGCAGCGCGCGCCAGGGAACCGAGTCGATCCGCTCGAGCAATACGAGGTCCATCGCGTCGTCGACGGTGTCCTCGTAGGTGGGCGCCCAGGCGGCGTATCCCCTCCCGCGTCCCGATGGTCCCGTAGTGCCGTTGGTCAAACGGGGCGAACTCAGCCATGTCAGAGCCCGGCGGGCTTAGCGCATGTGGTCCAGCGCGTTGATGAGGTCGAGCGAGGTGGCCGTGTCCCCAGCCAGCTCGGCGCGAGCGAAGGCGCGCAGCGCGTCCTCGTGCGCGACGAGAAGGTCCGACGCCGGCTGCTCTGACGGATCGAGCTCGCCGATGCGCACGTAGAGCGGGATGTACTGCTCAGTGATCGATTGCGTCGCGGCCAGGAACTCGCTCCAGGGCATGTCCACCGCGAGCGCATCGGCCAACGTGATCATCTCGGGGTCAGGCTCGGTGGAGAGCCCCGCCCGCACGAGCGACGGGGCGATGGCCTCTTTGGTCTTGCGTTCGAGAGTGGAGAGCACGCGCATCTTGGCGGCGTGATCTGGATCGTCGAGCCTGTCCGCGATGAGTCCGAAGAGGGCCTCGCCGAGTACTTCGCCCTGGTAGGCCTTCACCCAGAGCTGGTCGAGCGGATCCTCGGGAGAGAAGATCGGCGAGGGGACCGGGGGGCTCTCCGCTTCGGTGCCAGTGTCGCTCATGGCTCAGACGCTACCCCCGGGTCGGGTCGGACACACGGGGCACAGCGGCCACCGCGTGGCATCGGGGCAGGCGCGTCGGTAGCGTGCGCGCACGCCATGGCCACCGTCTTGTTGCCCATCCCGGCTCTCGACTTCGACCCCACCGAGGTGGCCGTCACCTGGCAGACGCTGCAGAGTGACGGGCACGTGGTCGTCTTCGCCACGCCCTCGGGCCAGGTCGGGGCGGCCGACGACCTGATGGTGACCGGGCGTGGCCTCGATCCGTGGGGCGCGATCCCGCTCGTGCGCAACGTGACGGTGGTCGGCCGCGTCCTGCGCGCCGACGCCGCGGCGCGGCAGGCGTACACCGCCCTGCTCGCCGACGAGGCATTCGGCGCCCCGCTGCACTGGGGCGCGGCGCGGCGCAGCTCGTTCGACGCGCTCGTGCTCCCCGGCGGGCACCGCGCCCGTGGCATGCACGCCTATCTCGAGAGCCCCGAGGTGCAGCAGATCACCATCGACGCCTTCCGCGCCGGCAAGCCGGTCGGCGCCATCTGCCACGGCGTGCTGGTGGCCGCGCGCGCCATCGACCCCAAGACGGAGCGCTCCGTGCTGCACGGCCGGCGCACGACCGCGCTGACGTGGGCGCTCGAGCGACGGGCGTGGGGGGTGGCGCACTGGACGCGCTTCTGGGACTCCAACTACTACCGGACCTACCCCGAGGAGCCCGGACAGCGGTGGGGCTCCATGTCGGTGCAGCAGGAGGTCACCCGCGCGCTGGCCGACGAGTCCGACTTTCTCGACGTCGAGAAAGGCACGCCCGATTTCCGGCGCAAGACGAGCGGCCGCGCCCGTGACACGCCGTCTGACCCGCGGCCGGCCTGGGTGGTACGAGACGGGTCCTACGTCTCCGCGCGCTGGCCCGGCGACGCCCACACCTTCGCCCGGACCTTTGCCGAGGTGCTGGCCGAGGCGGATCGCTGATGCGGGCAGGGCAGGGGTGGCCCGTCAGCTCGTCGAGAGCCGGCCCAGCCCGACGTCGTCGAGCAGGCTCGAGACGTGCGTCGAGACCCAGCTCACGTTGTGGGTCAACAAGAGGATCCCGAACACGACGAGGATGACGCCCGCGATGACTTCGACTACCCAGAGCCACTGGCGGGCGCGTGCGAGCGCGCTCGTCATGCGGCCGAAGGCGAGCCCGACGAGCACGAACGGGACGGCAAGCCCCAACGAGTAGGCGAACAGGAGCGCCACGCCGCCGGCGAGGGTGCCGTTGTGCCCGGCCAGGCCCAGGACCACGCCGAGGACCGGTCCGATGCACGGTGTCCATGCGAAGGCGAAGGCCATGCCCATCAGGGGCGCGGCCCACGCACCGAGCTTGGAGGGCCGCACGTCGAAGCGGTGTTCCCCCGTGACACGCGACACCATGCTCAGCGTGCCCGAGCCGGCGTTGACCCACACCCGTTCGGGTACCGCGCTGAGCAGCATGACGGCGCCGAGCGCGACGATGACGATTCCGCTCACATTGGCCAGGGCGATCTCGTGCGCCCTGAGGATGCGGCCGATGCTCGAGGCCGTGGCGCCGAGCGCGACGAAGACGACGGTGAATCCGGCGACGAAGAGGCCGATGCCACGGAGCACCGGGCGCAGGGCGGCCGAGGGGGTCGCCCCGTCTCCCTCCGCCTCGAGCTCGCTGGCCGAGAGCCCCGAAACGATGGAGACGTAGCCGGGTACCAACGGGAGCACGCAGGGTGAGACGAAGGAGAGGATCCCGGCCCCAAAGGCGACGAGGGCCCCTGCCGGATCAGCCGAGATGGCCGCGGAGGCAGCGGGTACGAGGAGCGCGGTGGCCCCCCAACTACCGGAGGCTCTTACGGACCATGTCCATGTCGGCCTCGACCATCATGGCCACGAGGCCGGGAAAGTCGACCTCGGGGCTCCAGCCCAACACCTGACGCGCCTTGGTGGGTTCTCCCACCAGCAGGTCGACCTCGGCGGGTCGCAGGAAGCGCTCATCGATGACGACGTGCTGCTCCCAGTCGAGCCCGGCTGCTTCGAAAGCCAGCCGGCACAGCTCGCGCACCGTGTGGGTCTGCCCGGTCGAGACGACGAAGTCGGCGGGCGAATCCTGCTGGAGCATGAGCCACATGGCGCGCACGTAGTCGGCCGCGTAGCCCCAGTCGCGCTGGGCGTCGAGGTTGCCCAGCGACAGCTTCTCATCGAGGTTGTGGGCGATGCGCGCCACGCCGTGGGTCACCTTGCGCGTCACGAACTCGAGGCCACGCCGGGGTGACTCGTGGTTGAAGAGGATGCCCGACGAGGCGTGCAGGCCGTAGCTCTCCCGGTAGTTCACCGTGATCCAGTGCCCGTACACCTTGGCCACCCCGTAGGGGCTGCGGGGGTAGAAGGGCGTGCTCTCGCGCTGGGGGGTCTCGAGCACCTTGCCGAACATCTCCGACGAGCTGGCCTGGTAGAAGCGGATCTCGGGATCGACCAGCCTGATGGCGTCGAGCAGTCGGGTCACACCCATGGCCGTCGTCTCGCCGGTCAGGACGGGCTGCGAGAAGCTCGTCTGGACAAAGGACTGAGCCGCCAGGTTGTAGACCTCGGTCGGGCGGTGGTCGCGCAGGATGTTGATGAGCGAACCCTCGTCGAGCAGGTCGCCCGCGACCAGCTCGATCTGGTCCTGGATATGCGCAATGCGCTCGAAATTCACCGTGCTCGAACGGCGCACCATGCCGATGACCGTGTAGCCCTGCTCGAGCAGGAACTCGGCCAGGTACGAGCCGTCCTGGCCGGTGACGCCCGTGATCAGTGCACGCTTCGCCATCAGGGAAACGCTAGTCCACGGCGATCGGCACCCTCCGCACACGTAGGGTGCCGTCGTGCCGACGGCGTGCATCGTGTCCTTCCGCCTGGGGGGCGGTGACGGCGTGGCGGTCGAGGCGGCCAAATGGGCGTCTGCGCTGGGCGTCCTCGGTTGGGACATCTGCACCCTCGCCGGAGAAGGCCCGGCCGACCGCGTCCTCCCCGGGTTGGCGATGCACGCGGGCGAACCACCCACCGGACGCGAGGTGCGCGATGCGTTGTCCGGCGCCGACCTGGTCATCGTCGAGAACCTGTGCTCCCTGCCGCTCAACCCGCCGGCCGCGGCGGTGGTGGCCGGCGCGTGCCGGGGACGCCCGGCGGTACTGCACCATCACGACCTGCCGTGGCAACGAGCGCATCTCGCCCACCATCTCCCACCACCGGACGACCCGGCCTGGGCGCACGTGACCATCAACGACCTCAGCCGCAAGGAGCTGGCGGCGCGGGGCATCGCCGCGACAACCGTCTACAACACCTTCGACCCCGACCCGCCCGCGGGGGCGCGAGGCGACCCGCGACGCACTGGGCGTCGGGGGGACGACCCCGCTCCTGCTGCAGCCGACGCGCGCGCTGGCGCGCAAGAACGTCGGCGGCGCCATCGCACTGGCCGAGGCGGTGGACGCCACGTACTGGCTGCTCGGTCCCGCCGAGGACGGGTACGGCCCCGAGCTCGAACGACTGGTGGCCCACGCGCGTTGTCCGGTGCTCCTCGGCCTGCCCGACGCGACCTGCACCGTCGGCGACGCCTACGCCGCGTGTGACGTCGTCGTGTTGCCCTCGACGTGGGAGGGCTTCGGCAACCCCTCGGTCGAGTCGGCGACCCATCGTCGCCCGCTGGCCATCGGCAACTATCCCGTGGCGGCCGAGCTGGCCGCATTCGGCTTCCGCTGGTTCGACGCCGCCGACGCCTCCGACACCTCGCCCCTGTCTTCCCTCGCCACGTGGCTGGGGGATCCGGACCCGGGCCTGGTCGAGCACAACCACGAGGTGGCCGCCACCTACTTCAACCAGGCCGACCTGCCGGGTCGCCTCGCCCGGATCCTGGCGGAGGTTCCGGGCCTCCGCACATCCCTATGACCCTTCGGTAACCTGAGCCGATGGCAGGGGCGATGCAGACGGTCTCACGGCGGCTCACGGCACAGCAGCGCAGGCACCAGCTCTACGCCGTCGCCCTCGAGCTCTTCGCCAAGCGCGGCTACCGGGCAACGACGATGGACGACATCGCGGAGGCGGCGGGCGTTACCAAACCCCTCCTCTACCAACACTTCTCCTCGAAGCGAGCCCTCTACCTCGAGCTGGTCGACTCCATTGCCCAGAACCTGCTCGAAGCCATCGGTCGGGCCGTCATCGAGGCCGACGGCCCGCGCCAACAGGTCGAACTGGGCTTCGCCGCCTACTTCGGGTTGGTCGTCAGCCACGAGGCCGAGTTCCGCCTCCTCTACGGGCGCGACCACGCGGAGGACGAGGAGCTGGGCCGTGCGCTGCGCGCCGTCGAGGACGCGATCGCCGAGGCGATCGACCCGCTCATCGACGCCGGGCTCAACGCCGACCACCGTCGGTTGCTGGCCTACGGCATCGTCGGCATGGCCGAGGGAGCGAGCCGTCGCTTCATGCAGCAACGGCTCACGGGGCAACGACCCGAGTCCGACGCGGCGCTCGACGAGGATGCCCAGAAGCTGGCCGGGCGTATGGCGGACCTGGCGTGGGCCGGGCTGCGCTCGGTCCACGCAGACTGAGCGGTCTGACGGCCGACGCCTACAGGAGCGCGATCAGTCGCTGGCAGAGCTCCCAGAGCTCGTCGGCGCAGGCGGCGTAGACGTCGGCGTCCTGCCCCGCCGGATCGAGGACGTCCTCGTCGTCGGTGACCTCGACCTCGGCCAGGTCGAGCCCAGCCACCCGCTCGGCGAGTGTGGGCGGGGGCGGTGCGAGGTCGCAGCACACGCGTCGAAGCGTGCCGGTCTTGGCCGCCGCGTCAGGAAACTGGCGGCGCACGAACCGTACGTGATCGGCCTCCATGACCACCACGAGGTCCGCGTGCACGAGGTCGATCCCATGCACCTGACGGCTGCGGTGAGCACGGAAGTCGGCGTTGGCCAGCTGAGGCAGGCGGATCAGCGCCACGCGCGTGCGCATGCCCATGGGTTGCCCGTCCACCGAGTGCGTGCCGGCCGTGACGATGTGCAGTGGCTCTCCGCGCTCGTGGTGCAGGTGCGCCAGCATGAAGCCAGCCATCACCGAGCGCGCCGCGTTCCCGGTGCAGAGGACGAGCAGGCTCGTCATGGAGCGGCGTCGAGAAGCGCCAGCGCGTCGACATCGAGCGCGTGCTGCGCATGGCGGGTCGTGCTCGTGAGAAACATCAGATCGCCTCGCTCCGTGCGCTGCACGACCATGGACGCCACGATCGCCATGATCAGGCCGCCGAAGATGTCACGCCGGGTATCCACGCGCAGCTGCTCCAGCGTGTAGCCCCCCACGCCGCGCCGGCACAGCGCGTCGTGATAGTGGGCCACCAGGTCCTCCTCGTGCGCGCGGCGGTCCTCCACGCCGAGGCACCCACCGACGAAATAGGCGACGTCGATGGACGCGCTCCCCCAGGCCGCCGTCTGCCAGTCGACCACCACGGGACGGGCGCTCTCCGGCTGGAAGAGAAGATTGTCGAGTCGGAAGTCGCCGTGGCTCGCGGTGCGCGGCCCCGACCGGAGCGCCAGCCAGGCCGGCAACCTCTCGACGAAGCGGACGCAGACGTCACGATAGGCGGGGGCCAGCGTGTCCTCGTAGCGCTCGAGGAAGCCGGGCAGCAGCGTGGTCACCAGCGCAGTCAGCAAGGCGTCGGACTCGGGCGTGGCGCGGTGCAGCCATTTCAGCGCGGCCAGCTCCCCCGCCTCCCAGCACGGCGCGTGCAGCCCCGCCATCTCCTCGAGGACAGCGGCGGCGATCTCGGGGGAACAGGCTTCGATCTGGTCGCCTTGGCGACTATCCACCATGTCCTCGAGCAGGAGCGTGAACCAGCCCGTCTCGGGCTCGACCTCGGCCACGTAGGCCAGGGGGACACGCGCCGTGATGCGGGCGGCGACCTCGCGGTAGAAGCGGACTTCGATCTCGTAGGCGCGCAACGCCAGGCCGGTGGCGCGGCTGCGGTCGTCCGCCGACGCGAACTTGCCGACGACGCTGGCGGGCCCGGTGCCGCCGTCCTCGTAGCTGAGGGAGAAGCGCGTCGTGTCGGCCATCTGTCCCGTGCCGATGGCCTCGGTCTCGAAAGAGACCACCCGAGTTCCGTGCGTCAGCACGCCGGCATCGGCGAGGGCCTCGGTCAGCCAATCAGCGGTGACATCGGCGGCGTGCCTGAGCAACGTGGCCGGGACGGGTCGGGTGGGTCCTCGCATGGGGGGCCGAGACTATTGCCCGCCGGGTCGTGGTCGCCGAGCCGGTGCCGACCCGCGGGCGCGTGGCCCGCGTGAGATCGGGCGGGGTCAGTGCAGGCTGACCGTGCTTATCGTGTCGTAGCCGCAGACGGACCACACGCGCCGGAAGTGTGCAGAGGTCCCGCGCAGTCGCAGGCCCCGGGGGTGCGCGTGCGCGCTGTCGAGCAGGGCCCACATGCCTGCTGCGTCGATGAAATCAAGCTCGGTCACGTCGAGGACCGGCTCGGGCAGGTTGCGGCAGGCGGCGCGGAGCCATCCCCCCAGCCGGTCCGCCCACGACGAGTCGACCTCGCCCGACAGAGCCAACCCACCGGCCGGACCGGCGTGGAGGCGAAACGGGGCAGGCGCCAGCGGACCGGCACACCGGCCGTGCACCGCCGTCAGCTCGCGCGCCGCGTCGGCGGCACTTCGCTCCGCCTCGCGCAGATCACACGCACAGACGACGACGCTGGGCAACGTGGCGATGAGGACATCGGCCCGCAGTTCGTAGCCGCACCATTCGGCGCGCACCGCGTCGTGCGCCAGCAACGGCGCGATCTCTGAGCACACCCGTAAGCCCTCGAATCCGTCGTTGAGCGCCTGTTGGACGAGCACGGCGTGGCCGACCAGCCGCAGGTCCGGCTCGAGGGAGCCTCCAGTGACGTACGCGCTCGTCACGTCGCCAATCGAGAACGCACCGCGATCAAGGAGCCCATCGACATCGAGACCAGCTTCGCCGAGGAACGAGTAGGCCGAGACGACCTGCTCGGGGTTGGCGAGGTACATGAGCCGCTCGTTCGCCCGATGGCCCGCGAGGAAGAACTCGGTCAGGAAGTGCCGATGTGCATCTGGGGCGCGATAGGTCCAGCACACATGGCTCCCGTGCGCCATTTCGCCCGCCGAGAGGACGGAAGGACACCCCACGCCAGAGAGACTAGTTGCCGGTCAGGTGGAGGGTCTCGAGCGTCGGTTTTACGCGCAACGCGGCGCTCAGGGTGCCCCAGAGTGCCAGCCCGAGCGCCCACGCCGTGAAGAAGGCGACGGTCCAGCGCGGCGTGGTGTGCTGCAGGAGTAGCCCCGCCACGAGTGGCGCCAACGAGCCGATGGACAGAGCGATCGCGCTGCGGACGGACTCGGCCCGGCCGAGCAGCCGGTCTGGCGTGATGGCGATCCGGTATCCGTGTACGACCGAGTCGGTCGAGGGGATCGCCAAACCGACCGGCACCAGACCGAGCGCGAGCGCGAGCGCGGTCGGCCAGACGAGAAACAACGCGCACCCGAGCCACGACCAGACCTCCAAGAGCAGCACGGCGCGGACGCTGAGGATGCGGCGGAGCGGGGGCGAGATCAGCGAGCCAAGCAGCACGCTGACGGCGAAGACTGCCGTCAGTAGGCCGATGGCGCCGCCGGACAGGCCCTGGCCCTTTCCGATGACGACGATGCAGAAGAGCAGCCCCGGCCCCGTGAAGTTCAAGAGGCCGTAGAGGAACGCCGTGACCCGGAGAAAGGGCTGGTGCCAAGTGAAGGACATCCCTTCGCGTATGCGGGCTCGGACGGACGACACGTCGGGCACTCGGTCCTCCTCGAACCGCACGCGCATCAGCACCAGCGACAGGGTCGAGCACGCGTACGAACAGGCGTCGACAAGGAAAGGGATGGCCCGTCCCACCTCGAACAGTGCGCCACCCGCCGCCGGACCCACGATGCGGACCACCGCCTGCCGGCCCGTCTGGGCTCCCGCGGCCTCGGGCAGCTGATCCTTGGGCACCACGGCACGGACCGCCCCCGGCAGGGCTGCCGTGAACGTCGCGCTGCCCACCCCTTCGACCGCCGCCACGACGGCAATGACCCAGTAGGGCACGTGCAGCACCAGCAAGCCGAGCGCCAAGCAGGCCAGGGCGGCCGCGCGCACGCCGTCGGACACGATCATCAAGACACGACGGCTCCAGCGGTCCGCGGCGACGCCCGCCGGGATGGCGAAGACGGCCATCGGGGCTACGCGCGCGAAGGACACGATGCCGGCCTTCACCGCAGAGTGCGTGAGGGCCAGCACGAGGAGCGGGTACGCGATCGACGTGACCTGCGTGCCTGCGTCCGATAGCAATTGTCCGGCCTGGAGGAGGACGAAGTTGCGGTTGCGCCGCAGCGGGACCGGGGGCACCCGGTGACGCTACCGCCGGACCGCGTGGTGCATCCCCGAACCGGGGACCGGTTCGGGGTGCGCTCAGGTTGCCAGTCCGAGCACGCGGAGCGCGTTCGTCCGCAAGAACTTGGGCCAGACCTCGTCCGAGAAGCCGACGCCGGGCATCTCGCGCATGATGCGCTCGAGGGAGAGTCCCATCGGGAAGTAGCCGGCATAGATGATCTTGTCGGCGCCGCGGCTGTTGGCGTACTCGACGATGTCCCGCGGGTAGTACTTCGGGGCGAACGCGCTGGTCGAGTAGTGCAGACCCGGCCACTTGAGCATGAGCTTCACGGCCAGGTCGGTCCAGGGCTCACACCCGTGACGAGTGACGAAGACGAGCTCGGGGAAGTCGAACATCACCTCGTCGATGAGCTCCACGTGCTGGCAGGCCGCCTTGAGCCGGGGACCGGGGATTCCCGCGCAACAGAAGACGGGTATGCCGAGCTCGACGCACTTGGCGTAGATCGGGTACATCTTCTTGTCGTTGATGGGTACCTGCGGGAAGGTTCCGGCCGGGAAGACTCCCACCGCGCGGACCCCGTACATCTCGTACTGGGCCACCAGGCGGGCGATACCCGCCATGCCCTCGTTCGGGTCCGCCGAGGTCGACGCGATGAAACGATCGGGATGGGCCGCCAGTGCCTTCACACCGAGCCCCTCGGCGTCGCCGACGGCGATCACGCCCCTCTCGATGGCCCAGAGGTCCATCTCGTGCAGGGTGACGCCGATCGGGTCGCTGACATCCTCGAGGTGCCGGCCCGGTACGTCCTTGAACATGTACTCCACCGGGAAGGCGAACTGCTCTTTGGACTCAGTGTCCTTCGTCTGCTGGGTGATGAAGCGGTAGGCCTCCTTCATGTCCCGGTGTGGGAAACCGATCATGGTGTCGACGATCCCGATGTCCTGCGGCATGCCCATTGGGCCGTCAGCGTAGGGCGAACGACTGCCGCTGGCCGAGAATGCGGCTCGTGAACCCCGGCGGGGTCAGGTCGTATTGGTGATGGTGGAGGGCTCGCGACACTCATCGATGGGGTGTTGTCGGCGCCGTTGAGCAAATCTCAAAGCAACGTCGGCATCCCTTTTCCGACAAAAGAATCCCCAAGTCATTACCCATCTAACCCAAAATGGTTTGACTGCGCAGACTACGGGTACAGGCATTGCGCTGATAGAAAAGGGGCTACCATGATTGGGGCAGGAGGGCTGGTTGCAAGCATCGTCGTTTTTGCAGTTGGAGCGATCCTTGATTGGGCGGTCACTGAGCCCTACCAACATGGCTTCAACATCAATAAAGTGGGCTGGATCCTGATGATTGTCGGCGTCGTCGGCGCTGTGGTCTCAATCGTCCTCATGGTGACAGCAAATACTCGTCGGAGCCGGACCGTCGTGGACGATGGTCGGGGGAACGTCGTACGCCGAGTTGACTCGACGAACTAGGTAGAGGCAACTATCAGGCTTCGTGATTAAGGAGGTTGTTCCTATGGTATTGATCTTGGCACTGCTCCTCGTCTTGATCCTTTTTGGGGCAGGATTCGCAGTCCATATTTTGTGGATAGCGGCGGTCATATTTCTTGTTCTATGGCTGGTCGGGTTCGCCATCGGCCGGGGTGAAGGTGCCGGCGGCCACCGCTTCTATCGGTGGTAGTGCCTTTCCATAAGATGAGGCGGTGCAATCGGACAACAATCGGTCCCTTCGGGAGGCCGATTGTTGTCCCTATCGTAAGTTCGGCCCGAGCCTGTTGTTGAGGGTTGCTAGGGATCTCGAGGCTGCAGAAGCGCCTCAGCGCAGCTGACTCTCTGTTCTTGCGGGCGCACATCCGATTGCGGAACCATTCGACCACTCCGGGTTCCAATCCGTGACCCACGTGTCGAGGCCTGTGATCTCTAACACCCGGTAGACCATCGGACTAGGACGACTGACGACGAGGTTTCTTCCGTCGTTGATTGCGATTCGCCTGGCCGCATGAATGGTACCCAGCCCCGAAGAGTCCATGAAGGTGAGTCGGCAAAGGTCAACGACCACGATCCAACCTGGGGGTCCGACCAAACGCTCTGCGAGCCCCTTACACGTAGACGCGTCGAGCTCTCCCTTGAGGGCAACGATGCGACACCCAGCGATGTCGTAAGACATGACCGCGAACGGGTCCTCCATTACGTGCCTCCACCCATTCCTTGACCTCCCTAGCAAGCTGCCCCACCGGCGCGGGCGAGCGTAGGAATGAACTTCTCAAGTGGCCCTCGTGTTACGCCCGATTGATTGCCCCTCCCTCCTCGTGCGCTTCGAATGTTTCGGCCTTCGATCTACCGTCCACCAGCCTGGTTCACAGTGGTCTCTCTTTCAATCACCCGATCGGGTGATTTCTGGAGACTTCCGTTCGCTCGTAGAGTGAAGCCGTGGCCAAACCGATCCGGGTCGCGCTGGTCAATGACTACATGATCGTCCTTGAGGGCCTCCGGGCCTTGCTCAAACTCAGTGAGCCGGAGATCCGGGTCATCGAAGTCGACATTCGGAAGAAGCCAAGGCGAGGCGTCGATGTCACGCTGCTCGACACGTACGGAGAGCTCGGTTCCCTCGGCGAAAGAGTGCGATCTCTTCGTGCCGACTCCAGCAACGGCGCTATCGTTGTATTCAGCTTTTCCGATCGACCTCAGGCGGTGCGTCGTGCCATTCGTGCCGGTGCGCAAGGATTCATCTCCAAGGCCTCACCCCGCCAACAAATCCTCGATGGCATCAAAGCTGCCGCGAGAGGCGAGCGCATCGTTCTGACCCAACGGTCTCAGCACGCCCAGATCGATGAAGCGCTGCGATGGCCTGGGCGCGAAATGGGTCTAACCGAACGCGAAAGCGAGCTTCTATCGCTGCTGCCGACGGGTATGACAAACCGCGAACTCGGCAGCCAGCTGTACGTCAGCGAGAACACGATCAAGACTCAGCTACGGAGCCTGTACGCCAAGCTTGGTGTACGCAACCGCGCCCAAGCCGCGTCTTTGGCTGGGCAAGGCATCCTTGGCGATCATCGTCGTCAGACCAAGGCCCTAGATGGAACCTCAAAATGACCGTGACGCGACTGTGCCACCTTCATCGGAGGTGCAATTGGATACGAGCGCTCCATGGAGGCACACGACACACACGACACAGCCCCGGTTACGGCACAGGCACTCAGGCAGCAGCCTCCGCCAACATCGAGATGCAGGGCGTCACAGCCACCATCAATCCCCACCAGTCCGCCCCGCCCGTGTCGCCGCCGCGTCGGAACCACGCTGGCGGCTCAGTTGAGGTAGTTGGCGCTACGAGTCTCGTGTGCTCGGACGCTCAACATCTCACTGTCCGTCCTGAGCCGCAGCGAGCTTCTCGGCCTCCGCGACACCCACGTCATCGGTGTGCTTCGGAACCTCTCTGAAGTACCAATGGATCACGTCGAGGGCTGGAGCGGCGAGGGGGCCGGCCCAGTCGCGGAAGAGCTCGGTGACGACCGCCAGCGCCGTGGTCGGGACCGCTCCTGCGTGCGCCAGTCGATCGATGGCCGTCCGATGTGCGACCTGGGATCGCCCGCCAACGGCGTCGGCGACGTACAACACGTCATAGCCGTCCTTCAAGGCCTGAACGGTTGCGAAGGTCAGGCAGATCTCAGTGTGGAGCCCGCCGATGATCAGTCGCTTCCGCCCCGTTGCCGCCACGGCCTTGCGAAATGTCGGATCCTCGAACGCGTTCATTGAGGAACGATCGATCGGCTCGATGCCGTCGAGTTCGGACAGCACCGACGGGAGCGTCGGCCCGTTGAAGCCGTACCCGACGCCGACCGTCGACAAGACAATCGGCATGTCAAACGCCTTGGCGGTCTTGGCCAACAGCCGAACATGCAGCTCGACCAAGTCGGCGCCCGTTTCCGATCGTATGACCTCGAACATCTCCTTCTGGTAGTCGATCAGCACCAAGGCGCAATCGTCAGCCGTCCAGACACCCAGGTCTTTGGTCGTCATTGTTTTCTCCTTCTGCTTCGCTGCCCGGCCTGCTCTGCTGCCCGGAGGGTGACTCGATTGGGCGGGGTGAAAACTTGTCAAAGGACGCCAGTGACTGGCCCGTATGGCGCCGTCGCTGGAGCGGGACCATCCTAGCAAATATATTTGCGTTGGCAAGCAATTTCTTTTTTGGTAGCGTGCCTCAGGTACATACACGTCGGGTCCATGGTCCGCAGGTCCACCCGCATGAAGGGCGAGCTGCGCTGAACATCAAGATCAGGCGCTCGCTACCCTGGTCGGAGAGGTAGTGACCGAAAGTGCCAAGAAGTGAGGATTCACAACCAGTAGACGAACAGAGGCAGGCGCAGTTTCAGCGCGCCCAGAAACACCTCCGCCAGGTGGATTCTGTGATCGGTCGGCTCATTGAGCAACGGCCCGACTTCGATCCTCAAGCGTGGCTCGACGAACTCCCGCCGATGGACCTCTTTGGTGCTCTTCTGTTTCAGGTCACCGGCCAACAACTCTCCGTCGCGGCGACCAGACGGACAATCGAGCGCGTCACATCGCTCTTCGGAGGACACTTGCCCTCGCCCGAGGAGCTCC
The DNA here is from genome assembly GCA_963744935.1 of uncultured Acidimicrobiaceae bacterium. Lineage (GTDB taxonomy): Bacteria > Actinomycetota > Acidimicrobiia > Acidimicrobiales > RAAP-2 > Bog-473. The sequence goes on from CAVUVM010000012.1 coordinate 171,536, forward strand.
TGGCGGCTGAGCCGGATGACCTGCGAGCGGCTGGCCTTTCGTGGCGCAAGGTCAATACGCTCCGAGACCTCGCCGAGCGACTCTCCGATGGTCGACTGGACCTGGACCGGCTCTTAGAGCTGCCAGACGACGAATTCATCGCCGAACTGACGACCGTTCCCGGCATTGGTCCCTGGACGGCGCAAGGCGCGTTGTTGGTCGCCCTGCGACGCGAAGATGTCGTACTGCCGGGCGATCTTGCCTTGCGCAAGGCGGTGCGGCGCGCCTATCAGCTCGATCATCTGCCAAGTCAACAAGAGGTCCTCGAGGTCGCCGAGAAGTGGCGCCCGTTCCGCAGCCTCGCGACGTCCTATCTCTTCTCCTCCGCGTACGAGGCCGACGACCACCAGCCAACATCGCTATAAGCAAGCCGTATCCGCATGTCGCCGGTTGAACGGCTTTCAGTAGTCGAGGAAGCACTCTGGCGCGTCACGATGCGCATCGCAACCCTCCTTCCCACATACCTCGACACCGACTTGATGCGCGGAGCCGGCCTGACGGAAAGCGAGTACAGAACACTGATGCACCTCTCCCAGGCTCCCAGGCACGAACTTCGAATAGGCGATCTTGCGAAGGCAACTGGATTGTCAGCGAGTCGGACGAGCCGCCTCGTCGATGACTTGCAGGGGCGCGGCCTGATCGCGAAGGTGACGAGTTCAGCTGATGCGCGCGGCACCAGCGCACGAATGACCTCAAATGGGAAGGCAAAGCTGACGTCTGCCCGGCAGATACACCTGGAGGCGGTTCGGAATCGCTTCATCAACCACATCGACTCCTCTTCTGTCGAGCAACTTGCCGACGCCCTGTCCGCTGTGGCACGTAGCTTCTCTCCGGACCCGTCCACACTTGCTTCAAGAAGCAAGTTATTCTGACCGGGATGACAAAGGCCAAATCGCTCAGCCCGGCGGAGGAAGATCTGTGGCGGGCCTTTATGCGCACCATCAAGGTGCTCCCTCGATATCTCGACTCCGATCTGATGCATGGTGCCGGTGTGACCGCGAGCGAGTACACCACGCTCATGCATCTCTCTGAAGCACCCAATCGTGAACTCCGGATGAGTGACCTGGCCAGTGCTACCGGCCTGTCAGCGAGCCGGATGACACGCCTCGTCGACGATCTTCAATCACGTTCTCTGGTCACCAAGGTGGCGAGCTCCACCGATGCTCGAGGCAACGTGGCGAGATTGACCACCCGAGGTATGGCGAAGTTGCGCGTCGCCTGGCCGGTACACCTGGCCAGTGTTCGCTCGCGATTCTTCGATCACATGGACACGGCCGCGATCAAGCTTCTTGCTTCCGCAATGTCGAGTGTCGCCGACCAGCTCGAAGACCAGTAGTCGACCCTGTTGTCCCAGGCAGATCAGTTGATATGGATCCCCGAGATCGCCCGGCTGATCACGAGCCGCTGCACCTCGGAGGTCCCCTCGAAGATGGTGTAGATCTTCGAATCGCGGTGCCACTGCTCCACCGGGTACTCACGGACGTAGCCGTAGCCGCCGAGAATCTGGATCGCCTGCTCGGTCACCCACACGGCGTTCTCGCCGGCGTAGAGCTTGGACATGGAACCCTCGCCGTTCTCGAACTTCTTGCCCGTGCCCGCCATGTTGGCTGCCCGGTGCACGAGCAGCCGGGCCGCGTCGGTGTGCATCTTCATGTCAGCCAGCTTGAAGGCGATGGCCTGGTTCTCGATGATGGCGCGGCCGAACTGCTTGCGCTCCTTCGCATAGTCGAGCGCATACTCGTAGGCCGCCCGGGCGATGCCGACGGCCTGCGCGCCAACGATCGGGCGCGACGCCTCGAAAGTCGCCATCGCGGCCTGGGTGGACGTCTTCTTCCCTTCGCGGGCACGGGCCAGGCGCTCGTCGAGCTTCTCCTTGCCACCCAGGAGACAGCGCCCGGGCACGCGACAGTCGTCGAGGACGACCTCGGCAGTGTGAGAGGCGCGGATGCCCATCTTCTTGAACTTCTGCCCCTGCGAGATGCCGGGCGTCCCCTCGGGGACCACGAAGCTCGCCTGGCCCCGGCTGCCGAGATCATGGTCGACCGAGAGCACGAGGACGTGGGTGTTGGCGATGCCGCCGTTGGTGATCCAGGTCTTTGTCCCGTTCAGCACCCACTCGTCCTTGGCCCCGTCGTAGACGGCGCGGGACTTCAGCGACGAGACATCGGAACCGGCGTCGGGCTCTGACACGCCGAACGCGGCCAGCTTGATGTCTTCGGGTGTCCCGAAGCACTGGGGGATCCACTCGCCGATCTGCTCAGGCGTGCCGTTGGCGAAGATCCCGGCGACGGCGAGCGTCGAGCCGAAAATGGCAAGCGCGATGCCGGCGTCACCCCAGCTCATCTCCTCGTTGACCAAGCACATGAGCAGACCGGTCGGGTCGGAGAAGCACTGCGCGATGAAGTCGAAGGAGTAGAGGCCGTTGTTGGCCGCTTCTTTGATGATGGGCCAAGGCGTCTCCTCGCGCTCGTCCCATTCGCGGCCGGCGGGACGGACGACGTTCTCTGCGAACTCGTGGACCCACTTCTGAATCTGGAGCTGGTCTTCGTTCAGCTCGAGCGAATAGTCGGACATCACTGCCCTCCTTGGGAGACGTTCCCCTCCCCTTTGGTCTTTGTTACCCAATAGTAACCTGCGGCAGAGTAACCGGTCCATCGCACGCAGAATTACGGCTCTGCACAGGGATTTCGGCTGACGTCAGCGGCGGATGGCGGTGCCCGAGGGAGTGTCCTCGACCGTCCAGCCCAAGGCGACCAGCTCATCGCGGATGGCGTCGGCCCGGGCGAAGTCCCTGGACCGGCGGGCCTCGTCGCGCTGTGTGACGAGGCGGGCGGCGGCCTCGTCCACCTCGGCCGATGCTCCACGCAGCGGCAATCCCAGCGCGGCGGCGAGCAAGGCGGCTGTCCTGGCCGAGCGGAGACCCCTCTCCTCGTCTCCGGCGTCGGCGCTCGAGTGCGCCGTGCTCACCAGCTCGAAGATGCCAGCCAGGGCACCCGGGGTGTCCATGTCGTCGTCCATGCGTGCGTGGAATATCGCCAGAGCGTCGGGATCGGCGTCGGCGCCGTCCCTCGCCTCGACCACGTAGCCGCCGTCGCTCCGAGCCAACAGGTCACCGATCCCGAAGCGGCGCGCCATCGTGTCGAGTCGCTCGAGCGCCTTCTCGGCGTCGGCGATGGTGCCCGCCGTCACCTCGATCGGCGAGCGATAGTGCGCCCGCAGCACCAGGAGGCGGTAGGCCCGCCCGTCAGAACGTGCGAGAAGCTCGGTCAAGGACGTGAAGTTGCCGAGCGACTTCGACATCTTGGTGCCCTCGACCTCGACCCAGCCGTTGTGCACCCAGTGGCGGGCGAAGGGCCGGCCCTCGGCGACGGCCTGCGCCCGCTCGTTTTCGTGGTGCGGAAAGGCGAGGTCCTGGCCCCCGCCGTGGAGGTCGAACCCGTCGCCCAGGAGGTCGAGCGACATCACGACGCACTCCGTGTGCCAGCCGGGGCGCCCCGGCCCCCAGGGCGCCTCCCACGCGGGCTCGCCTTCCTTGGCCTTCTTCCACAGCGCGAAGTCGAGGGGCGATCGCTTCTCCTCGTTCTCCTCGACGCGAGCGCCGGCCCGAAGCGAGTCAAGGCTCTGGCGGGCCAGCAAGCCGTACCCCGGCACCTGGTCGACGTCGAGGTAGATCCCGTCGGAGGTCTCATAGGCCACCCCCCGGGCCAACAGGTCGGCGACGAGCTCCACCATGTCGGGGATGTATCCCGTGGCGTGGGGCGAGTCGTCGGGTCGCAGCAGGCCGAGGGCGTCCATTGCCTCCCACCAGCTCGCCTCGAACTCCGCCGCGACCTCGGGCTCGGTTCTCCCCTGTTCGTTGGCGCGCCTGATGATGTTGTCGTCGACGTCGGTGATGTTCGACACATAGTGCACGGCGAGCCCGCAGAAGAGGAGGTAGCGCCGCAGTACATCGAAGACCAGGTTGTAGCGCCCGTGGCCGATGTGGGGCAGGTCGTAGACGGTGGGACCACACACGTACATCGACACCTCGCCCTCGGAGCGGAGCTCGAGCGGGCGCACGGTGCCCGTGGCGGTGTCGTGAAGGCGCAGCACCCGGGTACGGTAACCCGATCATGTCGAGCCCCGTGACGGCGACGCCGAACGTCCCCGAGAAGCCCACGCTCGAAGGCCTCGAGGAGCGCTGGGCCGCCGCATGGGACGAGGCGGGCATCTACCGCTTCGACCCCGGGGCCACGCGCGACGAGGTGTTCTCCATCGACACGCCGCCGCCGACGGTGTCGGGATCGCTGCACATGGGATCGGTCTTCGGCTACGTCCAGACCGACGCCATCGCGCGCTACCGCCGGATGCGGGGATGGACGCTCTTCTACCCGATGGGCTGGGACGACAACGGGCTGCCCACCGAACGACGGGTCCAGAACGTCTTCGGGGTGACCTGCGACCCCTCACTCCCCTTCGACCCCGACTTCACGCTGCCCGAGGTGCGGGGCAAGGACGACGTCCCGGTCAGCCGGCCCAATTTCGTCGCGCTCTGCCACCAGCTCACGGCCGAGGACGAACGGGCCTTCGAGGATCTGTGGCGGCGCGTCGGCCTCTCGGTCGATTGGGCGAGGACGTACGCCACCATCGACGACCGCAGCAGGCGGACCAGCCAGCGCATGTTCTTGCGCAACCTGGCCCGAGGCGAGGCCTACTCCTCCGAGGCACCGACGATGTGGGACGTCGAGTTCCAGACCGCGGTGGCCCAGGCCGAGATGGAGGACCGCGAACAGGACGGCGCCTACTATCGCCTGCGATTCGACGACATCGAGATCGAGACCACCCGACCCGAGCTGGTCGCCGCCTGCGTGGCGCTGGTGGCGCACCCCGACGACGCCCGCTACTCCCCACGCTTCGGGTCCACGGTGCGCACGCCGCTCTTCGGTGTCGAGGTGCCGGTGCTGGCGCACGAGCTCGCCGAACCGGACAAGGGCTCGGGCATCGCCATGATCTGCACCTTCGGCGACGTCACCGACGTCGTGTGGTGGCGTGAGCTCGACCTGCCCACCCGCAGCATCATCACCCGGTCAGGCCGCATCACCGAGACGCCGCCGCCCGGGGTACCAGACGGCGAACCCTGGCGTGCCATCGCCGGCCGGAACGTGAAGCAGGCGCAGCGAGCGATGGTGGAGATGTTGGCCGCGTCGGGGGACCTGGTCGGCGACCCCCGGCCGATCCGGCATCCGGTGAAGTTCTACGAAAAGGGAAAACGCCCGCTTGAGATCGTCTCGAGCCGGCAGTGGTTCATCCGCAACGGTGGACGCGACGACGTGCTGCGCGGCGAACTGCTCGAGCGGGGGAGACAGCTCGACTGGCACCCGCCCTACATGCAGGTCCGCTTCGAGGACTGGGTCAAGGGGCTCAACGGCGACTGGCTCGTCAGCCGCCAACGGTTCTTCGGGGTACCCGTCCCGGTCTGGTACCCCCTCGGGCCTGACGGCACGCCTGACCACGCGTCGCCGATCGTCCCCGCCGAGGCAGAGCTCCCGGTCGACCCGACCACCGACGTGCCGGAGGGCTACAGCGAGGCGCAGCGAGGCGTCCCCGGCGGCTTCGCCGGCGACCCCGACGTGATGGACACCTGGGCCACCTCCTCGGTCACGCCCCAGATCGCCTGCGGATGGGAAGACGACCCCGCCCTGTTCGCGGCCACCTTCCCGATGGACTTGCGACCCCAGGGACCCGAGATCATTCGCACCTGGCTCTTCTCGACACTCTTGCGCTCGCACCTCGAACACGGCGTCCTCCCCTGGCGGCACGCCACCATCAACGGCTGGATCCTCGACAAGGACCACAACAAGATCTCCAAATCGAAGGGCAACGACGTCGTCACGCCCATGGCCACTCTGGAAGAGTTCGGATCCGACGCCGTCCGCTACTGGGCCTGCAACGGCCGGCCGGGGACCGACACCGCACTCGACACCGGCGTGATGAAGATCGGCCGCCGGCTGGCGATCAAAGTGCTCAACGCCTCCAAGTTCGCGCTGGGCCGGCTCGGCGAGGGCCCGGCTCCGGGCGTCGACGCCGTACAGGCGCCGCTCGACGCCGCGTTGCTGGCGCAGCTGGCCACGCTCGTTGAAGCGGCGACGGTCGCACACGAGGGGTTCGACTACGCCCGGGCCCTCGAGCTCACCGAGTCCTTCTTCTGGTCCTTCTGTGACGACTACGTGGAGTTGGTCAAGGCCCGCGCCTACGGCGAGGGTGACGCGGCCGGCGCCGCCTCGGCGCGGGCGACACTGGCCATCGCGCTCTCGGTGCTCCACCGCCTCTTCGCGCCGTTCATGCCCTTCGTCACCGAGGAGGTCTGGAGCTGGTGGCAACCCGGCTCGGTGCACGCGGCGCGGTGGCCCGAGGTTGGCGAGGTCGGGATGCACGCTGGAGCTGACACCGAGGTCCTACGCGTCGCGGCGGAGGTGCTCGGCGCGGTGCGCCGCGAGAAGACCACGCACAAGCGCTCCATGCGGGCCCGCGTTGCGCTGCTGGTCGTGCACGCACCGGTGGCGACCTGCGCCGCGGTCGAGGCGGCCCGCGGCGACATCACCGACGCCGGCGGCGTGGACGAGCTGGTGGTCGCAGAGGGCGACGCGCTCACGGTCGACGTGCGGCTTGCCGACGAGGCCTGAACCCCCCGGTCAGGCCTCGACAGAGCGCACGATCAGAGGTACGCCGATTCCGCCGCCACGGCCATCTCGCTCGGCGTGCCCTGATGGGCGATGCGGCCGTGCAACATGATCGCGGCGTAGTCGGCAATGCCGAGCGCAGTCTCGGCGAACTGTTCGACGATGACCACGGTCACGCCGCTCGCCGCGACCGACACCACCAGCTCGTAGAGGTGCGCCACGATGATTGGCGCCAGGCCCATGGAGATCTCGTCGAGCAGCAGGACCTTCGTGTCGCCGGCGAGCGCGCGTGAGATGGCCAGCATCTGTTGCTCGCCTCCAGAGAGCGTGCCGGCCAGTTGCTTGCGCCGTTCCTTCAGGCGGGGGAACTGCTCGTAGGTGCGCGACTCGACTTCGGCGGCCGAGATGCCCCCGCGGTAGGTCCACATGCGCAGGTTGTCCCGCACGCTGAGGTTGGGGAACACGCCGCGCCCTTCGGGAATGGCGATCACCCCTGCCCGGGCCAGGGCCTCGGGCGTCCACGGCGACGCCGGCACGTCATCGATGGCGACGGCGCCGCCGGTCTTGTGCAGCCGGCCGTTGATGACCTTCAACAACGTGCTCTTGCCGGCGCCGTTGGGACCGAGCAGCGCGAACACAGCGCCAGCGGGGACCTGGAGGTCGACCCCGTGCAGCACCTCGATGCGCCCGTAGGCAGCACGCACCGCCTCGATGGAGAGCCCGGCGCCGGCCTGGCCGTCCCCGACGCTGGTGGCGACCGCTTCCGTGCTCGCGTTCGTGCTCATGCGCCCACGGCCGGGTCGTCCGGTGTCGAGGTGACGGTCGAGCTGCGGCCGAGATACGCCTCTTGCACGGCGGGGTTGCGGCGGATTTCGTCGGGGGTGCCCGAGGCGATCACCTGGCCGAAGTCGAGCACGTGCACCCGGCTGCAGACCCGCAGCACCAGATCGGTGTCATGCTCGACCAGTAACACGGCGCGGCCCTCTGCGGCCAAGGAGGTCAGCAGCCGGCCGAGCGTCTCGGTCTCTCGTTCGTCAAGCCCCGAACACGGCTCGTCGAGGAGCAGCACCTTGGGATCGGTCGACAGAGCCCGGGCCAACTCGACGAGGCGGGCCGAGCCGGTTGGCAGCGAGGAGACAGGCGAGGAGGCCTCCTCTCCGATCCCGACCCGGTCGAGCAGGCCGACAGCGGTCGACGCGGTCGCACGGCCACGGGCTTCCAAGCCCACGCGCACGTTGTCGGTGGCACTCAGCGTCGAGAAGAGCTCGAGGCGCTGGAACGTCCGCGCCAGCCCGAGGCGGGCGCGGACGTGGGTCCGCTTATGCGTGACGTCGACGCCGCCCATGGACACCGAACCCCGGTCGGGACGCTGCAGACCGGTGATGACGTTGAACAGTGTCGTCTTGCCGGCGCCGTTGGGCCCGATGAGGCCGCTGACCGTGCCCGCCTCCGCGCGCAGCGACACCTCGGTGAGCGCGGCGACGCCACCGAAGCGCACGCTCACGCCGTCGACCTCGAGCGCGACCGCTCCGTCGGCCTCAGGCGGCACGTGCGACCTCGTGATCGAGGACGAGCTGACGCGGCTGGTCGGTTTCGTCGCCGAAGGGGAGATGGATGCGGTTGGTCAGCCACTCGATGCCCAAGATCCCTTCGGGACTGCGAGCGAGCAGCACGATGCCGATGCCGGCCGCCAGGCCCGTCAGGTCGGCCAGCGACGACGGCAAGTGCGTCTGGAGCACCGGGAACGCGGCGGCGGTCAGGCCGCCGAGCAGCGCACCAGTGATGCTCCGGATGCCCCAGATGGCGACAAAGAGGAGCAGCGTGAGACTGCCGATGAACTGCACATCGTTGGCGCCGATCCCGTACTGCTGCCCGGCGTAGAGGACGCCGCCGAGACCGGCCATCGCGGCCGAGAGGCTGAAGACGAGCACCTTGGTCCGCACCGAGCTCAGGCCCACGGTGGCGTAGGCGGCCGGCGAGTCGCTCATGGCGACGAGCCGGCGCCCGAACGAGCTGCGGCGCACGAAACCGACCAACAACGCGCACAGGGCGGCGGCGGCGGAGACCTCGATCAGCATGGCGCGGTCGCCCACGGAGTGCATGAAGGGAAGCGGGACGCGGCCGACGTTGATGGAGGTCCCGTCAGGGATGACGCTCGCGTTCGAGAAGAAGGCGGAATACATGACCTCCCCGAAGGCGAACGTGGCGAGCGCGAGGTACAGGCCGCGCAGGCGTAGTGCGGGGAGCGCCACCACCGCGCCGACTGCGCCCGACACCACGACCGCGAGAACAAGTCCCCACCACGAGCTGCCACCGAAGGCCTTGCCCATGATGAAGGCGCCGATCCCCATGAAGGTCAACTGGCACAGCGACACCTGCCCCGCGTAGCCGACGAGGACCACCAACGAGAGCCCGACGATGCCGAGAGCGAGACCCTGCGAGAGGGTCACCAGCGCGGTGTCGCCGACCATCGCGGCCAGGACGATGAAGAGCGCGACGAGCACGATGGCGCCGGCGACGGATTGGTGCGCGGTGACGACCTTGGTGACAGGCCGCAGAGCCAGCCGGCCGGCCGGGGCGAGACGGGCGGCCGGAATCACCAGCAGCACGACGAAGAGGAAGGCAACGGGGATGACTTCGTTGAGATAGGAGGCCAGGCTGGCGTTGATATGGCCGGGGAGATAGCCGACGCCGTACTGGGTGATGAGTCCGAGGATCAGCGCCCCGACGAACGTCATCGGGAGGTTGCGCAGGCGTCCGACGACCGCCGCCGCAAACCCGTTCAGCGCGAGCAGCGTGAGTTGGTCGGACGTCAGGCCCGTCTGCCCGATGAGCGGCGCGATGAGCACGCCGGCCAGCGCGGCCAGCATGAAACCGATCGCCCACCCGGTCTGCGACATCCGGTAGGGCTTGGCCCCGGACATCGCGACCAGCTCCGGGTCGTCGACGACGGCCCGCATCGCGACCCCGAGGCGCAGGCGGCGCAGGAAGAACCCGAGACCGACGGAGACGACCGCCGCCACGACGACGATCATGATCTGTTGGTACTGGAGCGTGACCCCGTTGGCGCCGAACAGCCGGACCGACAACACGTTGCCGTCGGCCTGCGTGAAGTACGGGGGCACGGAGCGCACGACGTCGGGGTTGCTCCAGAAGATGGTGGTCACGCCGAGCAGGATCACCAAGAGTCCCAGCGACACCATGAGCGACCGTTCGACTGAGGCACCATGGATGCGGCGGAAGAGTACGAATTCGACGACGATCGCCAGCAGCGGCGCCTCGACGAAGACCACGACGAGGATGGCCAGCAAGAAGGGCCAGTGCCAGTCCTGCCAGAGCTGCCAGTAGCTGAACGCGGCAACCGCGCCGACCGCGCCCTGCGCGAAGTTGAAGACGCCAGTGGTGTTGTAGGTGACGACGAGTCCGGTGGCCAAGATGCCATAGACCGCGCCGGTGACGATGCCGAGGACGGTGAACGAGAGGAAGACGCTCACGCCCTCACCTCATCGCCACGCTCCCCCGGGCATCCCACTCGCGCAGCCTATGACGACGGGGCATAGAAGAACTTCGTGTCGCAATCGAAGCCCGTCTTGGGCAAGACACGCACGTACTGGCCGTTCTTGATGGTGGCCATCACGAAACAGCCCGAAGGCTTCTTCTGCGCCGGGTTAGTCGGCGAGACCATGCCCGATGCGTCGAAGCTGGTGATCTTCTTCAACTGGGCGATCACCGCGCCCCGGGTGGGATGCGGTCCGGCCGCCTGGAGGGCCTGGACGAAGAGCTGCCCGGAGGCCCAGCCGAAGAGGGTGTACAGGTCGGGGACCCACGACGAGTTGACCTTCTTCGTGTACTCCAAGAAGAGCTTGACGGCCGGCACGGTGGAGGCGTCCTGGCCGAGATACAGGGGAAAGGACTGCCCGATCATGATCCCGTTGGTCGCCGCGGGGCCGCCCGCGTGCGAAATGAACTGGTCGGCGTAGACAGGGCCTCCCGAGAAGATCAGCCCGGGGTGCCAGTTCTGCGTGTTTGCGTTCTCCACGAAGATGGCGGCGTCCTGCCAGTCGATGCCCGTGAGGTCCACGGCGTTGACGCCCTTGCTCCGCATGTTGATCACGTCGGTCGTGAAGTCGCTCTGCAGCGGGTTGATGTCGTCGACGTAGGTCACCTTGTACCCCACCGACTTGGCCGCGGCGAGCTCGCCGTTCATTTGCTCTTCGGCGGAGCTCGTGTCCGAGACGATCGTCCCGATGTTCAAGTCTTTCGGGTAGTGCTTCTTGTAGTACTGCCACGTCCCCAGGGTCGAGCCGAGCACCGTCGGGTCAGCGCTGAAGTCGTTCGGCAGCGCCCCGGCGTTGGGGTCGAGCGTCACCGACACATCGGGCACGGCCGGGTCTGCGGCGAGGGCCTTGCAGCCGTACCCGTCGAAGAGCGAGAAGCTGCCCACCATTGCGAAGTCGCTGTTGATGGCGTCTTGGGTCTCGGTCTCGTTCTGCTGTCCGCTGAACGCGTCGTCCTTGGCCTCGACCAGGAGCTTGCGGCCGTCCACGCCGCCCTTGGAGTTGATGTAGTCGAAGTAGGCCTTCACCCCGATGGAGGCCCCCTCGAAGAGCCCGGGCACCGGGCCCGAGATGATCGACACGTTGCCCACGGTGATGGACGTCGACGTGACGCCGGTCGTGGACGCGTCCTGTGCCGGCGTGGCCGCCGTGGTCACCGGACAGGTATTCGAAGAGCTCGACTGCGCCCCGGCCGGGCCCGACGCCACCGCGGCTCCACCGCCGATCGCCAGCGTGCCGGCCAGCAGGGAGCCTCCGAGCAGGCCCCGGAACGCCCGGCCAGCCTGTGGCCGCGAGCCGCGCCGAGTCATGTCGTCCGTCTGCGTCTTCCCCACAGCCACCCCTTCTGGTTTCTCCGGCACCCCCCGCCGGGGCCCGCCGCCGGGGCGGGGTGGGGGGTCACGATACGCGATCTGACTCTACGTCAGATACTTTTCGTGGGGACGGCGGTCGCCCTGCTCACCGGCCGGGGCGCCAGCGGCCCGGACGCCGTCGAGGAAGTCCCCGACCGCGGAGGTCGTGGCCTGGCAGCGCAGGGAGGCCAGCACGTCGAAGGCATGCTGACCCAGGGGCAACTCGGCGTAGGCCACCGGGTTCCGGGACACCGCGCGCAGACGTGACACGAACGCGCGGGCGGTCTCGACTGGAACCAGCGTGTCGTTGGCGCCCTGGAGGACGAAGAACGGGGGTGCATCAGGGCGGACCCGGAACGTGGGCGATGCGTCGCGGAAGACGTCGGGGTGCTCGGACTCCTTCTCCTTCATGACCGTCTTCTCGAGCATCTCGACCAGGCCGCTCCCGAAGAGGGACGCCTCAGGAGAGCTGGTCATGTCCATGACGCCGTAGAACGGGACGCACGCCTGCACCGAGGTGTCCTTGTCTTCGAAGCCAGGCTGCAACCGGGGGTCGCCGGCGCTCAACGCCAGCAGCGCACAAAGATGCCCGCCGGCCGACCCGCCGCTGACCGCCACGAAGGACGGGTCGCCCCCGTACTCGGCGATGTGCTCCTTCACCCAGGCGAGTGCCCCCTTGACGTCGACGATGTGCTCGGGCCAGGTCGCCTTGGGGCTCAACCGGTAGTTGATGGCGACGCAGACCCAGCCGCGGGCCACCAACTCGAACATCATGGGCTTGCCTTGCTCGCGCTTGTCCCCGATGACCCAGGCGCCCCCGTGGATGTAGACCATCACGGGAGCGCGCTGCGGGGACGCCAGCCGGGAGCGGTAGACGTCGAGGCGGTGGTACCGGCTCCCGTCGCCCCAGTAATCGAGGTTCGTCGTGGCCTCGACCGCCCTCGACTTGAACGGGATGGCCCGCGTGATGCGCCACCAGCGGCCCCAGGTGGACGCCGTCGGGTCGGCGGGCACGGGGAAGGACGGGCCGCGCACCTCGGCCAGGGCCGCCGTGGTGACCTGGCGGGCACGGAGGCCGGCGATCCCGAGGCCCACCAGCCCGACCCATCCGACGGCAGCGACGGCCAGACCGAGCCAGCCGGCCCATCCGGCGAGGGCCCCGTAGGCGACGAAGAGCACGGTTGCGATCGCTTGCCACGCGATGTTCTGGAAGGCGAGCTCACCGGCGATCCAGCCCGCCACGAAACTCACGACGGTGAAGGGTTCGTGCCGGATCGGGCGGTAGGCCAGCGCGACGGCCGCGGCTCCCACCACGGAGACAGCCAAGAAGGCATAGGGCACCCCACCATCATTCCCTGCCGGCGCCGACGGCACTGGTCTGCCCTGGTCGGAGCGCTTTCCCGTTTGCTCCGCCAGCGAGTTGGCGCGAGGTTATGGAGGCGGGACCAGGAACAAGGAGAGTCGATGACCCCCGAACGGCTGAGCGGCCTCGACGCGAGCTTCTTGTACATGGAGACACCGACCCTGCACATGCACGTGGCGATAACAGCCGTCTTCGACCCCTCGACGGTGCCCGGCGGCTATTCCTTCCGCCGTATCCGCCAGCTGATCAACGACCGCATCCCGCTGGCCCCTGTCTTTCAGCGCCGCCTTGTCGAGGTGCCCCTGCGCGTCGGCCACCCGGTGTGGGTCGACGACCCTGACTTCGACATCGACAACCACCTGCGGCGGGCCGCCCTCCCCTCGCCCGGCGGCATGCGGGAGTTGGGCGATTTTGCGGCCGACGTCATCAGCCGCCAACTCCACCGCGACCGGCCCCTGTGGGAAATGTGGATCGTCGAGGGCCTCGAGGACGGCAAGATCGCCCTCGTCGCCAAGATGCACCACAGCACGGTCGACGGAGTGTCGGGCGCCGAGCTGCTCGGCGTCCTCTTCGACCTGGAGCCCAATCCGCCTGAGACGCCGCACCTGACCCCCCGCCAGCTCGACTCGCGCATCCCGTCAGGCTGCGAGTTGGTATCCCAGTCGATGATGGGCAGCCTGATGGCGCCCTTCGAGATCGGGCGCATGTTCTTGCGCACCACGATGAGCGTCTTGGATGTGCGCCGCATCCGTCACGGCCTCACGGCCAAGGCGGCGCTCCCGTTGACGGCGCCGCGCACGTCCATCAACGTCGCCGTCCACGCACGCCGCCGGGTCGCCTTTGCGGCAGCCAGCCTCGCCGACGTAAAAGCACTGAAGAACGCCATGGGCACGACGGTCAACGATGTCGTACTGGCCATGTGCACCGGCGCGCTGCGCACCTATCTGATGGCGGGCGACGAGCTCCCAGATATCCCCCTCGTCTCCGTGGTGCCAGTTTCGGTCACGCCCGACGTCGCCGAGCTCACCGGCTCCAACAAAATCTCGGCGATGTTCGTCCAGTTGCCGACTCACGTCGACGATCCCCTCGAGCGCCTCCAGCTGATCCACGAGGGCACCAAGGGCGCCAAGCAAGAGCACAAAGCGCTGGGAGCGGCGACGTTGCAGAACTGGGCCGAGCACGCGTCGCCCAACGTCTTCGCCGCGGCCGCCCGCCTCTACACCGGGATGAAGCTGGCCGATCGTCACCGGCCCGTGGCCAACCTCGTGGTGTCCAACGTCCCCGGTCCCGATTTCCCGCTCTATCTCGGAGGCAGCCAGCTCCTGGGCATGTTCCCGCTCGGGCCGGTGATGGACGGGATGGGGCTCAACATCACCATCATGAGCTACCTGGGCGTCCTCTACTGGGGTCTGGCCTCTGACTCCCGCGCCGTCCCGCGTCTGTGGGACATCGCAGCCGCCATCCCGCACGCGCTCGACGAGCTGATGGAGGCCGCCGGGCTCGAGCCCGAGCCCTTCGACGTGCCCATCCACCTCGGCCCGGGCATGCCGCCCAATGCCCACTGGATCCGCTCTGCGGGGGAGGACGAGGAGACAGGGGCGGCGCCGGTCGAGAGCGAGGCGACCGGTAGCGTGAGCGCATGACCGTCCGCGAACTCGGCCACCTGGTGCTCTATGTCAGGGACGTCTCCCGCTCGGCCGCGTTCTACCGGGACGTGCTCGGCTGGCGCCAGATCCTGCCCGAGCCGGGACAAAGACCGGTCGGTGCCGCCGCCTTCTCTTCGGGACGCACGCATCACGAGCTCCTCCTCATTGAGGTGGGGGCCGACGCCACACCCATCCCAGAGGGGCGCAGGGTCGGCCTCTATCACTTCGGCCTGAACGTCGGCGACAGCGACGACGAGCTGCGTGCCGCACTGGCGGCGGTCGAGGCAGCGGGAGCGATCGTGGTCGGCGCCTCGGATCACACGGTGACGCACAGCGTCTACATCCTCGACCCCGACGGCAACGAGATCGAGCTGTACGTCGACGTCCCGGGCGTGGACTGGCGGGCCGACCCCGCACTCGTGGGCTCGACCGTCAAGCCGCTCAGGCTCTGAGCCGCCGCACGGGCCCGCGCGTGTGAGGCCATGAGCAAGGTGAGGATCGTGGCGGCCGACACGGCCGGCGCGCGGCTCGCCGTCGACGTCTTATCGTCGGGCGGGGTGGCCGTGCTGCCGACCGACACGGTCTACGGCCTCGCGGCGCGGCCGTCCGACCCCGGCGCGGTGCGCGCCGTCTTCCGGGCCAAAGGGAGGCCCGAAGGGATGCATCTGCCGGTCCTGGCCGCGTCGGTCGCGCAGGTCCGCGCGCTCGGCGTCGCCTTCACGCCGGACGCGAACGCGCTCGCACGCGCGTGGTGGCCGGGCCCCCTCACCCTGGCCTTCGGGTTCGAGCAGGACGCAGAGAGGCCCGCATGGCTGGCCGGCCGCGACGAGGTGGCGGTGCGCATCCCCGCCCATGAGTTCCTGCGCGCAGTGCTGCGCGAGACGGGAGCGCTCCTGGTCACGAGTGCCAATCCCCACGGTGCGCCAACCCCCCTGACCGCACAGGACGTGTCGGACAGCCTCGGCGAGGACGTCGCCGTCGTCGTCGACAACGGGACGCTGAGCGACGTCCCGTCGACGCTGGTCAACGTTCGTGCCCGCGGGGCGGTCGTGGAGCGAGAGGGTGCAATCTCGAGGGCTGAGGTGGCCGCGACGGTGGCAGGGGCGGCATGACGCGGCTGCTGCTGGCGATCGAGACCTCGTGCGACGAGACAGCGGCTGCGGTGGTCGGCGAGGACCTGGCGGTGCGTTCCTCCGTCGTCGCCAGCCAGGTCGACCTGCACGCGGCCTTCGGCGGGGTGGTGCCCGAGCTGGCGAGCAGGGCGCACGTGGAGACGATCACGCCGATCGTCGAGCGCGCGTTGGCCGAGGCGAGAGTCGACGGGCCCGAGCTGGCCGGGGTGGCGGTGACGGCGGGCCCCGGCCTCGTGGGCGCGCTGCTCGTCGGGATCGCGACGGCAAAGGCTCTCGCTCTCGGCTGGGGCGTGCCGGTGGTCGGCGTCAACCACCTCGAAGGTCACCTGGCCAGTGTGTATCTGGCCGATCCTGCCGTCCCCTTCCCTCAGGTCGCGCTCTTGGTGTCAGGCGGCCACTGCATGTTGACGCGCGCCGTGGCGCCGGGACGCTACGAACTTCTCGGCGAGACGGTCGACGATTCCATCGGCGAGGCCTACGACAAGGTGGCCCGCTTCCTCGGTTTGGGGTACCCCGGGGGGCCGGTCCTCGATCGCCTCGCCGCGGAGGGGGCCGACGTGCTGGACTTCCCTCGGCCCATGCTGGCCGAGGGTTACGCCTTTTCGTTCTCGGGACTCAAAACAGCGGTAGTCAACCACGTGCGCGCCGATCCTGGCTTCTCGGATCGGGACGTGGCCGCATCCTTCGTCGCCGCCTGCATGGACGTGTTGGTCACCAAGCTGCGGCGCGCGCTGGTGGAGTTCGGCGATCCTGCGCTCGCCATCGTGGGCGGGGTGGCGGCCAGCCCCATCCTGCGGGCGCGCGCGCAGGTCCTGGCCGACGAATTCGGCACGCGGCTTCTGATCCCACCCCAGTCGATGGCCACCGACAACGCGGCCATGATCGGGGTGGCGGGCTGGCACAAGCTCGCAGCGGTGGGGCCGAGCGACACCGCGTTCGGCCCCGAGCCGGACCTGCGGCTGCGCTTCCTCTAGTGCCCCGTGGTGACAGCGCGGCGCGACCGGCGCCGTCGAGCCCTTGACCCGAGGAGTTGTGACGACACGTCGATCACGACCCCCAACGCCACGATGAACCAGCCGAAGGCGTCGACGCCGTGCCCCGGTGCATAGACGAGCGCATAGAAGAGCGTCGTGTACGGCAGGAAGACGAACCCGAGCAACCCCTCCCAACCCGAGCGGAAGGCGATGCTCAGTCGATCGCTGAAGAGCCAGACCAAGAAGAGGGCGAAGCGGGCCGAGAAGGCCGCCACGAGCGCGACGATGCAGCCCACCCCGGGCCCTCAGTAGAGGCCGACGACGTTGCCGTCGTCGTCGATGTCGATCCGCTCCGCCGCCGGGCTGCGCGAGAGCCCGGGCATGGTGCGCATGTCGCCACTGACGAGATACACGAACCCCGCTCCGACGTTCGCCCGTGCCTCGCGCACCGGCAGTCGCCAGCCCTGCGGGGCACCCAGCAGCGCGGGGTCCGATGAAATGGAGAGATGGGTCTTGGCGATGCACACGGGCAACCTGCCGAAGCCGGCCTTCTCATAATTGTCGAGATGCCGTGCGGCCGCAGGCTGGTAGTCGACACCGTCTGCGCCGTAGATCTCCGTCGCGATCGTCTCGATCTTCTCGCGTAACGTCGCGCTCGTCGCCATAGAGCATTCGGAATGCGCCCGGCTCTGCCGCCGCCTCGACCACAGCCTCTGCCAGCTCGACCGCACCCTTGCCGCCATCCTCGAAGTGCGTGCACACGGCGGCGCGCACTCCGGCCGATGCCGCGATCTCCCTGATGACGGCGTGCTCGGACGAGAAGTCGCCCTCCATCGCGTTGATGGCGACGACGGGGGTGACCCCGTGCCGACGCACAATGGCGAGGTGTGCCAGGAGGTTCGCGGCGCCGAGCTGCACCTCCTCGGGATTCTCCTCCAGCATCGCGGCAGGTAGCGGCCGGCCCGCCACGACGCGGTGGCGGCCCGAGTGCAGCTTCATGGCCCGCACCGTCGTCACCACGACAGCAGCGTCGGGCCTCAGCCCCGAGGTGCGACACTTGATGTTGAAGAATCGCTCGGCGCCCATGTCGGAGCCGAAGCCCGCCTCGGTCACGAGGTACTCGCCGGCGTGGATCCCGATGAGGTCGGCCACGACCGAGGAGTTGCCGTGGGCGATGTTGCCGAAGGGTCCCGCATGGACAAGGACAGGGGTGTTCTCGAGCGTTTGCAGCAGGTTCGGTTTGATCGCGTCACGCATGATGACCGTCATCGCTCCGGCCGCCTTGAGTTGCTCCGCCGTCACCGGCTCGCCGGATTCGGTGTAGCCGACGACGATGCGGCCCATCCGCGCGCGCAAGTCGCGCAGCGACCGTGCCAAGGCCAGCACCGCCATGACCTCCGACGCTGCCGTGATGTCGAAGCCCGTTTGGCGCGGCACACCGTCCTGCTTGGAGCCGAGCCCGCTGACCATGCTGCGGAGCGAGCGGTCGTTGACGTCGAGCACCCGCTTCCACGTGATGCCATGCGGGTCCAGCCCGAGCGCGTTGTCGCCGTAGAGATGGTTGTCCACCATGGCGGCCAGCAGGTTGTTCGCCGCCGTGACCGCGTGGAGGTCGCCGGTGAGGTGCAGGTTCAGGTTCTCGAAGGGGACCACCTGGCTGTAGCCCCCACCCGCGGCGCCACCCTTGATCCCGAACGTCGGACCCATGGACGCCTGACGGATGGCGATGGTCGCCTGTTTCCCGATGCAGGCGAGCGCCTGCCCGAGGCCGACCGTCGTCGTGGTCTTTCCCTCCCCGAGCGGGGTCGGGGTGACGGCCGTGACCACGACGTAGCGGGCGAGCGGACGGTCCGCCAGGGCGTCCACCGCGTCGAGGCTGATCTTGGCGACGGACGTGCCGTACGGTTCGAGCAGCGTCGATGCGATGCCCATGTCCGCTGCGACGTCGCCGATCGGCTTGAGCGTCGCCCGTCGCGCAATCTCGATGGCGGGGGGCACGGGCACGAGTTCGATCATGCCAGAAGGAGCCGGCGGGCGGCCCGTCTGAGCCCGCACAGGGGGCCTACGCTACGCATCGGGCCGCCTGCGGTCTGCCGTCGCGGCCCCGAGCGAGCACGCGTCGCGCCAGGCGCGGCCAAGTCGGAGAAGGGAGTGCGCAATGTCGAAGGCCGATGGTGTCTTCATCTACATCGGGACGTACGCCAGCGAGGTGGACGCCCGGTCGGACTACGACGTGGTCAAGGATCTCCACGCCCTCGGTGCGGTCGGGACCTACGACGCAGCCGTCATCACGAAGGACGACAAGGGCAAGATCCACGTCAACAAGGACGAGACAACGACGCGGCACGGGGCGTGGGGTGGCGCCGGGGTCGGCGCGCTGATCGGGATCTTGTTCCCACCGTCGATCATCGGCAGCGCGCTCGTCGGCGCGGCCGTCGGGGGCGTCAGCGGCCACCTGTGGAAGGGCATGTCGCGCACAGACGTCAAGGAGTTCGGTGAGGCGATCGACGCCGGCGAGGCCGCGCTCGTCATCGTGGGCGAGACGACCCTTGAAGCAGCGCTCGAGAAAGCACAGCTCAAAGCGACGAAGAAGGTCGCCAAGGAGCTCTCCGTCGACAAGAAGGATGTGGACGCCGCCGTCCAGGAGGCTGTGAAGGACGTCTCTTGAACTCGGTGTGGGTCACTGGCGAAACCTAGGAGTTCGCCGCAGAGCCGTTCGAGCACCAGGAGCCAGGTGTGACCGCGGAGTAGCGTGACCGCGACCATCGCCCCCGCGGCGCGCCGACACCATGCCCGTTCTCCACGTCTTGTCCTTCGTCTTCGGCGTCTTGCTGACGTTGGCCGTCCTTGGGTCGGCCCTCGAGACCGTCGTCCTGCCCCAAGAGGGGTTCTCGCGCATCTCGCAGGCCGTCTTCGCTGGGGCTTACAGGCTGCTCGTGCACCGGAAGAGCTCGCCGGCCGAGGCGCGCACGTTGCGCTCCCTGTACGCGCCCGTCTCGCTCGTCAGTCTGCCGCTGGTCTGGATGCTCTTCATGGTCATCGCGTTCACATTCGTGTTCTGGGGCACGGGTAACGAGGCGTTCCAGCGGGCCTTCGAGCACAGCGCCTCGTCGCTCACGACGCTCGGCTTCTCCGAGCCCAACGGGACGGGCAAGATCGTGATCGCCTTCGTCGAGGCGACTATCGGCCTCGGCCTCGTGGCACTGCTCATCAGCTACCTGCCGACCATCTTCACGGCGTACAACAGCCGGGAAAAGGGCATCAATCGGCTCCGGCCCGTCGCCGGCGCGCCGCCCAACGCGACACAGCTGCTACAGACCCTTCACCGCATCGGCGCGCTCGAGGCCATCGACTTCTGGCGCGCCCAGTCCGACTGGCTGCTCGACCTGGAGCAGACCCACACTGCCTTCCCCGTCCTCACCTACTTCCCCGAGACCCACACTGACCACTCCTGGGTCGCCACGGTCGGGTCCGTGCTCGACGCCGCCACACTGGTCGTCGCGACGACGGACGACGAGGGGGATGAGGTGTACCAGGACGCCGAGAAGGGACCCATCATGGTCGTCGTCTACGGCCTGCCGCTGATCGTGCGCATCGCCCGCGCCGCCAACGTCCCGCTCCCTCCGACCCAGGGACTCCCCGACCTGAGCGCCCGAGACGCCACGCCGGCCCCCCACATCGCCGTCACGCGCGCCGAGTTCGACGCAGCACTGGACGTCTTGGATGCCGTCCTCGCCGTCCCTCCGGACCGCCGCGACGAGTCGTGGCGTCGGTTCGCCCTCGTCCGGTCCGTCTACGAACCGTCGATCCGCGCCCTGGCCGGCCTCACCGCGGCCTCGCCCGCTCCCTGGACGACTGACCGTCCGGCCGACGTCGGCCGACCGCGCTTCCTCCGCCGCCGGCCGCTCCACGTGGACTGGTCGATGCCGCCGCCCGCGCCGGCGCCGGTCGTCGGCGACCCCGCTACAGGTGGCTGAAGCCCCCTGATTCCTCCCTGGTCATCGAGACGCTGACCGGGTGGCGGTCGAAGTGGGCGATCGAGTCCTTCATGTCCTGCAGCAAGAGCCCGGCCAGGTCGCGGCTGACGCCCTGGCGCACCAGGATGCGCTGGACCGAGATGTCAGAGACCGACCCGGTCAGGGGGTAGGCCGGCACCTGCCAGCCCCGGGTGCGCAGGCGGTCGGCAACGTCGTAGAGCGTGTAGCCCGGGTCCTCGCCCTCTTTGATCCGCCAGGCCACCGACGGAATCCCGGTCAGGGGATTGGAGTCGCAGAGCAGCTCGAACGGGCCGAGCTTGAGCACCTCCGTGGCCAGGAACTGGCCCGTGTGGTAGCACGCGTCGTGGATGTTGCGGTAGCCGTCGCGGCCGAGACGCACGAAGTTGTAGTACTGCGCCACGATCTGGCCGGCGGGCCGTGAGAAGTTGATCTGGAACACCGGCATGTCTCCGCCGAGATAGGTGACGTGGAAGATCAGGTCCTCAGGCAGCTCCGCCTTGTCCCGCCACAACACCCACCCCACGCCGAGGGGCGCCAGGCCGAACTTGTGGCCCGAGGTGCTGATCGACTTTACGCGCGGCACGCGGAAGTCCCACTCCACCTCGGGTGCGCAGAAGGGACCCAGGAAGGCTCCGCTGGCGCCGTCCACGTGGATGTCGATGTCGAGTCCGGTGTCCTGCTCGAGCTTGTCGAGTGCCTGGGAGAGCTCGAGCACCGGCTCGTATGACCCGGTGTAGGTGACCCCGAAGGTGGGCACCACCATGATGGTGTTCTCGTCCACGCACTCGAGCATCTGCTCGGCGTCCATTTGGTAGCGCCCCGGCGACATGGGGATCTCCCGGATCTCGACGTCCCAGTAACGGGCGAATTTGTGCCAGACGACCTGGACCGGCCCGCACACCATGTTCGGCGAGTCGGTCGGCTTCCCGGCTGCCCGGCGCTTGGCCCGCCAGCGCCACTTCGCCGCCATGCCGCCCAGCATGCAGGCTTCGGACGACCCGATGGCCGAGCAGCCGACGGGCTCTGCGCTCTCGGGCGCGTTCCACAGGCCGGCCAGCATGCGGACGCAGCGCCGCTCCAGCTCGGCCGTCTGGGGGTACTCGTCCTTGTCGATGAGGTTCTTGTCGATGCACAGGTCCATCAACTGATGGACCTGTGGCTCCTCCCAGGTCTGACAGAACGTGGCCAGGTTCTGCCGCGCGTTGCCATCGAGCATGAGCTCGTCAGTGATCGCCTGCATCACGTCGGTCGGCTCCATCTCGGCGCTCGGACAATGCGTCGATGGCAGCGGCGCTTTCAAGGACCGGTCCGCGTAGACCGAATCGATCAATTGATCCCGGACGGACTCCTCATCCCGGACGGACTCCCTCTTGTGCAACGGCATGGCACGCCCCCTGTCTGGTCGGGTACAGCGGTCTTGGGCGTACCGTACCGGCCGACGTGGACGCAGGCCCACCGCCCGGGGCGGGGACCACCGTGCCCTCCTGGGCTAGGACGCCAGAAGCTGAAGGCGCGGCCGAGGAGCCGGCTGACGCGTCGTCGTACGATCCGACGACCGCGACGCTGCGGCACGCGCGGGCTCCGGGCGGTCCGCCAGCTTCGAGCGGAGCTGGCGCAGGGCCTTGGTGTGGATCTGGCACACCCTGCTCTCGGTGACGCCAAGCACGTTCCCGATCTCGGTGAGCGTGAGGCCGTCGTAGTAGTACATCATCAGCACCGTGCGCTCACGCTCGGGCATGCCCTCGACAGCAGCAACCAGAGCCTCCTTGGATTCCTTGGCCTCGAAAGTATCGACGGGCCCACTCGAGGAATCAGGCAGGGTCTCGCCCAAGGTCGAGCGCTCGGAACGGTCACCGCCGCGCAACACCTCGTCGAGCGCCATCACGCCGACCGTCGAGATCTTGCGCAGCGCCTTGTGGAAGTCGCCGACGCTCATCTCGAGCTCGGCTGCCACCTCGGCCTCGTTTGGCGTGCGCCGCAGCGTCCCCTCCAGATGCGTGAACGCCTGCTCGACGGCCCGGGCCTTCGTCCGCACCGAGCGGGGGACCCAGTCGATGGAGCGCAGCTCGTCAATGATGGCGCCCTTGATCCGCGGGATGGCGTACGTTTCAAAACGCAGGTTGCGGTCTAGCTCGAACCGCTCGATGGCGTCGATCAGCCCGATGATGCCGTAGCTGATCAGGTCCTCTTCGTCGAAGTGCCGCGGCAGCCCAGCCAACACCCGTCCCGCGACGTACTTGACGAACGGCGAGTAGTAGATGATCAACTGGTTCCGCAGTTCTTGTGCGCCGGTCTTCTTGAACTCCGACCAGAGGCTTTCGATGCCCCGCTGCGCGCACTCCTCTGCCGTGGAAAATTGACGATCCGTCGATCCCACGTTTCCCCCTCCCTCATTTGGCACCGTCCGACCGGTGCCACTCCCGTCGTGAGGTCATCCAATTGACCCTGCGGACTTCGCATCTACCGGAGTAGCGATCACTTTAATTGATCGCGTACTAGCAGGTCAGTTGCATGATCGTTGTGAAAAGGTTGCAGAGGTTACGCAACCGTTGCGCAACAAACGCGCTTTTCTCCCGCGTGCGAGCGACAGATGACGGACTGGAGCCTTCGCGCGCCAGTCCCACGTCGACCGCGCGCCGAGACGGGAGGTGTCCGACGCGCTCAGCGCGGAGCCACGACGGGCGTAGGCCTTTTGACCCAAGCGGCGCGACCCAGGGGACACCCCGAAAGGTGCAAGAAGGCCCGTGTCACCTCGTTCCTACGCCGCTGCGGCCTTTCTCTCAAGGTTCCCTGGGCAGCGACCGACATAGTCACCATGGCGACGCTGGCTGGAGAGCGGACGGTGGGCCGGTGCTGGGCACCGAGCGCTGAGATCCACGCGGGATGAACTCGCCGACCGACATGGCTACCCGCGCTCAGGCCAGCCATCACGCGCCACACGCTGGTCGACCCAGTGGTTCCAACGCGCCGGAGTACCAACCCGACGGTGCCGCGGTAACGGAGCGGACCATCCTCATCGCCGAGGACGACCACAGCTGCCGCAGCGCGCTGCACCAGTACTTCGAACGAAGCGGCTACCGCGTGACGGAGGCAACCGACGGGCCGTCCACACTGCGCGCCGTATTCCAACACTCGGCGAGCCTGGTCATCTTGGACCTCGGCCTGCCGGGGTTCGATGGTGCTGACGTTCTCGCGAAGATCCGACGGCACAGCGCCGTCCCCGTCATCGTGTGCTCGGGCCGGGACTCCGAAGAGGACCGGATCCGGACGCTGAACCTCGGAGCGGACGACTTCGTCGTCAAGCCCTTCTCCTTCGCTGAGCTCGAGGCGCGGGTGAGAGCGGTGCTCCGCCGCGGTGGCGGGGAACCCGCTGCCACGTGCCTGCACCATGGTGACCTCGTCGTCGACCGCGACACCCGCACAGTCACCGTCCGGGACAAGGTCGTCCCCATGACGCGCAAGGAGTTCGACCTTCTCGCCTTCCTCGCCGCCTCGCCCGGCCAGGTCTTCACCCGTGAGGACCTCTTGGAGCGGGTGTGGGGTTCGACCGAGGAGTGGCAAGGCCGCTCGACGGTCACCGAGCATGTACGACGGGTCCGTTTGAAGATCGAGCCCGATCCCGACTCCCCGCAATGGATCACCACCGTGCGCGGCGTCGGTTACCGCTTCTCGCTGCCGGAGTCCTAATCCACTCCCTCCCCGCCAGATGGGCTCGCCGGCATGGCGCACCTGCTGACGCGCGCGCCACATCAACGGATCGCGTTCAGCACCGCGGCAAACGTTTGGTCCGAAAGGCCTATGGAGGCGCTGCGCGACCGAGCCGACATGTGTACGGAGGCATCCGGACCCAAGTAGGTGGCGCATGACGGTATCCCTGGACGTAACGAGCCGAACTCAGCACTTCGCCGACGCACTACGCACCGTTGAACCCGACCCGTTTCTGGTCGGGGCAACCGTCGCTGATGGCATCGCCGGAATCACGATCGTGGTGGCCGAGGACGACCCCACCTGCCGCCGCGCCCTCCAGCACTTCTTGCGCAGGTCGGGCTACACCGTTGGCGAGGCGGCCACCGTCGCTTCGACGCTCGAGGCGGTGGCCCAGCACGCCGACCTCGTCATCGTTGATCTCGACCAGGACGGCGGCACCTCCGAGGCGTTGTCGAGGATCCGCCACCACAGTTCCATCCCCGTCATCGTGTGCTCGGGCCGGGCGTCAGAGCGTGACCGGGTCAGCCTGTTCAATCTTGGTGCCGACGACTTCTTGTCCAAGCCGTACTCATTCGCCGAGCTCGAGGCCCGGATCAGGGCCGTCCTGCGCCGGGGCACCGGGGCGCCCACGACGACCCTCGAGCACGGGGAACTGGTGATCGACTACGGGACGCGCACCGTCACCGTCGGACTGTCCGAGGTCCCGATGACGCGCAAGGAGTTCGACTTGCTCGCGTTCCTCGCCGCGGCACCGGGAAGAGTCTTCTCGCGCGACGACCTGCTCGAGCGGGTCTGGGGCTCGAACGGACGGTGGCAGGGCCGGTCCACCGTCACCGAGCACATCCGCCGCGTCCGGCTCAAGATCGAGGCGGACCCGGAGAACCCGCGCTGGATCACGACCATTCGCGGCATCGGCTATCGCTTCGCGGCGCCGGCGGCCTAGCCGACGGCGGCCGAGGGCTCTCAGCGGACCGCCAGCCAGATCGCCCAGCCCATCAGCCCCGTCAACACGACGGCCGTGACGATGCGCACGGTGGCGATGTTCACCAGGCGCAAGAGGCTCTGTCCGCTGACGACAGCAAGGCCCGCCACGGCCCAAAGGGCAAGCAGCGCACCAATGCCCACCGAGAGGGCGTCGTGGTAGTGCGCGGCCAAGTTGGCCGTGAGGATCTGTGTGAGGTCGCCCCACTCGGCTATGAAGATGACGAGGAAGGCGGTCACAGCCGTGCGCCGGTGCGAAGCCACCTCACGCTCGACCAATGCCTCCTCCTCGCGAGCCTTGGTGGCCTCGCGCAGGGCCAGGATGGCGCCGACGAAGAACATCGCAGCCACGAATGCGTCGAGGGCTCGCTGTGGGAGTAGATGGAACAGGGCGACACCGATCGTGACCGCGATCACCACGTGGACGGCAAAGGCAGCCGCTGCGCCCAGCCATACCATGAGAGGACGCCCCCGGGTCGACATCACCAATGATGCGAACATCGTCTTGTCCGGGAGCTCGCCCAAGAAGATGATCGGAAACACGGCAACGATGACGTCGAACTGCACGGCGACCTTTCTGTCGCGGTTCTGGCGCTGCCGAACGTAGCGTGGCAGGGGCACGGGGCCGTCGCCGCGTCATTCGCCATCGCATAGCTTGATCAAGGCACCAACAGTGGTGCGTGCAGGCATCGGGGGGCCGAGGTGAGCCAGGGAAAGCCACACTGGGTACGCGAGCTGGTGAGACTGCTGCGGGTCGAACCAGGTACCACGGTGCGGCTCGGTGAGGATTTCGATCCTGCTTTTGTCGCGGACTTCCTCAAGGAGAAAGACGCCCCCACCCTCCTCGAGGAGAGCGTCAAGCTCGTCTCCTCCTATCAGGTGCGGCTCGCCGCACAGGACACGCATGCACTGCTGCTCTGCCTCCAGGGGCTCGATGCCGCAGGCAAGGACAGCACGATTCGCCACGTGATGAGCGGCGTGAACCCGCAGGGTGTACGCGTCACCAGCTTCAAGGAACCCTCGACCGAAGAGCTCAGCCACGACTACCTGTGGCGCTACTCCCGGCGCCTGCCGGCGCACGGCGAGATCGGTGTCTTCAACCGCTCGCACTATGAGGAGGTGCTGGTCGTCCGGGTGCACCCCGAGCTCCTGGCTCGCCAACGCCTGACCCCCCGGCCCGACGGCGAGAGCCTCTGGCGGCGCCGCTTCAGGGAGATCAACGACTGGGAGCGCTATGTCAGCGACAACGCCATTCCCGTGCTGAAGGTCTGCCTCAACGTGTCAAAGGAGGAACAGCGCCTCCGCTTCCTCCGCCGCCTCGACCTCCCTGACCACAACTGGAAGTTCTCGGCCAGTGACATCCGCGAACGCAGGTACTGGGACGAGTACATGCACGCCTACTCGGAGGTGCTGTCCCACACCAGTACCCGGTGGGCGCCGTGGTACGTCGTCCCGGCCGACCACAAGTGGTTTGCTCATCTGTGCGTCAGCGCGGTGCTACTCGAGGCCCTGATGGAGCTCGACCCGCAGTTCCCGCCGGTCCCGGCCGAGGAACGCCGCGAGGAGGGCGAGGCGAAGGCCGCCCTGTTGGCTGAGGGGCCGGACGGACACGGCGCCGAGGAAGCCGACTAACCCGCCGCCCCACCGCCCCCGTCGGCGGCAATGGCCTGGTCGAGCATCGAGCGCCCTGTCATCGTGAACACCGTCTCGTCGTCGCACTGGCGCCACAAGTCGAGCAGCTCCAGCGAGACAGGGTCGCAGCCATAGCGCATCGGTCCCGAGGAGTCGAGGATGGCGTCGACGACGGCGCGTGCAGCCTGCGCCGCATCCACCACACGCGGGTCGGCATGCTCGCGGCGCAGAGTCTCGGCCACTCCGGCCAGTGAACGGTACTTCTCGAAGCGACCGGCATCCTGTTCGCCCGTGCTGAGCCGGAACATGTCGGTGTCGATGGGTCCCGGGAGGATCTCGACGACCCGGATGCCAAACGGCGCGACCTCCACTCGGAGACTGTCGTCAAAGGCGGAGACTGCGGCCTTCGACGCCCGGTAGGCGGAATAGAAGGGGACGGCGGCGATGATCGACGACGAGGTGATCGTGCACGCCACTGAGGGTTGGTTCTCTCGCAAGGTGGGGATGGCGGCCGCAGTGAGCGCCACGACTCCGAACACGTTGGTTTCGAACAGCCGGCGCCAGTCGTCGAGGACCGCGTGCTCCACTGGCAGATAGTCGGTGTCGATGCCCGCGTTGTTGACGAGGACACGCAGGTCCGCAGGGAAGTCGAAGGTCGACGGATCGGTGACGTCGAGGCGCCGGACGGTGATCCGGCCGTCCGTCTCCGCTGCCATGGTTGCGCCGGCCGCGGGGTCCCGCATGGTGGCCACCGTGTCGAATCCGCGCGCCGCCAGCTCGAGGGCGACCGCCCTTCCAATGCCGCGACTGGCGCCCGTGACGAGCGCGCTCCCGTGAATGTCCATCCGGCGATTCTTCCTCATGGCGACCTCCTCGCGCCCCCGCGCCGCTAGCGTCTCGCCGGTGGGCCTCTACCGCGAGCACGTCGTGCCCCGCCTGGTCGACGTCGCGTGTGGCACGGCCGGCTTCGACCGCTGGCGGGCACGCACGACCGAGGGCCTGTCGGGCACGGTGGTCGAGATCGGCTTCGGCTCCGGCCTGAACCTGCGCCATTACCCGCCCGAGGTCGACGTCGTCCTGGCCGTCGAACCGGCCCGGGTGGCGCGCCGACTCGCCCGACACCGAATAGAGGAGTCGGCGCTGCGGGTGGAGCACGTCGGGCTCGACGGACAGAAGATCCCTCTCGAGGACGCCTCATGCGACACCGCGCTGTGCACCTTCACCCTGTGCACGGTGCCGGACCCGGCGCGGGCATTGGCCGAGGTGCGACGAGTGCTGCGGCCTGGCGGGACCGTCCACTTCTTGGAGCACGGACTCTCGCCGCACCCGGGGGTGGCGCGCTGGCAGCACCGGCTCGACCCGCTCCAGCGGCGCCTGGCCGACGGCTGTCATCTCACCCGCGACGCCACCACCCTTGTCAGCGACGCGGGGTTCGAGCTCCAGTACAGCGAGCAGCAATACGTCCAAGGACCCAAGCCCTGGTGCTGGCTCACCCTAGGGGTCGCGGCGACGCCAGGGGTCTGACCGCGCCGTCCGAACGGCCCATCTCCCCGACCCAGTCCCGGCGACCGGCCTCGCTACCGTGGAACACCTGATGGTGGGCCGGGGCAACGGGACTGCGAGCGCACGCGCGGGGCCAGCGAGGGCGGGGGCAGCGGTCCTCGCCGTCGTGGTGGTGCTGGTCGTGGCCGGCTGCGGTGCGAGCGTCGGCACGCAGGAGGGCAGCGGGCTCGCCGATCCGAGTCGCTCTATGGCCCCCTCCCCCGACTACCTCAACCTGTGCGCACCCGTTGGCACAGACACCACGAGTACCTGCCTGCGCCTCACCTTGGGGGCCATCGACACCGCCCGCGCCCACGAAGGCGTGCGGCCGATGGCGCTGCCGTCGGACTTCACGCGCCTGAGCGTCCCAGAACAGCTCTTCGTGGCAGTCGACCGAGAACGCGTCGACCGCGGGCTCGCACCTTTGGCCGGCCTGTCGACAGCGCTCAATGCGAGCGCCCAGCGAGGCGCGGATCATGCACAGCTGCCGCGCGCACCGGGTCCCGCCTTCAGCGCAGCCAGCACGGAGTGGATCGGCGCCGTCGACAACGGGCTCGATGCGGACTTCCAGTGGATGTACGACGACGGGCCCGACAGCGGCGTCCCCGGCTGCACGGGCAGCAAGACGAGCGACTGCTGGGCCGATCGCGGCATCGTGCTCACCCGTTTCGGGGCACCGGCACGCTCCCTCGTGATGGGCGCGGGCTACGACCCCAACGGCGACACCTCTCGCAATAACCGTGGCGGGTCTTCCCTGGCGGCCATGCTCGCCGTCGTCACCGCGCCGCACGTGACCTACTCCTACACCTGGAAGGAGGCGCTGGCCGCCACCGCGGCCGGGACCCTGCAGCCACTGCAGGGCATCGCCGCCACGGAGTCGGACACAGGCATCCCGGACCCCCGCAACAACGTCGCGCCTGTGCCCGACTACACGCGGATTTGCTCTGCCGTCGGTGTCGACGACTCCGCTACCTGCATCAACGCCGTCCTGGCCGCCATCAACCACGCTCACGCGCTCGAGGGTGTGCGGCCCATGGTGCTGCCGGTCGGATTCGCGCAAATGACGGTACCCGAGCAGCTCTTCGTGGCCGTCAACCTCGAACGCGTCGACCGAGACCTACCACCACTCGCCGGAGTGACGGCCGCGCTGGACGACAACGCTCAGCAGGGTGCCAATGATGCCGACGACCCGCCCGACCCCGGGCGCAGCTATGCGCTCGACGACGCCGAATGGGCCGGCGGCTCCTCGAACGGGCTCGATGCCGTCTACGGCTGGATGTACGAGGACGGCTACGACAGCGGCAACCTCGACTGCGTCCGCCGCGGCGCCGCCGGGTGCTGGGGCCATCGCAAGGGACTCCTCGACGACTTCGGCACCGGCACGAATGTTGTCATGGGCGCCGCCGTGGACACCTCCGCCGACACCCACCCGGGCGACCGCGGTGGCACGTCCATGGCGGTCACCCTCGCGGTGTCGGCGATGCCGGTCCGCTCCTTCGTCTTCACCTGGGCCCAGATCGAGGCCGCGCTCCCTCGCTCTGCATGAACCACGCGGCGCCTCGCCGCACCGCCTAAGCCCTGCCGCGTCCTCCTAGTGTGGCGGCGTGTCCCAGCTCTACTTCAACCCTTCGTGCTCGAAGTGCCGCTCCGCGCTCGACCTGCTCGAGGTGCGCGGGATCGAGGCCGAAGTGGTCCGGTACCTCGAGACCGCCCCGACACGCGCCGACCTCGAAGGGCTGATGGAACTGCTCGGCATCGAGGATCCCCGGGCCATGATGCGCGCGGCCGAGCCGAGGTACGCCCGGCTGCAGCTCGACGAGGCCTCCGCTGACGAGCTGCTCGACGCCATGACCGCGCACCCGATCCTGTTGGAGCGGCCGATCTTCGTCTGCGGCGACAAGGCTGTCATCGGCCGGCCACCCGAACGGGTGCTCGAGCTCCTCTGACCGGCGGCGGGAGCGTCCCCCTCCCCCGCCGCGCCCGACCTTATGGTTTGGGCGCGCACCGGCGTTGCGCGCCAAGAGGAGGCCCAGATGACGTCGCAGCTACTGATCACCGGTGTCCTCGGTGTAGCGACCACGGTCGTCGCGTTCGCCGTCAACCGGCACCTCTTCCGCGGCGGCGCTGCCGGCTCGGTGTCACTGCTCGAAGGCGTCTACTACGTGGTCGGCGTCTGCTCCATCGTGCTCGGGTGGTACTTCAACGTCCGCTACACCCACCTCTACGGCCACCGGGCCAACTACATCAACTACACCAAGCTGCTGTTCACCAACTGGGCGGCCGACTCGGCGGCTCAGGACTACATCATCGTCAACGTGGTGCTCATGCCGCTGTGGACCATCGTCGAGGGCACACGGCGCGGTCTGCGCTGGGCGTGGATCTTCTTCGTGATGAGCCTCTTCACCAGCTTGGCCTTCTCCATCGCGATGTTCCTCGCGTTGATGGAGCGCCAGCTCCGCTACAACCGCGCGCTCGTCCCCTCCAACACGGCGTAGCCGCAGTTGTAACCCGGGATGAAGGTGACGCCGGGTCCGCCGTGGCACCCGGCCCCGCAGAGATACAGCCCCTCGACCGGCACCGGGTTGTCGGGCCAGCCCCGGGGCCCGGGCCGGAAGGGCCCCATGAACTCGGGCTGGAGCAGCCCGTGGGTGAAGTCGCCGCCGGTGCACCCGAACATCAGCTCATAGGTGTAGGCGGGATAGTTGAGCTGGCGCTCCACCAGGTCCGGGAAGTTCGGCGCCACCGCGGCGATCTTGTCCACCATGCGCCGGGCCATCTCGTCGCGCAGCCGTCCCTGCGCCTCGCGATCGGCACCGATGGGCAGGTAGAAGGCAAAGCTGCTGGCAGCGTGCCTCCCCTCGGGGGCCAGGCTCGGGTCGTCGAGCGAGGGGATCTGCAGATTGAAGCTCGGCGAGCGCGGCACCTCGC
Organism: uncultured Acidimicrobiaceae bacterium; assembly: GCA_963744935.1. Taxonomy (GTDB): domain Bacteria; phylum Actinomycetota; class Acidimicrobiia; order Acidimicrobiales; family RAAP-2; genus Bog-473. The sequence continues at coordinate 203,048 of CAVUVM010000012.1, forward strand.
CGCGGACACAGCCCTCGAAGTCGCGCTGCATCTCCTCGGCCGTGCCGAAGAAGGTCACGTTGCGACCGAGCATGCCCTCGTTGAGCTTTTCGTAGGGCTCGCGGTACTCGGGCAACCCGCGCAGGGCGAAATGCGCCTGGAAGTAGGCGGCCCGGTGGTCGATGGCCGCCACGCGCCGTGCGAACGCATCGGGAAGCGCCTCGGGGTCGAGCAGCTGGGTGAACGTGGCCGTGGGGTCGAGGTTCGACACGACGACCGGCGCGGTGACCACCTCGCCGTCACCGACGTCGACGCCGCGCACCACCCCGTCGTCGACCACGATGCGCGCGACCTTGGTGTGGCGGCGCAGCTCGCCGCCGTGGTGCTCGAAGAGCGCCAGCAGATGGTCGGCCATGGTGCCCAGCCCACCACGCACCTTCGACATGGTGGCCGTGCCGGGCGAGGCCAACGCGAACGCGAGGCACAGCGCGCTCCCCGGTGAGGCCGGCCCGCGGAACGTGGAGTTGACGGCCAAAAAGCTGAGCATGCTCCGGACAGGCGCGTGCTTCGAGCGGTCGGGCAGGTAGCGGTCGACGACGTCGAGCACGCTGCCGAACATCGCCGTGCGGATCGCCTCCCGCTCCCCCTCGTTGGTGGCGCAGGCCCACATTTCGTCGAGCGATCGCGGTGGCCGACGCACGTCGAATCGGCCGATGGCCCGCGCCGGGGCCTCCGCCCACGCCGCGACCTCCGCCATCCCGAGAACGGCCTCGATCCCGAGCGTCTCACCCAAGTGCTCGAGCAGCCGCTCCGGATCCGAATAGAGGAAGATCGGCGGCTGGTCGTCGCCGGGGCCGATGCTGGCCGACTGCACTTCGGGCTCGTAGATGGGACAGGACCCCAAGTCGAGGTCCTCGAAGATCTCGTTCGGGACCGGGAACTGGATCGACCCGGCCAATTCGAAGCGGTAGCCCCTGATGAGCTCGGTGGTCGAGGCCATCCCGCCGATGAAGTGGTTCTTCTCGAGGCACAGGACGCGCAGCCCGCCCCGCGCCATGACTGCAGCGGCGGTCAGGCCGTTGTGGCCCGCGCCGATCACGATTGCGTCGTAGTCGGGCATCGGGACGGGACTGTAGCGACCATCTGTCACCTCTGCCGGTCCGTACGACCACTGCCGGCGTTCCCACCGCAGTGCTGCGGCGCCGATGATTCGGCGCATCTATCGTGGGCAATGCACCTGCAGAGCACCCCAGTACAGCTCTTGGACAAAGGGAGGAAGCATGAGCCAGTCAGCGAACGAGTCGCCCGACGCCGGAGCCGAGGAGGTCGACGAGGCGACCAGGATCGAGGAGGAGCGCGAGGCCACGGCACCGCACGCCGCAGACCGGCCGCCCACGGCCGAGGAGGAGGCGGCGGCCGAGGGCAACGAGCTCGATCCCGCGGTGGCCGACCACGAGCGCGAGATGGACAGGATCGGTGCCGAGGTCAAAGGCGAAGGCGAGATCGACTGAAGACATCGGCGCAGCGATCCGAGCAGAAGGAGTAGCGCTGTCCCTCGTGCTCGAGTGAGGCGGGCGCATGTGCCGTCTCGACCACCATGGCGCACACAGGGTCGCGCGCGTAGCGCTCGCCGCCTCCGAGACGGTCCCGGTTGCGGTAGAGCCAGTACAAGACTGCGAAGACGACCAGGAACGCGAGGTTGAGATAGGTGGTGTAGTTCCATGAGAAGTGCGCCGGCGCAACCGTGACGGGCCGAGAGGTCGGCACGAGGCCGGCCGCCCGGAACAGCAGCTCGGTCAACAGTCCCGCAGTCGACATCAGTGCCCAGAAGACGATCAGCATGCGCACCATCAGCGCGGTGCCGTAATAGCGGCGGTAGATCAAGAGGAGCGGGAACGCGATCAGGTCAGCGAAGATGAACGCGATCACGCCGCCGAAGGAGATGCCGCCCGTCCAGAGCGCCGCCGCCAAGGGCACGTTGCCGATGGAGCAGACGAAGCTGATCACCGCGATGAACGGTCCGACGAGCGCGTTCTCGACGCTGGTCCAGAACCCATGCCCGGTGATGAAGACCGCCTGCCAGACCGTGGTCGGGACGAGGACCGCCAGGAACCCTGCCACCGTGTAGCCGATGACCAGTTCGCGCCGCACCATGGTGAGATCGGACATCGTGTACGTGGCGCTGTCGGCCCATCCCGCGACGGAGCGGGCTCGCGCCGACCATGGCAGCGGTGCCGCGTCGCTCGACGGACCGTGCTGGTGCTCGTGGCCAGCGTCGCCGCCCTGTAGCCGCTGCCGTGCCTCGACGACGATCCGGCCGCGCAGCCACAACGCGCCGAGCGTTGCCAGCAGGACGATCATGATGATGCCCCCGACGAACTCGCTGACGGCGAACTGCCAGCCCAGGAGCACGATCAGCACGATGCCCAGCTCAAGGACCAGGTTGGTCGACGCGAACATGAAGACCATGGCCGCGATGTAGTCGGCTCCCTTGGTGAAGAGCGACTTGGCCATGGCCGACGCCGCATACGAGCACGACGACGAGACCATGCCGTACCCCGAGGCCCGGACCACTGAGCCGATCCGGTGGTCCCCGAGTCGTCGCTGCATGGCGTCACGACTCACGAAGGCCTGTACCGCACCGGCGAGCCCGAACCCGAGGACCAGCGGCCACAGGGTCACCCAGAACATGAAGAACCCCTCGCGCAACGAGCGTCCGATGTCCACCAAAAAGGTGGCGGTGACGAACACGGCTCTCAGGAACGGACCAGGCGACCGATGGCGGCGGATGCCTCGTTCAGTTTCTCGGTCGCCTCGTCCCCGCCCCTGCGCACGGCGTCGGACACGCAGTGGGCCAGGTGGTCGTCGAGCAGCTCGAGTGCCACCGCCTGGAGTGCCTTGGTCGCCGCAGAGACCTGTTCGAGGATCTCGATGCAGTACCGATCCTCGTCGACCATGTGCTGCAGACCTCTGACCTGGCCTTCTACCCGTCGCAGCCGCTTTTGGACGGCGTCCTTATTGTCGATGTAACCGGGTCGCACGGTGCCTCCGATCGTCCGTGGTCGATACCCCCCTAGGGTATCAACCACTGGGTCCGCACCGTGCGCCCCGCGAGGGATCAGCCGAATGCGTGGACCACTCGTCGCATGCCCTCCTGCCACGGCACCCTGGTGCGTCCGAGCACCTCGTGCATGTGGGTGACGTCGGGCCAGATCGGCCAGGGGGCGTCGGGGTCGTAGCGGATGAGGGCCGGGCGGCCGACCAGCTCGCCGAGATAGGCGCAGTAGTCCTCGGCGCTGACCGTCTCGCTGCCGGCGAAATTGACCACCACGGGCTCGGGTGACGCCACCTCGAGGGCGCGCACGGCGAGGTCGACATAGTCGTCCTCGTAGATCGGGTTGTAGTTGTTGGGCGCGTCAGGGTGCAGGACGACTTCATCGCCGCGGAGGATGCGGCGCAGCCGGTTGACCGGCGTGCCGCCCTCGGGTCCGTAGGTGGAGAAGATCCTGATGATCGTGAGGGGAGTGCCCGAGGTCGCCGCCGCGTAGCGGACGACGGCCTCGCCCGCGATTTTCGACAGGCTGTACGCCCCGAGATGGACGCCCGGCGGGTCGTCCTCGCGCAGCGGTCTATGCCCCTGATACGCGTAGGCCGAGCCCGTCGAGCAGTACACGAACGCAGCGCCGGGGCACGCCGCCACGAGACGGCCCGACGCCTGGGCGTTCGTCTCGAAGACCTGCTGCCAGTCTTCGTCTTGCGCCTCGCGACCCAGTCGCGCCGCCGCGTGGAAGACATGGGTGATCTCCCTGGGCAGCTGGTGCAGGTCCATCGTTGCGACGTCGCCCACGATGGGCTCCACCCCGGCCTCTTCGAGCCGGGCGCGGTCGCCGTCTTGTTGGCAGCGCGCCAGTCCGAACACCCGGTTGCGCCCCGCCAGCGCGCGGGCGACGGGGAAGCCGACCCGCCCGGTCGCTCCCGTCACGAGCACGCGCCAGCCCTCAGGTCTCGGCTGGTCCGTCGATCTCGCCGTGGCCACGAAGACGAAGGATAACGAGGAAGCCTTCGGGCACTAGCTCCCGAGGATCCCCAGCCCCTCCTGCTTCAGTCCCTTGGCGCGAGCCTCGGCGAATTGCTCGAGCCACTCGCTCATTTCCTCGCTGCCGGTCTCGTCCGCCCAGCGGCGCGGGATGGCCGGGAAGGCATAGTCCGGCGGCAGCGCGGGTGCCGCCGCTTCGCCCTCGCGGCGCGCCATCGCGGCCTCCACCACCGGGGCGAGCCGCGCCGCCTTCGCCTTGACCAGCGCCTCGTCACGCTCCTTGAAGGCGGGGAGCACCTCGGTGCCGAACAGCTCGAGGGACTCACAGATGTGTTCGTGACGGTTGCGCCCGGCTTGGAGGACGAAGATGACCTGATCCACTCCGGCCTCCTCGAAGCGCCCGATGAACTCGCGGACCTGCGCCGGCGTGCCCATCGCGCCGCGCAGACCGGTGCGGTCACCGGCCGCCAGCTTCGCCCCCAAACGCTCCTGGCGCAGCGCCGTCTCCACCTCGGGCGCGTAGCCCACCTCGCCCCGCCGCTCTTGGTACTCGCGCCAGACGTCGGTCGAGCCGGGCCTGTGCTCCCCGAAGACGTAGTAGTGCCCGAGCGAGTAGCCGAAGAAGTTGCCGCCTTCGAGACCACGGTCGAGTGCCACCCTCTCGTCGGGATGGCACATCATCTGGGTGACGCACGCGATGTTGGGGTTGACCGCCAACCCGACGGGGACGCAGCGTTCGGCCAGCGTGTGTTCGTAGTCCGACACCCACTTCTCCGCCTCCTCGGGGTCGATGAAGGCGAAGGTCAAGGCCCCGATCCCCTTCTCGGCCGCCAGGAGGATGGTGTCACGCCGCGAGCACGCCACCCAGAGCGGCGGGTGGGGCTTTTGCATCGGCTTGGGCACGACGTTGCGTGGTGGCATCTGGACGAAGCGGCCGTCGACACCGCTGAACGGCGTCTCCGTCATGCAGCGGAGCGCGACCTCGAGGCCCTCGAGCCAGGCGTCCCGCTTGGTCGCCGGGTCGACCAGGAAGCCGCCCAGCTCGGCCTCCGAACCCGACTCGCCCGACCCGAACTCGACCCGACCGCCCGAGAGCAGGTCCAAGGTGGCCACACGCTCGGCCGTGCGGGCCGGATGGTTGTAACCGGGCGCGGTCTGGATGATCCCGTGCCCGAGCCGGATCTGCTTGGTCCGCTGGCTGCAGGCGCCGAGGAACACCTCGGGAGCGGAGGAGTGGCTGTACTCCTCCAAGAAGTGGTGCTCGACCTCCCAGACCACGTCGAAACCGAGGCGGTCGGCCAGCTCCACCTGTTCGAGGGCATCCTGGATGAGGCGGTACTCGCCGCCCTCTTCCCACGGTCGCGGGAGCTGGTGTTCGTAGAAGATGCCGAACTTCATGGCGCACCCAGCGAATTGAACTCCGCCAAGATGTCGTCCCCGTTCGGGCGCGTGGCGCACCAGTGCTCGACTTCGCCCCGCGTGGCGCGCCGGCCCTCGTCCCGGGTGGGACCAAGGCTCTGGGCCAGTAAGGGATCCCACACGCGCTGGATCATCTCCGTGCCGGCGTGTGTCTTGCCGTCCTCGCCGACCCAGGTGCGGTCCCGCATCTCGGACAGGGCCGTGCGCAGGTAACCGACATGGGGAGTCTCGTCGGCCCGGATGAACGAGACCAGGGTCGCCGCCTCTCCGTCGCCCGCCACCAACTCGGTGTCGGACATCCAGGCCTCGGCCCAGGCGAAGGTGTGGAAAGCGGAGATCTCAATGAAGAGGACACGGATCATCAGCGTCACCATCATCTCGAGCTCGGGCGAGATGTCGTCGGGCAAGAATCGCGCTGAAGTCGCGCCGGGCCTCCCGGTGCCGAAGCCCATCCGGGCCAGCATGGCCTCGACGTCGAACTCCGCGGGCGGTCGCTCGAATGCGATGTCGCGCGCGGCGAACCACATGTCGCGATGGCCCGCCTCGGCCTCCCAGCCCGCCTCGTCGCGTCCGTGCGCCTCGAACAGCCCGCCGCCGAGATGGTCGATCGCCGTCCCCCGCACGTCCTCGGCGAAGTGACGCTGCAGGTCCCTGGGCTTGAGCAGGCGGATGTTGGCCCCGTAGCCCTCGACGGTGCCGATGCGCGTCAGCGTCGCGATGAGCGGCTCGGGCACGCCGACCCGGATCAAGAAACGTGCCTGGTCGACGGTGGGGTACGTCCGCTCCCACCACTCGAGCGGGGGATCGATCAGCTCTGTCGAGAAGCGCGCGCAGTTCTGCTCGCCCCACGCCGCGATGGCCGGCCGGCGGAACAGCGTGCGCGGCGACACGTAACGCCCGTCGCCGTCGAAGCCGCCGTGGCAGCGCACGCCGCCGGCGACCAGCGGCTCGGCGACCGGCACGTCGGCGAGGAGCTCTGTCTCGGTGAAGTCCACCTGCGCCGTGGTCATGGCCGGTCCTCCCCGTCACGTCCCCGGGTGGTCACCCCGGAAGTGTTTACTATGGAGTGTATACTTTCACGTATACAGATCGAGAGCAAGCTCCTGCCCCGGGCCGAACGCCGCGCCGCCATCTTGAGTGGCGCCGCAAAGGCCTTCGCCGCCTCGGGATTCACGGACACGTCCATGGACGACGTGGCCGCCGCCTGCAGCGTGACCAAGCTGATCGTCTACCGCCATTTCGAGTCGAAGGAGGAGCTCTACCGGGAGATCCTCCAGCAGGTCTTCGACCACCTGGGCGAGGAGCTGCGGGCCGAGCTCGCCCTGCCGAGCCACAGTGGGCTTGGCCCTCGGACGCTGCTCACGGTCGCCCGTGACGACCCGGCTGCGTTCACGCTGTTGTGGCGCCAAGCGGCACGCGAGCCGCAGTTCGCGGCCTACGCGGCCGAGCTCCGCGCGGTGTCCGTCGCCGTCGTGCGCCAGCTGACCGCGCTCGACACCGGCGACGAGCTGCTCGACGCCTGGCGGGCCGACGTGCTCTTCAGCTGGCTCGTTGAGGCGACGCTCACCTGGCTCGAGCGCGGCGACGACGCGCGCGACGACGAGTTCGTGCGGCAGACGTCGGAGGGGTTCCGGGTGCTCCGCACCGCGCTCGACGACCCGGACCTGACGCCGAGCGGACCCGCACGTCACGTCGGTCCGCCGCCGCCCGTCTCGTGACTAGCTCACCACGATGCCGGCGGTGGCCGCCTCCAGCGGGTCACATCCGTCGACCGAAGGCGCCGCGTAGACCCGGTTGCGCCCATCCGACTTCGCTTGGAACAGCGCCTCGTCGGCCTCTTCGAGCACCTCGACGAAGGACAAGGGGGAGCCGGGCGTCCAGCTCGCCACCCCACCGCTCAGCGTGACGAACAGCGGGTCAGACGGCCGGGCCGCGTGTGGGATGCCGACTTCGAAGACCGCCCGGCGGATGCGCTCGCCGGTGATGTAGATCGAGTCGGTGGGCCGGCAGTCCGGCATGAGGAGGAGGAACTCCTCGCCGCCGTAGCGGTACGCGCACTCGCCCGCCCGCACCACCACGTCGATGGACGAGGCCACGCGCCGCAGCGTTTCGTCGCCGCCCAGATGGCCGTAGTGGTCGTTGTAGGACTTGAAGTAGTCGATGTCGAACAGCGCAACGCCGTAGGTGCGGCCGGCGCGCATCGCCCGCCCGTGGGTACGGGCCAGGTCCTCTTCCATCCTGCGCCGATTGCCCAGACCGGTCAGTTCGTCGGTGCGTGACTGCTCCAACAGCTCGAGGTTGGCCCGCTCGAGCTCTTCTTGGGTCAAGGCGAGCTTGCGATGCAGCCCGGTGACCCGCTCGGCCGCGACGAGACGGGTTTGCACGGCGAAGGAGTCGACCGGCTTCGTCAAGTAGTCATCGGCACCGGCGCTCATGCCCTCCAAGATGTGCTCGGGGTGGTCGAGACCCGTCGTCAAGACGACGTAGATGTAGCGCTCGCCCGGCTCGCTGCGCACGCGACGGCAGAGCTCGGGCCCGTCCATCCCGGGCATCATCCAGTCGGTCAAGAGCACGTCGACACCGCCATTGGTCAACAACTCCCAGCCGGTCGTGCCGTCCTCGGCCACCAGGCAGGTGTGACCGAGCTTGGTCACGATGGCTTTCAGCAGAAGACGGCTCGTTGCGTCGTCATCGACAATCAAGATGCGCATGTCAGCTTCCTTCCGCTGCAACCAGGAGGGCCGCCTGGACCCGTTCGAACTCCGCCTCGAATTGCTCCATCAGCGCCGCCGCATCATCGACCTGCGCCTGCCGCGCACGCAGCTCCAGGCCGGCGCACACCTCCGCCATGCCGCTCGCACCCACGTTGGCGCTAGCGCCCTTCAGTGTGTGGGCCGTCCGTGCCAACGCGCCGCTGTCTCGTTGATCGATCTCGCGGAGAAGCTCGCCGCGCCCCTCTGTGGCCACCCGGATGTACTCGTTGACGATCTCCGCCAGGGTCTCGCCCTGACCGTCGTCGAGGCTGAGCAGGAGTTCTATCTGTGCACGGTCGAGCGGATCGTCCGCACTCCTCACAGCCGCGGCTGCATCGCCTGCGGCAGCACCGGCGACCCCGGCGCGTGCAGCCGCGGCCGGCGCCGGCGCGCACGCCCGCTCGGTCTCGGGGGGCCGGGCCACCCAGCGCTCCAGCACGGCACCGATCGCCTCGAGGCGGACCGGCTTGGTGATGAAGTCGTCCATGCCCGCGGCCATGCAGCGTTCCCGGTCTCCCTCCATCGCGGCCGCCGTCATGGCGATGATCGGGGTACGCCGTACCCCTCCCCCCGAGGACTTTGCCTCCTGGCGGCGGATGGCCTCGGTGGCTTCGTAGCCGTCCATCTCGGGCATCTGGCAGTCCATGAGAATCGCGTCGTACTCGCGGGACCGGAAGAGGCTGACGGCCTCCACGCCGTTGTTGGCGATCTCGTAGGCGTAGCCGAGGTTCTCGAGCACCTTGCAGCCCACGAGCTGGTTCACCTTGTTGTCCTCGACCAACAGGATCGTGCCGAGGACCTCTGGACCCGACGCACCGGCGGGTGCGGTGGCCGGCGCATCGGGCGGCTCGGGCGCGGACCCTGCGTTGAGACTGGTTATCAGGCAGTCGAAGAGCTCCGAGGAGCGGACCGGCTTGGTCAGGCTGGCGGCAAAGCCGTTGAGGTGTGACTCGGCCGCCTCGAGGTGGTAGCCCGACGAGCTGAGCAGGAAGAGCATGGTGCCGGCGGTCGACGTGTCGTCCTTCAGCGCCCGTGCCAGCTCGATCCCGTCCATGCCCGGCATGTTGAGGTCGATGACGCCGAGGTCGAAGGTCCGCCCATCGCCGGCTGCGGCCGCGGCCGCCTCGAGCGCCTCGCCAGCGTCGGCGGCCTCCACGGCCTCGACCCCCCAGGACAGGAGCTGCTGGCGCAGGATGCGGCGGTTGGTCGCGTTGTCGTCGACGACCAGCGCCCGCTGGCCCGAGAGGGTGCGCGGGTCTCCCCCGGTCTCGGCCGGCGCCTCGTCGCAGCGCCGGAGCGACAACTCGAACCAGAACGTCGACCCGGCGCCCGGCTCGCTGACCAGCCCGAGCCGGCCGCCCATGAGCTCCACCAGCTGCCGGCAGATAGTGAGCCCGAGACCGGTGCCGCCGAAACGGCGCGTGGTCGAGGTGTCCGCCTGCCGCGAACGCCGTGAAGAGACGCTCTTGATCCGCCTCCGCGATGCCGATCCCCGTGTCGACGACGTCGAAGTGCAGCGCCGCCCGTTCGGCGTTCTGGTGCAGGACCGAGACCCGGATGACGACCTCGCCCTCAGACGTGAACTTGACCGCGTTGGCGCCGAAGTTCACGAGCACCTGACGGATCCGGGTCGCGTCGCCGAGGAGGCCCGAGGGTACGTCAGGCGGGATGTCGATGATGAGCTCGATCCCCTTGCCGTGCGCCGTGCCCGCCAGAATGCGGCCCACGTCCTCGATCACACTGCGGACGTCGAGGTCGGACTCCTCGATGTCGAGCTTGCCCGCCTCCATCTTCGAGAAGTCCAAGATGTCGTTGATGATCACCAGCAGGCTCTCGGCCGACACCTTCACTCCCGACGCGAGCTCGACCTGTTCGCCGTCGAGATCGGTCTGGAGGAGCAGCTCGGTCAGCCCGATCACGCCGTTCATCGGCGTACGGATCTCGTGGCTCATCATGGAGACGAACTGCGACTTCGCCTTCGATGCCACCAGGGCGGCGTCACGGGCCGCCACAAGGTCCTCGGCCGCCTGGCGCGCCTCGGTCACGTCACCGCCGTTGAGCACGTAGCCGTTCACCGACTGGTCCTCGAGCAGGTCGGCCGCGTTCCAGTCGATGAGGCGCCACGACCCGCGGGCATGGCGCATGCGCACCTCGAACACGGCCGAGGCGGCGCCACCGGTCAACCCGGTCAGGTGCTCGATCACGAGGTGCGAGTCGTCGGGATGCACGAACTCGGTGAACGGCCTGCCCTCGAGCTCTGCGTGCGAGTAGCCGAGCACACGCTCGGCCGAGGGCGTGATGTAGGCGATGCGCAGGTCCGCTTCGATCACCGTGATCAGGTCCCAGGTCTTGTCGATGAGCGACCGGAAACGCGCCGTCTTCATCGCGTGCGCCTCGCGCACCGTGAGGGCGAGGCGGACGCCGGCGACCAGCAGGGTCATCGTCGCCAGCGCGATGGCAGGTTTGCCCACGTCGCCGAAGCTCGCCGCGAGCAGGACGGCCATGCCGACCAGCGCGCCGAAGGCTGGGAGCGCGAACCCGGCGCTCCGGTCCGTCCCGGGGTACTCGACGTCGGCGGGGATCAGCCACACCGCGATGGCCAGCAGCGTCAGCGACACGGGCCAGGCGGCACCGTTGCTGATGTAGCCGAACCGGCTCGCCGGCTGCAGGAGGTTGAATCCGTCGCCGATCGCGTTGGTGGCGAGTGCAACGCACACGAGCGCGAAGAACGGGCGGAAGGCGCGGGGCAAGACGGCGAGACCACCGACAGCCAGCGCCAGCAACAGGACGTCGGCCAAGGGGTACACCAGGTTGGTGGCGGCGGCCAGGGCACTGCCGCCGGTGACCTTGATGACCTCGGCCACGATGAAGGTGGCGGAGAAGGACGCGGCCGCGAGGGCGGCCACGAGGCCGTCGAGCGAGGTCTGGGCCAGCGAGCCCTGGTTCCCGCGCCGGATGAGGAGCGCGAACGCGACGAAGCAGAGCGGGAAGAAGAGGATGTAGAAGGCGTCCGCCGTCGACGGGACCGGTGGCGTCGCCCCGCCCAGCGACTCGATGGTGAGAATGACGTGACCGATGCCCCACGAGATGCACGCGATCCCGATGACGAGTGGGAAGACCCGGACCACCGACGTGCTGGCGCGCCACGAACTTTCGAAGGAGCGCGCGATGCACAACGCGCCCATCGTCAGCTCGAGCGCGCCGACGCCCCAGCCGTCGAAGGGAGTGACGTACGAGCCGATAGGGCGAACGATCAGCGCGACGATGAGCGCGACGACCAACGCGCCGGCGATGCCGAAGACCCATCGCAAACGCCGGTCGAGCCGGCGCGGTCGTCCCTGCGACAACGCCGCCTCGGGCTCGTCAGCGCCTGACGAGTGGGCCCCGGACAGGCCGGAACCGGGCGCGTTGGCACCGGGCGCGTCGTGGTCCTCCCCTGCCTGGCGGAGGATGTCGATCCTCTCACCGGCACGGGTCACGACGCCGACTCCCATCACCCAATTCACGGCAGATCAGCAGGCCAGATTGAGCGGTTGTTCGGCTGGTGTGCGCCCGTTGAGCGAAGCGTCGCGCGCGGGCACGACTGCACCGTCCGACGCTCACCGGACAGGGCGACTCGGCGCGGCGTGCTCACACCCGACGTCGGTGTCTCGACCCATGTGCGCGACATCGAGGAGCTCCGACTTTCCGCGAGCCTCGAGCCCTTCTACGAGGCCGCCGTCGGCGCAGGGTGAGAGACCCACGACATCTCGTCGGGACACGACATGATGCTGGCGGGGCCGGAGGCCACCGCAGACCTGCTGGTCCGGATGGCCGCCGGGTAGGGAACCGCGCGCCTAGTCGCCGAGTGGTTCGGGCGGGCCACCGGCCCAGTCAGAATGGGGGTCGGACGCCGGGAAGGACTCGTCCTCCTGCTCGTCGACGTGGTCGCGCTCGGAATCGTCGCCGCCGTCACCCTCGTCTCTGCCCGGGATGGCGGTGGTCTCTGGGTCGGCCATGGCTCCTCCGCCAATTGGCCTACCGCGTGCCGCCCGGCGGCACAAGCCGACCCGGCCGCCACCCAGGCCGCCGGGGACAACCCCGGCTGCTCCCCTCAGCCGAGATCGCCGAGCCAGCCGGCCACCACGTCGGCGACCTCGGACTCGCTCCTGCGCAGCGAATGGTCGCCTTCCACGAAGACGAGCGACACGGCACCGGGGATGGCGCCCGTCTCGCGCTCGAGCTCAGCCGGTGTCGCGAACGCGTCGCGTCGCCCCGAGACGAAGAGGCAGGGCACCTCGAGCGCGGGGAAGTGCTCGGTGCGCAACCGCTCGGGTTTGCCGGGCGGATGCAGTGGATAGCTCACCAGGACCAGCGCGGCGACCGCGAGACCCTCCGCCACCGCCATGGAGCACATCCGCCCTCCGAAGGAACGCCCGCCGATCGCGATGCGGGTGGTGCGGACGTGCAGTTGCTTCGCCAGCACGGCCGTCGCCGTGCGCACGGTCTCGATGCACACCGCGGGCGGGTCGGTGCGGCGTTTCCCGGCCGCCTGTCCGGGGAACTCGACCCGCGCCACCGGCCGTCCGGTGGTCGTCACCGCCGTGTCGATCGCCACGAGCCCCGAGTGGTTCCGGCCTGCGCTCGCCCCCGGGGTGAGCACGAGGCCGGCGACGCGGGCGCTGGTCATGGCCTCATCATGGCGCCGCCATCGGCGAGCCGAAGCGGATCAGGTTGCCGTCCGGGTCGACGTGCGAGCCCTCGCGCAGCTGGTAGTCGGTGGGCCCGACCGGCAGCGTCCGGCCGCCGATGCCGGCGCGGCTCCATTCCTCGTAGAGGGCATCGGCGTCGCGCACGTAGACGTAGGCGGAGCCCGCATGGGCCGGATCGTGACCAGGTCCGGCCGCCAGGTGGAGCCCGGTCCGCCAGCGCCGCGCCGAAGTCACGCACGGGGAAGATCGGACTGAAGCTGCGCAGCTGACCGCGCCGATCGCGACGAGGGCGACCCACGGCGGCGGTCGTCGGCGTCGGGTGTGCGCTCCAGGTATCCCCGGTTGACGAGCGCGTCGATGGTCTGGCTCACAGCCTGTTTGGTCACCCCCAGCTCGCGGCGGAAATCCTGACTCGGACCGCCCGAGGTGTCGATGCCGGCGAGGATGAACACGCCGTTCCTCGGGAGCTCGTCGACGCCGATGTCGCGCAGGTGGGCGCGCATCGACTGCGCGTACACCCCACGCGCCGAGCGCATGAGGGTCGGCGTGTTGAACTCGTTCGGGTCAGGGGGGGTCATCGCTCGAGATTAAGGTCAATTTCCTTGATTATCCAGGTTCTTGACGAGATGACAGATCCCCAGCTCGCCAGTAGTGTCCCCTGCGTCGGTTCTCGCCTCGCCCTGTCGTCGGGGGCGTGACGCCACCCGGGATCACCAGGGAAAGGAAGAACAATGGGACTCTCCATCAACGACACGGCACCGGACTTCGAGGCCGAGACCACCCAGGGAAAGATCAAGTTCTACGACTGGATGGGTGACTCGTGGGCCGTGCTCTTCTCGCACCCGAAGGACTTCACGCCGATCTGCACGACCGAGCTCGGGTACATGGCGCGCATCGAGCCCGAGTTCGCCAAGCGAGGCGTCAAGATCATCGGACTCTCGGTCGATGCGGCCGGCGACCACGAGAAGTGGGCCGACGACATTGAGGAGACCCAGGGCACGCGGCCCACATACCCGATCATCGCGGACGCCGACTTCAACGTGGCGAAGCTCTACGGGATGTTGCCGGCCAGCACTTCGGGAGACGCCAAGTCGCGTACCCCGGCCGACAACCAGACCGTCCGCAACGTCTTCGTGATCGGGCCGGACAAGAAGATCAAACTGATCCTGGTGTACCCCATGACGACCGGTCGCAACTTCGACGAGGTGCTGCGCGTCATCGACTCGCTGCAGCTGACGGCCAAGCACCGCGTCGCCACCCCGGTCAACTGGAAGCCGGGCGAGGACGTGGTCATCGCGGGCTCGGTCAGCAACGACGAGGCCAAAGAGATCTACGGCACCTGGAAGGAACCCAAGCCCTATATCCGCATCGTCCCCCAGCCCAGCTAGTCGCGACGCCGCGCTCCGTGCCTTCGCCGCCGGAGTGCCCAAGGCGGAGTTACACGTGCATATTGAGGGCACGCTCGAGCCCGAGCTCATGTTCGTGCTGGCGCGGCGCAACGACGTCGCCCTGCCCTACACCGGCGTGGACGAGGTGCGCGCGGCGTACCGGTTCGCCGATCTCCAGTCGTTCCTCGACATCTACTACCGGGCCTGCGACGTGTTGCGCACAGAGCAGGACTTCTACGACCTCGGCCTGGCGTACCTGCGCCGGGCCTCACGTCAGGGTGTCCGTCACGCGGAGATCTTCTTCGACCCCCAGACCCACACCGACCGGGGCATCCCGCTCGGTACGGTCTTCGCCGGTCTGACCCGCGCCCTTGACGAGGGTGCCGATCTCGGTGTCCACGCACAGTTGATCGCGTGCTTCCTGCGCCACCTGCCCGAGGGACGAGCGATGGCGACGCTGCGCGACGCCCTGGCCTTCCGTGACCTCTTCGTGGGCGTGGGCCTGGACTCCTCCGAGCGCGGGTACCCACCCGCCAACTTCGAGCGCGTCTTCGCGCTGGCCCGCGCCGAGGGGCTGCACGCGGTCGCCCACGCCGGCGAGGAGGGGCCGCCCGACTACATCTGGCAGGCGCTCGACCTGCTGGGCGCCGAGCGGATCGACCACGGCGTGCGCTGCCTCGAAGACGAAGCCCTCGTCGCACATCTGGCCCGTGCGCAGGTGCCGCTGACGGTGTGCCCGTTTTCCAACGTCAAGCTACGCGTCGTCGACACCCTGGCCGACCACCCGTTGCGGGCGCTGCTCGAGCGGGGCCTCTTGGCCTCGGTCCACTCCGACGACCCCGCCTACTTCGGTGGGTACATCGGGGACAACTACGAGGGTGTGGCCGGCTCGCTCGGCCTCGACTTCGACACGGTGGCCGCCATCGCCCGCAACAGCTTCGCCGGGTCGTTTCTCGACGAGGCGATTCGCCGCGGGCATCTCGAGGCGATCCACGCGTATCGCGACGAGGCGCCGCGCGCCGTCTGACCCGGCTCCCGAGCTCGTCGGTCAGCCCGTCGACGCGACGGGCGAGCGACTCGAGCGGGTCTCGTGCGACAATCCACCCATGGTCGCCGCACCTGCAGCACACTCTGGTGAGAACGCGTGGCCCGAGTTGACCCTGGCGGACTGGGAGGGCACCAAGGATGCGCTCCACCTCTGGACCCAGGTGGTCGGCAAGGTGCGTCTCGCCTTGGCGCCGATGGTCAACCAGTGGTGGCAGGTCCCCCTCTACGTCTCCGCGCGTGGCCTCACGACGTCGCTGATGCCCCATGGACGTCGTGGGCTCGAGATGGAGTTCGACTTCCTCGACCATCACCTCGACATCAGGAGCACGGACGGTCAGCACCGCCGCGTCCCGTTGGAGCCGTGTTCGGTCGCCGACTTCTACTTGGCCACGATGTCCGCGCTCGCCGAGATCGGCGTGTTCGTCGAGATGCTGGCGCGGCCAGTCGAGCTCCCCGACGCCACGCCGTTCGGCCTCGACACCGCGGCGCGGCCCTATGACCGTGACGCCAGCCATCGCTTCTGGCTCGCGCTCGTCCAGATCAGCAGGGTCATGGGGCGCTTCCGCGCCCGATACCAAGGCAAGGTCAGCCCCGTGCACTTCTTCTGGGGTGCCGCCGACCTGGCGGTGAGCCGCTTCTCGGGCCGCGGCGCGCCGACGCACCCCGGCGGCGTGCCCAACTGCGCGGACTGGGTGCAGGAGCTCGCGTACAACCACGAAGTCAGCAGCTGCGGCTTCTGGCCCGGTGGGTCAGAGGAAGGCTCGTTCTACGCGTACGCCTACCCGGCCCCCGACGGGTTCTCCACCTGGGGGGTCGAGCCGTCGGAGGCGTACTTCGACGATCAGCTCGGCGAATTCCTCCTCCCGTACCGCGTCGTCCGTCACGCCGACGATCCCGACGCAGTCCTGCTCAGCTTCTTCCAGAGCACCTACGAAGCGGCTGCCGAGCTCGCCGCATGGGACAGAGCGTCGCTCGAGGTCGCCGGCGCGGTCGGTCTCTCCTGACGAAGTTCCCCGGGCTGCTCGGGCGCGATCGGTAGTGTCGTCCACCCATGACGGCTCCCGAGTTCTGGCTCTATCTGCCCCAGATGCGTATGACGATGCCCCAGATGGAGGCGCGGGCCCAGGGAGCGGAGTCAGCGGGGTTCGCCGGCGTCGCTGGCATGGACCATCTCGCGCCGCCGCTGGCCGAGGCCTCCCCGATGTTCGAGGCCATGGTGGTCAACGCCTGGCTGGCCGCACGGACCACCGACCTGCGCGTCGGATCGCTCGTGTTGTGCGACTCCTTCCGCCACCCTGTCGTGTTGGCGCGTGAGGCAGTGACCATCGACCACGCCTCAGACGGCCGGTTCGAGCTCGGCCTCGGCTGGGGGTCGGTGACCGCCGAGTTCGAGACCTTCGGCATCGGCTCCACCGAGCCAAGGGCGCGGGTGGGCCGGCTGAAGGAGTCGCTCGAGATCATCACGGCGCTCTGGCGCGGCGAGGTCGTCGACTACGAGGGTGAGCACTTCAGCCTCCATGGCGCGCAGCAACAGCCCGTTCCCCTGAGCCGGATCCCGATCGTCATCGGTGGCGCGGGTCGCAAGACCATGGAGCTGGTGGCCGCGTACGCCGACTGGTGGAACGTCCACATCGCCATCATGGACAGGTTCGACGAGATGCGCCCGCTGGCGGGGTCGGCGCGCTGCTCGCTCCAGGTACAGGTGGCCCTGGTCGGCCCGGGCCAGAACCGGGAGGACGTCGAGGGGAAGGCGCGGCGGCGCTTCGGTGAACGCGTCGTGGCGGGGACGGCCCCGGAGCTCGTCGACTACTTCGGCTCGCTCGCCGAGCGCGACGTCGAGCGCGTCTACGTGTGGTTCACCGACTTTGCCCCCGCCGAGACGCTGTCGGAGTTCGGTGGCGGCGTGATCGAGCCTCTGCGCGGGTCGTTGCGACCGGGCTGAGGGACGCTGGCGGCGCCGACTGCGCCGTTGCGTCAACCCGCTGGCGTGAACTCGAGGTTGAGACGCGTGAGGCCGCGGAGGATGTACGTGGGGACGTAGTCGTAGTGGCGGGCGTCCGCCGGGCCGTGAGACGACTCGGCGATGCGGATGTCGGCCATGCGGGCGAGCAGTCGCTCGATGCTGATGCGTGTTTCGGCTCGGGCCAATGGACCGCCGGGGCACGCGTGGGGTCCCCGCCCGAAGGCCAGGTGTTCCTTGGCGTTGGCGCGGTCCATCTCGAACTCGTCGGGCCGGTCGAAGTGACGCGGGTCGCGGCCGGCCGCCCCGTTGAGGACCATGAGGCAGGTCCCGGCGGGGATGTCGACTCCGCCGACGCTGGCCGTCGTGCGGGCCAGGCGAAAGTCGCCCTTCACGGGGCTCTCGAAGCGCAGGCACTCTTCGACGAAATCGGGGACACGGGTGGGGTCGTCGCGGAGCCGCTGTTGGATCTCGGGACGCTCCCCGATCATCTGCAAGGCGGAACCGAGCAGGCGGACGGTCGTCTCCTGTCCGGCGGAGAACACGTTGGCCGCCACCCGGACGACGTCGATCGGCTCGGGCAGCGAACCGTCGGGGAAGGCGGCCGTGGCCAAGCCGGTCAGGACGTCATTGCGGGGCTCGCGCCGACGGTCCTCGACGTAGGTGGTCAGCCGCTCGTAGAGGAACTCGAGCGGCGAATGGCTCATGGTGCGCGACCCCGTGCTCCCCAGCGCCTGCTCACGCTGGCGACCTCCACCCTGGAGCTCCTGGCGGAACCACTCGTGGTCCTCCTCGGGCACGCCCAGCAGGTCGGCGATCACATAGAGCGTGAACGGTCCGGCGAAGTCACGGACGAACTCACACTCGCCACGCTCGACGAACTCGTCGATCTGGCGGTCGGCATGACGCCACATGAAGTCCTCGTTCTCGCGGAGCCGCTTCGGCGTGATCAGCCGCATCAACAGCCCGCGGTGAGCCTTGTGCTTCGGCGGGTCCATCGTGGTCAGCTGGTCGCTGAAGGGAAGCTCGTCCCGGTGCTGCTCAATGAGGTCGCTGACGTCGTCGCCCTCGAGCGGGACGGGAAATCCCGGGAACGGGCCGGTCACCGAATTGCACGACGAGAACGACGCCGTGTTGGTGTAGACGGAGACCGCTTCGTCGTAGCCGGTCACCATGACCACCCCGTGATTCGGCTCGACCTGGACCGGGCACTTCCCCCGCAAGAAGTCGAAGTAGGGGTACGGGTCACCGATCAGCTCGTTCCCGCGGAAGAAATCGATGTCGTCGAACTCCCCCATCAACTCTCCTTTGACTGGGGCCGGCGGCGCGCAGGCGTCCTGAGAACCGCGTTCTTCGTAACGGAGAGTAGCACTTCGGACCACCGGCATTCTCTGCCCACTTGCCCTGGTCAGCTCGTGGTTCGCGGCCGGCGCCAGGCGGCGGGTGGCCCTCTGGTCAGTCGAAATCGCCGACCCGCTGTCGGAGCTTGCCGAGGAGGGAGAAGAGGTCGTCGGCATCGGCCTGCGAGAGCTCGAGCCCGGTGAACACGGACTCGTTCAGCGCCACGGTCGCCTCGTGGGCCAGGTCCCTCCCGCGCTTGGTGATGGCGGCGAGCACGCCACGCCCATCGCTGGGGTTCATCCGCCGGCGGACCAGCCGGTCGCGCTCGAGGCGGTCGATCGCGTTCGTCACGCTGGCCGCACCCACCTGGAGCCGTTCGCCGATCTTGCCCAGGGGTAGCTCGCCGCGTTGGGAGAAGAGCAGGAGCATCAAGACCTCATAGCGGGCGAAGGTCAGGCCGAGGGGACGGACGGCCTCCTCGGCCCGCCCGGCCAGGATCTGCTCGGCGCGGATGACTGAGGTCACGACGCCCATGCCACGCGTCGCCTCACCCCAGCCGTGCGCTCGCCAGTGCCGCATCGCCTCGGCGATCGGGTCGAAGGGCAGGCGACCCGATGCGGTGCCGGTGGTCATGAACCCTGAATCCCTCAGACCTGCGTGCCCGCGGCGCCGCGTACGGTCGCCACGACCTCCTCGTTGGATGCTCCCGGCCCGAGGACGGCGGCAACCCCGGCCTCGAGAAGGATCGGGACGTCGTCAGGTGGCACGATGCCGCCGATCACCACCGGGGTGTCCAAACCCGCGCCGCGCAGCGCATCGACCACCGCGGGGGCGAGCGTGAGGTGGGCGCCGTTGTGCATGGAGACGC
Organism: uncultured Acidimicrobiaceae bacterium; assembly: GCA_963744935.1. Lineage (GTDB taxonomy): Bacteria > Actinomycetota > Acidimicrobiia > Acidimicrobiales > RAAP-2 > Bog-473. Next base: position 222,530 of record CAVUVM010000012.1, read on the forward strand.
CGACGACGTCGACGTCCTCTTGCGCGGACATGGCCGCGATCGTCTCGGGAGACTGACGCAACCCGGCGTAGACCACTTCGCACCCGGCGTCACGCAGGATCCGCGCCACCACCCGCAGGCCGCGGTCGTGGCCGTCGAGCCCGACCTTGGCCATCAGCACACGCAGAGGCCGCTCGTCGACGCCGGGCATCCTCAGGCCACGTGGCGCTCGGTGTAGATCCCGAACACCGATTCGAGAGCGCCCATCGCCTCGCCGAGCGTGGCCATGGCGTGCGCGGCCTCGATCAGCGCGGGCATGAGGTTGACCGCGGGGTCGGCCGCGTCCGCGGCCAGGCGCACCAGTGATCGGCGCACGGCCTCGTCGTCACGCGCCTGCTTCACCTGGGCGAGCCGCTCGAGCTGCGCCGCCTCCACGGTGGGGTCGACCCTCAGCGTCGAAGGCGCCACCCCGTCGTCTTCCACGTAGGCGTTGACCCCCACCTGCCGCCACTCACCGCGGGCGATCTTCGACTGGAACGCATAGGCGGCGTCCGCGATCTCCGAGATGAACCAGCCGTCGTCGATGCACGCGATGACGCCCTCGAGCACGGACCCCGAACCGGCTTCGAGCAGATGGGCGAAGACGACCTCGGCCTCCCGCTCCAACGTGTCGGTGAGCTCCTCGACGAACCACGAGCCGCCGAGCGGGTCGGCGACATGGACAACGCCCGTCTCCTCGGCGACGACCTGCTGGGTTCGCAGCGCGAGCCGCGCCGCGTGCCCGGTCGGGAGCGCGAGCGCCTCGTCGAACGCATCGGTGTGCAGGCTCTGGGTGCCCCCCAGCACGCCGGCGAGCGCTTCGAGCGCGACGCGGATCAGGTTGACCTCGGGCTGCTGGGCGGTGAGCGAGACGCCCGCAGTCTGGGTGTGGAAACGCAGCTGGGTGGAGCGCCCGTCCGACGCGCCATAGCGATCGCGCATGTGGCGGGCCCAGATGCGACGGGCGGCCCGGTACTTGGCGATCTCCTCGAAGAAGTCGATGTGCGCGTTGAAGAAGAAGCTCAGGCGCGGCGCGAACGCATCCACCTCCATGCCCGAGGCGAGTGCCGCCTCCACGTAGGCGAACCCGTTCGCCAGGGTGAAGGCGAGCTCCTGGGCCGCCGTCGACCCCGCCTCCCGGATGTGGTACCCCGAGATGGAGACCGGGTGCCAGCGTGGGAGCTCGGCGCTGCAGAACCGCATCACGTCGGTCACCAGGCGCACCGACGGGCGCGGGGGGAACACGTACTCCTTCTGCGCCTGGTACTCCTTCAAAATGTCGTTCTGGATGGTGCCCGAGAGGTCCGAGCGCGCCACCCCGGTCCGATCGGCGACGCCGACGTACATGGCGAGCAGCGGGGCGGCGCCGGAATTGATGGTCATGGAGGTGGAGACCGTGGCCAGGTCGATCCCCGAGAACAGGGTCTCCATGTCGGCCAGGGTGTCCACGGCCACGCCAGCCCGACCCACTTCGCCTCGCGACACGGGATCGTCGCTGTCGCGCCCGAGCAGCGTCGGCATGTCGAACGCCGTCGAGAGGCCGTCCCCGCCGGCTCGCAGCAGCTCCTTGAACCGGCCGTTGGTGTCCTCGGCGGAACCGAACCCGGCGAACTGACGCATGGTCCACAGCCGCGACCGGTACATGGAGGCATAGGGGCCGCGGGTGTAGGGGTACTGACCCGGCAGCTCGGCGCCTTCGGGACCGTAGACGGGCTCGAGCGGCAGGCCCGACATCGTCTCGAAGCGCGCCACGCGCCGCGGCGAGCGGTCGAAATCGTCCTGCCACCGGCGCCGGTCGGCCACCCAGCCACATTACTTTTACGTCAAAGTAAATGCCAATTCCGTAATTTGACTAACATCGTTGCCGTCATCGTCGAAGGGGAGGGACCGGAAGTGCGCACCGTCGTCGTTGGTGCATCGAGCGGGCTGGGGCGCTGCATCGGCGTCGGCCTGACCCAGCGAGGGGCCCAGACCGCACTGCTGGCGCGCCGCGTGGAACGACTCGAGGCCGCCGCCAAGGAAGCCGGTCCGGGCACCCTCGCGCTGGCCTGTGACGTCACGGACACCGATTCCTGCCGGTCCGCGATCGACGCGGCCGCGGCCCACCTGGGCGGCATCGACGCACTCGTCTATACGCCGGCGATCGGGCCCCTGGCCAGCCTGGTCGACACAGATGCCGAGACCTGGCGCCGCGTGTTCGACACCAACGTCATCGGCGCGGCGCTGGTGACCACGGCCGCCATCGATCACCTGACGGCGACGAACGGCGTGGCCGTGTACCTGTCCTCGGTGAGTGCGTCGCTCACCCCACCGTGGCCCGGGCTGGGCGCGTACGCAGTGAGCAAGGCGGCGCTGGACAAGCTGGTCGAGGCCTGGCGGACGGAGCATCCCTCCGTCGGGTTCACCCGGCTCGTCGTCGGTGACTGCGCCGGGGGCGAGGGCGACGCCATGACGGGGTTCGCCAACGACTGGGACCCCGAACGAGCGGTTGAGTTCGGCACCCAGTGGGCCGCTCGCAAGTACCTCAGCGACAGCCTCATTGAGGTCGACGAGCTGGTCACGGTGGTCGACTCGCTGATCCGCCACGGTGGCAGCCTCGGTGTGCACTCCGTCACGGTGGCACCGCGCACCACGCCGGCGTCGGCACCGGCGCCCACGCTCGGGTGAACATCGGGCGCGCCGCGCGGGCTCGCGCCCGGGGCTGACGGCGGAAAACGAGCGGGCGGTGAGGATCGAGCGCTATCCGTACGCCGCGCGGGCCTGGGCCGGCCAGACGCTGCTGGCCGAGTCTGCTGCATGCCTCTCCGGAGAGACCGAGGGCGAGCCCTCGGTCCTCTACTTCCCGCGCGACGACATCGTGTGGTCGCACCTTCGTGCCAACGGCCACGACGACGTGCCCGGTGGAGCCGGGACGTCCGAGCTGTGGACCGCCGACGGACAGCAGGTGCTGCGCCTCGTCATCGAACCCACCGTGGGGTCGGACGCGCTGCGTGCCCATGGCACCTTCGACCCCGAACAGGTGCGCGTCGAGGTGGTCGACGCGGAGCCCGGGACCGACGCACGCGACGTCACGGTCAAGCGTTTTCCGACCTGGGGTGACGCCACCCACCTCATCGATCTCCTCGACGTCCGACCCGACGGCGACGGCCGGTTCGTCGGCAGCGTCCACAGCGACGGGCGACGACCCGTGGTGGAGGCGAGCCAGATGCTGGGGCAGGCGATCGTCGCCGGGAGCCGCCATGCGCCCGAACGGCGCGCCGTCTCGGCCGATCTTGTCGTCATCCGGCCGGCCGACGCACGCCGCCCGCTCGCGTTCGAACTGGAGGAGCTGAGCGCCGGACGCACGTTCAGCGGTCTCGCCGTGCGGGTCGTCCAAGACGGCCGGTGCTGTGCCGCGGGCACGCTCCTCCTGGACGCCACCGCCCCGACACTGATCGACCACGCCACCGACGCGCCGGTGGTGGCGGGGCCGTACGACAGCACGCCCCACGACATGGGGGTGACCGGGCGCGACCTCCGGGTCGTCGACGACGCCTACACCAACGACTCGGACGCGCCACTCGGGCCACCCGTGCTCGACTGCTGGGTCCGCTTCCGCCACGTTCCCGACGACCAGGCGCTGCATGCGGGGCTCTTGGCCCAATTCGCCGGGCACATGCCGATCGCCGCTGGCCTGCGCCCTCACGCCGGTATCGGCCAGGACCAGGCACACCGGACGCTGTCGATGGGGATCAACGCCATCCACCTCTCCGTCCACCGCGAGATCCGCGCCGACCACTGGATGCTCTATCACCACCATTCGACCTTCGCCGGGGACGGCATGACCCACGCAGAGTGCCGGGTTCATGCCGAGGACGGCGCGCTCCTCGCCTCCTTTAGCGTGGAAGCCATGGTCCGGGCGTTCCCCGATTCCGCCGTGCGCGACGAGCGCACCGCCTTGTGAGCCTGTCGACAGGGCGAGGGCCCCTCAGCGGCCGCCCGGCCGGGCGGTTCACCGCACCGATGCCCGAGCACGTGTCCTACATCGAGCCCTTCCGCCGGCGCGTGCGGGCCACCAAGGACGGACGCACGCTGATCGACAGCGAGCGGGTGCTGCTCGTCCACCGGCCCGGCCATCCTCCGGTCTACGCCATCCCCGAGAGCGACGTGCACGCTCTTGCGACGCGGCCCGAGGCCGAGGCGCCGGGCTATGTGACGGTCGAGTGGGATGCCGCCGATGCGTGGTTCGAGGAAGACGAGCAGGTCTTCGGGCACACCCGCAACCCCTACCACCGCGTGGACTGCCTGCGTTCTGGACGTCGGCTCCGCGTCGTGGCCGATGGCCTGACGCTGGTCGACACCACGAAGACCCTGGCGGTGTTCGAGACGGCGCTCGAGCCACGCCTCTACGTCCACCCCGACGAGGTGCGCACCGACGCGCTCGAGCAGAGTGACACCCAGACCTACTGTCCCTACAAGGGGACGGCGACGTATTGGTCCGCCCGGATCGGGGACACCCACGTGCAGGACGTCGCCTGGAGCTACGAGGACCCGCTCCCCGAGTCCGAGCCGCTCGGCCACTTCTTGAGCTTCGACGAGACGCGCGTCACCCTGCAGCACGACCTGCCCGTCGCCGGCTGACGACCCCGGGGACCCGAACCCGCCACCACTAGGGTGTCCCGGGTGCAGCCGGCACCAAGGGGAGGGCGACGTGACAACTGATGTGAGCGGCGGGCTCAGCGATGAGCTCGAGTTCGTCTTCGCCGAACAACCCGACAACCTCGAGCTGCGCGAGTCGGTCAACGCGTGGGTCTGGGACGACAGCGGGTCGTTCGGCCTGCCCCGCGTCGGCGTCGAGGCCATGGCGGATCAGTGGGACACCCACGACATTCAGATCAACGTTGCCTTCGCGGATGGCCGCGTCTTCAACGTCTATGGCCCAGGCGCCATCCATGAGCCGCTCGGGCCCGACGGCCGGCCGCGCGTGCTCGGCGCCGGCCCCCTCTCGTTCGACCTGAAGGAGCCCTTCGGCCATCTCACGATGCGCGTGCGCGGGGAAGCCGTGCCCACCTCTGTCGACGCCCAGATCGGGGGTGCGCTCCAGGGTCACGGAAATCCGGTGCCGATCGAGATCGACGTCGACCTGCGTCCGGCGGTGCCGCCCTTCATGAACGGCGGGCTGCTTCCCGACGCCCGACACGTCCTCGACACCCAGGAGGAGGGCGACCTCATGGGCCACCCCTGGCGCTTCGAGCAGCTGTGCCGGGCCACGGGCCAACTGCGCATCGCCGGTGAAACCCACGCGATCAATGGCGGCGCGAATCGGATCCGACGCCAGAGCATCCGGCGCCTGGCCAAGTTCCGCGGCCATGCGTGGCAGGCGGCCTTGTTCCCGAGCGGGCGCGGCTTCGGCTACATCGCCTATCCCCCGCGCACCGACGGCAAGGACACCTACAACGAGGGGTACGTCTTCGAGGGCGACGGGGAACTGGTCCCGGCCCGCGTCGTCCGCGCGCCGTGGCTCGAGACTCTCACGCCTTCCGGTGAGGACGTGTCATGCGTGCTCGAAACAGTCGATGGCAGGACCGTGGAGGTGACAGGAGAGACGACAGCCTCGACCTTCATGGTCATGCCGCCCGACGTGGGCGAGGGACTCAGGCTCCAGCAGACGATCGTGCGTTACAGCTGGGACGGCGAGACGGCAGGCGGCATGCTCGAGCGCTCCACGGCGACGAGCTCTCTCGGCTGATCACGGCGTCGGCGAACGCCGGACTCGCTATCACGAGCTGGCGGTGGAGGTGCCGGGGATGTCCGTCCCGCAGTCGGGCTGAGAGGAGACGGCCACGAACCCCGTCTTCTCCGCCTCCATCACCCAGGCGCACGTCTTCGCCGGGTCGTGCCCGAAAATCGTCGAGTAGTCGATGCTCTCGGGCAGGAGGCCGTTCGCGTTGTAGGACTTGAGACCCCGAAGATCCTTGATCACCGCGGCCTGGGTCGCGTTGGGACCTGCCAGCTCCAGACCCTTGATCATGAGGTCAGCTCCGGCCCAGGCCTCGTACTGGCCGAGGTCTGGGAACTGGGTCTTGGTGAAGTGCGCGTACTTCTCCATCGCGGCCTGCATCGCCTTGGTGCCCGCGTTGGACAACGCCCACGGCCGGAACGGCGTCAGGAAGAAGCTCCCCTGCACCGTGCTCCAGGCCGGCGAGTTGACGACGGAAGGCTGGTAGCCCGCAGCGAAGAGCGTCGCCTTGAGTTTCACGCCGGCCTGCTTCAGCGCTTCGGCCAGCGCATAGTTCGAGTTGGCATCCATGGCCGGCACCATGGCATTGATGTCGTGCTGCTTGGCCACCAGAGCGAGGCTGGTGAAGGCCACACTGCCGAAGGGGACTGAGGTGTCGAGCACTCCGACCTTGCCGCCGGCGTGCTGGAAGGACTCCGCCGTTCCGATGGCGGCGCGGCTCGACGACGGCGAGATCCCGTAGCCATAGGAGCCCAGGACCGTGCCACCGTGCGCCTTGAGGAAGTCCCCGATCTCCGTGTTGACGGGGTACTTCGGGTCCACGCTTCCCTCGTCCGAAGCGAACATGTTGGTGTAGGGCTGTGTCCCCCACTCGGGGCCGTCGTCGTAGGAGCCGGTCACGGGGACACCTTTCTCGTTCGGGTACTTGGCGGCGAGGAAGAACAACGGGCTCTGCGACACGATGCCGAAGGCCTTGGCGTCGGCCTCTTGCACCACGTTGGCGATGTTCGCCGGGTTGGTCTGGTCGTCGAGCACGAGCGGGACGAGCTTGTGCCCGTCGACACCGCCCTCGGCGTTCTGCAGGTCGAGTCGCGCCTCGAAGCCGGACGGAGAGTCCCCGTCCTCGGAGCCGCCGGTGCCGGTGAGCGAGCTGATGTACGCGATCGTGATCGGCGCAGGGGACGCGGCAGCGGGCGTCTGTGACGTCGCGACGAGTGCGAGCGGCAGTCCGGCCACCATGGCCGCCAGGACGGTGCCGGCACGCCGGTACCGGCGGGTGAGAAGCCGCTTTGGCGTGATCGTCAGCACAGATCCCGAACGGTCGGTACACACGCCGTTGCTCGTTGTCGCTCCCGGTTGCATCGAGTAGTTCCCTCCCCGGACCCTTACGGATCCCTTGTCAACCGCCTGTAAATGGGCTACCCAGCTGAGAGAATGGCCATCTCACGCTGTGTGAGCAGCGTTATCTTAACCCATTCGTAACGGCGGTGGGGGTCGGGGTTTCCGCCTCGCCCAGGTACCGGTCGAGGACCTCCTGCCCGGCCTCGTCGGCCGAGCCGGACCAGCCCACGTGGCCCCTGGTCAAGATGACGCAACTGTCGGCCATGGCGAGGGCACGGTGGACGAACTGCTCGCTCAGCACGATGGTGATCCCGGCCTGGCGGGCCTGCTCCAGGCCCTCGAACACCGATTCGGCGATGAGCGGCGCGAGGCCGAGCGACATCTCGTCCGCGATGACGAGCTTGGGGGACACGGCGAGCGCCCGGGCCAACGCCAGCATCTGCTGCTCGCCCCCCGAGAGGCTGCCGGCCCGCTGGGTGCGCCGCTGCCCGAGGATGGGGAAGCGCTCGATCGCCCGGTCGATTGCAACGAGGCGTTCGCCGCGTCGCTCCTGGGCCACCGCCATCCGCAAATTGTCGTTGACCGAGAGGCGGGGGAAGATGCCGCGCCCTTCGGGGATGTAGGTCAACCCGAGTTTGCGGATGCGGTGCGCGGGCAGACCGGTCACGTCACGGCCGGCGAAGCGCACACGTCCCGCGGCCGGCCGCACCAATCCCGACACCGTGCGCGCCAACGTGCTCTTGCCCGCACCGTTCGTGCCGAGGACGGCGAGCACCGACCCGGCCGGGACAGACATCGAGACGCCGAAGAGGGCCTGCGACGTGCCGTAGCAGACGTCGAGATTCTCCACCTCGAGGATGGGTTCGCTCATGCGTCCGCCGCCCCGGCCGGCGATGGCGGAACCGGGCTCGCCGGGCTCGGGCTCGAACGGATCACCGGGCTCGGCTGGTCAGTGTCGCCGAGATACGCGGCGCGCACGGCCGGATCGTTCCTGATCTGCTCGGGGGTACCGACGGCGATGCGCTCACCGAAATCAAGTACGAACACGGTGTCGGAGAGGGAGAGCACCGCGGCGACATCGTGCTCCACGAGCACGACGGACAGAGGAGGATCGGCCTCGGCAACGATCTGGCGAAACACCAGCAGCAGGTTCTCCGACGCCTTGACGTCCAAGCCGGAGAGGGGCTCGTCGAGGAGGAGGACCTGGGGGTCACTGGCCAGCGCGCGGCCCACCTCGACCAGGCGGAGGATCCCGAGCGGCAGCGCGGCCACCGGCGCCTTCGCGACCCGCGTGAGCCTGAGCATCTCGAGCAGGCCGTCCACGCGTTCGTTCTCGGCCTTCGATGGAGGGAGCAGCGAGCGCGGATCGAACATGTCGCGCCACAAACGCTGCCGCGACACCCGGGCGCGGTGCGCCAGCACGAGGTGCTCACGCACCGTCAGCCCCTGGAAGAGCTCGGGCTGTTGGAACGTCCGGGCCAGCCCCCTGCGCGCCCGCGCCCGCGGCGAGGCACGGGTGACGTCCTCGCCTTGCAGCCAGACCTGACCGGCGTTGGGACGCTGCAACCCGGACAGGACACCGAGAAGGGTCGATTTGCCGGCCCCGTTCGGGCCAACGAGGCCGGCAATGCTGCCGGGTTGCACCTCGATGGACACGTCGGAGAGGGCCAAGAGCCCGCCGAAGCGGACCGTGATGCCCTTTGCCGCCAGCGCAGCCGTCGCACCTCCCCTCGCGGCGGGAGTGGCCGCGGGCGAAGCCTCGGTGGTCGTCACGAGACGCGCTCGGTGATGAGCGGTGCGCCGTCCACGGCCCCGACGCCCACCGGCTCGCTCAGGTCGCCTGGTAACTCGTCGTCCGGACGCGCCGGCTTGAGCCGTAACAGCAAGGCCTGGAGCCGCCGGCTCTGTTCGGCCAGCGCGCCGTCGGGGTACTTGGCCGCGGAGATCGCGCCGAGCCCGAACCCGATCGAGAGCGCGTAGGTGAGCCACGTCACCGAGGGAAGGTAAAAGGAGAAGAGGGCGTTGGGAAACACCAACGTCAGGCCTGCGATGAGCGCGGCGGCGGTCGAGCGCACGCCGATGGTCACCAGGACGGCCAGCCACACCACGCCGGCAAAGGTGGCGAACTCGCTCGGCTGGAACGTCGTCTGGGCCATGGCGTAGAGCGCGCCGCCGATCCCGGCGATCAACGCGGCCAACGACCCCGCGATCACTTTCATCTGCACCACGCTGATGCCCGACGTCCTGGCGCCGGCTTCGCTCCACCGGGCCGCATTGAGGGCGAGCCCGGTGGTCGATCGTCGGAAGTTCACGATGAAGAGGGCGATGATCACGAACACCACGAGGCACAAGTAGGTGTAGGACAGATCGGTGGAGGCGAAGCCCGGCCGGTTGAGCGAGAGCCCAATGCCCTGGTTCACGAAGCTCGGCAAGGTGAAGATGAGGTTCTCCATGAGCAGCCCGAAGGTCAGCGTCACCAGCGCGACGTAGAGGTCGCCCAGTCGGATGCTCAAGAAGCCGACGATCGCGCCCATGGCGCTGGCAATGAGGCCACCCATGACGGCTGCGGCGAGAACCGGCCATCCGTGGTTGTTGGCCAACTCGGCGCAGGTGATGGCGCCGACGCCGGCGAACGTGATCTGGCAGAGCCAGAGCATGCCTCCCTCACCCGTGACGAGGGTCCAGGACAGAGCGATGACAGCGAGGGCCACGGCCGAAGGGAACAGCCCGACCCAATAGCTGCTGACGAGGAGGGGCACCACCGCGACTGCCCCGATGAGCAGCAACGGGCCGCCGTACCGCCCGACGAAGCCGAGGGACGCCGTCTCCACCACGCTGGTGGTCGAGCCCGCCAGCTTGCTCTCACCCTGTGGCGTGATCGCCCGGTCGAGTGCGCCCCCCCACCCCTCGGTCTCGCCGATCCTTCCCCCGCGGAAGAGGCTGTAGATCAAGAACAGGGCCACGACGATGAAGGGAATGGCGTCGATGAGCCCGGTGGTCCACTGGCTGTCCGAGGGGAGATAGCGCTGGATCAGCGAGGTGGCCACGCCCATGAGGAGGCCGACGAGCACGGCCACCGGCAAATTGCGCAGCTTCGCCGCGACGACGGCGGCGAGCGAGGCGGCAATAAGCAGGACGAAGTTGGTGGAGTCGATCCCGTTGATCGGTGCGGCCAGCACGCCCACGAGCCCTGCGAAGAGCGTGCTCACCGCCCAGACACCGAGCGAGATCGCCGTCGGGTTCGTGCCCGAGAGGTCCGTCATGGCCGGCGAGTCGACCATCGCCCGGACTTTCAACCCCACCTCGGTGTAGCGCAGCACCACGGCGCCGATCACCATCGTCAGCACGACGCAGATGTACACGGCGATCTCGTTCTGGTCGATCGGTACGCCCAGGAATTGGTAGACGGCATTGGGGTTGGGCGCGAGTCCCGGCGCCTGCGAGATGGCGACGTTCCCGAAGAGCCAGGTCGCCAGCGAAGGGAGGGCGACCAGCAGCCCGATCGTCGCCACCACCTTGATCAAGGGTGCGGACAACCGGAGGAAGCGGAACAGCAGCAGGTACAGCACCACGCCCATAGCGGGCGCGGCGACCAGCACAGAAACCACCGCGGCGAGCGCGATCGCCCAGTTCTGCTGCGTGTGCAGGAAATAGAAGAAGCGGGCGATGAAGTACGCCATGGCACCGAACGCGAAGTTCAAGATGCCCGACGAGGTGTACGTGATCACCAGACCGGCCGCAGCGATGGCGTAGATCCCGCCCAGCACCAATCCGGCGATCACGAATTGCAGCATCCTGCGGGACCCACCCCTTCTTGATCAGCGCAGTATTTCTGACATCGACGTCGATTCTGATACTAACGAGGCGCGCTGGCCCGTGCACAACAGCCGAATTGCGCCTTGGACTGGAGTTTCACTACCTGCCCCGGTCTGCTCGGACCGCGTGACGACTGATTACGAGTCCGCTCGCACCTTGTCTTTGAGCGCGGGCACGATCGGCGGTGCTTCCTTCCAGTTGGGGATGCCCGCGTCCTCCTTGGCAATCGGGTAGTTGTCGTCGTTGACCCAGGCCCAGTGGGAGTGGTTCAACTCGTGCAGGGTGAAGCACGCATTCAGGGCGTTGTAGAAGCCCATGTTGTCCACGCTCTGGTTCACCGACTCCTTGATCAGCAGGGCGGTCATGGTGGGCAGCTGCGCGATCCGCTGCGCGTACTCGACGGTGCGCTCGGCCAGCTCGTCGTCGGGGAACACCTTGCTCACCATGCCGAGCCCGTACGCCTCGTCGGCGTCAACCGAGTCGCCCGTCAAGAGCAGCTCCTTGGCCCGGCGCGGTCCGAACTCCCACGGGTGGGCGAAGTACTCCACACCGCACATGCCGAGGCGCGTCCCGACCACGTCGGCGAACCGGGTCCCCTCGCCGCAGACGATGAGGTCACAGGCCCACAGCAGCATCAGGCCGGCCGCGTAGACGTCGCCGTGCGCCTGCCCGATCGTGATCTTGCGCAGGTTCCGCCACCGCCGCGTGTTGTCGTAGAAGTAGTGCCACTCCTGCAGCATCAGCGACTCGGCGCCCTGGCGGGTGGCGCCGTTGATCGTGTGCGACGGGTGCTGGTTCGGTCCCGGCATCCACTCCTCCCGCGCCGCCTTCGATCCCAGGTCGTGCCCGGAGGAGAACATCGGGCCCGTGCCACCCAGGATCACCACGCGCACCTCGTCGTCCGCCTCGGCGCGCATGAAGGCTTCGTGCAATTCCACCAAGAGCCCGCGGTTCTGCGCGTTCCGGGCCTCGGGCCGGTTGAGCATGATCCGCACGACCCTCCCCGAGTCGAGGCTCTCGTACTGCACGAATTTGTAGTCAGGCATCTCCGGCTCCCCGTGTTAGGTGCGATTTCTTCGTCATGGTGGACCCTACCGAACGCAGCGCGCCAGGCGCATCGTCAAGCGCCGGGGTCGCTCGGGCGCGAGGGCCCCGAACCACACCGCGCCCGGGACGGCCCGGCCGTCGGTGACTAGGAGGAGGCGCCGACCGGCGCGTCCACCTTCATGATCCGGGCCAGGTTGCCGCCCATGATGTTCGCCATGTCCGCATCGGCCAGCCCTGCCGGCAGGTGGTCCACGTAGCTGCACGGCTCGGCCAAACCCTCCGGGTGCGGATAGTCCGAGCCGAAGAGCACGTGGTCGGCACCGATCACGTCGATGATGGCGCCCAGATCGTCCTCGTGGAACGGGCTCACATAGACGTTCCGCTTGAACTGCTCGACCGGGTCGCCGTCGAAGGCGTTCGGCATCTTCTTGTAGGTGTCGCCGAGGTGCTCGACGAAGTGAGGGATCCATTCGCCGCCCGCCTCGATGGAGGCGACCCGCAACTCGGGGAAGCGCGCGAACACCCCGTGGCAGACGAAGGCGGCCATGGTGTCCTGGACCGGGCGGTGACCGCCGGTCATGTAGCGGAACGAGTCGAGCCGGAACGGCAACATCTCGCTCGGGCCGGTCCAGTCGTTCGTGTACCGCGTGTAGCCACTGTCAGACGAATGCATCGACACCAAGATGTCGGCGTCCACGACGGCCTGCCAGAAGGGGTCGAATTCGGGGTAGCCGAATGACCGCGAGCCGCGCAGGCCCGGTACCGGCGCCGGCCGGATGAGGACGGTCTTGGCCCCGCGCTCGACGCACCACTCGAGCTCTTCGATCGCCTTCTCGACGATGGGGAGGGTGATCACCGGCGTGGCGAAGATGCGGTTCTCGTAGTCGAAGGTCCACGTCTCGTACATCCACTCGTTGAGCGCGTGGATGGCGGCGTGGGTGAGATCGATGTGGTTGCGCATCCGTTCTTCGAGCAGGCTGGCCAGCGTCGGGAACATGAGAGTCCGGTCGACCCCGAGCTCGTCCATGATCTCGAGGCGCGGACCGGGCTCGCGGAAGGCGGGGATGGCGCGCATGGGCTCGCCGATGATCTCGCGGTAGGACTTGCCCTCGGGGTTCCCGTTGCGGAAGTACTCCTCTTGGGCCCCGGGCTTGGCCACGACCTCGAAGGTCGGGTTCGGGATGTACTCGCTGACCGTGCCGAGGATCATGATCTTCGTGCGTCCGTGCAGCTCGACGTAGTCGATGGCGCTGCGGTACTGCTCCGGCAGGTACTGGGTGAACGAGTCCTTGGTCTCGTACAGGTGGTTGTCAGCGTCGAAGGTTGGAAAGTCGCAGGTTCGTGCCATGCCTCTAATCTAGCATTTTTGACGCTGACGTCAATATCAGCGATCTCCTCGACCGGGCAGGTCAAAGGCGCTGTCAGAGTCGGTACAGGGCCCGTGCGTTCTCGCCGAAGATCTTGCGGCGGGTCTCTGGTGCCAGCGTCTCCATCTTGGCCTCGACGGTCTGGAGGGGGTTGGGATAGAGGCAGGTGGGGTGTGGGAAGTCCGTCTCGAAGAGGATGCGGTCCTCGCCCACGGCGTCGATCAGATCGGGGAGCTTGTTGCGGTTGTTCTCGAACCAGAACGTCGCGTAGATGTTGCTCCGGAAGTATTCCGAGGGCATCTTGCCGAGCGCGGCGAGCTCCTGGGGAGCGTTCTCGGTCATCTCGTAGTCGAGCGCTTCGAGAATGAAGGGGATCCAGCCGACACCGCTCTCCACGGACACGACGTCGAGGTCGGGGTGCCGGTCGAACATCCCCGAGAGGATCACGTTCGTTACGACGCGCGCGTTCCCGATGAAGAGCAGCGTGCCCCCGATGGCCAGCTTGGTGTTCTCGGCGTGCGAGTCCCAGGGGTACTGGCCGAAGAAGGTCATCGCCGTCTGGCTCGCGCCGATATGGAAGTGGACGGGGAGCCGCAGCTCCGAGCACACCTCCCAGAAGGGGTCCCAGGACCGGCTGGCCAAGTCGGGCGCGCCGAGGTCTTGGGGATCCGACGTCATGTTCACGCCGCGCGCCCCGAGGCCGGCGACGCGCCGCGCCTCGCTGACACACGTGTCGACGTCCCACGCCGGCATGAGAGGGAGCGGCAGGAGTCGGTTGCCCGAGTCGGCCTGGATCTCGGCCATGGCGTCGTTGTAGATCTCGATGGCCAAGCGGCACAGCGCCGGGTCGTCGACCATGCCGAGGTCCTGACCCCCCAGGCCGATGGTGCTCGGGAAGATGATCTGCGCGTCGATCCCGCACTCGTCGAGCACGCCGAGGCGGACGACGGGGTCGTGCGCACCGAGATGCACTTCGTCGTGTGCCCACTCCATCAACGCGTGGTACGAGCTCTCCTTCGTGCCGTCACGGGCGATCACCCCGCCGGCGCTGAAGCGGCCGACGGGATGCCCGTCGAAGACCCACATGAGCTGGCCCTCCACCTCCTCGACCCTCGGGACGCGGTCGCGGAAGGCGTCCGGGGCGCGCGTGGTGAACAGGTCGGGGGGCTCGCACCAGTGCGAGTCGGCGTCGATGACGAGCATATCCTTCAACATTGACGTCAATATTAGGAGAGGCCAGGGCGCGGTGCCATGGGCCAGTCGGGCCGGCCGTGAGTACCATGGCGGGTGATGTTCGATTGCGACGTCGATGTCAATAGTGTCAGCCGTCCCGGCCCCCCACGGCGGCGGGCGCGATGAAGCCGCTCCCCGAGCTGACCCCGGCCAACGAATGGTTCTGGACCGCGGGGGCCGACGGCATCCTGCGCGTCCAGGGCTGCGACGACTGTGGTGAGCTGGTGCACCCGCCGGTGCCGGTCTGCCCCTACTGCCGGAGCCGGTCGTCCAAGCCGGTGGCCGTGTCCGGCCGCGGGACGATCGTCGGCTTCACGGTGAACGCACACCGGTGGCACCCGGCCTTCGAGCCGCCGTACGTGGTGGCGAACGTCGCGCTCGCCGAGGACGCCCGCGTACACCTGACGACCAACATCGTCGGGTGCGACCCCTCCGAGGTGCGCATCGGGCAGGAGGTGATGGTCCGCTTCGAGCCGGACGAAGACGTCTGGATCCCGCTCTTCGAGCCCACCGGGGAGATCGACCCCGTCGACCGCGTCCCCGAGCCGGTCCGGCCCACGCCGCGCGCAGCGCTGAGCGACGAGCGCTTCGAGCACCGAGCAATCCTCAGTGGCATCGGGCGGTCGCGCATTGGCCGGCACCTCATGGTCGAACCGCTCTCGCTGACCATCGACGCCTGCCTGGCCGCCATCGCAGACGCCGGGCTCGCCCCCGAGGACATCGACGGCCTCTCGACCTACCCGGGCGCGGGCGGCCTCGGCATGACCGAGGGGGGACCCACCGCCGTCGAGGAGGCGTTGCGCCTGCACCCGACCTGGATCAACGGGGGCATGGACCTCCCGGGACCAGGCGGCTCCGTGATTGCAGCCGCCATGGCGGTGGCCGCGGGCCTGTGCCGCCACGTCCTCTGCTTCCGCACCGTATGGGAGTCGACCTTCGCCACACTCGCCGCGCAGGGGAAGTTCGGTGGCGGTGGCGGTGGTGGTGGTCGTCGCGAGCGGGTCTCGGGCCCGATGCGCGAATGGACCGCGCCGTTCGGTGCCATGTCGGCGGCCAACTGGATCGGCATCAACGCCAACCAGTACCTGCATCGCTACGGTGCGCCGCGCGAGATGCTCGGCCTGATCGCGCTCAACGCCCGGGCCAACGCGGCGCGCAATCCGGTCGCCATCTACCGCGAGCCGATGACGATGGACGACTACCTCTGCGCTCGGCCGATCACGTCCCCCTTCGGGCTCTACGACTGCGACGTCCCCTGCGACGCGTCGATCGCGGTGATCGTCTCGGACGCCGCCGTGGCCGGCGATCTGCCCCACCCGGCCGTGCGCATCGAGGCTGTCGGGACCCAGATCCTCGAACGGGTGTCGTGGGACCAGGGCACGCTCACGCACGAGCCACAGGTCATCGGCCAGGCCGCGCACCTCTGGACGCGCACGAGCCTGCAGCCGAGCGACGTCGACCTCGCGTTGGTCTACGACGGGTTCACCTTCAACGCGATCTCGTGGATCGAGGGCCTCGGCTTCTGCGGCTTCGGCGAGGCCTACGACTGGCTCGACGGTGGCCGGCGGATCGCGCTCGACGGCGACCTCCCGGTCAACCCCCACGGCGGCCAGCTCTCCGAGGGCAGGACGCACGGCTTCGGGTTCATCTACGAGTCGGTGGCGCAGCTGCGCCACGAGGCCGCTGACCGCCAGGTGCACGACGCGCGGACGGCGGTCGTCACCTCGGGCGGGGGCACGCCCTCGGGCGTCTTGCTGCTCCAGCGGGCGGACGCATGAAGCCCCCGGACACGCCGCCCGGCGTCCCCCAACGAAGCATGAAGGCGACGGTAGGTTGATGGGACCGCCCGCCCGGGGATCTGCGCAGAAGGAGAGAGACGTGTCGCAGGCGCCACTCACGACTGAGAAGCCGAGTGGACCGCGTTCGCGCAAGGGGATCGAGACGCGGGCGCGGCTCGTGAGTGCGGCCAAGGAGATCTTCGAGGAGAGCGGGTTCCTCGACGCGAGGATCTCGGACATCGCCGAGCGCGCCGGCCTCTCGCACGGTTCCTTCTACCACTACTTCGAATCGAAGGAAGAGGTGTTCCGCGAGGTTGCCGCCGAAGTCGACGAGCGGCTGAGCGCGCCGCTCGACTCGGTCATCTTCGACTCGTCGTCGCACGCCAGCCCCTCGGAGCGCATCGCACAGGCAATCCGGCTGAACATGGAGTCCTACCGCGACGAGGCGCGCATCATGGGGGTCATCGAGCAGGTGTCGCGCTTCGACCAGGAGCTCAGCGCACTGCGCGGCGAGTGGCAGAACAGGAACCTCTCCGCCATCGCCGATTCCATCGGGGACCTCCAGCGCCGCGGCCTTGTTGACCGCCGCGTCAATCCGAGGATCGCCGCCGCCGCCCTCGGCTCCATGACATACCGCTTCCCCGAGATGTGGTTCGTCCAGGGACTCCTCGAGTGTGACTTCGACGAGGGCGTCGAGCAGCTCACCCTCCTTTTCCTCCGCGCCCTCGGGCTCGACGAGAGTCGAGCCTCCTAGCCCCGCACCGCCTCCTCGTGCCAGGCCAACAGCTGCGGGGCCAACCGCGGCCAGCGGGCAAAGAGGCCTTCGTCGTGGGCCTCCTGGCGCTCGAGCCACTCGCGGTCACCCCACGGTGGCTCCTCCAGCCTGGCCTGGGGCAGGAGGTCGGCGAGGGCCTCGGACGTGGCCCGGGTGTGGTGGGGATCGCTGGCACCGCTCCGGAAGACGAGTGCGGGGATGTCCAGCGCCCGGGCGTCAGCGTCGAGAAGCCCGGGTACGAGCTCCCCGTCGCGCGGGCAATACGCCAGCATCCAGCGCTCCATGTTGGCGACGAACGTTGATGGCTCCTGTTCGAGGAAGCGTTGCTTGTTCTCGGGGTTGCGCTCGAGGACCTCGGACCACTCGGGCAGCGCGACCACCGCCTCCATGCCGCCGGTCCAGGCCGCCGCCAGCGACCCGCCGCAGTAGTGCGTGGCCAGGGTCAGCAGCCCGTACACGCCACCGCTGATCCACCAGATGGCCAGCCCGGCCGCCGCGTCGCGATGGCGCGACGCCGTCAGCAGCGACACCCGCGCACCACCCGAGCCGCCGGTGATGACCGCGGGCGTCATGTCGAGGTGCCCGAGCAGGCCGGCCAGCGCGTCGGCCTGCATCGCCGACTCGGACGAGCCCTCGAAGCAGACGTACGACTCGCCGCAGTTGGGCCGGTCCCAGATGAGGACCCGGTTGCCCTTCTCGGCCAACGCCAGGGCGAGCTCGCGCACGCCCGGTGACTCCTTGGTGAAGCGCCCGCCCGGCGTGATCACCCACGGGCGAGCCCCCTCGTCTCCGATGGTCTCGTAGGCGAGCGAGAGTCCGTTCACCTTCGCCACTGCCATGCGCTGCTCCCTTCGTTGCGCGACGTACCGTCTACGACTGCGACGACCGGCCCCGCGGCACCTCTCGGAACGGGCGGTCCTTGTCGAGTGTGCGCTCACGCGGCATGGACAGGACCCGCTCGCTGACCACGTTGCGCGCCATCTCCACCGTGCCCCCACCGATGCTGCCGCCCTGGCGCATCAAGAAGTTGACGGCGCTGTGCGCGGCGGCACTGTCCTCGGTCCACGCCGCCCCGGCCGAGTCGGCCACCTCGAGGGCCAGCGTGCTGATCCTGGTTTGCGCCAGCGCCTTGCCGAGGCGCACCAGTGCGGCGGCCTGGTCGGAAAGCTGGCCCCGGGTCATGCGCTCGGCCACGCGGGCGGACATCTCCTCGCTCACCAGCTCGAGCATGCGCGCCTCGCCCACCAGGTCGCGCACGGACGGGTCGTCCATGCGCCCGGCCTCCTGGGCGATGGCGTGCACGGTGCCCGAGTACATGCGGCTGGGCGTCGACCCCACCGGGTGGGTCACATACGGCGAGGTGTAGAGCATGCGCTCGTGGAACATCCAGCGGATGCCGACGGTCCAGCCGTCGTCGACGTCGCCCACCCGGTCGGTGTCCGGCACGATCACGTCGGTGAGGAACTCCTGGCAGAACTCACGCGAGCCGTTCAGCATCTCAATGCGGTGGACCTCAATGGAGGGCTGGTGGATCGGGAAGATGAAGACGGAGAGCCCGCGGTGTTTGGGCACGTCCCAGTTGGTGCGGGCCAGGCACAGGCCCCAGTCGGACCACCACGCGCCGGTCGTCCATATCTTGGACCCGTTCAGCACCCACTGGTCCCCGTCACGGACGGCCGTGGTGAGGGCACCGGCGACGTCGGAGCCTCCGCTCGGCTCGGAGAGGAACTGCATCCACAGCTCCTCGCCCCGCAAGATCGCGGGCAGGTGGCGCCGCTTCTGCTCCTCGGTGCCGAACTCGAGGAGCACCGTGGCGCACGGCGAGAAGGTCGGGATCTGGACCCGGCGCGGGTACTCGTAGCCGGCCAGCTCCTCGTTCAGCACCTGCTGGTATGCGGGCGGCAGCCCCTGCCCGCCGTATTCGCGGGAAGCAGAGCCCCGCCAGGCCGGCGTCGTAGAGCGCACGCTGAAGCTCACGCTCGTGGGCGATCTCGGCGAGCTCCTCCGCCTCGTCGGCGTGGAAGTCCCAGCGCATCTCCTCCATCGTGACCTGGCGGAAATTTGCCTGCAGGAACCCCCGCACGCGCCGGCGGAAGCTCTCGAGGTCCTCCGGCTCGCCTGTCTCCTGCTCCTGCTCGGCCCGGACCGCGCTCATGCTGCAGTCTCCTCTCGTGCCTCGACGAGGGAGGCGATGTGCTGGCGATGCGCAGCCGGCGTACCCGCCAGCGAGCGGTTCACCGTGAAGCGGCGGAGGAAGAGGTGGAGATCGTGTTCGAACGTCACGCCGATCCCGCCATGGATCTGCACGCAGTCCTGCAAGAGGTCGGCGCCGTACTGGCCGATGAAGGCCTTGGCTGCGCTCAGCAGCTCGGCCGCCTCCTCGTCGCCCGACGCCGCGGCGAGGCAGGAGGAGTCACTGATGGCATGGCTGGCCTCGAGCCACGCCATCATGTCGGCGAAGCGGTGCTTGAGCGCCTGGTACGAGGCGAGCGGACGGCCGAAGGTGTAGCGGTCGAAGGACCATTCGACGGTCATGTCGAAGCCCGCCTGCATGGCGCCGACCGCCTCGGCGTCGAGCATGACGAGGGCGGCCTCGAACTGGCGCTCCACGTCGGCGGCGGCCTCGCCCGCCGTCCCCACCACGGCCTCGGGACCGACTCGGACATCGTCGAAGGTGACGGCGCCGAAGCGGCGCGTGAGATCCACCGTCTGCATCGCAGTGACGGAGACACCCGGCGTCGTCGCAGGGACGAGGACCTGGGTCATGCGGCTCCCGCCGCCGCTACCGTCGCCGTCGGCGTCGCACGCGCTCAGGAGAAAGTGGGCAGCCTGTCCGGCGGACTCGACGGGACGCACCGTGCCGCGCAGCACGAAGTCCTTCCCGTCACGTCGGAGCTCGATGCCGGTGCGCCACGCGCCCGGCCCGGGAGCGAGCTCAGGGATGTACCACGTGGCGATCTCGGTCCCGGCCAACAGGCCCGCCAGCACCTCGGGATGCGATCCGTGTGCGCTGAGCGCCGAGGCGACGACGTTGGTCGCCACCAGCGGCCCGGGCGCGGCGTGCTGGCCGAACTCGTATGCGACGAGGCTCAGATCGACCAGGCCCGGCCCGCTGATCGTCCCGCCCCCGTGTTCCTCGGCCACCAGCAACGACGTCCACCCGAGCTCCGCGCCCTGACGCCAGTAGCCGGCGTCGAAGCCCGCCGCGTCGTCGCGCAACGCGCGCACCGCGTCGGGCGGCGCGTGCTCCGTCAAGAAGCGCGCCGTCGTCGTCCGGAAGAACTCCTGATCCTCGCTCAACGCGACGAACATCGTCCTCCCCTGTGTCGATTCGTGGTGTGTGTCATGGGCATGGTCTAGTGCGGGAGCCTGACGTCACCGCAAGTCAGAGAGCACCCACCCCTGCCGCCTCGTTGCGTGTGCGCCACTCGTGGCGCGACATACGGGTGACGTCGACGTCGGGCGCACGGGCGCGCAACGCGCCCACCGTCGCCTGCTCTTTCGGCGTGTGCACGAAGGGGTCCCAGTTGTAGAAACGGCATGCGTTCTCCCAGGTGATCTTGTTGATCTCGGTCTCGTCGGTGACGCCGGCGTCCTGGAACTCGCGCCAGGCGAACTCGGGGGAGAGGGGCCACGTCGTGTCGGTGTGGGGATAATCGCACTCCCAGGCGATGAGGTCGATGCCGATGCGGTCGCGCAGCAACAGGCCCGACGGGTCGGTGATGAAGCACGCCAGGATGTGGTCGCGGAACACCTCGGAGGGGAGCTTCCCGCCGAAGTCGCTGTGCAGCCACTCCTGGTTGTGGAAGTGCCGGTCGATCCGGTCGAAGTAGAAGGGGATCCAGCCGATCCCGCCCTCCGAGAGCGCCACCTTGAGGTCGGGGAAACGCCGGAGCGTCGGCCCGAACAAGAGGTCTTGCGCGGTGATGGCGCTGATCTGGCAGGCCAGCACCATGAGGTGGTCGACCGGAGCCTCCTCGGGACGCCTGATGATCTGGAACCCGGCGCCGATGTGGAGGCTGAGCACCATGCCCTCGTCGGAGAGGGCGCCGATCATGGGGTCCCAGTAGCCCGACAAGAAGCTGGGGAAGCCCTGCACGTGGGGGGTCTCGAGGAAGCTGATGGAGCGGCAGCCCTTCTTGGCCAGGCGCCGGACCTCGGCCACGGCGGCCTCGACGTCCCACATGGGGACGATCCCGAGCGGGATGAACCGGCCGGGGTAGGTGCCGCACCACTCGTCGATGGCCCAGTCGTTGTAGGCCTGGAGCATCACGAGGGCGATCTCCTTGTCGCGCGCCTCGGCGAAGGTGCGCGCGTTCCAGCCCGCCATGGTGGGGAAGCACATGGAGCCGAGGACACCGTTGGCGTCCATGTCGCGCACCCGCTCGTGCACGTCGAAGCATCCGGGGCGCAGCTCGGAGTACGTCCCGGGATTGAAGCCCCACTCCTCGCTGGGCCATCCCACGGTCGCGGACATGCCGAACGACGTGCTCGTCTTCTCCCCCTGGAACACCCATTGGTCGATGCCGTCCTCGTGCACCACCCTGGGCGCCTCGTCGCGCCACTTCGCGGGCACATGGTTCTCGTACATGTGCGGGGGCTCGATCATGTGGTCGTCGATGCTGACGAGGATCATGTCGTCCATGTTCATGTCGTGCTCCTCTCGCGTCTCAGCACTGCGCCCAGGTTCTCACGACGTGCGCACCGGCAGCGTCTCCCAGCCGCGCACGGTCGACGTGCGGGCGCGCTGCGCCTGGTCGTAGTCGACCTCCCACTCGGGGAAGCGCGCCAACACCTCGTCGAGGGCAACCCGGCCCTCGAGGCGGGCCAGCGCCGCACCGAGGCAGAGGTGGATGCCGTACCCGAAGGCCTGGTGCCGGCCGATGTCACGATGGATGTCGAAGCTGTCGCCGTCCGCGAAGTGCCGCTGGTCGCGGTTGGCCGACCCGTTCAGCAACACCATGACGCTGCCCTCGGGCACCGTCTGGCCACAGACCTCGACGTCTCTGGTCACGTAGCGGGACTGCACGGGCGACGGGGACTCGTAGCGCAAGAGCTCCTCAATGGCGTTCGGGATCAGCGACCGGTCCGCCACCAGCTCGGCGCGCTGGTCGGGATGGCGGCCGAGGACCTCGCCGCTGAAGCCGATCAGGCGCGTCGTGGTCTCGTTCCCGGCCCCCGCCAGCAGGCCGACGTAGCCGACGACCTCCTCGTGGGTGAGCGTGCGCGTGGTGCCTGTGGTGTCCTCGAACTCGGCGTTGAGCAGCTCGGTCATGAGGTCGTCGGAGGGGTGCTCGGCCCGCCAGGTGACGTAGTCGGAGAACACAGCGAACTGCGCGTTGGCGTCGTACTGGGTCTCGGACGGGACACCTTCCTCGAGGCGCAGGCCTTCGTCGAGGTGGTCACGGATCGCCACCTGGTCCTGCTCGGGGATGCCGAGCAGCATCCCGATGACCCGCATGGGCATGAACTTGCCCAGGTCCTCGACGAAGTTGAAGTGGCCCGACCCGACCAGCGGATCGAGCACCTGCGCGCAGTAGGCGCGCACCTGGGGCTCGAGCGCCTGCATCTTCCTCGGAGTGAAGACCCGAGAGAGCAGGCCGCGGTGCAGGTCGTGGGCGGGTGGGTCCTCGAAGAGGATGGACCCGGGTGGGATCTCGACCCCCGCCTTGATGATCTCGAGAACCGAGCCACGCCCCGAGATGTAGGTCTTCCAGTCGAGCATCGCCGCGTCGACGTCGTCCCAGCGACTCAGCGCATAGAACCCGTACTTCTCGTTCCAATAGAGCGGCGCCTCGTCGCGCAGGCGCTTCCACACCGGGTACGGGTCCGCGTCGATCTCGAAGTCGTAGGGGTCGTAGTAGACCTCGGATTCGCTCGTCACAGTCACGTCGACCTCCCCTCGCTATCCCGGCCTACGCCGCCGGCCACGCCAGCGACTTGGTCTCGAGATACTGCTCGAAGCCGGCCACGCCGTTCTGGCGGCCGATGCCACTGTGCTTGAAGCCGCCGAAGGGGAGGTCGGGCCCGTACGGTGCGCCGCCGTTGATGCTGAGGCCGCCGGTGCGGATGCGCCGGGCCACCGACAGCGAGCGCTCGAGCGTCGCCGAGAACACGCCCCCTTGGAGCCCGTATTTGGAGTCGTTGGCGATGCGCACCGCGTCGTCCTCGTCCTCGTAGGGGATGACGACGAGGACGGGCCCGAAGATCTCCTCCTGCGCGATGGTCATGGCATTGTCGACGTCGGTGAACAGCGTCGGCTCGACCCACCAGCCCTTGGCGAACTCGTCGCCCGAAGGCCGGCCGCCGCCGACGGCCAGCGTGGCGCCCTCAACCTTGCCCTTCTCGATGTAGTCGAGGACGCGTGCGCGCTGCTTGGCCGAGATGAGCGGGCCCATCATCACGTCGGGCCGCTGCGGGTCTCCGTAGGGGACGGCGGAGAAGAGCCCCGTGAGAAGCTCGACACCCTCGTCGTAGCGGGCCCGCGGCAACAGCATGCGCGTCTGAATGGCGCAGCCCTGCCCGGCGTGGAAACAGGCGCCCATGCCCATCAGGGTGGCGATGCTGAGGTCGGCGTCGTCGAGCACGATCGTGGCCGACTTCCCGCCGAGCTCGAGGAAGACGCGCTTCATCGTGGCGGCGCCCTTCTCCATGATGCGCTGCCCGACCGCGGTCGAGCCCGTGAACGAGATCATGTCGACCTTGGGCGAGAGCGTGAGCTCCTCGCCGATCAGGTGGTCCGACGACGTCACGATGTTGAGGACGCCGGCGGGGATGTCGGTCTTCTCCGCCACGATGCGGCCCAGCAGCGTGGCGTTCCACGGCGTGTCCGGCGCCGGCTTGAGCACGATCGTGTTCCCGGTGGCGAGTGCCTGGCCCAGCTTGTGCGACGTCACCTCGAAGGGGAAGTTCCACGGGACGATGGCACCCACCACGCCGACGGGCTCGCGCCAGATCCGGCGCGAGTCGACCGAGCCCTGGATGTTGGTGGCGTCGGGCAGCACCGTCTCCCACTCGAACTCGTCGATCTCCTTGGCCGGCCAGGCGAACGCCTCGGAGATCGGCGCGTCGAGCTGCGGGCCGTTGGTCGTCATGCGCGGGCAGCCGACCTCGAGGATGAGCTCCTCGCGCAGCTCCTCCTGCTCGGCCTGGAGCGCCTCGTGCAGCTGCTCGAGGCATTGCTTGCGGAAGGCGTGGTTGGTCGACCAGTCGGTCTCGTCGAAGGCCCGCCGTGCCGCGTCGATGGCGCGGTGCATCTCGGCCGTCGACCCGTCGGTGACCACGCCGATGACCTCTTCGGTGGCCGGGTTGACGTTCTCGAAGGTCTTGCCGGAATCGGCCTCGACCAGCTTCCCGTCGATGAGCATCCGCTGCTCGGGGTTGACCTTCACTGCCTCGGCCACGTTCCTCTTCCTCTCCTCGTTCAGCTCGACCCCCCACGAGGGCACGGCGCGCGGGGCGCGACCAGCACACACAACCCAGCGTCGTGCCTGGCGAGCCGCTGTTTCGGAGGGTATCTGACTTTGACGTCGTCGTCAAAAATGGCCTTATCATCCGCCGTTCGCAGGATGTCGGCCTCGTCTCCCCGCCGCGACCGGGATGGGGAGGCCGGGACCGGTCCGCCGGCATGGGGCATTGTTGGGCTCCGCCGGCCGGCCCGAGGCTCACGCGCGCAGCGCCCAAGGCGCCGGAGACAAGCGGAGCCAACCGGAGACAAGGAGAGAAGGAGACCCCGATGTTCACCATGGACGCGTTCGTCGAGGCGCTGACGCTCGAGCCCGTCGCCGAGGACCGCTACCGGGCGACGAGCGTGCCGAGTGACTACGGCATGGTGTGGGGCGGGCAGCTGCTGGCCCAGTCCGTCATGGGCGCGCTGGCGGGTCAGGACGGCAAGGCGGTCAAGACGCTGCACACCGTCTTCGCCCGGCCCGCCAAGGCCGACGCACCCCTCGACATCACCGTCGACCGCATGCACAGCGGTCGATCGCTCGCGAGCAGCACGATCACGATCAGCCAGGACGACCAGATCATCACCCGCTCCCTTGCGCTCTTGAGCGCGGAGGAGCCCGACGTGATCCGCCACGCCGACTCGCCGCGCCTGGCGTCGCACCCCGACGACGTCGCAGGCGATCTGCGCGTGAACGGCGCCTGGGAGTCCGGGGCCGTCGGCGCCGTCGATGTGGGGAACCCCGATCTCGTGGGCCCGCCCGAGCTCGACGTGTGGGCTCGCTTCGTCGGCGCCCCCGACGACCCCGCCTTCGACCAGGCCCTCCTAGCCTTCTCGACCGAGACCTTCCTCATCGGCACGGCCATGCGCCCGCACGCCGGCGTTGGCCAGTCGCAGGCGCACGTCACCCTCTCGACCGGTGTGCTGACGCACACGATCACCTATCACGAGCCCTGCCGGGCCGCCGAGTGGCACCTGCTCCAGATGTGGGCCTCCTACACCGGGCACGGCCGCAGCTTCGGGCGGGGCGACATCTTCGACCTCGAGGGGCGACTGGTCGGGTCCTTCGTCCAGGACGCCATGATCCGCGCCCGCTCCGGAGGCGCCGGCAAGCTTTGAACGAGCCGGCGCTCAACCCGCCGTGTGCCGGTCGAGCTGGCGTGTCAGCCAGTCCTCCTTGCAGTGCTCGGCCAGCTGCACCGCAATCGCCGCCGGCGCGAGCAGGTACGCGTGCGGCAGACCAGCAATGACGTGGAGCTCGCAGGGGATCCCGGCCTGGTTCAGTCGCTGGGCGAACTCGACGTCCTCGTCGCGGAACCCGTCGATCGATCCCACGACGACACAAGTCGGAGGCAGGCCGCTCAGGTCCGTCGCCCGGGCGGCGGCTGCGTAGGGCGGGACGTCGTCTGACCCAACGGGCGCGCCGAGATACGAACGCCAGCCGAAGTCGTTCGACGCGCCGGTCCAGACGTAGAGCCCAGCGGCATGCATCGACGGCGTCGTCTGGCGATCGTCGAGCATCGGGCAGTCGAGCAGCTGGAAGGCCAGCGGCACCTCGCCGCGGTCGCGCGCCAGGAGGCCGAGCGCCGCCGCCAGCCCGCCGCCCGCGCTGACGCCATAGGTCCCGATGCAGTCCGGGTCGATACCGAGTTCCTCCGCGTGCTCGTGGGCCCAGTGCAGCGCCGAGTAGCAGTCCTCGAGCGGGCCCGGGTAGGGCGTCTCGGGCGCCAGGCGGTACTCGACCGATACGCCGACGACCCCGAGCGCAGGGCACCACCGGTCGAGCATCTGATCGTCCATGATGTAGCTGCCGATGACGTACCCACCCCCGTGGATGGTGACGATGGCGGGCAGGCGCCCCGTGGTGCCGGCCGGCCGGTGGACCCGCACGGGAACCGGCGGGTCGCCCGCCACGCGCGAGGGCACCTCGTGCTCGGTGCGCACCACCGCGTCCGAGAGTTCGACGGCCGGGAACTGCGACAAGCGAATGGTCGCAACGGTCTCGGCGTCGAAGGCCGGGAGGTCGAACGCGTCGAGGACGGGGCTGAGCTCGGGGTCCAAGAGCTTGCGCACATCCGCCACCGAAGGATCCGACCCCGAAGAATCCGGCGCCGAAGGATCCGAACCGTGTGCTGTCGGACCGGTCATGTGAGCGACACTCCCCCGCTGCGGATGGCGGCCACGGTCCCGCCGTCGACGATGAGGTCGGTCCCCGTCACGTAGCGGGCCTCGTCGGAGAGCAAGAAGGCGACGGCGGCCGCAACCTCCTCGGGGCGCCCCTCGCGGGCCAGCGCCGAGGCCTGGACCAGCATGGCCATGACGTCGTGGGCGTCGGCCTCCTGTCGGCCCATTGGCGTGTCGATCACCCCCGGGGTGACCGAGCAGATGCGCGCGCCGAGGCGTCCGAAAGGGACGGCTTCGCGCCGCACCAGCCGGTGCACGCCTCGCTTGGCCCACGTGTAGGCCATGCCGGGGTCCTCGATCTCGGGGCCGACCGCCTCCCGGATGCGCCCGAGGAAGTCCTCGTGCAGCGGGTCGTCGAGCGCAGCATCGGCGGGCAGGTCGCTGTCGGGCAGCGCCAGCGACGCGGACATCGACGCGAAACACACCACCGCCGTTCCCTCAGTGGCGAGCGCGCGGCAGGCGTCGACCAGATACGCGGTGCCGACGAGGTCTACGATCAAGACGTCACGCCATCCGGCCATGGTGGGTGAGAGGCCGGCTGCGTGTGCCACGGCGCGCAGTGGGCCCAGTTCGGCGACCCGGTCACACAGCGCGGCGATGCCCGCCCGGTCCGTGACGTCGAGGACGACGGGCTCAATCCGCGCCCGGCTCCCGTCGGCGGACAGCTTCTCGGCCGTCACGTACACGCCGGCTTCGTCGCGGTCCGCGACCAGCAGCACGTCGACCATGTCGGCCATCCGGGCGGCGCACGAGGCGCCCATCCCGCGCGCCGCGCCTGTCGCAATGGCCACCGTCATGTCGTCACCCCATCCATTCCGTGCGAGCCCACTGACGCAGGACAGTAGTGTCCGGGCGAAGCGAGCAGGGAGGGAAAGCGTGGCAGACGATCTCGGTGCGGCCGGGCTGCGCTTCGAGCGCGAGGGTGCGGTCGGCTGGTGCACTATCGACCGGCCGAGCGCCCGCAACGCGTTGACGCCGGCCATGTACTTCGGGATCAAGCGGGCGGTCCACCTCGTCAATCAGGATCCCGACTTGGCTGCGCTCATCATCACCGGGACGGGCGACGTGTTCGCGCCCGGTGGCGACCTCGGCGGCCGTCGTGAGCCGGGAGACGAACCGACGCCGGACATCGGGCCCGATGTCCTGCCCTTCATGACCATCCGCGACAGCCGGGCGCCGGTCGTGGCCGCCGTCAACGGCATCTGCCAGGCCGGAGGTTTGCTCATCGCCATGCTCTGCGACATCGCCGTCGCCAGCGACCGCGCCACCTTCCGGGTGCCCGAGCTGTTACGCGGCATCCCCGACGCGACCTACGCCGCGGTCCTCCCTGCGCACGTCGGCATGGCCGTCGCCCGCGACCTGCTTCTCACGGGGCGTCGCTTCGATGCCGCCGAGGCCCAGCGCCTCGGTGTCATCTCGCGTCTGGTGCCGCATGAGCAGCTGCGCGCAGCAGCGCTCGAGGCGGTAGGCGAGATCCTGCAGACGCCACCAATGGCGCGCACGCAGACCAAGCGCATGCTGAACGAGCGTTACGGGCTCGTCGACTACCAGACGATGTTCTGGGCTCTGGCCGAGTCGCCCGAGCCACGCGAGGGCATGCAGGCCTTCATGGAGAAGCGGGCTCCCAGCTGGGTCCCCGAGCAGTTCTGGAAGGACACACCAGGACGCTGAGCGCCGGCGTGCTCAGCGCGCAACGGCACTCAGGCAGAAGGCCGTGACGCGGTCGACCTCGGCGCCGGCCGGCTCGGCTCCCTCCCACAAGAGGTCCGACAAAAGACCAAACGTCGCATGCGCCGCGAGCATGGCATCGAGCTCGGGTGCCGCGCTGCCCAACGCGGCGAAGGGCTCGTGCAGCAGCGTCGCCACCGGCGCGCTGGCGAAGTGCCGTCCCGCCGCCAGGCCCGCGCCGGCGCTGCCTCCGTTCCACATGACCGCGAGCGTCGTCGCCGCGACGTCGCCGAC
This sequence comes from uncultured Acidimicrobiaceae bacterium, assembly GCA_963744935.1. Taxonomy (GTDB): domain Bacteria; phylum Actinomycetota; class Acidimicrobiia; order Acidimicrobiales; family RAAP-2; genus Bog-473. The sequence continues at coordinate 251,217 of CAVUVM010000012.1, forward strand.
GGCCTGCGACAGCACCCCCTCGACCCACCGGCGCACTTGACCCTCGGGGGTCGTCTCCTTTGCCAGCTGATGCTCGAGGTAGCTGCGCAGGCGTTCGCCCCCGTCTTCGAGGAGGGCTGTCACCAGGTCGTCCTTGGACTTGAAGTGCCGGTAGAACGCGTCGTTGGACAGACCCGCCTGGGCGACGATGTCGGCCACCCGAGGACGCGAGGTCGTGCCGCACCGTCGCATGACCTCGAGCGCGGCATCGAGCAGGCGCCGCACCTCGTTGGCGTATTCACCCTCACGCTTGGCCAGGGTGCGACGCACGATGCGATCGGCCACGCCGGACGGCGACGCCTCGGGTGCAAGTATTGCGTTCTCGATAGCCAGAATCATATTCTGGGTTTCGACCGAGGGAGGGTGCGCCATGGCGTGGGACTTCGAGACCGATCCCGAATACCAAAAGAAGCTCGACTGGGTGGATGAGTTCGTGCGGGAGGAGATCGAGCCGCTCGACCTCGCATTCCCCCACCTCCAGTTCGTCCCCTTGGAGGGCAAGCGGCGTGAGGCCATCGACCCACTGAAGGAAGAGGTGCGGCGCCAGGGCCTCTGGGCCACCCACATGGGCCCCGAGCTCGGCGGGCAGGGCTTCGGCCAGCTGAAGCTGGCGCTGCTCAACGAGATCCTGGGTCGCTCCTCGTGGGCACCCATCGTCTTCGGCTGCCAGGCCCCCGACACCGGCAACGCGGAGATCATCGCCCACTACGGCACGCCCGAGCAGAAGGAGCGCTACCTGCAGCCGCTGCTCAACGGCGAATGCTTCTCGAGCTATTCGATGACCGAGCCGCACGCCGGCGCGGACCCGACGCTCTTCACCACCCGGGCCGAGAAGGACGGGGACGAGTGGGTGATCAACGGGTGGAAGTTCTTCTCGTCGAACGCGAAGACGGCGTCGTTCCTGATCGTGATGGCGGTGACGAACCCCGACGTCAACCCGTACAAGGGGATGTCGATGTTCTTGGTGCCCACGGACACGCCTGGAGTGAACATCGTGCGCAACGTCGGCCTCTACGGCGAGCGGGTAAACGAGGGCTCGCATGCCCTCATCCACTACGAGGACGTGCGAGTCCCCGAAGAGGCACTGCTCGGCGGCGAGGGACAGGCCTTCGTGATCGCGCAGACGCGACTGGGCGGCGGGCGCATTCACCACGCCATGCGCACCATCGGGATGGCCCAGAAGGCGATCGACATGATGTGCGAGCGCGCCCTCAGCCGTGAGACCCAGGGCAGCCTGCTGGCCGACAAGCAGTTCGTGCAGGGCTACATCGCCGATTCGTACGCGCAGCTCGTGCAGTTCCGCCTCTTCGTGCTCTATACGGCCTGGGAGATCGACAAGTACAACGACTACAAGCGGGTCCGCAAGGACATCGCGACGGCCAAGGTCGTCATGCCGACCGTGCTGCACGACATCGCCTGGCGCGCGATGCAGATTCATGGTGCGCTGGGCACCACCAACGAGATGCCGTTCTTCGGCATGATCCACGCTGCGGGTGTCATGGGGCTGGCCGACGGCCCGACCGAGGTCCACAAGGTCACGGTGGCCCGCCAGGTGCTGCGCGACTACAAGGCGAGCGACGACATCTGGCCGACGCAGTGGCTGCCCAAGCGCCAGGAGGCCGCGCAGGCGAAGTTTGCGCAGTACATGGAGCTGGAGGTCGGAAACCTGTGAGCACCACCGAAGAGACGGCGGGCACGCCGACAATCTCCGACGTCGACTCGCTGACCTCATGGCTGGACGCACAAGGCCTCGGCGTCGGGGCGCCGCTCGAGCACGGCTACATCTCGGGCGGGAGCCAGAACGAGATCTACGAGCTCCGGCGCGGCGACCTGCACTGCGCCATGCGTATCCCGCCACCCAGCGCGCCGGCGTCGCGCGACGAGGGCATCCTCAGGGAGTGGCGCATCATCGACGGGCTGACCGGCACCAACGTCCCCCACACCGAGGCCATCGCGGTGTGCACCGACCAGACCGTCCTCGGGCGCACCTTCTACCTGATGGGGTTCGTGGACGGCTGGTCGCCCATGTCCACGCGCCGCCAGTGGCCGGCGCCGTTCGACACGGACGTCGAGGCGCGCCGTGGCCTGGCCTTGCAACTGGTCGAGGGCATCGCGCTGTTGGGCAACGTCGACTGGCGCGCCAAGGGCCTCGAGGACCTCGGGAGACCCGACGGCTTCCACGAACGCCAGGTCGACCGCTGGACCGCCTTCTTGGAGCGCATCAAAGGACGCGAGCTCCCCGGCTTCGACGAGGCGGCCGCGTGGCTGCGGGCGCACGGCCCCATCGACTACATCCCGGGGCTCATGCACGGCGACTACCAGTTCGCCAACGTCATGTTCGAGCACGGCGCGCCGGCGCAGCTGGCCGCCATCGTCGACTGGGAGATGGGGACCGTCGGCGACCCCAAGCTCGACCTGGGCTGGGTGATGAACTCCTGGCCCGAGGACACCTCAGCCGACGAGGACCGGGCAGGCGGCTACGTCGATATGACGGGGATGCCTTCGCGCAGCGAAATGCTGGCGCACTACTCGTCCACCTCGGGACGCCAGGTCGACGACATCGACTACTACAACGTGCTGGCCAAGTGGAAGCTCGCCGTCGTGCTCGAGCAGGGCTACCAGCGTGCCGGCAACGACGAGAAGCTGCTGGCCTTCGGGCCAATCGTGCTCGAGCTGATGCAAGCAGCGGCAGACCTGGCTGAGAGCACGGACTACGACGTGCCGGCCACGCGCACGAGCTGAGGTGCGCGCCGCGCTCTGCCGCACCTACGGCGGGCCTGAGGTCATCGAGCTGGCCGAGGTGCCCTCGCCGCCACTCGGTCCGGGCCAGGTCCGCGTGCGGATCAACATCGGTGCCGTGAATTTCCCCGACGTCCTCGTGGTGGCCAACACCTACCAGGTTTCGGTGCCGACGCCGTTCATTCTGGGCAGCGAGTTCGCCGGCACGGTGGTGGAGCTCGGCGAGGGCGCCGACGGCCTCGAACTCGGTGACCGCGTGTTCGGGTCGACCATCGTGGGAGCCTTCGCTGAGGAGATCGTGGTGGCGCCAAGCGTGCTCATGCGCATCCCCGTCGGCGTGGACGACCGCACCGCGGCCGCCTTCGGCGTGGCCTACCGCACCGCCTACCACGTACTGCGCTCGGTGGCTGCACTACGCGAGGGCGAGGAGCTCGTCGTGCTCGGTGCCGGCGGCGGTGTGGGCTCGGCGGCCGTGCAGCTGGGCGTGCTGCTGGGCGCCACGGTCACCGCCGTGGCCTCGACACCCGAGAAGCTCGAGGCGGCGCGGGCGCTCGGTGCGGAACGTCTGATCGATCACACCTCCGGCGATCTGCGCCGGGCCCTGCGCGAGGCATTGCCCGGCGGCGCCGATGTCGTGGTCGACCCGGTGGGCGGCGACCTGGCCGAGCCGGCGCTGCGCGCGTTGCACTTCGGAGGGCGCTTCGTCACCGTGGGCTATGCCTCGGGGGCCATCCCGCGGATACCGCTTAATTTGGTTCTGCTGAAGGGATGCCAGATCTTGGGTTTCCAATTCGGCGACTTCGCCCGGCACCGGCCCGAGGAAATGGCGCGCAACGACCGCGAGCTGCTCGACCTCTTGGTCTCGGGCCAGGCCGCCCCGCTGATCGGGGCGACCTTCTCACTGGCCGAGGCCGGCGACGCCCTGCGCTGCGTGGCCGAGGGCAAGGCGCTCGGGAAAGTGGTCGTCGAGGTGCTACCTGGACAGGGTGCGGAGGCCCCGGGCTAATGTCGACGTCGATGTCAGATTTGGGTCCGACGACGGCTGCTACGGCGCTTTCATGCCGCGGCCGACGGACAGAAGGAGGGACGCGGTGACCGCGACCGCAGTGATGCAGGGCGTGCGCGTCCTCGAGGTGGCCGAGCAGACCTTCGTCCCTGCGGCCACGGCGCTCTTGTCCGACTGGGGGGCCGACATCATCAAGATCGAGCCGACGGAGCGGGGCGACGCCATGCGGGGTCTCGCCTCCTCGGGCGTCATGCCGATGACCGGAGACGTCCATCCCCTCATGGAGCACTCGAATCGCGGCAAGCGCAGCCTGGCACTGGACCTCAGTACGCCCGAAGGCGTCGACATCCTCTACAAGCTGGCCGCCACCGCCGACGTCTTCTTGACCAACAAGCTGCCGCGCGTGCGCAAGAAGCTGAAGATCGAACCGGAGGACATCCGGGCGCACAACCCCAACATCATCTACGTCGCCGGCACCGGCCAGGGAGAACGCGGGCCCGACGCCGACAAGGGCTCCTACGATGCCCTCTCTTTTTGGTATCGGGCCGGCGTCGCTCTGGGCGTCAAGCCGGCCGACATGGAGGGCTACATGCCCGGGCCGCCCGGGCCGGGCTTCGGCGACTCCATCGGAGCCATGACGATCGCCGGGGGGATCATGGGTGCCCTCTTCCACCGGGAGCGCACCGGCGAGGCCACCACCGTGGACGTGTCGCTGCTCAGCTCGGGCATGTGGGCCATGGGCCAGGCCTACGCGCTGTCGCTGCTGCTGAATCAACCGTGGCAGGGTCCGCCCTCCAACGCACCGCGCCTCAACCCTCTCGTGCGGAACTTCGTGACCAAGGACGAGCGCCAACTCTCCTTCTGCTGCCTCCAGGCGAGCAAGTACTGGGCCGAGCTGTGCACGTTGGTCGGGCGTCCCGACGCCGGGACCGATCCCCGCTTCGCCGGTCACGACGCGCTGATGGAGAACACCAAGGACGCACAGGCCTTGATGGAAGAGGCGTTCGCCGAGCACACCCTGAGCGAGTGGCGCCAGCAACTAGCCGACTTCTCGGGGCAGTGGTGCGTCGTGCAGGACACGCTCGAAGCGGCCACGGTCGATCCACAGGTTGCGGCAAATGGGTACGTGCAGGACTGCGAGACCGCGGGAGGTTCGCCCTTCAAGCTCGTGGCTGCACCCATCCAGTTCGGCGGCGCGCCCGCGCCGGTTGGCCGGTCGCCTGAATTCAACGAGCACGGCGATGCCATCCTCGAAGAGGTCGGTATCGACTGGGATACCATCGTGGACCTCAAGGTCCGCTCCGTCGTCGGCTAGACGGCACGTCGCCGGCCTACGCCGATCAGTCCAATCAGGAGGGAACACATGTCACTGTTCGATGCATTTCGCTATGACGGCAAGCGGGTCCTGGTAGTCGGTGGCGCCACCGGGATGGGCGCGGCCGCTGCGGAGCTTGCGCTCGACGCGGGTGCCGAGGTCGTGGTCATGGACTACGCGGAGGTGAAGCTCCCGGGGGCCAAGACGATCCACGTCAACCTGGGCGAGAAGGACTCCATCGACAAGGCCGTCGACGAGTGCGGCGGGCCGGTGCACGCGCTGATGGCCTGTGCCGGCGTTGCCGATGGGACGCCCAACATCGAGAAAATCAACTTCGCCGGGCACCGCCATCTGATCGAGCGCATGCTGGCTGGCGGCATGCTCCCCCGCGGGTCGGCCATCGGCTTCATCTCCTCGGCCGCCGGCCTCGGCTGGGAGGCAGGTTGGGAGCAAGTGAAGGAGTACTTGGACACGCCCGACTTCGACTCGGCCTCGGCCTGGGCCATCGAGCACGGATGGGCCGACTACTTCCACTCCAAGCAGGCCGTCTGCGGTTATGTGGCCCGCCAGGCCTTCCCCTTCCTCAAGCAGGGCATCCGCATCAACGCCATCTGCCCGGGACCGACCGACACCCCTCTGGCCCAGGCCAACGCGGAGATGTGGCTGGGCTTCGGCGCCGACTACCGCGAGGAGGCCGGCATCGAGGCCTCGACTCCCCTCGAGCAGGCCTACCCACTCGTGTTCCTCTGCAGCGACGCCGCCGCCGCCATCTCCGGGCAGACGCTGATCAGCGACGTCGGCTACGTGGCCTCCGGGATCACCGACTCCTTCCCCCCGGCCGCGGCCGCGGCCGGCTTCCTGCTCGGCCGCATGTAAGAGGCCCGGCAGAGCCGGGCCAGGAGGGACCGATGACGACGACGCCGACGGACGGGGGCGGCGCGAGGGACAGGCGCCATGTCCTCAACGACCTGGGGTGGGTCGTGACGCGGGCCGACGACGACGCCGACACTCTTGTGGGCTCGGCCAGTGTCGTCCCCGAGATGCACGTGCCCGGCACCGAGCACCTACGCCTCTCCATCTTGGCGGCCTGGGCCGACGTCGTAGCGGGGCACCTCGCCGCCTTCACGATTCATCCACGCGTCCCGGTCACCCTCGAGCTCGACGTGCACCTCTTCGTCCCGCCACCGGGTACGGGAACGGTCAACGGGGTCGGCCGGATCGTCAAGGCTGGCCGCTCGGTGTTCGTGGCCAGTGTCGACTTCACCACCGAGAGTGGCGATCCGATCGGCTTCGCCGCAGCCTCCTTCATGCCGGCGCCGGACGAGCGACTGACCCTCGACATCCCGCTCAATGTCGACCGGGCCGCGGCGGCTCCGCGGGAAGCGGTCTTGACGGTCCCCTTCGCCGAGCGGGCCGGCTGCGCCCTCCGGACCCCAGGGGTGGCGGTGCTCGGACACTCCGAAGAGTCGCTGAACGCGTCGAACACGCTGAACGGCGGGCTGATCGCGCTGGCCTGCGAGGAGGCCGCGCTCTCGCTGTCCCCTGGCACCACCTTGGCGTCCTTGGACCTGCGCTACCTCCAACCCGTGCGGGTCGGGCCGGCGGTCGCCGAGGCGGAGGTCCGCCACGGCCTGGGTCGCATCGAGGTGCGCGACGCCGGGAACGAGAACCGCCTCTGCGTCGTGGCCACGAGCCGGACGTTCGGCGCCTGAGCGCCGACGCGGTCAGAGCCTCAGGGAAAGAACACCCTGTTCTCTAACGAACCCAACACGCGACCGATTCGCATTCCCGCACCATGGACCCAAGGGGCCCTCGCACTTCGATCCCGCAGTAGGGGTACCGAAGCAATGAGCGATCCGATCGACCTGATCCAGCGTCGGAGCTGCCTGCGTGCGCCCTGGTCCCGATAACGCCGATAGAGGAGGGCGCCGCTTCGGCCGTATGACACGGCGCCACGGAAGACCTCTGGCAGCGTCTGCTTTTCTCGCTTTGCGACAATCGCCCCGTCAAGCATCGCAAAGCGACGTCCCTCCAACTGGAATCTCCAGCAGAGGTCGATGTCCTCACCCACGAGCAGGTCTTCCGAAAATCCCCCCAATGCTTCGAAGTCCCGGCGGCGTACAGCGAGATTCGCTCCGGCTCCTGCCGGAAGAAACCCCATTTGCTCCGAAGCAGCCGGCCGCAGCGGCCGCGGAGTCCGCCCATTGAGGAGTCCCATGTCGAAGACACCCGCAACCACCTCCGCCCTGGCCAAGCCGGTGACGCAGGCGCTCAACCAGCCGGGCTGCACTTCGTCGTCGGCGTCACAGAAAGCAAGCAGTTCACCGGCAGCATCTGCGGCTCCAATGTTGCGAGCTGCCGCTGGTCCTCGCCGCGGAGACGCATCCACGAGTCGGATTCTCGGATCGAGAGCTGCCCATCGGTCGACGAGCTGGCGTGTCCCATCCGTGGATCCGTTGTCGGCAACAACCACCTCCCAGGGCTCCTCACACCGCTGCTTGGAGAGAGCGGCGAGCTGGCACTCAAGCCAAGGACATCCATTGAGCACCGGGATCACCACGCTGATCACAAGTAAATGATCGTAGCCTGGCCGTCAAAAGTCCTATCCGGATGGATGCAGCTGTCGCCGAACGACGCCCGACAGCGGCGACCTCGCACGGGCCGAATCACACGCCTGAAGACCAGTCGTGACCCGTCCCCGCCTGGTCTACAATCAGCCTCGCCGGAGGTCACGACCGAGGGCGCTCGGGTGTACGCGGCCTCGTCACATTCGACGGCGGTGCTGAGCAACACAAGCAGCAGTCGGAGGGTCAATGCAATGTCCAGCGATGAAAGCGCAGGCTCGGCCGACGCCGCGGCCGCTCGCTGTGGCGACCTGACCCTCTCCCACAAGAACCCGCCGCAAGTCGACTGGTTCCGAGTGCGCCAGCCTCAGAGGGCCCGCGCGCAAGGTTCTTTCTGTGGTCTCGAAACTTCAGCACACTCACGCACCCGGGGAGAACCGTGAGCATGAACGCAGCGCACTCGGGTCTGAGCGGAGTGGCCTCGTGATGCAGCACGACGGCGCGGCCGACGGGACCCAGCGTGAGGAGGAATCGTCGGGCGAAGACGGTGTCCCATGCTTCGCCTACCTGATCTTGACCCACAAAGACCCGCAACAAGTGGAGGCCCTCGCCGCCCGGATCCTCGAATTGAGCCCGCATGGTCAGGTCGTCGTCCACCATGACCTCGCTTCTGACGACCTGCCGTGGGGAGGTCGACCGCCCAGCCGCGTCCACTTCGTCGAGAGGGATCGAATCCACTGGGGCGACTGGTCGATCGTGGAGGCGACGTTGCGCTTGGTCCGCTTCGCGCTCGAAGAACTGCACGCTGACTGGTTCGTCGTGTTGTCGGGTGAGCACTGGCCGGTGGTCGATCTCCGCGCGTGGGAGGACTCATCGGTGGCTTCGGGCATCGACGCGTTCGTCGAGGCGGATCCCCTGCCGCAACGGTTGCGCTTCGGCAGAGCGGACGAAGGCGCAAATATGTATCTTTCACGGTGCGTCCATCGCTGGGTGACCCTGCGCCAGCCCCGCGTGGCAGCGGCCCACCGTGCCGTCGGCGGGGTCTTTAAGCTCGGCCTCTACATCGCGCCTCTCCTCACGGTGGAGTATTCCCACCGCCGTGAATCGTGGTTCTTCGGCCGTCCTCGGGCGCGTGGTGTCCTGAAGAACTGGGTGTTCTACAAGGGCTCCCAGTGGATCGCATTCAACAGTCGGGCCGCTGCGACCATCCTGGAGACGGACCCAGCTGTGACCGATTGGTTCCGCCGCGGTCACATTGCGGACGAAACGTATTTCCACACGGTCTTGCGCCACGCCGAAGATCTCGTCGTCACCGCGGACGTCGTGACCTATGTTCCGATGGGTTCGACACCGCCGAAACCGAAGTGGATGGTCCTCAAGGTCGAGCATCTGCCGGCCGTGTGGAGTTCGGGCGCAGCCTTCGCACGCAAGGTCGACCTGGCCAACCGGCCTGAGGTCATCCGTGCCTTAAACGCCGAGGTCGACCGGAGCCGGGAGGCTGGCCGCGGGCTTCGTCGTCACCTCGCCCCCCCGACGAGCACTACCTCTCGGCTGCACTCGCCCGAACGCGATCCGCACGCAGGCTCGCCGGCCTGCGTAGCCATCGTCGGCATGCACCGCAGCGGCACGTCCGCCACAGCCGGGCTGCTCGTCGGGTTGGGTCTGGCCGGTCCGAGCGTCGAGGACCTCGTCCCGGCCAATGAGGGCAACGAACGCGGTCACTGGGAGAGCGAGTCGGTGCACCTGTGCAACGTAAAGGCGTTGGCCTTTCTTGGAGGCGACACCTACGCACCGCCACCGCCTGCGGCACCGGGCTGGGAGAAGGATCGCAGGTTCGACGTGCTGCGAAGCGAGGCGGCGGACTGGTTCACCTCCACGTCCGACGGCCGGCCACTCGTCTTGAAAGATCCACGACTGTGCATCACCCTTCCTCTTTGGAAGTCGGCGCTCCCCGATCCGCTGCCGACACTCTTCGTGCTGCGAGACCCCTTAGAGGTGGCGCGTTCGCTAGAGGCTCGCGACAAATTGCCCATCGTCCTCGGCCTCGCACTCTGGGATCGCTACGTGCGCTGCGCCGCCATGAGTCTCGAGGGTTCGCAGACCCTCGTGGTCGACTACGCCGCCATGCTCGAGGATCCGATCAAGTGGAGCGAAGTCATCTGCGGGTACCTCGAGGAGCAGGGACTCCACCTCGGCGCCGATTCGAGGAGCGCCGCTTTGAGGTTCCTCGATACCGGGCTACGACACCAGCGCGGTGACAGTTCCGAGTACGAGCCGCTCGCCGGAGCCCTCCGTGAGGTCCATGCCATCCTCTCAGAACGGGCCGGAACTCAATCCATCTGGGAGCAACCCGAGCTGCCCCCCGCTCCCGCGTGGGCGGACTACACACTGCAGCTGCGGCGCCAAGTCGTACTCACCCGGCACGAGCTCTACTGGACCCAGTCGTCGCGCGTCTTCCGAGCCGCCAGCGCACTGTGGCGCCTGACCGGCCGCGGCCCGCGAGCATCGCTGGAGCAGTTCGGGATGGACCAGCAAGAGACAGAGCCCGACTCCTGGTTCTGAGGATCGAACACCGCGGCCGACGCCTTGGGCGCGTCAGGCCGGCACGGTCGCATCGGCGTCAGGCCGCGAACGGCAACCTCATGACCTCGGCCAGGTTGCCGCCCATCACCTTGGCCACGTCCTCGTGGGACAGGCCATCGAGTTCCTTGACGTAGGAGAGCGGCTCGGACATCCCCTCGATGTGCGGGTAGTCCGAACCGAACACGACCCGGTCCGCACCGATCAGGTCGATCAGGCCCATGGGGTCGTCCTCGTGGAACGGGTGCACCCAGATGTTGCGCTTGAGCACCATGAGCGGGTCCTCGTCGTAGATCGCAGGCTCGCGCTCGTAGGAGTTGGCGAGGGCCTCGACGATCGGGCGCACCCAGGCGGAGCCGTTCTCGACGGGCAGGACCCGCAACGTCGGGAAGCGCGTCAGCAAGCCGTGGCCGATGAGCGAGGCGACCGTGTCGAAGATCCCCCGGCTCTGGGAGTGCGCGATGTCCGAGAAGGCCGACTTGCCGCCCGCGAAGGGCAGGAGCTCGCCGCCATGCGTGCCGTTCCAGTCGTTGTAGTAGCGGGTGAGCCCGTCGTCTGAGGCGTGCATCCCGACCGTGACGTCGAACTCGGCCACGCGCTGCCAGAAGGGATCGAATTCGGGCAATGCGAACGAGCGCCGCCCTTGGTACCCCGGAACCGGCGCCGGGCGGATGAGGATGATCTTGGCCCCTCGCTCGACCACCCACTCGAGCTCCTTGATGGCCTCGCTCACGATCGGGAGCGTGATGACCGGGGTCGGGAAGATGCGGCCCTCGTAGTTGAAAGTCCAGTGCTCGTGCATCCACTCGTTCAGCGCGTGCACGACGGCGTGCGTCGCCTTGGGGTCATCGGCCAGACGCTCCTCGAGCAGGCTGGCCAGCGTCGGCCACATGAGGGCACGGTCGAGACCCAGCTCGTCCATCAGCTTGAGCCGCGGTTCGGGGGAGAAGAAGGCCTCGGGCGCGCGGATCGCCTTGCCGATCATCTCGCGGCGCGACTTGCCTTCAGGGTTGCCCTCCTTGAAGTACGCCTCCTGCGCGCCAGGCCGGCCGACCACCTCGAACGTCGGGTTCGGGATGTAGTCGGAGATGACGTTGCGCAGGGCGATCTTCGTGCGGCCGTTCACCTGCACGTACTTGACGAGCCCGTCGTACTCCTTCGGCAGGAACTTGGTGAAGGCATCCGTCGTCTCGTACATGTGGTTGTCCGCGTCAAAGACCGGAAAGTCGACAACGTTCGACATGGCTTACCTCCGTGAGGACGATCTCGTTCGAGTTTTCAACTTCGACGTCAATATTATGCCGAAAGCGTGCGGCTCGCCCACTGCCCCCTTGGCAACCCCAAGAACGGCAGACGGTACCAGGTGTTGACCTGCGCATTCTGGGGTCTGACGCCGGCGAGCGGATACGGTGAGCCGGCCGCACCGCTGGCGCGGCGCAGATCCCTGGGGGTCCTGACTTGGCGACCTATGTCCTCGTGCACGGTGGCGGCCACGGCGGTTGGTGCTACCAGCGGGTGGCGCGCCTCCTGCGAGCGAACGGGCACGAGGTCCTCGCTCCGTCGCTCAGCGGCCTCGGCGAACGGGCCCATCTGCTCGACGCACGGATCGATCTGTCCTGTCACATCGACGACATCGTCGCGCTGTTGCATTTCGAGGACCTGCGCGACGTGATCCTGGTCGGACACAGCTATGGCGGGATGGTGATCACCGGGGTCGCGGACCGGGCGGCCGACCGCGTCGGGCGCCTCGTCTTCCTCGACGCCGCTACCCCGCGCAACGGGCAGTCGCTGGTCGACGTGGCCGGTCCTGTGATCAACGCCGTGCGTCCCTACGGCGAGGTCGTCGACGGGATGGAACTGGTGCTGCTGCCCGGTCCCGACGCCGGCCTCCTCTACGGGGTGACCGACGCCGCCGATCTGGCATGGATGGCCGAGAGGCTGACGCCGCACCCCTGGGCGTGTTTCGAGCAACCGCTCGAGCTCACCAACGAGGCGGCGCTGTGGGCCATCCCGCAGTACCACATCGTGTGCACATCCACGCTGGCGACCCGGGACCGCGAGTTGATGGACCGCGCCCGGTCCGAGGGCCGGCTGTGGGACATCGACACGGGCCACGACCTGATGATCACTGAGCCCGAGAAGACCGCAGACGCGTTGCTCCAGGTCGCAGGCAGATGAACCCCGCCGCTCGCTCCGGCCGTGTATGTGTATAAGGCCTGACACGGCGTCGGGTGGATGGTTTGGGGAGGGAAAGACGGACATGCACATACCGTCTCGGATGCACCTGGGCAGGTTGGGACTGGCCGTCCTGACGTTGGCAGGGACTGCGACAGTCGCGAGCGTGGCCAGCGGCGCCAGCGCGGGCGCGTCGAGCGCCTCGGGCTCGCCGATCATGATTGCGATGATCACGTCGCTCACCGGCGAGGGCTCGTCGGAGTTCAGCCAGGCCCCCGTCGGGTTCAACGCCAGGGTGGCACTGCAGAACGCGGAGGGCGGCGTCAATGGTCACAAGATCGAGACCATGGTGCTCGACGACCAGACCAGCCCGTCGGCCGTCGCCTCGGCCGTCCAGGGCGCGCTGGCCAAGGGTGCCTTCGGCATCGTCTCAGACAGCCCGCTGTTCTTCTTGGCGGACAAGTACCCCCAAGAACAGGGCGTGCCGGTCACCGGCGGGTTCTTTGACGGGCCCGAGTGGGGCACACAGCCCTTCACCAACATGTTCGCCTCCGACGCCGGGAGCGTCGACCCTAAGTACCCGGTCAACACCGGCATCGGCGCCTTCTTGAAGGCACACGGCGGCACCGTGGTCTGCTCCTACGGCTACGGCATCTCGCCCTCATCGACGCGCTCGGCGGTCGGCACGGCCGACTCGTTCGAGCACGCGGGCGGCAAGGTGGGCGTGCTCGACACTTCGATCCCGTTCGGTTCAGTGGCGATGACGACGCCGGCCCTGGTCGCCAAGCAGAAGGGCTGCAACGCCTTCTACGCCGGGCTGGACGACAACTCGAACTTCGCACTCTCCGAGGCGCTCAAGCAGTCGGGCGTCAAGCCCAAGGTCACGGTCTTCCCGACCGGCTACGAGCCGGGCCTCGTCGGCTCGACTGCGTGGAACGCCGTGCAGGGGGGCTACTTCGACACGACCTTCCGCCCGTTCGCCATCCCGAACGCGGGGACGCGCCAGATGCAGGCCGCGCTCGAGAAGTACGAGCACTTTTCGCCGAGCCAGTTCCCGAACTTCAGCCAGTACGAGTCGTGGCTCGGCGCGGACCTCATGATCAAGGGGCTGGAGCTCGCCGGGAAGAACCCGACGCAGGCCGGGGTGATCCACGCCTTGCGCGGCATCAAGAGCTACAACGGCAACGGGATTCTGGCCGAGACGATCAACTACTCGACCATCTTCGGGCACGACCTCCCCCAGTCGTGCGGTTGGTACATGATCGCCGAGAAGAACGGGTTCGTTCCCGCCTCGAGCACTCCCGACTGCGGCAAGGACCTGCCCGGCACCACGACGGTGTCGTCCTAGTCGGTCGCTGATCGATCCGGCCCGGCGCCCACTCGGTGCGCCGGGCCGGAGGCTCGCCTACTCCTCGACGATGGAGATGGCGTTCTTCGGGCAGGTACGCATCGCCATCAGCACCTTTTCGCGCAGCGCTTCGGGTGGGTGCTCGTCGAGCACGTAGAGCAAGTCGTCGTCGCGCACCTCGAAGACCTCGGGGGCGGCAGCCATGCAGAGCGCGTTGCTCTCGCACAGGTCGAAATCGACGACGACACGCATCGGCACTCTTGGTTCCCTCTCTCTTCCTCGCCCTGCCTCGCTCGCTCTGACCCTCTTGGTCTCGCTGGTTCTCGTCGCGACAGGTTCACACCGATGCTAGGTCGGCCACCGGCACGATGCGGCTGCCCTCCAGCCCCTCGAGGAGCCCTTCGACGAACGCCAGCGTCTCGTCATGGCCCGTCGCCATGCCAAGTGATTCCTCTTCAATGACGAGGATCTGGGCGACGCCGGTCATGAGCACGGCGCAGACCATGGGCGGGTAGCGCCCGTCGTCCACCCCGTAACGTTCGAGCACGACGCGCATCCCGGCGCGCAGCTCGGCGCGAAATCGCTCAGCCGAAGCGGCGATCTCGGCGCGGATGGGCTTGCGATGATTGGCGAGCGCCACGAACTCCATGGTCAGTGCCGTCCACGCGGGTCGCGGCTGAGGTCCCAGAGGGCCCAGAGCGGCTGCGCTGAGCCAAGCGCCTGCGCGAGGCGCTCGAGACCCTGGTCGGCGCGGCGGCGGTACGCCGCCAGGAACAGATCGTCCATCGTGCGGAAGTAGTAGTGCACGAGCTGGGGCTTGAGCCCGGCCTGCGCCGCGACCCGCCGGGAAGTGACCGCGGCGTAGCCCTCCTCGAGCATGAGCCGCTCCGCCGCGTCGAGCAGCGAGCTGCGGGCCTTCGACGTCTCGGTGCCGATCCGGCGGGTCGTGCTCATCGGGCCGTCCTCAGATGTACATCCCGCCGTTGACGCCGATGATCTGGCCCGTGATGTAGCTCCCCTGATCAGAACAGAGGAACGCGCACGCGGCGGCGATGTCGTCGGGTGTCCCGGCGCGGCCGAGGGGGATCATGCGCGCCATGACTTCGACGCTCGGCACGTTGCCCTCCGCCTCGCCCTTGCGAGCCATGGGTGTGTCGACGATGGTCGGCGGGATCGTGTTGGCGGTGATGCCCTGCGCGGCCAGCTCGCGGGCGAACGCCTTGGTCAAGCCGATCACCCCGCCCTTGGACGCCACGTAGTGCGCCATGTTGGGGGCGCCCGACTGCGCGCTCGACGACGAGATCGTCACGATGCGGCCCCACTGGGCCGCCAGCATGTCGGGCAGCGCCAGCTGGACGCAGGTAAAGGTCCCTGTCAGGTTCACGGCGATGATCCGGTCCCATTTCTCCGGGGTGATGTCAGCCACCGGATCGAACGCTTCAACACCGGCGCTGGTCACGACGACGGTGATCGGACCGAACTCGTCTCGGACCGCGGCGTAGGCGCGCTCGATGGCGCCCCGATCGGCCACGTCCACCTCGTGGCCCGACGCGGCGAGGCCCTGGTCACGCAGCTCGGCCGCCGCCTCCTTCGCCGGGCCGCCGTCGCGGTCGAGCACCGCTACGGCAAGGCCGTCGGCGGCGAGGCGGCGCGCGCATCCGAGCCCGATGCCGGACGCGCCGCCGGTCACCACGGCGACCCGGGCGCTCATTGCGCCGCCTCGGCCGGGGTGAACTCGATGTGCAGGTTGCTCAGGCCGCGCAGGACCCAGGTGGGCTCGTAGTCGAAGTGCCGGTCTCCCGGCGGTCCGTGGTGCTCCTCGGACAGCCGGATGTCGCGCATCCGGTCGAGGATGCGCTCGATGCTGACGCGGCCTTCGACGCGGGCCAAGGGCCCACCCGGACACGAATGCACGCCGCGACCGAACGCGATGTGGACCTTGGCGTTGGGCCGGTCGATCCGGAACTCCGCCGGGCACTCGAAAAGGCGCGGGTCGCGGTTGGCCGCGCCGTTGAGCAGCATCACCGGTGTGCCCGCCGCGATGTCGATCCCGGCCACCGAGGTGGCCCGGCGAGCCAGGCGGAAGTCCGCCTTGACCGGGCTCTCGATGCGGAGCGCCTCTTCGATGAATCCGGGGATGCGCTCAGGGTGGGCCCGCAGCTCGTCCTGCAGTTCGGGGTACTCGCAGAGGTACTTCAGGCCCACCGCCAACAGGCGGGCCGTCGTCTCCTGACCGGCCGCGAAGAGGAAGGTCGCCGTGCGCACGACGTTCGCCACGTCTGGGGTCGACCCGTCGGGATAGGTGGCGAGCGCGAGGTCGCTCAGGATGTCGCCGAGTGGCTCGCGCCGACGGTCCTCGATGTACTCGCTGAACCAGTTGTCGAGCCACTCCAGCGCGTTGCCGCTCATGCCCTTGCCCTCGGCACCGATCTTGCCTGGTGACCCGCTCAGCCCGAAGCCCTCGCGGAAGCGTTGATGGTCCGCCTCGGGCACGCCGAGCACGTCGGCGACGACGAGCATGGCGAAGGGCTGCGTGTAGGCGCGGATGAATTCGCAGTGTCCGTCCCCGATGAACTCGTCGATCTGGCGGTCAGCCAGGCCCCACATGAACGCCTCGTTCTCCTTGAGCCGCTTCGGCGTCAGCAACCGCATGATCAACGAGCGCTCGCGCGTGTGGTCGGGCGGATCCATCGTCACCATGTGCTCGCTCATGGGCAGCTGGTCGCGATGGGTGTCGATGATCGCACCGACATCGTCCCCGGCGAGCGGGACCGGGAACACGGCGAAGGGGCCGATCACCGAGTTACACGAGGAGAAGTCGTCGGTGTTGAGGTAGATCTCCGAAGCCTCCTCGTAGCCGGACACCGCAACCACTCCGTGGTGGGATGTCGGGACGACGGGGCACTTGGACCGCAGGTGGTCGAAGTAGGGATAGGGGTCTTCGAGCAGGGTCTCGTCTGCAAAGAAGTCGACCGAGTCGTAGTCGGGCATGGCAGCTCCGTTCCTGGACGTCATCCCTGAATACCGGTCGATGCTGGGCGACCGCACAGCGGATGCTGAGCATCTGCTTAGCATCCGGGCAGTCCCTGGTCAACGGCCCTGAGACCCCGGAACCGCCCTTCCCCGGGGACTGTCGCGCTCAGGCCCCTTTGTAGATCTGCCCGTCCTTCATGACGAACCGCACATCCTTGGTGACCTTGATGTCCTCGGACGGATCGCCGGGCACGGCGACGACGTCGGCGAGGTACCCGGGGGCGAGGCGGCCAAGGTCGTGCGCGCGCTCGATCAGCTCGGCGCTCGTCACCGTCGCGGCCTGCAGGGCCTGCATGGGGGTCATCCCGCGGTCGACCATGGCGATCAGCTCGTCGGCCTGCGTGCCATGCGGGATGGCGGGCGCATCCGAGCCGCAGGCGATCTTGACCCCGGCCGCGAGCGCCTTGCCGAACATGCGGCGGGCCTGGGGGAAGATCTCGGCCGCCTTCTGCTGGAGGATCGGGTGGATGCGGTCGAGGGCCATGTGATCGGCCAGCGCGGTGGTGCCGACGAGGAAGGTCCCCGTCTCGGCCATGAGCTTGACGGTATCGTCGGTGGCCAGCGAGCCGTGCTCGATGCAGTCCACCCCGGCCCGGATGCACGCGCGGATGCCGGAGTCGCCGTGAGCGTGGGCGGCGACGCGCAGGCCGTTGCGATGGGCCTCGTCCACGATGGCGGCCAGCTCCTCGTCGGAGTACTGCTGGCAGCCGGCCGCGCTGCTGAACGACATGACGCCGCCCGACGCCGAGATCTTGATCAGCTTGGCCCCGTACTTGATCTGGTAGCGCACCGCCTTGCGTACCTCGGGCACCCCGTTGGCGATCCCCTGCTCGACGCTCTGGGGCATGATGCCCGGCGCGAGGCCCTGGAACATCGTGGGGTCGAGGTGGCCCCCGGTCGGCGTGATGGCGTGGCCGGCCGGGAAGATCCGCGGCCCGGGAAACCAACCGTTGTCGACCGCCTTGGCCAGGTCCACATCGAGCAGGAAGCCTGCCGTGTAGACCATCAGGCCCAGATTCCGCACAGTGGTGAAGCCGGCCATGAGCGTCGTGTGGCAGTTCACCGCGCCGCGCAGCGTCCGGTAGACCGGCGAGTCCTTCACGCCGTGCATAGGGTCGGGCAGGCCGTCGGGGCCACCGGGACCGCCGATGAGCATGTTGAGCTCCATGTCCATGAGGCCGGGCATGAGTGTGACGTCGCCGAGGTCGACCTCCGCCGCGGGACTCGGCAGCTCGGACGACGACGGATCGAGCGCCACGATCCGGTTGCCGTCGACCACGATGACCGCCGGCGAACGCACCTGGCCGGCTTCGACGTCGAGCCAGCGCTCCGCTCGCAGAACGGTCGTGTCGCTCATGGGGCCTCCTGTCGGATCGAACGGATCGGCTCGTCGCCGCTCATCGTGGTGCGGTGCATCTCGCGGGCCGAGGACGCCTCATAGGGCTGCACCCTGTGCATCACACCCGTGTTGTCCCAGATGACGAGGTCCCCCACCGTCCACTCGTGCCGGTAGACGCGATCGGGGACCGTGGCTCGCGCCACGAGATCGGCGAGCAGCGCCTTGCCCTCGTCCTGGTCCATGCCCACGACATGGTCCGCACTGGCACCGATGACGAGAGAACGGCGCCCGGAGCGGTGTTGCCACACGAGGGGGTGCTCGCGGTCGGACCGCTCGCGCCAGCGCGCAAGCTCCTCGGGCGAGGGTTCAGGGTGCACCAACCGCTGGGACGCTTCGAAGGTGTGCAGGATGCGGAGTCCCTCGAAGCGCTCCTTTTCGTCGTCGCGCAGGTCGTCGTAGGCCGCGTACGTGCTGGCGAACTCGGTCTCCCCGCCCTGCGAGGAGATGACATGGGCGCTGAGCACCGTGGCCTTCGCCGGGACCTCGTCCTGTGCCCCGTCGATGTGCCAGTAGAAGGTGCCCAACAAGTAGGGCGCCGTGGCCGTCTTGGCCGGGTCGAGCGTGACGTTGTAGATGCTGGGTGGCGACGCGGGCTCGTCCTTGCCGACGTCATCGAGCCGCTTGGAGAACTCGATCTGGGTCTTGTCGTCGATGTGCAACTCGGGGAAGACGAGGACGCCGTGCTCCTCGAGTGCCTCCATCACCGCCGCCGGCAGCGTGTCGTCGACAAGCAGCTGCTCGCGCGCGACACCGACTACTTCCGCGCCGACACTTGTCTCGAGCGGCTTCGTCGCGAGGATGCTCACATGTACCACGCTCCGTTGACGTTGATTTGCTGGCCGGTGATGTAACCGGCCTCCTCCGAGCACAAGAAGGAGCAGGCCGCAGCGATGTCCTCGGGCGTGCCGAGCCTCCCGAGCGGTGCCCGCGCGACGACCTGGTCCACACTCGGCATCGCACCCGTCTCCATGGGCCGGCGCATCATCGGGGTGTCGATGGCACCGGGAGGAATGGTATTCACGGTGATGCCGTGCGGAGCCAGATCGAGGGCGAGCGCCTTGGTGAGCGCGATGACCCCGCCCTTGGATGCGACGTAGTGGGCCATGCGCCGCGTGCCCGACTGCGCCGACGACGACGAGATCGTGACGATGCGCCCCCACCGGCGCCCCATCATGTCGGGCACCGCGGCCTGTAGGCAGTGGAAGGTGCCGGACAGGTTCACCGCCAGCATGCGGTCCCAGGCCTCGGTGCTGATGTCCAGAAAGTTCTCGAACCCCTCGATACCGGCGCTCGTGACGAGGATCTCGACGGGGCCGAAGGCACTGCGCACCCGGTCGAGTGCCACTTCGATCGCGCCACGATCGCTGACGTCGACCGGTGTCGCCTGTGCGCTCCCGCCCTGGGACGCGATCTCCATGGCCACCTGCTCCGCGGCGTCGGCGTTCACGTCGAGCACAGCCACCCGATGCCCGTCGGTCGCCAGCTGCCGGCAGATGGCGGCACCCATGCCGGAGGCTCCTCCGGTGATCACCGCCACCCGGCGCACCTGCGACATGCCCACTCCCCGCAGCCTCCCCAGCGGAGCACGGTCCAGACCCCGGCCCGCGACGACGCTCGCCGGCCGTGTGCAGCTCCCTGCTGCGGCCGCTCACCGGCCCGCTCCGCGCGAAATAGTGCCGGTAGAGTGGCCGGATGTTAGTGGCAGTGCACAATCACGTCAAGGGTGCCTGCCGCCAAACGAGAGCATGCTTTATGGTTTATGAGAGGACTATTTCCACAGCTCGGACGCCGGTCTGAGACGCCGGTCTGAGACGCCGGTCTGAGACGCCGGTCTGAGACGCAGGACTGAGACGCAGGACTGAGACGCAGGACTGAAAGGAGCGCCCATGCGCATGGGTCTTCAGGTGAGCGCCGACCGAGGTCGCTACGCCACCAAGGTGGACAAGCTGCAGGCCGACGCGCGCTGGGCGGACGATGCGGGGTTGGACACCATCTGGACCCCGCAGATCCCCGACGAGTTCGACGTCATGGCGGCCGCCACCCTCATGGGCGCAGCGACCTCGCGCATCGAGGTGGGGACCTCCGTCGTGCCGATCCAGCCCCGTCACCCGGTCGTGCTGGCCCAGCAGGCGCTGTCGGCGCAGGCCGTGTGTGAGGGCCGCTTCACGCTCGGGATCGGGGTCTCGCACCACTGGATCATCGGCGACATGCTCGGCCTCCCCTACGAGCGACAGGTCACGACCATGCGCAGCTATCTCGACGTCCTCGATCAGGCGCTGCGGGGCCCGGGGTTGGTCGAGGTCGACAACGAGCTGTTCACGATCCGCCAGCCGCTCGACATCACCGACATCACGCCGACACCGGTCTTGATCGCTGCGCTCGGCCCGGTCATGTTGCGTCTCGCCGGTACCCGTGCTGACGGCACGGTGCTCTGGCTGGCCGACGAACGCACCATCACCTCGCACGTTGTCCCCATCATCACCGAGGCGGCACACGCAGCGGGCCGTCCCGCCCCGCGCATCATGGCCGGCGTACCGGTATGCCTGTGTGCGGAGAGCGAAGTCGACGCCGCCATCGAGCGGACGAACAAGACACTCAGTGAGGTGGTCGCCTCGCCCAACTACGTGCGACTCATGGAGCACGGCGACGCCCAGAGCATCGGCGACGTCCTGATCTGCGGCAGCGAGGCGAC
The DNA here is from genome assembly GCA_963744935.1 of uncultured Acidimicrobiaceae bacterium. GTDB lineage: Bacteria > Actinomycetota > Acidimicrobiia > Acidimicrobiales > RAAP-2 > Bog-473. The sequence continues at coordinate 272,107 of CAVUVM010000012.1, forward strand.
CATGGAGAAGCGGCTGCGCAGCTTCGCCGACGCCGGGGTCACCGACCTCAACGCGCGTATCGTGCCGCTGGGCGAGGGTCGTGACGAGGTACGGGCGTCGGCCGAACGCACGCGCGAGTTCCTCGCCTCGGTTGCCCCCGGGCTGCGCCGGCTCGCCTGAGCGCCAGGCGCCACCGCCGGCGCGTCGTGGTCGGCCCGGTGCTCAGCGCCTGGCGTCAGCCGCTGGGTTCAGCCCTTGGCATCGGCCAGGATGCCGGCCGAGACGAACTCCCACATCCGCTCGGCGGCCCGGCCGCCGTCGCCGGGCTCGGTGTCGCTGATCGTCGGCGCATAGGCCGCGTTGAACATGATCGTCGAGAGGACCATGCCCGCCGCATCCTCGTGCTCGAGGCCGCGGCGTACGACCCCGGCCGCCACCGCGTCGGCGAGCACGGTCGTCAGGAGGGTGACGAGCGGGACGAACGCGCGCGCAGCCTCGTCCTGGTGCGCCGTGAGCAGCTCGTGGCTGAACTCGGCCAACACAGGGGACGGGTTGTTCTTCGACATGCGTCCCTTGGGCGCTGGCAGGCAGGAGCGGTAGTACTCCACCACGAAGCAATGCAGCCGCTCGAGCGCGCCCTCGCGCTTGGCGATCTGCTCTTCGAGACGGTCCGCCGTCGACCGGATGGCCTCGTCGAAGAGCGCGAGCAGCAACTCGTGCTTCCCGGCGAAGTACTGGTAGAAGCTGCGGAGCGATTGCCCCGAGCGGTCGACGACCTCTTGGACCGTGAACTCCTTGCCGGACTCGGCGTTCCCGAGGAGCTCGAACCCCGCATCGATGAAGCGCTGCACCCGGCCCTCGCTCCTGACCCGGGCCGAGTCGAGCGAGCGGGCCACCGCCAAGTCCCGACGCCGCAAGGGCGCGTCGGTGGTGGGCGGCGTGGCTGGCGGGTCGGCGGGCATCGGCCCAGTGTAGATGGTTTTCCCTTTTTGAGAGCTTTCCTCTCTCCATGCTTGGAACACTTGGTACGAATTTCTGCACTCCTAATTCCGCGGGGCGGCCGATGTCCCGCTCGTCGTGCACGCTTACTTACGATTCGAGAGAATGCTGTTATCTTGCGGGCTCGTGGCATGACGACCGAGGAGAGACGGCCATGGAGCAGGCGCAGCTGGCGGACGTCATGGAGATCGAGCAGCTCCTGGCGCGCTACGCCGTCGGGATGACGACGGACGACATCGACGCCGTGGTCGACGTCTTCACGCCGGACGGGACCTACAGCGCGTTCGGCGCCACCTACGGCCTGGGCGACTTCCCCGCCTTGGTGGCTGCCGCACCCAAGGGCCTGTTCCTCACGGGAACGCCCGTCGTAGAGCTCGACGGCGACAAGGGAACCGGCTCGCAGACGCTGTGTTTCGTGGACCAGACGACCCACGACATGCGCATCGGGTGGTACACCGACTCGTACCGCCGGACCGAGCGCGGGTGGCGCCTGCAGACCCGGGCCATGACGTTCCTCCGGCGCAACGGGGCGCGCGACTCGGGCAAGCCCCACGACCCGACACGGCCCGCGCCGAGCAACGACCCGGCCGGTTAGGCCGCAGCGGAGCTCGAGGCGCGCCGTGGAACTGAACGACTTCAAAGTCGCCGTCGACGCGTGGCTCGACAACGAGGCCGGCGCGCTGGCGCCCGAGTTCGAGGGCATCGGGACGCTCGCCCAGCAGCTGCACCAGCTCAACAAGGTGCGCCGCCTGACCTACGACGCCGGCTGGGCGCGCCTCGGCTGGCCCGAGCGCGTGGGCGGCCACGGCGGCTCCAACCTGCTGCGGGCCTACCTCGCCGAGGCGCTGACCGCGCCGCGACCTCATTGAGGCCGGCCTCTACACGCTCCCGGAGTTCTTGGTCCCGACGATGCTGGACTACGCGCCGCCCGACCTCGCGGCCGAGATGGTCCCGCTCGTGCTGCGTGGCGACGAGACCTGGTGCCAAGGCTTCTCCGAGCCCGGCAGCGGGAGCAACCTGGCCTCCCTGGCGTGCCGGGCGACGCGGACCGCCGGCGGCTGGGAGGTCACCGGCCAGAAGGTGTGGACCAGCCTGGCCCAGTTCGCGCAGCGTTGCGTCCTCTTGACCCGGACGGGCTCGCCCGAGTCGGCCCACCGCGGCATCACGGCGTTCTTCGTGGACATGGACAGCCCGGGCATCACCGTGCGCCCCATCGAAACGATGCACGGCGTGGAGGAGTTCTGCGAAGTCTTCTTTGACGGCGTCGTCGTGCCGGCGGACCGGCTTCTCGGCGAGGTCGACGGGGGCTGGTCCGTCGCCATGGACCTGCTCCCCTACGAACGCAGCACGGCCCTGTGGCAGCGCGCCGCCTACCTGCAGCGGCGTCTGCAGCAGCTGGTCCACCGCGCGCCACCGGGCAGCCTCGACCCGGCGGACCTCGGCGCTGCCACCGAACTGCTCTGGGCCTTCCGGGCGCGGTCGCGCACCACCCAGTACCGCCTCGATGCCGGCGAGCACCTGGGGGCGGAGACCTCGGTGGACAAGGTGCTGGTCGCGGCGGCGGAACAGGCCGTCTTCGAGTTGGCCGGCGACGCCCTGGGGACCGAGATCGCACTGGGCGACGATCCGGCGAACGGATCTGTGGCGCGCCGAGTTCCTGTACGCGCGCGCCGCCAGCATCTACGGCGGCAGCGCCGAGATCCAGCGCAACATCATCGCCCGACGCCTCCTCGAGCTCGGGGACGACCGGTGATGGAGCGCGCCGAGCTCGCGCTGTTCACTCGCGGCATCCGCGACGCCACCGAGTCTGCGAGCGGTGCGGCACTCGATGGCGCACTGACCGAGCTGGGTTGGCTCGACGCAATCGATACCGACCCGCAGGCCGCCGTGTCGGTGCTCTTCGAGTGCCAAGGCGCGTCCAACGCCACGTCGTCCGCGCTGGACCGAGTGCTCACGCGCGGTCTTGGTCTCACAGACGAACCCGCCCAAGGTGTCGTTCTCCCTGCGCTGCGGACGGCGCAGCCCCCCGGTTCGCGGCACGGCGCGCGCTACGCCGTGGGCGGGGTGGCCCTCGGCGCACTGGGCTCGCGCGACACGGCACTCGTCGTCATGACCGTTGATGAGCAGCCTCATGGCGTGCTCTCGGTGCCGGTGCACGCTCTCGGGCTACGTCAGGTCGCCGGGCTCGATCCCGCGCTCGGGCTGGTCGAGGTCACCGGCGACCTCGACTCCGCCGAGAACGTCGTGTGCGGACCGGTGCCGTGGACGATGGCGGTGGCCCTCGGGCAGCTCGCCCTCGGTCACGAGCTCGTGGGCACGGCGCGCACCATGCTCGAGCTGGCCCGCCAGCACACGCTCGAACGGGTGCAGTTCGGGCGAACCATCGGAAGCTTCCAGGCCGTCCGTCATCGCCTCGCCGATTCGTTGGTGGCGATCGAGGCGGCGGCGGCGTTGCTCGACGCGGCGTGGCAGGACCCCACGGTCTATGGCGCCATGGCCAAGTCCTTCGCCGGCCGCCAGGCGCGCCTCGTGTCGCGCCATTGCCAACAGGTGCTGGCCGGCATCGGCTTCACCGCCGAGCACCCCTTCCACCACTTCGTCCGGCGCACGATCGTGCTCGACCAGCTGCTCGGTGCCGGGACGGTTCTGACCCGCGGCTTCGGCGCCGAGGTCCTCGCGAGCGGCGAGCTGCCCCCGGCGTTCCCGCTCTGACGCGACGTTCAGTACTCGTCGGGCCCTGGTCAAAGGCCACTGACCTTCCGGACCGAGGGAGCGGGACTCGATTCGGCCCGTATATGTATCCTTCCGAAAACCCCCCCAAATTAACGAAGGATATCCCGATATCCTTCCGTAAACACCCCCAATAAACGAAGGCTGCATATACAGGCGTAGAAGATATACAGGCGTAGAGGACATACAGGCGTAGAGGACATACAGGCGCAGAAGACACCCCGGAGGCGTGGGTGGCACGGCGGAACAGCGCAGCCGGCCGGAACGAAGGGGGCCGGAGCGGGCGGTGGCCCCTCGATTATGCTTATCGCACTTTTTGATAACGCGGTTTCCGGCAACCGAGAGACCCGGGGAGGGAGCGCGCAGTGACCACAGCAGCCGAGCACGAGTCCAGGATGCTGGTCGACGGCGAGCTCATCGGCTCCGATTCGGGCCGGACGTTCGACAACGTCAACCCGGCGACCGAGGAGGTCCTGGGCCAGGTCGCCGACGCTTCGAGCGCCGAGATGGGCCGGGCCATCGACGCCGCGCGCCGGGCTTTCGACGAGACGAGCTGGTCGACCGACCGCGAGCTCCGTGCGCGCTGCCTCTCCCAGCTGCAGGACGCGCTCGAGTCCGAACGCGAGGAGCTGCGAGAGGAGCTCATCCTCGAGGTGGGATGCCCGCGCATGACCACCCACGCCAACCAGCTCGACATCCCCCTCGAGGGCGCGCTGCGCTACCCCATCAAGTTGATCGACGAGTTTGAGTGGCGTGACCTCGCAGCCCGAGGCGCTCGACCGCCGCGGCACGCGCAACATCCGCCAGATCTGGAAGGAGCCGGTCGGCGTGGTTGGCGCCATCGTGCCGTGGAACTTCCCGCTCGAGGTCACGCTCAACAAGTTGGGACAGGCCCTGGCCACCGGCAACACCGTCATCCTCAAACCCGCGCCCGATACGCCGTGGAACGCGACCCGGCTGGGCCGCCTGGTGGCCGAGCAGACGGACTTTCCCGCCGGTGTGCTCCAGGTGGTGACGTCGTCGGACCACCTCGTGGGCGAGGAGCTCACGCTGTCGCCCAAGGTCGACCTGATCTCGTTCACCGGATCGACGGCCGTGGGAAAGCGGATCATGGAGAAGGGCGCGGCGACCCTCAAGCGCGTCTTCCTCGAGCTCGGTGGCAAGTCGGCCACCATCGTCCTCGACGACGCCGACTTCGCCGACGTCGGTGCCCTCTGGCATCGCGGTGTGCTTCCACGCCGGGCAAGGCTGTGCCATTCAGACGCGGATGCTCCTCCCCCGCTCGCGCTACGAGGAGGGCGTCGAGATCCTCAAGGCCACGCTGGGTTCCGTCGCCTACGGCGACCCGCAGCGCCCCGACGTCCTCATGGGCCCCGTCATCTCGGCGAAGCAACGCGACCGGGTGCTCGGCTACATCGAGAAGGGGATCGCCGAGGGCGCCACGCTGGCGCTGGGCGGTGGCCGGCCGGCCGACCTGCCGAAGGGGTGGTTCGTCGAGCCGACGCTCTTCACCGACGTCGACAACTCCATGACGATCGCCCAACAGGAGATCTTCGGCCCCGTGCTCGTCGCCATTCCCTACGAGGACGATGACGACGCGGTTCGCATCGCCAACGACAGCGTCTATGGGCTCTCCGGCGGCGTGTTCTCGGGCTCGCTCGAGCGTGCGCTGGGCGTGGCGGAGCGGATCCGAACAGGGAGCCTCGCCGTCAACGGCGGCATGCCGATCGGGCAGGCCGACATGCCCTTCGGCGGGCTACAAGCACAGCGGGATCGGCCGCCAGAACGGCCTGGCCGGGTTCGACCAGTACCTCGAGGTCAAGTCGGTGGCTTGGCCGGCGCCCCAGTAGGGGCGTCGCCGACGCAGTGGGCGCCCCAGGCGCACGGCGCGCGCTGAGCTCGGTGGCGGTGCGTGCCTGACCACACGCCGGTGCTACGCGAGCACGGCTACCACTCACTCCGGGTCAAGCGGGTCGTCCCCGAGACCCGCGACGCCAGCTCCTACGTCCTCGACGTGCCGGCGGAGCTGCAGGAGACGTTCCGCTACCGGCCCGGGCAGTTCTGCACCTTCCGCGTCCACCTCGACGGCGAGGTCCACCTGCGCTCCTACTCCATGTCGAGTGCGCCCGACACCGATCCCGACCTGACGGTGACGGTCAAGCGCGTCGTCGGCGGCCTCGTGTCCAACTGGTTCCTCGACACGGTGTCGGTGGGCTCCGTGCTGGAGCTGACGAAACCCGCCGGGGTGTTCTGCCCGCAGGAGACCGAGCGTCCGGTGCTCGGCTTCTGCGGCGGCAGCGGCGTCACGCCGGTCATGTCCATCGCCAAGCAGGTGCTGGCGACCACGGAGCGACCGGTGCGCCTGCTCTACGCGAACCGCGACGCGGCGTCGGTGATCTTCGAGGACGCGCTCGAGCAGCTGCGCGTACGGCACCCGGCACGACTCGAGGTGCGCCACCATCTCGACGCCGACAGCGGGATTCGTGACGGCCGACGACGTGGCGGACGTTCGCCGGCGGCTCGCCCGACGCCGACGTCTACATCTGCGGGCCGGGCCCGTTCATGGACCTGGTCGAGACGACGCTGCGGGGGCTCGGGGTCGGGCCAGGAGCGCATCTATATCGAGCGCTTCTTGGTCGAGCAGCAGGAGAAGGATGCCGCGCTGACGACGGCCGGGCGGGCGCGCCGTCGGCGCCGGGCCTGGGCCCGGGGACGAGGTGGCGCAGCGTCCGGGGCGGTCGCCGATGCGAGCGGCGGCAGCGGCGTCCCCGCCGAGGTCACCGTGATCCTCGGCGGGAAAGAGCGAGGTCATCCGCTACCAACGCGGCGACACCCTCTTGGAGACCGCGCGCCGCGGCGGCCTGCGTCCACCGTTCTCGTGCGAGTCGGGGAACTGCGCCACGTGCATGGCCTTCTTGAAGGAAGGGGCGGCCGACATGCGGGTGAACAACGCGCTCACGCCCGAGGAGGTCGACGAGGGCTGGATCCTGACCTGCCAGGGCCTGCCGAAGGGCGAGACGGTGACCGTCGAGTACGAGGCGATGTGATAAGATGCGAGGCTGCGCGGAGCGGACGCGGCGCTGCGGGCGTGGAGGAGGACGACGTGAGCGAGCAATTGCGCGACATCAGGGAGCTGGCGGGTGACCCCGAGGCGTATCGGGCCGAGCTCGAGCAGCGCTGGTCCGGACTGCTGAGCTACCGCTACATCGGCCGCAACCACTCCTCCATGAATCTCGGTCCGGAGGACAACACGGTGCGCATCCGCCGCGACATGCGCAACGACGCCGGTGGGCTCATGGTGGCGCCCCTCGCCATTTCCTCGCCGGAGGGCGGCCAGAGCGACCTCGTGGCCGTGCCGAACCCCGTCATCGCCTCCGTGCAGATCATCGACCCCGGGCTCGGCGTCGACACCATCGAGGTCCTCGGCTCGGGCTCGATCCACCAGGGCCGCACCATGGGCTACGGGCGCTGCCTCATCGTCGACGCGGCGGATCACGACCGGGTGCTGGCGTTCATCGAGGGGCAGGGTGCGTCGATCGGGACACCACCCGAGGGCCTCGAGCGGATGGACGTCGCGGAGGCCATCATCGTCATCGAGGACTCGCCGGACCTGCCGCCGCTGTGGCAGGTCTTCGGGGCGTCGAAACGCGGCGACGGCCATTGGGTCCTCCCAGAATTGCGCGGCCGAGTTCGCGTCGCCCGATGCCGCCTTGCACATCGGGCCCCAGCACATCGTGCTCGAGACGGCGGCCGTGGACCTGGCGGCGGCGGTCGCCGGCACCCGGCTGCTGCAGATGCGGAGCTGGCACGTGATGTTCCTCGCCCGCGGCAAGGTCGGCCCCTTCCGGGTCGAGGGGACCGCCTACGCCGGTGCGGGCGGCCAGGTAGGCGTGCGCATGCTGCTCCACGACGAGGGCAACGGCGACCGCGCCATCACGTCGGCCGCGGCTGTGTTCGCCCGGGTGGACCGAGAGGTCTGATCAGCCCGCTCCGTTCGTGCGATTCTCACCCGGCGACGCGAGCACTCGGCGGGCGCGGGCAATGACTTCGTTGAGCACGCGAGCGGTGGCATCAACGTCGGCCACAGGAAGCCTCCCCCAGATTGGAGCCGTCTCAGAGGCGATTCTGGCCTGGATCGCAGCGGTCAGCTCGTTGCCCGAGCTGCTCAGCGTCCCATCGTCGAGAAGCCCGCGTGCTGACAATTCACCGACAAGAGCGTCAGCGTCACTGAAATGTGCCGGGTCGGCGAGCGTCACGGCCAGGCCTTCGGCGTTGACACTGCCTGCCGTCGAGCTGGCCGGCCAGCCGCAGGGTCACCCTTTGGGCCTCACTGAGGCCGGTGTGCTCCAGGATCCGGCGCAGCAGGGCGTTGAGAGTCTTCTCGTTTTCACCGACGAGTTGAGGGCCCAATGGCGTTGACATTGTGCCTCCCGGGGCTTTTTGCGGCATGTTTCGTGCCATTCGACGAGGCGGCCGGCGTCGCTGTGACACCGCACCGAGCGGTCTGACACCGTCGGGCAGTCCGGCGTCACACCAGCGGCTCCCACTTCGTCTTAGGGCTCCGAAAGGACCGAAGAGATAGTCAGAGATGGTCCAAGAACTCGCCAGAGAGGGGGCCGAGGATGCACACACTTCTTCCCACGACGGCAAGGCGATACTGGCTCTTGCGCTTCGACAACAATGAGCTGAAGTTCACCCTCCGGACTGCTGCGGAGCGCTGGGCATCGAAGCTCGCTGAGCTCGGCACTCCGTCGCAACTCACGTGGCACGAGAACACCGCCGAGGCGCGCCGAGGGAGGTTGCAGTGCGGTCCATGCGTTTAGTTCACACGCGAGCGTCAGCCGTTCGACTCAAAGGACGGTGGTGATCGATGGAGACATCTCTCCCCCACGACGATGACGATCTTCGAGGGCTGATGTTCTCGATCGGCTACCGGATGACCGGCAGTGTGAGCGATGCCGAGGACCTCGTGCAAGAAGGGTTGTTCCGGCTCGAGCGCGCCCGCCAGGGCGGAACGGTGATCGAGTCGCCCAAGGCCTATGCGGCGGCGGTGACCACCCGCCTTGCCATCGACTACATGGGATCGGCCCGTGCTCGCCGCGAGTCCTACGTGGGCTCCTGGCTGCCCGAGCCCATCGTGGCGGACAGCCACGACTACCCCGAGCAGATGGCTGAACTCTCCGATTCCCTGTCGATGGCCTTCTTGGTGATGCTGGAAAACCTGTCCCCCGTCGAGCGGGCAGTGTTCTTGTTGCGCGAGGTGTTCGACTATTCGTACGAGGACATCGCCAAGATCGTCGACAAGAGCGAAGCCAACTGCCGTCAGATCTTCGGGCGGGCTCGCCAGCGCCTCGACGCCGACCAACCGCGCTTCGAAGCATCGACGGAGCACGGTGAGGAGCTTCTGCAGGCCTTCCTTGCCGCGACGCGCGACGGTGACCTCGATCGACTCATCGACGTGCTGGCCGCGGATGTCGTGTTCTGCGGCGACGGCGGCGGCAAGGTCAATGCAATCGCCCAGCCCCTCTACGGGCGAGACCAGGTGGCGACCTTCCTTCGAACCATCTTCGAAGTGGCACGTCGCCTGCGCTTCACCTATGAAGCGGTGCTCGTCAACGGCGGACCGGGAATGATCTCACGCGATACCGAGGGCAAGATCATCAGTGTCCTTTCATTCGAATTCAGCGAAGGCACGATCCACACGATGCGCAGCGTCGTCAACCCGGACAAGCTCCGGCACCTCGGACCCGTGTCCGACGCGCTCCGCCTACCCGCAGACGGCGCCGACGTGTGAGCCATGACGTGAGCCCGTCCGGTTCGTACCCTGGTCTGGGCCGGGTCTTGATCATCGGCCGGTCTCCGGCTGTGAACCGCAGCGTGGTCGAACCGCTCGTCGCGCGAGGCGTGGATGCCCGAGGTTGGACGCGGCCAGACGAAGCGAGCCAACGCTTCGACGCACGGGACTTCGACCTCATCGTCTTTGGACGGGGTGTGCTCGGCCCGATCAGCGATGGACTAAAGGATGCGTACACGACGAAGAACCCCGAGATCCGCTTCGTCGACACGATTGCACCCATCGCCGTGGAGCATGTACTCGGCGCTCTCGCTCATGATCCGCGAGCCCCGCAGTTCGTATCCGAGGTCAGCGTGTCGGCGGACGGTCAGGGTGTCCGAGCCACCGCGACCGTTCTCACTGCTTGCCGGGTTGCCTTCCGAATTCCACCTGCACTCCTTCTTGACGCGCGCGTAGAGCGCTCCTGCCGTCACAGCGGACACGTCTGTCTCGTCCTGTAGGGCGCAGAGGAAACGATGCGTTCGAAAGGAACAATAATGAGACCGTCCACTGACGCGACCAGTGCCACGCCCGGTGCTGGCGCAGCCATTGAAATCGTTGCCATCTCAGGGAGCCTGCGTAACGCCTCATGGGCGCGGTCGCTCGTACGGGCCACCGCAGAGCAGTTGCCCGTCGACATCGCATTCACCATCTGGGACGGGCTGGGTGAGATCCCGCTGTTCAACGAGGACCTCGAAAGTGGTCCGACGCCGGCTGCGGTGGCCGACCTGCGGATGGTGATCGAGCGGAGCGACGCTGTGCTCGTCGTCACCCCCGAGTACAACCAGTCGGTCCCCGGCGTCCTCAAGAACGCCCTGGACTGGGCTTCACGTCCTTACGGACAGACGGTCTTCAAGAACAAGCTCGTCGCGGTCGTGGGGACGAGCCCACTCCCCAGCGGAGGCGCGTCGGCCCTGGCCGACGTGGCAAAGGTGCTGACGCTCATCGGCGCCGACGTCGTCGACGCCGATCTCGCCGTCTCTGGCGTGCACACCCGCTTCGACAGCGGCGGGCGGATCTCCGATCCCGAACTCTCCGATCGGATCCGAGAACTGCTTGCCGAGGTCGTCACGAACGTCGCGGTACGTCGCTCGTTGCACGAGGAGCCGCCATTGGAAGCGGTGTCGGCCTGACGGACTCCCCGGCTCAGGGGCCCGGCTCGACCAGCAGATCCAAGTAGGCGGCACCGGTGTCGGGCACATGGGGCTGGCCCCAGCACTCGACGGGGAACGAGACGGCGACCATGGAGTAGAGCATGTGCAACAAGTTCGTGGCGTCCGCCGGGAGGTCGTCGAGCGCGAACGTGTCACAGTAGGTCATGGCCTCGTCGGCCCTGGGGGTGATGGCGTCGTAGAAGGCCTGCATCTCGTCCATGGTGCTGGCCAGGCGCATGGAGAACCGCTCCTGCTCGGTGGCCAAGCTCCACTTCGCGGCGAACGGCTCGAGGTCGGAGAACGCCGCGGGAACGAGCGGCTGGGTCGGGGTCGTTTCGGCCATCTGCGTCAGACCTCCGCGTGCTCGCGTGCCTTCTTGTACTCGTCCACCCACTGGCCGGTCACCTCGTGGAGGTGGCGGCACAGCACCTCCTGGTCATTCAGCGGGAACCGTTCGAGCACGCGCGACTCGAGCATCGTCTGCGTCGCCTCGAGCGTGTTGGCGTCCTGCAGGCCGTACTCCTTGAAGGAGGCGGCGGCCAGCTCGTGCGCCACGCGCTCGCGGGCCGTCTTGGCCGGTACGAAGTAGAGCGTCCCCTCGAACACGTGCGTGTTGTGTGACGTCGGCCAGTAGTGGTACGTGAGATACCAGCCCTGCCCCCAGACCAGGATGACGAAGTTGGGGAAGATCTGGAACGAATCGAGACCCCACGGGTCGCACCCGGCGGGGTTGATGCCGGCCTCCTGCTGGCTGAAGGCGAGGTCGGGCGCGTCCCACGGGCCGAAGAGCCCGCTGCGAGTCAGCAGCTCCATCGGCTTGAGCATCTTGGGGTCGAGCGTCCAGGGGTGGACCCCCGCGGTACTGACCACACGGTGGGGACCGTCGATCATGTAGGCCGGCGCCTCGAAGCCCGCCTGCTGCGCGGCCATCGACCAGTCGGGCGGCGTCTGCTTCGCGTGCAAAACCGGTGCATGGTAGAACTCCTGGAAGGCGTCCAGGTAGATCTTCCAGTTGCTGCCGACGGTGGCGCGGTAGTACCAGCGCTCGCTCTGCTGCTCGAACGGGTAGTTCTCCAGCTTGGTCACCATCGGCCCGAGAAAGTCGCGCAGGTCCTGCTCGGGCTCCTTGGCCAAGTTCACGAAGATGAAGCCGGCCCAGACCTCGCAATGCACGGGGACGAGGCCGAACGCGTCCTTGTCGAGGTCGAAGAACTCCTGCTCTTGTTGCACGAAGTTCAACGAGCCGTCGAGGTCGTAGCGCCATCCGTGGTACTTGCACACGAACTGGCGGCAGACGCCGCTCGTCTCCTCCTCGCGGGTAGTCGTTCCAAACGAGCTTGTTGCCGCGGTGGCGGCAGACGTTGTGGAAGGCCCGGACCTCGCCGTCCTTGCCGCGCACCACGATGACGGACGTGCGCGCCACGGCCAGCTCCTTGGTGAAGTAACTCCCCGTCCGAGCCAATTGCTCCACCCGGCCCACGTTGAGCCATGCCCGCTTGAAGACCGCCTCGCGCTCGAGCTCGTAGAACTCGGGGGAGATGGAGTCTTCGTAGGAGATGGGCTCGGTCCCGAGCCCGAAATGCTCTGTCCAGCTCCCCTCGGCCGGCTTGGGCCAACGTGCCATCAGCGGGTCCTCCCATGCGGCGTGCAACGACGGGGCCTTATGATAGCAGGCCTCTCGCTCAACGAGAAGGGCGTTTCCGCTTCCGTTCGCTCCGTTCAGCCGCCGCCGGCCAGCGAGGCCTTGTGCAGCGTGTTGGCCGCCAGCCGCATGTGGGCGGCGTCGACCAACTTGCCCTCGCGACCGATGGCGCCCACGCCACCGGCCTCCGCGTCCCGGTAGACCCGCATGGCTTCTTCGGCTTCGGCGACCTCTTCGGGCGTCGGCGAGAAGACCTCGTTGGCGATCGGCACCTGGCTGGGGTGGATGGCCCACTTGCCGTCGTAGCCGAGCGCGCTGGCCGCCAAGGCCGAGCGCCGGTAGCCCTCGGGGTCCTGGTACGCGGGGAACGGCGCGTCGATGGCGTCGATCAGGCCGGCCCGGGCCGCGGTCAACACCTGGACGCGGGCGAAGTGCCAGAAGTCTCCTGGATAGGGAACGATCGGATCGAAGTTGCCGTCGACGCGTGCGTGCAGCGATGCGGAGAGATCGCCAGCACCGAAGATCAGCGCCTCGAGCCGCTCGCTTGACTGCGCGATCTCGAGTGCGTTGGCCAACCCCTCGGCTTCCTCAATGAGCACCTCGAGCCCGATGGGCCGCTCGAGGCCGAGCGACGCCTCGAGCTGGCTGAGGAGGACGTCGACCCACCAGACGTCACGGGCGCGCCGCACCTTGGGCACGATCAGCACGTCGAGGGATTCGCAGGCACCGGTGACGACCTCGATGATGTCGCCGTGGCACCACGGTGTGTCGATGCCGTTGATCCGCACGGCGCGCGCCGTCCGTCCCCAGTCGAGACCGGTGAGCGCACCGACCACGGTGCTGCGCGAGGACTCCTTGACCCCGGGCGCACAGGCGTCCTCGAGGTCGAGGAACACGAGGTCGGCACCCACGGCGGCCGCCTTCTCGCACATGCGCTCGCTGCTGGCCGGCGTGGCCAGCTCGGAACGACGGGCTCGGGGTGCACGCACGAACGCCTCCTTATCAGATCGTGCCGGCAGCGCGCAGCGAAGCGAGCCGGTCGGCGTCCAGGCCCAGCAGGCCGCCGAGGACGTCGTCGTTGTCGGCGCCGAGGGCGCGCCCGAGGTACTCGACCGTGCCGGGTGTCTCGCTCAGGCGCGCCACCGGCGCCTGGACCGTCATGGGCCCCAGATCCGGGTCGTCCACCGAGACGAAGGAGCCCCGGGCCTGCAGGTGCTCGTCGGCCAGCAGCTGCTCGGCGTCGTACACCGGCGCGGCGGCCACCTCGGCGCGCTCGAACACGTCCATCACTTCGGCGAGGGTACGACTGGCGACCCAGCCGGCGACGAGGGCGTCGACCTCGACGGCGCGACGCTGTCGTTCCAGCGGGTCGGCGTAGTCGGGGTTGTCGACCAGGTCGGCGCGGTCGATGGCACGGTAGACGCGCAGCGCGATGTTGGGCGACGCGCTCGAGATGGCGACCCACCGGTCGTCGGCGGTGTGATACGCGTTGCGCGGCGCGCTGGCGGGCAGCAGGTTCCCGACGCGGCCGGGCACCTTCCCGAGGTGGCTGAAGGCGAGCGTCGACGTCTCGATGAGACGGGCCAACGGCTCAATGAGGTTGACGTCGACCAGTTGGCCGCCCCCGCCGTGGAGATCGCGGTGGTACAGCGCCATCATCACCGCCGCGGCTGCGGACTGCGCAGCCACGCCGTCGGCCAAGAAGAAGGGTGGGAGCGTCGGCGGACCGTCGGGCTGGCCGGTCACGTGGGCGAAGCCGCTCATGGCTTCGGCCAGCGTGCCGAAGCCCGGCCGGTCGCTCTTCGGCCCGCCACCGCCGTAGCCGCTGACGTGGAGCATCACGAGCTGTGGATGCGCCCGGTGCACCGACTCGTAGTCCAATCCCCACGCGGCGAGCGCGCTCGGGCGGTTGTTCACCACGAGGACGTCGCTCACCGCGAGCAGGCGGTGGAACAGCTCCTGACCGTCCGCGCTGCGCAGGTCCATCGTCACGCACTTCTTGTTGCGGCTCATGCTCTTCCAGAAGAGGCCGACGCCATCTTTCTGCTCGCCCCAGGTGCGCAGCGGGTCGCCCACCCCGGGCTGTTCCACCTTGATCACCTCGGCACCGAATTCACCGAGCATCGTCGCCACCATCGGCCCCGCCGCCAGCGTGGCTGCGTCGACGACCCGGATGCCGTCTAGCGGGCGAGCGGGCTCAGGCCCCGACGTGGGCCCAGCAGTGCGCTCAGGCACGAGCCGCCGCGGCCGGGCGGGCCAGGCCGAGGTGCTCGCGCAGCGTCGTGCCGCTGTAGCTCTCACGGAACACGCCGCGGCGCTGGAGCTCGGGCACGACGAGCCGGACCACGTCCTCGTAGGCGCCGGGCGAATGCGTCGCCGCGATGACGAACCCGTCGCAGGCACCGCCGTCGAACCACGCCTCCATCTGGTCGGCGATGTCGGGACCGGTGCCGACGAAGCGCGGGCCCTGCAACAAGGTGGCCCGGTGCCCCGCCAGGTCCCCCAGCGTCACGGTGTCGCCGCCGATGTGGGTCTTCATGTTCTGCACGAGACCGCGGATACCCGACACGGACTCGATCAGCTCGTCGGTGATGGGGGCGTCGAGCGGGAGCCCCGCGAAGTCGTAGTTCATCAGCTCTGAGAGGAGCGTCAGCGACGCCATCGGGTCGACCAGCTCGTTGAGGAAGAGCTGCTCGCGCTCCTCGGCGTGCGCCGTCGACTCGCCGACCACCGTGTAGGCCATGGGAAGCATCTTGACCGAGTCCGGGTCACGCCCGCGCTCGCCGATCTTCTCCTTCTGGTCCTTGTAGTGCGACCGCGCGATGTCGACGTCAGGGTCGCCGGTGAAGATCAGCTCCGCCCAGCGTGCCGCGAACTCGCGCCCGCGGCCCGACGACCCCGCCTGGAGCAGGACGGGACGGCCTTGCGGGCAACGCGGGACGGTCAGTGGGCCGCGGACCGAGAACCACTCGCCGTCGTGGTCCAGCTCGTGGACCTTGGCCGGGTCGGCGAAGAGCGGGGTCTGGCGGTCCAGAACCAGCGCGTCGTCGTCCCAGGTGTCCCACAGCCCGGTGGTCGCCTCGAGGAACTCGTCGGCACGGTCGTAGCGGGCGTCGTGAGGAATGACCTCCTTCAGCCCGTAGTTCTGGGCCTCGCTGTCATTGACGGAGGTGACGACGTTCCACGCGGCGCGACCGCCCGAGAGGTGGTCGAGCGTGGCAAAGGTCCGGGCGACGTGGAAGGGCGTGTAGTAGGTCGTCGAGTACGTCGCACCCAGCCCGATCCGGCTCGTCACCGCGGCGCACACGCCGAGCACGATGCTCAGGTCGAGCTTCACCGGTCGCGCGCCGGTGCGCACCGCCTCGGCGACCGACCCGGCGTAGATCCCCGGCATGGCCAGGCGGTCGTCGAAGAACATGAGGTCGAAGCAGCCTTGCTCGAGCGTGCGAGCAAGCTTCTCGTAGTAGCCGGCGGACAAGAAGCCGTGCTCGGTGGCCGGGTGCCGCCACGAGCCGGCGTAGACCGTTGCGTTGCCGGCCTGCATGAAGCCCACCAACGCCATCTGCCGTCTCGAACTGCCGCTCATGGAGTCCCCTTAGTTGAGGCGTCATTTGGGCGTCGCTCGAGGAGGCGGCCCACGGGCCGAACTTAATATGTAATATTTCAGATATCAAACTAGTCAGAACCACCGTGAGGACCCAGGCGGCCAACGAGCTGCGAGACCGGATCTTGACCGGGCGCCTGCGCCCCGGCGACCGGCTGGATCTCGACCGTCTCACCGCGGAGTTCGGCATCAGCCGGACCCCGGTACGCGAGGCCCTGCTGGAGCTGTCCTACGAGGGCCTGGTCGCCATCACGCCACGGAGCGGGATGGCGGTCGTCGGCATCACGCCGGAGGACGCCGTCGACAACTTCGCGATCCTGGCCGCGCTGGCCGGCAAGGGCGCGGAGCTGGCCACGGCGCGCATCACCGCGGCCGAGCTCGACGAGCTGGGCACCCTGGCCGCCGCCGTCGACGATGCGCCCGACGTCGTCGCAGCCAACCGGCGCTTCCACCGCGCCATCAACGTGGCGGCGCGCTCGCCGCGCCTGCTGACCCACATCCGCCAGGCCGTGCGGGTCGTGCCCGGCAACTACTTCGAGCTGTTCCCCGAACAACAGGGGCGGAGCCGTCACGAGCACGCCGCGCTGCTCGACGCCATGGCCCGCGGCGACGGCCACGGCGCGCGGGCGACCATGGAGGCGCACGTGCTCACGGCGGGCGAGGCTCTGGGGGGTTGGCTGGCCGAGGTCTCGGCCGCGGGCGCATCCCGCTAGTCGTTCTGCTCGCGCTCCAGCATGCGGTCGAGGTTCGCCCGCAGCTCGGGCGAGGTGAAGGAGCGGTCCTCCGCACTGAGCGCGAAGTCGAGCGCGGCGAGGACGGCCCGTTCCAGCTGGATGTTGACAACCCGCTTGGTGTCCTCGACCGCGCCCTTGGGCAGGCCGGCGATGCGGCGTGCGCAGGACATCGCTTGCTCGAGCACTTCGGCGTCGGGGCAGACGTGGTTGACCAGGCCGATCTGAGCGGCACGGGCGGCCGGGATCCGCTCCCCGGTCAGCGCGTACTCCTTGGCCAGCTGGATGCTCGTGAGCAACGGCCACACCACCGGCCCGCCGTCGGCGGCAACGAGGCCGAGCACCACATGCGGATCGGCGAGGTGCGCGCTCTCCGCCATGAACACGATGTCGGAGAGCGCGACCAGGCTGCAGCCGAGCCCGACCGCCGGACCGTTCACGGCGGCGACGATCGGCAGACGGCACCGCACCATGCCGGTCACGATCTGGCGCCCGTGCGCGATCGTCGTGTCCCGCAGCGCCTTGTCGCGGGTCAGCTCGTCGATGTAGCCGAAGTCGCCGCCGGCGGAGAAGGCGCGCCCGGCCCCGGTGAGCACCGCCACGCGGGCCTCGTCGTCCGCATCGAGTTGGGGGAAGAGTCCCGCCAGCCCGGCATGGAGCGCATGATTGGTGGCGTTGAGCCGTTCGGGGCGGTTCAAGGTGACGATCCGGATCGCGCCCTCCGCGGTCACGGTCAGCTCGTCGGGGAGGTCGTAGGTGATCATGATGTCGGCAACTCCAGGATTCTCTGTGCGATCAGGTTGCGCTGGATCTGCGACGTGCCGCCCATGACACTCTGCGCCCTGCTGTAGAGATAGACGCGCAGCCACGTGTCGTCGTCGCCCGTCGCTGCGATGCCACCCACCGAGACGGCGGCGTGGCCGACGGCCTGCTCGGCCTCGGTCATCAGCAGCTTGTCGACGGAGCCCTCGGGACCGTGGGTGACGCCGTCGAGGCGGTCCGAGAGCCGGCGGCTCACGTGGCAACGCAGCATCTCGGTCTCCACCAGCGCCCAGGCCAGGTCGCGCCGCTGCTCGGGCCCGAAGGCGGACCGGTCTGCGTCGACGGCGTGCACCAATTCGTTGACCAGCTTGCCGTAGCGCGCCACGTAGCCCAGCTCGCCGGGCTCACGCTCGTGGCTGACGACGGTCATGGCGAGCCGCCAGCCCTCGCCGGGCTCACCGATCATGTTGGCGGCGTCGACGCGGGCGCCGTCGAAGATCACCTCCCCGAACTCCCGCGTGATCCCGTTGATCATCGTGAGCGGCCGCTGCGTCACGGCGGGCTGGTCCATCGGCACCGCAAAGGCGGAGATGCCGCGGTGCTTCGGCACCTCGGGCTCGGTGCGCGCCAGCACGAGGCACCACTCGGCCGCGTCCGAATAGCTCGTCCAGACCTTGTGCCCGGTGATCACGTACTCGTCGCCCTCCCGGACGGCGCGCGTGCGCAGCGAAGCGAGATCCGAGCCGGCGTCGGGCTCACTGAAGCCCTGGCACCACCGGTCGCGGCCACTGACCAGGCCGGGTAGGAACCGCTGCTGCACGGCCGCGCTCCCGTGCTCGAGCAGCCCCCGGACCAGGTAGCCGACGCTGGGCCGGGGCGGCGCCCCGGCCGCGGTGAGCTCCTCGTCGAGGATGACGTCGTAGACGCTGGGCAGCCCGTGGCCGCCGACCTCCTTCGGCCACGACAGCCCGAAGAAACCGGCGTCGTAGAGCGTCTGGTGCCACGCCGCCTGGCCCGCCCAGTACTCGTCGCTCGTCGACGAGGCAGGCAGGCCGGGATTGTGTGTGCCCAGCCACGCGCGCAGGCGCAGGCGGAAGTCGCGCTCGTCGGCCGAGTCAGCGAAGTCCATCGTCGCCCCCGAGCGCGCGGGCCGAGAGAACCCGCTCCAGGCTGATGCCGACGCCACCGAAGGCTTCGCCGGAGAGGAGCGCCCGGCGCAAGAACACGTGGGCCAGGCAGTCCCAGGTGTTGCCGATGCCCCCGTGCACCTGAATGGCCGTCTCGCACACGGTGCGCGCAGCGCGGGCGCAGTAGGCCTTGGCGGCGGAGGCCGCGGCCAAGGCGTCCGTAGCCGGCAGCGCGTCGACCGCCCAGGCGGCGTGGAGCGCGATGCTGCGCGACCCCTCCAGGGAGACCAGCACGTCGGCCAGCATGTGCTGCACCGCCTGGAAGGACCCGATGGCGACGCCGTACTGGCTGCGAGCGCGGGCATAGTCGCAGGCGAGGCTCAAGACGCCGCCCATCACCCCGACCAGGTCGGCGCACGCCAACGCCAGGCCCAGGCTGTGCCAGCGCGCGACGTCGTCGTAGGAGAGGGCGCGGGTCTGCCCCTCGAGCACGCCGACGGGGCCCGGCTTGGCGACGGTGTTGGCGGGCCGGGTCAGGTCCACCCCGGCGCGCCGTCCCGGGACGGTGGATCCCGCCACGAGCGCGACGGTGCCGATCTCGTGGTGCTCACGGTCGTCGCCCGGGGGCAACAGCACGAGCGCGGCCCGCGCGCCACGTGCGTCGAGCGGCACGGCCGTCGGTTCCACGACGCCGTCGGCGATCCGCGCGGGGCGCGAGAGGTCGGGGCCCATGAGGATCGTCTCCGCCGCGGCCGACGTCGGCGCGCCCGCCAGGCGCCGCAGATCGGCCGCCATGGTCGGGCCGAGATACGGCGCGTCGGCCAGCCCCCGTCCGAGCTCTGCGGCGACGGCCGCCGCCTCGACCGCCGAGGCCCAGGGAATGCCTTCGTCGGTGGCGGTGCGCAGCTCGCGCCACCCCGAGGCCGCCACGGCGGCGTCGAGCTTGGCGGCGCGCTCGGTGTCGTCGAGATCGGCGACCGCCCTCACACCCAGCCGTGAGGCCACCTGGGCCGCGGCGTCCCGCAGCGCGACCTGCTCGGGCGAGAGGCGGACGTCCACGCAACCGGCTCGCTCAGCTCGTTCGCGCGGAGAACGCGGGCGCCCACTCGTCGCGCAGTGCCCGCCGGAGCACCTTGCCCGACGGCGTCCGGGGCACGGCTTCGACCAGCACCACGTGGCGGACCTGCTTGTACGTGGCGAGCGAGTCGCTGACCAGGCTGGCCAGCTCGTCGGCGCCGACGTCGGAGCCGGGCTCGAGTTGGACGGCGGCGACAGGGACCTCGCCGGCACGCTCGTCGAACACCCCGAACACGGCGCAGTCGACCACCGCGGGGTGCCCGTGCAGGACCGCCTCGATCTCGGCCGGCGCCACTTGGAACCCGCTGACCTTGATCATCTCCTTGCAGCGATCGGTGAGGTGGACCCAACCATCGGGCTCGAGGAAGCCGACGTCGCCGGTGCGGTACCAGCCGTCGGCGAAGGCGTCCGCCGTCGCCTCGTCGGGCAGGTAGCCCGCCATGGCGGACGCGCTGTGCACCTGGACCTCACCGGTCTCGCCCGGGGCGAGAACGGCACCCGAGTCGAGGTCGACGACTCGCAGCGCCACGTCACCGACCGGGAGCCCGGCCGAGTCCAGCCGCCAGGCGCCCGGGTCCCCGACGGGGTTGGCCGCAATGACCGGTACCTCGCTCGTTCCGTACGCCGGCAGCCAGCGCACACCGGTGCGCGCACTGACGGTCTCGGCCACCGATGCCGTGACCGGCGTCGCGCCCCACATGACGTAGCGCAGCGACGACAGGTCGTACTGCTCGAGGTCGGGATGGTTGGCCATGGCGAGCGCGATCGGGGCGACCGCCATCTCGAGGGTCATCTGCTCCTCGCCGATGGCGCGGAGCTCCTCGTCGAGGTCGAAGCGGCGGTGCAGACGCACGGTCGCCCCCGCCGCGGCTGCCGCCAACAGGTTGAGCAGTCCGAGGATGTGTGACGGCGGCGTGGCGACCTGGAAGCGGTCGTCGTGCCCGAGCCCGAGCGCACTGCACCAGTGCGCCGTGGCCAAGGTGATCGACGCGTGCGTATGACGGACGGCCTTGGGGGTGTCCGTCGTGCCGGAGCTGAAGACCAAGACGGCGTCGTCGGCCGTCCCGACCGTCGCGGCGGGTGGCGGCACGGCACTGGCACGGTCGACGGCTTCGGCCGCGTCAGGCCCGTCGAGGTCGAGGACCCGGGCCGCGCCGATCCGCTCGGCCAGCAGTGCCGCACCGGGGCCGTCGGCCACGGCGTAGCAGGGCCCCGTGAGGCGCAGGGCGGTGTCGACCTCGAGCGCCTTCCAGGCCGGGCTCAACAAGACGGGGGCCGCGCCCAGCTTGCTGGCGCCCACGACGGCGGCCACGAATTCCGGGCGGTTGGTCGTCATCAGCGCGACCCGGTCGCGCGGGCCGACACCGTGGGCCGCCAGATGGCGCGCCACCGCGTTACCGGCGCGGTCGAGCTCGTCGAAGGTCCAGCGGTCGTCGCCCGCCAGCACACCCGGGTGACGGGGGAATTGGCGCGCTGCCGACTCGAGCCCATGGTGCATGAGGCCCGTCGTCATAGGGGAAACATTCTTCTCCGAATTGAGATTCAGCGTCAACAGGAATGAAGTGTATGGTTATCGCCGTGAGGAAGGCGGCGCCGGCGTGAGCGGCGCGGACTCCCAACCCGTCGACGAGTCCGTTCGCGCCGAGATCATCGCGACGGTGCGCGCGTTCGTGCAGCGCGACGTGATCCCCGCGGCGCCCGCGCTCGAGCGCAGCGACACGTTCCCGGCCGAGATGGTGGCGACCATGCGCGACCTCGGCCTGTTCGGCATCACGATCCCCGAGGCCTACGGCGGGCTCGGGCTCGATCTGGTGACCTATATCGGCGTCATTGAGGAGCTGGCCTACGGCTGGATGAGCCTGACCGGCATCGTGAACACGCACACCATGGCGGCGACCCTGATCTTCACGCACGGGACGGAGGAACAGAAGCACCGATGGCTCCCGGCCATGGCCACCGGAGAGCGCAGGGGATGCCTCTCGCTGTCCGAACCCGACGCCGGGAGCGACACCCGCAACCTCTCCTGCCGGGCCCAGCGCGACGGGGAAGAGTACGTGCTGAACGGCACCAAGGCATGGGTCACCAACGGCGAGCGCGCCGCCATCGTGGCGCTGGCGGCCCGTTCCGAGGAGGGGATCTCGGCCTTCATCGTCGAGAAGGAGCCCGGCCCGCGCTTCGAGGGCATCTCGGTCTCCAAGAACGTGAGCAAGCTGGGCTACCGCGGCGTCGAGACGGTCGAGATGGCCTACGCCGACCACCGCATCCCCGCCGCCAACCTCGTCGGCGAGGCCGGCCGTGGCCTGCCCCAGATCCTCTCCGTGCTCGAAATCGGCCGCATCAACATCGCGGCACGGGCCGTGGGCGTGGCGCGGGCCGCCTTCGACGCGGCGCTCGAGTACGCGCAACAGCGAGAGACCTTCGGCAAGGTCATCGGCGAGCACCAGGCCATTCAGCTCAAGCTGGCCGACATGGCCACGCGCCTGGAGGCGGCACGGCTCTTGACCAAGAACGCGGCCGAGCGCAAGGCCGCCGGCCTGCGCTGTGACGTGGAGGCCGGGATGGCGAAGCTCTTCGCCAGCGAGACCGCGCTCGAGTTGAGCATGGAGTCGATGCGGATCCTCGGCGGCGTCGGTTACACGACCGAATTCATCGTCGAGCGCCTCTATCGAGACGCACCGCTGATGGTGATCGGCGAGGGGACCAACGAGATCCAACGCCTCGTCATCGCGCGCGGGTTGCTGGCCCGCGCCCGCGCTCAGTCCTGAGGAGCGATCTCGGCCAACACCTCCGCGGTGTGGGCACCGAGACGCGGCGCCGGCGCGGCGGAGCGCACCGCGACGTCCGAGAAGCTCACCGGTCCGTTGACCGAGCGCCGCACCGTCCCGTCGGCCTCGTCTGTGAGTTCGAGGAACCCGTCGGTCGCCGCCAGCTGGGGGTCGCTCAAGACCTCGGCCGGACCCTGCGCCGGCGCCCACCAGACACCCTCGCGGTCGAAACGCTCGGCCCACTCGGCCAAGGTGCGTTCGGCCACGATCTCGTCGAGCACGGCAATGACCTCGGCGCGATGCCGGCGCAGCGAGGCGGCGTCGGCGAACCGGGGGTCCTCATGCAGGTCCGGGCGCCCGAGCGCTCGGTACACCACCTCGACGTGGCGGTCCGCCTCCAGCCCGGTGAAGAAGAACCAGCGACCGTCCTTCGTCCGGTACGAGTTCATGAGCGGGGTCTGGTTCGCGTGCCGCGCCTCCGCTTTGGCCACCTTGCCCACGGTCTCCTGCAGGCTGAGGTCCCAGCCGAGCACATAGGTCCCCGTGCGCAGCAGCGAGACCTCCACGACCCGGCCGCGCCCGGTCTGGCGCTGCTCGAGCACTGCGGCGAGGAGTCCCGCCAGCGCGGCCAGCGCGCTGATGTGGTCACCGATGCCGCCGCGGGCATTCAGCGGGACGCCGTCGCTGTTGGCCAGTTGTACCGACAAGCCAGAGCGCGCCCAGAAGGCGCCGATGTCGTAGGCCGGGCGGTTCCGGTCCGGGCCCCGCAACCCGTACCCGCTCACGCTGCAGTACACGAGGCCGGGGTGGCGCGCCACGGTCTCGGTGGGCTCGAGGCCGAGCCCGTCGAGTGCATCGGGTCGCAGGTTGGTCAAGAAGACGTCGGCCGTCGCGAGCAGCGCGTCCAGGCTGGCCCGGGCTTCGGGCGTGTGCAGGTCCAGCACGACGCTGCGCTTGCCGCGGTTGTCCTGGGCGAAGGCGGGATTCGGGAAGTCCTTCCCGATCCCGAGCGAACCGAAGGCGTTGCGCATCGGGTCGCCGCCCGGTGGCTCCACCTTGATCACGTCGGCGCCCCAGTCCGCCAGCAGCGCGCCGGCCGCCGGCGCCGCCACCCACACGCCGAGCTCCACCACCCGGAGCCCGGCCAGCGACGAGAGCCCGTCCTCGCTCATCGCGCCACTCCCCTCGAGCGCATCTCCTCCGCGCGCGCCCGCAGGGTCTCCTTCATCACCTTGCCGGTGGCGTTGAGCGGCAACGCGCCCACGATTTCGACCACGCGCGGCACCTTGTAGTTGGCCATCTCGCTGCGGCTCCAGGCGATGAGCTCGTCTCCCGTGACATCCCCGGACACCACGACGAATGCCATGCCGACCTCACCCAGGCGCTCGTCGGGAACGCCGATGACCGCGGCTTGCTGCACGGCCGAATGGCGCAACAGGGCGTTCTCGATCTCCGCGGGGTACACGTTGAACCCACCCACGATGAACATGTCCTTGACCCGGCCCACGATGCGGACGCGGCCTGCCGCATCGACCACACCCAGGTCGCCGGTGCGGAGCCAGCCGTCCGGGGAGAGCGACTTGGCGGTTTCGGCGGGGTCGTCGAGGTAGCAGGCCATCACGCTGCCGCCCCGCAGGACGATCTCGCCCGCGTCGCCCGCCTCGACGTCGCGCTCGCCCTCGACGTCGCGCTCGCCCTCGACGATGCGGACCTCGAAGCCCGGACGCGGGCGTCCGACGGTGGTGGCGATCGCCTCGGCGTCGTCCGCCTCGGAGGTCGCGCACGCGGTCCCGGCCTCGGTGAGCCCGTACCCGGTCACGACGACCGAGAACGGGAGCTCGCGCTGGACCCGGCGGATCAGCTCGACCGGGATGTCGGCCGCGCCGGTCACTGCCACGCGCAGGCTGGAGAGGTCGTAGTCGTCGCGGTCGGGATGGTCGAGGAGGGCGCCATAAATGGTCGGGGCGCCGGGCAGGACGGTGACCCGCTCCTTCTCGACCCGGTCGAGGACGCGCCCGGCCTCAAACACCGGCTCGGGCAGCATCGTCGCTCCCGCCGCGACGCTGGCCAGGATCCCCGCCTTCAGGCCGAACATGTGGAAGTAGGGGTTGACCTGGAGGTAGACATCGCCGGCGGTCAGCCCGCTCATGGCGACCCAGTCGGTGGCCACGACGAGTGTGCGACCGTGCGTCATCACGACGCCCTTGGGCACGCCGGTCGTCCCCGAGGTGAACAAGATGTCCGAGGGATCGTCGGAGCCCAGCGCGGCGCTGCGGCGCAGTACCTCTTCGTGCGCGCCCGGCGTGGCGCGGCTGAGGAATCGCTCCCAGGACACGGCCTCTCGGTCGTCACCGGCCGCGTGCGGTACCGGACCGCGGACCACGACGACCGTGTCCAACGCCGGCAGCGGGGCACCCGTGGCCCCCAGCATCGCCACGTAGTCCGTGTCCAAGAAGTCGGTGACCGTGACGAGCACGCGCGCGCCGCTCCGCGTGAGGATCTCCACCGCCTCGGCGCCCTTGAACCTCGTGTTGACCGGCACGAGCACGGCGCCGGCGGCCAGCGTCCCGAGCATGGCCACCACCCATTCGGCACAGTTCGGGCACCAGATGGCGACCCGGTCTCCCGGCTCGACCCCCGTCGCCACCAGGGCGGCACCGAAGCCGCGGGCGGCGCCGGCGAGCGCCCCGTAGGAGAGGGTGGTCTCGCCGTCGCGCACAGCGGTCCTCTCGCCGAACCGGTCCTCGGCCGCGGCCAGCATCGCCGGGATGGACACCCAGGGGGCGGCTGAGAACGCTGCTCTTGCCACGCAATAATGTTACTTTCACCGAGCGTCCTCACAAGAAGGCACGAGGCGCGTCCGATCGCCTCGTGCCCCGACAGATTCGAGGTTGGAGGGAGACGAGATGGCCACGACCGCGCCCGCGCCGTACTACGACCCCTACGACTTCGACATCGACGCCGACCCCTATCCGGTGTGGAAGCGGTTGCGCGACGAGACACCCCTCTACGTAAACGAGAAGTACGACTTCTACGCGCTGAGCCGATACGAGGACGTCGAGAGGGCGTTCGTCGACTGGCAGACGTACAGCTCGGCGCAGGGGTCGGTGCTCGAGATCATCAAGGCTCACATCGAGATGCCGCCGGGCATGTTCATCTTCGAAGACCCGCCCGACCACGACCTGCACCGCGGGCTGCTCAGCCGCGTCTTCACGCCGCGCCGGCTGGCCGCCATTGAGCCCCAGGTCCGGGACTACGCGGCGCGCACGCTCGACCCGCTCGTCGGACGCGGCGGCTTCGACTTCATCGCGGATCTGGGTGCCGAGATTCCCATGCGCACCATCGGAATGCTCCTCGGCATTCCGGAGGACGATCAGCAGGCGATTCGCGACCGCATCGACGACGGCCTGCGGCTCGACGAGGGGGTGATGCCGGAGCTGGACCTGGCCGCGCGCGACGAGACCGCATCGGACTACGCGGCCTACATCGACTGGCGGGCACAGCATCCCTCCGACGACCTGATGACCGAGTTGCTCACTGCGCGCTTCACCGACGAGCACGGCACCGAGCGGACGCTGACCCGCGACGAGATCCTCGGCTACATCGGCCTGCTCTCCGGCGCCGGCAACGAGACCACCACGCGCCTGATCGGCTGGGCCGGCAAGCTGCTGTCGGACCACCCCGACCAGCGCAGGGACCTCGTCGAGCACCCGGACGTGATCCCGAACGCGATCGAGGAGTTCCTCCGCTACGAGCCCCCCTCGCCGGTGCAGGCGCGCTACGTGACCCACGACGTCGAGCACTACGGCCAGACCGTCCCGGCGGGCAACGTCATGGTGCTGCTGAACGCATCGGCCAATCGTGACGAGCGCCAGTTCCCCGACCCGGACCGGCTCGATATCCGCCGCAAGGTCCAGCGTCACATGAGCTTCGGCTATGGCCTCCACTTCTGCCTGGGCGCGCACCTGGCGCGCCTCGAGACCCGCGTCGCCCTCGAAGAGGTGATGAAGCGCTTCCCCGACTGGGAGGTCGACCACGAGCACGCGGTGCAGGCCCGGACGTCGACCGTGCGCGGGTGGGAGAGGCTGCCGGTCCTGACGCCGTGACCGCAGTCACCACCACGGTGGTCGACCGGGCCCTCGTCATCACCCTCGATCGCCCGCACGTCAGGAACGCCATCGACTCCGACCTGTCGCTGGGCGTCCTCGACGCCTTCGCCGCCCTCGATGCCGACGACTCGCTGCGGGTGGGCGTGCTCACCGGAGCCGGCGGATCGTTCTGTGCCGGCATGGACTTGAAGGCCTTTGCCCAGTCGGGCCTGCCGTCGCGGATCGACGACGTGTTGCGCAACGGCTGCCGCAAGCCGTTGGTTGCCGCGGTGGAAGGGGTGGCAGTGGGCGGTGGGCTCGAACTGGCCCTGATCGCAGACCTCATCGTGGCGTCCGCCGACGCTGTCTTCGGGTCACCCGAGGTCCGCTTCGGCCTCTTCCCGGGGGGCGGCGCACTGCTCCGCCTGCCTCGTCACCTGCCCCAGTCCGTGGTGACGGAGATGGTGCTGACCGGCACGCTGCTCAACGCGCAGGCGGCATTCGACCACGGTCTCGTCGTGCGCCTGTGCGAGACCGGGCACGCACTCGAGAGCGGCCTCGAGCTGGCACAGGCGATCGCGCGCAACGCACCACTGGGCGTCGACGCTGCGATCAGTCTTTTGCGGCGGTTGCCGGGACGGACCGAGGATGAGCTGTGGGTGGAGCAACGCGCCCTGGTTGACGCCGTGTTCCATTCCGAGGACGCCCAGGAGGGTGCGCGCGCGTTCGCCGAGAAACGGCCGCCCCGGTGGTCCGGCCGGTAGGTGACCGGCGCGGGCAAGGAGGGAGTGATGGACATGGGTGATGGCGGCGGTGGACGTGATGGGCCCTACCGGGTCGTGCAGTGGGCCACCGGCAACATCGGGCTCCGCTCCTTGCAGGCGGTGATCGAGCACCCCGAGCTCGAGCTCGTCGGGCTCTACGTGTACTCGCAGGGCAAGGTCGGCCGGGACGCGGGCGAGCTGTGCGGCCTCGCTCCGACCGGGGTTCTGGCCACGCGCGATGTCGACGAGATCGTGTCGCTGCACCCCGACTGCGTCCTCTACATGGGTGACCGGGCCGACATCGACGTCATCTGCCGGCTGCTCGAATCCGGCGCGAACGTGGTGACCACGCGCAGCGAGTTCCACCATCCCGCCAGCCTGCCTGGTGACGTGCGCGAGCGGATCGAGCTGGCGTGCGAGCGCGGCGGCACCTCGCTCTACAGCACCGGGTCGAGCCCGGGTTTCATCACCGAGGCACTGCCGTTCGCCCTCCTGTCGCTCCAGCGCAGGCTCGATCGTTTGAGCATTGAGGAGTTCGCCGACATGTCGTCGCGCAACTCGCCGGAGATGATCTTCGACCTGATGGGGTTCGGTCGCGATCCGGCGAGCTTCGATCCCCGGGGGCTCGAGGCGCACGGTGGCGGCTCGTTCGCGGGTTCGCTCCGCGCCGTGGCCGACGCACTCTCGATCCCCCTCGACGACGTCACGGCGACGGGCGAGGTGGCGGTGGCGCGGCAGGCGGTGGATGTCGCCGCCGGTCGTGTCGAGTCAGGGACGGTTGGTGCGCAGCGCCTCCTGGTCACGGGCAGCCGTGACGGGAAACCCATCCTCAGCTTCAGCGCCAACTGGTACCTGACCACCGACGTCGAGCCCCGGTGGGACTTGCGCGAGACCGGCTGGCACGTCTTGCTCGAGGGCGACGCCCCGCTCGACATCGACATCCACTTCCCGGTTGATCCCGACGAGTGGGCGGCGACCTCGCCCGGCCTGACCGCGCACCGTCCGGTGAACGCCATCGCGGCCGTCTGCGCGGCCGCACCCGGGATCAGGACGACGGCGGATCTGCCACAGATCATCCCCACCCTGCGGTGATACGAACCCCGTGAGCACCGTCGGGATCGTCGTCGGCAACCCGAAGGCCCACTCGAGGACCCTTGGTGTCGCCGAAGCCGTCGCAGCGGCAGCAGCCGATGCCGCAGGACTGGCCGGCGCCGAACGGATCGTGGTCGACCTCGCCGAGCTCGGGCCCCAGCTCTTCGATTGGTCCTCGGTCGCGGTGCGCGATGCGGTGGACCGGATCTGTGCCACCTCGCTGACCGTCGTGGCGTCGCCGACGTACAAGGCGAGCTACACCGGGTTGCTCAAGTCGTTCCTCGACTGGTTCAGCGCCACCGACCTACACGGCGTGACCGTCGTCCCGGTCATGGTCGGGGCGGGTCTGCAGCACGCGCTGGCCGTCGAGGTCCATCTGCGGCCGGTGCTGGTCGAGTTGGGCGCGTCCCTCCCGACGCGCGGGCTCTACGTGACCGAAGACCAGCTCGGCGAGCTCGACGACGTTGTGGCCACATGGGTGCGCGAAGCCAGGCCGTCACTCCGGGCTGCCTCGTCGGGCCGCACCGAGCCATGAGAGCCACGAGAGCCACGAGAGCCATGAGAGCCATGAGAGCGCTCCACCTGATGGCGGCCTTGGCCCCGCGGCGCGAGAATGCCGCTCTTCGCCCATGACGACGCCCGCACCCGAGGTCCGGCTCACGCCGGTCCCCTTCGACCAATGGGATGACGAGACTCGCGCCGCGCTGCTCGCGCACCTGCGGCGGCCTGAGCTGTACCTCTCCGGCGCTCCCGACGCGCCGCCCATGCCTGTGGTCATGGAGCTGTTGGCGCACCACGTGCCCTTGAGCGAGACCTTTCTGGCGTTCACCGACATGATGGTCGGCGAAGCGGCGACGCTCGAGCCCCCGATCCGCGAGCTCCTGATCCTGCGGGTGGCCGCGCGGACCGGCTCGGGCTACGAGTGGAACCAACATGCCCGGATGGCCAAGGAGGTGGGCCTGTCGGACGCACAGATCAGCGCCGTCGCCGAGGGTCCGGGCGCCGCCGTGTGGAGCGCGGAGGAACGAGCTCTTCTCGCCGCCACCGACGAGATGCTCGACGGGTACGAAGTCAGCGACGAAACCTGGCGCAGCCTCGCCGCCTCGTTCGACCCGCCTCAGCTCCTCGAGCTCCTCTTCGTCGTCGGGGGCTATCTCGCACTGGCAACGGTGCTCAACAGCATCGGCTTGCGCGGTGAGATCCCTGAGGATGTCGCAGCCGGTCGCGTCACACGGCAGGCGTCTCGGTGAAGGCTGTCCGCAGCAACGGCGAGGGAGTCGACGTCGTCGAGCTCGACGAGCCGCCCGGCACAGGCGAGGTCCTCGACATGCGCTCGACCAGCGTGTGCGCCTCCGACCTCAGCTACATCAGGTTCGGCAGCACCAACATCTTGGGCCACGAGCTCGCCGGGATGCGCAGCGACGGCACGCCCGTGGTGGTGGAAGCGATCTACGGCTGCATGGAGTGCGAGCAGTGTCGGCGCGGCGCCTACAACCTCTGTCCCACTCACGGCCAGCGCGCGCTCGGCATCGGGGCCGACGGCGGCATGGCCGACCAGTTCCGCGCCCCACCGGACCGGCTGGTGCCCGTGCCCAGCGGTCTCGACCTGCGCGACGCCAGCATCGTGGAACCGGCTTCGGTCTCGTGGCACGCGCTGCGGCTGGCCGACACCGGCCCGGGCAAGCGGGTGGCCGTCGTCGGCGCCGGAGCGCTGGGCCTCCTCGCGGTCGCCGGCGCACAACGCATGGGTGGGGAGGACGTCGCCCTCGAGGCGCGGCACCCGCATCAGCGCGAGGCCGGCGAACGGCTCGGGGCGCGCGTCGGTGCCGAGGGCACCTACGACGTGGTCGTAGAGGCCGCCGGCTCGCTCGAGAGTCTGGCTCGCTGTGGCGAGCTGGTGGGCCCGGGCGGGACGATCGTCGTGCTCGGGGTGCACTTCGGCCCGGTCCAGCTCGACTGGATGCCGCT
Organism: uncultured Acidimicrobiaceae bacterium; assembly: GCA_963744935.1. Taxonomy (GTDB): domain Bacteria; phylum Actinomycetota; class Acidimicrobiia; order Acidimicrobiales; family RAAP-2; genus Bog-473. The sequence goes on from CAVUVM010000012.1 coordinate 302,423, forward strand.
CTTCCGCCACGAAGCCCGGCTCATTCCCTCCCTCGGCTACTGCACCCACGACGGCGTGCGCGAGATGGATGAGGCCGCCGCCATGCTCGCCGAGCAGCCGGACATCCCGGCCACGGTGATCACCCATCGGTTCGCCCTCGAGGACGCCGCTGAGGCCTTCAGAGTGGCGTCGGACCGCTCGAGTGGCGCGATCCGCGTCGTGATCGAACCCGCCTGATCACCCGCTCCCGGCGCGCAGCTCCCGTTTGAGCACCTTGCCCGAAGGGTTGCGCGGCAAGGCGTCGAGGAACGTCACGTCCTTCGGGACCTTGAACCGGGCCAGCTGCTCGCCGCAGTGCGACAGCAATTGCTCGGCCGTTGCCGTGGCGTCGGGGCGCAGGACCACGAAGGCGACTGGCACCTCGCCCCATCGCTCGTCGGGCCGGCCGACGACGGCGACCTCGAGCACGGCGCCGTGCTCGTAGAGGACCCGCTCGACCTCGGAACCCGCGATGTTCTCGCCGCCCGAGACGATCATGTCCTTCAGCCGGTCGACGATGAACAGGTACCCGTCCTCGTCGCGCACCCCGATGTCGCCGGTGTGGAACCACCCTCCCTCGAACGCCCGCTCCGTCGCCTCGTCGTCGCGCCAGTAACCCTTGAACACCTTGGGCCCGCGCAGCACGATCTCGCCGCGCGCACCGGCGGGCACGGACAGCCCTTCTTTGTCCCACACGTCGAGGTCGAGATACAGGCAGGGCCGTCCGACGCTGCCCAGCTTGGTCACGATGCTGTCGCGGTCCAAAAAGGTGTCCCCCGATACCGTTTCGGTCAGACCGTACGCGTCAGCGAACCAGGCGGACGGAAAGGTGCGCTGGATCCGTTCGATCAGCGGGATCGGCATCTTCTCGCCGCCGTTGATGATCACGCGCACCGAGGACAGGTCTCGTTGGTCGACCTCCGGGAGCGCCATGATGGCGTTGACCATGGCCGGCGCCAGCCACACGGTGGACACCCGCGAGCGCTCGAGCTCGTCGACGACGGCGGCGGCGTCGAACGCGCGGTGGATGATGGTGGTGGCGCCGGCGGCGATGAGTGAGGTCGTCGTGAGGTCGAGCGCACCCACGTGATAGAGCGGCCCGCACGCGAGGCCCAGGTCCGCGTTCGTGAAACCGAACTCGATGATGTGGGCCAGGTTCTTCCAGGCCAGGTTGGCGTGGGTGAGCATGACGCCCTTCGGGCGACCCGTGGTACCCGAGGTGTACATGAGGCGGTGGACGTCGTCGGGCTCGGTCGCGACCGGCTGCGCCATGATGCCGTCCGCCTCGAGCTCGCCCAGTGTGGTCCATCCCGGTGCGGCGTCCCCGGCGATGCACGACCGGACAATGGCGTCCTCCGCACCGGCGGTCGCCTGGTTCGACAATTCGAGGAGCGCCTCGTCGCACACGAGCGCGCGTGCGGCTGAGTGCTCGAGGATGAACCGGACCTCGGGCGCGGCCAGCCGCCAATTGATCGGCATGGCGATCGCACCGAGGCAGTTGGCGGCGAACATCGACTGGAGGAACTGCGGACAGTTGTACGAGAGCAGGGCGACCACGTCACCGGGTCCGACCCCCCTGGCCTGCCACCCCCCGGCCAGCGCCCTCACTCTGACTTCCATCTGGGCGTAGGTGAGCACCTCGCCTTCGAACACCGTCATCGCTTTGTCGGGCGTGCGCGCCGCGTGATGGGCCAGTACGCCGTACCAGTTGACGTCCGTTCTCATCACTTGTCTCCCCCGGAACCTCTGAGGCAGGTCCCGCTCCCTGTAGCGTCGCAGCCATGAGCGTGCAGCCGAGCGGCGACACCCGCCGCAGCCCGAAATGGGAGCAGCGGCGTGAGGCGATCATCGACACATCGGCCCGTGTCTTCGCGCGGCAGGGCTACCACGCCACGGGAATCATGGAGCTCTGCGCGGCCAACGACCTGGGCAAGGGCGCGCTCTACCACTACATCGGCTCGAAGGAGCAGCTCCTCGCCGCCATTCACGACCGGGTGATGGACGAGGTCATGCTGGGCGCCGACCGCGTCGCCGCAGCGGGAGGATCGCCCTCCGGGCAACTCGCCATGCTGGGCGACGAGCTGCTCGACGTGATCCATCGCTACCCCGATCACGTGTGGGTCTTCTTGCACGAATTCCCCGCCCTGACCGGTGCCCGAGCCGAGCAGTTCCGCCTGCGGCGACGCGACTACGAGGGCCGGGTCGAGGCGGTCCTGCGCGCCGGGGTCGAGACCGGGGAGTTCCGCGACGTCGACCCCTGGCTGGCGGCGCGGGCCTGGCTCGGCATGCACAACTACACCTATCTGTGGCTGAAGCCGGGTGGGCGGCTCTCCGCACGCTCGGTGGGCCGGCCCTTCGCCGAGATCTTCATGCGCGGCATCGCCAACCCCGATCCCGGCGACGACGCCTAGTCACGGCGGTCACGCTGGTTATGGCGGTCATGGCGCTGCGTACCCACCGTCGACGACCAACGCTGCACCGGTGGTCCAGCGGGAGTCGTCACTCGCCAAAAAGGCATAGGCCCCGGCGAGGTCGTCGGCGGACCCTAAGCCGAGCGGGTGGCGCGCCGCGATGGCCTCGAGGGCCTCGTCGGGAAGCCCCTCGTGTATGGCCGAGCGGAACGTGCCCGGGCACACGCAATTCACCCTGATCCCGTCGGGCGCGTACTCCACCGCGGCGACCTTGGCCAGCGCAATGACCGCCGCCTTCGTCGCGCAGTAGGGCGCGGCGTGCGACCAGGCCGTCAGGCCGGCGACCGACGCCGTAAGAATGATCGATCCGGACCGCTGCGGCCGCATGACCGCGACCGCGGCGCTGATGCCGTTGACCGCGCCCAACACGTTGACCGCGAACGCGCGCTCCCAGTCCTCGGTCGTCTGGTTGTGAATGCGTCCGTTCGGAGTCAGCACGCCGGCGTTGCTCACCAGTACGTCAAGACGGCCGAATTGCTCGACCGCGAGCGCGGCCACGCCCTCGACGGCCGCCCGGTCACGCACGTCCGCGATCACCGTTGCCACGGGCGATGGCGCGTCCGCCAAGCCGGCGACGGTCACAGCCAGCGAGGCCTCGGACACGTCGCTCAGCACCACGGCCGTGCCGGGCTCGCTGGCCAGACGCCGCGAGACCGCGGCACCCAGCGCGCCGCCCGCACCGGTGATGGCCACCACCCGCTGTGCTGCGCCCCCGCCCGTCATATGAGGAGGTAGCCACCGTCGACGCTGAGCACGGCGCCGGTGATGAAGGACGCGGCGTCCGACGCGAGGAACTGGTAGGCGCCGGCGAGATCCGCCGGGGCTCCCCAGCGGCCCAGCGCCGTATGGCCGGTGATGGACTCGGACAGGTGGGGGGTGCGCTTCCATCCCTCGGCGAGAGGAGAATCGAACCATCCGGGCGCCACCACGTTGACGGTGATGCCCGCCGGGGCGAGATCGAGCGCCAGCCCCTTGGCCAGGGCCGACAGGCCAGCCTTCGACGCGCTGTAAGCCGAGAGCCCCTTCCGCGGCCGCTCGCCCAGCACCGACCCGGTGAAGATGACGCGCCCGCCCCGGTCCATCACCCGAGCCGCGGCGCGGGCGCCGAGGAAGGCACCCGTCATGTTCACCTCGAGGACCCGCCGCCACACCGCCACGTCCGTCTCGCGGGGACCGGCCACCACTGGCGAGATGCCGGCGTTGGCGATCCACACGTCGAGGCCGCCCCACTCGGTCACGGCCGCGTCGGCGACCGCCTCGTTGAAGTCCTCGTCGGTGACGTCCCCGCTCATGACCAGCGACGGCCCAGGGAGCGTGCCGGCGACGACCTTCAAGTCGCGTTCGGTGCGCGCGACCAGGACCACGGGCGCGCCGGCCGAGGAGAACGCGTGCGCCAGCAGCGCGCCGAGCCCCCGCCCGGCGCCGGTGATGACGACCCGCTTGCCGGACACCTCTCCCGCGACAGGAAACACGTCGGGAATCTCGATCTGCGCGGACATCTGCCTCCTGCGTGTACCGATCAGTACACTACCCGACCGTGCCTGCCAGCAGCGATGCCGCCCCGGTGCTCTCGAACACGGACCTGTTGGAGATGCACCGCCGCATGGCACTCATACGCGGGTTCGAAGAGCGCGTCGCCGCGCTGTACCGCGACGGCCTCGTGCCCGGCTTCGTCCACCTCTCCATCGGGCAGGAGGCGGCCGCCGTCGGCGCGTGCTGGCCGCTGCGCGACGACGACGTCATCACCTCGACCCATCGCGGCCACGGCCACTGCCTCGCCAAGGGCCTCGACCCCAAGGCGATGTTCGCGGAGCTGATGGGGCGCGAGCAGGGGACGAACCGCGCCCGGGGTGGCTCCATGCACATCGCCGACCCGGCCCGCGGGATCTTCGGCGCCAACGGGATCGTGGCGGCCGGCCTGCCCATCGCCACGGGCGCGGCCACGGCGTCGCGCTTGCGTGACGACGACCGCGTTGCCGTCGCGTTCTTCGGCGACGGTGCCGTTGCCCAGGGTGCGTTCCACGAGTCGCTCAACCTCGCCGCCGTCTGGCGCCTGCCGGTGATCTTCTTCTGCGAGAACAACGGCTATTCGGAGTTCTCCCCCGCCTCGGCCCAACACGCGGCGACCCTCGAGCAACGCACCGCGGGCTACGCCATCCCCTACCGCGCCGTCGACGGCAACGACGGGGTGCTCACTGCGTCGGTCATGCGGGGCGTCGTCCTGGCAGCCCGATCGGGAGCCGGTCCGGCCGTCGTCGAGGCGGCCACCTACCGCTGGCACGGCCACTACGAAGGCGACCCACAGCGCTACCGGTCCGAGGACGAGGTGCGGGAGTGGCAGGCGCGCGATCCGTTGCTCCGCCACCGCGAACGCCTCGTCAGTGCCGGTGTCGCCGTGGCCGACATCGACCGGCTCGAATCGGCCGTGGCGGCCGACCTCGACCAGGCCGTCGAAGAGGCGCGCGCGTTGCCGGCGCCGTCGCCCGCGTCACTTTTCGACTTCGTCGCGCGGCCGCGGGCCGTCGTGGCCGAGTCGACGACGGACACTGCCGCGTTCATGAACGGCGACGCGACCTACCGCACCATGGATGCCGTGCACGACGCCCTGCAATCCGAGCTCGCCGCGGACGAGCGCGTCTTCGTCGCCGGTGTCGACGTCGGCGACGGCGGCAACGTGTTCGGCCTGACCCGCGGGCTGCGTGCCCGCTTTGGCGACCGGGTACGGGACACGCCGATCTCGGAGACCGCGATCGTGGGGCTGGCCGTCGGTGCCGCCATGGCCGGCATGCGCCCCGTGGTCGAGCTCATGTACCTCGACTTCCTCGGGGTCTGCTTCGACCAGCTGCTGAACCAGGCGGCCAAGCTCCACTTCATGACGGGTGGGTCGGCCCAGATGGCCCTGACCGTGCGGACCCAGTTCGGCGCGGGCCGCTCGTCAGGCAGCCAGCACTCCCAGAGCCTCGAGGCGCTGCTCGCACACATCCCGGGCCTCACCGTCGTGATGCCCTCGACGCCGGCCGACACCTACGGGCTGCTCCGCGCCTCGATCGAAGACCCGAACCCGGTCGTCTTCATTGAGAACCGGCTGCTCTACTCCATGTTGGGGCCGCAGCCCGCCGCCGACCACCTGGTCCCCATCGGCCGCTCCGCCGTCGTGCGACCGGGCTCCGACATCACCGTCGTGTCGGTGTCGCGCATGGTGCACGAGGCGCTCGCCGCCGCCGAGGAGGTGGCGAGCGAGGGCACGTCGGTGGAAGTGATCGACCTGCGGACCATTGCCCCGCTCGACCTCGAGCCCGTCTTGGCGTCGGTGCACAAGACCAGCCGGCTCCTCATCGCGCACGAGGCTGTTGTCCCCTTCGGCATCGGCGCCGAGATCGCAGCCACCGTCGCCCGGGACGGGTTCTGGGACCTCGATGCGCCCATCGAGCGGATCGGCGCCGCCGCCACCCCGCCGCCCTACGCGCCCGAGCTCGAACGGGCCTGGCTCCCGGGGCGCGCCGAGATCGCGGAGGCCATCCGCCGCCTCGGCGCGGTCTAGCTCAACACCCGAGGGCGCGCGCGATGACCAGGTGCTGGATCTCGTTGGTCCCCTCTCCGATCTCGAGCACCTTGGCGTCGCAGTAGAAGCGGGCGACCGCCGAGTCGAGCATGTAGCCCAGCCCGCCGTGGATCTGCACCGCCTCCGAGGCCGCCCACGCGGCCAGGCGGCTCGCCTTCAGCTTGGCCATGGCCGCTTCCTTGTGGAAGGGCTGGCCGCCGTCGCGCAACGAAGCGGCACGGTAGGTGAGCCAGCGCGCCGCTTCGAGCTCGGTCGCGATGTCCGCCAGCTTGAACTGCACCGCCTGGAACTTCGAGATGGGCTGCCCGAACTGCACCCGCTGACGCGCGTAGCCGAGAGCCAGGTCGAGCACGGCCTGAGTCAGGCTGAGGGAGAGCGCGGCGATGGAGATGCGCCCGACCTCGAGGGTGCGCAGGAACTGGGCGAGTCCCATGGCGGGGTCCCCCACCAGGTGATCCCCGGGCACCCACACGTCGTCGAAGTACAGCGCGCGCGTGTCGAGGCCACGCCAGCCGATGCCGCGCATCTTCGGGCCCATGGTGAAGCCGGGCGTGTCGCGCTCGACGACGAAGCTGGCGAAGCTCGGTGCGACCCCGCCGGCCGCGTCGTCCGGACCGGTGCGCGCCAGCAAGGTCACGCCGAAGGACATGTCGGTCCCGGCGTTGGAGATGAACGTCTTCTGCCCGCTGATCACCCAGCCGCCGTCGCGCGGTTCGGCCCGCGTGCGGATGCCGCGTGCGTCAGATCCTGCGTCGGGCTCGGTCAGCCCGAAGGCACCGAGGGCGCGCCCCTCGGCCAGGGGGCGTAGCCACCGCTCGCGCTGCTCGTCGTCGCCGAAGAGGAAGAGCGGCAGCGATCCGATCGTCACGTGCGCCTGCCACGCCGCGGCCACCGACTGGTCCGCCAGCCCGATCTGCTCCATGGCGGCGACGAAGCCCACCGTCGACATGCCGATCCCGCCCCACTCCTCGGGGATCAGCATCCCGAGCAAACCGAGTTGCCCCATCTCACGCAGGAGGTCGGTCGGACAGCGTGCCTCGTCCCAGGCGGCCGGGGCGCGCCGGGCGATCTCGTTCTGCGCGAAGTCACGGCTCAGCTCGACCAGGGCGCGCTCGCTCTCGCTCAGGGAGAGGTCCACGTCCCCATCCTATGGACTGACCGGTACAGGCTCCCTACACTGGTCGTATGTCAACCGAGCGCGCCCCGCACGCCTTCCCGCAGTTCGAGAGCGTGGAAGAGGAGCGCCGGCATCGAAAGCAGCGACTGGCCGCCGCCTTCCGCCTCTTCGGGCGTTTCGGCTTCGCCGAGGGGACCGCCGGCCACATCACCGCGCGCGACCCCGAGCACACCGATCACTTCTGGGTCAATCCGCTCGGCATGAGCTTCCGCCAGATCCGCGTCAAGGACCTGTTGCTGGTCAACGACCGCGGTGACGTCGTGGAAGGCACGTGGCCCCTCAACCTGGCCGCGTTCGTCATCCACTCGCAGATCCATGCGGCACGCCCCGACGTGGTGTCGGCCGCACACTCGCACTCGGTCTACGGCAAGGCATGGTCGGCGCTGCACCGGCCGCTGGACCCGCTGACCCAGGACGCATGCGCCTTCTACGGGGACCACGTGGTGTTCGGCGACTACACCGGCGCCGTCCTCGAGGTGGAAGAGGGCAAGCGCATCGCGCATGCCCTCGGTGACCACAAGGCGGCGATCCTGGCGAACCACGGGCTGCTGACGGTAGGGCGCACGGTGGACGAGGCCGCCTGGTGGTTCATCACGATGGAGCGCACCTGCCAGGCGCAGCTCCTGGCCGAGGCGGCTGGGACGCCGGTGCCGATCCGACCCGACGTGGCCGAGAAGACCGCCGGACAGGCCGGTGGGCACGGCACCGGCTGGTACCAGTTCCAGCCGCTCTACGACCAGATCGTCGCCGAGGAGCCCGACCTGCTCGAAGACTAGGAAGGCGCGACAGACCCTCAGTCGTCCGGATCGAGGTGGTCCATGAAGCGGGCCGACCAGCTCATGAGATCCGAGGGGATCCAGGCGCCCGACTCGTCGTTTATTTCAGCCCAGTGCGCCGCGACGTCCTCGATGGTCGCTCCCTGTCCGGGCTCCACGTAGCCGACGGTGGACGCGATGTAGAGACGGGCGAAGCGCCCCGCCCCCGCCGCGTAGATCTCTCCGCTCACCGGGCAGGCCTCGTGGGCGAGATAGGCCGCCATCGGCGCAACCTGCTCGGGGGTCATGGCGGTGGGGCCGCCGCTGCCCGCCATCCGTGTCACGGCGGCGGGCGCGATGAGGTTCACCGAGATCCCGTGCGCTTTCCCGGCCACGGCCAGGCTGCGGGTGAGGCCGATGACGCCGGCCTTCGCCGTCGCGTAGGACACGTTGGTGGGCAGGCCGAAGATGCCGCTCGATGTGGTCATCACGATGCGGCCGTAGCCGCGATCGACCATGTGCGGCCAGGCGGCGCGGGCGGTGTTGAACGAGCCCACCGTGTGCACGGCCAGGTGGCTCGCCAGGTTGTCCTCGTCTGCTTCGGGGAACCCGGCCCAGCGGATGATGCCGGCGTTATTGATGAGGATGTCGAGCCGCCCGAACCGCTCGACGGCGGCGGCCACGACCGCGCTGGCCCCCGCGGCGGTGGCGAGGTCGCTCGTGTCGGCCACCGCCACCCCACCGTCGCCGCTGATCTCGGCCGCAACGGCGGCGGCCGGGCCGGCGTCGGCACCCGTCCCGTCCACGGCACCGCCGAGGTCGTTGACCACCACCGACGCGCCGCGCGCGGCCAGAAGCCTGGCGTAGGCGCGGCCGATGCCCCGCCCCGCGCCGGTGACGACGGCGACCCGGCCGTCGAAGCGGTACTCCTCGTCGCGGTCGCTCAGGCGGCCACCGGAGCCTTGAACCCGAGCAGTCCGCCGAGGGTGCCGCCCACCATGGCGTCGCGCTCGTCGAGCGGGACGCCCGTGAACTGCTCGGCCATGAGCTGGCGGCTGCCGCGGAACGTCCCCTCCGCGTGCGGGTAGTCGTTGCCCCACACGATCGTCGAGAGGCCGGTGATGTGCCGGCAGGCCACCGCCACCGCGTCGTCTTGGAAGGAGACGTGGAACTGGCGCTTGACGTATTCGCTCGGCGTCAGCGGGTAGGGCCACTTCTCGTTCAGCCGGAAGAGCTGCGCGATGCCCGTCTGCTCGCTGGCGGGCCTGGTGTCGTCCCAGACACCGAGCCACCAGTCGGGGTCCTGTCCGATGCCGGTGACCCAGCACTTGTCCATCGCGCCCACGAGCGACGCCAGCCAGTGCGCGTTGAATTCGATGAGGGCGAAATGGAGGTCCGGGTAGCGCTCGGCGACGCCGCCGCCGACGAGCTCGCAGATAACCTGCTGAGGGACGATGGTGCTGTAGATCGCCTGGGTGACCATGCGCTTGGCGGCGGACCTCTCGGTCATCGGCTGGTTGACCTGGGCCGCGTTCTCCATGACGACCTTGAGCGTGGTGGACGCCGGATCGTTGACCTTCACCCCGCCGGTCTGCGTGTGGATGAAGACGTGCAGGCCGTTCGCCTGGGTGGCCGCCCACACCGGGTCGAAGTCCCGCGAGTAATAGGGCTTGGGTGGCGTTGCGGGAAGCAGGATGCCGCGGAAGCCGCCGGCGGCCACCCGCTCGATCTCGGCCACCGCGTCGTCGATGTCGGTGAGCGGCACCGGCGCCGTGGGGGCCAGTCGGTCGAAGAACGGCGAGAACCGCTCCATGATGTAGTCGTTGTATACCCGCGCGTGCGCGATGGAGAGCTCGTGGTCGTCGGAGTAGAGGCCGAAGAGCGACAGGTTGGGGTGCATGACCCCGACGTCGACGCCGTCGAATGCGAGATCCTCGATGATCATCTCGGGGTCGCCCTCGGGCATGCGCCCACCCGTCTGGCGGTAACGCGAGATCGTCCAGCCCTCGAAGCCAGGCGTGTGCAGTCGCCGGAAGATCCGCGCCCCGCCCTCGACGAGGGGTTCGACTTCGAAGTCGTCCTCCCACACGCCGCGGTCGCGCAGGTGCTTCGGGAGGCGGGTGATGAACAGGTCGGTGGGCTCCAGGATGTGCCCGTCGGCCGAGACGACAAAGGGCTTGTCCGGCATGTGCTGTCCCATTCCTCCGTGCACCGGCGACGACTCGCGCGGTTGCGCGAAGCTCCTGGGCGAAGGTTAGACCAACCGGTCGGTACATGGCAACGGAACAGGAGGGAACACGCGCGGTGACGAAGCGGTGGAAGCAGCGCCCGCCAGGGTCGACGTGGGGCGACTGGGGTGACGACGACGAGCTGGGCCGTATCAACCTGCTCACGCCCGACAAGGTTCTCCAAGGCGTGCGCGAGGTCCATGCCGGCGTCAGCTTCTGCCTCAGCCTCCCCCTCGACTATCCCGGCGGGACCGCGCTCAACCAGCGCCGGTACCCGCCGGTCGTCGCGCCAACCGAGGACATGAACGGTGTCCCGGCCACCTTCTACAACGTCCACATGAGCCAGATGGAGGACTTCGGTGACCCCAAGTACGTCGATGTGTGGGCCGACGACGTCGTGACGCTGTCGTTGCAGTACTCGACGCAGTGGGACTCACTCGCCCACGTCGGCGCAGAGTTCGACGCGGACGGGGACGGCGTCGAAGAGGCCGTGTACTACAACGGCTACCGCGCCGGCGTCGACCTCGTCGGTCCCCAACCCGACGCGCGCGGGGACGGCAGCCAGCACAGGGCGTTCGCGCACCACCTCGGCCTCGAGCACATGGCATGGCACGGTGTGCAGGGGCGTGGGGTGCTCGTCGACCTGGCCCACCACCTCGGGCACGAGTGGCGCAGGGTCGACCGCTCGACACTCGAGGAGATCATGGCCGCCGACGGCGTGGTTGTCGAGCCAGGCGACATGCTCTTGTTGCACACCGGCTTCGCCACGAGGGTGCTCGAGTGGTCGCGCAACCCCGATCCCGTGCAGATCCACACCATGTGCTCCTACCTCGACGCCCGCGACCCCGCGCTGCTCGAGTGGATCGCCGACTCGCAGATCTCGGCGCTGGTCGCCGACAATTACGCCGTCGAAGGCCTGCTCGGCAAGGACCGCGACCCGAGCCGGCATTCTTTCCTGCCCCTCCACAACCTGTGCCTCTTCAAACTCGGGATCCCGCTCGGCGAGATGTGGTACCTCCACGAGTTGGCGTCATGGCTACGCGAGCACGGCCGCCACCGCTTCCTGCTCACTGCGCCACCGCTACGGATGCCTGGCGTGGTCGGCTCTCCGCTCACGCCGGTCGCCACGGTGTGATCACCCTCGCGTGAAGACGGCGCGCCCGCTCAGCCCCTCGCGCCGGCCGGCGCGGGCGCCCGTGAGAACGTGAACGAGTCGTAGTCGTTCGCGACCACGTCCGCGATCACCGAGAACAGCTTCGGGCGACCGCCGGAGTTGAGCAGGTAGCGCTTGGGCTTGCCCGGGATGTTGGTGCCGAAGTAATAGCTGCTCTCTCCGAAGGAGAGGGGGGACGAAGCACCGCGGTTGACCATGTTGGTCCAACGCTCCTCGGCCCGCTCGCTCACCTCCACGATGTCGTCACCGTGCTCGCGGGCGTACACGAGCACGTCGGTGATGAAGTCGACCTGGTCGCTGTTGTAGCGCGGGTTGTTCCCGGCGGCCGCGTGCGGGCCCCCGGGGAAGAACAGGTTCGGGAAGCCGTGGGTCTGGACGCCGAGGAACGTACGCGGCCCGTCGGCCCAGTACTCAGTGAGTGCCAGGCCGTCACGGCCCCGGATGCCCATGCGCAACAGCGCGCCGGTTCCGAAGTCGAAGCCCGTTGCCCACACGATGATGTCGAATTCGTAGGACTCCCCGGTCGTCTCGATGCCGGTGGGCGTCACCCGCACCATCGGGGTCTCGGCGAGATCGACCAGCGCGACATTGGGCCGGTTGAACGCCTCGAAGTAGCCGGTGACGAAGGGCGGCCGCTTCTCCCCGAAGCGCTGGTCCTTGGGGATGAGCCGCTCCGCCGTCGCGGGATCGTGCACGATCCCGCGGATCTTGGCGGCGATGAAGTCGCACCACTCGGCGTTGGCGTCGGGGTTCGACAGCAGGTCCAGGTAGTTGCTGGTGAGCTTGGTGAACCCGGGGCTGTTCCACATCTGCTCGTAAAAGCGCCGGCGCTCGTCTTCGGGGTCATCGAAGGCGGAGCGGTCATGGGGCGCATGGTGGAAGCCGTGCACCGACGTGTTGAGGACGTGGCGCAGCTGCTCGAACCCGGCCCGGAGCTGCGCTTGCTGCTCGGTCGTGATGGGGGCGTTGTTGAGAGGGGTGCACCAATTGGCGGTCCGCTGGAACACGGTCAAGGAGGCCACGTCAGCTGCTATGGCGGGGGCGATCTGCACGCCGCTCGACGAGGTCCCGATCACCGCCACCCGCTTGCCCGTGAAGTCGACCGGCGTCGCCGGCCACCGGCCCGTGTGGTACGCCTCGCCCGCGAATTCCTCTCGTCCCGGGACCTCGGGCACATAGGGCATCGAGAGGACCCCGGTCGCCGCGATCAGGTAGCGGGCGCCGACCTCGCTCCCGTCGCCGGTCGTGACGGTCCAGCGTCCCGCACTGTCGTCGAAGACGGCCGAGGTCACGCTGGCGCCGAAGCGCATGTGCCGGCGCAGGTCGAAGCGGTCGACGACGTGGTTCAGGTAGCGCTCGGTCTCGGGCTGCGCGGCGAAATGCTCCTGCCACTCCCACTCGTCGAAGAGGTCCTCGGAAAAGAGATAGCCATAGGTGTAGCTCTCCGAGTCGAAGCGCGCCCCGGGGTAGCGGTTCCAATACCAGGTGCCTCCAACGCCGGCGCCTGCCTCGAGGAGCAACGCGGAGTACCCCTCCTGACGTGCCCGGTAGAGCTGGTAGATCCCGGTGATGCCGGCACCGACGACGAGCACGTCCACGCTCGCCGCGAGAGACGCTGCGCCGGCTGCCGGCTGGGCGGAGGTGTGCATGAAAATGGAGCCCCTGTCGTAGCCGGGTGGCCGACGCGACCTCGCGAGGTCCACAGTCGCCATGTTGTACCGACCGGTTAGTCTAACGCCAGTCGGCGCGCATCAGAGGGGCGACAGAATGACGATCGTGGAGCACAAGTGGTCGGCTCTCCCGGTGCCCTATGCCATCGAGGTGCCGGACCGAGTCCGCAAAGAGCGCTACTACGACCCCGACTTCTATGCCATGGAAGCGGAGCTGATTTGGCCCCGCGTCTGGCAGATGGCCTGCCGGCTCGAAGAGATACCCGAGCCCGGCGACTTCGCCGAGTACCTGATCCTCGACCAGTCGGTGATCGTCATCCGCACCGAGGACCTCGGCGTGCGGGCGTTCCAGAACGTGTGCCGCCACCGTGGGGTTCGCGTCGCCCAGGGCCGGGGCTCGCGCCGCGGTGGCTTCGTGTGCCCCTTCCACGGCTGGTGCTACGGCCCCGACGGGCACAACACGCGAGTGACCCAGCCAGGCGCCTTCTCCGAACACAATCTCGTGGCGGCCGACCTCGACCTGACACCGGTGCAGTGCGAGGCGTGGGGCGGGTGCGCGTGGATCAACCTCGACGACGGCGCTCCCCCGCTGCGGGAGTGCATCGAGCCCATCGCGAGCGTGCTGGACGCGTGGAGGGCGGAGTCGCTGCGGGCCGAGTGGTGGTACGCCTGCCGCCTGCCCGTCAACTGGAAGCTGGCCCAGGAGGCCTTCGTCGAGCAGTACCACGTGCTGCAGGCACATCCCCAACTGCGGATCCCCGGGCGCTTTCCCGCCCGCAATCCCGCGGACTTCGATCCCCGCACGTTCGTCGACGCCGAGCTCGAGTACCTGCGGACGATGAGCGACGGCATGGCCGGGATGGTGCACGCCCGTGACGTGCAGATCGCCGAGGGGCTGGCCGATCTGGAGCTGCCGGCGGAGTTCAAGCTGGCGAGCTCGACGTGGGAGCAGCGCCTCAACGAGGCCGTCTCGGCGACCTATCGCGAGCGAGGGTGCGACATCCCCGACCTCAACGAGCTGACGGACCAGGGTCTCAACGAGCCGATGGCGTACTGCTTCCCGCACTACTTTGTCCTGCCCATGCTCTCGAGCGCCTCCTCCTACCGCTTCCGGCCCCTCGGGCCCGAGGAGACCCTGATGGACATGTGGTCGTTGACGAGATTCCCGCCGGGCGACGAACCCGAGACGCCGCCGGTACCCGAAGCCTGGGAGTACGACGACCCGCGGTGGCCACCCATCCCGGCGCAGGACTTCTCCAACCTGCCGCGCCAGCAACGCGGCCTGCACGCGCGGAGCTTCGAGTACATGCGCCTCTCTGAGCGCAACGAGGGCCACATCTCGAACTACCAGCGGGTGATCGACGGCTTCCTCGCCGGGCTTCCCTACGACAGACTCCTCCCCGCGCTGCGGAAGATCAACGTGAACCCCCTCGAGATGCCCGTGGTCGAGATCGGTTTCTGAGGAACCGCGCTGTGCCAACCGAACGGTCCCTGGCCGAAGTGACCGCAGGCGTCAACGCAGCCATGGCCGCCTACGCCCATGCACTCGACGACGGCCGTACCGAGGACGTCGTCGCCATGTTCTGCCACGACGGCGAGCTCGACATGCCCGGATTCGGCCACCTCAGCGGTCACGACGCCCTCCGGGAGGCCTACGGCCAGTGGCTGCCCGTGCGGCCCCAACGCCACCTTGTCTTGAACACGCTCGTCACCGAGTGGGCCGACAACGAGGCGTACGCGACGAGCGACGTGGTCTTCCTCCTCAAGGGCGAGCGCGGATGGGCCGTGCAGCTCGTCGGGCGCTATCACGACGTCCTGCACCGCGACGGTGACGTCTGGCGCTTTCACAGCCGGGTGGCAGAGTTCACCGACACGTAGCAGCGACCGGTAGGAGCGACGCGTAGGAGCGACGCAGCAGGACCGACGCAGAAGGAGGAATGGGGAGCATGAGGTTTGGGCTCGACATCGCACAGCAGCGCATGTCCTGGGACGAGCTGGTGCGCAGGGTTCGCCTCGCCGAGGACTTCGGTTTCGACGGCGTCTGGGGCTTCGACCACTTCCAGCCGATGTTCGGCGATGGACCCGGCGAGACCTTCGAAGGTATGACGACGCTGGCCGCTCTGTCAGGACTGACCTCGCGGGTCCGGCTCGGGCTTCTCGTCACCGGTGCCACCTACCGGCATCCGTCGGTTCTGGCGGCACAGGCCGTGACGATCGACCACGCGTCGCACGGCCGGCTCGAGCTGGCCCTCGGAGCGGCCTGGTTCGAGAAGGAGCACCACGAGCTCGGCATCCCGTTCCCGCCGACGTCCGAGCGCTTCGATCTGCTCGAAGACACCCTCGAGATCGTCACTCGCCTGTGCACCGGTGACGTCGTCTCCTACACGGGCAAACGGGTCTCGCTGCACGACGCAATCCTGCGCCCGCGACCCGTGCAGCTCCCGCACCCGCCCATCTGGATCGGCGGAACCGGCCCCCGGCGCACGCTCCCGCTGGCGGCGCGCTATGCCGACGTCTGGCACGGCTTCGGCTCGCCGAACTCGCTGCGCGACGCCAACGCCCGCCTCGACCAGCTGGCCGAGGCCGCCGGACGCGACCCGTCGTCCATCCTGCGGGCAGGATCCTTGTCCCTTGACGATCTCGACCTTGCCCGCAAGCACGCGGCCAAGTGGCGCGACGCCGGCTACGGCTACCTCGTCTGCGGGTGGCCCGGATCGGGCGAGACACAGGTCGAGTCGTTCGTCCGTGATGTGCTGCCGGAGTTCGCGGGATGAGCCGAGTGCAGCCGATCCCCCCACGAGAGTGGCCCCGAGGCATGAGCGAGGCACTGGCGGCGGCGTACCGGCCGTCCAATCCGCGGCTCCCGGTGCCGCCGCGCGACCCGGCCAGCCCCAAGGGGCTGAACGCGATGGGCGTCCTGGCCCACCACCCCGAGCTGACGGCGGCCTACAACAACCTCATCAGCCACGCGCTCTACTACACGACGATCACCGCCCGTCAGCGCGAACTGCTGATTCTGCGTGTCGCCCACCTCCGGGGCGCGGCCTACGAGTGGGCCCAGCACGTGTACCAGGCGGGCGTGGCGGGCATCGGCCCCGAGGAGATCGAGCGGGTACGCGTCGGTCCCGGCGACCAAAATTGGGATCCGCTCGAGCGCGCGTTGCTCGCGGCGGCCGACGAGCTGGTGGCCGACGCCCGCATCGCCGACGCCACCTATGCGGCCCTCTCGTCGTCGCTCGACACCCGACAGTTGATGGACGTCGTGTTCACCGTCGGTGCCTACGAGGTGTTCGCGATGGTGATGCGCTCGTTCGACGTGGTGCTCGACGACGACCTGCTGCCCTACAGCACCTGACCCCGAAGTGCTCGGGCCGGGGTCAGGTGTTGCGCCCGCCGTTGACCCCGATGATCTGGCCGGTGATGTAGCCCGCCTCTTCTCGGCAGAGAAACGAGCAGGTCGCAGCGATGTCGTCCGGCAGGCCGGCCCGTCGGACCGGAGTCCGGGAAATGGCGTCGTCCACTCCGCCCGGGCCGAACTCACCCCTCTCCTCGGAGGCACGGAGCATGGGCGTGTCGATGAAACCCGGAGGAATGGCGTTGACCGTGATGCCGCGCGGCCCGAACTCGAGGGCCAGGGACTTGGTCAGCCCGTTGAGCCCGGACTTCGACGACACGTAGGGTCCGAGAAGGGGCTGTCCGCTGTGGGTGCTCGATGAGGAGATGTTCACGATGCGGCCCCACCCGGCCTCGACCATGTCGGGGAGAACCGCCTGGCAGCAGTGGAACGCCCCGGTGAGGTTGACGCGCAGCACACGGTCCCATTCGTCGTGCGTGACCTTGAGGAATCGGGTGAAGGTCGATCCCGTGCCGGCGTTGTTGACGAGGATGGCCGGCGGGCCCAACTGTTGGCGGACCTCGTCCACCGCGGCCCACACGCGCTCGCGTTCCGCGACGTCCGCCGCGACACCGGTTGCCCTCCCACCGTCGGCACCGATGGCCCGTGCGGCGGTGGTCGCGGCGTCCCCGTCACGATCGAGGACCGCCACGGCGTACCCGTCGCTGGCGAGGCGCCGGCTGATGGCGAGCCCGATCCCCGATGCACCGCCGGTCACGATCGCCACCCGCTGTTCGCTCATGACTCGACCCTGCTCCTTCCGACCCGTGCTGGAGACCGGACGCTACCTGTTGGGGTGAGAGCGCTGCCTGTTGGCCTGAGAGCGCTGCGCTAGCGCCGCGTCAGCTCCCGAGGATTCGGGAGAAGCGCGCCTCGACGTCTTCCAAACGGTCTCCGTGCGTGAAGAGATACAGCTGGTCGCGCTCGACCGCGTGCACGATCTGGTCGGCCACCGCGTCCGCCGTCAGTACTCCCGCCTCCGCCGCAGCTACCTCGTCGCCCGGATCGGGATCAGGCTCCCCGCTGGGGGACCCGAGCGACGTCGCCACGCGCCCGGGCATCACCACGGTCACCCCGACGCTGCTCCCCGCGGCCTGGAGGTCCGCGCAGAGCGTCTCGGAGAGCGCAAGCAGACCGTACTTGCTGACGTTGTAGGGCGCGATGCCGCGGACGGCCGTCACCGCCGCCATCGAGGCGACGTTCACGACGTGACCGCCGGACTCGTTGCCGACCATGAGTGGGACGAACGAATGGACGCAGTGGATCGCCCCCCACAGGTTCACGCGGAGCACCCGGTTCCACTCGCCGAGCGGAATCTCCCAAGTCCGGCCGCCGGAGACGACGCCGGCGTTGTTGCACAGGAGGTCGACCCGGCCGAATCGCTCCATCGTCAGCTCGGCCAGCTGGTCCACTTGGTCGGGCTCGGTCACGTCGCAGACGACCCCGACCGCCTCCGATCCCGCACCGAGCAGCGCCGCGGCGCGTTCTGGCTGCGCGGCCGCCACGTCGCTGAGGACGACGGTCATGTCCCGTTGGGCCATCGCGCGCGCCACCGCATGCCCGATCCCCCTTCCGGCCCCAGTGACGACGCCGACCTTGCCCGAGAAATCTCGCACGCCGTGCCGGCCTCAGCGCGCGCCGTACTCGGCGTCGGTCACGTGCGCACCCCAGTTCGTCTCGGGCCTCGGACCGTCGCCGACACCCTCGGTGATGGACAGGTGCGTCATGAGGTTGTCGGGCCTCGCGCCGTGCCAGTGCCACTCGTCTGGCGGCGTGGACACGATGTCGCCCGGGCCGATCTCTGTGACCTCGTCGCCGCGCGACTGCACGAGTCCTCGCCCCTCTGTCACGAAGAGGGTCTGCCCGAGGGCGTGCGAATGCCACGCCGTGCGTGCGCCGGGAGCGAAATGGACTGCATTGACCCGCACGCGGGACGGCTCCACGCCGACGGCGATCGGGTCGATCCACACGTCGCCGGTGAAGGTCTCGGCCGTGCCCTTGATGGACGGCTGCCTTGGTCGAACGTCCACGAGCATCTCCCTTCGTTCATCGCTGCGAGCAATCTGACGGCGTGTTCGGACCCGCCGGCTCTCCGGGCCCGAGGCTACCGAGGAGGACGTTCGGGTCGTTCGTCGTGGAGCAGGGACGCCACCGCGCGGCCGCGCTGGCGGCCGGCATCCGAAGCCGAGGATTCGCCGGCTCGCCCGGGCGGGGACGCCGCGCCGGGCCGTGCAGTGCCCGAGTTCGGTGAGCGAGCACACGAGCGGGGGCCGGTACCGGCTGGGCCGGGGAACGAGAAGACGTTTACACTCTGGCACGGGGGTGGAGGGCTCGCATTCCCTGCGAGACAGGGTCCTACTCTCCCGCCACGACCGACCCGACCTTGATCTGAGCCGAGACCCGACACCGACTGCGCCATGTCCCCAACCGACCAATCAGCCAGCTTCGACCCCGAGGCCGTCCACGCCAAGTACCTCGCGGAGCGCGACAAGCGACTGGTCGAGGGCCGCTCCGACATACGCGACCTCGACCACGACGCGCACTTCGCCCAGTACCGCAACGACCCGTTCACGCCGTACATCGAGCGGGCCCCGGTCGCCGACGAGGTCGACGTCGTCGTCGTCGGCGGAGGGATCGCCGGTGTCCTCGTCGGGGCCAATCTCCGCAAGGCCGGAGTCGAACGGATCCGCATCATCGACCAGGCCGGAGGGATCGGCGGCACCTGGTACTGGAACCAGTACCCGGGCGTCATGTGCGACGTGGAGTCCTACATCTACATGCCGATGCTCGAGGAGCTGGACTACATCCCGTCGCGGCGCTACGCCTACGGAGAGGAGATCAGGGAACACCTCGAGGCGATCGCCGACCGGTTCGATCTGACCCGCGACGCCCTGTTCCAAACGGGCATCACCCGGGCCGAGTGGGATGAGGACGCGGCGCGCTGGCGGATCCACACCGACCGCGGCGACGTGGTGAGCTGCCGGTGGTACGTCCTGGCGGTCGGGATCCTGAACCTCATGAAGCTGCCCGTCATCGCGGGCATGGAGGACTTCGGGGGCGTCTCGTTCCACACGGCGCGCTGGGACTACGACTACACCGGAGGCGGGCCCCACGAACCACTCGACCGTCTCGGCGACAAGGTCGTCGCCGTGCTCGGCACCGGGGCGTCGGGGATCCAGTGTGTGCCGCCGTTGGCCGAATCCGCGAAGCACGTCTACGTGTTCCAGCGCACACCTTCGGCCATCGGTGAACGCGGCAACCGGCCCACCGAGCCCGACTTTGCCGTCGGCTTCGAGCCAGGCTGGCAGCAGTCGCGCATGGACAATTTCCAGGCGATCATGCTGGGCCTCGCGGTGGACGTCGACCAGGTCGACGACGGGTGGACGCACAACTACGCGGCCGTCAACAATCCGCCCGTCAAAGAGGGCATGACCCGCGGCGACATCGCCGCGGTGCCGAGGCCCTCGACTTCGAGGTGATGGAGGCCCACCGGCGGCGGATCGACGAGATCGTGGGCGATCCGGCCAAGGCCGAGATCCTCAAGCCGTTCTACCGCTACATCTGCAAGCGGCCCTGCTTCCACGACGAGTACCTCGCGGCGTTCAACAGCCCCCGGGTGACGTTGATCGACTGCCCCGCCGGGATCGAGCAGATCACCAAGGACGGCCTCGATGTGAACGGGGAGCACTACGAGGTCGACTGCATCATTTACGGAACCGGCTTCGAAGCAGAGCGCACGCCGCTGCAGCGGCGCGCCGGGCACGAGATCGTCGGTCGCAACGGCGTCACGCTGGCCGAGAAGTGGGCCGACGGGCCGCACACACTCTTCGGCATCGTGAGCCGGGGCTTCCCGAACATGTTCGCCATGCCGGCGCCCACGCAACAATCGGTCGTGACCGTCAATTACACACAGCTCGCCGTGCTCGGCGCCGAGTTCGTGGGACGCACCATAGGCCTGCTCGAGCAGCACGAGGTGGACGTCTTCGACGTGAGCGCCGAAGCCGAAGACGCGTGGGTCCAAGCAATCATTGACTCGTTCGTCGACTCGAGTGCGGTGATGTCGGCCTGCACGCCGTCGCGCATCAACAACGAGGGTCACCCGGAAGATGTGAGTCCTCTCGCCGGCAACTACGGGGGTCGCCTGGGGGACTGGTTCGGCTACCGCGACGTGCTCGAACGATGGCTCGAGGAGGGCACCTTCGAGGGCCTGGAGATCGAAGTCCGCACGGGCACCCCGTGAACGCCCGACAGCAGGTCGCCGTCGTGACCGGCGGCGGGGGTGGGATCGGGGCCGCGATCGCCGAGGAGCTGGGCCGCGGCGGATGGTTCGTCGTCACCGTCGACCCCCTCGTCACGCTCGACGGGACCGAGCAACTCCCAGAACCCGAAGAGACCACGGCCGGTCGCATCGTCGCCGCGGGCGGCTCGGCCCAGGCGTCGTCGGCCTCCGTCACCGACGGCCCGGCGCTGCGAAAGCTGTTCGGAGAACTGGTCGAGGAGCACGGCGGCCTCGATGCCGTGGTCAACGTCGCCGGCATCACGCGCCAGTCCTACTTCGCCCAGGGGACCGAGGAGGACTTCGTCGCCCTGCTCGCGGTCCACCTCGGGGGCTACCTCAACGTGCTCGACGCCGCCCTGCCGCTCATGGCCGAGGCCGGGCACGGACGCATCCTCGGCGTGACCTCCGGCTCGGGATGGCGGGCGGCCGACGCCGGCGGGTACAGCGCAGCCAAACGGGCCGTGGCCGCGCTCACCTGGCATCTGGGCCGCCACACGCCGCCCGGCGTCACCGTCAACGCCATCTCGCCCATCGCCAGCACGCGCATGGTCGCCGCGGCACTCGAGCGGGCTCGCCAGGCCGGCCGGGCCGGTGGTGGTGGCGGGCTGACGCTCGACTCCATGCCCGGGCCCGAGGACCTCGCCCCCCTCGGTGCGTACCTGGTCGGGCCCGGCACGGGATGGTGCTCCGGGCAGGTGCTCTTCGCCGGCGGCCCCGAGGTGGCGGTGGTCGACCAACCTCGTCTCGTCGAGGTGGTTCGCAGCGCGGACGTGGTGTCCCTCGAGGCAGTGCTCCGTGCCGTCATCCCGCGCGCTTTCCTCGCCGCGGAGGCGGTCCAGGCGACCGAGGGCGGCAGCAATCCTCGGTTCGGGCCCATCTTCGTCGAGACTGCAGCCGCCGAGCCGGCCTCGTCGGATGTGAAGTCCTGTGCCATCGTCAGCGACCGGCCGGAGCTGGCAGCCGCTGTCACCGCCGCGCTCGAGGCGCGCGCCATCACATGCCACCCTCTCGAGAGTGCGGAGGGCTTCGACGGCGCGACGGCAGCACTCCGCTCCCTCACCGAGGCCGCGGGACCGATCGATGCCGTGGTCGTCGCGCTCGCCGGCCCCGACGCACCGGCATCATCTGGCCAGGCGTGGCAGCGAGTGCTCGCCGACCACCAGGGGATCACCGACCGGCTCCACGCTGACGCCGCCTGGGCCCGCGGGGCCGCCGACTACGCCACCGGCGCCGACCGTCCCGTGCGCATGGTGACCATCAGCGACGCCACCAGCCCGGCCGGGCGCAGCCGGGCACAAGCCGCTGCCCAGCTGGCGCGTGTCGCGGCGGGCGGCACCCGAGGGCTTCTTACGGCCTTCGCCGTGAGCATGGAGGCGCCGGCCGGCGCGGGGGCGCGCCCATCGGCTGAGCTGGTCGGGTATCTCCTGGCCAACTCCGAGACGGCCGCCCTTGCCGGTGCGGAGCTCGCCGTCGGCGACGGCTGGATCGGCCTGCGCAGCCACCCGCGTCCCATCGGCACCATCACCTACGGTGGTCCCGCCATCCCCTCGTGGCTCGACGCCAGCCTCCGCGAGATCGTCGCCGCCACTGGGCAACCAGTAACGGAGTCTCCATGACGAGTCGGCCCACTCGCGTGATCGACGCGCACGTACACCTCTGGGACCCCGCGCGCGCCGAGTGGTATCCCTACCTCGGGCACGTCCCCGAACAAGCCAAGGGTGACCCCTCGAGGATGCACCGACGCTTCGACGTCGACACCTACCGGGCCGAGTCGGCCGGCTGGCACGTCGACAAGTTCGTCAATGTCGCGGCGGCCACGGGCCGCAATTCCGTCGACGAGACCCTCGAGCTGGACCGCACCGCGACGGCGAACGGCGGTCCTGACGCGATCATCGGTGGTCTGCCACCGGCGGACACCGTGGCTGAGTCGGTCGACATGCTCGACCGGCAAATGGCGGCCGCGCGCTTTCGCGGCATCCGCCCCATGGGCCCGCTCGGGGATCCGGTGCCGCTCCCCGAGGTCTTGCGCGCGCTGCAGGAGCGGAACCTGGTGTTCGAACTCATGGCCCAACCCGATCAGCTTCAGGTGGCGGCGGAGAAGCTCACCGGCTTCGAGGACCTGTCGGTGGTGGTGGAGCACACGGGATGGCCGCGTTCGGACTCCCACGAGGAGCGGGCACTGTGGGAAGCCGGCATCCGGGCCTTGGCCGAGGTCGGCGACAACGTGGTGTGCAAGCTCTCGGGACTGGCGATGCCCCTCGAGTCGATGACCGTCGAGGCCCTCTCGCCGTGGCTCGACTTTGCGATCGACGCGTTCGGCACTGACCGCTGCATGTTCGCCAGCAACTTTCCTGTGGACGCGACCTACGGCACCTTCGACGACCTCTACGAGACATTCAGCGACGTGACCGCTGGCCTCGACGCCGAGTCGCGCGACAAGCTGTTCGCCGGGACTGCGGCACGCGTCTACCGCCTCTAGACCCCCATTAGCCGAGGCCGATGTGGTGCCGGTCGCTCGGCTCCGGTGGACCCCGCGCTCGCCGGGAGCGACAATGGCCCGACGCGCCGCAACCCTGAGGTCAGGTCTCGTCGCGCCAGCGACGGTACAGCTCGGTCAGTTCGTCGACCGCCTGCGGTGAGAGAGCATCGGGCTCGATGGTGCCGGTGAGACGGATCGTCACGCGGATCTGTTCAAGATAGGCCGAACAGTTCGGGCACGCGGCGAGGTGCGCCTCAAGTCGCCGGCGCTGGCGCCGCGAAAGCGTGCCCTCCAGGTACTCGGTCAAGAGCTCGATCGCCTGTTGACAGGCCAGAGCTCGCGGGCGCAAGGAGAGCACGCTCACGGCTGCCTCATTTCGTCTGCCAATCGCTCGCGCAGCGCAGCGCGTCCTCGGTGCAAAAGGATTCGCTGGTTGCCCGGACGGATCCCGAGCACCGCACACGCCTCCTCGCTGGAGAGGCCCTCCACGTCGCGCAGCAACACCACATGGCGTTGGCGCTCGGGGAGCGCATCGAGCGCGCGGCGCAGCACCGGCACGGCGGCCGAGGCGTCGAGCCGCTCCTCCACCCCCTCGTCCCACCGCTCCACTGGCTCCGCCCACTGACCGGACTCGTCGAAGCGCGCGGGATCGACGGACGGTGCACGGTCAAGTCTGCGCTTCCCTTCGTCGGCGCGGGCAGAGCGAACGCGGTTGACCAGGATCGTGAAGAGCCACGTCTTGAACGACGAACGTCCTTCGAAACGATCGATCCCGCGCACGACACCCACCCAGGCGTCCTGGACTGCTTCCTCGGCGACGGCCTGGCTGGGCGCCATCGAACACGCGAGGCGGAGCATCGGGACCTGGTAGCGCTCGACCAACATGACGAAGGCCTGCTCGTCACCGCCGCGCACCCGGCCGAGCAGCTCGGCGTCCATCTCCACCTGCCGCAGCGTAGGGCGGCGCTCCACGGTACTGGTCGCGCCCTCCTCCTCCTCCATGGTCGCGTCTCTCCCGTTCGTCGCTGAGGCGAGCACTGATCGCACGACATCTTGTCCAGGGCAATGCCGGCGGTGTTACGAGAATGCAGCGCTCCATGCTCACGGGACGCGGTGCCGACGAGCCCGTGTAACACGCGGGAGCCTCCCGAGGACGGTACAGAGAGAAGCCGCCCACAGGAGGAAAATGGAATGAAGAGACTTGCTCGATTCGCCCTGGCCGCCGGCGCCGGAGTTGGGTTGTCTGCTGCGGCGTTGCCCGCCGTAGCCGGTGCAGCTCCGTCACCTGGGTTCCCGCCGTTCGCCTTTGGTGGTGACGCTGCGGTGTTCGTCCAGACGGACAACCCGGCCGGCAATCAGATCGTCGCCTATCACCGTAACGACGACGGAACGCTGATTCCCGCCGGAAGGTACTCCACCGGCGGTCTCGGCGGCGTCTTGAACGGCTCTGTCGTCGACCACCTCGCCTCACAGGGCTCGCTGGCCTACGACACCCAGCACGACCTCCTCTACGCGGTCAACGCCGGCAGCAACACCATCTCCGTGTTCTCGGTGCACGGAGACCAGCTCTCCTTGCGCCAGATCGTCTCGTCCGGTGGGCAATTCCCTGCCAGCATCGCCGTGCACGGCAACTCCGTCTACGTGCTCGACGCGCTGAGTGCCAGCGTTCAGGGTTACGTCTCGTTCTTCGGCCGGCTGATCCCCCTACCAGGCTCGAACCGTTCGCTTGGCTTCAGCGTGCCGAGTGGCGCGACGCAGTTCCTCAGCACACCCGGTCAGGTGACCTTTTCGCCTGACGGTTCGCAGCTCGTGGTGACGACGAAGCAGAGCGGCAGCGACATCGACGTGTTCCACGTCGGCCCCTTGGGCTACCTGGCGCAAAGTCCGGTCGTCAATGCCGAACCGGGACAGGTGCCGTTTGCGGTGACATTCGACCAAGCCGAACACCTCGTGGTGACCGATGCGGGCACCAATGCCCTGTCCACGTATGCGTTGGCACCGAACGGCACGGTGAACGCCATCGACACCGTGCTCACCGGGCAGAGCGCGACCTGTTGGGTGACCGGTGCACAAGGATCCTTCTTCGCCTCCAACGCCGGAAGCGCGAGCATCAGTCGCTTCGAGGAACAGTCGTCGGGCGAGCTCACCCTGGCCGGTAGGACCGGGACGGACCCGGGCACCGTCGACGCCGCTGCCTCCCAAGACCAGCAGTTCCTCTATGTACAAACCGGCGGGAACGGGATCGTTGACGAGTTCCATGTGGGTCCGGGCGGCTCGCTGTCGGCCATCGGTTCGGCTGTCGTGCCGGGCGGGGCCGGTGGGGAAGGAATCGTTGCCTTCTGACGTCGTCCCGCTGAACGCCGCCGGTGGCCCCGGTCGAATGGCCAACTTTCCGACGGGGGCCACCGGCTGGGGTCCGACGCGCCCAACCGGCCCTCAAATGTCCGCTGCACACCAGGTGAGGACTCAAGGAGTCGCGAGCGGGCGACGATCCCACCAGCGTGGATGTTGGAGGACCTCGCCCTGGTCATCGGTCGACTTCCGTGTTCGCCGCAGCCGTCGCCAACTGCGCGCTCGCAGCCATGACGGCCCTGCTCTGCGTTGCTCTCGTCATTCTTCCCGCCTCCGCCGGCGACGTAGCCGCGTCGGCGCACGACTCGGGAAGCGGCATCGAGAGCCTGACCAGCATCCCGTCTGACAACTTCTGGTTGGCCGACGCCCAAGGCGGCGTGTGGAACTTCGGCTCTGCACCCGCCTACGGCTCGGCCGCCGGCTTGCCCCTCAACCATCCCATCGTCGCGATCACGACGACGCCCGATCAGAATGGCTACTGGCTGGTGGCTTCCGACGGCGGCATCTTCTCCTACGGCGACGCGCAGTTCTACGGCTCGACCGGTTCGATCGCACTCAACAAGCCCATCGTGGGCATGGCGCCGACGCCCGAAGGCCACGGCTATTGGCTCGTTGCGTCCGACGGCGGCATCTTCTCCTACGGCGACGCGCAGTTCTACGGCTCGACCGGGTCGATCGCACTCAACAAGCCCATCGTCGGCATGGCACCGACGCCCGACGGCCACGGCTACTGGCTGGTGGCCTCCGACGGCGGCATCTTCTCGTACGGCGACGCACAGTTCTACGGCTCGACCGGGTCGATCGCACTCAACCAGCCCATCGTGGGCATGGCGCCGACGCCCGAAGGCCACGGCTACTGGCTCGTTGCGTCCGACGGGGGCATCTTCAATTTCGGCGATGCCGGGTTCTACGGCTCGGCGGCCGGAGGTCCGAGCCTCGATCCCACCGACAAAGTGGTGTCGACCCGGTCCGGAGACGGCTACTGGGTGGAGGAGCAGAACGGGACGGCGTACCCGTTCGGCGACGCACAGGGTGCGCCACCCACCGAAGCACTGTTGTTCCAGCCGATCACTCCCGGGGACAAGGCGGTTCTGTTCGCCTTCGCACAGCTGGGCAAGCCCTATATCTGGGGCGGCAACGGCCCCGCGGGTTATGACTGCTCGGGTCTCGCCCTCGCCTCGTGGGAGAACGGCGACGGCATCGGCTTCGCCCGAGTGGCCGACGACCAGTACGACACCGGCGGCGTACCCGTCGCGCTGACCATGCTCTCAGCCGGGGACCTCGTCTTCTGGGGAGACTCGCAGACTGACTGGACGAGCGTCTACCACACGGCCATCTATGTCGGCGGGAACATGATCGTCGAGGCGACCGGGGACGAGGTCCAGTTGAACGCACTCGACCAGTGGGGACTGAGCGACCTCATGCCCAACGGCCGGCGGCCCTGATTCGGGCGGCTGACGCCGCCCGTCTTCGAGAGATTCGTCGCTCAGCCCCTCGCCATCACCGCTCGCAGTTCGGCCATCGACTCGCGCATGACCTCGCCGAGCTCCCGGTCGTCGTCTCCGTTGGCCCACCGCTCGAGCGCCACTCGCAGCACGGTCATGCCGGCCTCCGCCGCCAGCGTCGCCTGCGGTTCGCTCACACCTCGATCTCGCAGCGCCGCGGCGACGGCTGTGCCGTAGTCGGCCAACTTGGACAGCTCGCGTTCACGAAGTTCGGGGTTCGCCGCGATCACCGCTTGGCGCTGAGCCGAGAGGTCCCGGCGACCCTCGCCGAGCATGGCGGCGCCAGCATCGAGACCACGGGCAACGGCTTCGAAGGGACTGTCAGCGCTGGGCGCGGCGATGACCCCCTCCAGGATCCGGTCCTTCAGGATGGCGGAGCCACCGAAGAGCACTTCGCGCTTGTCGGCGAAGTGACGAAAGAAGGTGCGCTCGGTCACCCCTGCCCGGGCGGCGATCTCTGCGGCCGTGGTCTGGTCGAATCCCCGTTCCGAGTAGAGCGCGAGAGCCGCCTCCTGCAGCCGGCCGCGACTATCCGGTTCCCATCGACCCATGACCACAATCCTAGGTGTTGACAGTAACTGACATCATCCCTTAGCGTGATGACGGTCACTGACATCGGCGTCACTGGTCTTCGTCTACTACTGGAGGTACCGCCGTGAGAATCTTCGTCACCGGCGCATCGGGCTGGATCGGCTCGGGCGTCGTACCCGAACTCCTCGAAGTCGGACACGAGGTCGTCGGCCTGGCCCGCTCCGAAGACTCGGCGCAGCGGCTCGAAGCCGCCGGCGCCATCGTCCAGCGGGGCGATCTCGACGATCCCGACGGCCTGGCGAAGGCTGCGGCTGACTCGGACGGAGTGATCCACCTGGCCTTCCAACACGAGGTGGCGTTCGGCGGCAACTTTGCCGCCGCCGGCGCCGCCGATCGGCGAGCCGTCGAAGCCATGGGTGCGGCACTGGCCGATTCGGACCGGCCGTTCGTACTCGCCTCGGGCATGCTCGGCCTGAGTTCGGGGCGGGTTGCCACCGAGGACGACGGACTGGTGCCCAGTGACGAAGTCCGGGCCAACCCGGCCAGCGCCCGCGCCGCCACCGCGCTGCTCACGCTCTCCCTGCGAGGCATCGGCGTCCGATCATCGGTGCTGCGCTTCCCGCCAACGGTCCACGGCGACGGTGACAACGGGTTCGTCGCCACTCTGGTGGGCATCGCCCGTCAGCGGGGCGTCGCAGCATACGTGGCCGACGGCTCCAACCGGTGGCCGGCCGTCCATCGTTGCGACGCCGCCCGCCTGGCTCGGCTGGCCGTCGAGGGCGCTCCCGCCGGGTCAGTCCTGCACGCAGTGGGCGACGAGGGCGTGCCGTTCCGGAAGATCGCGGAGGCCATCGGCCGCCAACTGGACATCCCGACAGCGTCGGTCGCTCCCGACGACGCGCCAGAACATTTCGCCTTCTTGGGCCACTTCGTCTCGCTGGACTGTCCCGCAACGGCCGCGACCACGCGCCGGCTGCTCGGTTGGGAGCCGACCGGGCCCCGCCTCCTCGAGGACCTCGATGCGGGCTCCTACGTCCGCTCGGAGTAGGGCCCCCCTTGGGGGCCGGCCTCCTGGCGGGATCGGCCAGCGATGCTCAGGCTGCGACGCTCAGCGTCCGGGCGGCCGCCGTCTGGCGCACCTTGTCCGCGAAGGCCGGGACGGCCTCGAGAATCTGTCGAAACTCGACGCGGGACCCGGCGTAGACCAGGGCATCCGAGGTCACAGTCACCGTCGCATTCCGCCGGCCGATGCCGTCCTGATCGAGGAGAGCCATCTCTCCCACCAGGTCACCGCGCCCGAGGGTCGCGATGGTGTGACCCCCTTGGCTCACCGTCGCCTCACCATCGGCGATGATCATGAACTGGTCCCCCGGACCGCCCTCGCGCACCAGGACGCGACCCGCCGGTACCTGCAACGCCGTCAGGTGACGGCGGATGAGGGCCAGCTCCGAGCGGCTGACCTGGGAAAACAATGACAACTGCGCCAAATCGTCCTTGAAGAGTCGCACCTTTGCTCCTCTCTCTTCTTCTCTGTTCTCTTTTCAACACCCAGGGTGCCTAGTTCCTTCCTATCTGTCAATGAGCTTTCGAAGATTCCCTTCATCAGTTTTTCTGATGAAGGGAACTCAGGATGGGCCAGGCTCCTGACTTGAAGTCGCAGCCGGGGGCACGACTGACCGCCCGACTTCAAGACAGGAGCACTGGAACCATGTACTCCCCCTTCGGCCACATCTCTAGACCAGTTCGAGCACCCGGTCCCCGTCGCTGGCGTGGCTGAGGACCTCGAGGATCGCACGCTCGGTGTTCGACAGGTGCACGAACTCGATCCCGATGCGAGCGGAGCGCAGCGTGCTCCGGACCACGTTTGTGACCTCGCCCTCGAACCGGATGTTGACCGCGTCACCCACCGCAGGGAGCTCGACCGAGACATGTCGACCGACGAGATCGGACGGCCGGGAGTGTTGCATCCTGATCCCGATGCCCAGGATCGAGATGTCGACGACGCGGCAATCCCGCCAGCCAGAGGCGCTCTCCCCCTCGACGTGGCAGAACCCGCCCCAACCAGCCGTCTGGCGGGGCACTCGCCGGCGATTGTCCATGATGCACCTCCCTTTCCCCGAGCCGCCCAGCGACGTCGGATCAAGGCCCCCTCGTGACACACCTCAGAAGAGAGCCACGATGTCTGGAACCGTGGTGCATTCGGTGTCTTGTGTGAGTAGTCCGTCCGTTGACGCACATGGGTCCTTTGGCCCACTCAATCCGGGGGCTTCACCCCGGTTCGTCCGTGCTGCGTGCCGGCGCAAGGGGTGAATGACCGCAAACGCGGGCGCCCTGGCGTTGCGGACGATACGTTGCTGCCAGATGGATGACGCGCTGGAAGGAGGCCACGTGGACGATCAGCTGATCGATTCGACGAAGGAGCCGAGCGGTACCGGTTGTGTCGAATGCGACGCTGCGGGCGGCTGGTGGCTCCATTTGCGCCGCTGTGCCGAATGCGGCCACATCGGATGCTGCGACACATCGCCATCTCAACACGCGACGGCTCACGCCCGAGAATCAGGCCACGCCATCATCGCAAGTTTTGAGCCAGGTGAAGATTGGTTTTATGACTATCGCAGCGACGAGTTCGTGACGGGCCCGCCCCTGGCGCCGCCGACCCATCATCCGGTTGCACAACCCGTACCTGGACCGAGCGGGCGCGTCCCTTCCGATTGGCAGCAACACCTCCACTAGGAGCCCGTCGTGACCCTCTAGGACGCGCTCGCGTTCTCCAGCACGAGGGCGACCCCCTGGCCTGATCCGACACAGACGCCAAGGACGCCGTAGCGCACCTCGCGCACGTGGAGCTCGGTGGCCAAGGTGAGGACGTAGCGGGTGCCCGACGAGCCGAAGGGATGGCCGATGGCCACCGCCCCGCCATTGGGGTTCAGGCGATCGTCGGGCACCACGAAGCCGTCGAGCTGGTTCGTCAGCTCGCGCAGGACACCGAGAGCCTGGGCCGCGAAGGCCTCGTGTACCTCCCACACGTCGACGTCCGTCGGTGCCAACTTGGCTCGCGCGAGCGCCTTGACGATGGCGAAGGCGGGAGCGATCCCCATGAACTGGGGGTCGAGGGCGTACGTCGCCGAGGCCACGACCCGCGCCAGCGGAGTGAGTTCGAGGGACTGAGCGGCCTCCTCCGAGGACAAGAGGACGGCCGACGCGCCATCGCTGAGTGGCGACGAGTTGCCCGCCGTCATCTGCGTGGTGTTGGGTTGAGGCGGAAGCGCGGCCAACTGCTCGGCCGTGGTGTCGCCTCTGATCGTCTCGTCGTTCTCGAAGATACGACCGGGCGCCTTCTTGGTGCCGGGGATCTCGACCGGGTGGATCTCGGCGGCGAACCGACCGGAGTCGCGGGCGGCGGCGGCGTGGTGGTGCGAGCGCAGCGCGAAGGCGTCGATCTCCTCGCGGCTCAGCTGGTAGCGGTCGGCCACGTTCTGCGCCGTCTTGATCATCTCGACGTAGGCATCGCGGGCCAACAGGACCGGGTTCGGAGGCCCGCCGGCTCCCGCCCACATGGTGTCGAGCAGCAGGACCGGTCCCCGCGGGCTGAACGGGGCATCACCTTTCATGTTGGCCCACCCCGAGCGCGACATGGACTCGACCCCGGCAGCGAGTCCGACCTCGAGCTCCCCGCTGCGTATGGCGTGCGCGAGGGAGATGGCGCCGGTGAGCGACGAGGCGCAGAAACGGTTGACCGTGACCGCGGGAACCGAATCAGGGAAGCCTGCGGCCAGCGCCGCCCAACGCGCGATGTCCCCCATGCCCTCGTGGGCCACGTTGACACAGCCGGCCGCGATGTCTTCGATCCGATCGAGCGGGACACCAACGCGTTCACACGCAGCCACCATCGTCTGGCCCAGGAGGTCATCGGTCCGCAGGTGTGACAGGGAACCGCCGTAGCGGCCGACGGGAGTGCGGGCTCCGCCGAGAACGAAAGCGTCGCTCATGACGCGAGCCTGGCGTCGAGGGTGATCTCGGGGACGCCGGCGAGCGCACGACTGACCGGGCAACCCTCCTTGGCTGTCCGAGCGTGCTCGGCAAAGGCGGCTTGTTCAACGCCGGGCACCCTTCCCACAGTCACGAGGTCGATCTTGGTGATCGTCGGCGCGCCCTCCACCAGCCGCAATGTGACCGTCGCGTCCGTGTGCACCGATTCTGGGGGATGTCCCGCCTGGGCCAAAATGTTCGAGAGCGCCATTGAGAAGCAGGCCGCATGGGCGGCGGCGATCAGTTGCTCGGGGTTCGAGCCAGGTCCGTCCTCGAAACGAGACTTGTAGGTGTAGCCGCCGCTGATCGTGTCGCCCGCCGTGAACGTCCCGGTACCGGTGGGAACATCGCCCTTCCACTCCACGCTGCCCTTTGCAGGCATCTCAGCCTCCTTGGTCGCTTCCGAGGTGGTTTCGGTTCTAGTCGGCGCCGAAGCGATCCGATACGCCCCGATCTCCGCACGGTGGCGTTGGTGAATGAGTCCATGGTCACGCGTCGTCGCCGCTTTTGCGATTCGCCCGATTTCACTACGCTCCGTGCTGTGACTGAAGAACGGCGGCGTGCCGCTGAGCTCCTGGTCGAGTGCCTCGAGCACGAGGGCGTCACCTGCGTGTTCGGCATCCCGGGGGAAGAGAACATCTACCTCACCGATGCGCTGTCCCGGTCCGCCATCCGCTACGTCCTGGTGCGCCATGAACAGGCGGCGTCGTTCATGGCCGAGATCCATGGCCGGCTCACCGGCAGGGCCGGCGTCTGTTCGGCGACACTCGGGCCCGGCGCCATCAACCTCTTGCTGGGTACGGCGGACGCCTACACCAACAGCACACCCGTGCTCGCCCTCTCGGCCCAGGTGGGACTGAACCGGATCTACAAGGAATCGCATCAAAGCGTCGACTTGGTGTCCATGTTCTCGCCGGTGACGAAGTGGTCCGACCTGATTCTCACTCCCGACTCCATCCCCGAGATGGTCCGCAAGGCGTTCAAGCTCGCCCAGACCGAGCGGCCGGGATCGGTGTATCTCGGTGTGCCCGAGGACATTGAGTCCGCGTTCGTCCCGGATGAATTGGTACCGCTCGACGTCAATACACCTCGCAGCGACGAGCCCTCGCCGTCACAGATCGCGCGAGCGGCCGCCGTGCTCGACGCGAGCCAACGGCCGATCATTCTGGCCGGGCACGGAGCCGCCCGTTCGGGAGCGGCCGAGGCACTGCTGCATTTCTCCGAGCTGCTCAGTCTCCCGGTGGCGACCACCTTTCACGGCAAGGGCGTGTTCCCCGACGATCACCCCTACTCACTCGGTGCCGTCGGTTTCATGAGTCACGACTACGTCAACTTCGGGTTTGACGATGCAGACGTCATCGTCAGCGTCGGGTACGAGCTCCAGGAATTCGACCCGGTTCGGATCAACCCCGCCGCGGACAAGCAGATCATCCATCTGAGCCGCGTGCCCGCCGAGGTGGACGCGCGTTACGACGTCGAGGTGGGGATCCAGGCCGACATCGGGACCACGCTGCACGCCCTGGGTGAGGCGACCACTCGCCGTTTCGCCCAGGGAACGAGGGGAGAGAAGATCCGGCGACTCCTCGCTGACGAGCTGGCCCAGGGGGCAGCCGACAACAGCTTCCCGCTCAAGCCTCAGCGAGTCGTTGCGGATACTCGGTCTGCGCTCGGCCGTTCCGACATCGTCCTCGCCGACACCGGCGCCGTGAAGATGTGGATGGCCCGCCTCTACCCCACCTTCGAGCCCAACACCTGCCTGATCTCCAATGGGCTCTCGACGATGGCCTTCGCCCTACCCGGTGCCATTGCAGCATCTCTGGCGGTGCCCGGGCGCAAGGTGCTGGCCGCGGTCGGAGACGGGGCCTTTCTCATGAACTCACAGGAGATCGAGACGGCGCTCCGCGAGCGCATTCCCTTCGCGATCTTGATCTGGGAGGACGACGCCTACGGCCTGATCCGCTGGAAGATGGACCTCGAGCTCGGTCACCACGTAGAAGTCGAGTTCTCCAACCCCGACTTCGTGTCCTACGCCGAGAGCTTCGGCGCCCGGGGCTACCGGGTGGGTGCCGCGGATGACCTTCTCCCCATGCTCAAAGAGGCCCTGGCCGCCGACACGGTGTCGGTGATCACGTGCCCGGTCGACTACACCGAGAACCTCCGTCTCACTGAAGCCCTCGGAGAACTCTCCGGACCGTTCTGACCGTCGTCGTGGGGCGGGGACCCCGAGCGCCACAACGATCAGAGTGTCCAGCGATAGGCCTCGGTTGGCTCGTAGACGATTCCGCGCGCCAACAGGTCCTCGATCTCCTGGCTCGTGTAGCCGAGGCGCTCCATGATGCGCCGGGTGTGCTCTCCGACCAACGGTGGAGGACCATAGGGCCCGGTGGGAGACTCCGAGAAGTCAATCAACGTGCCGAACTGGCGCAGCTGTCCGAGGATCGGATGGGGATACTCCGCCACCAGGCCGAGACGCTCGTTGTCAGCGTCGTGGAGCACGAACTCTCCGTCGTTGGTGTCGACAGAGACCTCCGCGTCGACACCAGCTTCGCCGAGATTGTGGAACCAGGTCACGGCCGTCCGCGTGAGGAAGATGGATTCGAGCGCCAACTCGATCTCCACCCTGGCCGCCACCCGCGCCTCGATCGTCTCGTAACGCGCAAGGTCGGGGCGTCCCACCAGGCGACAGAGCTGTGCCCATTGGCCTGATGCGAAGGCCGCAACTTGGATCCACCCCTCCCTGGTCTCGTACAGCCGGCAACAGGGCGAGACCCCCATCTGGTTGGCGTCGAGACCGGGACGAACCGGACCGGGCTCCCCTTCGACAAGGAAGACGTCGGAACTGAACACGGCCGCACCGTTGAGGAGCGACGTCCAGAGGTCCTGTCCCTCGCCGGTCCGACGTTGGTGGTACAGGGCGGCCAGCACCCCGACCGCCGACACCATGGCGTTGGCCGTGTCGGTCATTCCGAAGCGGAGATACAGGGGCGGGTTGCCGCCGGCCACCGGACCCGCCTCGAACTCGAGGCCGCACGCGGCCTGATAGAGCGGGTCGAGGCCGCCGAAGTCCGACAGGGGTCCCTCGGCGCCGTAGGCGTAGGTGTTGCAGTGGACGAGGTCCGGGTTGCGCTCCTTGAGAGACTCGTAGTCGATTCCCAGGCGCGCTGCGGTCCCTTTCGTCATGTTGTGGTGCACCACATCGGCGATCTCGGCCAGGCGCAGCACTGCTTCGAGCCCCTCGGGGGCCTTGACATCGACGGCGAAATCGAGCTTGCCGCGCTGGCACCCGACGAAGGGCATCCCTGCCATCCGCATGCCGTCACCGCGCACGGGCTCCACCTTGATGACCTCGGCCCCCAAGTCCCCCAGGACCATCGGACCGAAGGGCCCGGCCAGATACTGGCCGAGATCGAGGACGACCACGCCGGTCAACGGACCCACGACACGTCCTCTACGATCCCCGCGTCCAGCAGGCGGTCGATCTCGGCCGCGGAATATTCCGCTTCTGCCAACACCTCACGGCTGTGTGCACCGGCGCGGGGCTGACCGCCTTGGATCGCCCCCGGTGTGCCGCGCAACACGGCCGGTACTCCAACCTGCGTGGTAGGCCCGAGCTCAGGGTCCTCGACCGTTGCCGCCAGCCCGTTCGCCAGGAACTGGGGATGGGAAAAGACCTCGGCCATCGGTCTGACCGCCTCAGCGCCAAGACCGGCCTCGTGGAACTCCTCGATGAGCTCGTCGCGGCGCCGCTGCGCGTAGGCGGCACGAAGCCGGGCCTCGTGGCGCGCGCGTAACTCGGGGTCGGCGTACAGCGCGCGTGGGTCCACGGGGTCCAGTCCCAAGATCTCCTCGGGCGTGCGCGTCGGGGTAAGGCCGTTCATCGTCGCGGCGTGGATCCATTCACCGCCGGCACACTCGAAGAGGGATATCTGATGGATGCCGGGCGGGTATGTCTTCGCCATGACCGCGTGAAAGCCGGCGGGCGCTCGTTCGTGCTCCTGCCAAATCTGCGTGGTGTACGCGAGGACCCCCTGATAGAGCGACGTCTGCACGTGCTGCCCACGGCCGGCCGCATCGCGGTAGATCAGAGCCGAGAGCACGCCTGTGGCCAAGAGGAAGCACGCCGCCATGCTCGGGGCGGGAAAGTGCAGATAGACGGGTCCAGGGCGCCAGCCGGGCTGCTCGCTTTGCATGCCCGAGCGGGCCTGCACCGTGACGTCCCAACCGGGTCGATCAGCGAAGCGATGCCCGGGCGGATAGGCCGGCACCGAGCAGAAGACCAAGCGGGGAAACCGCGGTGAGAGATCTTCGTAAGAGAGTCCCAGCCGTTCCATCGTGCCGGGGCTGAACGTTTCCACCAGCACATCGGCACCCCCGCAGAGCCGCAGGAACACGTCGCGGCCCTCGTCTGCCTTGACGTCGAGCACCACCGACCTCCGGCTGCGGTTCCAGACGTGGTAGCCGGGCTGACGTCGAAAGGGATCCCCACCCGGCGGCTCGACCTTGATCACGTCGGCACCGAGCTCAGCGAGAAGCAGAACGCCGACGGGTCCCGCCACCCCCCAGCTCAGATCGAGCACCCGTAGGCCCCGCAGCGGGCCTGCCGGCTCGCTCACGTGCCCTCCGTCACGCCGTTCTGGCGATCCACGGGTGTCCTCCTTTCGCTCGTGCGGCCGAGTCTCACGGAAGGCGCCATGCTCGCACGATCGAAGTCAAGGATTACGCATGCGAGACAACAACCGCCGAGGTCCGAACGTGCCCGATCGAGGCGGCAGCGGGTCCAGGCTCGCCTGCCAGTCGTGCAGGGCGACTTCGAGGACCTCGCGGCTGGTGGGCTCGTCGAGAAGGGCGTTCACCTTGGCGACGGTGACGTCAACGGCGGGCACGCCTGCCTCCGTGAGTCGGCCTGCACGCGTGAGGCGCGAGTGGTAGTGGAGTGCCTGGAGGGACATGCTCCCCGAGAGACTCGCTTCGGCCCCAACCCAAGGAAAGTTCGTCGTGACAGGCATCCGGCCGATGGGCAGATCCAACTCGAGAAGCGCCAACCCGAACGAGACCTGGCCGGCGAACCTGTTCACGTCGGCAGCGAGCTCGTCGCCGTGGTCGAGAACCCATCCGAACCACCGGGGCCAGGCCTCGGCCAGCAGGTCGTGGAAGGGGCGCGGTATGACGAGTAGGCCACCGTTGAGATTCTGGGCGCACGTCCACGTCAACGCCGCGTGTGCCGCACGACCGAGACGCAATTCGCGCGTCAAGCCGGCGGTGTCGATCAAGCGGCGCCATCCCGCCAGGGTCGGAACTCCGGCACCGACTGATCGACCGCGCACGGCAGTGCCGCGAGTGAACGGGGTGATGTCTTCGGCGAACGCGATATCGCAATCAGAGAGGACCGCGGCGCTCGCGTCGACCAAAGCTCCGGCGGTGAGTTGGCGGAGCTTGTTGGCATACACGTTGCGTTCGTCGAAGCGTGCCACCGGCACCACGCTGACGCCCAGAGAGCGCAAACGCGCGAGGTGGTCAGGATCGGTCCCCTCCACGACGTGCACCACGAGCCGCTGGGGTGCTATCCCGGCCAGACGCGTCAAGGTGAGCACCCAGATGAGGCTCTGGTACACGAGCAGTGGTGGCTTGTCGACGACGCACGAGTAGACCACCTCGTTTTCGAGCAACGAGGTCGAGGCGCTCGCCCCCCCGGTGCCGGCAGGACCAGCTGGTTCGGTGCTGTGCGTGACTTCGAAGATCTGGTCCCGGCGTGACCAGGACTCGTCGGCGGACTGCGGCGCCAATCGATCGCGCTCGGCGCGGTACTCATCGAGCCAGCGTTGTGTCCACTCCGATTGGACCGTTGAGTCCGTCACCGCGGGGTCGACAACGGCGGGTCTCGACGCGAGACCGAGGTAATCGAGCACCCGTTCGACTGTCGGTTGGTAATTCTCGACAATGTCTTCGTACGAGACTTCCAGGGGCCGGACGTCGCAACGGGCGAAGTACGCCTGCCACTGCGCGTCCCAATCGATCAGCATGTCCTCGAGCCACCGGACCTGTTGGAGGAGCACCGGTTCGGGCCCACCGCGACTTGGGTCGGGTGGCTCGACGCAACGCTCGTCTACCTCCCCTGTGTAGATGGCCCGGTAGTAGGACAGGGCCTGGGCGGCGGTATCGCGCCGGGAGACGTGGACATAGCGCGGGCTCGCCAGCACGCGGCCAACGTGGTCCAACAGACCATCGGCACCTGTCGCGTTCTGCACGGTCCGAAGCAGCAACGCGAGCTGATGCCAGTGCGCCTGCAAGGCAAAGACGCCATTTGCGGTCGCCGTATGCTGCATCGCTCGCTCGACCCTCGTCGTCGCCGGCACGTATTCAGGGCCGTAGCCCCACTGCGCGGCCAGGCTCTTGTAGCGCGGCGGATCGATGAACTCGTCAGGCTGTCCGACGATGCCGGTCTGGGCGAGGCCGCGGCACAGCAGGGTGCTCCCGGACCTCGGTGTCGACGCGACGACACACGACAGCAACGCCTGCGACCGGTCTGCGGACGCTGCCGCCGTTCGCATCGCACGATGCTAACACCCGCCATCAGGAGTCTTCGAAGCCGGGTCTGGTCGTCGGTCCGTTCGAAGGTCCGTTCGCCGGTCAGTTTGTCGATCAGTTTGTCGATCGGTTTGTTGGCTCGTTGACCGGGCGGACTCGGCGGCATTTTGTCACGGAACTGTCGCGAGCGGCGGGCTGCGGTCCCGTACGATGCCAAAACCAAAAGGCGGCTTGGGGCTGGTGGCACTGTGTTGCGCCACCCCGAGAACCTCTACGATTTGGCAATCCGTGGATTCGGAAGAGTCCAATCTTCCAGGGAGATCATTCGTGGAAGCATCGCCGAACTTCGCCAGGCGAAACTTCAAATCCGAGGATGGTTCGGCTTCCGGGTATGCTGGCGCACCCTCGGTCACCGCCAACCACACGAGGATGGGTGTGAAGCCAGACTCTCAGCTCGACTTACCCAGTCCGACGACGCGCCGGGAGTTGGCTGGCTTCATCGGGCGGGCGACCATCAGCGGGTATAGGAACCGCCGAGCGTTTCGCGACGTCGAGCGGTTCTGTCTCTTACTCGGCTACGCGAGAAGCGGAAGCACGCTCGTTGGCTCACTGCTCAACGCTCACCCTGAGATTGTGATCGCCCAGGAAGCCGACGCATTGCGATATGTCCGCGCCGGCCTCACTCGCAACCAGCTGTTCGCCATCATCCTCGATCGCGACCGCCAATTTGCCGACATCGGTCGCCAGTTCCACGGATTCGAGTACGAACTGTCGAGCCTCGATCAGGGTCGGTATACCCGGCTGCGCGTCATCGGGGACAAACATGCCAGCCGCGCTACGAAGCGCTTGCACAAAGATCCCGGGCTGCTCGATCGCCTTCGAGACTTCGTCGGCGTCCCGCTCGGGGTGATCCAACTCGAGCGCAATCCGTTCGACACCATCGCGTCGCTTGCGCGCAATCGCGATATCCCCATTTCGAAGGCAATCAGCATCTACCGAAGGTTAGGACTTTCCGTTGATGAGGTAAGGGGACGATTGGGCCGCGATGAAGTTTTGGAGGTCAGGTACGAGTCGATCGTTTCCGAACCCGAGACCTGGTTACCGGCCATCTGTCGCTTCCTCGGAGTCGATGCGCCGGACAACTTTGTTCAGTCTTGTTCCTCCATCGTCGAACCCGGCGGTCGCCGCGGACGCGTTCCGTTCGACTATTCGCGTGCTGATCGTGATGCAATAGACGAGATAATCGCTTCACGTCCGGCCCTTGCCGGATACTCGTTCAGCCGATAGATCCCGGGCACGACGATGTTCGATCGATTGTTGAGCGCCACTCTCCCTGAGCAATGCGGGCACCAGTAGCGCTATCGGCAGTGAGCTCGGGTTCGGTGCCAGCCTGTGGCTTCGCTGGCGGGAACGACGGCCGCGCAAGGTCGGGGAGGTGTTCTTGGATTGCCCGCCTCCGGCGCACACTCCAGCGAACTGGATCGCTCTTCGCTTCTCATCGGATGCCGCGAGGTTGGTGCCCTCCATGCCGGTAGTTTGCGAGAAGCTCGTCTACCTTCAGCTCCAGAAGACAGCGTGCTCCACGATAGGAGCGATTCTGATCGATCTATTCGGGGGGACTCAGGTGTTCCCCAAGCACGGGCTGCTCCCGGATCCCGCGACGTCCAAATGTATCGTCGGCTCGGTGCGCAATCCCTGGGATTCCTACGTTTCACTGTGGGCGTTCGGAGGCCAGGGAGAGGGCCAACTCCATCGCCGACTCACGCAGAGGCGTTTGAAGCACACGGCGCGCCGGCTGCCGTCACCACGACCTCTCCTAAGCGAGCTGACGCGACCGATGGCGCCCTGGAGACGGCTCTACGCCGCGCCGCATACGCCGGAACAATTCCGTTCCTGGTTGGCGAGGGTCCATACTCCCTCCCATGGACGTGAGCTCGACAAGGTCTACGGTCGGAGCCAGGTTCGATACGTCGCGGGGCTCGCGACGTATCGCTACTGCAGACTATATGCGGGTGACCTCGGAAGTGTG
This sequence comes from uncultured Acidimicrobiaceae bacterium, assembly GCA_963744935.1. Taxonomy (GTDB): domain Bacteria; phylum Actinomycetota; class Acidimicrobiia; order Acidimicrobiales; family RAAP-2; genus Bog-473. The sequence goes on from CAVUVM010000012.1 coordinate 342,602, forward strand.
CTCGACTCGAAGACGACAGCTGAGCTCGATAGCAGGCTCGAAGCCGACTATCTCCCCACTGCGATGATCCGGATGGAATATCTGGCTGACGACCTGATCGCCGCTCTCAAGGTCGCCGGCTACGCGATCGACTCCGGTATGGAGCATGAGATACGCACCCGGGCACAGGTAAGGACCAACACCTCCGAGCACTGGCCTTACGTAGACTTTTACGACGATGCGAGCAGGGATCTGGTGAGCCGAAGAGACGCTTCGATCATTACAAAGCACGGATACCGCTTCGGGTCGTGAGACCTCGGACCCCTCTCTGCTGCCACCGTGGGGTGCGGCCTATCGAGACGGTGTCAACCAGCGACGTTTGAACTTGCCCGATCGAGGCGGCAGCGGGTCCAGGCTCGCCTGCCAGTCGTGCAGGGCGACTTCGAGGACCTCGCGGCTGGCGGGCTCGTCGAGAAGGGCGTTCACCTTGGCGACGGTGACGTCAACGGCGGGCACGCCCACCTCCGTGAGTCGGCCGGCACGCGTGAGGCGCGAGTGGTAGTGGACGGCCTGGGGGGACACGGTCTCTATGAGAGTCGCTTCGGCTCCCCCCAAGGGGAAGTTCGTCGTGACAGGCATCCGGCCGATGGGCAGATCCAACTCGATGAGCGCCAACCCGAACGAGACCTGGTCGGCGAACCTCTTCACACTGGCGTCGCCGTGGTCGAGCAGCCATCCGATCCACCGGGGCCAGGCCTCGGCCAGCAGGTCGTGGAAGGGGCGCGGTATGACGAGTAGGCCACCGTTGAGATTCTGGGCGCACGTCCACAGTAACCTCCCACCTGCCGCACGACCGAGACGCAATTCGCGCGTCAAACCGGCGGTGTCGATCAAGCGGCGCCATCCCGCCAGGGTCGGAAATCCGTTACCGACGGTTTTACCGCGCACGGCAGTGCCGCGAGTGAACGGGGTGATGTCTTCGGCGAACGCGATATCGCAATCAGAGAGGACCGCGGCGCTCGCGTCGACCAAAGCTCCGGCGGTGAGTTGGCGGAGCTTGTTGGCATACACGTTGCGTTCGTCGAAGCGTGCCACCGGCACCACGCTGACGCCCAGAGAGCGCAAACGCGCGAGGTGGTCAGGATCGGTCCCCTCCACGACGTGCACCACGAGCCGCTGGGGTGCTATCCCGGCCAGACGCGTCAAGGTGAGCACCCAGATGAGGCTCTGGTACACGAGCAGTGGTGGCTTGTCGACGACGCACGAGTAGACCACCTCGTTTTCGAGCAACGAGGTCGAGGCGCTCGCCCCCCCGGTGCCGGCAGGACCAGCTGGTTCGGTGCTGTGCGTGACTTCGAAGATCTGGTCCCGGCGTGACCAGGACTCGTCGGCGGGCTGCGGCGCCAATCGATCGCGCTCGGCGCGGTACTCATCGAGCCAGCGTTGTGTCCACTCCGATTGGACCGTTGAGTCCGTCACCGCGGGGTCGACAACGGCGGGTCTCGACGCGAGACCGAGGTAATCGAGCACCCGTTCGACTGTCGGTTGGTAATTCTCGACAATGTCTTCGTACGAGACTTCCAGGGGCCGGACGTCGCAACGGGCGAAGTACGCCTGCCACTGCGCGTCCCAATCGATCAGCATGTCCTCGAGCCACCGGACCTGTTGGAGGAGCACCGGTTCGGGCCCACCGCGACTTGGGTCGGGTGGCTCGACGCAACGCTCGTCTACCTCCCCTGTGTAGATGGCCCGGTAGTAGGACAGGGCCTGGGCGGCGGTATCGCGCCGGGAGACGTGGACATAGCGCGGGCTCGCCAGCACGCGGCCAACGTGGTCCAACAGACCATCGGCACCTGTCGCGTTCTGCACGGTCCGAAGCAGCAACGCGAGCTGATGCCAGTGCGCCTGCAAGGCAAAGACGCCATTTGCGGTCGCCGTATGCTGCATCGCTCGCTCGACCCTCGTCGTCGCCGGCACGTATTCAGGGCCGTAGCCCCACTGCGCGGCCAGGCTCTTGTAGCGCGGCGGATCGATGAACTCGTCAGGCTGTCCGACGATGCCGGTCTGGGCGAGGCCGCGGCACAGCAGGGTGCTCCCGGACCTCGGTGTCGACGCGACGACACACGACAGCAACGCCTGCGACCGGTGTGCCGACACTGCCGCCCTCCGCATTTTGGTGATGGTAACACCCGCCATCAGGAGTCTTCGAAGCCGGGGCTGGTCATCGGTCCGTTCGAAGGGGCGACCTCCACGGCATCATTTGCAGAGCCATCACGAAGGTGGAGCGAAGCGGTCGCGAAGGTATAGCGGAGCTATCACGAAGGTGGCGTTGCTGGTCGAGATTGGCATCGCTTGCGCCGAGAGAAACGCCATTGACTGCCGGCGCCCGTTTGACCGTGGTGTTCGGTTCTAGTCAAGGACAAAACGGCTGGCTCGAGGGCTCTTCGGTGATCACCCCGGTCCTCACTCGGCGCGAGCTGCTCGCCGAAACACCCGATCTCGCAGTAGCCCCGACCCAAGGTCCTTCTAGACGCCGTGCGCCGGAGGGAAAGGCCCAGCTCAGGGGAGGATGCTGACGTCAACCAACCCGCAATCGTCCCGCAACTGAATTTGTCACTTTGTTGATTAATCCTGTGTCCCCAAAGCATTTGACGGGTATGAGGCATAACGTCGCCGTGCGAGACGTCGCGTGAAGTTGCCAATCGCTCTGGATCAAGTGACTTGTCACCGGTCAAGTGCTCTGTCTGGGTCAAATGAGGGGGGAACCAGATGCGTCTCGTCGGAAGACTCGTGCGTTCGTTCGCACCGGTAGTGCCTACAGAGATCGCTGTCGGCAACGCCGAAGAGATGAGAGGATCGTTGTCACCCGCATTGTCGACCTACCGGCCGTCTTCTGTTCAGCTCCGTACTCCTCGTCATACTCGTCGTCTATCGTCTCCTTTCACGGTCCTCGTCATACTCGTCGCGTCGACCGTCTCGCTGACAGTCAGCCCTCCGTCCCATGCCGGAGCGGCGTCGGCGTCGGCTTCGGCTCCCGCGACGCGCGGTGTCGCCCTCGTCGCCACGCCCGACGGTAAGGGCTACTGGGTCGCTACCTCGACCGGCGGCGTGTATTCGTTCGGCGACGCGGGCTTCTACGGGGGCATGAGCGGTCGAGCGCTCAATGCGCCCATCGTCGGCATGGCTGCCACACCTTCGGGCGACGGGTACTGGCTCGTCGCCTCCGATGGGGGCATCTTCAGCTTTGGCGACGCCGGCTTCTTCGGGTCGGCTGGGGCCCTGCCGCTGAACAAGCCCATCGTCGGCATGGCAACCACGCCCTCGGGCCAGGGCTATTGGCTCGTTGCCTCTGATGGTGGTGTCTTCAGCTACGGCGACGCGACGTTCCGGGGCTCGACCGGATCCATCCATCTCAACCAGCCGGTCGTGGGCATGGCCGCCACGCCCTCGGGACACGGCTACTGGCTCGTCGCCTCCGACGGGGGTGTCTTCAGCTTCGGCAACGCGACGTTCATGGGTTCGACCGGATCCATCCATCTCAACCAGCCGGTCGTGGGCATGGCAGCCACACCCTCGGGAGACGGCTACTGGCTCGTGGCCTCCGACGGGGGAATCTTCAGCTACGGCGATGCGACATTCTGGGGCTCGACCGGCTCCATTCACCTCAACGAGCCGGTCGTGGGCATGGCGGCCACGCCATCGGCTGGTGGCTACTGGCTCGTGGCGTCCGACGGTGGCGTGTTCACGTTCGGCTCGGCGGTCTTCGAGGGATCGGCCGTCGGGGACATCGCCGCACTCGGCCTGGCGCACACCTCGGGTCCAGGGTCAGGATCCGTCCTCGGGGTCTACGCAGGTCCCGAAGATCCGCCGGCTGTCTCAGACTTCGCGGCGAGGCTAGGCGGCAAACCGCGTTTTGCCATGGACTTTCTCGACGGGACGTCGTGGTCCACGATCGACGATCCCTCTCAGCTGGTCTCCCAATGGGCCGGCTCGGGCTACACCATGATCTGGGGAGTCCCGATGCTCCCCGGCTCGGGGGCGTCGCTTGCCACGGGGGCCACGGGAGCCTACGACGGTTACTTCACCACCTTGGCCCATGCCCTGGTGGCGGACGGGCAAGGGAGCTCCATCATCCGCATGGGCTGGGAGTTCAACGGAGGCTGGTTCCCCTGGGCCGCCAACGGGCAGGCCCCCGCCTTCGTCGGGTACTGGCAGCAGATCGTCACCACGATGCGCTCGGTGCGCGGCGCCAACTTCACCTTTGAGTGGAACCCCACCCGCGGGGACCTAGGCGTCGGGGATCTGGCCGACTACTACCCCGGTGACGCCTACGTGGACTACGTCGGCCTCGATGTCTACGACACCGAGTGGGCCTCGTACCCCGGCATGCCCGCCGAGTTCGAGAACATGGAGACGCAGCCCTACGGCCTCGACTGGTTGGCGTCTTTTGCGGCGGCCCACGACAAGCCCATGGTCTTTCCCGAATGGGGCCTCGGTTGGGGCACCTGCAGCGCCAGTGGTCAGCCGATCAGCGGCTCGGGTCAGGTGTGCGGCGGCGACGACGCGACCCTCGTGAACGACATGAGCCAGTGGATCGCCACACACAACGTCTTCGAGGCGACCTTCTGGGACTACGGTTCGAGCAGCATCGACCAGGGGTCCAACCCCAACACCGCCGCCGCGCTGCAGGCTGACTTCGGGTAGGCAGCTTCACCACACCGACTGGTGCCGCGTGGCCATCGGCCAGAACGCGCCGGACAACGATGTCGCCGCCGCGATGACGTCGACGACATCGCGCCCGCTCAAGGTGGGCAGCAGGTTACGAACCGAGACGACAATGGCGTCGATCACCGCGTGGGTCACCAGCTTGAATTCGCGCACCGCCTCGACCGAGACATTCCGTTCGAGGTTGAGCGGAGCTTGGCCCAAGTAAGTCGCAAAAGGCGCCCCGAACCGCGAGCGGCCGGGCGACCACACATCCCCGACCACCTGCCGCTCGGGGTGAGCGCCGTCGAAGGCTCGATCCGTCTCGACCAGCAACTCCTCGCCGCCGACTCCAGCGAGCCGTACCCGATAGAGCTTCTCGCCGACACGCCGCAGTAGATCGGAGAGGGAATTGCCTGGACGGCGAGTATCAATCCGCCCGTCGAGTCACCTGCGTCAGCATCCGGACGAGATCCTCGAACCGCTTCACACCGAGCTCATTGACGAAGGATTCCTCGGTGGTCCGCACTGCCTCCCCGATGACGTCGGCAGCCTGCCTGCCTTTAGCCGAAAGCCGAAGATCGCTCCGGCGACGATCAGCACCGTTGGGCCTTCGATCCACGAATCCCATCTTCACCAGAGCGTCGACGAGTTTCGACACCGCCTGCTTGCTGATGCCCATCTCGCTTATCAAGTGGCTGGCGTCAGTTCCCCCTCCCGCAAGAACCATGAGCGCCCAATAGGCCGGCTGCGGCAACTCGTCGAAACCGCACTCTGCCAAGCGATCCCGGATGGAGGCCCGGTAGCGCTGGTTGGTCCGACGCAGCAGCCACGGCAACGGCGCAGGCCCAGCGAAGAGCTCTCGGCCGACATCCGAGGCTGCACCTTCATTAGTCATGTAAGTTGACAGTCTATCAAGTGGACTACATGATGGTGGATGGTAACCATAAAGGAGCGGCCCTGATGCCCTACGGCAGCGGTCGGATCGTCCAACAGGCTCTCATGCATGCGACCCCATGGCAGCGCTACCTCATCGGTGTCGCCATGATCGCCGGCGGCGTCGTACTCGTCCTGCTCGGACGCGTCACGGGCGGCCTGCTCGCGGTCGCCGGAGTCTTCCTGCTCTGGCGCATGGTTCGCGTCCGGCTGCGCCGGTCCCAGGCGACGGCGGAAGCAGCGCAACCGGGTGATGTCTCGTGATGCACTCTTGCCACTATTCCCTCATTGGTCGGCGAGATCACCTGTCTGCCGTGACGCCCGCCTCGCGGCGATCGCCTGCACTCGTGGCGAGCCTTGTCGTCGTCGCGGCAGTCGTGCTCGCCGCGTGCGGTGGAGGGGCAAGTGGAGGCGGTTCCGCCACGACCACGACCGTCTCGCGATGGGGCGTCGTTGGTAACGCAGGCGCGATCAGGCAACTCGAGCTGGACAGGCCGACCGCCATAGCCGACATCAGGGGACGGGTCGTACAGATCGCCACCTCGAACTCCGACGGGTATGCGCTCTCATCGACCGGCGCCGTCTACGCCTGGGGGGTCAACAGCGACGGGGAGCTCGGCGACGGTGCCTTGACGCCATACGAGACCAAGGCCGTCGAAGTCGATTTCCCCGCCGGCGTCAAGATCACGTCGCTCCCGAACCCCATGCCATTCGACGCTGGGCTGGCCATCGACTCGAGCGGCCACGCCTGGGGATGGGGTCTCAACGGGGCCGACGACCTTTGCTTGACCGGTCTGATTCACAGTCGCCCCCAACAGCTGTCCCTCTCTGACGTCACGCTCGCGACCGGCGCTCGAACCCACGCCCTGTTTGACTCGAACGGCACCGTGTACGCCTGTGGAAGCGGCGATGCCGGCGAGCTGGGCACCGGGTCGACCACATCGACGAGTATTCCGACGCCTGTCGTCGGATTACCCAGTGGCGTAAAGGTCACCGCCCTCACGTCATCGTGGGAGGGATCAGGGGCGCAATTGGAGAATGGCGACTACTACAACTGGGGGTACAACGCGGCGGGTCAGCTCGGTAACGGTTCAACGCTTAACAGCGCGGTACCGGTCAAAGTTGGGCTTCCCGGCTCTGTCAGGCAGGTATTCCAGGGCGGGAGCGGGCCGAAGAACGGCCAGACGATCGCCATCCTTCAAGACGGTGCCGTCTGGACGTGGGGTGACAACGACCGAGGTCAGCTGGGCATTGGCACCCAGATCGATTCCGACGTACCGGTGCGCCTGCACGTTCCGAAGAACGTCACCTTCGTCAAGGTGAACTCGGGCGGCTTCGCCAGCTACGCCATTGACTCGACTGGGCGATTGTGGGCCTGGGGCGACAACGCAAGCGGGCAGCTCGGCACCGGTTCGGACCCGCAGCGCGCGACACTCCCGGTCGACGTCGGCATTCACCTGACCCAGGTGTCGTCGACGGCACAAAACGTCGCTGGGTTCGAAGAGCGCAGCTGAAACCAAGCAAAATCACGTAAAGGACGATCTTTCGTTCGCCCTGCGCGCAACGACGTGAAACCAGGCGCAACCTGACGTATCGCCATCGAGCGCGCGACCGTCGTCAGCCACAACTCGCTCCACAACGAAGCCGCGTTCGGTCAACGCCCTCATTTCGCCGGCCACCGTCGTGAAATGCGCCATCTCGAAGTCGAGCGCACCGAGAGGGGCCACGGCCCAATCGCCGTGATCTTCGGCTCTGGTCTTCGCCCGCCGCCAGCGCGTAAGCGCCTTCTGGTACTCGGGGGCTCCTGTCACAAGCCCGTACAGAAAGCGTCCGCCATGCTTGACGGCAGGCTCGCCGGCCGCTCGCCTCGGCACCAGCCGAGGCGGCTCCAAGTAGGCGCCACCGAACTTCGCAAGCGTCGCGTACACGAACAGGCCATCTCGCTGTACAACTCGCCGCACTTCGTCGATGACGCGCAACCGCTGCTCGTGCCCCAGGTTGTCGATCCCGTTGTAGCTGAAGAAGACGAGTTTGAAGCGGGACGCGGGAAAAATCGAGAGATCACTGGCGTCGCCATGCCGGACGTCGATGCCCGGGTAGAGCGAGCGACACGCGCTGACCATCTCCGGGGACCAGTCGAGCGCAACGTAGTCCTCCGTGAGCAGACGGAGGAGCCAGGTCGTTCGACCGGCGCCGACCCCGAGGTCGAGAATTCCTTGACCGCGAACCTCGTCAGCGATCGAGTTGACGACGACGCGTTCCCCCACATCGATCCATCCCTGCATCAGCCGGTATTTCTCTACTAGCGCCCGGCCTCTCCACAGTTCGTTGTGCGCATTCACGTCCCGTCACTCTGCCCATCCGTTTTTCGCTACCCGATGAACTTGAGGAGGGCTTCGTTGACCTCGTCGGGGTGCGTCCAGCCCACGTTGTGTGGTCCGCCCTCGATCTCGACGAGTTCTACGTCCTTGACCGCTCCAGGGATTCGACGACCCGTCGCGTCGATGGGCAGAATCCGTGGATGAGCGCCACTGGCTGTCCCGAGTCATGATCCTCGTAGTAGATCTCGATCGGGGCTGAGTTCTCCTGACCGACAGTGACATATGGCATCGGGCGCTTTCCCTTTGAGCCAATGAGAGATTGATCCTTTGCACACTCTGCTCCCATCGCCAACACACAGGCAAGGAGTTTGAAGGAAATAGTCACCATCGCCGCTCTCGCCGGGCACGCGTCTGAGGATCAGGGGCCGGTGCAAGGTAGCGGTCCCAGATCAGCCGCTGCAGTGAACTTTTCCTGCATTGGAGGAACTTGCCTCAGCCGCCGGGCCTTAGGCGACCACACGGCCCGTCATCGTTGTCTCACCCAAAAGAGGCCGCCGACTCAGTCACCACTCGAGGCGGCGCAGCGGGTACCGGCGGCAGGCAATACCCCGTCAATGAGGTAGCTACTCACGACATCTTGCATGCAGATATTGGCGGATCCATTGAGCAGCCAGCTGTGCCCGTATCCGACGTACGTCACCAACCGGCCACCGACGGCGGGAGCGAGCCGACGGGCCACGGCATAAGGAGTGTTGGGATCGTAGGTATTGCCGATAATGAGCGGCAGTTGACTTCGAATTGGAGTGAGGTGGGCGATGGCGCCATTCGAGTCGTTCCATCCCGGACAGCCGATGAGATTGTTGGCAACGGCTTCAGCACCACCCAGCGGAAAGTGCGCCGCCAGAGTCCGGGCCAGGGAAGCAGTCGAGGCGCCGTTCGGGTGGGCTGCGGCGTCATTGCAGGTGATACTCCAGAGGGCACCGACGAGCGAATTGCCGTTCAAATCGGTCTCGAGGCCCAGGGCGACTGAACGCAACGGGCCACCGTTCCCAGCGGCCGCCGCGGCCAGAGCGGGAAAGTAGCCGGGGGTGAGAGTCGGTGCGGAGAGATACAGCAGGGTTGCGGTCATCAAGTCACCAACGGTGACCGGGGTGTTGTCGCCATCGCCTGGTGCTGGCAACGGGGTTCGGGTCAGCTGCGTAGCAAGTCGTTCATAGGAGGCGATCGGGTCAGGCCCGAGGGCGCAACGCGATGTGGTCGGGCAGTTGGAGAGCGCATGCTCGAGCGCGGTCTGGATGGCCGGCGCCTCGAGTGTCGCATCAGTGGGCAGGCTCAAATTGGCGTCGACCGCCCCGTCCAGCACCATCGAGCGGACGTGACTCGGGAACAACTGCCGGTAGACGGATCCAAGGACCGTGCCATAGGAAAGTCCGTAGTAGTTGATCCGATCGACCCCGAGGGCCGCGCGGAGACTGTTCATATCCCGAGCGGAAGTCGTGGTGTCCACGGTCGGGAACACCTCGGGATAACGGGAACGACACGACCGATCGAGGCCGGAAAACGTCTTGGTCGCAGCCAAGGTCCCGGCCACGGCGCTGCTGGCCTCTGCAGGCGAAGGCCCGCAAAGAAGTGGGTTGCTCGACCCGGTTCCTCGTTCATCGAAGCTGACCAAGGTGAACTGGTTCCGTACCGAGGTCGGGACGAACGACGCCAGGATGGGAAGGATGAGGACCCCACTCTCACCTGGTCCTCCCGGATTGAACACGATCACCCCTTTGCTGTCGGGCACGGGGTGCTCGATGACAGCCAGAGGCATCGAACCGTGGGAAGGGTTCCCATAGTCAGTCGGTACCAGCAGCGATCCGCAGAGGTATCCCGTCGCCTTGGGGCATGGGGACCAGGCAATGCCGGAGCGGTGCAAAGAAGCCGTGGCGACGCTCGAACCAGGCGTGAGGGTGAACGTCAGGACCGAGCAGAGCGCTAGGGATGCGATCGACAACCACCGGCGACAATTCGCCGACCAACGATGCGACCTCAACCGTGGACTCCTCATCACGCGGGAGGATGCTAGTGAGACCCACGCAGCTGACGCTTCGTCTCCTCAACCCAACTCGCGCGCGAAGCAGTGCAGACGGCCGCTACTGGGCGTCGAAGCGGAACCAAGAGATGCCGAGAGCGGTGAGGACGACCACATAGCCCCCGCAGACCAGCAGCGACAGCCAGTCCTGTGAGTCGAAGGTCCCGACACCGACGACGCCGGCGAACACGTTCATCAGTGCTCCGACGGGGCTCCATTTCGACACCGTGTCCCAGAACCCGCCCAGTTGGCCCGAGGCCCCGAAGAGACCGAGAAAGACGAGCCCGATGTAGAGGAGGCGGCCGAACGCCTGGACGGTGTCGGCCGATTTCACCAGACCCACGAGCGCCTGGGCCACGGCGAGGAAGACGGCCGAGCCGAGGATCGAGACCAAGAGGACCAACAGGTACGTCTCGGCCGAGAGCGAGAGGTGGTGGATGCGGTCGCCTAAGACGAGCACGACAAGGGCGATGAAGAAGTTGGACACCATCTGGACCGACAGCCGGCTCAGCATCACGGTCCAGTTCGGCGCGGGCGAAACTCGAAGACGTTGGAACACGCCGTTGTCGCGGTCGCGCGCCACCATCGGGGCATAGCCCATGATGGAGGTCCCCGCGATGCCAGCGGTGATGGCCAGCCCGAGGATGAATTCGGCGCCGCCAAAGTGCTGGGTCGCGTTGGACGAGTTGGTTGTCAACAAGATGATGAGCGGCAGCAGCAGGCTCAAGAACATGCGCATCTTGTTCTTGGTCAGCACGGTCAGATCCGCCCGCAACAGGGCGCCCAGCATGGTTCCAAGCCGTGGTGCCCGGACGGTCGTCGCTGCGGTGGTGCTAGTCACGGATCTCACTCCCCGTCAGGGCGATGAATACGTCTTCGAGGGTCACCTCTCCGCGCGCCGCGGCCCGGACGAGAGGATCGTCTCGGTGCTGCTCGATGAGGTTGCGGGGGGTGTCGATTGCCAGCACCCGTCCGTGGTCGATGATGGCCACCCGGTCGCAGAGCGCCTGGGCCTCTTCCATGGAGTGGGTCGTGAGCAGGATGCTCCCTCCGTCGGCGCGAATCCGCTCGATCCGGGACCAGAGGTTCCGCCGCGACTGGGGGTCGAGTCCGCTGGTGGGCTCGTCGAGAAGCAAGAGGGTGGGATGGTGGATCACCGCCACGAAGAGCGAGAGCCGCTGCTGCTGGCCGCCTGAGATCTGCTTGGTGGTCCGATCGAGCTCGCGCCCGAGACCGATGTCGGCCAGGGCCGAGTCCAGGTCCTGGTCACTCATGGCCACGCCATAGAGGCCGGCATAGAGACGGGCCACCTGGCGCACGGTCAACTCGGACTGGAAGCCGGTGGATTGCAGCTGCACGCCCATCTGGGCCTTGGCGAGTGCGGGCTGGCGATCGATGTCGACCCCATTGAGAAGCACGGCGCCAGAGCGCGGCCGGCGCAGCCCCTCGATGGCGCTCAGCGTGGTGGTCTTGCCGGCACCGTTCGGACCGAGCAGACCGAAGATCTCGCTGCGGCGGATCTCGAAGCTCACCTCCTCAACGGCAACCTTCGACCCGTAGGCGACCGTGAGCTCGCGAACCTCGAGCAGCGTGGTGCTGTCCGTGGTCGTGGGGGCGGCCACAGGCCGAATGGCGTCAGGCGCGGAGGGGGCTTGCGAAGGGACCGGAGCGCTGGCGTCTTGACGACCATCCCGGCGCCGGCGCAGCCCAATCGCGATGCGGATTACCAGCAGCGCACCGATGAGGAGCAAGAAGAGGGGCGAGACGAAACCTGCGCCGGCGAGCATCATGACGCCTCCTTGGCGGCTTGGGGCCCGGCCAGCAGCCCGATCCGATCGGCCACCATCTCGAGGGCGCCGATCACCTCGGCGACCTCGGCCGCCGGGGGATTGCCCAGGGCCCGGGCGATGACGGCGTCGGCCGTGGCGGTGATGCGGTTGTGGGCCGCCTCAAGAGCCTCGGGCACGACCCAGACCAGGGTGCGGCGCCGATCCCGGGGATCGACCTCTGTCCGCACGATGCCGAACTGGCGCAGCCTGCTCACCGACGTCGACACGTGACTCTGGGGGGAGCCGGTCCGGGCCGTGATCTCGCTGATGGAGCTACCGGGGTTGGCGGCGATGTCGAGAAGTACGAACCGGACGCTGTTGTTGACGCCCTGTCCGGGCAGCCCCTCCTCTGCCAGCTTCACGAGCCGCCGACCGAGGAGAAACAGATCGGTGGATTTCATATCAGGATTATATGCATCTGTTTCTGATATAACTAAACCGGTCCGCAACGATCTGAGAAGTATGTCCACGCCACCGAAGGCGAGGACCGCAGATGGCGACACGTCGAATGGTCGCCCGAGCTACTGAGCGAGATCCGTGAGTGCCTCTTCGGAGTGAGGCAGCGTGCGGACGAAGGCGGCCGCACCGCCGCGGCCAGGCAGGCCCCCGAGACGACGACCCTCGGGCCACCGGCCGAGATGATCCAGCCGGTCAGGATGCTGCCGATGGGCGTGGTCCCCGGGTAGACGAACACCTAGAGCGCCATGATCCGGCCCCGAAAGGCACTCGACGAGGACGAGCCAGCCGATGGCTGTGCTGCAAGAAGGTCCCGCTGGCCGAAACAACCTGGCCCCCGAAAGTAGAGGCGGAAGGACCGAGACCGCAGTGCGCGAAACGAGTTAACGGATTTCGCCGGGGCGGCTGGTTCCGAACGCACCTGCGGCCCTGCCTCGGACAGCCAAAGAGCCCGCCCCTTAGACCGGGCTGACCTGCACGTCGTTGGTGGCGGAGGTCACGACCACCAAGCGACCTCTGAATGTTTGACCCGAGAACGCCGCTGGCTTCAGGGCGCCTCGGCACTCTCTCGTGGGTTTCACGCTGGGCTGGATGGTTCGACGAGCGACAGTCCGGGTGATATTCACTATGCGCCGCCGGTTGGCGATGATCACCGAGGAGTGAGTCGATGAAGGCTGTTCGGATACAGCAGATGGCTCGGGGCGTGCTCCGGCGAACAAAGACGGTGTTCGTTGGTGCAGGAACGAAAGAGCCTTCTCAGTCGACCGCAGCGGGACGGAACGATCAGACAGGTCCGCCCCAGGGAGACCGGCGCAGGACCCTCCTGAACGAGCTCACGCCTGACGGCATAGGAGTCGAGGTCGGGACGTGGAAAGGCAACTTCGCCGCCCGGATCTTGGTGACCGCCAAACCCCGAACCCTGCACCTGGTGGACCCATGGCGATTTCATGCCGAGGAGGACTACGCCGCAGCTTGCTACGGAGGACAAGCGACGGGAGGCCAAGCCGATGTCGAGTCGATCTATCAAGGCGTGCTGGCTCGTTTCTCCAAAGAGATCCACGACGGCGTCGTTGTCATCCACCGCATGACCTCAGAAGAAGCTGTGGGACGATTCGATGACAACTCGCTTGATTGGGTGTATATCGACGGCGACCACCACTACAGCGCGGTCAAAGCCGACCTTCAGCTCTGGTATCCGAAAGTGAGGCCTGGCGGACTACTCACCGGGGACGACATGGAGACCGGGAGATGGTGGGGAGACGACGTCGCCCGCGCGGTGACTGAGTTCGCTTCAGCTCCCAACGCTCCACCGCTTGTCATTCACGGTTCGCAGTTCTGCTTCCGCAAGACATAGGGGCCTGTGCAGCTTTCGGGAGCGTCAAGCCCAACGAAGCTGCTGGTCACCCCACGGCATGCGATCGGAGCACGCCAATACGGACGTTCGAGTGGTCCACCCACGTGGGCGAAGATACGCTTCACTGCCCTCAGCGACGCCAGGGAGCGATGTGGCACTAGACCCTTCTTCGATATTGTTCGTGACTCTCGATTCGTGTCGCTACGACACGTTCTCTGCGGCGAACGCACCAAACCTGAAGAAGGTCGGCACCCTGCGCCGGGCGCACGCACCGGGGTCTTTCACCTTCAGCTCACACTCGGCGATGTTCGTGGGGTACACCCCGGGCGTCGAGGACCCGGAGCCATACGCCAACCCTCGCTACGCCCGGATATTCCGCCTCGTCGGTGGCGGTGGCAAAGGCGCCTCCGATCCCTGGGTGTTGCTCTCGGGCGCCAACATCGTCGACGGCCTCCGCCGGCTGGGCTATCTGACGGTAGGCACAGGGGCGGTGGGGTGGTTCAATCCCGACGTCGTGACTTCTCGTCCCCTTGTGAGTCCTTTCGAAAAGTTCTTCTACAACGGTCGTCCGGGTGGCAGATTCGATGTGCGCCAACAGGTCACCTTCGCCATGACCCAGGCGGAGAATGCCCGCCAACCTCTCTTCCTGTTCATGAACATCGGAGAGACGCATATCCCGTACTGGCACGAGGGAGCGGCGTGGGAGTTTGACAAGGGTCCCTGCCACGCCTTCGCCGACGACAACGATGCCGAGGCGTGCAGACAGAGGCAGCGCGCATGCCTGGAGTACGTCGACGAACAGCTCGCTCCCGTGCTCGAGCTGTTCGAGAGCGCAAACGCCAACGCTGTCATCTGCGCCGACCACGGCGACGCGTGGGGCGAGGAGGGGCTGTGGGGTCACGGCTTCCACCATCCGAAGGTGCTCGAGGTCCCGCTCCTATACAGGCTCGTCAATCGACCCCCGATGGAGCAGCCTGCCGCGACGGGTCTCCGCGGCGCTGCCCACGCGATCGCGGGTAGCGCACGGGAATGGCGCCGACGATTCAACCGCTGAACGCTGCGGTGGGCCGCGCATGACGCGGTAGCCGAACTGCGTGGTTGATCAGCGCGTCGGAGCGCTCCGATTTCGGGGCGGGCCGTAACGGCGACTACGCATCATCGAGGGGCCCTGCTCGCCCAGCGAGAGGTTGGCGGCGGTGTTGATCAGGGCGACGTGTGAGAAGGCCTGCGGGAAATTCCCGAGCAGCCGATCGGCCTTCGGGTCGTACTCCTCGGAGAGGAGACCGACGTCGTTGCAGAGCGCACAGAGCCGACCGAACAACTCCTTCGCCTCGTCGTGTCGCCCGAGCAGTACGAGGTTGTCGGCGAGCCAGAAGCTTGTCATCAAGAAGGCGCTCTCGGTTCCCCTCAGGCCGTCGACCTCCTCGTCGGTGCCGGTCTGGTACCGGCGAACGAAGCCATCGATGACGAGCCCCTTCTGGATCGCCTCGACGGTGCCGACGATACGGGGGTCATCGGGGGGCAGGAACCCGACGGGTGCGAGCATCAGCAGACTCGAATCGAGCAGCTTCGAGCCGTAGAACTGGGTGAACGAATTGAGCTCGGGATCAAACCCTTTCTGGCAGACCTCCGCGTGAATCTCGTCACGCAATTGCCGCCAATGGTCCATCGGTCCCTTCGGCAAGATGCCGTCCCCCGCGAGTGCGACGGCGCGGTCGAAGGCAACCCAGGCCATGACCTTCGAATGGGTGAATTGCCGCCGCGGGCCGCGGACCTCCCAGATCCCGTTGTCGGGCTCGCGCCATATCGTCTCGAGGTGATCGAGGATCGCGACCACCAGACCCGGCGACAGGTAGAACTCTTGGGGGATGGGGCCTCGCCAATAGGTGACGGAGGAGTCGAGGATCTCGCCGTAGACGTCGAGCTGGAGCTGGTTCGCCGCTTGGTTGCCGACGCGGACGGGTGTTGAGCCCTCGTAGCCGGCGAGGTGATCGAGCTCGTACTCCGCGAGACGCCGTTCTCCGCCGACGCCGTACATGATCTGCATCTCGCCGGGGTTCCCCGCGACGGCGCGGCGGAGCCAGGCCACCCACGCCGCCCCCTCGTCGGTGTACCCAGAGACCAACAAGGCGTGCAGGGTGAAGGTCGAGTCCCGGACCCAGGAGTAGCGATAGTCCCAGTTGCGGCTGCCGCCGATGGTCTCGGGAAGCGACGTCGTCGCCGCCGCGCAGACGGCGCCGCTGGGCTCGTAGGTCAGGGCCTTCAAGGTAATCAGGGAGCGGACGACGAGGTCGCGCGAGCCGCCGTCGTAGGTGCAACGTGCGACCCAGCCGTGCCAGTAGTGCCGCGTGTGGTTGCGGGCTGCGAGGCTGTCGAGGGGGAGCGGCGCAGGCGTCACCGAGGGGAAATAGGTGAGCGAGAAGCTGCGTCGGACGTCGCGCGACATGGAGAAGGAGGCAACGGTGGTGTTGTCCTCGCCAACAAGACGGACGGGGCTGTGCAGGCGGAGTCCGTCGCGTGCGGCGACGAGGACTTGGCCGTCACCGGTGGCGGTGGCCCACGGCGTGATCGCGCCGTAGTCGTAACGCACGACGAGCTCCATCTGCATCTCGACGGTGCCACCACGAGACTCGACGATACGGTGGATCATCGAGTAACCATCGTTCGGCGGCATGAAGTCGCAGACCGACACCGACCCCGTCGACGTTTCGAAGATCGTCTCGAGAATCAAGGTGTCCGGTTCGTAGTGGCGGGTTACCTTGGTCACCTCGTCTTTCGGAGCGATCAGCCACCGTCCGTTGCCCGCGTCGCCGAGCAGCGCCGCGAAGGCGGCTCCTGAGTCGACCCGCGGCGCGCACCACCAGTCGATCGATCCGGTGAGGTCGACGAGGGCAATGGTTTTTGTGTCGCCGATGATGGCGTAGTCCTCGAGCTTTGAGGGCATCGCGCCTCCTCTGGAACTCCAGCTCCCGGATCGACCCGGCTATGGCTCGACCGAAAAGAAGCGGTCAAATGCTGCTTGATCGCTGTAAAAGGACTCGATCCTCGAAATCCGACGTCGTCCGTCGTCCTCACTCACGGTCAAGAGAAAAATGACCCGGAAATCGTGCGACTGGCCCAAGCGTTGCAGATGAATCTTCGCAAGCCCAGCGACATTGTCGACCCCAGCCAACCAGTCCTCCCATTCGAGGAGATCGATTGGATCCTCCGTGAGCTGGAGAAAGGTTGAGAGGTGCGCCGCAACAGCTTGCACACCATGAAAGACGCCTGAGGGTGGGTGTCTCCCGGGTACGACGTCCACGACGTCAGGATCGAGGAGTTCGCACGCAGCTGCGACATTGCCTCCAAACAAATTCCCAAAGAACTCTTCCGCCACCGTGATGCGGGAATCCTCCATGACTCAATCCTTCCGCTCCGGGTGAAATATAGGCACCTCAGTAGGGACGATCCGGTTCAGATCGTATTGGAATAGAGGGGTGTCCGAACCTGCAACTCAGTTAATTAGCCGCTGCTTGTGACCTTCCAGCCTGGCTTGCGAAAACGATCGAGCAAGAAGGGCGGCAGGATCCCGATGAGGAGGATGCCGGCGAGAACCAGAAGGATGTACGTCGCCGGGTTCAGGTGGCCGAACTGCGACGGAGGGATGAACCCAATGACCAGCGCCACGACGGACGACGAGATGCCGAGGGAGCAGAGCAGGCCCAAGGCGGGTGCTCGATAGCCGCGACTGTGGCCAGGTTGTGAGCGGCGTAACCGCACGGCGGCGATGAACATCAGCACGTACATGATCAGGTAGACCTGAGTCGCCATGGCGACGAAGATCCAATACGCGTGCGACACGCTCGGGATGAACGTGTACAGCAGGGCGATGAGCGTGATCACCGTGGCTTGGGCGGTGAGAATGTGCACCTCGATGCCTCTGGCGTTGACCTTCTGGAAGTAGGGCGGTAGGAACCCCTGCTCGCGGCCGATGCGGAGCAACCCCTCGGATGGCCCGCCCAGCCAGGCCATCATCCCGGCCAGTGCGCCGATCGCCAGAGCCAGGGCGATCACGGGTACTGCGAACCCAATGCCGAAGTGATGGAAGAGGGCGTTGAAAGCCTGCATCACACCTGCGGTGAAGCTGATCTTCTGCGAAGGGATCACCCAGGAGATCGCCAGCGTCGGGAAGATGAACACCGCGAGCACCAGAGCCATAGCGAGGAAGATCGACTTCGGATAGTCCCGGCTTGGGTTCTGCATCTCGTCGACGTGCACGGCGTTGATCTCGATCCCGGCGTAGGTGAAGAAACTGTTCACGATGAGAACGATGCTGGCGAGCCCGCTCCACTCGGGCAGGAGGTGCGCGGCCGTCATCGGTGCCGCAGAGTGGTTCCCCTCGAGCAGGTAGACGATGCCAAAAACCACCAGGAGCGCGCCTGGGATCAGCGTGCCGATCACGGTCCCGCCCGACGACAGCTCGGCCACGAGCGTCACGCCGCGTGAGGATACGAGCACGCTCAGCCAGAACAGGACGATGATGACCACGGCGTTGTAGATCCCGTTCCCTGCCAAAGCGGGATCGATGACGTAGGCCAGCGTGCTGGCAACGAACGCCAGCAGGGCTGGGTAGTAGAAGACCGTTTGGGCGAACTCACACCACACGGCGAGCAGACCCATCGGAGCGGAGACGCCCTCTCGCACCCAGTTGTAGACGCCGCCTTCCCAGCCCGAGGCGAGCTCGGCCGCCACGAGTGAAACGGGTATCAGGAAGAAGAAAGCAGGGAGGACATAGAGAAAAACCGAAGCGAGCCCGTAGACCGCAGACGCCGGTGCCGAGCCCAGGTACCCGACCGAGCCCACGGTCATCATCGCCAGTGCCGTCCAGGTGATGGAGGCCCGCGGTCGAAGGTGGCGGGTCCGATGAGGCAAGCGGGGTCTCATATGGCCAGCACCGATTCTCGCTGTGGGACCGTAGCGTGGTGGCCGGCGCCCTCGAGGCCAGACAGGGCATCGGCAGCGGCCTGACGCGTGGGACGCTCGAGTCCGTCCCCGGGCTCGTTCCGTCTCCTCATCGTTCGCCCCCGCGGGTGAAGCGCCTTGGATGGCTCCGACTGGCAGGCGTTAGCGTCCTCCAAAAGGGATTCTTGAAGGGAGTCAGAAGTGGCCAAATCGCTCTACACGGCCAGGGCACATGTGATTGGTGGCAGGGACAAGGGTCACGGTGTGACCAACGACGGGGCCTTGGATGTCCAGCTGCGAATCCCCATCGAGATGGGAGGCGACGGTGGAGGCACGAACCCTGAGCAGCTCTTCGCCGTGGGTTACGCCGCGTGCTTCGAGGGAGCGCTCGGCGTTGTCGGTCGTCGAGAGCGAGTTGAACTCGGGGCCGTCGCCATCGACTCGGAAGTGAGCCTGATCACAACCGAGAGCCGCGGCTTCAACGTCGCCGTGGGGCTCGATGTCTCCCTCCCCGGAATCGTCGATCCCGAGCAGGCTGTTTCGATCGTTGCCGCAGCGCACGAGGTGTGCCCTTACTCCAACGCAACCCGTGGCAACGTGGAGGTGACCCTGCACGCAAATGGCCGCACGGTTCCGGTGACCCAGGCCCCCGGACACGACTGATCACGTTCGCGTCGAAACGGCCTACCGTCCTAGGCACCGAGCTGGCCGGCCGGGCCCGCGGAGCTTTCGGATCCGACGAGTTCGAGGTCCTCGGTGCCGACGTTCACATCTGTTGCCCAACGGTTGCCCGAGGAGCACGCCGACCCACACCCTCTTCCAGGCGGGTTACGCCAAGACCGCGACCGCGCACAGCCGGAAGAGGCTCACGCAGTTCGCGAGCGAGTACGGCTGGAGGCGACAGCCTTCGATGCGCGACATCGCTTCGGCGCACGAGCATGAACGAGACGCCCGCCAACAAGGCGAGCATGGCGAACAAGAAGGAGTTGCCGGCGAAGAGCTGCCAATAGTTCTGGTGCAACTCTGGCGGGTCTTTGGTGACCTTCCACGACGTGGGCAGCCACCAGATCGGGGCGGCGACGAACAGCACCGCAGTGAATCCTGCAAGCAACGGGCCTCGTTTGGGCCGGTCGGCTCCCGCAGCCAGCCAGATGATCACCGGCACCACCCACACCATGTGGTGGACCCAGGTAATCGGCGAGATGATCAGGCCTGTCGTCGCGCACACCAGAAGACCGAGCACGACCGACGATCGCCAATGCGCCCACGCTGCGAGCGCCAATCCTCCGAAGCCGATCACCACCAACGCTGGCACAAGCACCAAGGCGGAGACAGGACCGTGGTGCAGCCTCTGCAGAACGCTCGAGAGGTTCTGGTCGCTCGAGTAGAGCAGCGCACCGGCGCGCTTGGAGTCGAGGACGTCTGTCGTCCAATAGGTCCATGAGCTGCGGGGAGAGAGAACGAAGGCAATCGACTCGCAGGCGACGAACGAAATGACGGCGTTGCGGGCGCCTCGGGCGCGACGCGTGATGATGAGGTACGGCACGAAGATGAGCGGGGTCAGCTTCATGGCCGCAGCAACCCCGGTCGCTATCCCGAGCGGGACTGTGCCTGAGCCAATCCTGCGATCCGTCGCGAGGTCCCATGTAATGAGGAGGCAGAGAACCAGATTGATCTGGCCGAGACCGACGGTGTTGAACACCGGGTTCAGCGCCAATGCCGGTAAGAGCAACAGCAATGCCCGCCGCAACGCCACCTCGCGCCCGAGTCGCGGAACCACAATCCGGATCGAGAGATAGATGAGCGCCGCGAGAACCACGATGTTCGTGACCGCCCATACGCACTGCAGGGACCAGATGCCGAGGTTCAGTCCAAGAACCGCGAACACGAGCGCGGCGAACGGCGTATAGGTGAAGAGCAAACCGCTGTTTCCGAACCGCGCGGAGTACAGATCCGACAACAAAGCATGCTGGCCACCCATCCGGTACACGTCGATGTCCACCTGATAGCTACGAACCGCCAGGTACAAGGCGAGACCGAGTGCACCCGCGGCGGACAACGCTGCCGGCAACCACCGGCGAAGCACCTGTCCAGAAGGGCGCTGGGCTAAAGCTGTACTCGAGCTCATTGCAGCTCAGGCATGCGGTACACGACGAGGATTGTCAGTCGCATACATTCGGGATCGAGACCCTTGACGGGGTGGTCTAAGAGAAGGAGTTCAATCGCCAATCGTCAATGGCTCCTCGTACGAATGAAGACCGCGCGTGCGTGCCACTCACACCGTAAGAAGAACCGGTTCGGTTTTGAATGCGGCTAGCGGGCGTCAAACACTGGGGTTAGCACCCTTGTAGGCGCGAAGATGCAAAATCGGATCGGCGGACGTGCATTGATGGAGCCCTGCCGTTTGTTTGAAAGCTCCGGGCTCTCGCTTAGTGAAGGGGTGAATCTCCGGTTTGGGATGTCACTTCGAGTTGGTCG
Source organism: uncultured Acidimicrobiaceae bacterium (assembly GCA_963744935.1). Classification (GTDB taxonomy): domain Bacteria; phylum Actinomycetota; class Acidimicrobiia; order Acidimicrobiales; family RAAP-2; genus Bog-473. The sequence continues at coordinate 363,677 of CAVUVM010000012.1, forward strand.
AAGCCGCGGCAACGCTGGAACCGCTCCCATCGGCTCCAGTGCGCACCTGAGCAACGATGTTGGAGAGGTCCTCTCCCGAGATGGTCTCCTTCTGGAGGAGCGCGGCGACAACGGCGTCCAAGGCGTCACGGTTGTCGCTAAGCATTCCTCGGGCCGTATCCTCGGCCTCAGCGAGGAGTCGGCTGACCTCCTGATCGATCACCAGTTGGGTTCCCTCGGCAAAGGGGCGCTCTTGGCCCAGTTGCGGGCCGCTCAGAAATGACTCTTGATCGGACCCGTAGCCGATGGGTCCGAGCCGTGAGGACAGCCCCCAGTCTCTGACCATCTTGATGGCGAGGTCGGTTGCTCCCGATAGATCGCTGGCCGCCCCGGTGGAAGCTTCGCCGATGACGAGCTTCTCCGAAGCGCGGCCACCGAGACGGATGGCCAGAGAGTCGTGCAAATAGCTCTCGGAGTAGAGATGCCGTTCGTCCACGGGCAGCTGTTCGGTGACTCCGAGCGCCCGACCGGACGGCAGGATTGTGATCTTGGCCACCGGGTCGGCGTGCTTTGACAGAAACGCCACCAAGGCGTGGCCCGCCTCGTGGACGGCGACGGAGTGCTTCTCCTCGGGAAGGAGGGCGTTCGACGCATCTCTGAGGCCGAGAATGATCCGGTCCCTGGCCTCGTCGATGTCCCGGGCGAATATGACGTCGCGGTCGCTACGCACCGCGACGATGGCCGACTCGTTTAAGAGGTTGGCCAGGTCCGCCCCGGAGAATCCCGGGGTGGCCCGCGCCACGGCGTCGAAATCGACATCGGGGGCCAGATGCTTGTCCTTGCGGTGCACCTTCAAGATCGCGGCCCGTTCGGCCTGATTGGGCAGGGGTATCTCGACCTCGCGGTCGAAGCGGCCTGGCCGAAGCAAGGCTGGGTCCAGTATCTCGGGCCGGTTTGTTGCAGCCATGACCACTACCCCGGTGGTGGGATCGAACCCGTCCATCTCCGCCAGGAGCTGGTTGAGCGTCTGCTCACGCTCGTCGTTCGAGACGATCGACCCGCCGCGGCGCTGGCCGATGGCGTCAATCTCGTCGATGAAGATGATGGAAGGGGCCCGCTTGCGCGCATCGGCGAACAAGTCGCGCACCCGGGACGCACCCACTCCAACGAAGAGCTCGACGAAGCTCGAGCCGGTCAGCGCCAAGAAGGGCACTCCCGCCTCGCCGGCCACGGCGCGGGCCATGAGGGTCTTACCCGTCCCCGGGGGGCCGACCATCAGCACCCCACGCGGCCCGACCGCCCCCGCACGGGCGTAGCGCTCCGGATGGCTCAAGAAGTCGACCACTTCGGACACCTCACGCTTGGCGCCTTCGTAGCCGGCGATGTCGGAGAACCGCGTGGTGGGCTTGTCCTCGTCGTAGAGCTTGGCTCTGGATCCGCCGATGCCCATGATTCCGCCGGCCAACTGTCTGGAAGCCCTTCGTCCCATCCAGATGAAGAAGGCGATGAACAACAGGAACGGGATGAAGGACAACACATCTTCGAGGAGGGCCGATCCCTGCCCGACCCCGGTGACGTCGACGTCGTGGGCCTTGAGCGTCGGCGCCAGTTGGGTGTCAGTGATGGCCGTCGGGATCTGGCTGGTGTAGTCGTCGCCGCCCTTCAGCGAGCCGCTGATGGCGCCGCCCGGGTTGACCGATGCCGTCTTCACTTGGCCGGAAGTGACCTCGGACACGAACTTCGAATAGCTGAAGCTCTTGGTGGTCGTGCTCGACATATGAGGTATGTAGAGCAGGAGCAGCGTAATGAGGATGCCGATCGGCAAGAGCCACATGCGCCAGCGTGGGGGGGAGGCGGTGCCGGCGCCGGGGGTCGATCGCGGGGCGGCCCGGGCTTGGCTGTTCCAGTCAGATGTCGGGTTCTCTGCATCATGGTGCGAACTTCCTAGCTAGGTCCCTCTGATGGATATGGCCTACCGCCAGCATCTCGATTGTTCGGTGTAGACGCCCCGTGAAGGTAATGAGACCTACTTCGACCGTCCACCAGGCAATCCACGAATCAACTGAGTAATTCTGGACCGGACTACTCGCTGCGGCAAGAGGCGAATCCGCACGTGAGCCGCCAATCAGTCAGAGATTCCCGTCAGGTTTCTCGGCCTTCACGGGCTTGCTGGTTGCGGCCGTCCGGGGCCGAAGGGGGGCGATCGCCTCCATCTCGGGCCGCCGCGGGCCCGACCACAATGCCGGCGCAGCGTCAGTTTGCAGCGCCAACGCGTAGGCAGCAGCCTCGTAATTGACCCGCCAGCCCAAGAAGTCCGCCCACGCTTCCTCGACCGGGCGCTCGACCGGAAAGTCGACTTGGCGCAGACGCTCGATAGCTTCGAGGAAATCCTCATAGGTGAGCGAGATCCCGTCGCTTGGGTCGGCGTCGTGCGGGATGGGAATCCCGATAGCGCGGGCAATGTTTCCGAGACAGGTGAAGCCTCCTCGTAGACAGAGGCGAGCTTGGATCAGGCCAGACGAGTTGGGAAGGAGAGCCAGGTAGAGCGCGGCTGCGTCAAGGACGGCAAGTTGGGCCGTGACCCACGACGACAGCGGACGAGGCGAGCGGAACCAAATCAGCGGCACATAGGTGGTGTGGCTCTCGGATACGTCCGCCGACCACTGTTCCCACGCTTCGAACAGATCCGGCAGCTCGCCAACGGCAGAAACACCGCTGCCCAGGCCATAGTGCGTGCGGGCCAGGAGCTCCGGGCCCCATGACGGCACGCCGGCTCTCGAGTCGAGCAAGGTGATGAGCCCCTCGCGGCGGTTGAAGGCTGCGTACAAGGTCGGGAGGTAGCCGATCTGGAGCGCGACCGTTCCGAGACCTGTGAGCGCTGCGAGGGCGTCAAGCCCCGCGACTCCGCTCGTGTGTGGAACGAGATAGCCCAACGTGCACAGGGCCGAGCCGGCCTGCTCCATGGCGCTCCCCAGCCCGCCACCAAAGGACCACATGAGCAGTCCAAACCCCAGCTCGTAGAGGGCCAACCATGCCACGACCTGCCCGATGAGTTGTACGGGTGCCTGGACAGCCAGAACCCGGTCGCGGCGATCATAGGAACTGGTCTTGTCCGCAAAGAAGTGGAAGACGCTGCGGTTGACGATGAAGACCATCCGGGGAATGCGTGACCGAATGCGCCGCGGTACGACCAGAGTGCCGAGGACACTCCATCCAGTAGCCAGCACGATGAAAGCGCCGATTACCCCTGCCACGACTCGGATGGCCATGCCTTAGCTTGGCATGGCTACCAACGCCAAGTTGAGGCCGCCCGTGGTTCAAACTCGACCTCGCGGCCGAGTGGCTTTCCTCTTACCGGATTGTGCCGAGCGCTTGTTGCGACGGATCAACGAAACCGTACGAAGCGCGAACGGTGGTGCGGGCAATGTGGACCGGTGCCGTCGAGGTCCTCGTCGAACAGCTGCAACGCAGGCGGTACCGGTGTCCACCACGGGTAGCGACGGAACAACCGGGATCCGATCTCGGCACCGGTCGGACCTGTCACCATGCGGCGCGGTGCGGGCTGGTCGGCCAGTTGCCATCGGTACTCGACCGAGAACCGCATTCGGTCGCTGAGGTTGGGAAGGGCGGCGTGGGTCGTGAGGCAATGGAAAACGAGAACGTCGCCCGGCTGGTAGTCGCTCGTGACCCATCCGGCGGGTAACTGGCCAAGGGGCTGGGGGATGACCCGGTCGGTCGTCTGACTGCCGGGGACGAGGGCCAGTCCACCCAACCGAGGGGTTACCTCGCCGAAAGGCACCCAGCACGTGAACATGTCCTGCACGCTGCGGTAGTCCTTGTGGACGTAGTTACCCGGCTGCCGGGGGGCCAAGGAGGTCGGGTAGACGATCCTGGGTATCCGTAGCGGGTAGCAGAAGCCGAGGGGCCCGAGGAGGTCGCGCATCACATCGGCCAGGCGGGACTGGTAGGCCAGCCGGTTCAGCCGAGGATTGAGGACGATGCGCATATAGGCACGGGTCCCGAACAGGTCGGCCATCCGCACCGCCCTCACCGGCGGCTTCGGCCGGGCGGTCACTGGGTCGCCCCCCGCCTCGGTCCACCCGGCTGCTTGAAGCTGGGCCAGAATGCTCGCTGCCACCGAGCGGATCTCAACCGGGTTGAGGAGGCCACGCAAGAAGACGTATCCGTCCTCAGCGACTCGGGCTCGTAGACCCACGCGGTCGCCCAGCAGGCGGCTGGAGTCGACGAGCTCCTGGGAAGCGACAATCGGCATCAGTCCTGTCATACATCCGGGATGTCAGGAAAGCGTGAACGGGTCCGTCAGGGTGACGCCGAGGGCGAACGCAACGACGAACTCGGGTTACGGCGACTGGTTGTACAGGTCCGCGACGAGCAGGGAAACAGCCGCGAGCTTGGCCTTCGCAAACCGGTCAGCTTGGCAAGCGCGCGGGTTGGTGCTCCCGGCGGCTCATCTCCTCAGTGGTTTCCCGTCAGCTCGCCAGGAAGGGCAGGAACGCGGCCATGAACTGCTCGGGCACCTCGAGGTGGGGGATGTGCCCACAATCGGGCACCACTACCCGTGTGGCCCGCGGTATGTCGTGAGCTGCCGCAGCTGAGAGCTCTACGAAGTCGCCCAGCCGGGCAGTTTCCTCGGGCGTGGCGTATTGGCCGAGCGGTACCACGTGATCCTCTTCTCCGACAATCAGCAACGTCGGCGGCTTGATCAGATGGTACTCATAACGGACGGGCTGCTGGTAGATCATCTGGAACGTCAGCGCCGCCGCCCGCGCCCATCGTGGGTAGTCCGGGCTCAGTGTCACTCGCACCAACACTTCGGCGAGCGGCTCCCATACCTTCGGGTCCGGATGCACGAAGTATGCGGCGACGTAGCCGCGGATCACCTCCGGGTCTGTCCAGTGGACCTCATGCTCATACAGCGTCTCCTCCGACTGGGGCGGGACGCCGGTCCGGTAGTCGGCCAGGCCTAGTGGATCCTCGAGCACGAGATGGGTGACCCGATCGGGGTTCATCAGCGTGAACCGTGTCGCGGTCATACCTCCGGTGGAGTGGCCGAGCACCGACACCTCGCCCACGCCGAGGTGGTCCAGGAGCGTCGCCGTGTTGGCAGCGAAGAGCTGGAAGTTGTAATGGATGTCCGGCTTTGACGATTTGCCCCAACCGATCTGATCGGGTGCGATCACGCGGTAGCCGGACGCCGTCAACACTTCGATCACGTTAAGGAAGTAGTAACCGCCGAAGGCCTTGCCGTGCATCAGGACGACCGTCGAACCATTGGCCTCAGAACTCGGTGGCACGTCCATGTAGCCCATCGTGAGCGACTGCAAGTCGTTCGCAACCGGGAGGAATCCAACGGGAAACGGATACTCGAACTCCTCGAGTCCGATACCCAGCGCTTGCCGCGGTGGCTGCGAATTGTCTGTCATGGTGCCGTACCCCTCAGTACTCAGCTCGCTTCATTTGAATGGGGAAGGGCTTTGCAGTCGCACACGTGTCATGACCGCTGCCAAGGGCGCGCTCCGAAGACCGCACGAGGAAAGATCCTGACCGTGGTTGCGTCTGAATGCCCGCATGCTGCAAGCCCAGGCTAGAGTCCGCATCCGCCAAGTGGTGAGCACGAATCGTCGGTTGGAGCTGCATTTTGCGGTACCGAGGGGATAAGTCCACGACCAGGGCTCCCGGCCAGGAGGCATCCAAGGGCGGGATCAGAACCCGAGCGGCTGATTCACCAGGATCGTCGTGATTCGGTCGGGAGCGATCACCTTGTTGATGATGAGCACGTTGTTGACTCCGCTGGGGACGCCGTAGGCCAGCCTGGCCCGCTGATCCTCGAGAGGAAAGCAGTACTCGTTGATGCGGCGCAGCCCTGTGTCGAGATCAGGGACGATCTTCTGCGCACCAACCACGAGGATCACGTGACCCGCTCCAGAGGCGATCGGACCGAGTTGGCTCCCGCTCGCGGACGCAAGAAGCAGCGAACCTTCCTCGGTCAGCGCGTGGGCGCTCCCGACGACCCAATCGGGCGAGGCAGCCAGCTGCCGCATCTCACGGCCCTGCATTTCGCGATCCATCTGGTAGAGACGAGGGCGTAGCGGCTGGTAGAGCCCGGATCGCTCGATGTCCTCAGCCACGCCGATCACTTCGAGCGTGCGGGAAGTGTTGTTGTAGACCTCGGCTCCCACCGGAAGGATGGAGCGCACCGCCTTTCTCGCCTCCTCGGCGGATTCGACCACCGGGCACGTGATTCCGTTGCGTTCGAGGGCGTCAGCTGTCGCGCGAATGAGTTCTCTTGGGGCCACCCGAGAGAACGTTGCCTCGGCCTCCTTGCCGGGACCCATGGCCGAGGGACCCCCACCTACGCCTGTTGCCGGTGGTGCACCCACGTCACTCACCGCCGACTTCAGCGAGGCGCTGGTGCACCAGCGCAACCGCCATGGACCCCTCCCCTATTGCAGCCGCGCAACGCTTGATCGACCCACTCCTGACATCGCCAGCGGCGAACAGCCCCGGCAGACTCGTTTCAAGTGGCAAGGGTTGACGAGACAGCTGCCACCCGTCAAGGGCACCGGGTGTTGAGCTGAGTTCGGCCCCGGTGCGCACGTATCCGGCGGCGTCGAGGGCAAGTCCCGCGTCGGCCGCTCCTTGGGTGCGGGGCACCCCTCCGATGCAAACGAACAACGCGTCGGCGGACAATCGAGCAACGGTGCCTCCTGACGAGACTGTCAGGGCTCGCAGACGAACATCGGATTCAAGACCGACGACTTCAGAGTTCGTCCGAACCTCGACGTTTCCCAATTTCGTCACCTGGTTGATCAGGTACCGGGACATCGATGCCTCGAGCGAGCGACCCCGGACCAACAAGGTCACCTGCGAGGCGTAGCGCGAAAAGCGGATTGCCGCTTGGCCAGCCGAGTTCCCTCCCCCGACAATGACCACCCGACACCCACTGCAGGTGACAGCCTCGCTCGGGCCGGCGCCGTAGTACACACCGGAACCCAGGAGCTCATCGATGCCCGGAACCTCGAGGCGACGCCAGTCGACCCCGCTTGCCACGAGCAGGGCCCGAGACGACACGGCCGTGCCGTCGGAAAGGTGAGCGAGATAGCCCGATCCGTCACGGCTGACGTTGGCGAGGCGCCGAGCGAGAAGAATTTCGGCCCCGAATCTCTTCGCCTGGGCCGTTGCCCGGGTGGCCAATTCACCTCCGCTGATCCCCTGTGGAAACCCGAGATAGTTCTCGATCATCGAAGTCGTCCCGGCCTGACCTCCAGGCGCCAGGGCCTCGATGGCCACGGCACGCAGACCCTCAGATGCGGCGTACACGGCGGCCGCCAGCCCGGCAGGACCAGCGCCCACGATCGTAAGGTCGTACTCCGACAGCGAGGGAGCCGACACCATCCCCAGCCCCGCCGCTACACCTTCCAGTGTGGCTGGAGCAAGCCGCATTCCGTTCGGGAGGACGCAGACCGGCAGCTGATCAAATCCTCTGTCGCCCTCCGGCACCAACGCTGCGATCCGCGCCGAGTCGTCCACGTCAACCCACTCATAGGGAACTCCGTTACGGCTGAGAAAGTCGCGGATGCTGTAGCCGGCGGAGGACGCTCGATGCCCGATCAGTAGAACCTGTGGAGTGACGGGCCTGGCGTCGTAGTCAATCATCGACACGACGCCGGCACCACCTTCATGACGTCACGCTCACACACCCGCGGGTCGCACGTCGCGCGCGGGAGCCTCGCTCGCCAACGAGTTGGGCTTCGATCGCCTTCCTGATCGATGGCTGCATCGCCTCGGTGCGTCGTGGTTATCGACAAGCTATCCGTACTCGGAGGATGTGAATTCGATGTGATTCAACCGGTCCGGGGTCGGCTGCTCCCTTAGGGTCCGCTGCCGAGAGCGCCGAGAGGCCGCCGCGCGGCAGCACCAAGCCCGCAACGACGGCTCCGGCCACGAAGATCAAGGAAGACCACAGGAAGGCGGTCGTGTAGCTATGGAGCAGGGCTCCCTGGAGATTGGCCGGAGTCAGTGTCCGACCGACCAGGTAGGAAGCAGCGGCGCCGGCGGCCAAAGTGTTGAGCAGCGACGTGCCGATGGATCCGCCGACCTGCTGGGCCGTGTTGAGGGTGGCCGATCCCACGCCGGCGTCTTGGGGCGCCAATCCAAGGGTGCCGGTGCTGAAGGCGGGGGCGGCGCTCAGTCCGAACCCGATCCCCAATACCAGGAGATAGGGAAGGACGTGTGTGACGTACGAAGAATGCAAGCCGACGAGGTGGAGCCCGAACAACGCGGCCCCCGAAACGAGTAACCCGATCGGGACGATCGGCTTGGGGCCGAACCGCGGCAGGAGCACGCGATTGGACACCTGGGCCGTCGCGGCCAATGCAGCCACCAACGGGAGGAACGCAACGCCGGTCTTCACCGGGCTGAACCCCAACGTGCCCTGCAGGTAGTAGGTCAGGAACAAGAAGACGCCGAAGATACCGACGCTCGCGAAGAGCATCGCCAACACGGATCCGCCTCGAGTTCGGTTCAGCACGACCCGGGGCGGGAGCAGCGGGTATTTCGCCCTTGTCTCGAAAAAGGCGAATCCCGCAAGCAGGACCACCCCCGCCACGAGGAACCCGATCGTGTAGGTATCGCCCCACGACGTGGTCTCGGCGTGCGAGAAACCGAAGACCAGACAGAACAGCCCGCCAGCCACCAGGAACAGGCCGGGGAGGTCCAAGGGATCGTGGTCAGCGCCGTGGTCGTCTTTCAACCAGAGCAGTGTGCCGCTGATGGCGCAGGCCGCAAAGACGAGGTTGACGAAGAGCGTCCATCGCCACGAGGCATAGGAGGTAAGGATGCCGCCGAGGAGAAGACCCAGTGCGCCACCTGCGCCGGCGATTGCGCCGTAGATCCCAAACGCTTGTCCGCGCTCTCCCGGATCAGTGAAGGTGGTGGTCAAGAGGGCCAGCACCGAGGGGGCCAGCAACGCCCCGAAAGCGCCCTGGACGGTCCGGGCGATGACCAGCATTGTGAAGTCGACGGAGGACCCACCGATGGCTGAGGCAACAGCGAAACCGACCAGTCCGATGAGGAGCGCCCGCTTCCGTCCCACCATGTCACCGATACGGCCACCGAGGAGGAGCAGGCTGCCGAAGGCGAGTGAGTAGGCGGTGACGATCCACTGGCGATCGGCGTTGGAGAAATGGAGATCGTGCTGGGCGGTGGGGAGGGCGATGTTGACGATGGTGCTGTCGAGAATGACCATCAACTGGGCGGTGCCCAGCACCGCCAGAATCCACCACCGCCGGCTGTACTTGGAATCATCAACCGGGGTCCCGTCCGCACCGGCGTGCTCCATCGTCATCAACGTGGTCATTCGACTCTCCGCCGACGCACTTCATACCGCTTCTGATGTGTGGTCAAGTGAGGCACCCCCCATCTCTCGACGACAGCTCCTAGCTCCTATGTCACCCGAGTTGAGTCAAAGTATCGAGCCTTCCCGTTAGCGGTCGAACCTCTCGATTTTGCCGTTTGCCAGTTCCAGTATGACGGCGCACGTGTGTTCATGGTATTTCCGATGGGAGGTTTCGTCCCGAACAGACGCAAGATGGGTCGTTAGTTCAGCGTCGAGGGCGCACTACTGCCGGTAGCTGCCAGTGCTGAATTCCTCGACGAGCCCGAGATGGGAAGGCCTCCAGCCGAGTTCAACGCGGGCTCTGGTCGCCTGGGTGCCCTGGTCGAGGAGGAGTACCTCCGCGAAGTAATCACCGAGACGCGAGCGCGCCTCGGCGTCGGACCCGGCCACGGCACCCGGTGCACCCACGGCGACGGCGGCCGCCTCAGTGAGTTCCGCGACGGTCGGGGTGAGCCCGTTCCCGATGGAGTAATAACCACGGGCTGAGTCATGCTCAAGAGCAAGGCGAAAGAAGTCTGCCAGGTCGGCAACGTGCACAGTCACCCAATGCTGCAGCCCTTCGCCAATCATGATCAGATTTCCGCCGTCGTCTCGTGGAGAACCAAGAAGCAGTCCAGGGATCCCACCTCCAGCGTCGCCGTAGGCAGAGCCGGAGACCGGGATGATTGTCCTCACGCCTTCCGCACTGAGCAGACGCCGCTCAATCGGCTCTTTCCACGCCACCATCGGCGGCGGGTTACGGGGAGAGTCTTCGGTAATGTTGGTGTTGGTTCCGTAGACCCAGAGACCGCTGATCTGAATGTGTGGCTTGCCACTACCGGAAAACGCTTCGATCACTGCATCTGCCATGGCGGAATCGAGGTCCGCGCTCGTGGCGTCGCCCGGACTAGCCGTGTGGATCGATCCGTCCAGATTCGCCAACACGCTCACGACCGCGGCTCGGTCGTACAAATCGACAACGGTCGCCTTGGCACCTTGGGCGGCGACCGCACTCGCTTCCTGCTCGCCACGGACAAGGGCGGTGACCTCGTGACCGTGTGCCACGAGCTCGGTGAGGACATGGGATCCGACAAACCCCGAACTGCCCGTGAGTGCGACGTTCATCTCGTTTACCTCCGAATTCCTGGCTGTTTGATCAGGCGGCCGAGGACTGTGACGCAGTAGCCCGCACCACGCGGCTACCGGCATCGAGCCTGAACAACAGAGCCACTGACGTCTCTCTATTGATTGCTAGTCAGTTGAAGTTCCTTCTTCTCGAGCCGGTACTGCTCCCGGCCGGAGCACCGATCCAGACGAAGCTCTAGTTTATTCCATTGTACTTGCGTGGGCAAGCAAAAAATGGGCAGGTGGGACATACGGGACCCATACAGCTGGCAGGCGAGACCTTGCTGCGCCGCAAAAGTCGGGTTGTAGCGGGTTTTTGCGGGATCCCACGACCCTCGGGGCAGTCTTCGGGACATTCGTAGGGGGCTCCACGGGAGGTCCAACGGGTAGCTCGGCGCCAGCGTTGCTGCCCCTCATTTCGAGCGGACGGGTCGATCCCGATTAATGGTGTCCGGCACGGACGCCGGCCTCGACGGCGTCGCCGAGGTTCTTGTCCACGTTCCGCAAGTAGCCGAAGGCGCGCTGCAGAACGGGCTCGGTCACACCAGCAAGAAGAGCACCCACGATATTGCTGATCAGCCGCTCCCTCGCTGCGTCGTCCATGACGTCGCGGACCAGGACGCCGGCCTGGCTCCAGTCGTCGTCCTCGGCGTGCTCGACATAGGCAGCACGCATGATCTCTCCGTCGGCATACCAGCTCGCTGGCTTGTGGTGCTCGCTGTCAGCCTGCGGACCGTCCTTGGAGTTCGGAAAGTACACCGGGTCCGTCCGATTGACGATCCTCATCGCTCCGTCTTTGCTGTAGGTGTTGACCGGGGAGACGGGGGCGTTGACCGGGATCTGCTCGTAGTTCACGCCGAGTCGCGCCCGGTGCGCGTCCGCGTAGGAAAACAGGCGAGCCAGCAGCATCCGGTCCGGACTTGGGCCGATTCCCGGCACCATGTTGTTGGGCTGGAAGGCGGCTTGCTCTATCTCGGTGTGGTTGTCGACCGGGTTGCGGTCGAGGGTCACCCGGCCGACCTCCATCAGCGGATAGTCGGCATGCGGCCACACCTTGGTCAAGTCGAACGGGTTGAACCGATAGGTCTTGGCGTCCTCGAATGGCATGATCTGCACCTTGAGCGTCCAGCTCGGATAATCAGCCCGCTCAATCGCCTCGTAGAGGTCCTTGGTGTGATAGTCGGGATCGGTGCCGGCCAGTCGGTCGCCTTCGGCCTGCGTCCAGAACTCGATGCCCTGGTCGCTCATGAAGTGGTACTTCACCCAGACCCTCCCGCCCCGCGCGTTAATCCACATGTAAGTGTGACTGGAGTAGCCGTTCATATGCCGCCAGCTCCTCGGGAAGCCGCGGTCGCCCATGAGCCAGATCACCTGGTGCGCCGTCTGTGGCAGCAGCGTCCAGAAGTCCCACTGCATATCGTTGCTGCGGAGGTTGTTCTTGGCTAGCCGCTTCTGGGAACGGATGAAGTTCTGGAAGTGCATCGGGTCCTTGACGAAGAAGACCGGCGTGTCGTTGCCGACCATGTCGTAGTTACCCTCGCTGGTGTAGAACTTCAGCGAGAAACCGCGCAGGTCCCGCCACATGTCGGGGCTGCCTCGCTCGCCCGCCACCGTGGAGAACCTGGCCAGCAGCGGCGTCATCGTCCCCGGCTGGAACACCGCAGCCTTGGTGAAGTCACTGACATCGTGAGTGATCTCGAATCGGCCAAACGCGCCGCTGCCCTTGGCATGCGGCTGTCGCTCTGTGATCCGCTCCCGATTGAAACTAGCCATCTGCTCTATCAGATAACTGTCCTGAAGCAGGATCGGGCCACCCGCGCCGACGGTCAACGAATATTGATCGCTCTCAACGGGAATGCCGGCATCAGTCGTCTGGATCGGATTGCCATTCGTGTTGGTCATACCCTCATCTCCTGCTTCTCCTTGGCCCATCTCCACCGACCTTGATCACTTTCGGCTCGAGTTAGAAACCAGGACTGGGCGCGCCCCTGACCGCCAGTCGGCCGGGGCACCCACTCGGTGGACTCAGAGGTCGGGCCACGCGTGCCGACCCGGTGCCTTGTCGATCGTAAGCCTCGATTCCGAAATTGACCAGCACCAAATTCCCCCGACGCAAGTCGTGTTGCCGAGGCTCCCACACCCGGTGATGGTGGTCGCCCGCTTCATGTCACGCCCGATGGGATGGCCTCGAAATGGTCGCCTAGTTGGCTTTTGCCCGACGGACACACTTCATTTTCAGATCCCACCTTGTTTGACCCGACTCACCCGAATCTGGAAGAACGCGGTCAGGACTCGATGAACGCCAGCAGATCAGGGTTGATCGTGTCGGCATCGATGATCGCCATGCCGTGTGACAATCCGGGATAGACCTTCAGAGTGCCGTTCTGCACTAGTTCGACGGCAAGAACGGAGGAGTCCTGATAGGGGACGATCTGGTCGTCTTCTCCGTGCATAAATAGCGCCGGCACGTCGATCTTCTTCAGATCCTCAGTGAAGTCGGTTTCGGAAAACTGCGCGATGCAGTCGTAGGACGCTTTGACGCCCGACTGCATGCCGAGCCGCCAGAACTGATCTCGGACGGCCTCGGAGACCTTGGCGTTCGGCCTGTTGTAGCCGAAGAACGCCATGCTCGTGTCCATGTAGAACTGAGGCCGGTTTTCAACGAGGCCGGCGCGAAGGCCGTCGAAGACCGACAGCGGGAGGCCACCGGGGTTGTTGTCGGTTTTCAGCATGAGTGGAGGCACCGCGCCAATGAAGACCATCTTCTGTAGACGCGACGTGCCGTAGCGGCCGACGTACCGTGCGATTTCACCCCCACCCATCGAGTGGGCGACCAGGGTGACGTTGTTGAGGTCGAGCGATTCGATCAACCCTGCGAGGTCATCGGCCCACGTGTCGTAGTCGTTCCAGTCCCACGTCTGGCTCGAACGCCCGTGACCACGACGATCATGCGCGACCACACGGTAACCCTGCTGGCCGAAGAAGAGCATCTGTGCGTCCCACGCGTCGGCATTCAGCGGCCAACCATGCGAGAAGACGATCGGATCCCCCATACCCCAATCCTTGTAGTAGATCTCGGTTCCATCGTTAGTACTGAAGCGAGGCACTGTGCGGTCCTTTCTTGATTTCTACGGTTCCCCTCTTACTGACGGCGCCGCAATGAGCTCTGGCGCAGGAACCACGGTCCCCCTTCGAGCATGCGCCGGAGAGCACATTCTTCGTATCCCGTAAACGCGTATTTGTTACCGCCGTCTCATCCCGCTCCCTGGCCCGAGCTGTGGGCATAAGCGCCAGACGTGACCGTTCTCTCCGCCGGATTTTGTCGACCCTAAGACGACCTTGTCCCACGGGATGACCTGGTGGGCGAGCCCGCTCCTCCAACGGCGGGCATTGACGCAGTCGACCTCCAGATCTCGACGATCACAACCTGGAGAGAGGCGGCTAGCGGCACCAAGGCCCGCCTTGACCAAGCTGAGGAGCGTAGGGATGTGGCCCTCAGCGGGCGAGCACGGTGACTGCGGCGGTGCCGGGAGCCCCGTAGACCTGGGCATAGCCGACGCGTGGATCACCCTGCACTTGGCGGTCGCCGGCCTGGCCGCGGAGCTGGAGCACGAGTTCGTGGACCTGGCGGAGGCCAGAGGCTCCGATTGGCTCTCCGTTGGCGATGAGGCCGCCGTCGGTGTTGATCGGCATTGGGCCCGTGATCTCGGTGGCGCCGTCGGCGAGAAGCTTCTCCTGATCGCCGTCAGCACAGAAACCGTTCTCAGCCATATGGATGACCTCAGCGCCGGCGTCGGTGTCCTGGACCTGAATCACGTCAACGTCCTCGGGCCCGATCCCTGCGTCTTCGTAGGCGGCGCGCGATGCGTACACGGTCGGGGCAACATCTTCCTCAACAGGAGCCCAGGTGGTGTTGACCTCGTAAGAGCCGTAGTTGCGTGTGCGAATGGCAGTCGCCTTCACGTACACCGGCGTATCCGTGAAGCGGTGAGCTATGTCGGCGCGACAGAGGACCACCGCCGCAGCGCCCTCGTCCGGAGCGCAGAACATGTACGAGGTAAGCGGGTAGTTGAGCATCGGGGAGCTGAGGATCTCCTCCTCAGTGATCGGCTTTCGGCGGAAGGCTTTCGGATTGAGGGCGCCGTTGCGGTAATTCTTCGCCGCCACCTTGGCCAACGTCGTCGGGGAAACGCCATGGTCGTGCATGTACTTGTTGATCTTCATGCCAAAGAACTTGGTGGTGACGTACTGCCCGTTATCCCGATACCAGGCGGGCACGTTTGTGGTCGTCGGATCACCCTTGAACGAGCCGCGAGCGTGCTTATCCGTGCCCACTGCCACGACGATGTCGCCGTTGCCGGAGCGAATGGCGTTTGCGGCCTGCTGGATCGTGGCAGCCCCGGTCGCGCACGCGCTGAACACGTGGATGAACGGCAGGCCGCTGAGGCCGAGCAGACCGGTGAGGGGGTCGGTCCAGACCCCCCAGCTCCCGCCGAAGGCGCACTGGACGTCGCTCCACGTCACACCTGCGTCGGCCAACGCCAGCTCTACGGCGTCGGCGGCCATCTCGTACGGGGACTTGTCGCCGTGCCGACCGAAGGGGTGCAGCCCGATACCGATGATCGCGACGTCGTCCATTCAGCGCTCCTCACTGTTCTGCGCACCGACGGGCGCGAAGGCGAACGTCATGATCTCGTTGCCGTCGTTGTCGACATAGAACGGGACGATTCGGAGCACGACCTCCATGCCGAAGTCGAGCTCTTGGGGATCGCACGTAGTCAGCCGCGACTCGACGCGCACCACATCGTCGAGTTGCACCAGCCCAATCCCAAATGGCTCGAAGGACTGACCCGTCGGATCATCCTTGTAGTCGACGCTTGGAGGAAACTCCTGGGTCGTCCAAGACACGAGGGTGCCGCGGCGGGGTAGGGGGAGTTCGGCCATGCTCTGGGTGCCGCAGCGAGGGCACCGCGACTGCACCGGGAACGTGATCGCCCCGCAGCCTTTGCATTGGCCACCGAGCAGCTGCGGATCAACGGCCGGCCAAGTGAATACGTTCGCGATCGGATTCTGCATCAGTGCCCCTCTACCGTCGGACTCACCGGGATCAGGCTAGCCAACGCTTGTACAAACACGCTTGAGATTTTGAGCGCGAGTGGTCATATTCAATCCGGGACATAGCAAAGTCCCGGCGCTCAGACCATAGGCCCAGAATTCCGGGACTTCAGTCAACGCGTTCACCGACCTTCTGTGAACGACCAGCGACGACTAGCTGAGTGGCGGGGGGAGGACTTGAACCTCCGACCTTCGGGTCCTGAGACCCAGATGGGCCGTCTAGTCCGTTTTTGATCGTCTGCCGAGTGTTCTCAATCCAGACTTCTAAGTGGACGTATTGCTGACACGATGGGGTGACCTGGCGCGAAGCCGCAGACAAGAAAATCCGAATCCGTGGAATTTTCGTGGGATGTCGAGGAGCCAGTTTGGTACGACCCGTTTTTCGGGGTGTGTGCCGGGTAATTCAGTCCGAAGCTTCGGCGGGTGGCGATGACGGTCATGCCACTCTCTATGAGACGGACGATCGCCCCCTAGACCTCCGCCGAGTCGGACTCCAGCGAGGGCGTCCGGTCGGATCCGAACGACAGCGCAGCCGTCGGGTTGACGACCTGCTGCCTTGGACTCGCGTGGGGGGAACGTCCAGACAGGGTGCCAGGCAAGATATTGACTGGATATATACACTCAGAGTATTCTCTCAGGTATGAGCGTTCCCATGGCCCTGCTCGGCCTCCTCGATCGCGAACCGAGCCACGGCTACGACCTGAAGCGCGATTACGACACCTACTTCGGGCGCGGCAGGCCGCTGCCCTACGGCCAGGTGTACGCCACGCTCTCCCGCCTGGCGAGAGACGGGAAGGCGATCGTCGGCGAGGCCGAGCCAGGAGCCGGACCCGATCGCAAGCGGTACAACATCACCGAGACCGGCCGGAACGAGGTCGAGGCGTGGCTCTCGGAGCCCATCCCCGCCGAGCCCCACCTGCAGACCGATCTGTTCGTGAAGGTCGTCCTGTCGCTGATGCTCGGTCGCCCGGCCGAGGAGTACTTGGACGCCCAGCGCGCCGCACACCTGCACCGGATGCGCGAGCTCACCGACCTCAAACAAAAGGGAACCCTGATCGATTCGCTCCTCGCCGACCACGGTCTGTTCCACCTCGAGGCCGACCTCCGCTGGATCGACCTCACGACCGCTCGCCTCAGCACGCTCGCCACGGAGGTTGCCTCATGAACACGCCCAACGGTTCTGCCCTCATCCCGCCCGGGGGCACCATCATCGAGGCGCAGGACCTCGTGCTCTCCTTCGGCGAAACCCCGGCGCTGCGCGACGCCAGCCTGTCGATGCAGCGGGGCGAGACCGTGGCCGTCATGGGCCCGAGCGGATCGGGCAAGTCGACGCTCCTCCACTGCCTCGCCGGCATCCTGGTCCCCGCGTCGGGCCGGGTGATCTTCGACGGGCAGCGCATCGACGCGCTGCGCGAGGAGCAGCGAAGCCGGCTCCGCCGAGACCGTTTCGGCTTCGTCTTCCAGTTCGGCCAGCTCGTCCCGGAGCTCACGGCCGAGGAGAACGTCGCCCTCCCACTCCTTCTGGGCGGGATGCGCCGCCAACAGGCCCTGGCCCGAGCGCGGAGCTGGTTCGCCCGGCTCGAGCTCGACGGGCTCGAAAGCCACCGGGCGGGCGAGATGTCAGGGGGCCAGGCCCAGCGGGTCGCCCTCGCCCGGGGCATGGTCGCGCAGCCCGACGTGCTGTTCGCCGACGAGCCCACCGGCTCACTCGACTCCCTGACCGGTGAGCTCGTCATGAACTTGATGACCAGCGTGGCCCGCGAGGAGGGGATCACGGTCGTCCTCGTCACCCACGAACCCCGCGTCGCCGCCTACGCCGACCGCGAGGTGATCGTGCGGGACGGCCGGGTCGCCAGCCCGGTGGCTGTCGGCGCATGATCCGGCTCGGCCTCCGGCTGACCTTGGGGAGTGGTCGTGAAGCCCTCCTGCGGGTCCTCGTCACCGCTGCTGCGGTCGCCCTCGGCGTCGGCTTGTTGCTGGCCGCCTTGGCCGGCATCAATGGTCTCCACGCCCAGAGCGATCGGGGTGCCTGGCTGAACTCGGCGGTGCAGCCGACACCGCCGACCTCGCCCGCCAGCGGCCTGTGGTGGGAACCGAGCACCGACCAATTCGGGGGTCAGCTCATCGACCAGATCGACGTCGCGGCGGCCGGGCCGGGCGCGCCCATCCCCCCCGGAATGTCCCGCCTGCCTGGTCCGGGCCAGTACTTCGCCTCGCCCGAGCTGGTGAGCCTGCTTCGCTCCCAGCCCGCCGACGAGCTGCGTGATCGCTACCCCGGTCGGCTGGTAGGCACCATCGGCAGCGCGGGACTGCCGTCGCCGAACTCGTTGATCATCGTCATCGGTCACAGCGTCGGCCAGCTCTCGAAGCAGCCGGCTGCCATCGAGATCGGGGCGATCCACCACAGCCTGGCGAATTGCTATGGCTGCCAGAGCGTGGTCGGGAGCGGGCCAGTTCTGGAATTCATCCTGGTCGGCGGGGCCGTGGCGCTCGTGCTGCCGGTTTTGATCCTCATTGCGACGGCGAGCCGACTGTCGGCCGTCCGGCGCGAAGAGCGCTTCGCCTCTATGCGGCTGGTCGGAGCCACTCCTCGCCAGGTCTCGACGATTTCGGCCCTCGAAGCGGTCATCGCCGCCCTCGCCGGAGTCTTCCTCGGTTTCGGACTCTTCTTCGCAGTGCGACCACTGCTGTACCACGTGCCGTTCACCGGGGCCCCGTTGGCGCAGGGTGACCTCTCCCTTCACGCCGTCGACATCCTCATCGCGGTGGTCGGAGTCCCAATCGCCGCTGTCGTCTCCGCACGTCTCGCGCTGCGCCGGGTACAGATTTCGCTAGGAGTGACTCGACGGGTCAGGAAGCGCCCGCCGGGGATCGCCCGGATCGTTCCCTTGTTGGCAGGTATCGCATTCCTCGCCTACTTCGACGCGGCCGGGAAGCCCGGCGCCATCGGGAGCCAGCTCCTCGAGCTCCTCGTTGGATTCGCGCTGCTGATCGTGGGTCTGGTTCTGGCCGGGCCGTGGTTCACAACGGCTGGGTCGCGGATCATGGCCAAAAGAGCGAGTCGCCCCGCCACGCTCATCGCCGGTCGTCACCTTCTCGACAACCCCAAGGCTGCCTTCCGCTTTGTCAGTGGCCTCGTCATTGCCCTCTTCGTCGCCAGCGCGGCGATCGGTGCCCTCAGCTCGGTGACGCAAGTAACCGGAGGGGGCAGCACCAACGCCAGTCTGAGTACCCTCGCGGACCCGTTCTGTACCTATTCGACCACCGACTGTCCCACGGCGTCCGTGGTGGCATCCGTCCCTCCCTCGGTCCTTAACGAGTTCCGGGCGACGCCGGGGGTGCAAGGAGTGGCGGTAGTCCATGAGGCTCCCAACCAGACGCAAGAGGGGCGATCGTTCGGGGTGGTCGCGTGTGACGAACTCGCCAAGACTCCGGCCATCGGCCGATGCGCACCGCGGGCCACCGTGGCGTCCGTCGGATACTTTCTCTCGAAGGTCCTGGGGCACACCGCCAACGCGTCGTCCACGACATGGCCCTCTTGGAACCTGTCGGCGACGCAGCTCGCATCCCTCCCCGTGAGCGCGGTCGTCGTCGCGACGAACGGGTCTACGGGTGCGATCGAACGGGTGCGAACGGAGCTCGAGCGCGCATTCCCGCTCCAGGGCACACCGGTAACCGTGGAGGCACTCGGTCCCTCGACGGCGCGCCTGCTGACCATGATCCAGGCCATGACTGACGTGATCATCGTGGCGAGCCTGATCATCGCTGCGTGCAGCCTGGCCGTGAACATCGCGGCCGGTCTCACTGAGCGGAGGCGGCCATTCAGTCTGCTCAGACTTACGGGGGCCCCGCGAAAACTCCTGCACCGGGTCGTGACGCTGGAGAGTGCGCTGCCCTTGCTCCTCGTCGCTGCGGTCTCCATCGTCGTCGGGCTGCTGGCGGCCGCCCTCTACCTGCACTCGCAGGTAGGGCTCGCTTTCAGCCTTCCGGGATTCTCCTACTGGACCACGGTGATCGGAGGGCTGGCCGCGTCGATGGCGATCATCGCCGCGACGTTCCCCATCCTCGATCGGATCACGGGGCCCGAGGTCGCCCGGAACGAGTGATCACAATGGCCAAACCGAAGAGTGCCGTTCGTCGCGCCCCTTTGACCGTCCTCACAGCACTCGCAGCACTCTGTGCGGGCGTGTCGTTCGCCGGCTGTTCGTCGCCTCCGGACGAGGGAACCCTTGACGGCACACTCCAGGCTGTCGGTGGTCCGGCTGGGACAGGGCCGCGACCGCTCAGCGGCTCCGTCACGTTCCATGGGTCGGACGGGAACATCGCCACCATCGACCTCTCCGCCAACGGCCGGTTCTCAGCCCACCTGCCAGTCGGTCGCTACACCGTCGCAGGGCGGAGTCCCCAGTTCAAAGGGGGTACCGGCGAGTGTCAGGCGCCAGGACCGGTTACCGTGACCAGCGACGTCACGAGCCGCGTAGAGATCGAATGCCAGGAGAGCTATGGCCGTTCGTAGAGGCAAGCCGGGGACGGGGATAAGCCGTTGCTTTCGCACCAGCCTCCCACTTTCATGCTGTGAGTGGCGGGGGAAGGTTTTGAACCTCCGACCTTCGGGTTATGAAACCTAGTTCGACCGTCCGCCAGACTGCTGCAATACCTCGCCCAAACAAGAGGAAGCGACGAAGAGTCCCAGGTTTGCAAGAGCCGTGTAGCGGGAGACTGTTCGCGCTGCCGCCTTGATCGTTTGACGTGTCCAGACGCAGCGAAACGAGGGTGAGGTCAGCTCCGCTTCTTTAATGCCCTTTTGGTGCCGATGGCGCGGTTTTGGCGGTCTTCTTAGCGGTGCCGGCCTTGCGCTTCGCGACAGGAGCCCGCTTCTTGGCCGTCTTCTTCGCCACCGTGGCACGCCTCTTGGCGGTCCTTTTCGCAGTGGTGGCCTCGCGCTTCGCGACACCCACCTGCTTCTTGGCCGTGGTCGCCTTGCGTTTGGCAACGGCCACTCGCTTCTTGCCGACCTTCTTGGCCGTGGCGGCCTTGCGTTTGGCAACGGCCACTCGCTTCTTGCCGACCTTCTTGGCCGTGGCGGCCTTGCGCTTGGCCACGGCCGCCTGCTTCTTGATCGTCTTCTTGATGCTCTTGGTCTTCTTTGCGGCAGTCTTCTTGATCGGACGCGCTTGCTTTTCGATACGTCCAGCAGCCTTCGAAGTCCCTATCGCGGTCGCCGCTTCACTCAAACCCTGTCGGACTCTCGATCCAGCAACCACAGCAGCCGTTTCCACCGTACCGACACTATCTCCAACGACTTCAGCCGCTTTATCTATCTTGCCTCGCATGGGCGCCAAGGCTAACGCGTGTCAACCGCATGTCAACGGGGAACATTCTGCAGAAGGTGGTCAGTTCGCTTTGAGTGAAGCGACTGCGGTCGAGGCGATGAGACTCGTATCTAAGTGAACCCCGCATTAAACCCCCACTCAGCCAGTCGACAGATGCTCTCGTAAATTCGACAAAGCCTCCGTCGTACCCTCCGCACGTGACGCAAGGTAGGGGACGATCGCGTCGACCGTCGGGTGGGAACCATTGCGGGTCAATGGCTCCAGTTGACGAGCTGCGTCCGAGACGAAAGAGGCGGCCTCCTGGACAGCGTGAGTAGCGGACTCACTCGAACTCTTGACTGCGTCCGCGACCACCTCGTGAACGTGACTGAGCGCCTCGGGGCTCGGAGCCACCTTCTCAGCAAATTCATGACTGGCTGCGCCGAGGCGCCTCCCGGTTCGACGGCTCACGGCATGCCCGCGCCGGATCGTCTGCTGACCGGACTTCGATACCTGCGCCACGGTGGGGACCAGGCTCGTTCGAGCACGACGTGCTTTCCGGTTGCCGGTCGCTCGGCCGCCTGAAACGGCGGACTCAAGCTGTCGTGCTTGCCGCTTCGCTCGCCAGGCGAGAGACGGCTCGCCTTCAGTGTCGAAGGCGGCCAATATCAGCCCTCCCAAGAGACCTGCGTTCTTCAGGAAGTGGATCATTTGCTGGTTCCGGGTGGTCGGGTCCGACTCCTCCCAGAATCGATGGCCGGCGTAGGTGGTGGGAATGATTGAACCGATCAGAGCCAGGGCGGCGAGTCTTCGGAACTTTCCGGCCGCCAAGAGAATCCCAGCGCCGATCTGAACCGCACCGTTGACGCGCACAAATGTCTCGGTATCGAGGCTGTTGACACCCGACTTCTCGGAAAGGGGCTCGGTGACTGCTTCGGCCTTCTTGGCTTTCCCCGCCGGATTCCAGAATGCGTCCCATCCTCCTACAACAAAGATCGACGCGAGCAGGGGACGAGCTAACCGACGAGAGAGTGCCATTGCAATAGCTATACCCTGATTTCAAATGGTTATCCATCGAAGATTGGCCACGCTCACGCTTCACTTGCGCTGACCTGCCCGCACCGTGCTGCAATCGGTCCACAGAGTCCTCGAGGACGGCCTCACCCGGCCCTTCAGGGTTCCGCTCGCAGCATCTTCGGCTGGTGGCCCACCTGCTCGTGTTTCGAGTTTCTTCCGTGGTGTTCCCATTTCGATCACGTCCCTTCTCGTCCGGTCCCTTCCCCCCTTCCCATCTGCGCTCGGACATGCTGCGACAGACGGTGACGGGTTCACATCCCGACATCGAGTCACCTGATCGCGCGCAGAGAGAATCGGCTTCGCTGTAGCAATGCTTCGATCGTGGGTAAGCCGGGGATACTGTCCTCACCGATCTCTGAGGATCAAACGGACGAATTCGAGGCAGCATGGAATGGGTCCGAGCTCAGCGCAAGCGACACAAGTGAATCGGAAGCGCAGCGCAACAATCGCAACCTGAGCGATCTGCTGCAGGAACTACGCGTCGCGGGACTCGGTGTGCAGGTGCTGTTCGGATTCCTGCTCTCCCTGCCGTTCACCATGCGCTTCAAGCAGCTCGACGCGCTGGAACGAGCCCTCTACCGGGTAAGCCTCCTCAGCGCAGCCCTGGCTATCGCGCTGCTCGTGAGTCCGGTTGCCTACCACCGCTGGGTATTCCGTCGACACGAGAAGGGGCGGCTGCTGAGATACGCCAATACGCAGGCCATTGTCGGGCTGGGCATGGTCGCACTCGCGGTGTGCGTCGCCGTCTGGATGGTTCTGCTCTTCGTCGGCTTGAACTGGACGACGGCGCTCCTCGCCGCCGTGGTGACAGGGTGCTTCGTGGCTCTGTGGTTCGTAGTCCCGATCGCAGACAGGATCGGAGCGAACCGTAGACGGGAGGACGCGCGGTGAGGTCCGAGTGGCTTCATTGATGCCGCGCCGTCCGCGGGGAAAATCCTGCAACATCGCAAAATCGTCAACACACGAATCTGGACATTCCGATCAAGAAATCAGAGGCTCGTTTTCGGTCGAGGGCCTTCGGGTATCCCACTGACCAGTCGGCGACGGGAACGAAGTCGCCGGTACGACCCCGGGAGGAGTGCGATGCCCCATCAGGCGTGGAGCGCGAAAAGGGAGCGCCAGTACCAGCACATCAAAGGCGGCCTGAAGCAGCGGGGCGATTCCGAGGAGCTGGCCGAAGAAATCGCAGCGCGGACGGTCAATAAGGAGCGAGCGCGCCAGGGGGAGTCGAAAACCAAAAGCAAGAGTTCGACGAAGGACATCTCATCGAGTCGTCGAGGTGGCCTCCGTTCTCACAGTGGAGCGGGCGGTCGGACCCGTGACCAGCTCTATCAAGAAGCCAAACGCAAGGGGATCACCGGCCGATCCAAAATGACCAAGGCGCAGCTCGAACACGCAGTGAGCCGGTAACCCAGATTCGAGGCCCGAAGGTCGCCGGGCTCCGAACGACCAACCGTCGCTCGGGTTGAAGGTCGGTCGTACCTCGGTTGGCAGCGTGGGACACAGGCTGAGCCCGGGAGCGACACCGCTGTGAGCCGAGCAACGGGACATGCCGGGCCCGGCTTCGATCCTGCTTGGCTACTCCCCCGGTGGATCGCTTGAGAGCGTGAGCGGCTTTGAGGCTCTTCCCAAGGGCGTCACCCAATGACTTTTCGATGTTATAACAATTATTGTTATAACATGCTTTCTAGCCTGCCTCGCTTTTCTGTGTGAGCGGTGAGACGACCAGAGTGGGAGGGACCGCAGTGTCGCGGGAGAAGAATCAGCAGAGGTTGACAACAGACGTGCTCATCGTCGGAGGTGGTGGCGCGGGGCTCACGGCCTCGATGCTCCTCTCAAAGATGGGGGTCGATCACCAACTCGTGAGCGCTCTGCCGGAAACGTCGGTGCTGCCCAAGGCCCACGTCCTCGGGCAGCGCGCCATGGAAGTTCTCGACGACTGCGGCGTGGCCGACGCCATCTACGCCGCCGGCACTCCGCCCGAACAGCTGCGGCGTACGTCCTTCTACGCTGGCTTCGCGGGTCACCCCGAGGCCGGCCGCGTCCTGTTCACACAGGAGACCTGGGGTGCGGGAGGAGAGGACCCCGACTGGGTCGCGGCCAGCCCCAAGCTCACCACCAACCTGCCCCAGATCCGCCTCGAACCGCTGATCAAAACGCGGGCCGAGGAGCTCGCGCCGGGCCGCATCCGGTTCTTCCACGAGGTCACCGCGCTCGAGGAGGTCGACGGTGTCGTCATCGCCTCGGTCACCGACCTGGCGGACAAGCGCACCTACGAGATCGAAGCCCGATACGTCCTTGGATGCGACGGTGGCCGCACGGTTGGAAGACTGGCAGGGATCGAGCTTGAAGGGCTTCTCGAGGTGGGTCGCACTGCGACCGTGCACCTGGCTGCTGACCTCTCCAAGTGGGCCAAGGAAACCGATGTCCTGCTGCGCTGGGTGTTTTGCCCCGCCAACGCCAAACTGGTCGTGCTCGCTCCCATGGGGCCGACGCGCTGGGGCGGCGGGAGTGAGGAATGGGTCGTGCACGTCACCTACGACCTCGAAGACCAGCGGCCCTTCGACGACGCCGCTGTCCTGGAGGACGTGCGCGACGCGCTCGGGATCGGCGAACACCCGCTCGACGTCAAGCTCATTACCCGTTGGACGATCAGCGGCGTCCTTGCCGACCGCTTCCGTTCCGGTCGCATCTTCGTCGTGGGCGACGCCGCCCATCGCCACCCGCCGACGGGTGGCCTCGGACTGGTCAGCGCCATCCACGATGCCCAGAACCTGTGCTGGAAGCTCGCCCTCGTGCTCAGAGGCATGGCTGACGAGGATCTGCTGGACACCTACGAGGCCGAGCGCCGGCCGGTGGACGCTCGCAACGTGCAGCGCTCCCTCGAGAACGCACTCGGCTACGCCGTGATGGCCCAGGCCATGGGTGTCGACGACGTGAACGCGACCACCGAGGAGCGCTGGGCATGCCTGGCCCGCCTGTGGAGCAACGCGCCCGAGGACGCCGAACATCGCCGTACCGTGCGGGACCTCATGGCGGTTCAGTCCCAGGAGTTCCACGAGCACGACGTCGAGTACGGCTACCACCACCGGTCGACAGCGGTCGTCGACGACGGGAGCCCCGAGCCACCGGAACGTGACTTCCGCATGTTCTTCCCTTCGACCCGCCCGGGCTGTCCTCTGCCTCACGCGTGGGTCGAGGACGACGACTTCCGCCGCTTCTCCACGCTCGAGCTCGTGTCAGTCGACCGCTTCGCCCTCCTCGCCGGGGAGCGCGGCGAGCCCTGGCGGGACGCCGCGGGCGTCGTGGCCGCGGAGCTCGGGGTGCAGATCGATGCCTGGTGCATCGGCCACGCCTCGGGCGACCTGCGCGATCCCCGTCTGCGCTTCGAGCGAGTGCGCGAGTTCGGCCCCGAGGGCGCCATCCTCGTGCGTCCCGACCGCTGTATCGCCTTCCGCTCCATGGGTGCGGTCGGGGATCCGGTCAGGGTGCTGCGTGCCGCCCTCACGCGGGTGCTGGCGCGAGCGGCATGAGCGGGGGCGAGCCACGGCGCGACTGGGTCGGGCGCGAGACGTACCTTCTCGTCGAGTTGCTCAGCCAGCGCCTCGCTGGCGAGCTTGAGCACGTGTGCCGGGCCCACGGGCTGACCGCGGCCCAGTACCCGGTCATGTGGGTCGCCTGCCTCCACGAAGACGGGGAGGGGATCCCCCTGGGTTCGATCTCCGATGGGCTCGTGACCCATGCGTCGGACGTCAGTCGGCTCGTCACCCGACTCGTGGCAGCCGGCCTGCTGGAGCGCACGAGATCGCCTGCTGATCGCCGGGTGGTGCGCGTCCGGCCGACGGGACACGGCCGGGTTGTGTTTAAGCGCGTTACCGAGGAGGTCAAGGCCTTGCACCGGAGGCAGTTCTCCAACCTCGGTGCCGAGGATCTCGAGCAGCTACACGAGCTGCTCAACCGAGCCTTCTGGTCAGGCGTGCACCTCGACGCCACAGACTCGGCCTCGTGACTGTGGCGGGACCGAGGCGCACCGCCGTCTCAGGTGCGAGAACGCTCCGCCGTTGCCCTCCCGACGTCCCCGGTTAGGAGATAGCCGTCATACGAGGGACTCGGGCCGGCGACGCTCA
Source organism: uncultured Acidimicrobiaceae bacterium (assembly GCA_963744935.1). Classification (GTDB taxonomy): domain Bacteria; phylum Actinomycetota; class Acidimicrobiia; order Acidimicrobiales; family RAAP-2; genus Bog-473. Next base: position 389,809 of record CAVUVM010000012.1, read on the forward strand.
TGACACGAACAGCATCGAGATCACGGCATCGACATGGCGCTCGACCTCGGACGGCTTGACCGGGCCGACGCGCTTCTCGGCATCTCACGTGCCTTCGCCTACGAGGCGGTCGCGCGTGGCGAGCTCCCCGTCATCTGCCTCGGCCGGCGTCTACTCGTGCCCAAGGTCGCCTTGCTCGACCTCGTCAAGCCGGACCGGCCCGACGAAACAACTAGCGCCGCGCAGTGAATCGCAAATCGGCCGCTCAATGAGTGTGGACGTGCACAGCAACGTCCACACTCCTGGTCAAGGCGTCGGGACGGTGTGTGCGCACGTTGACCCCTTCGATCGACCGGAAGAGCCGTCAAGGCCGGCGGAGCCGAGGCGTCCGACGTGTCGGGCGCCGGGCCTTGACGGCTCGGGCAGATTCCGGTGGACACAACGGATGTGCCAGCCGTCCGGGCCGGCATGGATGCGCCCCGTCCATTCCCAGTCGATTCTCAATCGCCCGGTATGAGTCCGGCGGTTGGGCGGGGTGGCTTCGCACCGAGGCATGTGTGTGGGCGAAATTGGGGTGCGTAAATCCGGACTGACTTGCCGTGTCGAAACGCTCTCAGCGCAAGGGCCGGCGGACGTATCCATGGACCGCCAAAGCGTTCAGTCGTGGATCGAATGTCGTGGCCGGGTCGCTCGGGCTCGGCGTCGAGCGAGACGAACTTTGTCTCCGAGAGCTTCTCGATCCACACCGTGAACGGTTGACGTCACCTCGGTGCCGTCGAGCGCGTACCAGAGCACTGCAGCGTTTCCCAAAGCTGCGCTCCGACCCCTGGCAACCTGCGTCATGACTCGAGCCTGGCCATCGGACGTGTGGGGGGACCTACGATTTCTGCGCCTCCTCGGCGTCGGCTTCGAGCTCCTTCTGATCTGCCTTGAGCTGCTTCTCTTCGACCTTGCGCGCCCGCTTCATGGCGGAGCGGACCTTGGCCTCCATGTCGGAAACGGCCACGACGACCAGGCCGGCTTCACCTTCATCGAGGGACTCGCCTAGGTCTTTGAGGTCGCCACGGCTCATACCCGCAGCAGCGTGACCGGCAACTGAGCCCAGGAGCGCACCCGCGCCGGTCGTGCCGAGCAGGAGACCCCCGCCGATGGCGGCGGCCGGGAACAGGACAATCACCAGACCCGTTGCCAGGCCGACCCCGCCCCCGAGCACACCGCCGACGCGGGTGGGGGTCTCGTGCTTCTTCACGATCTTGACCTTGCCCTTGTGGTCGCGCTCGATGACGGCCGCGTCGTAGGAGTCGATCAGGTTGGCCTCGGTGTGCAGCTCCTTGATGAGCTCGTAGTCCGCCAGGGCGTCTTGCGCATCGCCGTAGACGCCGCAGTACACAAAGAGGGTATCGATGGGCATTCATGTGCTCCTATTCCAATCGAGTGAGGTTCCGAGTCAGCTGCGCTTACAGAAGTTAGATGCGGCTCAGTTCTTGTGGACTGAGAGTCGTCTCGACGGGAGCGCCATAGGCGGCGAGTGCGTAGATCACGATGACGCCGAGCGCAATGTAGGTCAAGGACCAGATCGGGTAGTAGGGCATCCACCAGATGGCGCTGATCGCACCGATGGCGCCGGCCGCAATGCCCACCCAGCGCCCGATCTGGGAGCGCCCCATCACTGCGAGCCCGCACAGGATCAAAATGATGCCGACGATCAAGTAGACCCAGCCATACGTCTTGAGACTGGTGCCAAAAATGGCATCCTCGAGCTTTTGGGGCACTGCCCCGTGATAGCGGAAAGCCCAAATCGCATCGAAGATCCGCATGATGCCCGCGACCCCCAGCACGATCGCGGCAAAGAGGATCCATCCGTGTCCCCGATCATTCATTGTGTTCCCCCCGCTCCAACATGCCCGGCCTTCAACATGGCGAATCACCTTTGTCTAGCCAGTCCACGCTAATCCCGGGCGATCAAAAAGTGAAGGGGAACTAGGTTCTCAACATCCGGGACCTGTCCCTAGTTGTCCATGTCCGGAGCAAGGAACATAGGCATCGGGCGCATCACCAGGTGCCAAAGGAGGATTATGTTCGCGTATGACTACCCGCTTGCCGACCTGAAGGCAGAAGGCGTCCTCACCGACGCCGAGTTCGAGGCGCAAAAGGCCAAAGTTCTAGCTTCGGCCTAAAACGAAGGGAGTGGAAGATGGCAGAAGAGGGCACCACACTGGGGCCGATCAGCTACTTGGTCGTCGAGTTCCCCGGAAGCAAGATGACCGGAGAGGGCTTGCCCATCCTGGTCGATCTCGTCGATCAAGGCGTCGTCCGAATCCTGGACTTGGTCTTTGTCGCCAAGGGCCAAGACGGCTCGTTGGGAATCATCGCCCTCGCGGATCTGGACCATGACGGGACGATCGACCTCGCTGTCTTCGAGGGCGTGTCTTCGGGCTTGGTGAGCAAAGAGGACCTTGCTGACGCGGCGCCGGTGATCGCTCCCGGATCGTCTGCCGCCATCTTGATCTTCGAGAACCGCTGGGCGACGCCGTTCATCCAAGCGCTGCGTCGCGGTGAGGCCCAACTCGTTGCCGCCGGGTATATCCCCCAAAACGATCTTGCCGCCGCACTCGACGCGGCCGAAGGCTGAAAGGAGACTGACATGCCACTGCTCCGAGGTATCGCGCACACCGCCGCCATCGCCGGCACGGCCACTGCCGTGTCGAACCGCGTTTCGCGCCGCCAGCAAAATCGGTGGGCCCAACAGCAAAACCAGCAGTACGCCCAAGAGCAATCTCAGTACGCGCCGCCGCCCCAGCCCGCGGCTCCGGAGAGAGACCAGGTAGTTCAGCTCAAAGACCTCGCAGAGCTCAAGTCCCAAGGGATCCTCAGCGACGCTGAGTTCGAAGCCCAGAAGGCGCGGATTCTGGCGGGTCCCTGAGCCGGGGACTTGGAGTGAGATCGAGTCCCCAATGCGGCAATGACGGTTCTAGCCAGCCTACGCAGCGATCGGGGCGTCCGAGTTGCCCTCGCCGTCGCCGTCCTGGGCGCCGGTGCTGCTGTCGGGTTGTGGGCCGTGCAGCAGAGCGAGGTCCCACCGCTGACAGTTGCGACCGCTAAGCCAGGGACCGTCAAAGAGAAAGTTGCTGAGCCGGCCACAGTTGACGATGTATCCCAGGCCGACGTGAACTCGGACCTCTCCGGCAGCGTCGAGTCCCTCGACGTGCAGCCCGGCGATGCGGTCTACGCCGACGAGACGCTCGCCGCAACGGATCCCAACAGCGCCGATGCGACCTTGTACGAGGAGTCCCTCGCACTCAACCAAGACGAGACCCAGCTTGCCTCGGACGAGTCCGACCAGTCTCTGCAGTCCGCCGAGGCGGAGTTGGCGACCACCCAGCAAGAGGTCAGCACCGACCAGACGGCTGCCGCCCAGGAACAGGCCGGCCTGGCAACCCTGCAGGCACAGGACCAGGCGGCGCTTCAACAGTACGAAACAGCGGTATCAAAGGCTGAACAAACCTCGGCGGTTGACACCGGTGCATTGACCACTGCCCAGGCAACGACGGGCCAGGACCAGGTTGCGCTTGAAACGGCAGAAGAACAATTTGCAGATGCAGGGTGTCCCAAACCTCCATCGGGGTCAACCGCTGACTGCACAACTTTGGCCAGCACGGTGACACAAGCGCAGTCAACGGTCACATCGGATGAGGGAACCCTGAGCAGCGATCAATCCGCCGTAGAAGATGACCAACAGTCCGTCCAGGACGATCAGAGCACTCTCTTGATCGCCGGGCTCAACGACCAGTCGTCGTTGACGCAAGCGAGCGCGAAGTACACGACAGCCGAGCAGGCGCTCTCGGTTGCGAACGCATCCCTCGCCAACGCGCAAGCAGCAGTTTCGCAATCACAACGCGACGTAGACGTAGTCACCCAGGTCGATGCGCAAAGGGTCACCGAAGTTGAAGCGCAGATTCAGTCCCAAAAGGACAGCCTCAAAGAGGATCGCCTGACCGCACCGATCTCGGGGACGGTCAAAAGTGTCCAGATCAAGCCAGGAATGGAGGTCAGTTCCGCCCCTTCGGTGCTCACACCAGCGACGAAGCCACCGAGCGCAGCCATCGTGATCGACAGCCATGGTTCCCTCGTCGCCGAGACCAACGTGGACGGAGCAAGCGCCGCCAGCATCCATGTTGGCGACCCGGTCCAACTCGCGCTGCCCCAGCACCCGTCGGTCGAGGGGACGGTGAGTTCGATCGGGATCATCTCGACGGACCAGTCCGGTGCCGAAACGGCGCCCGTCACGGTCATGATCAGCGGGGAACCGCCTGGCATCTATCCCGGTCTCTCCGCCGAGGCGAACATTACGCTCGTGCAGAAGACGCACGTGTTGAGCGTTCCCTCTGACGCGGTGCACACGAGCGGGACAGGTACCTTCGTCGACGAACTCGTCAACGGTCGGGGCGTCCGCCACGACGTGCGGGTGGGAGCCGTCGGAACCGAGGTCACGCAAATCTTGTCAGGGCTCTCCGACGGAACAAAGGTTGTGGTGCCCGGCTGATCGGTTCACAAGGCAAGCTGGGCTGGGCTCAAGTTTGGACCCGGTCGAGTTCGAGCTGGTCGGTTAGTCCCATGGTGCGGCCCAGGCCGCTTCTCATGCAGCGTGAAAGCGTGCCCAACATTTGACTACCTAGTACTACCGACGCTTTACCGGAGGCGACGCTTTACCGGAGGCGGACCATCCCCGCTACGACACTGTGACTTCTGCGAAGGTTCTTGGTGGGGTGTTCGGGAAAGGTCTGACCCGGAGTGACCTGCGGCCGCGTCGGTCTGTTCCATAGAGGATCGGCCGATTTTCATACGGGATATAGCGCCAGGTCAGGGCTGTCGACCATGGAGAGTGGGAGCCTTCGCCTGTGGCGAGGGATTCGCCAAGTGCCTCGGTGTGCTTCGAGCGACGGCAACCCCTGAGCGGGATCACGGCGTTGTGACTGTGTTGTTGGATCCTCCGAGACTCGGGGTCTAGGGTCGATCACCGGTTTGTGAGACATCGCTGCGCAGCCGAGAGGGGGCAGGATGTCGGAAGCTCGGCGTGGCATGAGCCGTTTTCGGCGCACGTTAGGGCCGGTCGCCGCCGCTCTGGGGCTGAGCAGCGGACTCGTTGTACTCAGTGCGGTGAGTGCCGCGGGATCTTCGGACCCGAGCGTGGAGACCGCATGTAGTGGAACCCTGAGCGGCTCCGTCTTCACCCTCACCGCCGATTGCGACACGACGGTACCGCTCACGATTCCAGACGGGTTCACCCTCAATGGCGCCGGATTCACGATCACCGCCCACGACGTCACCCCAGCATCTTTCGACGGCTCAGTGTTGTCGAACGCTGGTACGTCGATGAACGTCGAGGACCTGACGATTATGGGCACAGGGTTCACAATGCCCCCAGGGGTTTGTTCGAGGACGACGTTGAACGGCATTTTCTTCAACGGTGCCGGCGGCTCAGTGACCAACGTCAATGTCACGGGGATAACGGAGAACAGCAATTGTCAAGTTGGACGGGCGATCGTGGCCACCGGAACTGCTGGTCAGACACTCGCGATCACCGGCACCACCGTCAGCGACTACAACAAGAACGGGATCCAGGCGTCGGGGATGACCATGAACGTCTCGGGTAGCGTCATCGGACCACCCGCGTCCCTGCCCCCGAGGACCACCGGCCAGAACGGACTGGTGTACCTAGACGGTGCCACGGGCACGACCTCGGGCAGCGCCATCTACGGCAACGGCTACGGCGGTGTCGCGAGCGCAAACGTGGCTGTGCTCCTGTTTGGGGCGACAAACGTCACCTTGACGGGCGACACGATCACGGGCGACGGAACCGACATCGGCGTGGCCGTGGCCCCCGGCAGCACCGGACAACCCAGCACCGGCGTGATCGTCGACCGAAATCAGATCGGCCGGACCACCCCCGACGTGCCCGACATCTACGGCTTCGGAGTTGAGTTGGACCCCGGGTCAACCGCGACGGTGACCTGCAACACCTTCGGCGGCTGGAAGACCGACTCGCCAGGAGTGCCGCCGCAACCACCTTGCATCACGACCACCGAGTTGCCACCCGCCGAACTGAACACTCCCTATGTGGCCACCTTGGAGGCGGTTGGAGGCACACCGCCCTATACCTGGTCAATCACGTCTGGATCGCTGCCGCCCGGGCTGTCGCTCTCTTCGGACGGAACGGTCAGCGGGACTCCCGCCGCGACGGGAACATTCACCTTCTCGCTCGAGGTTGTCGACTCACTGGGTGCCTCGGCACAGGTGACGCAGTCACTTGAAGTGACGGTCGAAACCAACGCACCGGGCTATTGGCTCGATGCCGCCGACGGAGGCGTTTTTGCATTCGGCTCCGCGACGTTCCATGGATCGGCGGAGCGTCTCCATCCTGTTGCTCCCGTCGTTGGGATGGCTGCAGGCCCGACGGGTGGTTACTGGCTAGTGGCGTCCGACGGTGGGGTGTTCTCCTTTGGCACGCCATTCTTCGGATCCCTGGCCGGTCAGGCGCTGGGCGCGCCCATCGTGGGCATGGCCGCCACGCCGGAAGGAGATGGGTACTACCTTGTGGGAGCCAATGGCAGTGTGTTCGCATTTGGGGCCGCAGTGTTCCGCGGTTCGATGCAGGGCGTTCGCCTCAACGCACCGGTGGTCGGCATCGCCGTCACCGCGGACAATCAGGGCTACTACCTCGTGGCGGCCGACGGTGGGGTGTTCGCCTTCGGCGACGCCCGCTTCCAGGGATCGATGGGCGGGCAGAGGATCAACCAGCCCGTGGTTGGCATGTCCTTCGACGACTCCACCTCGGGTTACTGGCTCGTTGCCCGAGACGGCGGGGTTTTCGCCTTCGACGCCCGCTTCTTCGGGTCCACAGGAGGGTTCCGCCTTAATGCGCCGGTCGTCGCCCTGTCATCGAACGTGAGCGACTCGGGTTACTACCTCGCTGCATCCGACGGAGGTGTCTTCGCTTTCGCGTCCGCGCCGTTCCTCGGCTCGATGGGAGGGACACACCTCAATGCACCCGTCGTCGGATCAGCAGCACTCGGCTAGAAACACGTTTCTCTAGTCCCCCTGGCCTCCGACGCATCAGAGGTGCTCGAATTCGAGCACTCGGCGGGAGTCCAGCCGACACGTCCGCCGACCGCCGCGCGCGGGACGACGAACGCCGACGCCGCGAGCACCTCAAGTCCAAGACCTTCCCTCATCCCTCGGCCCAGCCGACGAAGACGCTTCCCGAAGGAGCCGCGCCCGGGCATCCGCGTCTACGCATCACGTGACACGCCGAATGGTTCGCGAGGCCCCTGAACCACGAAATCCCCTCCGAGATCTCTCTCGAGGGGACTTTCGTGAACGCGACCGGGGTACTTTCCCTATCGCCTCTGAGGCGGGGGGAGGATTTGAACCTCCGACCTTCGGGTTATGAGACCTACTTCGGTCGTCCACCGGCGTCCGCGGGATTCAACTGAGACCCCCCTGATTTGCACTCTACCTGGGGTAACGCTGCGAACAAGGCTCTGACCAGGAACAGGAATCGTGCATGCAAATTCGGATTCCGTGGGATTTTGTGGGATGGTCCAGCGCTCACAGGGAAGCCGATTGGACGCAACCACCCACATCGGCACTGGCTTTATCTGGCACCTCGGCTCCCGCTCGTGCCAGCTCCTCTTTGCAGGATTGGTGAGGCAATCTCTATTTGGATGAACGCCGCGAGCAGAGCCTGCAAGGCTGCGAAATCGTCATCCAGCTGACGACGCGAGTGGGAGCGGAACCGTCCACCTACCTCGCTCACGGCAAAGCCGAGCACCGCGGTGCTGATTAGCCGCTCGACCTGGGCAATACGATCCTCGGGCACGCCGGCGTCACCCAGAGACACGTAGACCGCGCTTCGAGTCCGTCGAGCGTCGGCCGTCGTCGCAGGCCGCTGCAGGAGGAGAGGGAAGACGCTGGGGTGCCGGTGGGCCGACGCCCGGATGTTCTTGGCAAGCATCGAGAGGCGCTCCGGCCACGAAAGCTCGGTGGGCGGAGGGGGGAACTCGGTGAGCAAGAGCTCCACAAGTCCATCGAGCAGGTCGGCCTTGTTGGAGACGTGCCGGTAGAGGGCCATGGGCGTGACGCCGAGGCGCTCGGCGACCCCGGCCATGGTGAGTGCCTCGAGGCCAAGGTCGTCGGCGAGCGCGAGTGCTTCGGTCAGGACTTGTGTCCTATCGATGCGCGCTGGCCTGCCCACGACAGTAAGTATAGGATATATACTTATGCGCATCCTCCTTAGCGACGGGTCGGGACTCACAGCCCGCCAGTGCGCCACCCGCCTCTCGTCCGCTGGTCACATCGTCGAGGCCCTCGCGCCCGATCCTCTGTGTCTGTGTCGCTTTACTCATCACGTCACCCGCCTGCATCGGGTCCCGGCGTATGGGACCGATCCCTTCGAATGGTTGAGCGTTGCCGTCGAGGTCTACCAAGCGGGTCACTTCGACGTGCTGTTCCCCACCCAGGAGCAGGTCGCAGTCCTCTCGTGGGCCAAAAGCTGGCTCGACGCCACGGGGGTCGCCACCGTCGTACCACCCTTCGCGGCGCTGGCAGCCGTACAGGACAAGATCTCAGCCTCAGCCACCTTGCATCGACTTGGAATCCTCCAGCCCGAGACGTCCCTGGACATCGAGGGATGGGTCCATTTCCCCGCCTTCGTCAAAGAGCCGATCGGAACGGCCTCGGAAGGTGTCCGCCGGGTCAGCACCTCACGCGAACTCCGAGAAGCCGCCGGCGGAAGGACTGTGGTGATTCAGGCGGCCATCGACGGGCCGCTGGCTATGTGCCAGTCCGTGTTCGACCACGGATCGCTCGTCGCGTTCCACGCGAACGAGCGAACCGGCGAGGGGGCGAGCGGAGGCGCCTCGCACAAGCGGAGCATCTACTTGCCTGATGTGCGCCACGCCTTCGAGGTACTCGGAGGCAATCTCGAGTGGCATGGCGCCCTGTCTGCCGACGTGATCCTGGGCCAGGCGGGGCCGGTCCTCATCGATGTGAATCCCCGCCTTGTCGAACCGCAGAACGCCTACCACTCTGGGGTGGATCTTGTCGGTCCGATGCTCCGTCTGGTTGCCGATGGACACCCAGCGGGCCAGCCCGACGGACGTGCAGGAGTCGACACGCACCAGCTCCTGCTTGCCATCCTCGGCGCGGCCGAGCACGGCAAAGGTCGGCGTGCTGTCATGACAGAGCTGATTCATGCCGCGGCGAAGTCCCACGACTATGCCGGTTCCTCTGAAGAACTCACACCCATCCCCCACGACCTTCGGACCATGATCCCGGTGGCGATGGCGGCAGCTGCGACGCTCGTCGCACCCCGTAGCTGGTCCTGGTTCTCCTCAGGCAGTGTCTCGAACTATGCACTCAGCGAGGATGGTTGGCGGCTGATCCTTCACGCCGATCCCTCTGCTGAACGCCAAGAGGAAGCGTTCAGGCAAAGCTCAGCCAGACGGACCCCGAAGAAAGGGTCGAGCCGTAGACCAGCGAGTCGGACCGCGGGACTCATGGCGGTCCAGCGGGGACTTGAATCGGCGCGACCTTCGCCGGAACGCCTGTTCGAGGATCCATTCGCCAGAGCGTTCCTCAGTCCTGCGTGGCGTGCCACTCTGGCCGCCGCTCGCATCAGCCTCTTTCGACGGATCATTGAAACCGCGTACGACTTCGTAGGCGGACCAGGCCCTCGCTCCTCGGCCGTCGCCCGCACCAAAGTGATCGACGACCAGACGGAGGGCTTGGCACCACAGGTCGACCAGGTGGTCATCCTCGGCGCGGGCTATGACACCAGGGCTTACCGACTCCCCCGTCTCCTCCGTCACGACGTGTTCGAGGTCGATCATCCCCGGACTCAATCGGCAAAACGGGTGGCGCTGCGTCGGATGGGAATCGAGGCCTCGAACGTCAGCTTCGTGCCGCTCGACTTTGAGACCGAGGATCTAGCCAACGCGCTGGCCAACGCCGGATTTTCGTTCCACAAACCGACGCTCTACCTCTGGGAGGGCGTGACGCAATATTTGTCGGCCAAGGCAGTGGACACGACGCTGTCGGCGATTCGTCAGTCGGCTGGAGAAGGAAGTTGGCTCGTCTTCACTTACGTTGACAGGAAAGTCATCGACGGCCAAGGAGCCGAATTCCCTGAGGCGCGGAGGTGGCTCCGGGAGGTCGATAAGCGTGGCGAGCCCTGGATCTTCGGTATCTCCCCCTCCGAGGTTGGACAGTACCTCTGCTCGCGGGGCTTTCGCCTTGTGGAGGATCTCTCCACCGCTGATGCGGGCGGCAGATACTTCGAACCCATCGGTAGGCGCGAACGTGGGTCGGGCCTCTACCGCATCGCGACTGCGCTAATGAATCCGAGCGTCGAGGCTGGCGCAGGAAGAGTGACCTTCGAGTTATGAGACCTACTTCGGCCGTCTTTGATGTCTTGGCGAGTTTGTTCCAGTTACGCTGATTCAGGGCTCTACCTGGGATATCGAAGCCTTCACCCACTATTACCAGGAGACGCCGTCCTGACCCCTCAGCCGCGTTCGTGGGAAATTTGTGGGATTCCCACGAACCTTGGGGGCATCTCTCACCCCAAGCGATCCCGTCCGAGCGGAGTTCTCACGCCCTGGCCCTTCCCGCCGAGGGACAGCACAAGACACAATCGCTCGATCAGTGGTCCGCCATCGTTTCAGTGCCGATCGCATCCCCGAGCTCTTCGAGTGCAACATGGAGTGCGTCTGCGATCAGCCAGGGGTCGGGAACACTGACCGGAGAACCGAGCAGGGAGACACCCAGCGTTTGCTCGTAGCTCCATGCGGTGATGTTCAGGCCGATTCCTTCGAGGATGGGACCCACCGAGTAGAGAGCCTCGAGCTCGATGGGACCGAAGAACATCCGCTCCCGCGGTCCGGCGACGTTGGACAGCACGACGTTGAGAGGAGGATGGACCCGGTCCGCAATGTGGGACCGGGTCCACAGCCGCACGGCCGAATGATAGATCTGGGGCGGCACAAAATCGGCCCGCTGCTCGAAAAGATCGTGGCCGAGCACGTCGCGAACTTCCTTGGAGGCCGCCGTCATGCTCCGGATATTTTCGAGCCGCTGGACAGGGTCGGCGATGTCGGTTCCGATGCTCACGTAGAGGTTGTCCACTCGGTTGCCCGACATGCGGGCCGCATTCGGGTCGGTCGAGACCGGAACGCTGGCGACGAGGGGGCGTGTGGGTAGTTCACCGCGGTCTAACAGGTAGCGCCGCAGCGCCCCTGCGCAGACGCACAGGTAGACATCGTTGAGGGTCGTGCCCGCTGTGCGCCTAATGGACTTGAGATCCTCGAGCGGGAGCTTGGTCATTGCAAACGTGCGCTCGGAGGTGAGCGACACGTTGAATGACGTCTTGGGTACGTGGTGAAGAGGAAGAGGCGGTCTGATCGCGAAGCTGCGACGCCGCGCTTCTGACGCTCGACCCTGTCGCGCCGATTGCACCACGAAGCGCGGGAGGCCTTTCCACCGGGAGACATGGTCATGCGCCGCCATCTTCAGCAGTTCGCGATTCGTCGGGAGCGGCTCTGGACGCCACGAATCCGCATCGGCTTCCCCTAATGGCTCGACGGCGCCTTGCACCACGTTCTGGAGCAGGGCGACCACGGCGGACCCGTCGGCCACCGCATGGTGGATCTTCGCCACGACCGCGATGCGGCCGCCGACGAGCCCCTCTATCACCAACAACTCCCACAGGGGCCGGGCGCGCGCCAGTGGGGTGCCTGCGAAATCAGCCACCACGGCGGCGAGTTCGCGATCGCCCACCGGGCCGGCGAGTACCCGGCGGCTGATGTGACGCTTCAAGTCGAACTCGGGGTCCTCCACCCACACGGGATGACCCAACCCCCACGGGACCGGCACGACCCGGCGGCGGAACGGCGGGAGGCGGCCAAGTTGGTCGGCGAGGATCTCGATCAGGGTGTCGTAGGAGAATCCGTCCTTTATGGCAGAAACGTCGGCCACGACGAGCTTCACCGTGTGCATGTGGGCAGTCGGTGTCTCCGAGTAGAGGAATTTTGCGTCCAGCCCGCTCATCGTCTCCATGAGTCAGCCTCGGTTCCTCTTGGGGGAACGCCCGGTCGAGATCTGACGCAGCGAGCTGACGAGAAAGTCGGTCACCTGTTTGGACCACAAGTAGCCCACGTGGCCCCCCGAATACCACGAGATGCGGGGCTGATCCCAGTGCTCCCAGAGGCGTTGTGCCTGATCCGGAAGGGCCAGCCGGTCGCCGTAGCCGGCGAAGATGAACCGGCCGCGCCTCGGCACCTTGGCCTCGAAGGACAGAGGCGACACCACGCGGTAGACGTTCTCGGCCGGGCCGCCCATGATCTTGTGCTCGATCGATCGGGCCCGGATGTCGTGGGGACTGTGCCGGTGGAACAAGCCTGGAAAATCCGATACCGGGATGCCCGCCACCACGCCGTCGATGCCCTGCTCCAGACCGGCAAGGAGCGAAGCGGTGTATGCGCCCAGAGAAACGCCGTACAGGCTGATCGAAGTGGCTCCTTGCTGACGGATGAGGGTGATAAGGCGCCGGATGTCCCAAATGGCCTGAGTCAGACCGTGCACGGCGTTCATCAGCTCGAAGGAGAGGAACGGCTCCCCACTCACCAGAGTGACCCGGCGCGGCCCATGGAGCGGCAGCGCCGGGAGGGCCACATTCATCCCCAGCTCGTGGTGGAGCCGGTTCATCTGGAGCCCCTGAAAGTCCATGAACGGGAATCCCATGCAGAAGCCGTGTACGGCGATCACCCAGGGACGGGGGCCGTCGGGGTGCCGTGCGATGACGGCCGAGGCTGTCCGGTTCGGTTCGAACGCCATCCACCGGTCGGCGCCGGGCTCGCCGGGATAGGGGGTGAACCCGCTGTCCCAGTCCCACCGGTCGTAACTCAGCCCCATGGCCCATCCCCGGCTCGACGTCACGTCGGATTCGAGGAGCGGCGGCGGGGTGCGGTGATAGGAGTCGGGCTCTGCGATCCAACCTTCCGCTGCGTACAGGGATTCGGCCTCGGCGAGTTCGCTCGATACCCTCGCGTAATCCCCGGGCAGCGGGAACCTGCGGGGCGTCATTGCCATGGCTAGCAGCGCCTCGTCCATCGCCACCTGAGCCGCAAGACCCAGCGATAGGTGCGGTGCCGGCACCGAGTCGCTCACTTCCCCACTCCTCAAGGCCGAACCGATGTAGTGCAGCGTCCGGGGCAGGGCGCGGGTCGCCCGGGCGAGCGCTCGCCGGTTCAAGAATCCGGCAACGGCTCGGAAGGCGCCGGCGATCCGGTCGATACCCGGTACCGAGACACCCCTCTCCATAAGTTCGGACATGCTCTCTGCCGGGACTCCATTCGGCGAGTCAATCAAGTCGGCGGCGGGACACTGCGCAGTCTCCCCCATCCGGCCTCCTTCCGTGACGTGGCGCCTAGCCTCAAACGAAGGGGCACGGTCAACTGTGATAGTACGTCTGGCATTCTGATCGACGTCAGAGGCTGAAGGCCCAAGTCGGGACCGAGGGCGCTGTGGAGTTCAACCTTGCCGATCTTTTCGAGAGTGTGGTCGACCACGTCGGCGATCAGACGGCGATGGTGTCGGGCTCCCGGAGGCTCACTTACTCTGAACTGGACCGGCGGGCCAACCGCCTCGCCCACCACCTGGAGGGTGTCGGCGTCGGACCCCGTGACATGGTGGGGCTGCAGCTGGTCAACGGCACCGAATACATCGAGAGCATGCTGGCCTGCTTCAAAATTCGTGCTGTGCCGGTCAACATCAACTACCGCTACCTGACGGGCGAGTTGGAGTACCTGTACGGGAACGCCGCGCTGGTGGGCCTCATCTTTCATGACCGATTCGCCCCGGCGGTGAGGGGTGCCCTCCGCGCCATGCCTGAGACCAGGGCCATGCTGGAGGTCTGTGAGCCGGTAGGCGATCGCTCGACCGTTAGTGAGGACTACGAGAGTGCTCTCGCATCGGCGCCCGACACCCGCGACTTCCTGCCGCGCCGCAGCGACGACCTCTACTGCGTCTACACGGGCGGCACGACGGGCATGCCCAAGGGCGTGCTCTGGCGACACGACGACATCTTCTTCGCGGCCATGGGTGGCGGGGACCCACTGTCCTTGGGCAACCACATCGCCGCTCCAGGCGAGCTTGCGGCGCGGCTCCTGCATCCGGGCATCATCGCGCTCGCCATTCCTCCGTTCATGCACGCGGCCGGGCACTGGTTGGCGTTCTCCACGCTGTTCGGTGGCGGGACAGTAGTGACGACCGGAGGGGGGATCTTCGACGCCAGCGAGGTCTGGCGTTTGGTTGAGGTGGAGCGGGTCAACGCGATCGCCGTGGTTGGCGATGCCATGGTCCGGCCGTTGCTCGACGTGCTGGCCGCGCACCCCGGTCGCTACGACCTGTCATCGCTGATGGCCGTGGGATCCGGGGGAGCGTTGCTCTCGCCGTCCACCAAGGCACTTCTCGCCGAGCTCCTCCCCGGGCGGATCGTCGCCGACCGGTTCGGGTCGTCGGAAACCGGCCAGGTCGGTGGCGAGACGCCTCCCGAGGACCCGTTCGGGCCGCCACGCCTGCGCGTCGACGAGCGCACCAACGTGCTCGATGCCGATCTCCAACCTGTCCCACCCGGTTCCGGGCTGATCGGAAACCTCGCCAGGGGCGGCCACGTCCCGATCGGCTATCTAGGCGATCCGCCCGCGTCCGCGGCCACCTTTGTGGAGGCACGGGGCCAGCGCTGGGCGCTCCCCGGTGACCTGGCGACGGTGAATGCCGACGGGAGCATCGTCGTCCTCGGGCGCGGTTCACTATGCATCAACACTGGAGGTGAGAAGGTCTTCCCCGATGAGGTTGAGGCCGCGCTGAAGGACGACCCCGCAGTCCGCGACGCCATCGTTGTCGGCACGCCCGACCCTCGCTTCGGTGAGCGTGTAGTCGCCCTGGTACTGCCCCGAACCGGGCACGAGATCGATCCGGAGGCCGTCCGCCAGCACGTCCATGCGAGGCTGAGTGGCTTCAAGGTGCCCCGAGAGGTCATCGTCGTCGATGATTTCGTTCGTTCACCCAGCGGAAAACCGGATTACCCCTGGGCCCGAGCGGTCGCCGAAGCGGCGTTACGAAACCAGAACGAGGTTTGAGGAACTCGCCTAACCGAGAATCGGAAAGCGGCGGTCAGCTACCAATCGATCGAGTGTCGTCTGCATCGTCTCCGTGAGTTCCTGGTAGCAATCGTGAACGATCAGTTCGTCCTCAGCCGCCTCAGGCGGGTACCGAGACGGCCAGTCAATCGAAGGGCCCAGCTCCACGGTGATCTTGGCAGGAAGAGGCCACGTGGGAATGCCCCCTGGAACGACCCCAAAGGGGGGTCCCAGCACCAGGGGCATCACTTTGATGCGGAACATGCGGTCGAGCCCAAGCCACTTTGCGACATGCTCTCCTCGGCTGAGGACGATCAGCGTCTCGTGAGCGCCGACCGAGACGGCAGGGACCACGGGAACCCCTGTTCGCAATGCGAGACGAACGACGCCGACGCGACCTCCGAACTCGATGCGGTTCCTCTCCCACCAGGGTCGGAAAACCTCTGAGTCACCACCCGGGTAGTCGATCAGGATCCCTCCGCTGCGAAGAATCGCCTCCGCTTCGGTTGGCCCGGCTTCGACCGCTCCAGCTCGCTTCATGACGGGACCCACTCCTGGAAGCCCCAGGAAGAACGAGTGGAAGAGTGCGTAGACAGGCTCCTCTTCGCCTCGCTCACGCCACCACGCGGTCAGCAGGACTGGTAGATCGGGCGGTGTCTGGCCACCGGAATGGTTCCCAACCACCAGGAAGGGTCCGCGTTGGGGTAAGCGCTCAAACCCCCTCACCTCTGGCCGGAAGTACGACGCGTAGCGTTCCAAGATTGGTCGAGCGGCACGAAGGAACGCGGGGTCACGTGCAGACCCCGCCGGAGCAGGTGTGGCTTTGCGGCTGTCCACCATTCCTCAACTATGCAACGTGACCGGAGTCGATGTCGGGACGAACCTGGCACAACCGACGTGCATCGTTTGCACCGAGGGATGGCCAAACACACGAAACGCGTATGTTCATCTGCCGTGGCCAGGCCCTTCATGCGCTGATATGGGTCTGAGCTTGGTTGGTGGCGGGGGGAGGATTTGAACCTCCGACCTTCGGGTTATGAGCCCCATCCGAGCCGTCCATCTCTCGCGAAGCAGTGATCTTTAGTCACCTCAATTCGGGCTTTAACTGGATGTTTGTGGATGTCAGCCCGATGACCTGGTTTGAGGCACCAACATGGAGCTGGACCGAAGTAGGGATTTTGTAGGGACGGACTTTCTCGCCACTGCTCGGCGGCATGACCTCCCGGGAGGGAATGGCCCCACCTCGGTGGGCGGGAGAGAGTCCGTCTGCGCTGAAGGACTCATGCCATTAGCCACGCACAGGGCCGTGATGATATTGGGGTCGGCTGAATCCACCTAAACCACCTTGGTGCGAACGCGGTAGCCAGTCACGATCCGCACGAGGCTCTGCGACACGCCTAGTGCCTCAGCCAGTGCTCTGATTACTGCGGCGTTCGCCTTGCCATCAATGGCCGGGGCAGTGACTCGAACGATAAGGACAGGTGGTTCCGAATCGCCATATCTGCCTCCGACCTTGGTCGCACGCGCTCCCGGCGACACCCGTACGACTATGCGCATCGAACTATCGCGGATCCCACCTGAAGGCGGTGCTTGGCTCACGGCATCGGAGGGCCGGTGGGCAGCCCGACCTCTCGGGGCGCGTCGGCGGGTACTTATCGGATGCGCTCGATGATCGTGCCGGTGGCCAGTGCGCCGCCGCAACACATCGAGATGAGGGCTACCGATTCGTCTCGCCGCTCCAGCTCGTGCAGGGCGGTCGTGATCAGACGGCTCCCAGTTGCGCCCACGGGATGCCCGAGGGCGATCGCTCCGCCGTTCACGTTCACCTTGTCGAGATCTGCATCGTGGACCTTGGCCCAGCTCATGACCACCGACGCAAAAGCTTCGTTCACCTCGAAGAGGTCAATGTCCCCCATGGCCATTTCGGCCTTGTCGAGGACCTTCGAGGTTGCGGCGATCGGACCATCGAGGTGGTAGTAGGGGTCAGAACCCACGAGCACCTGCGCGACGATCCTCGCCCTCGGCTTGAGGCCTTCGGAGCGGGCCCGATCCTCGGACATCCACAGCACTGCGGCCGCACCGTCGGAGATCTGCGAGGAGTTCCCGGCCGTGTGCATGCCCTCGGCGAGCACCGGCTTCAGCCCAGCCAAACCCTCGGCAGTCGTTTCGCGTGGACCCTGATCTTTGGCAACCACAACGCGCTCGCCGCTGTGGTCTCCCCGCGGTCCCTCTTCGCCGACGATCGGTGCCTCGACCGAGACGATCTCGCGTTCGAAGCGACGCTCCGCGACAGCCGCGGCGGCCTTCTCCTGCGACGAGAGGCCGAGCCAATCGACATCGGTTCGAGTGATCCCATACTTGTCGGCGATCCGTTCTGCTGCGTGGAACTGGTCGGGAAGGTCCCAAGGCAAATCGTCTGGGATGGCATGGCCGATGCCGCGCCCGACGTTGGCGCCCAGAGGGACTCGGCTCATCGCTTCGACACCGCAGGCGATGCCGACCTCGATGGCACCGACCCCGATGAGGTTGTTCATGAAGTGGTTGGCTTGCTGGGACGAGCCGCACTGGCAGTCCACCGTTGTGGCGGCAACCTCGTAGGGGAGGCCCTCGTGGAGCCAGGCCATCCGGGTGACGTTGAATCCCTGCTCGCCCGCCTGGGTCACGCACCCGCCAACGACCTGTTCGACGATCGAAGGGTCGATGCCGGCTCGTTTGACCACTTCGACCTGGGCGGCACCGAGTAGCTCGGGGGCCGAGAGTCCCGACAGCCATCCGTTGCGCTTGCCAATCGGAGTGCGTACTGCCTCCACGATCACCGGGTTGGACATCCCTGCTCCTCTCAACGTTGCTTCATTGCTCGACACGTCTCTGTCGCTCTGCACTCGGCGAATTCCGTCTGAACGAGGCACGCGTCGGCCGTCTCACCGGAACATCTGGTGTCGGCGCGTTTGCTTTGGCGATCACCGAACCGCTCCGGCGCCATCACTCACCGTGAACCGCCCGCCCGCCGCGCCACTCGTTTGGGCGTTGTGCGCGGTCGTTGCGATCCTGACTCGTCGGTTGCTTCCATCTGTTCTAAGAGGAGCTGAGACTCGGCCAGCGACGACGTGATGATGCGCTTGGCGACATCGAGCAGCTCGAAGAGTTTGGGATCACCCACCGAGTAGTACACGTTGGCTCCCACCTTGCGTGACTGGATGATGCCGGCCCTTCGCATCACGCCGAGCTGTTGGGAGAGATGTGAGGCCTCGATCCCCACCTCGGGGATCAGCTCGCTGACCGGTCGCTCTCCTCCCTTGAGAAGCTCGAGGACCCGAATCCGTGCAGGGTGCCCAAGCGTGCGAAAGAACTCGGCCTTCACCAGGTAAATAGGCGCCGTCACGAGCGAATCGTTCCCGGCCGTTGGCATGGCATGTCCCTCCCTCCGCGCTCACCCCTCGGTCTGGGCGCAAGGGCGCACCCGGTGCAGGTGAATACTTGAAAGTCTAACGAATTGATCAAATTCCCAATTCCATGACTCGCTGGGAACCTCACAGGTCGTTCCCGGCGTAGGAGAGGTTGAAGCTCTTGTTGGCCAGCGGGAAGTCCGGCACGATCGTGTTCGCCAGCGAGACCGGGAGCGCAGGCCAGTTGAAGAACGATGGGTCGACCACCTTGACACGGGTCAGGCGTCCCGCGCCGTCCACCTCGACGCGGTGCACGATGGCACCGCGCCACCCCTCGGCGATGCCGACACCGCTGCTGGCGCGCACACCTGGTGGACTATCCGAGGATGCAACGTCGTCGAGAGCGCCGGCCGCTTCGACGTAGTGCGCCAGCAAGTCCAGCGACGCCCGCACCTCGTCCGCCCGGACGCGAAAACGAGCCAGGACGTCGCCGCCGGTCTGGACCGCGGGCGAGAACCCTTCGACAGGAGGGGCAGCGGGGTGGGCGATGCGGGTGTCGAAGTCGAGGCCCGAGGCTCGGCCGACGGGTCCCACGACGCCGAGCTCGACCGCGTGCGCACGGTCGAGGACCGCCGCGCCGTCGAAGCGGTCCATGACGAGCGCGCTCGAGGTCGCCAGGCCGACGAGTTGCTCGAAGCGATCGCGCACCTCGGCCAGCTGGCCCGGCGTGGGAAGCGAGCGGACGCGGGCGCCGCCCAGGATCACGCCGTCGCGTAGCAGACGATGCCCGGTGGTGTCGCGGTTTAGCCGCAGGAGGGATTCGCGGAGATCGAGCGCCCAAGCTTGGGCCAGGCCGAATCCAACGTCGTTGCACAGCGCGCCGATGTCGGCCACATGGTTGTAGAGGCGCTCGAGCTCGAGCAGCGCGGCGCGAAGCATGCCGGCGGTCTGGGTGACCGTGAGCTGCCAGGCGTCCTCGATGGCCTGGCAGTAGGCGAGGGCGTGGCCGACAGCGGTGTCGCCTGAAATCCGCTCGGCCAGCGCCAGGGCTTGGCCTGCGTCTTGGCCTTCGAAGTGGCGTTCGATGCCTTTGTGGACGAACCAGAGGCGGGCCTTCATACGCAGGATGGTCTCCCCCACCACCCAGAAGCGGAAATGGCCCGGTTCGATGAGGCCGGCGTGGACGGGGCCAACGGGGACCTCGTATACGCCGGCGCCCTCGACGGGGACGAAGGGAAACGACCGCCCGTCTGCGGCGAGCGGTGGCGTGGATCGGGCGTCGTAGCGCATCGGATGCCAGCCCTCAGGCCAGTGCTGGTGCAGGACCAGGCGGCGCGGTTGGGGGTGACCCACCGGGACGACGCCGAAGAGGTCTTGGAGCTCGCGCTCAAAGCGGCTGGCCGGAAAGGACAGCGCGGCCAAGGTGGGTACCTCGGGCCGGGCCCGCTCCAGTGCCACGTGGAGCTCGACGCGGCGGTCCGGCGGACCCGAGGTGAAGAGGTAAACGGCGCGCATCTCGACTCCGTCGTCGTGACCCGAGACGAGGGCGAGTCGCATCCCATCCGCGAAGAGTGCTTGGGCGACGGAGAAGAGATCGCTCGATTGCACGCGGCGCGCAGAGCTGTGGCGACCTCCTGGCACACGATCGCCGGCTGTGGACGTGGTCAGGTTCACAACGCCACCGCGCGGGCTGCTGACTCGAGCAGGCTGGTAAGCGGCCAGGCGAAGACGCCGATGGCGGCGCACACCGCGAGCCCCCCGACGAGCGGCGCGAGCGCGAGGCGCGGCGTGGTTTGGGCTCCCGGAGCGTCCCCGGGGCCGAGCAGCATGTGGCGGGCATGGTTCGCCACCGCGATGAAGATCAACACCATGGCCACCATGGCGACGGCGGCGGCCCAGCCCAAGCCGACCTGGAACTCGGCGCGGAACATCCCGAGCTCGCTGGCGAAGAGGCTAAAGGGCGGGAAACCCAAGAGGGCCAAGAGTCCGACGCCGAAGACGCCCCCGAGGGCGGGCCGCCGGGCCAGCAAGGACCGCACCCCGTCGATCTGGCTGGTGCCCTCGGCCGCCATGATCTCGCCGGAGGTGAGGAACAGGACGCTCTTGGCCAGACCGTGCCCCAGGATGTGCAATAAGACCGCCGCTATGGCGAGTGGGATGCCGGCGGCCGCGCCCAGGGCAATGAGGCCCATGTGCTCGATGCTGTGGTACGCGAGCATCCGCTTGTAGTCGCGTTGAGTGACCAGCAACGACGCCGCGACGACGAGCGAGAGCAAGGCCACGATCACGAGGAGCGTGCGGGCGAACTCGGGC
This sequence comes from uncultured Acidimicrobiaceae bacterium, assembly GCA_963744935.1. Taxonomy (GTDB): domain Bacteria; phylum Actinomycetota; class Acidimicrobiia; order Acidimicrobiales; family RAAP-2; genus Bog-473. The sequence continues at coordinate 410,684 of CAVUVM010000012.1, forward strand.
CCGACGCTCAGGTCGCAGATGGCCTTGAAGCGCAAGATGGCGTAGAAGGCGACGGTGAGGAGGACCCCAGACATCAGCGCGGAGATCGGCGCCGGGGCCTGGCTGTGGGCGTCGGGCAACCAGCTGTGCATGGGGGCGAGACCCACCTTGGTGCCGTAGCCGAGGACGACGAGCGCGAAGGCGAGGCGCATGACCGAGGGATCGAGGTGGCGGGCCTTCGCCATGAGGGAGGTCCAGTCGAGAGCGTGAGCCGAATGGCCCCCGGCGTGGATGGCGGCGAGGTAGACGAGCACAGTCCCCAAGAAGGCGAGCGCGATCCCCACCGAGCAGATGACGATGTACTTCCACGAGGCTTCGAGCGAGCCCTTGGTACGGCGGTGGCCCACCAGGAAGGTCGTCGCCACGGTGGTCGCCTCGACAGCGACCCAGAGCACCCCGAGGTTCGCGGCCAAGACGGCGAGCACCATCATGGTGACGAAGACCTGGACCAAGACGACATAGAGCGTGGCTCGCCGCTCGGTGCTGCGACCCGTCTCCAGCTCGCCCGCGATGGTGCGGACGCCGAGCCAGGAGGCCAACACGGCGATGGCCCCGATGACCACCACCATGAAGGCGCTCAGGGCATCGGCGCGCAGCACCCCGAAGAGCCCCCCGAGCGCGCCGTGGCGGACGACCCGGACCGAAAGCGCGATCGCCAGGGCGAGCATGGCCGCGTTAGTGCCGACGGCAGTCCAGGCCGCCCAGGGCCGCCAGCGGGCGGCCGCACACACGAGGGCGCCCACGGCGGGTAATACGAGGATGAGGATCAGCATCAGTCGTGGAGCTCCTGCAGCTCGTCGAGGTCGATCTCGCCGAACTCATGGTGCAGACGCTGGGCCAGCACCATCAGGACCACGACGCCCAAAAGCACGTCGAGGGTGACGCCGAGCTCGATCAAAAACGGCACCCCCGCGGTGACAAGGAAGGCGACGAGGACGATGCCGTTGTCGACGAGGAGGAGGCCCACGATCTGAAAGATCGGCCGGCGGCGCGCCACCAGCACGAAGAACCCGATGAGCAAGGTGGCAAAGCCCACCGGGACCAGCGAACCTGGCATGCCTCCGACCAGGTGGGTGAGCACGCGAGTGGAGGCGAAGGCAAGGAGGATCAAGGCGGCGGAGACGACGAGCGAAGCGGGGACGTTGACCAACGGGCGTCGCTCGCGTTCGGTCGCGTCACCCGACCCGATACGCCGCAGCAGCGCCGGGATGAGCACCGCCTTGACCGCGACCACGACCGCGGCCGTGGCAACGAGACCGGCGTCGTGGACGTGGAGGCCCAGGGTGGCGGCCACCGCCCCGAGGGCGAGGCCCTGGACGGCCAGCGCCCGCACCACCGGACGGACCGCGCTGAGCCAGAGCACAGCCACGGCGCAGACGAGCACCGCCCCCACGAAGAAGGTGAGCGTGGAGTCAAAGGTCTGGGTGCTCACGCGATCGCCACCGAGATCACCGCCAGCACCGAGAGGACGAAGGCGCCGGCCATCAGCTCGGGCACCCGGAAGAGTCGAAGCTTGGCCACGAGCACCTCGGCCGCGGCTAGCGCCACGCCGAGCGCGGCGACCTTGGCGCCGATCGCCACCAACCCGAGGGCAAGGTGCCCTGGGCCAGGGGCCGTGGCGATCCCCCAGGGGACGAAGAGGACGGCGAGCAGCGCCACCAAGAACCCCAGACGCATGGCCTCAGCCAGCTTGACCAGGGCGAGGTCGGGACCGGCGTATTCGAGGACCATGGCCTCGTGGATCATGGTCAGCTCGAGGTGCGTGCTCGGGTTGTCGACCGGCAGGCGCCCGCATTCGGCCACGATCACGATCACCAGGGCGACGACGGCCAAGAGGCGCTGGGGACTGGCCAGCCAGGCCGGATGGGCCAGGGAACGGGTGACGATGGCGGGCAGATTCGACGAGTGGGCCGGGATCGACAGCGCGAGGACGGCCACCAAGAGGGCAGGTTCGCTGAGCGCCCCGATGGTCATGGCCCGGCTCGCTCCCATGCCACCGAACGCCGTCCCGGTATCGAGGGCGCCGAGGGCGAGGGCTACCGAGCCCAACAGCAGCAAGAAGACCACCGCGAACAGGTCGGCCGACCATCCGAACGCGGGGGCGGTGCCGAGCAGCGGCGTGATGAGCGCCGCCACCGCGACCGATCCCACGAGCACGGGGGGGCGGCCGAGAACACCCAGCTGGCCCCCTCCGGACCCGTGCGCTCCTTGCGCATCAGCTTGCGCAGGTCGAGGAGGGGCTGACGGATGGGCGGGCCGGCCCGCCCTTCGAGGCGGCAGCGGACCTTGCGCATGAGGCCCACGAGCAGGGGGCCGCCCACGACGACGCCGACGACCTGGAGCGCGGCCACCGCGACGACGGAGGGCAGCGGCCAGTGCGCACTCATCCGACGACCACCAGCACAACCACCAAGGCGGCGAGGCCGAAGGCCAGGTAGCGGTGCACGCTGCCGTTGGGGACACGGCGCGCCTGACGACCCCACCACGCGAGCGCCGCCGAGAGCGGGCGGTAGCCGTGGCGCTCGAAGGCGTCGTGGGTCGTGGTGTGGAACGCCGCCGACTCGACGTAGTAGCGCGACTCGGCGCTGTGGCTGACGTCGAGGTCGTGGGTCGGGCCGAGCACGTCGTCGAACACTCGGGTCAACGGTTCGGCGAACGATGTCGCCGTGTACTGCATGCGGGCGGTCTGGACCTCCCGCCCGCACCCCCACGCCTCGGTCCGGCGCACCGCGCCACGCTGGGCGAGCTGGCGGACGATGGCAGTGAGCGACACCGCGACGGCTAGCCCGAGCGCCAACAGACCCGGAGCCAGCATCCCCCGCGCGCCGGTAAGCCCGACGCTCCACCCCTGGGCAAGCGGGTGCGCGGCGCCGTAGCCGAGGCCGCTCCGCGCCGCGTCGACGACGGCGGGGAGCACGAGAAACGGTGCGACGCCGAAGACCACGCACAGCAACGCCAGCAGCCCGGCGCTGCCCCACATGGTGGCCGGGACCTCGCTCGCGGAAGCGGCGTCGTCGCTGCGGGCCCGGCCGAGGAGCCCGACCCCGATGGCCTTGACGAAGGTGGCCGCGGTCAACCCACCGGTCAGCGCCAACACGCCGACCCCGAGCGGCATGGCAATCTCGATGGCGGTGTCCCCCGAGGGCAGCCCGTGGAGCAAGCTCTGGAGGAGCAGCCATTCGCTGACGAAGCCGCACAGCGGCGGCAGGGCGCAGATGGCGAGGCCAGCCACGATGAACACGGGGGCGCTGCGCGGCAAACGCTTCACCAGGCCACCGAGTCGGTCAAGGTCGCGCAGCCCCGTCGCCTGCTGGAGCGAGCTAGCCGAGAGGAACAGCGAGCCCTTGAAGACGGCGTGGAACACCACGTGCAAGAGGGCGGCGACGAGGGCGGCGACGGCCAGCGAGCGGTGCCCGGTGGCGGCGAAGAGGCCCGAGGCTCCCAGCCCCAGCAACATGAGGCCGACGTTGTCGGTCGTCGAGTACGCCAGCAGGCGTTTGAGGTCGGTGCTGGTCGACGAGTGCAGGGCACCGAAGAGCGCGGACAATCCCCCGAGGGCCATGACTAGGAGCCACCACCACGCCGGCCCGCCGCCGAGCAGGGTGTCCCCGACCCGGATAATGCCGTAGATGCCGAGGTTGACCATGGCGGCGGACATGAGGGCCGAGACCGGGCCGGGCGCCTCGGGATGGGCGCGCGGCAGCCACACGTGCAGCGGCACGGCACCTGCCTTCGAGCCGAACCCGACGACCGCCAGCACGAAGGCCGTCGAGCGCACCCACGGAACGAGGTGCGGACCGTGGGCGGCGATCACGGCGAAGGACTGGCTCCCAGCACGATCGGCCAGGAGCACCAACGCCAGGAGCAACACCGCGGCCCCGAACTGAGTCATCACCGCGTACCACTGACCCGCTCGCAGTACTTCGTCGCGGACGCGGTGACCGGCGAGGACCAGCAACAGCGACGTCACCGCCATCAGCTCCCAGAGGAACATGAAGGTGCCGACGGATGAAGCGGCAGGCACGAGGAGCAGGGTCGTGACGAAGAGAGGCAACACGCACGACGCGGTGCGGCTGGAGAGTCCGTGGCCGTTGTAGCCGAGGCGAAAGACCATGGCACACAGCCCGATTCCGGCCGAGATGGCGACGAACAGGGCACCGAGCCGATCGAGGCGAAGCGAGAACCCCAGCAGCGGGAGCAGCGCGCTGGTGTGCACCGCCGCCGCGTCGCCGGTGGCGAGCACGTCGGCGGCCAGCGCGAACCCACACACGCAGGCGGTCACGGTGAGCACGACCGAAAGCCGGACGCGAGCTCGTGGCGGCGCGCTGGCACCAACCAGCGAGGCGGCCAGGCCGAGCAGGGCCGTGGCCACCAAGAGGTCGGCCCTCACCTCCCCGACAGACTCCGCAAAGCGGCGATGATGGACTCAGGGTCAGGTGGACAGCCGGGGATCTCGACGTCGACCGGCACGAGGTCGGACACCGCACCGGCCACTCCGTAGGCGCCGCGAAAGACGCCGCAATCCCGAGCGCAGTCTCCGACCGCTACCACCAACTTGGGTTCGGGCACTGCCTCGCAGGTCTTGCGCAACGGGTCGGCCATGTTGTGGGTGACCGGCCCCGTCACGAGCAGCCCGTCGGCGTGGCGCGGAGAAGCCTCGAGGCGGATGCCGAAGCGCTCGGCGTCGTAGGTCGGCGAGAAGCATGAGGCGATCTCGAGCTCGCAGCCGTTGCACGATCCGGCGTCGACCTGGCGGAGCTGGAGCGAGCCCCGCGTGCGTCTGGCGGCCTCGGGGGCTTCGCCATCGTTGGTGGCTGAAGGCGCGCCGAGGTCGGCGGGGCGCTGACCCAGCCGTCGTGCGATCTCTCGAAGCGTTCCCTTTCCCACCCGGGCGTCAGAGCACCAGGGTCTCTGCGGCCAGTCGCTTGTCGAGCGCAAGCACCAGCCGCTCGTCGAGCGCGTGGAGCTGGTCGCGCAGCGCGTCAGGCAGCCGGTCGCCGAAGCGGGCGTAGTGCTCGTCGATGAGCCCGACTTCGTTGCGCCAGGCGTCGAGCTCCACGGCCAGCAGTTCGTCGAGCTGCGAGGGGGCGAGGTCCAGTCCCTCCGTGTCGAGGGCACTGTGCTCGGGCACGAGTCCGATGGCGGTCTCGATGGCGCCGCCCCCTCCGGCGCAGCGCTCGAAGACCCAGGCCAGCACTCGGGAGTTCTCGCCGTAGCCGGGCCAGAGGAACGTGTTGTCAGCGCCACGGCGGAACCAGTTGACGTAGAAGATCTTGGGCAGCAGCGACTGATCGGTGGCCGCCGCTCCGACCTCGAGCCAGTGGGCGAAGTAGTCGCCCATGTGATAGCCGCAGAAGGGCAGCATGGCGAAGGGGTCGCGCCGCAAGGTACCGACCGCTCCCGCCGCCGCGGCGGTGGTCTCCGACGCCATCATCGAGCCCAAGAACACCCCATGCGCCCAGTCGAAAGCCTCGGTGACCAGCGGCACCACCGAAGCTCGGCGACCGCCAAAGAGGATGGCCGAGATCGGCACCCCCTCGGGATCCTCCCATTCGGGGGCGATCGAGGGCACCTGGGAGAGCGCGGCGGTGAAGCGGCTGTTGGGATGCGCCGCGGGCGTTGCGGACCCCGATGTCCAGTCCTGGCCGCGCCAGTCGAGGAGATGTGCGGGAGGTTCTTCGGTGAGGCCCTCCCACCAGACGTCGCCCTCGTCGGTGGCGGCGACGTTGGTGAAGATCGTGTCGTGGCTGAGCGCGGCGACGGCGTTGGGGTTTGTGTGGGCCCCGGTGCCCGGGGCGACGCCGAACATGCCGAATTCGGGATTGATGGCGCGCAGGTGCCCGTCGGGACCGAACTTCATCCAGCAGATGTCGTCGCCGATGGTCTCGGCCTTCCAGCCCGCGATGGTGGGCACCACCATGGCCAGATTGGTCTTGCCACACGCGCTCGGGAAGGCCGCCGCCATGTAGCGCGACTCGCCGCAGGGATCGGTGAACTTGAGGATGAGCATGTGCTCGGCCAGCCAGCCGTCATGGCGGGCCATCACCGAGGCGATGCGCAGGGCGAAGCACTTCTTGCCCAAGAGGGCATTGCCGCCGTAACCCGAGCCGTAGGACCAAACCTCCCGTGTCTCGGGGAAGTGGACGATGTACTTGCGGTTGGCATCACAGGGCCAGGGCACGTCCGCTTGACCCTCGGCCAGTGGCATCCCCACCGAGTGGACACACGGGACAAATGGACGGTCGGTTCCGAGTTGGTCGAGCGCATCCTGTCCCATCCGGGTCATGATCCGCATTGACGCGGCTACGTAGGCCGAGTCGGTCAGCTGCACCCCGATGTGGGCGATCGGGCTGCCGAGCGGTCCCATCGAGAAGGGCACCACGTACATGGTGCGTCCCCGCATCGTTCCGCGGTAGAGCTCTCGCAGTTCGAAACGCATCTCGGCGGGGTCCTGCCAGTTGTTGGTCGGCCCCGCATCCTCGGCGTGCTCGCTGCAGATGAAGGTTCGGTCCTCGACCCGGGCCACGTCGCCGGGATCCGAACGGCACAGGTAGCTTCCCGGGCGCCGCTCAGCGTCCAGCGGAACCAGTGTGCCCACGTCCACCAGTCGACGGCACAACTCCGCGTACTCCTGCGCCGAACCGTCGCACCAGTGCAGCGCGCTCGGCTGCATCAGCTCTGCCCAACCTTGCACCCACTCGTACAGCGCCTTGTGGGGAACTTGTTCGCTCACCTCTGTCCTCCTGGTGTTCTCGCTGACTGCTCGGGGATGAAGATCACGACCTGGGTTTGACCGTGCTGGATCCGCCGAGCAACCGAAAGCGGCTGTGACTCAAGGAGCACCCGCGGCTCGATGGCATCTGCCGGATACGACCCGATCAGCCTTCGCCCCCCAGCCTCGGAGGTTTCCCGGATCGCAATGTCGAGCAACTCCACGCCAATGCCAAGGCGTCGGCGACGGGCGCGACCACGACCTGGGCCCAGAAGGTGGCGCCCGACACCCGCGCCAGGGCAGCGGCACCGATCAGCGTGGCGCCGTCTTCGAACGCCCCCCAGGCCCCGACACGTCGGAGAACGCCGGGGATCGGTGCGGCGAACTGCTCAAAGAAGGTCAGTGCCGCCACCGACCGAATCGACTTCAAACGAGCCCCCGATGCGGACATCGACGGATAGGCGTACGGATCGGTTGCGACAGTCGTGTGGGTGGACACCACTTCTCTCCGGGTGGGCAGCAGGAACGCAACGAGCTGGAGCTGAGGTAGCGTACCTCGCGAAGCGATCATCTGACGAATCGATCAATTGCTCAAGGTCGCCGAACCCGAGGCTGATTTTGGCGGCTTCCGTCATGTTCTTCGCGAGGACTTCACTTGAAAAGTGTCAGGTCTGCCCCTGAGCGGTGTGACCACAAAGGCCGAGGTCAGGCGACAGAGCGCGAGGACGGGTGAGGCGGAACGATGCCGCAAGGACCACATCCATGTGGCTTCTGCGAAGAAAGGCCACCGCAGCGCGGGGACACCTTGACTGTGGTACGCCGTAGTGCAGTTCCCATGAGTCTCGTGTTTGGAGGGGCAATGCGAAACCGTTGGTGGCTGGTCCCAGCGGCGTTGCTGAGCGTCTTGCTCACCGTATCGAGCCAAGCGCTGCTGGCGCCTCTCGTGGCGAGGGCGGTCGGGAGCGGTGGAACGGTGTCGATCCCCGCGTACGGGATGGACGGACCGAAGGATGTGACGACCGGCCCGGACGGGATGCTGTGGTTCACCAACTTTTACAACAACACCATCGGACGGATCACCACCGCCGGGGTGGTCACCAACTACACCGATCCGAGCATCGACGGTCCATATGGGATCACCGCCGGTTCCGACGGGGCGCTCTGGTTCACCAACGAGGGGAACGCCTCGATCGGACGGATCACCACCGCCGGGGTGGTGACCGACTTCACCGGGAACGGCATCGACCGTCCGGAGTCGATCACGGTCGGACCCGACGGGGCGCTCTGGTTCACCAATTGGTACAACTCCATCGGGCGGATCACCACCGCCGGCGTGGTGACCGACTACACCGGCACCGGCATCGACTATCCACAGTCGATCACCACCGGGCCCGACGGGGCGCTCTGGTTTACCAATCTGGTGAACAACTCCATCGGACGGATCACCACCGCCGGGGTGGTGACCAACTACACCGATCCGAGCATCCATCAGCCATCTGGGATCACTGCAGGGCCCGATGGGGCGCTCTGGTTCACCAATGAGGCGAACAACTCGATCGGACGGATCACCACCGCCGGGGTGGTGACCAACTTCACCGGGAACGGCATCGTCTATCCATATGGGATCACCACAGGGCCCGACGGTGCGCTCTGGTTCACCAATGAGTTCAACAACTCGATCGGACGGATCTCCACGACCGGGGCGGTCACCAACTACACCGATCCGAGCATCGACCAGCCAGAAGGGATCACCGCCGGGCCCGACGGGGCCCTGTGGTTCGGAAATTTCGGGGACAACAACTCGATCGGACGGATCTCCACGACCGGGGCGGTGTCCAACTTCACCGGCAACGGCATCGACTATCCATCTGCGATCACCATAGGGCCCGACGGTGCCCTGTGGTTCACGAACATCGAGAACAACTCGATCGGACGGATCACCACCGCCGGGGTGGTGACCAACTACACCGATCCGAGCATCGATCAGCCTTCGGACATCACCACCGGGCCCGACGGGGCGCTCTGGTTCGCCAACGAGAACTCGATCGGACGGATCACTACCGCCGGGGCGGTGACCAACTACGCCGGCACCGGCATCGACTATCCGGTATCGATCACCACCGGACCCGACGGGGCGTTGTGGTTCACCAATGAGGCGAACAATTCGATCGGGCGGATCACCACCGCCGGGGTGGTGACCAACTACACCGATCCCAGCATCGACTCTCCGCAGTCGATCACCGCCGGGCCCGAGGGGACGCTGTGGTTCACGAACTCCTTTGGGCCCTCGGGGTCCGGTCCCGGATCGATCGGGAGGATCACCACGTCGGGAACGGTGTCCATCTTCACGGGCCCAGGCATCAAACACCCCGAGGGGATCACCACTGGGCCCGACGGCGCGCTCTGGTTCACCAATGACGTTAACAGGGGTTCGATTGGGCGAATCACCACGACCGGGACCATCTCCAACTTCACCAATAGCGCTATCATCGATCCCTCATCGATCACCGCAGGGCCTGACGGCGCGCTGTGGTTCAATAACGACGGCACCGCCGGAAGGATCACCGCGTCCGGCACCTTCTCGAATTACTCGGGCCCCGGTGTCGTCCTATGTGGCATCACTACGGGCCCCGATGGGGCACTGTGGTTCACCAATTTAGACAATGCGATAGGAAGGTTGACCGTCCCGGCCCCCGCGCTGGCGAGTTTCAGCCCCAGCTCGGGTTCGGTGGGCACAAGGGTCACCGTCACCGGAACTGCGTTGGAGGACGCCAGCTCCGTGACGATGAACGGGGTCGCGGCAGCGATCAGCAAGGACACTCCGACCAAGATCAAGTTCACCGTCCCCTCTGGAGCCAACAGCGGCAAGATCAAGGTCACGACCCCAAGCGGCACCGGCGTCAGCGCCACGAAGTTCACGGTCCCGAGCTGAAACGTAGGCCGCGCCGTAGAGCCGGATCGTCTATCGGGGAGGCAGCGCATCAAGGCCCATTAGCAATGCTCTGGAAGATTCGGGTCAGGAAGGTCTGTCCACCCGCTGTGCAACTTCGCTCGGAGTTGGACCGGCATCCTGAGCGACCATCGTCATCAGCTCGGCCAGCGAATCTGCCGGAAATGACGACTCGGCCCACGACTCGGTGTAACCGTCGAACCTTTGGCGTACGACCGCGTGTGCGGGCACGACTGGGTGTGCGGAGAGGCTCCGGGGGCCGCTCACCATGCCCCGTGTGCCCTCCAATGGCCGGTGCGGGCAAGCGGCCTACGGAAGTGTCCTGCCACATACCGCACGACTGGGATACCCGTGACATCCGACGCTACGACCGCAAAACAAGCGTTACGGTACGGCGCAGACCACTTGGATGGTCATCGTTCTTCCTGCCGTCACGGTGATGGATGGTGTGCAGGAAGACACGACCCCGTCACGTACCTCCCACTGCTGTCCTCTTGATGGATTCTCGGAGTGGTCGCTGCGACCCCGTAGTTCCCCACCGGAACTTGTGACCGAAAGGTTCCGCTGACAGGAACGTGGATGTAACGATGCTGTCGCCCTTGACCGATAATTCAATGGACCCTGGGATCGGTGCTGCTGTGTTGCCTGGTGCGACCCCACCCTCCATAACGAGCGTCCCGCTTACGGTGCCGTCGGCACTCGGAGTGCCAGAAGGGTGGGTGGAACAGGCGCTCAGAGCAAGAAGGAGCAGGGGACCAGCGAGCACGGATCGGATTCGGCGCATACGCAGATTCCTTCCACTGGGATGGCAGCCTCAGCCCGCTCGACCGGCACACGAGAAAACCGCACACTCCCTCTGAGCAGCTCTGACACTGTAGAGGACCCTGACCAATTCGACAAAAGCGGTCACTGGATTACCCCTCCCGAGTACTTTATTGAAGACACCGAGGACCGAGTGACTGCGGGACAGCTGTCCGAGGGACTCCGTTCATCGCTCGACACGCTTCCAGATCGTCAGCGCCAAGTCGTGACGCTACGAGATGTCGAGGGACTCGATAGCCAGAAAGTTTGTGAACTATTGGATATCTCTGAAGTGAACCAGAGAGTTCTCTTGCATCGAGGCCGAAGCCGCATCCGTCAGGATCTCGAACTAGGTAAGACATCCTTATTGCCCGACGCTAAGGGCAGGTGGATGTCGTGAGTGACGAACCTGATGGCGGAACCGAGGTTGCCGGACCGCCCCCTGATTACCCCACTCCGATCTCAAGGGTGAATCAGACCGCGCGAGTTCCTCGACGGATACGCGCCGTGTTGAACCGGCGAGAAGTGGTTGACACCATGTCAGCCATCTATCTTTGGGAGTGGAATCGCTACCCCCAGTACTACATTCCCATCGCGGATGTTGATCCCGAGTCGCTGGTCGATGAACAGCACGAACAGCGGCTGAGCCGCGGCACGGCACGACGGTACGGTTTGACTGTCGACTCGGTATCCCGAACGGGTGCGCTCAGGGTCTATGGCGAGGACGCACTTTATGGCTTGGCGGGTCGTGCCCGCTTCGAGTGGGACGCTGTGGACGCTTGGTTCGAAGAGGACGAGCAGATCTTCGTCCACCCGCGCGACCCATACACACGGGTCGACGCACTGCGCTCCACTCGCCACGTTCGGGTCGAATTGGATGGCGTGGTTCTCGCTGAGTCCCGCTCACCGGTGCTGGTCTTCGAGACAGGGTTGCCAACGCGCTACTACCTCAACCGTACCGAGGTCGACTTCAGCCATCTGACCCAGACTGGCACCGTTACCGGCTGCCCCTACAAGGGAACTACGAGCGGATACTGGACGGCCGCGATCGGCGATCGCACCTACGAGGACGTCGCGTGGACCTACCGCTTTCCGACCCGGCAGCTCCTCCCTATAACTGGGCTGATCGCGTTCTACAACGAGAAGGTCGACCACATCGTCGACGGCACAAGACTCGAGCGGCCAATCACCCACTTTTCCGACGGGTACAAGCCCCCACCGCTCTAGTTCTCCAAGCGGCCCAGCGTGGCGAGGGGAGGATTAGATCCTGCGACCTTCGGGTTTTTCCCCCCGACTCTCTGACCTCTGAGCTGCCACTAGACCCTGATTCCCTCGGCCCGTTCCACCGCCAATCGATGGCCGGGAAGGAGGTAAGGCCGTGCGTGGGTACGTTGCACAACGCCGCAACCGCTTCTATGCGGTGATCTACGAGGGGATCGATCCAATCACTGGACGCGAGCGTCGGCGATGGCACCCGGCCGGCACTGACCGAGAGCAGGCAAAGGAACTGGCGACTGCGCTCGCCGCCGCCCAGAGCCAGCGCGTCGATGGAAGGCGAGTTGGTCCAACCTTGGGCGTCTACCTCACAATGAGATGGTTGCCAGCCAAGCAACTGACGCTTCGACCCAGCACCTGGGATGGTTACCGGCGGCTCATTGAGCTCCACGTACTCCCCCACTTGGGCCGTGTGCCATTACGCCACCTGCGAGCCGAGCACCTCGATCGTCTTTACGCCACCTTGCTCGAGCAAGGCAGGTGCGATGGGAGCGGTGGCCTTGACATCAAGACCGTTCATGAGGTTCATATCGTGATCCGGCGGGCGCTGCGTGATGCCGAACGGCGAGGTTCCATCGTTCGCAATCCAGCCGAGCTCGCGCACGCACCTAAGCGTCGACCCCTCAGTTCTGGCGAGTTCCGGGCCTGGAACGCAGATCAGCTGGGGAACTTCCTCGTTCTAGCCCAAAAGAGCACGCACTTTGCCGCCCTGTGGCTGGCCGCGAACACTGGCATGCGCCCGGGGGAAGTCCTGGGCCTGCGCTGGGTCGACGTGGACCTGGAGTCGGCGAGGCTCTCGGTCAACCGCTCGCTCGTCTCAGTCGCCTGTGAGCTGCACGAATCACGAGGCAAGACGAGAACGGCGAGGCGCACCGTCGACCTCGACGAGCGCACAGTCGATGTACTTGGGACAATCCGCTCTCCAGATTCCGATGGGGAGGCCTACGTCTTTTGTCACAAGGATGGTTCGCCCATCCATCCCCAGATCCTCTCGGATGCCTTCAAGCGGCTCGTGGCCCAATCGGGACTGCCGCGCATCAGGTTGCATGATCTCCGCCACACACACGCCACCTTGCTCCTCAAAGCCGGAGTACCGATCAAGGTGGTGAGCGAGCGATTAGGACATTCCACGCCCGGGCTCACCATGGCGACCTATCAGCACGTCCTACCCGGCATGCAGGCCGAGGCCGCGAAAACCTTTGCCGCGCTGCTCGAACCTCCTACGAGTTCCGTGCGATGAGCGAGTCCCAACGTTCCCACGGTTCTCCCCGGTGGAACACCCGGAGGAACGCGCACAGAACACAGTGGAACGTGCTGACTGTGAGCCCGTGACCAGGCTCTTTGGTGGCGGGGGGAGGATTTGAACCTCCGACCTTCGGGTTATGAGCCCGACGAGCTACCAGACTGCTCCACCCCGCGGCGAAAAAAGGATTCTACACCCCTCGCGCGTGAACGACAGCCGACCGAGGCGTGTCCCGCCGGCGAAGGTCGAGGTCTCTAGAGCGTCTGGGCCGTCGGCGGGGGCGGGGGTGGCGACGCCGGGTCGGCCGCTTGCGGTGGCGGGGGTGGCGCTGGAGCGGACGCGCCGTCGCCTGCTGGGGTGGCCGTCGGCGCAGCCGCCGCCGACTCGGGTGCCAGGGTGATCTGGCCGTGCTGCGACTCGTACTGCTGCAGCGCTGCGACGAGACGCTCGATCTCGGAGTCGGTGGTCGGCGTGGAACGGCCCGTCTTCGTTGCATAGAAAGCGGCACCTAGGTCTCGAAGCAGGCCATCCGCGGCCTTCTTCGCCTGGGCGTCGTCGAGCTTCGCCTGCCCCTTTGCCGCCGCGTCTTTTGCGGCCTCTGTCGCCGTCGCCGCTGTCGCCTTGACCTTGTCGAGCAGTCCCATGAGCTGTCCTTTCTGCTCTCGCCTTCGCGGATCCCATCATGGGACCGGCGACCGCCTTCCGCAAACGGCAGTCCTCTTGGGCCCGCAAGGCCTCAGGCCGCCAGTCCCCTTAGGCCCGCGAGGTGGTCGACGTGGTGGTACTTCCCCCGCTCGGCTGGGTGCTCGTGGGAGCGGTCGAGGCGGGGACGGTCGTCGACGTCGACCCCGAGCCGCCCGTATCTGACCCCGAACTCCCCGATTTGGACTTGGTCGTCGTCTTGGTCTTGGGCACGGTCGTCGTGGTGCCGGTCGTGGGCGTCGACGTGCCCGGGGGCGGCGGACCGAGGATCTGCTCCGCCTGGGTGATCTCGGCCTCCATTGCCGCGATGTCTGACTGGTACGTCGCCAGGTTGCCCGACGTCAACGCGGTCTGCGCGTTGGTGTAGTCGGTCTGCGCCGCCTGCAGGATGCTCGCCACCGCCGCCGGCAGCGTCCCCGACGTTCCGCCACCGTTCCCGGTTGGCACGGTCACCGTGGTCCGCAACACGTCCGAGAGCGCTTGGGACAAGGTCTTCTCGAAGCCGACGTTCTTGCCGAGCACCGCGACCACGTAGGCCAGCTGCGGCTGAGGGTTGGTCGACGCCGCGGTGTACAAGGGCCGGAGGTACACCATGGAGTTGCCGATCGGGACCATCAGCGTCTCGCCCAACAGCACCTGGGAGCCCTCGCGGTTCAGCAACGTGATCTCCGCCGACACGGCCTGGTTGGCCGAGATCTCTGCATCCGCGTTGGCAGGGCCGAGTGTCCCCTGGGGCACCTCGTAGAGGTTGAGCTGGCCGTAGTGGGCGGGATCGGACAGTCCCACCATGAAGGCCGTGAGGTTGAAGTTCTGGTTGCTGCCCGAGCCCGTGGACTCCGATGCCGGGACGAAGCCGTTTGACACCGTGAAGTCCTGCTGGGTGGTGTCAGGCAGTGAGTAGACCTGGTATTGCGGCGCCATGCGGGCCGGGGTGGTCGAGACCAGCTGACCCTGGCTGTTGTAGGTGTTCTCCGCCAGCAGCGCCTGGGACTGCGGTCCCGCGCCGGCGGTCGGCGAGAGCTGCCAGGCCGTGCTCGCTGCATAGAACGTTTGGGGGTTGATCAGGTGGTAGCGGCCGTAGATGGCGGACTGAATGGAGAAGATGTCCGACGGGTAGCGCAGGTGGGCCTGCAGCGTCGAGTTCATGTCTGAGAGGGGCTTGAACATCCCGGGGAACGCGGCGGAGTAGGCCTGCAGGATCGGGTCCTTCGGGTCCAGGTCGTAGAAGGTCATCTTGCCCGAGTACGCGTCGATGACGACCTCCACCGAATTGCGCACGTAGTTGTAGCTACCCGGCAGGGTGCTGCCGATGGCCACCTGCTGCGTGTCGGCGTTCTGCGAGTAGGGGTAGTTGGCCGTCGTGGTGTAGCCGTTGACGATCCAGTCGATGCCCCCAGATTTGTTGATGACCGCGTACGGGTCGTGGTCGAACGAGAGGAACGGCGCGGCCTTCTGAGCCATGGCAACGGGGTCGCGCACGAACATGATGCGCGACTTGTCGGTGATCTGGCTCGAGATCAGCAAGTTCAGGTCGCCGAGGCGCAACGCGAACGCGGCCCGGGTGAACAGGGACGAGAGCTGGACACCGCCGGACCCTTTGTAGTGGCTCTCGACCGCGGTGGTGCCCTGCTGGTAATCCACCTCGGCCTGCTTGGTGTTGGCCACCACGTAGCCCGTCAGGCCCAGCCCGAAGTACACGTTGGGTTGGGTGATCTCGGGCATCCCCTGCGACGACGTGGGCGGTACCTGCCGAACCGCGAAGTCGGGGTTCTCAGAAGTGGTCTGGTTCGCCAGGGCCACGGCGACGCCGTTGCCATGCGTGTACTCCAGGTGGGTGTTGACCCACGACAGCGATGGCAGGTTGGCCGAGGAGATCTCGCGCACGCCGATGAGCACCGGGGTCAGCTGACCGTCCAGCGTGTAGCGGTCGACCCCGAGCGTGGGGAACAGATAGAAGGAGCTGATGCCCTGCAGGCGCTGGAACGTCTGCAGGGAGATGGAGGGGTCGGGGTCCCACTGCCTGATGTTGGCGATCGTCCCGCCCGCCATGAAGGTCTGCGTCTCGTTGATGGTGGTGTCGGCCGCGAACTGGTGCACATGCACGTTCTTCAGGTTGTAGGCCGCGCGCGTCGCCGTGATGTTGCGCTGAATGTAGGGCGCCTCGAGCGAGCTCTGGGCGGGCGTCACCTTCAGCGTCTGCAACAGCGCCGGGTAGATGATGCCGACGACGAGCGCCACGAAGGCCCAGATGCCGACGGCGAGCACCGGCAGGGTCCAGCCCTGGCGCCGGATGTTGAAGAGGAGGATGGCCGCCGCGAAGATCGACACGTAGACGAGCAGCAGCTCGGCCGGCAGGCGGGCGTGCACGTCGGTGTAGCCGGCGCCGTCGACATAGCCGTCCTGTGCGTTGACGAGGGACCAACGCTGCAGGATGTAGCCGGCAGCCTTGTCCAGCGCGATGAGTGCGAGCAGCACGGACACGTGGGCCTTCACGGGGGGTCGCACCCGCGGCAGCCCCCGCTGGGGCTGGATCCCCCCGTTGAAGTAGTGGAACACGAGTGACACGGCGAGCGTCACGATCAGGATCGCCAGCGTCCAGTCGACGATGAAGGTGAGGAACGGAAGCTTGAAGACGTAGAACCCCACGTCCTTGTTGAACTCGGGGTCCTTGATCCCGAAGTTGCCGCCGTGGCGGAAGAGGATCCAGTTGTTCCACTGCCCGATGGTCCCCGACGCGCCGATCAGGGCGAGGATGAACGCGAGCGCGACGTAGATCCGGCCGGCATAGGGGCGCACGTACTGCTGGTAGCGCCGCACCAGCTCGTCCTCCTGGGCCAGGACGATGTCGTGACCGGCGATGCGGTCGCACACGGCGAGGTTGATCCAGAGGACGGCGAAGAAGATCGCGCCGAACACGCCGAAGAGGCCGAGCTTGATGACCACCAAGGTGGAGAAGACGTTGTGGTACCCGACCGAGGAGAACCAGAGACTGTCGGTGTAGAGCCCGGCCAGCGAGCGCAGCGACACCAGCAAGATGACGAGGACGACTACGAACCCGAGGATCCACCAACGGGCACGATGGCGGTTGCGCGGGGCGTCAGCCGCCAGATCACTGGGAATGCGCACGAGGGGAGCCTAATGTCCACTCACCCACTGCTTACTGACAGGCAGCGGGGGTGTCTGTGCTCAGAGGCCCAGGTCAGCCGTCCGTTGGCGCAACGAGACAGCGGCAGCCCGAATGCGCCGGCGGATAGGGGTGCCCGGTCGGGAACATTTCATCGACGCTCACCGAGCCGGCCAACGCGTTGTCCTCACAGTCCGAGCATCCGCTCACGTTCGTGACGACCCAGCGCACCTTGCCGTCCGCCCAGGCCGCGATCACACCGGCGGAGAAGGCCTGCGTCGCGGAGTCGCCTACCAGGCGCTCGATCCGCTCGCCGCGCCACTCGCGGTAGGCCGCGCCGACCCGGTCGACCGGCTCGTCGCCCCCGTCCGCGATCTGCCGCCGCAACATGGTGACGATCACCTGGGCCAGTCCGCTCGCCGCGTGCTCCACCGCGTCTCCTTCGGGCACCACCGCCCGGGTTCCGCCGAAGGCCGTCCCGGCGGCAAACGCCTTGCCGAGTTGACCGCGCGCTGCGCTGGCGAACGTCTCGAGGTGCTCGCTCTCGTCGCTGAGGAGCTCCTCGACCGAGAGCGACGGCGCGTTGCGTAACTTGTCGAGCAGTCGGTTCTGGTCGTCGCCCAGTGCTCGCTTGACCGTTCGGCTGAGGCGCGACGTGATCGGGACAAGCAGCTCGTCGCGCTGCGCCACGAGGGCGTCGTCGGGCCCCGGCACTGGCACGTCCAGCCCGCCGGCGTCCTCCGCGGCCGCATCGCCCGCCGCGGCCTCTGGGACGTCGGGCTCCGACGCGCTGCGGTCGGGCGTCGGCGCGGCCACGGCAGCACGGGCCGCTTGGTTCCCGGCCCGGATGCGCGCGAACAATTCGTCCACCGAGGGACCGCCCGGCGCGCCGTCGTCCCCTCCCCCCTCGCTTCCTGCCTCGCCCGTCGCACCGGTCTCTGTCGTCGCGTCCGTCGGCTCACTCGGGGGCTCGGCTCCTATGCCCTCCATCGCCTCGCCGACGACATCGCCCAGCGCGTGCTCGTCCCCCTCCGCGGGACCGTGGAGGCGATATTGGTCGCTCACCGCCATCGCCGCCGCGCGGGCATCCTCGTCGGTCTGGTCGAGCTGGGCGAGGATCCCGTCCATCTTGTCGCGAGCCCCCTGCACCGACGCCGCCATCTCGTCGCGCGCCGCTCGCAGCGCCTCGATCTGCATCCCGAGGGTGCGCCGCCGCCCTGCCAGGTCGGAGAGCACACGTCGGCGCGCCTCTTGGACCTGGTCGAGCAGGGCCCGGCCCTCGTCCTTGGCGCGAGCGATGAGCGCCTCTCCCTCACTCACCGCGTCGGCGAGGATGCGCTCGCTCTCGACCCGCGCTTCTTGCTGGGCATTGGCCACGAGGAGCTCGACTTCGACCACGCGCTCGGCCGTCGAAGCCTCCGAGCTCTCCTGGAGCTCGTTCACCCTGCTCTGCGTGTCACGCAGCAAGGTGGCCGCCCCTTCTTGGGCCTGCTCCACGATGCGCGCCGCCTCTTCATGGGCATGTCGCAGGATCCGCGCGCTGTGCTGGCCGAGCGCCGCCGTCAGGGTCGCTTCGTCGAGCACGGGGTGTGACGCCCGCTCCTCGGCTTCGGCCAGCGATGTCCGTAGCTCCTGCTCGTTCTCTTCGAGCGCCTCGAGGCTGCGGGCCACCGACTGGAGGTAGGCCCGGACCTCGTCGGTGTCGAACCCCCGCCGGACCACTGCGAAGGAGTGGCGGGCTATGTCACCGGTGGCGATCCGAGACGAGGAGATGGGGGCACGGCCTTCTGCCATGGTGAGAGCCTACGGCGCGGCCTGGGCCGGGACAGGATTGGTGGTCGCCCTGCTCGGCACCGTGCCGCCGAGGCGCTTGAGGATGCGGAGCACCTGGTCGAGATTGTTGACGGCGTAGACGTGGAGCTGCGGCGACGCTTTCGACTCCGCCGTCTTGAGCTCGACAGAGGGCACGAAGAACACGGTCGCCCCCGCCTGCTCGACGGCGATGGTCTTCTCGGCCACGCCGCCCACGTCACCCACGTTGCCGTACTGGTCGATCGTGCCCGTGGCCGCCACGATCCGGTTGCCCGTCAACCGCCCGCTGCTCAGTTTGTCGATGATGCCGAGGGTCATGGCGAGGCCGGCCGAGGGCCCCCCGATGTCCTGGGTGTGCACGGTCACCTTGACCGGGAAGTGCCAGTCCTGCTGCGCCTCGGGCTGAATGCCCAGGTACGCCGTGGGGCGGAACGCGCGGCCGCAACCAGTTTCCACCAGACCCTTGGGCGGCGTGCCGAGCGTCAACGGCTTCTCCACGACCGGGCCCGGCACGAAGTCACCGACGCTGTTGATGGAGGACTCCTCGACGCCGAGCGAGACGGTCGTCCCGGGCTTCAGGCCGCGCAGCGCCTGCACGAAGTCGCACGGGGTCGGTGTCGCGACGGCGTTGACGGCGGTGATCACCTGCGCCACGTGCAGCGCCTTGGACGCGGGGGAACCCGGTTCGATCGCGTAGACCAGTGAGCCGGCATTGGTGGCCGTGACGGTGTATCCGAGATGGCTCAGCGCGGCGGCCGTGGCGTAGGACTGGGCCTGGGCCATCTGGAGGTAACCCTGGGCGAGGTACTGGCCTTCGTCGGGCGCCTGCCCGAGGAGCTCTTGCTCCGGGATGATCTCGCTGTCGGAGTCGAAGTAGCGGTATTGCAGCCAGCTCAGCGCGTTGAGCTGGCTGACGAAGACGTCGGTCAGCAGGATCTGTCCGGTGAGCGGGTGGCTGTCCTGGTGCGGCACGTCGATGTACTGGGAGACCGGCGTCGCGTCGCCGGGCGTGATGACGTAGTCGTTGACCGAGACGTGTGACGCGATCACGGCGGCCACCACGACCAAGGCGACGACGCCGAGGAGGGCCCATGGCCAGATGCGGCCGCGCGTGCGCCCCGGCACGGGCGGAGGCAGCCAGCTTGGTGGCGCGACCGGACCGTCCAGTGAGGGAGAGGGGGTCGCCGCGGCGATCCCGTCGGCAGGCGCGTCAGGGTCGGACATACTCGAGAACGGTGAGCGACGATGTTGCCACGGATGCGGCCGGAAACCGCCGCGCCGAGCTGCGGCGCCGGCGTGTCACCACCGCCGGCCACCGCGGTGACGCCGTGTTGGCCCGCCGCGGCCTCGCCGATCCCGATCAGTCCGTGCAGGTGGCCGCCCTCGGCGCGCTCGCCCGCCTGGGCGAGCTCAGCACGGCCGACGTCGAGGCCGCGCTCGCCAACGGGTCGGTCGCGTTGCGGCGCCGGGCTGTCGAAGCTGCCACGGCCGTGCGCGGCCGCGGCTCGCGCTCGGTGCTGCCCCTCAGCGTGACCGCCGCCCTGGGTGACCCCGATCCCCTCGTCGTGGTCGGGGCCGCATGGTTCCTGGCCGAACGCCGCCACCACCCGGCCGTGCCGGCGCTGGCGCGCCTCGCTGAGGATCATGACGACACGCGCTGTCGGGAGGCCGCGGTCGCCGCGCTCGGGGCGATCGGTGACCCCGCCGGGCTGCCCGCGGTCCTGGCCGCGCTCTCGGACAAGGCGACGGTGCGACGCCGCGCCGCCGTCGCCTTGGCCGGCTTCGACGACGCACGAGTCGAACCGGCGCTACGGGCCGCCGCCACCGACCGCGACTGGCAGGTACGCCAGTCGGCCGAAGAGCTGCTCGACGAGACCTAATCGTCCTGGCTGAACAGGCGCTTCAACCGGTCGAAGGACTCCAGGCAGATACCCGCACCCTGGACGACGCACTCGAGCGGCGTGTCGACGAGGTGGACCGGCACTGCGGTGGCGTCGGCCAGCCGTTGGGTCATGCCCCGCAAGAGTGCGCCGCCGCCGGTGAGGTGCACACCCTGGAACATGATGTCCTGGGCCAGCTCGGGCGGCGCCTCGCTGAGGCAATCCGCGGCCGCCTCGATGACCGAGGTGACATTGTCCTCAATGGCGCCGCGGACCTCGAGCGGCGAGAGGATGACGGTCTTGGGGCGGCCCGTCGCCACCTCCCGCCCGCGGATCTCGGCCTGCTGCTCTCCTCGGTAGTGGAAGGCCGACCCGATGGCGAGCTTCACCGCTTCGGCGGTGCGCTCACCGACGGCCACGCCGTACTGGTGGCGGACGTAGGTCTGGATGGACGCGTCGAAGTCGAAGCCACCCAGGCGCAGCGCTTCGACCGCCACGACGCCCCCGAGGGAGATCACTGCCATCTCCGACGTGCCGCCGCCGACGTCGACCACCATGTTGCCGACGGGCTCGTGGATCTGCAGCCCGGCGCCGATGGCGGCCGCCATCGGTTGCTCGATGAGGAAGCTGGCCGATGCCCCTGCCCGGCGCGCCGCCTCTTTGACCGCCCGGCGTTCCACTGCCGTGATGGCGGAGGGCACGCAGATGAGCACCTTGGGCCGGTTCAGGCGGCTCACCCCGACGCGCCGCAACAGCACGCTCAGCATCCGCTCGGTGACCTCGAAGTCGGTGATGGCGCCGCCGCGCAAGGGACGCTCGGCCACGATGTACCCCGGCGTCCGGCCGATCATCTGCCAGGCGTCGGTGCCGATGGCAAGCACCTCACGGCTGCGCGAGTCCAGCGCGACCACGGTCGGCTCGTTCAGCACGACGCCCTTGCCCTTCGCATAGACGAGCGTGTTGGCCGTGCCGAGATCGATGGCCAGGTCGCGCGACATGGGGCCTCATGGTACGGCCGGACCCATCGCGCGACGGCATTTCCTGGGCCGATGTCGATATCGTCAGCCTGTGAGCGAGACGCCCGAGAAGCCCGAAGACGGGGAACCGGGCCCCGATGAGGGCGCGGGGAGCGGCTCGGAAGGACCCGAGTCACCTCTCCGCGGCTGGATCGACCCCGATGACCGGTTGTGGCGCCACCCGAGCGAGGTGGCCGGACCACCCACCGGCGCCCCGCTCCTACTCAACGCCCCGCGGGGACACTCGTATCGCAGCGCGGTCATGGTGCTGGTGGGGGTCCTGGCGGTGATGGCCGTCGTCGCGTGGGTCATCGTGCTGCTCTCCCCTCCGTCGCAGCATCCGCTCGTCGCCGACGGCACGGACGACACGGTGGCCGACGGATCGGTCTCGACCCTCGCCGGCCCGCAGAACACGGTGCCGGCGGCAGCGCAGGCTGCCGGCCGCTCCATGGTGGAGCTGCAAGCGACGACCGCGCACGGCACGGTCTCCCTCGTCGGCGTGGCCGTCGCCGAGGGAGGCGTCGTCGCCACCACGGCCGATGTGCTGCGCGGTGTGCAGCGCGTCGTGATGATAGGACCCGACGGCAAAGCGGAGCCCGCGTCGGTGGTGGCGTCTGACGCGTCGTCGGACATCGCGCTGGTGAACGTGCCCGAGGATCTCCCGGTTGCGCCGTTCGCGGACGACAGCGCGCTCGACAGCGGGACAGCGGTCCTGACCCTCAGCTACGTGCCTGCGGGTGGACGGGAGATCGCGCTGCACTGCACACCCGGCTCGGTCACGGCGGTCGGGGCGGCCATCGCCGACGGTCCGGCGGGCGGCATGCCCTCCATCACCTCCTCGGCGCCGGCGCCGACGGTCACCGGCGGCCAGCCGCTGCTCACGGCGTCGGGTCAGGTGTTGGGGATCCTCTACGACCCCGACCCGAGCAACACCCCCGCCGTCACCTTCCTCCCCAGCAATCTCGTCGTGGGCGTGGCGGACGACCTCCGCTCGCGCGACCGCGTCGTGCACGGGTGGCTCGGGCTGGAGGGCGCCGACGCGCCAAACAGGAGTGGGGCCAAGGTCGAGACCGTGGAGTCCCACGGCCCGTCGGCCAACCGGCTGGTGCCCGGCGACGTCATCGTCGCGGTGAACGACATGCCGGTGCACACCATGGCCGAGCTGCGGGCCCGTCTCTACGTGCTCCTGCCTGGCACGTCCATTGCGCTTTCGGTCCAAGGTGCCTCGGGTGCCACCACAAGCGTGGACGTCACCCTGAGCGCCTCCCCCTAGCATGCGAGGGTGAGCATTTTCGGTTCGGGCGACCCCGACAACCCGATGGGGGGCCTCCTCGGAGACCTGCTCAAGGTCATCGGTTCAGGCCCGGGCTCAGCCGATAGCTGGTTCGAAGCCGCCCGCACCCTCGCGTTCGGCGTCGCCACCGACGGCGGCCAGGACGAGGCGCCCGATCCGCTCGTGCGCATTGCGTTCGAAGAGCTCGCGCGCGTGGCCGAGCTCCACGTGGCCGCGGCGACGGGGATCACGTCGAACGCCGGTGGCATCTCCTTCGAGGCCGTGGGACCCGGGCAGTGGAGCTTCCGGGTACTCGAGGCCTACCGGCCGGTCCTCAAGGCGATGGTGGAGGCGCAACAGCAGGGCGCCGCGTCAGTGCCTGGTTCCATGGACCTGAGCGAGCTCGACCCTGACGACACCGACGGGCTCGGCGGCCTGCTCGGGCAGTTCGCGCTGACGCTCGGACCCGTCTTCTTGGGCATGCAGTTCGGCTCCGCCGCGGGCCACCTCGCGCGCCGCGCGTTCGGGCAGTACGCGCTGCCACTGCCCTGGCCCGAGTCCTCGACGCTCCTTCTCGTGCCGGGCAACGTGGCCCGCTTCGCCGACGACTGGAGCCTGCCGCTCCAAGAGGTCCAGCTGTGGGTCTGCCTGCGCGAGCTGACCATGCATGCCGTGCTGACGCGGCCGGGCGTGCGCTCCTCGCTGTCCACGCTGCTCGGTGATGCGTCGGCGCACGCCGCCGCCGCGCAGCGGTCGATCGTGGAGCGCCTGGGCGAGGGGCTCGGCGACCCGGCGGCGCTCGAAGACGCGCTCGGCGACCCCGAGGCGCTGTTGTCCGACCTGATCAGCCCCGAGCAGCGGAGTATCTCGAGCGCACTCACCGCGCAGACGACGGCAATCGGCGCCGCCGTCGACTATCTCACGTCCTCGATCGCGCAGACGTTGACCTCGTCACCGGCCGCGCTGCGTGAGGCCTGGTATCGCTACCGGATCGAGGAGGGCAAGGGCGAGCAGGCCTTCGCCGGTCTGTTCGGCCTCAATGTCGGCCAGGACGAGGTCGACCGGGGCCGGACCTTCGTCACCGGCGTGATCGAACGAGCCGGCGAGGATGCACTCGCACGCCTCTGGGGTGACGAGCTCGACTTGCCCACGCCGGCCGAGGTCGACGCGCCGGGACTCTGGCTCGCCCGCATCGGCTTGCTCGACTGATCCCGCCTAGCCGACGCAGGCGGGCGCGCGCCGCTCGAGCTCGTAGCGGGCGAACGCCGTGGTGACGCGTCCGGCCAGCAGGAGCGTCTCGGTCGTCCCGTCCCATGTCGGCGCGATGGCATAGACATAGTCGGCCATGGCCTCGTCGGAACGGATCGTCGCAAACAGGTCGACGAGGTCGGCGAGATGCTCGACCTTGGCCTTCTGTGCCCTCTCTGCGATGTCCGCCGGCGTGAGCGTGCGCACCAGCGCCGCCTCGTCGTCGGTCAGCGGACCGACCAGCGTCCGGATCTCACGGACGACGGGTGCGTCGTCCAGCGTCAAGGTCTCTCCCATGATTGCCTCCCCCTCGCCGGGCCCTGCCCGGTCTCACCAAGCTCAACGGCCGGTCATGCTTCCACTGCAAGGGTCTCCGCCAAGTGGCCTCTGCGGTGCAATTGGGGTGCGGCGTGGCCCTCAGGCCTCGCCCTCCTCGCCGTAGTCGAGCACCCACTCGAGGGCGAGCTGCTCGCGCTCGGCGTCGCGGACCACGCGCTCGCTGTTGCGCCGGAACTGGGGGTCGTGCGGGGGCAGCAGCACCAGGCGGGCCAGGACCCGCTCGCGGAACTGCTCGATGACGTCGGCGGGGCCGTAGTCGGACTGCACCTCCCAGTGGGGTGCGACCGGGCCGAGATAGACGACGCGCACGTGCCCGATGGGCTCGACGAGCTCACCCTCTTCGACAACGGCTTCCTCGGCGTCTGGGGCCATGGCATCTCCTCGGATCGGCGACCTCCGCCAGCGTAGCCCTGGCGCGCGGAATGACATTCTCCCTGGTGGAGCCCAAATCGGGCCCTGGATTCTTACGAACTTCCTATTCGCAAAGCCTAGGAGCTGACTGGCACCTCCCGTAGAATGATGCGTGAAAAGGGAGCTCGACAATGAATAGCGATTGGATGGCCACGGGGAAGTGCAAAGAAGTTGCTCCCGACGTCTTCTTCCCCAGCGACGGGATGGGCGTGTTGGTGGCCCAGCGCATCTGCGCCGAGTGCCCCGTCGCCGAAGCCTGCCTCGAGTACGCGCTCGAGAACCACATCGACCACGGGGTCTGGGGTGGTGCCTCCGAGCGTGAGCGCCGTCGCATCCTGCGTCGGCGCCGCATCTCACACGCCGTCGTCGCCAAATAGCGGCGCCGGGCGCCACCACA
Source organism: uncultured Acidimicrobiaceae bacterium (assembly GCA_963744935.1). GTDB lineage: Bacteria > Actinomycetota > Acidimicrobiia > Acidimicrobiales > RAAP-2 > Bog-473. The sequence continues at coordinate 435,906 of CAVUVM010000012.1, forward strand.
GCACTCCTCCGCCCCAGCTCTGAGGGCGTATTCGTGCGGGAACCGACTCAGGTCACTGACGTGCCACGCTGACCCCATGCGGCTCGACGCGCAGGCGGTGACGCGCCCGTGATCGTCGAGTGCGTGGTCAACGTCAGCGAGGGCCGCGCCCTCGACGTGATCGCCTCCCTGGCCGACGCGGCCGGGCCGAGCTTGCGCGACCTCCACCGCGATCCTGACCACCACCGCTCCGTCCTCACCCTGGCCGGGGAGGCCGCCGACGTCGCACACGGGGCCCGCACGCTCGCCGCTGCCACCGTGGCGCGCCTCGACCTACGCCGCCACGACGGCGCCCACCCCCGCCTCGGCGTGCTCGACGTCGTGCCCTTCGTCCCCTACGCGCCCGGTCGCCCTGCGCCGAGCGACCTCTCGGGCGCCGCCGCGCTGCGCGACGAGTTCGCCCGCTGGCTGGCCGACGAATTGGGTGTGCCGAGCTTTCTCTACGGACCCCTGCCCGGCGGCCGGGCCCGCACCCTTCCCGAGATCCGGCACCACGCCTTCGCCGAGGCGGACCCCGGGCGCCTCGCACCCGATTTCGGCCCGGCGCGGGCCGACCCGCGCACGGGGGCAACCGCGGTGGGGGCGCGCCACGTGCTCGTGGCCTACAACGTGTGGGTCTCCTCGGCCACCGTCGCCCGGCACCTCGCCCCGCTCGTGCGCCGGCCCGAGGTGCGGGCGCTCGGTTTGGCCGTCGGGCAACGGGCCCAGGTGTCGTGCAACCTGATCGACCCCGACCGCTACGGGCCCGAGAAGCTCTACGACGCGGTGGCCGCCCTCGTGGCCGACGCCGGTGCCGGGGCCCGGGTCGAGGGCGCCGAGCTGGTGGGCCTGGTCCCCGAGGCTGTCCTCGCTGCCGTGCCCCCGGCCCGCTGGGCCGAGCTGGGACTCTCGGCAGATGCGACCGTGGAGTCCCGGCTACAGCCGACAGGCTGAACGACGGACGCGCTCGGCGACCGCCGGGAGCTCAGGAGGCGCTCGCCACCTCCCGGCGCGCGAGGGCACGGGCCCGGCGGACCCGGCGGCGCTCCCGCTCGCTCATGCCGCCCCAGATCCCGAACTTCTCGCCGTTGGCGAGCGCGTACTCGAGGCAGTCCTCGCGCACGACGCACCCGCGGCAGACCTCTTTCGCCTCCCTGGTGGACGCCCCCCGCTCCGGGAAGAACAGGTCGGGGTCGACGCCCATGCAGTTCGCCTGTAGCTGCCAGCTTCGTTCTTGGCGACCGTAGAGCGTGGTGATGATATCCACTGGCACTTGGTTCGCCCCCCTTCTCACACAGGTGGCATCGTTGTAGTTACAACGATGTGATCAGACATCTTTGACCAGTGTCGCGGCCGAGTGCAAGGCCCAAATCCCGATTCCGGGCACGAAACGTGTCTTGGGCCGTGCCGCCGGGGTGTGGATAAGTGCACGTAACCCCAGTTCAACCGGGCTTCCGGCGCGGGCAATGCGCCGGGGAGGGAAAAATCAGCCGAGTGTCGGTCGTGCCTCTAGCCGGCGGGGCGCAGGACCCGTCGGTGCTGGAGGAAGTCGACCAGGACGTAGCCGCCCAGCGCGTCGGGCGTCGTGTAGAAGGTCCGGCCGCCGTTGACCCGGGCGATCTGCTCGACGAAGGGGTAGTGCGTGCGCTGGAGGTCGAGGGCGAACGTGTTGATCACGATGCCCGCCCTCGTGCAGCGGATGACCTCGGCCATGGTGCGCCGCAGCGTCTCGGGGATGGGCGGATAGTTGAAGGTCACCTCGCCGAAATCGTCGATGTGCGCGGTGGGCTCGCCGTCGGTCACCACGATGATCTGCTTGGTCCCGTGCTGGTGGGCCAGCAGGCGACGCGAGAGCGCCAGCGCGTGCTGCAGATTGGTGCCGTAGACGTAGTCCCACATGGCGGTCGGGATCTCGTCGGGCCGTATCTCGCGGGCGACCTCGGAGAAGCCGATGATGCCGAGGTAGTCGCGCGGGAACTTGGAGGAGATGAGCGTCTGGAGCGCCATGGCCATGCGCTTGGCCGGTACGAAGTTGTCGCGCATGGGCATCGACATGGACAGGTCGACACAGAGCACGGTGGCCGAGCGCGACATTGCCTCGACCTCGACCACCTCGAAGTCCTCGGGCGTGAGGCGAACCGGCACGCCCGAACCGCTGCGGCGAACCGCGTTGTGCACCGTGGTCGAGAGATGCAGGTTCAACGGGTCGCCGTACTCGTAGGCCTTGGTCGTCTCCTCGCGGTCATGGCCCGAGCCCGTGAGCACGGCCGAGTGGTCGCCGAGGCGGTCCTTGTTGATCTGTCCGAAGAGGTCGGCCAGCGCCTTCTGGCCGAGTCGGCGCACGCCGCGGGGCGTGAGCTCGATCCGACCGCCTTGCTGCTCGATCAGGCCGGCGTCGGCCAGTGACTTGGTCAGGTTCGCCAGTCGGTCCAGCGCCCGGGCGGCATCCTCGCCCATGTGTTGCCTGACCTGGTCGAGATCGATCTCGCCGAGGGCGGCGGGGGTGGAGGCGGACTGGAGTACCTCTTCCATGCGGTCGAGTTGGCCCAGCTGCGAGGCGAGGTCGGTGGCGCGGTCGAGGCTCATCGGCCCCTCGCCGTTGAAGTCGTAGCTCTGCTGCCAGCCCGCGTCGGGAAAGGCGCGCTGGAGGTTCTCGGCCAGGCGCTCCACCTGCCAGCGCAGGTCCATGTCCTCGAGGACAGCCTCCATGAGCTGGCTCAGTTGGGCCCGCTGCTCGGGTGAGAGTGAGTTCCACACGGCCTGCGCGGCGGCCATGCGCTGGGCCAGCTGCTCCAGCAGCTCGTCGAGGTTCTGCGGGTCGCCGGGGAACATGTCGCCGAACTCGGCCATGAACTCCTCGAAGCTCGGGTCGAGCTCTTCGCCCCGCTCGCGCTGCTCGAGCATGCGGTTGAGCGCGTCGTAGGCCTCGCGCATGCGCTGCATCTGCTCGGGGTTCATGTTGGAGAGCGCGTCGGAGGCACCCTCGAAGAAGGTGTCGGCCATCTCACGGCGCAACTCCTCCACCAGCTCCTCGAACCGCTCGCGTGCCTCGGAGGACACGAAGTCGTAGTGCTGCAGCGAGCTGATGCGCCCGGCCGGGTCGTCGGGCTGGAGATCGAGGGCCATGCGCCGCTCGGTGGCGACGTCGTCGGTCACCTCGCGCCGGCGGTCGTCGCCCGACGCGGTGGCGTCCTCGACCAGGTCGTCGATGGCGGCGCGCTCGTCTTGTTCGATCTCGTCGAGCTGGCGTGTCAGCTCCGCCATGCGGCCGTCGGGATCGCCCTCGGCCAACATCTCCTGGCGGCGGCGGCGCAGCTGGTCGAGCAGGTCGCGCAGGCCCGCAACCTGGTCGCCGTCGGCGGTGCGAAAACCACTGCGCAACAAGCGGCGGAGCGCGTCGTCGAGGTCACCGCCCGCCAGCAGGTCGTCGGTGAGCCCGGCCAGCAGGTCGTCGGGATCGAGGTCCGCGAATTCCTGGGTGCCGTCCCACTCGGAGTAGTCGTACTTGACGCTCATCGGACCGGCGCCCGGACCCTACTTGCGCCCGCGGTACAGGGCCCGGGCCCCCGACGCGTCCTTGTTCAGCCGCTTGGTCAGGTGCAGGCCCTCGAGAAGGAACTCCATGGCGCTGGCCATGAGCGCCGGGGACTCGGCGGCGTCGGGGCCGGCCAGCTTGCGGGTGGGCGGCTCGAGCTCGGGGATGTCGGCGAGCACGGCGAGATAGGTCGAGCTCGGCAGGTCGTCTCCCACGTGCACCACGACCTGGTCGTGGAACGCGGCGACGATCGACTGCGGGTCGTCGAGGGTCACGCGGCGCCGGAAGACGCTCAGCGTGGCGGCCGCCACCAACTGGGCCACCACCTCGTCCTCGTGGCCCTCCTCCATGGCCTCGACCTCGATCTTGCCCTGGGTCGAGGGCACCAGCGAGGCCAGGTCGCTGATGCGGGGGACGGCCACCGGTTCGCCCGTGCGCAGGGCCCGGCGCACGGAGGAGGCGACCAGGGTCTCGTAGTTGGCGATGGAGAGGCGGACCGAGACGCCGCTGCGCTGGTTGAGGTGCGTGCTGCGCCGCGCCAGCTGGCTGGCCTCAGCGATGACCTCCTTCATGTAAGCCGGCACCGAGACGGGCACGCCGGCCGTCGGCAGGTCCGCCTCGGCCTCCATGATGCGGACCTCGGTCATCGTCTCGTACGGGTAGTGGGTGCGGATCTGCGCGCCGAAGCGGTCTTTGAGCGGCGTGATGATGCGGCCGCGGTTGGTGTAGTCCTCGGGGTTCGCCGTCGCCACCAACATGATGTCGAGCGGGAGGCGGATGCGGTGGCCCCGGATCTGCACGTCGCGTTCTTCGAGGATGTTGAGCAGCCCGACCTGGATCCGCTCGGAGAGGTCGGGCAACTCGTTGATGGCGAAGATGCCCCGGTTGACCCGCGGGATGAGGCCGTAGTGCAGCGCCAGCTCGTCGCTGAGGTAGCGCCCCTCGGCGATCTTGATCGGGTCGACCTCGCCGATCAGGTCCGCGATGGACGTGTCGGGGGTGGCGAGCTTCTCGCCGTAGCGCTGCGAGCGGTGCACCCAGTCGATCGGCGTGGCGTCGCCCAGCTCGTCGACGCGGTCGAGCGCGTAGCGCGAGACGGGGTTGTAGGGGTCGTCGTTGATCTCGGAGCCGCCGACGATCGGCATCCACTCATCGAGCAGGCCGACCATCGAACGGATGACGCGGGTCTTGGCCTGACCCCGCTCGCCGAGAAGGATCATGTCGTGCCCGGCCAAGATGGCGTTCTCCAGCTGGGGCACGACCGTCTCTTCGAAACCGAGCACCCCGGGCACCAGTGACGTGCCCGCGGCGATCGCCTTCGCGGTGTTGCGCCGCATCTCCTCGGCGACCGAGACCGACTCCCAGCCCGACGCGCGCAAATCGACCAGCGCACGGGGAAGGTCGGCCGGTGGCTTCAGCCCGCCCGGGCGCGGGGTGGCGGAAGGATCGAAATGTGCAGAAGGCCCGTCCATGAGCCGAGCCTAAACCCAGGAACCTGCGTGCGGTGCAGCGTCGATTGGCCGCCATCCGGCCCGACGACCCGGTTTGGTGGGCGCACTTGCGTTGCCCTGGGGCGCCGGCACGGCGGCCGGCCCCTCACGGACTCCCAGTCGGAGACCATGGAATTCCCAGTTGGGGACTCATGAGACTCCCAGTTGGGGATTCCACGATCCTGCGTCTCTTACTCTACGATCCAGCTTCTCTTGAACTAGTCCACGGACTCGAGGCGACGTATGGGAGTCAACGCGTTCGGCGTTCGGTTCCTGCTTCATGCAGCGGACCTGGGTGCCAACTTCGAAAACACGGCCACCTTGGGTCACTTGTCGCTCGGTTGCGACACTGCCGATATCGCAGAGGCGCTCGCAGCGTGCCGTGGTGAATCGCCCGAGGTGGCCGCGGCGGTGTTTCGCGACTGCGCTCGATACGCCGATGGGATCTTTCGCTATCTCGGAGCCGAACGCGTGGACTCCATCGACGCGTCCGATTACCAGGGCGCCACAGTTGTGCACGATCTGAACGTCCCGATCCCCTCGGCATTGGAGGGGCGGTACTCCATGGTGATCGAGAGCGGCCTGCTCGAGCACGTCTTCGACTTCCCCACCGCCATCCGCAACTGCATGCGGATGGTGCGCCCCGGTGGCCATCTCATGTTGAACCTGCCGGTCAACAACTACCCCGGGCACGGGTTCTACCAGTTCAGCCCCGAACTTCCCTTTCGCGTGCTCGCGCCGCGCTTCGGGTTTTGCATCCGAGAGGCAGTCGTCAGGGATGTGCACCGCCCATGGCCCGGGTGGTTTCGAGTCAAGGATCCAGCCCAGCTCGAGCGGCGTCTCCAATTCCGGAGCCATTCCCGAACGACGATGTTCGTGCTGGCCGAGCGGGTCGGGCCCGTGCCCGAATTCGTCCCACCCCCGGCGCAGAGTGACTACGTCGTCGCCTGGGAGCGCAGCGACGGCGGCGTGTCAGCTCCAGCCGTGGACCAAGGAACTTCCATGGCGTCGCCGACACGCGCCGCGCAGGGTGCATCGGCCTCCGCCCTCGGCTCGCTCGTCTCGCAACAGACGCGCTCAGTCATCAGCGAGAAGACACCCGAGAGCATCAAGCGGGCGACGAGAAGGGCACAGCGGAGCGCACGGGCGCGCCTCAAACGATCGAAGAGGGCGTACCGGCTCAGAGTCTGGGCGGTATGGGCTGTCCCTCGGCTGGGAAAACACCCCCATTACACCAAGGCGAGACGCGGATTCGAGCCCGTGCACGAACCCTGGACGGCTCCGGCACCATCGGCGCGGCGTCGCGCCCGTCACATGAACGCCGCCCTGCCGGCTCGTTTTCCGAGGCCATAGCCTCGTCACCTCACGAGCCGGCGGCTGCGTGCGACTCCGCCCACGACGATGCTCGGCGCCTCTCGCCGGGCACAAGGGCGTGGTGGGCAACGAGCTGATCGGCGAACGCACGAGCCGGCCGGGCCAGGGCGCGGTCGCCCCGCTGGGCCAGCGCGACGGTACGCCGCATCGCCGGGCCCGGCCCGCTGAAGGGGATGGCGACGAGGGAGCCGTCTTGGGACACCGCGATGGCGGGAACGACGGCCGCGCCGAGGCCGGCGGCGACGAAAGAGAGGACGCCCGCCATCTCGCCGCCCTCGCTGACCAAATGCGGTTCGACCCCCACGTCGGCGCACGCGTCGAGCGTCACCGATCGCAGGTCGTAGCCCTCGCGGAACATCACCAGGTCGAGGCCGTCGAGGTCGCGCACGCGCACGCGCCGGCGGTCAGCGAAGGGGTGCTCGGGCGCCGTGACGAGGACCAGGGGGTCGTCGAAGAGCGCTGTCGTCACCACCAGCGGGTCGGTGACCGGGAGCACGACGAGGGCCAGGTCGACCTCGCCCGCGGCCACCTGTGGCACCAGCTGGTGCGAGCCCGCCTCCACCACGGCCAGGTCGATGCCGGGGTGACTGGCGTGGAACTCGACCAGCGCCGGCGCCAGCGCGCTGGTGACGAGGCTCGGCGTGGCGCCGACGGCCAGGCGCCCCCGCGCCATGCCCGAGAGGGCGCGGGCTTCGGCGCCCGTTGCCTCCACGTCGGCCAGCACGCGCTGCATGAAGGGCACGAGCACGGCGCCGTCGGGCGTGAGCGTGACCGGCCCCTGGCCCGGGCCGCGGTTGAAGAGCACAACGCCCAATTCGTGTTCGAGCAGGCGCACCTGGCGCGAGAGGGACGGCTGGGCCAGGTGCAGCCGCTCGGCGGCCCGGGTGAAACTTCGTTCGTCGGCCACGGCCAGGGCGTAGGCCAGCTGGTGGAGCTGCACGATTCAGAGCTTATCGCTCTGAACTCTATGCCTTTTATGACTTTGACGTGCCTGAAAGGGAACCGTAGGGTACGACCCGCTGAGCCCGGGACAGTGGCTGACCTGGGCTGCGAGGAGGTAGGAGTGACGACCACGGCCGACAGCGTGACCGCGACACCGGTCGCCATCGGGACGGCCCGGGGCGGGCCCGACCAGCCGACCCTGCGCGAGGACACCTGGTGGGTGGAGCCGGTCATCACCGTCGCGGTGCTGACTGCCTTCGTCGTCTACTCCACCTGGGCCGCCTTCGTCGGCAAGGACTACTACGCCGGCATCGGGCTCAACCGGGACCTGATCTCGCCCTTCTATTCGCCGTGCATCGCCAACAGCTGCGTGTCCGGCAGCCACGCCTTCGGGACACTGCCGTTCTGGAACTACTCGCCGGCACTGCTCATCTTGATCTTCCCCCTCGGCTTCCGGCTCACCTGCTACTACTACCGCAAGGCCTACTACCGATCCTTCTGGTGGTCGCCGCCGGCCTGCGCCGTGTCCGACGCGCACGGCAGTTACAGCGGCGAGAGCCGCTTCCCGCTCATCCTCCAGAACATCCACCGCTACTTCTTCTGGATCCTCCTCCTGTTCAACTGCGTCCTCACCTATGACGCAATCCTGGCTTTCCGCCAGCCCTATCTCGTCAACGGCGTCGAGCACTCCCATATCGGCATCAGCGTCGGTACCGTGATCCTCGTGGCCAACGCCTCGTTCTTGTGGCTCTATTCACTGTCGTGCCACGCCTGCCGGCACTTCTGCGGCGGACAGGTCAAGTCCTTCGCCAAACACCCCACCCGTTACAAGATCTGGAAGTTCGTGACGCCACTCAACGCCCGCCACATGCGCTTCGCCTGGATCAGCCTCTTCGGCGTCGCCATCGCCGACCTCTACGTTCGGCTGGTGGCGAGCGGGACCATCCACGACCCTGGTTTCCACTTCTAGGCCACGACGCGAGGGACGCGAGGACACACATGGTGCAAGCCGACTACGAGAGCCACGACTACGACGTCATCATCATCGGCGCCGGCGGCTCCGGACTGCGCGCCGCCATCGAGGCCAAGGAGCGCGGCCTGCGGGTGGCGATCATCTGCAAGTCGCTCCTCGGCAAGGCGCACACGGTCATGGCCGAGGGCGGCATGGCCGCCGCCATGGGGAACGTCTGGACCGAGGACAACTGGCAGGTCCACTTCCGCGACACCATGCGTGGCGGCAAGATGCTCAACAACTGGCGCATGGCGCAGATCCACGCCATGGAGGCCCCCGACCGCGTCTACGAGCTCGAGCGCTGGGGCGCGCTGTTCGACCGCACCAAGGACGGGCGCATCACCCAGCGCGACTTCGGCGGGCACCGCTACGCCCGCCTGGCGCATGTGGGCGACCGCACCGGGCTGGAACTCATCCGCACGCTGCAGCAGAAGGTGGTCTCCATGGGGACCGACGTGTTCATGGAGTGCAAGATCCTGCGCCTGCTGCCCGACGCGGAGGGTCGCATCTCGGGCGCGGTGGGCTACATGCGCCCGACCGGCGAGATGGTGCTCTTCACCGCCAAAGCCTTCGTGCTCGCCACCGGGTCGATCGGTAAGTCGTGGAAGTACACCTCCAACTCGTGGGAATCGGTCGGCGACGGTCACGCCATGGCCATCTGGGCCGGGGCCGACGTCATCGACATGGAGTGCGTGCAGTTCCACCCGACCGGCATGGTGTGGCCGCTCTCGGTGCGCGGCATCCTCGTCACTGAGGGCGTGCGAGGCGACGGCGGCGTGCTGCGCAACTCCGAGGGCACGCGCTTCATGTTCAACTACGTCGCCGACATGTTCCGGGCCGAGACGGCGGAGACCGAAGAAGAGGCCGACGCCTGGTACGACGACCACATCAACTACCGCCGCACGCCTGACCTGTTGCCGCGCGACGAAGTGGCCCGGGCCATCAACTCCGAGGTGAAGGCGGGCCGGGGCACCCCGCACGGCGGCGTCTACCTCGACATCGCGTCGCGGCGCACGCCCGACTACATCAAGCGCCGGCTCCCGTCGATGTACCACCAGTTCATGGAGTTGGCCGGCGTCGACATCACGGCCGAGGCCATGGAGGTCGGCCCCACCTGTCACTACATGATGGGCGGGGTGCGCGTCGACGCCGAGACCCAAGCCGCCACCGTGCCGGGCCTCTTCGCCATCGGCGAGGTGTCGGGGGGCATGCACGGCGCCAACCGCTTGGGCGGCAACTCGCTCTCGGATCTCATCGTTTTCGGCCGCCGGGCCGGCATCGGTGCGTCCGACTTCGCGGAGGCCCGCCCCGGTTCGCCGAGCGTCGACCCGGCGGCGGTCGCCTCGGTGATCGACGACGCCTTCGCTCCTTTCGGGCGCGAAGACGGCTACAACCCCTACACCGTGCACGAGGAACTCCAAGAGGTCATGCAGACGCTGGTCGGCATCATCCGCACCGGGCCCGAGCTCGAGGAGGCGCTGCTCAAGCTCGATGACCTCAAGCAGCAGACCGCCAAGGTGCAGGTGAAGGGGGGACGGGCGTACAACCCGGGCTGGAACCTGGCCACCGACCTGCCGTCCATGATCACCACGTCCATCGCCGTGGCCCAGGGCGCGCGCAACCGCAAGGAGTCCCGCGGCGGGCACACGAGGGGGGACTATCCGCTCCCCGACCCCGAGATGGGCAAGGTCAACTTCGTGCAGCACCAGACCGGCGAGCGCGGCTACCTGGCCCCGATCGCCATCGCACCCGAGCCGCTGCCCCAGATGCCACCCGAGCTGCGCGCACTGTTCGAGGAGGACAAGTAGCTATGGCTGACGCTGACAGTGCCACTGAGACAGGCACCGGCACCCAGACAGGCACCGGCACCCAGACAGGCACCGGCACCCAGACCGGCACCGCCGCACAGACCGGCACTGTCCCGGAGAAGGTCACCATGCGGATCTGGCGGGGGGACCAAGAGGGTGGCGAGTTCACCGACTACGTGATGCCGGGGGTCGAAGGCGAGGTCGTGCTCGACGTCATCCACCGGCTCCAAGCCGCCGACGCGCCGGACCTCGCCTGCCGCTGGAACTGCAAGGCAGGCAAGTGCGGCTCGTGCTCGGCCGAGATCAACGGTCTACCCCGCCTCATGTGCATGACGCGCATGGACACGCTGCCCGAGGGCGAGCCGATCACGGTGGCGCCCATGAAGACCTTCCCCATCATCCGCGACCTCGTCACCGACGTTTCGTTCAACTACGAGGTGGCCAAGACCATCCCGGCCTTCACGCCCGAACCCGAGCCCGAGGGCGGCTACCGCATGATGCAAGTCGACGTCGAACGCGGCCAGGAGTTCCGCAAGTGCATCGAGTGCTTCATGTGCCAGGACGTCTGCCACGTCATCCGCGACCACGAGGACAACAAGCCCAAGTACGCCGGACCCCGTTTCTTCATTCGTTTCGCCGAGCTCGAGATGCACCCGCTCGACGTCAACGACCGCCGCGAGCTCGCCCACGACAAGGGCCTGGGCATGTGCAACATCACCAAGTGCTGCACCGAGGTCTGCCCCGAGCACATCAAGATCACCGACAACGGCATCATCCCGATGAAGGAGCGGGTGGTCGACGCGCGGTACGACCCGGTGGCCTGGCTGGGACGCAAGATCCTCGGGCGCTCCAAGATGACGGCCGCCGAGAGCACGGCCGAGTCCGCCGTCGCCGCAGCCGGCGACGGGTCCCCGATCAGGACCGCGCCCGGCATCGGCGCCGTGGGCAACGACACGGGGGCCAACGAGGGCGCCGCCAAGGGAACGGCCGCCGGCTGAGCGGTCGCACCCCGGGCGCGTCGCGCCGCCCCGCCTGACGCCCCACACACGACGCCGCGCCACACTGGTACTCGCCATGGCCCGCTACCTCTCGCCCGAATGGGTGCAGTCCTTCGACGCCGCGCTCGGCGCGCTCGACCTGAGCGACGCCGTCGCGGTCGCGGGCGCGAGCTCGCTCGCCGCGGCGGACGGCACCTTCAGCGTCGTGCAGGTCGTCACCGGCGTGCCCGCGGAGGTGCGGGGCTCGGGCGCCGGTGACGACGTGCACGTCGTGCTCTCGGTGGCCGACGGGCGGGCCCATCTGGCGCTCGATCCCGCGGGCGAGCGCGCCGGCACGGCGACCATCGTCCTCGGCTACCCCGAGGCGCTCGCCATGGCCCGCGGTGAGCTCGACCCGGCCGACGCGCTGGCGGCGGGACGGGTCCGGGTGCGCGGCGACCTGGCGGCCCTGGTGGCGGGGCAGGACGTGCTGGCTGCCGCCGCGGCGCGCCTCGGTGCGACCCTCGACGGGCTGACCGACCCGGCCGCCTGAGCCACGGCGTGGCGCGCACCCCCTTCGCCGCATCGGCCCGCCCGCCTGACTTCGGCGGGCGCTACCGCGGCGCGGTGGCGGTCGTCACCGGTGCCTCGCCGGTCTCGGCGCCCAGCTCTGCCGGGATCTGGCCCGCGCCGGCGCCACCGTCGTCGGGCTGGCTCGCCACACGGGCCGCCTCGAGGCCCTGGCGCACAACTGCGGATGCACTCGCCCGCCTCGACCACCATCACCTCCGACGTCGCCGACACGGCCGCACTTCGCCGCGCCCTCGACGAGGTGGTGACCACGCTCGGGCCCATCGAGCTGGTCCGGGCCACTGCGTGTGTTCCCCCGGGACCGGGCCGGAATAATTGTCGGGGCGTTGTCCTAAGGGCCTTCTACCAGGCGCTGTATTGCGATGTTGTTGCAGTGCGGGTGACACCCGAGCGAACGATGCGTGACAGAAGTATCGTTTTGTTGCCGGCTCGCAGAGATCGGGCCGGATAGGAGGGACGACGTGCATCAGCCGATCGACGACCACTTCCTGTTGAGGTACCGAGCCCTGCTGGACGCCGAAGACCTGGCGTTCGACGAGCTCGAGCACGCGTGCGAGGAAGGCGACCGCATGCAATTCGACAAAGACATGGTCGATTGGCAAGTTGCCGTCGAGCACAAGCTCGTGTTCTTGGCCAACGCCGGGATCGAGCTGAAGCTGCCCGTCTTGGGGTGATCCCCTAACCCGGGGCGACCCTTCCGCCCCGGCGTCCCTCTTCTGCGGTGGCAGGACGACACCTAGAGTCCTGGCGCGTCCGGCTCACGGCGACGAGGATGGTGGCATGCCGAAGTCCGAGAAGGGCGACAGCCAGAACCGGCTCGAAGCGAACGGGGCCGTCGCGCGCAGGGAGCAGACGCGCGGGATCAACGCTCCCTCGAGCCGGGTGAACGTGGCGTTCCCCTTCTCACAGATCAAGCTGCACGAGCCCTCCAAGGAGCTGGCCGAGCTGGCCGCGCTCGTCTTGGACCTCGTCACCGCCATGAGCGAATGGCTGCCCGAGGACCGGCTCGACGAGCTGCGCACGCGGGCCCAGGCGCTCCACGAGGCTCTGCGCTAGCCGGCCTGGTTCAAGACAGACCGAGGGATGAGGCGACGTCACGCGCCGTGGCATCGAAGAGCTCGTCCGGGTCGAGCACCGTGTTGCGCCAGTGCCCGAAGACTTCGAGGCTGATGGCCCCAACGATGGTCGTCCAGGCCTCGACCGCCCGTACCACCGTGTCCACAGGCATGTCAGGAAAGAGGGCCTCTCGCACCGGGTCCACGGCGGCGGCCAGCGCCGCTGACACGGTGCTGTGCACGGAGGGGCGCAGCCGGCCGGCCTCGCTCGCATCGATGACGGGGCGCACCAGGGCGCCGGCGATGGCGGCATAGGGCTCGACCGTCTGCTCGGGCGCCCGGTAGCCCGGCACCGGGGTCCCGAAGATCAAGCCCCATTCGTTGGGGTGCGCCAGGGCCCAGGACCGCATGGCGCGCGGCACGGCCAGCCAGCGCTCGGTGTCGCTCCCCCCGACGTCCCCGCGGTCTGTGCCGCCTGCTCGGCCTCGGCCGCCAGGGATTCGTAGGCACCGAGGATGAGGGCGCTCAGCAGGGCATCGCGACCGTCGAAGTAGCGGTAGAGCGCGGACGGGGCCATCTCGAGGTCGCGGGCCACCGAGCGCAGCGACAAGGCGGCGGCGCCCTCGTCGGCGATGTGGCGACGGGCCACGGCCAGTATCTCGGCCGTCATCTCCTCCCGGACCCGCTCTCGGGCCGTGCGTGGCGCTGACATGGTGGTCAGTCTGACTGTTCTGGAGCGAGAACACAAGTACTTGACACGAACACTGTTCTCTTTTATGATCAATGTTCATGATCACCCTGTACGGCGAGGAGACACCCATGAGCACCAACCCCACCCCAGAGCAGCCTGCTGCCCGCTACAAGCGCCCTGACTGGTTCACCCGCAACGTCATGAACAAGCTGATGAGCGGCCTCACCCGCCTCGGCGTGAGCGTCCGGGGATCCCGGGTGCTCGAGCACCGGGGCCGGACGAGCGGCAAGCTCTTGCACACCCCGGTCAACCTGCTGACGATCGAGGGCACCCAGTTCCTCGTCGCCCCCCGGGGTGAGACCCAGTGGGTGCGCAACGTGCGCAGCGCCGGGGGGCACCTCGTGCTGATTCTCGGTCGGCACCGCCAGCTGTGCACCGCCACCGAGATCCCGCCCAGCGAGGCCGTGCCAGTGCTGCGGGCCTATCTGCGCAAGTGGAAGTTCGAGACAGGCATGTTCTTCGAGGGCATGACGCCCGACTCGACCGATGCCGAGTGGGCCGAGGCCGCTCCCCGGCACCCCGTCTTCGCCATCGGCTAGGCCGGCGGGGCATCATGAGCGCGATGGCGAACCCCGAGACTGCCTCGCCCGGCTCCCCCACCCACGCGCAGCTCGCCCAGCGCAATCTGATCGCCTTCAACCGCGCGCTCACGCGCTGGGGTAGCCGGGGTCAGCTCGAGGAGGGCGGCGGGGTGGTGCTCTGCGCCGGCGGAACCTGGATCCCTGTGGTGGCCAACGCGGCCTTCCGCTCCGACGAGACCCTCGACGGCGCCGAGCTCCTCGCACGGGCGGACGCCTTCTTCGGCGGGCTCGCCCGCGGCTTCGCCGTCAAGGTGCGCGACAGCGGCGAGGACGAGGACCTCCGCGCCGCCTGCGTCGCCGCTGGCCTCGCCGCCTTCGGCGAGGCCACGCCCGAGATGATCTGCACGTCGCCGCTCCCAGACCTCGCGCCGTCGGCGGGGGTGACGGCGCGCTGGGTCGACGACGAGGAGGGCGTCGCCGACTTCCTCGCGGTCAACGCCGAGGCCTACGGGACCTACGGCCTGCCGGGCGAGGTGCTCGGCGATCTCTTCGACCAGACAGCCGAGCTGCTCTCCGACGACGCGGCACACGTGGTCGTCGCGCGCCGCGACGGCGAGGCGGTGGCGACGGCCATGACCTTCGAGAGTGACGGTGTGGCGAGCCTGCAATGGGTCGGCACGCTCCCTGCGGCCAGAGGTGCCGGGCTGGGCGCGTACCTCACCACGCTCGCCACCAACCTGGCCTTCGAACGCGGTGCGTCGTCGTGCACGCTGCAGGCGTCACCGATGGGTGCACCGATCTACCGCGATCTCGGCTACGAGACGATCTGGCACTACGCCGAGTACGTGCGCTGGCCGCGCCCGCCGGCGCGCTGAGGCCCGCGTTCGGACTCGCCCTTGCTCAAAAGCCGAGCTGCCCTCGCGCGTAGGCGGCTTGCCCGAGGTGTTGGAGGCCGTCGTCGGCCACGCTGATGAGGCGCACGCCGAGGGTGACCGGCGGGTCCCAGCGGCGGTCGACCACCCGGTCGAGCTCGTCGGGGTCGAGGGTCTCGAGGTAGCCACGCGTTCGCGCGTCGACCTCACCCAGGTAGCCGAGGAGCACGTCGGCGCTCTCGGGCCGAACCGCGGCGACGTCCTCGGGTCGGTGGCCGTAGCCGGTGTCGGAGGGGTCCGGCTCGAGTCCGCAGCGTCGGGCCCAGTCGCCGCTGGTCCAGATCTGCGGGGTGTCGAGCAGCTCGGCCACGTGGTGGTCCTGCACGCGAGCGGTGTGCCAGACGAGCCAGCCGATGGTGTTGGAACCGGGTGTTGGCGACTGACCGAGCTGGTCCGGGCTGAGGCCATTGAGCGCAACGCCGGCGAGGGGCGGGATCCGACCGTAGAGGTCGAGCAGGAGCTGGGAGACGTCCATAGAGACAAGAGCGTACGGACTCCGCCGCCCGACCGGTTCAGGTTCCGCCGGCGATCTCCACGTCGGGCGACTGGATGTCGTAGCGGGTCCTCGCGGTGTAGCCCACCAGTACCACGACGACGCAGGTCAGCACGACGGCCGTCTGCCAGTTGCCGAAGCCGAGCCCGCTGATGTCACGGTTCTTGGAGATGTAGTCGGCGAAGGAGGCCCCGACCGGCCGGGTGATCACGTAGGCGAACCAGAAGGAGAAGATGCTGTTCCAACCGAGGAACTTCCAGCCGATCAGCGGGATCAAGATGACACCGCAGAAGAGGAGCGCCGATTGGAGGTACCCCAGCCCGAGGGAGGTGGCGGTGAAGTCCCCGACGGCGGTGCCGAGGCAGAAGGTGGCGAAGACCACGGCCCAGTAGAACTTCTCGCGCCGGCTGGTCGTGATGGAGTGGATGTCGAGCGTGTGCTCGCTGCGGTTCCACAGGAAGAAGACGATCGCCAGGACGACGAGCCAGAAGATCGTCGTGACCGCGTAGGGCATCCCGAGGACCAAGTGCATCGTGTCGGCCACGCCGGTCCCGGCGGTGGCGATGGCCAGGGCGAGGAGCCAGTACCGGACGGCGGAATAGCGGCGGGACGCGAACTGGAGCACGAGCGCCACCGCGAAGAAGGTGACCTCGACGACCGCTCCGAGGCCCCTGTTGTTCACGAACGAGTCCGAGATCGCCTCCCCCGCCGCCGTCGTGGCGATCTTGATCGCCCAGAACAGCGCAGTGACCTCTGGCACCTTGGCCGCCAGTGGTTGCTGGCTGAACACTCGGAGCAACGTGCGCACGCTGGTGTGTCTCCTCGTCCTGGAACGACGCTGGCGCCCCGATGGTAATCACCGGCTCCATGGGCGCCGGTGCACCATCCGGACGCCTTCTCCCTGATGGCATGGCGTTTTGATCGTTCGCGTCCGACTTCAGGATGAGTGGGAGGCGGACGAATTCATCCTTAGGGCGAAGAGGCCTACAGCTCTCCTGAGTACCCCAAGGCTCGGACGCGGGTGAGCCGGTCGGCGCCGAACACGGTCTCGAGATCGACCTCGGCCCGCGGGCGCGTGATCGCCGATTGCGGGATGGACGTCAGCTCACGAAGAACACTCTCGGGAGGATCCAGGTCCAAGAACCTCACGAACCTGGCGACCTCCTCTCTCGGGTTCGCGCAGATGGCGTCGTAGCTCAGGAGGAAGAACGTGCCCTGCGGGAGCGCCTTCCCTTCTTCGATCGCAGCCTCGTTCGCCCGGATCCAGAAGTCGAGCGACGCAGCCGGATCCGGAGTCAGGGCGCCGTCGCGGACACCAAAGCGGGATCCCCACCGGCGCACCTGTAGTTGATTGCGGCTCTGGGCCATATGGAGCCCGTTTCGGATCACGTGGACGTAACGGAGTCGATCACCAAAGTGGGTATGCAGGTGGCGTACGAAGAGATGGCTGTTCGGCTCCTTCCACCCCCATACGGGTGCACCGGGCGCACCGTTCTCCCCTTGTCGGAGCAGGCTGGTGACGCGGGCGCGCAGCCATGCCGGCGGCCGGTCGTCGCTCAGACGGTCGTAACGCCACCAGTGCAAGTTGCGCCGAAGCGCCTCGTCAAGAGTCCTTCGGTCCTCTGCGGTGAACTCCACGCGGCCCGTCATCGCCGTTTCCAAGGTTGCCAAAGCTCGGGACACGGAACTCTGCGACGCAGGTGCCTCCATGTCCCACCGGGGCAACTTGCAGAGAAACGTGAACCAGCGGTTGTCGCCGGCCACATTGAGGTCCGAGCCGGTGTAGATGTTCAAGCGGCGCATGATCTCTTCGACGACCCGCGTCCCGCTTCCTCCGACTCCACCGACGACGATCGGCCCCTTGGGCTCGTCCCCTTCGGTTGGGGACCGACGCGGGCGCCCGCGCTTCCACCTGTGCCGCGTCACGTTGCGCACAATGACCTGCCCCGTGCACTCCTCCGTCTGGGTCGCAGCTCAACCATCGGCTCGAGCAAGCCGGGCCGAATTGAGGTCGCTCAGCGAGTACCAGCGGCGAACGTCGGCCATGGCAGGCCATGGACGAGGCGGATCCGATGCGGCGAGCGTCCGGTTGACCTCGACCTCCACGTCGTCCCATCGCTGTGCGTACACGGCATCGAGCGACCGGAGCCGACGATTGAAGCCGTCCAGTTGGTTCGTGCCGTAGAGGGCGGTGCGGCCAGAACCAGGGCCACAGGTGAGGTGCAGCTTGGCCCGGGTGAGGTCTTCGTCACGATATTGGAAGTGATGGGTGATGATCGCGCCTTCGGGCTCCACGAGGTCCTGTGGGCAGATCCCCCAGTGGGACCCGGCCCGGCTGACTATGAAGTTGCCGCCGCGATCGAAGCGCTGCAGTGGGTGCTTCCAGTGAGATCGTTGTCCGCACATGGGTGTCCACACGGGAAGGAATTCGTAGTAGAGCGGCTGGAAATCGATCGGGTGGAATCCAGGGAGGTATTCGGGCTTCTCGTTCGGAAGGTGGTTGACGTAGGCCGACCCCACGACGCGGAAACGACGGTCCAGTGTCGCGAGGTACTCGATGAGCGATGTGCCGCCGGGCCCCTCTGGGAACTCGTCGCTGTCGAGATAGAGCCACCAGACGTGCTCCGAACCAGAACGTAAGGACTCCCGTGCGACGACCGCGTTCATGAGCACCTGGGCGAGCGGCCCGTCGAAGGCGGCCGTCTCGAACACTTCGGCAATGGTGGCACCAGCTTCCTGGGCCCGTTCCACAGTCGCATCGGTACTGCCGTTGTCGACTACGAAGACGGATTCCACGCCTTGCGTGAAGGCATTCCGGACGATGGCCGCCACGATGTCCTCGTCCATCCAGGTCTTGACGACGGCGAACAGCCGAAAATCGCCCAAGACGTCCGGTTGGGACGGGTTAGCTTCGGCGTGACTGGGGCCCGTGTTGTCCGCTGGCGGTCCCACCTGAGACCCCGCCCTGGCCGCGCGCGACAACCGCGGCGCCCTCATCGGACTCTCACCTCTCAACCGCCTCGGACCGGGAAGGTTGGCGCTCCTGGTGCGCGGCTCGTCACCGTCTCATGCTCAGAGGCCCACTGCGAACGGGCGGCCTCCAGCTCGGAGAGTTCGTACCAGCGCCGAACACGCCCCATGTGTGGCCAGGGTGTGGGCACGTGGCTGTTGGAGAGCGCGTTCGGAATCGTGTCGACGTCAGCCCATCGCTGACCATAGACGGCGTCCAAGGAGCGTCGCCGCCGGATGAACCCGTCGAAGCCGTTGGATCCGTGAAGCGACGTGCGTGTGGACGTCGGCCCGCACGTGAGCTCGAGCTTGGCGCGCGTGAGTTCCTCGTCGCGATACTGAAAGTGATGCGTCACGATGCCACTACTCGGCTCGATGAGCACCTCTGAGCAGAAGCCGGAATGCGCCCCGTCGTTGCTCAACAAGAATTGCCCGTGTCGGTCGAACCGCTGAAGAGGATGCTTCCAATGGCCGCGCGGGCACGGCGGCCACCGCGCCGGTGCGAATTCGTAACACAACGGCTGGAAGTCGATGGGGTGGAAGCCCGAGAGGTACTCCGGCTTCTCCACTGGGAAATGGTTGACGTAGTGAGCGCCCACGATCCGATACCGTCGGTCGAGGGTGCTCAGGTACTCACGGACCGACATGGCTTCAGGACCCTCGGGGAATTCGTCGGTGTCGAGGTAGAGCCACCAGACGTGATCGGCGCCTGAGCGAAGAGACTCCCGGGCAACTACCGCGTTCATGAGCGGTTGCACCAGACGCCCGTCGAACGATTCGGTGTGGTAGATCTCACCCACCCGGGCTCCGGCGTCCACCGCGCGACACGGTGGCGTCGGTGCTGCCGTTGTCGACGATGAACACCTCGGATGCGCCCTGCACCATCGCGTTTCGAACTGTCGCCTCGATGACGTCCTCGTCCATCCAGGTCTTGACGACGGCGAACAGCTCGAACTCTGGCAGCGTCTCGGGCTGGTCGGGGTTTGGCTGGTGCTCGATGTGCCCGAACCCGGGTTCGTGGGCCTTTGGGCGAACTCGCCGCAGCGCCCTCTTGAGCCGGTTGCTGGGCATCGGGGCCCTATGCCGGGACGGCCGGAGCCGAAGGGGCGCTGCTCATCGACCCCGGAGAACCGGCGTCCACGACGTCTGGCCTTGATCCCACGAGCTCAAAGAGTAGTGGGAATTCTCCGTCCAACCTTTCGGCCGTAGACGATGCCGGTACCGGTTGCACACGGTCCCGAAAACACGATCGAACGTTGCGTGAACACGAGGCAAATGGCGGCCCGGTCGCTCCCGCGCCTCGATCCACCGCCGGGATTACAGAGCCAGGAAAACGCGACCTACCGTTCTTGGGTCGACGTGCCCGACCCAACCGTCTGGGATCGGACCGGTCGGTTGCGCCGCGGGAAATAGTCGGCTGGTTCCGATCTCGTTGCGTCGTAGAGCGCGATCTCAGTGTTGATGAGTCGCGCCACCAAGAGACTGTGGCGGAGCGCGGCGTCGTCGACGGCCTTGATCACTGCGGGCCACCTGAGTGTGTAGTCGTCCCAGACGACGATGCCGTCCGAAGACACCATCTTGAGTGCGTTCTCGGTGTCGGCGCTCACACAATCCGCCTCGTGGCCGCCGTCGACAACGACCATGTCCATCTTCTTGTAGTACGGAGAGAAGTCGAAGACTCGGCTGTCGCCGTAGAGCTGGGTAATCCGCTGAGCCGCCGAGGTGTCCCTGAAACGAGAACCGGCTCCGTCGACCCCGGCCAGCGCGATGTCGTTCAGTCCGTCGACGTGGTCGGGTGGGAGGTCGAGTGTATAGATCTGTGCCTGGGGAACCATTCTGGCCAGCAACATGGTCGTGGCGCCGTCGAAGGTGCCGATCTCGAAGATGTGCTCAGGCTGGCGAATGCCCGCGAGTGCGGCGAGTGAGAACTGCTCGAGAGGATCCATGTTCCACATCCCGTAGCGCACGTCGCCCATCGGGACCACCTGCTGCTTCGCCTCGCGATAGCTCCGAATGAAGGGCACCGGGAGTGCCTTGGGCTCTTCGTCGGCCCTCAGGCCAGCGGTAAGAACCTCTTGAAGGAAAGCCTTGTTCCGTGCGTGGCGGGCGAACGATCGGACCGCCCTGCCCCAGTAGTGCGCATTCATCACATCACCATCTGGGTCGGGCGCCGCTCGAATCCCACACTCGACATAGCGCCCGATAGACCCACCGACACCTGTTGATGGTAACCGCACCGTTGCCGGACGTGCCAGGGGCGGTATTCCGTCTGCTTTCTCGTGCGCGCGCCGGAGCCACGCAATTCACTCAGCCGTCACACCTCGACCGGCTCTCCCACGCGCGCCGCCGACCGATACGCAGCATCGACGAGGCGATGCGCGGCGACGGCGACTCCGAGGCCGGGGTCTGGTGCGATCCCGTGGCTCACCGCGTCAAGGAAGGCCCGGTCAGCCTCGGCATAGGCCCGCACGGCAAGGCCGACCTCGTCGTGGGGCAGGGGCAGTGCGTCGACCCAGGTCGGGGGTGGGCAAGCGAGAACCTCCGTGCCGCCGCTCGTCTGCACGTGGAGTGGGCCGGTGAACTCGTTTTCGAGCCACGCCACACCGTCGCGGCAGAAGACCTCGACGCGGCGCGTCGAGCCTCGGCTGAGGACGTCGTGCCAGATGCTGGTCAGCTGCGCGTGGACGCCCGACACGAACGACAGCGACACCGAGGCCACGTCCTCCACGCCCTCGTGACCGGCGTGGTTCTCCGTACGCCCGCTCACCACATCCACCTCGCCGAAGCAGAAACGCAGGATGTCGACGTCGTGGATGGAGTGTTCGATCAGGCACCCACCGCCGGTCTGTGCCACGTCGGCGCGCCAACGTGACGCGTAGGTGCCACGGATCGGGAAGTACTGGTCGTCTCGGAACACGGCTGCCATCGGTGCGCCAAGACTGCCGCCCTGCACTAACTCGCGCAGGGTGCGAAATACCGGCGCGCTCCGCAGGACGAGGCCGCTCTGGGCCGGGACTCCGGCCTCGCGGACCGCCTCGGCCAGGGCGATCGCAGAGGGAAGATCCCGGTCGAGAGGTTTCTCGCAGAAGACCGCCCGGCCGGCTACGAGTGCAGCATCGACCGCGGAGCGGTGCGCCGCGGTTGGGGTGCACACCCAGAGAACGTCGCAACGACGGGCCACCTCAGCGGCGTCGGCCACGGCCTCGGCACCGAGCGCGTCAGCGAAGCCCGCGGCGCGTCGGCTCCCCAGGTCGTGGACCGCGGTGATGGACGCATCGAGCACGCCGCCGTCGATCATCGCCCTCAGTCCCAGTCCGTGCGCCCAGGCGATGAGGCCGGTCCCGATGAAACCAACCCGCAGCATGTTGGGACATTACGCCGCGAAAACGACCGCCGAATTCGGGCCGTGCCAGAAGCGCGATGGTGGCTTACTCGGAATCGGTCGGAGAAGAGGCGACGATGCCGTTCGCGCCTGAAACGGCGCCGTCGGGTCCTTCTGCGACAGGGTTCAGCTCGGGACCCGTGCCCGTTATCCGCCAAAGCGCGTTCGTCGCTCGAAAGAGCCGCGACCGCTTGAGCCATTTGAGCTCATGTTGCGCCGTCTGCATGGCCGCGGTCACTGCCTGGCCGGCCCACGCAAGTCCGATGACGTCCGACACCCACAAGGGCTCAGGTGGCAATTCGGGTGTCGACCAATTTTCATGAACGCCGAGGCAACTTCGGAGGATCTCGACCATGGGTCGCTGCTCGGACTCGAGCGTGGTCTCCGAATTGGATCTGCGATTGTGTCGTAATTCGCCTTGCAGAACGTTCACTGCCCGATCCGAACGATCCGCTCCCGGTGTGATGCCGTTGGCATTGAGGAACCTCACGAGGTCATCCACCCACAGGCGGGGCTCATCGAGAATTCTCGCGTACTCGATCACCAAGACCGGCAGCCCGACTAGTGAAGCCAAGGATTCCCGGACGTAGCGGTGCCAGAGAGCGAGACTCAGGGTCAAGGGGAACTCGTTTCGGGTCTGCAACGAAAGGGCCACTTCTAGTGGGTCGCGGAACACCAGGATCGCCACCGGTTCGCGCGGCAGGACCCTACGCCAGAGAGGGAGCGTCAGACACAAGCGGGGATCCTTCATGACACGGGGTGGTCCGGCCGCGATAGATCCCACCAATTCAGCTGCCCGCGATCTGAGAGAACGCATCCCCTCGTCATCAGACAATTCCCAACCCTTCGGGAAGCGCGGCGGTGCCGACCACGTACCCCCGAGGTGCCGCAAGACGCTTTCGTCGAACTTGGTGAGCTTGTCGCTCTCCCAGTACCCGCGCTCGTTATAGAGGTCACCATCGATGAGGTCACCCGGAGCTGGGGCGAACAGACCCAGTTCGGCCAAGCAGTTTGCCGTGGCCGAGGTGCCGCTTCGATGCATCCCGATCACGACCGCATCACGGTTTCCGACCGCGTCCGACCCCGGGCTCACGGGTCCACAGAGTAGTAGCGCTGAGCGGAGGCCAGCTCCGCCGGAGAGGAGCCTCAGCCGATGAGGCCCAACGCCTTCACCTCGTCGCGCTCCGCCAGCAACTCGTCGGTCGTGATGCCGATGCGCTCGGTGGCGAAATCGTCGCGTGCGAAACCATCGACGACGGTCCAGCCGCCCTTCCCGTCGGAGGCGACCGGGAAGCCGAACTGCAGCCCCTCTGGGGTGCCGTACTGGCCGTCACTCGCGACGGCCACCGAGAAACAGTCACCGAGCGGGGTGGCCGAGCGAAGGCTGACCACGGTGTCGATTGCCGCGGCGGCGGCAGAGGCAGCCGAGGACGACCCCCTGGCGTCGATGATGGCGGCACCGCGCTTTTGCACCGTGGTGATGAAGTCTCCTCGCAGCCAGTCGGTGTCAGTGATGACGTCGGTTGCCCGCTTGCTCCCGATCAGGGCGTTGGCGAAATCGGGGAACTGGGTCGCGGAGTGGTTGCCCCAGATGGCCACGTTGGTGACGTCGCCAACCAGGACGCCGGCCTTGCGGGCCAGCTGGGCCTTGGCCCGGTTCTCGTCGAGGCGGGTCATGGCAAACCAGCGGTCGGCGGGCACCTCGGGAGCGTTGGACCGGGCAATCAGGCAGTTGGTGTTGCAGGGGTTGCCCACCACCAGGATGTGCACGTCAGGGTCGGCGTTCTCGGCGATGGCCCGGCCCTGGGGCTTGAAGATGCCACCGTTGACGTTGAGGAGGTCGCCGCGCTCCATGCCGGCCTTGCGCGGCACCGATCCGACCAACAGCGCCCAGGATGTCCCGTCGAAAGCCGTCTTGAGGTCAGAGGTCGCCACGATGTCGTGCACCAGCGGGAAGGCGCCGTCGTCGATCTCCATACAGACACCCTCGAGCATCTTCATGGCCGGCTCGATCTCGAGGAGGCGCAGCACGATGGGCTGGTCCTCGCCGAGGAGCTGTCCCGAGGCGATTCGAAAGAGGATCGAGTAGCCGATCTGGCCGGCGGCGCCGGTGACTGTGACGTGGATGGGGGACTTCGTTGCCGATGCCATGAGCGAGGGATCCTTTCGTGGTATCGAGACGGGGCGAAGAAGCTGGAATGGGAGGAGTTTGCCGGAGCGACGGCTCAAAGGCGGTCGACGATGGCGGACGCGAACTCCGAAGTCTTGACCTCGGTCGCTCCCTCCATCAACCGCGCGAAGTCATAGGTGACCACCTTGTCGGCGATGGTGGCCTCGAGCGCGTGCACGATGTCGGAGGCCGCGTCGTTCCAGCCGATGTGCTCGAACATGAGCACACCCGAGAGCAGCACCGAGCCGGGGTTCACCTTGTCCTGCCCGGCGTACTTGGGCGCCGTGCCATGCGTCGCCTCGAAAATGCCGTGGCCGGTCACGTAGTTGATGTTGGCCCCCGGGGCGATGCCGATGCCGCCGACCTGGGCGGCCAGCGCGTCGGAGAGGTAGTCGCCGTTGAGGTTCGTGGTGGCGATGACGTCGAAGTCCGTCGGCCGCGTCAGCACCTGCTGCAGCGTGATGTCCGCGATGGTGTCCTTGACCAACAATTTGTCGCCCGGCTCACCGTCACAGTCGTCCCAGCCGACTGCAACGTCGGCGAATTCCTCGCGTACGAGCTCGTATCCCCACTCGCGGAACGCACCTTCGGTGAACTTCTGGATGTTGCCCTTGTGCACCATCGTCACCGAGCGACGCTTGCGCTCGAGGGCGTAATTGATCGCGGCGCGGATGAGGCGCCGCGATCCCATGGGTGAGATCGGCTTAATCCCTATGCCCGAAGCCTCGCGGATCGGCCATCCCATCTCTTGGCGAAGATATGCAGCCAGCTTCTCCGCCTCGGGCGTGCCCGACTGAACCTCGTAGCCCGCGTAGACGTCCTCGGTGTTCTCCCGGAAGATGACCATGTCGACCAACTCGGGGTGGACGACTGGTGAGGGCACGCCAGCGAACCAACGGACAGGCCGCAGGCACACATAGAGGTCGAGGATCTGGCGCAACGCCACGTTGAGCGAGCGGATGCCCCCGCCCACCGGCGTGGTCAACGGGCCCTTGATCCCGATCAGGTGCGACCGGAAGGTCTCGACCGTCTCCTCGGGCAGCCAACTGCCGGTCTCGTCGAAGGCCTTCTGTCCGGCCAGCACCTCCTTCCAGGCGACCTTGTGGCCGTGCTTGGCGGCAGCCGCGTCGAGAACCAGCTTGGCGGCGGGCCAGATGTCCACACCCGTGCCGTCGCCCTCGATGAAAGGGATGATGGGCTCGTCGGGGACCTCCAACGTGCCGCCGTCGCCCATACGGATCAGATCTGCCATCGAGCGAATGCTACGGGCCGCTGGGGCGTTGATCCCAATCGGCGATCACCGCCATTCGTTCGGGACCCTGGTGGGGCGCCGGACAGGATCTGCGCTCCGGCGGAGCCCGACGATTGGCCCCCATGAGGGTTGCAACTAGTGCCTGCTCAACACGATGTTCTGGTAAGCCGGTCCGGCCAGGACTGCGTCCCGCTCGCCGTAATCTGCGATCTTCCCGTTCGCCAGGACCAGGAGCAGGTCGCACTGCGCCGTCGTCTCGATCCGGTGCGAGATGATCACGACGGTGACGTGCTCTCTGAGCTCTGAGAGGGTCTTGCGGATGAGCTTCTCGGTGCGTCCGTCCACCGCGCTGGTCGGCTCGTCCAAGACGATGAGTTTCGGGGAGCCGATCAGCGCACGCGCGATGGCGAGGCGCTGCTTCTGCCCGCCCGACAGGGCGCCGCCACCCTCACCCACGAGCGTCTCGTAACCGGCGGGCATCCGGAGGACGTCCTCGTCCAGGTGTGCCGACTTCGCGGCGTCGACGACCTCTTGCTCCTCGAAGTCCCGGAGGAACTTGATGTTGTCCATGATCGAGCCCTGCAAGAGCACCGGTTCCTGGGGCACGAGCGCCACCAAGTTGTGCGCAGCGTTCTTGGAGAGCGCCGCCGCGTCCACGCCACCAATCGTGGCCCGACCGCTCGTGGGCTCGCGTAGGCCCAGCAGGATCTGGCTGATGGTCGTCTTGCCGCTGCCCGAGGGACCGAGCATGCCGAGGATCTTCCCCTCCGGGATGTTCATGGTGATGCCGCCGAGTGCGAGTGTCACCCCGTCGTAGGAGTACTCCACGGAATCGAAGTCCACCTCGAAGGAGTCGGGCACGCTCTCTCCGGGAGTGACTTGAGCGTCCGCGAACCGATGGAGGTCGATTGTGAGGTCCTCCAGCATGCCCTGAGAGGAGCGGAGGCCCTGGATCGCGCCCTGGACGGCCGAGCCGTAGGTGATCGATCGCAGCACGAGAATAAGGACGGCTCCGTCCTTCTCGAGCGCTGCGTGCCCCTGGCGGGCCAGGAAGACGATGCCGACGATGACGACTCCGAGTGAGAAGGTCTGGTAGAGGGTGGGCGCGACGCTGCCGAGCCGCGCGGTCCTTCGGTACACGACACCTGTGTCGAGAATCAACGTGCGGAGCCTGTCCACGACGCGGGTCTCCACACCGAACAACCGGAAGTCCCGGCTCAGACGGGTGTACTCGGTTACTTGTGTAGCCATGGCTCTCGTCACCCTGGAGAGCTCGCGGTTTGCCCGCCTGCTGCGCAGGTTGAGCGGCCTGAGTATCTGCAAGACCACGAAGCTGATGCCGATGACGCCGATCGCCGCAATGGGATCCACCACGAGGGCCACCGACAAGAGTGCGCAACCCATCAGGAGCGCCTGGAGGCCGCCCGACAGGCTCCCGACGACACTAGCGGTGGCCGAGGAGTTCATACCGAGGAGCTGTTGGACATGCCCGAGCCGCTCGGTGGATTGGAGGGCCCAGTTGGACCGGAAGAACCCGGTGACGACGAGTTCACGGGTCTGGGTCAGGGCCTGCGTTGAGACAGAGGTGCTGACGAAGATGGTGGCGAAGCTGGAGCAGGAGAAGAGCACCAATGCGATCAACGCGACGACAACCGCGCTCGTGGGGGTGAACGAGGGACCGAAGGGGGGATGGATCGAGTGCTTGCCCTCGACCCCGGCCACCACCACCTCTGAGATGACCAACAAGAGGACCGCTTGGCTCAGAGCGCCGACAATGGAGAGGAGGGTGAAGGCCAGGATCTTCAGACGCAGAGAGCGCAAACCGAGCATTCGCATGACCGAGAACAGGGAGTCGGTCGGTGCGTTCTCGGTGCTGGACGGCGGGATCCCGTCGAAAGGCCTCTTCGCTCGTCCCGTTTCGTCGGCAACGTACGCTCGCGTGCGAAGGAGCGCCGCGCGATATTCGAGTCTTTGGGTCTTCCGCCGGGCCCGGAACTCCCGCAGGGACCTGCCCAGCTTCCAGGAGTGACGGTGACGATGACGGTGCTTGGGGACCGCGGCGGGTTCGCCGGTTATCTGGTCCACATCGGAGACGCGCAACGCAGAGGGGCCGCCGACCTCTTCGGCTGTCTCAGCCATCATCCTCATCTCCTGGCGTGCACCACGTTGCCGTGTCTGCTCCGCGCGTGCTGCTTCCCCTACCGATCCCCCGCCGCAAGGCCCGCCCCGCACCCTTCGACGACCGCAAACTACTCCGCCTTCCGCCCGTCGGAGGCGGGTCCCCCGGGTTGGCCCAGCATGGACACCTTTATTTTACGTCGAGGTCAGCCAATGTTCACCTCGGGTGGAATTCGTTCCCACAACATGGCGTAGGGTCCACGGCGGCGTAGCGGAGGGCCGATGGACCAATCGAACACTCACGGGGGGGCGACGTCGCCTCGACGACGCAAGGTCCTGGTCCTCATCAAGTGCATGGGACATGGAGGAGCGGAGCAACTCGTGGTTTCCATGATGCGCCAGCGCGATCGTGAGCGCTTCGAGTACGAGGTCGCATACATCTTGGAGGATCGTGACACGCTGGTACCCCAGCTGCGAGAAGCCGGCGTCGCCGTGCGCTCGTTGGGGTCCCGCGGCAATCAAGACTTGCGCTGGATACCGCGACTGCGTGCCCTGCTCGTCGAGGGGGATTTTGACATAGTTCACTCGCACCTCCCCTACGCGGCGACCTTTGGCCGCCTCGTGGCGTCGACACGCTCCCGCGCCCTGCCCTCGTGTACACCGAGCACAGCATGTGGGACAAGATGGCGGTGGCGATCAAGGCGTTGAACAGGGTGACCATCGGCCTCGACGACCGACTGATCGTGGTGTCGGAGGCCTGCCGGCAGTCCCTGCCGCAAACTCTGCGACGGCGAGCGAGAGTGGTGGTGCACGGGATCGAGCTCGAACCGATCCGTGATGCCATGCGGCGGCGTGATGAGCTGCGACAGGCCTTGCGCGCGGAGCTCGGCGTACCCGACGAGGAGCTGTTGGTCATGACCGTGGCCGGGCTTCGTTGGCCGAAGGGATACGACGTTCTCCTGCCGGCGGCCCGGGCGGCACTGGATCGCAACGCCGCGGTTCGCTTCGTCGCGATCGGCGACGGTGCCTTGCGCCGCGACCTCGAGGCCCAACACGCCGCACTCTCGCTCGGAGAGCGCTTTGTCTTCCTGGGTGAGCGAGAGGACGTGCCGCGGCTGCTCCCCGCGGCCGACATCTTCGCGATCCCGTCGCGCATCGAGGGGCTGCCACTCGCGCTGATGGAGGCGGTCTGCGCTGGGCTACCGATCGTCGCCACGGACGTCGGCGAGATGCCGAACCTCCTCACCGACGGGATCAACGCCCTGGTCGTGCCCGCCGAACAGCCTCAGGCGCTCGCTGATGCGCTCGTTGAGCTGGCCAACAACGCCGATCTGCGGACGCGGCTCGGCGCGGCGGCGCTCGGGCTGGGCGATCGCTTCGACGTGCGTCGGTGCGTCCAGGAGGTGGAGTCCGTGTACGACGAGCTGGTGCCGCAGCCGACAGCGCTGACACGGTGACCCGCGACGACGTCGTCGCGGGAGACGCGTAGTCCACCTGACGACGACCGACATGAGCCTGGCCCTGTTGCTCGGGCCGCAGCTCCGCGCGTTCGCAAAGGCAGGGATGGAGGTCATCGGCGCGTCGGCCGCCGGTCCGTGGGTCGACGACCTCGCCGCGTGGGGCATCCGTCACGAGGCGGTCTCGCACGCCACTCGGTCAGTCTCGGTCACCAACGACGTCCTGGCTCTCGGCGAGCTCGTCCGACTGTTCCGCCGGCTGCGTCCCGACATCGTGCACACGCACAACCCCAAGCCCGGCGTCTACGGCCGGCTGGCGGCACGCCTGGCAGGTGTGCCGGTGGTGATGAACACCGTGCACGGTCTCTACGCCAGCCCGGACGACCCGCCGCTGCGCCGCGCCTTCGTCTACGGCCTCGAACGGGCGGTGTCCGTCTGCTCACAGGCCGAGCTCGTGCAGAACGTCGAGGATGTCGCCGTCTTGGAACGCCTGCACGTGCCCGCCCGCAAGCTGCACCTACTCGGCAACGGCGTCGACCTCGTGCGTTTCCAGCCTCGACCCGCCGAGGCCTCCGCCGTGCGGCAGACCCTCGGCGTGCGGGACGACCAGGTGGTCGCCGGCGTCGTGGGCCGCCTGGTGTGGGAAAAGGGATTCGCCGAGCTCTTCGACGCGGCGCGACGACTACGCCGCACCCGGCCCGAGGTCGTCGTCGTCGTCGTCGGGCCGACCGACCCCGCCAAGAGCGGCAGCCTGACGCAGGCCGACCTCGACCGTGCCCGTGCCGAGGCGAGTGTGATGTTCCTCGGCGAACACCGTGAGGTCGAAGCCCTCTACCCGGGCTTCGACCTGTTCGTTCTGGCCTCACACCGAGAGGGGTTCCCACGTGCGGCCATGGAAGCGGCCGCGTGCGGCCTGCCCATCGTCGCGTCGGACATCCGCGGGTGCCGCCAGGTGGTCGACCACGGGCACACCGGGTTGCTGGTGCCCGCGCGTGACCCGGCGGCACTGGCCGACGCCATCGAGACCCTCGCCGCCGATCCGATTCGCCGGCAGGCCATGGGACGGGCCGCTCGTGCCCATGCCGAGTCGGAGTTCGACGACCGCCGGGTGATCGACCGGACGCTCGACACCTACCGGCGACTTCTCAGTGGCGTTAGTCCCACCCGACCCCGAGGTGGTCCTCCCGCGGGTGAACTGCCCGGCTGACACCGCGCTGAAACTCGGAGCTCCGTGGCTCTGACTCAGCTCGACGCGTGCCAGTCGGCTGCCGACCACCCCGACTGGTCGGTGTAGGACCGCTCCTCCGCCGCCCACTCTGCGACCGTCGACGCGACCATCGTCGTCGCCTCGACGGGCTCGTCGGCGTCGCCCGGCCCCCGCGTCCCGGAGGGCACCGATCCCGCGCCCGCCCGCTGCCTTCGGCGCTGCCATGGGTACGGGTCCTCTCCCGGCCGCGCCATCGGGAAGGCGAGCACGACGAAGAGGAACGGGAGGAGCAAGGTGCGCTCCCTGGTGATGAGGCCGAGGTTCCCGAGGGCGGCAAAGGTGTACACGAAGACGGCGCTGTAAAAGAGCGCCATGAACACGTAGGGACGCTGCCGGCAGACGCGCGGAAGGTAGCGCAGGCGTGGGAACGAGGAGATGATCACGAGCAGGATCAAGGTGTTCTCGGCGGCGGCGAACAGCTGGGTCACGCTGTGCGCGGTGACAGGTAGCGGGTCGAACAGGACCGTGTACACGTCCCGCGGATACCAAAGCGGGTTGGAAGAGTAGCTGACCGCACTGCTCCCGAAGCCGGCCCCGACGCCTTGGTTGTTCGCGCCGATCTTGTTGAGCGAGCCGCCGATGCCCGAGCCGGTGATCGAGTGCAGGAGGTGGGCAGCCTCGTACGCCGAGATGACAAGCGCAGCGACGACGAACACGAACGCCGCCACCATCGTGAACGGATGCCGCGGCCGCAGCAGGGCACCCGTCGCCCTCCCGCCGACGGACCGGAGCACCATGGCGAGGGCGAACCCGCCGACGAGGATCACGATCTCGTTGGGCCGGATGAACAGGCCGAGCGCGAGGCCCACGACGATGGCGAGGTAGCCGGCGCGCCGGCCGACCATCACGAGCGCGATGCCGTAGGCGGCAAGGCCGAGGCAGATCAGCATGAAGGCCTCTTTGCTGACGTCGGCGGTCCAGAAAAGCAAGGAGGGAAACAAGAAGATGAGGAGCGCGTAGCGGCGGCGATCGGCGCGGGGAAGGTCACCCTGAACGCGAGGTAGAAGAACACGCAGCCCACGTACGAGAGCCAGGCGCAGACGAAGAAGGCAGCCAGCTGATCCGGACCGACGATCGTCATGACGACGCCGCCTGCGATCGACGTCGAACCCGAGCCGAGGATGCCGTTCACTCCGCTGTTGGCGAGGGTGAAGTGACCGTTGCGCCACATGTCCGCCAGTATCGAGCCCTGATTGTCGTAGCGCAGCCAGTCGGCCGTGCCGTTGTAGAAGTGGTCGACGACGAAGATCTGGAGGGGTGCGCAAAGGAGGTGCAGCAGCACGCTGGCGATCATCACCGAGGCGAGCGCCTGATACGGATCGCCGCGCGCCACCTTCTTGGCGATCAGCACGCCAAACCAGGCCAGGAGGGCAGCGAGAGGGAGGGCGACCGCGAGGTCCGAGCCGATCTTCACGTCACGCACGCACCAGGCTGGAGAAATTGGGCCACAGGCTCGGATCGACCTCCGGCGTAGCCGCCGCCAGGGCCAGCACGTCCGGCGCGTACAGCTCGCGCAGGCGACGGCGCGCGTCGTCAGGCAGCGTGAGCTGCGCCCTCCTCCGGTTCACGCTCTCCGTCACCTCGTCGGGGGTGAAGGGCGGCAGGTTCAAGAAGCGGTAGGTCCTCTGGAGCTCCCCGACTGGGTCCTGCACGCAGCGCTCGTATTGCAACACCAGCATCTGCTCACGCGGGAAGTGACGTGTCCACTCCGCAAGCGCCTGGCCGTAGAACCCGCGCACGAGAGCGTCGCTGTACGCCTCGGCCGTCAGCGCGCCCCGATGGCCGCGGTGGTGCGCCAGCCCGGACTGGAAGCGCTCGACGGGATCGCGCAACAGCACGAGCAGCCGAGCTCGTGGGGCTGCGTCGGCCAGAAGCGACGGGACCCAGCCCAGGTGCATGTAATCCGGCGTCCACTCCCCGGTGACCATCCCCGCCGGGCGTGGGAACCACCCGTGGTACTGCGTGCACTGCTCAGTGCCGAACGAGCGTGCGGCGAAGCGATCGAAGAAGTGCCGCTCCTTGTGGATGTCGTCGCGCTGTGTTACGCCGGGGTGGGACGCGATCAGAGAGAACCACCAGGTGGTCCCCGCCTTCTGGACGCCGATGCCCACGAAGTCGGGAGGACCCGTGACCTCACCAGGACGCGGCTGAGGCGGTGTGAAGTCGAAGCCGTCCTCCCACGGCGCGAACCGCCCACGCGCGTGCAGGACCGCTCGCCGCACTGGCGCGGGGAGCGTCAAGAAGGTCGTGCGCGCGAGATCCTTCAAGCTCATACCCAAGTCTTCCGCCTCCGCCCAGGGTTGGTCACTTCAGCCCCGACCGACATCCTCACAGCCTCCCCGGACTTCGGTGAACGCGACGCAACATCTTGGCGACATTTTGATGAAACGTAGATGAATTCGTTGCCGACTGGCCACAAGCGCAGCCGGAAGAGCAGAATGCCGGGCGTCATGGGGTCCGACCACGGTGCGCCCTGCGTCCCCACCCGGACGGCGACTCCAGCCCCCCGCCGGCACGACGGGGTGGGCGCCGCGTCGGCCTCGCCACGCTGATGTGCGGCATCGCCGGGCTGGTGGACCGCGCTCGAGCGCCCGAGGGCGAGCTCAGCCGCCTTGCGACGGGCATGGCGAGCGCGCTGGAGCACCGGGGTCCCGACGACTCCGGTGTGTGGGAGGACACGCCCGCCGGTGTCGCCCTGGCCCATCGCCGCCTGGAGGTCGTCGGAAGGGGCGCACAGGGACGCCAGCCCATGCGCGCCGGCCCCTGGGTCCTCAATTACAACGGTGAGCTCTACAACACGGCGGAGCTGCGCGCGGCGCTCGCCGCCGCGGGCGCCGCCACGCGGGAACATCGGACACCGAGGCCCTCGCGCTCGCCCTCGCCACGTGGGGCCTGGACGAAACGCTGCGCCGCGTCGAAGGCATGTTCGCCTTCGCCGCCTGGGACGGTCGCACCCGCGCGCTGCACCTGGTGCGTGATCGTTTCGGCGAGAAGCCGCTGTTCTACGGCTGGGTGGGCCGGCGTTTCGTCTTCGCGTCAGAGCTCAAGGCCTTCCACACGCTGGCCGGCTTCGGGCCCCACATCGATCCCGCCGCGGTGGCCAGCTTCCTTCAATTCAGTTGCGTGCCGGCGCCGCAGTGCATCTACGACGGATTCGCCAAGCTGCGACCGGGCTCACTCGTGACGCTCACGGGTGCCACCGCTCCCGGGACGCTGCCCGAGCAGCACCCTTACTGGTCGGCCGAGGCCGCGATCGCAGACGCCGGACGCCTGACGCTGCTCGAGGACGACAGGGAGGCGGAAGAGACCGTCGAAGCCGCGCTCTCCGGAGCCGTGGCGGCGCGCATGGTCGCTGACGTTCCCGTCGGTGCGCTCTTGTCCGGCGGTATCGATTCGAGCCTGATCGTCGCGCTCATGCAGCGGCACTCGACCCGTCCCGTGCGCACCTTCACCGTCGCCTTCGCCGAGCAGTCGTTCGACGAGTCGGTCTCGGCCGCCGAGGTGGCCAGGCACCTGGGCACCGACCACACCACCGTCGAGATGCCCTCACGCGAGGTGCTCGAGCAGGTCCCCCGGCTGGCGGAGGTCTGGGACGAGCCGTTCGCCGACAGCTCACAGCTCCCGACCCATCTCGTCGCGGCGGTCGCTCGGCGCTCGGTGACGGTCGCCCTGTCCGGTGACGGCGGCGACGAGCTCTTCGCGGGCTACAACCGGCACGCCTGGCTGGACCGGGTCTGGCGGTGGGCGACCCCGCTGCCTCCGGGCCTTCGCCGCGGCATCGGCGGCGCCGCATGCCTCGTGCCGCCAGGAGTGGTGGACACCGCGGCCGGGCTCCTGCCGGAACGCTGGCAGGTCCGCCTGCCCTCGACCAAGGTGGCCAAGCTGGGTCGGGTGCTCCAGGCCTCGACCGTCCAAGAGGCCTACCGGTCACTGACCGCACACTGGGAACGTCCCGCCGAGCTTGTGCCCGGGGTACGCGCTCGACCTGGGGCGGGCACGCCGGGTGACGCGCGGCTGCCGGCCTGGGACGGCGAGGGCGACGTCACCGCACAGCTCTTGAAGGCAGACCTCGTGTCGTACCTGCCCGACGACGTGCTGACCAAGGTGGATCGAGCGTCGATGGCCGTCTCCCTCGAGACGCGGGCGCCGTTCCTCGACCGCGGTGTCCTCGAGGCCGCGTGGCGACTCCCTACGTCCTCGAAGGTGCGCGACGGGACCTCCAAGTGGGTACTGCGGCAGATCCTGTACCGCCACGTCCCGCCGGCGTTGGTCGACCGCCCGAAGATGGGCTTCGGGGTGCCCCTGGCGGACTGGCTGCGTGGCCCACTGCGGCCCTGGGCCGAGGACCTTCTCTCCCCCGCGGCACTCACTCGCCACGGCTTGCTCGATCCCGCCCCCGTGCGCCGGGCATGGAAGCTGCACACCCAACGCAGAAGGGACCTGAGCTACGAGCTCTGGGACGTCCTCATGCTCCAGGCGTGGCTCGATCGCTGGAGCCCGACGGGAACTCTTTGAGCCCGGTCTGAACTCAGTCGGGCGGCGGGGAGACACCGAGATCCGCCTCAGGGTGCGCACCGCCTTCGAGCGCGGCGTCGCCCATCTGCCGATCGAGGCTCTCGAGGTTCACCGGTGCGCTGCCCGGGTCCCCGGCGCGCCAGAGGTCCGCTCCGCCGATGGCCGGGACGTCGGGCTCGATCAGCTCCGGCTGGTGCGAGGGCTCCTCGTCGGGAGGGTCGTCGTAGGACTCGACCTCCCCGTCGCGCACGAGCTTCGTCGGCGTCCCCTCCGAGAGCCAGCGCGCCTCGTGCCGGCCGAACGGGTCGGTGCACCAGCCCTCGAGCTCTTTCGCGTCCATCGCACCACCTTCTTTCGACCAGGTCTCGACCCCGTGCGTCGGGGCGCCGTCGGCGTATGCGCTACCGCGTCGAACCGTACCGCGCGCCCGCTTCTTTTGCCGCTCCCGCGCACACGTCGCCATCCATGGTGGCCCCCACGCCAGGCACCTGACGCGGCCGGAAATCAGGCCTCACGGTGGCGGTAGCCTCGTGCCGCCATGGACGTCTCCCAGCGACACCGCTAGGTCAGAGCGGCGCTCACCACGTGCGCATTCTGGTCACGGCCAACTACCTCGACGCAGCGGAGCTCGAGAGGACACAGCTCACGAACTGCAAGGGAGTCGCGCGCCCCGGGCACACCCTCGATCTCGTCTACGTGCACGGCGGCTCCTTCGAGGCAGAGTGGGAAACCTGTCACCGTGCCCGCTGAGCCGCCCCGCGTCGTCCTTCTCGGTGACCGCAGCGCTGCCACGGCCTCGGTGGCGCGCGCCCTTTCGACCCATCTCGGCGCGCGCGCCACAGTGACCGCGGTCCTCGAGGAGTCGCCCTCGCGGCTCGCTCTCGCCCGGCGGCGAGCCCGCAGGCTCGGCTGGTCGACGGTCGCCGGGCAGGTCGCGTTCGTCGGACTCGTCATGCCGTTGTTGCGCCGGCGCGGACGCGGGCGCGTCCGACAGATCGCCCACGACTACGGCCTCGATCTCTCCCCCCTGTCGAACGCGACCCTCGTCAGCTCGGTGAACGACGAGCGCACCATCGCCCTCCTCCAACAGACCACGCCCACGCTGGTCGTGGTCCACGGGACCCGCATCATTTCCCGCTCCGTCCTCGATGCGATCATCGTGCCGGTGCTCAACGTCCACGCGGGTGTCACGCCCCGCTACCGCGGGGTGCACGGCGGCTACTGGGCGCTGCGCGACGGATGTCGGGAGCTCGCTGGCTCGACTGTGCACCTGGTCGACCCGGGCATCGACACCGGCGGCATCCTGGCCCAGGCGACGTTCACGCCGGGCGCCGACGACTCCATCGCCACCTATCCCTTCTTGCACCTCGCGTGCGCTCTGCCACTGCTGCTCGACCAGGTCGACGCAGTCCTGGCCGGGACAGCCCCTGTGACCGTGCCGCCGCTGCCGGGCGCGGAGCACTCGCAGCTGCGCTGGCACCCGACGGCGTGGGACTACCTGGCGGCGCGTCGGCGCGACGGGGTGCGCTGACGAGACGCCGGGCGGCGGGCCCGGACTCCGCGAACCACGGCGCGGGGGATCGCTGGTGGAACGCTCCGTGGTCATTGCTAGCCTCTCCGTCCGTGCCTGATGTTCGCGGGCCCGGAGCACTGGTCATCTCGCTCGACTTCGAGCTGCACTGGGGCATGCGCGACCACACGGCGGTCGACCCTGCCGTCACGAAGTCGCTGGTCGCCAGCCGACCGACGGTCACGACAGTGGCCGAAGTGTTCGCCAACAGGGAGATACGCGCTACGTGGGCCACGGTGGGGCTGTTATTCGCCTCGACCGCCGCCGAGGCGAAGGCGTTGAGTCCCGCCACCCGCCCGGTCTACCGCGAGGCGCGCCTCGATCCCTACCTCGAGCCGATCGGGCCCACCGAGGACGAAGACCCCCTCCACCTCGCCGGCTCGCTGGTGGACCAGCTGGCCAAGATTCGCGGTCAGGAGCTGGCGTCGCACACCTACTCTCACTACTACTGCCTCGAGCCGGGCCCAGGCGCTGACGCCTTCCGCGCCGACCTAGTGGCCGCGCAGGCGGCCGCAGCCACACGGGGCCTGGGGCTGCGGTCCCTGGTGCTCCCGCGAAACCAGTGGGACCCGGGTCTGGCGTCCGTGCTCCTCGAGACGGGCTTCGAGTGCTACCGCGGCCCCCAACCGGGGTGGGCTCATCGGTCGCGACCCGGCGACGACTCGGGGCTGGCGGTGCGCGCCGCCCGACTCGCCTCAACCTGGGCGGGGCCGGCCCTGCCCACCTTCGCCTGGGACGAGCTGATGGAGCCTTCGGGGCTGTGCAACGTTCCGGCCAGCGCGTTCCTGCGTCCCTGGGCTCCCTCCACCAAGGTCCTGTTGCCACTCCAAGACGGCCGGATCGTCAAGGCGCTGCGCGACGCGGCACGCCGGGGCCGCGTCGTGCACCTGTGGTGGCACCCGCACAACTTCGCCGCGTACCCGGCCGAGAACCTCGAGCGCCTGCATCGCATCCTCGATGAATTCGACCGCCTGCGTGCCAGCGACGGCATGGCCTCGTTCGCCATGGGCGACGTCAGCGACGCCGCCCGCAGCGAACGCCCGGCGGCCTGACACGCAGCCTGGACTCCCGCTCATTGGTCTGTGTCTCCGCACCTCACCTCGACACCAGTCGGCGCGGTCAGCTGCTGAGTGAAGAGATGGGCGTGGCCCCCGTGGGGGCGATCGGGTCGACCCGCTCGTTGTACTTGCCGTACACCGAGGCCAGCCGCTCCGCGGTCGTCCCGGATGCGCTCTTCACCACGATCGTGGAGCTGATGGGCAGGTACGGCGCGGTGGTCGAGACGAACAGCGTCGTGAGCGCCGTGTCCCCGGCTGCGACCTGGGCCCCCGGGCTTCCGGTCACGGCGACGGCGGAACGCCCGCCTATCGATGTGACGCCGGCGACGCGGAGGTTCGGCTCTTCTGGGACGAACTGATCGATGGCCTGGGTCGGTCGGAGCGAGTTCACGACCTCTTCGTACGCGGGGTCGGCCACCGTGAGCGAGATCCATTTCCCCGCGTAGGCGGTTGCGTTGCTGGCGGAGAGCTTCAGGGAATTCTGGAGCACCGACGACGTCGCCCGCAGGTACGCGACCTGGTGCACCAACACGGCGTCAATCACCGGCTGCCCGTCGGTCGTGACGGTCTCGGCGGCGGGACCATCACGAGTGGTGGCGCCTGCCTCAATAGTGGTGGTCTTTCCGACGAGTGTCTTCGTCACAAAACTGACGGACTGCTGCCGGTGAAAGGCCATGATCGACTGTCCGGCGATCGAGGTCGCCGACTTGCCCTGCAGCGCTCCCTCCGACGGCCCGCTGTTGCCACACGCCGCGGCCATGATCGCCACGACCGCCGTCAGGGCACACGCGCCAAGCCGGCCCAGCGCTCGCCTGCTCAACGGCATTGCAAGCTCAGGGGAGTGGCCCGGTCGTGGTGGTGGAGCTGGCACCGCTGGTACCCGTTCCTCCCGTCACGCCCGATGTCGTCGTTGTGGACTGCTGCGGACCGGTGGTCGTGGTCGTCTTCGCTCGCACGGTGGTCGTCGTCGATCCCTTCGCAATGACGGTCGTCGTGGTCGTCGTGCTCGCCCCGTCTGCCCGGTGCGTGTGGGCCGACGGCGTGGTGGACGTCGGCGGGGCCCCCGAATTGCCCGACACCTGGAAGCCCGGGCCCTGGGTGCTGACGGACCCGGTGGCCGGCCCTGCCGGTGGCGTGCGCAGCGGCGTCGTCCCGCCGTCGAGGGTGGACAGCACGGAGTCGTCGTCGCCTTCCATCCCGAGGGCCCACGCGCCGACTCCGAGGAGGTCCGAGGCTCCAGCCAGCTGGACCTTGTCCGCGATCGTGTTGACGTTGTCGAAGAAGACCTGGTGCCACTGCCCGCCCGTCTGGTACGACGTCCACGCGGTCTGCGTCGCAGCGTCCCAATAGGTCGGGCCCGAAGCCATGGCCTGTGCATAGGTGACCGTCTGCGACGGACCGGTGGCGGCGTCGCCCAGGTCGGGACCGCTCGTCGGTTCGTCGTACCCGAAGAGTGGCAAGCCCAAGATGACCTTCGAGGCGCCTACCGCAGAGGTGTACTGCGAGACGTAGCTCGCGTCTGCGCCGCCGGCGTTGCCGGTCCCCTGGGACGGTCCCTGGTTGACGTCGTAGGCCATGACGAAGAAGGCATTGACCCATTTGCTGAGGCCCGCGATGTCGTAGAAACCGGAGGGATCAGCCGCCGAGGACGCGTAGGTGGCCATGGTGAGTTGGTAGTGCGGATCGGTCGTGTGCAAGATGAAGTCGATCTGCGACACCAGGTGGTCCAAACCGGCCTGGTCCCCGTTCCCGGTTCCTTCGAAGTCGAGGTTCACCCCGTCGAGGTTCTTGTCCTTCACCAGGTTCCTCAGTTGCAGCCCCAGCCTCACACCGGCGCTCGGATCGTGGGTCAGCGTGTCGAGCGACGAGTTCGAGAAATCGGTCGCGGTCAACACGACCCGGTCTCCCGCTTGGTGTGCCGCGTTCACGAGGTCGGTGAAGTCCTGGCTCTCGTAGCCGTCCCAGCCCGGCCCGGATGTCTGAATCGTGCCGTTGGGGTTCACGTCGACGCCGAAGTAGGCGATGGTGGAGAAAATGTCGACTGGGATCGCTGACGCCTCCGGGAGCGACCAGTACGGCGCGTAGCCGAACACCTCGTGTGCCGACGTCGGCGCTGACTCTGCGACCTGAGGCGGTGTCGGATCGGGCGTTGATGTCGCCCGCGCCAGGTGGAGCACTTCGGGGCCGGGGGCGAGCCGGTCCGACGCCGGGCTGTCCGCCACGCGCACGTGGGCCGGCGGGTTCGCGCTGGTCGCCATGGTGAGCCCGGCCGCCAGGCCTCCGATCAAGAGGGCAAAGGTGGCGCCGCCGACAGCGAGCTTGCGCAGCGGGACGCGTTCCCAGATCCGGGGAGGATCCTCCCAGGTGGAGACGCGATCCTGACCGGCGAAGACGCGATCCTCTTCGGTGCGGACCGGTGGCTCGGCGGTGGAGGCGGCGGCGGGATCAGCGGCGGCCTGCGCCGAGACGGTGGCGAGGAGCTCCCAGGCGGTGCTGGACGGCGTCTCCGGAGGGGTGGGGCCGGTGTAGGACGCCGTCCGCGAGACGGAGTCGAGGAGCCCAACGGTGTCGGTCGCGTCGCCACGATCCCGCACCTTGGCGAACGGCCAGCGCCGCCCGGTCTCTCGCTGTGTCCACATCCTCTGACTGCCCTCCGTCGGGCGCCGCCACGCCGGTCTGACGATCCGGGCGGACGGTCCGGGTCTCGCAGCCCCCGACAGCGGCACTGCCGCTAGTGAGCTGTTCGGCCGCGTGCGCGGGACCCAGAGGCTAGGCGAAGTGGGTGAACCCGATGCAACATCGGCGTAACACCGAGATGAACACTCGGAGCCGCGAGCCGCCTCGCAGTCAGGAGCGAGGGGTGATCAACCCGTCGACCTGGGACAACAAGGCTGCGAAGGCGGCCTCGTCGAGGTCGATCGGCGCCACGACGGCCCGGGCGGCACTGGAGAGGACCCGCGCCGCGTGCGTGTCCCCCGACGATGCTGCCACCAGTGCGTGCGTGACCACGGCCAGGATCGCCGCTCCCTGCGTCCTCCCACTGCGC
This sequence comes from uncultured Acidimicrobiaceae bacterium, assembly GCA_963744935.1. Taxonomy (GTDB): domain Bacteria; phylum Actinomycetota; class Acidimicrobiia; order Acidimicrobiales; family RAAP-2; genus Bog-473. The sequence continues at coordinate 476,249 of CAVUVM010000012.1, forward strand.
TCGTGCTCGGGCACCGCGCCGAAGCCCTCCATGGCCCGCTCGATGATCTCTGTGGCTTCTGCCGTGCGGCCTTGACGGAGCCGCAGCAGGGCCAGCGTGGTCTCGATGGACGGGTTCCCCGGAGAGACGCGACGAGCCAACTCGACAAAGCGTTCGGCGTCGGCCAGCACGAAGGGATCGTCGAGCCGGGAAAGGTGGCCCAAGTCGCCGTGCACGAGCAGGCACCAGGCACGGGCATTGGCCAGGATCGAGCGCTCGCCCGCGGAGATGTCGCGGCGGGGATCCCCTATGGGAGGTTCCTCGAGCGCCTTACGAGCCAGTCCCATCCCGTCGATGCGCTGGTAGGAGCTGGCTCCGAGCATCAGCATGCACGCCAGCGACACGTCCATGCGGGCGGCGTAGCTGTCTTCACCGGGTTGGTCCGATCCGAACCAGTCCTCGTCGGGCGCCGGCTCGCCCCCGAACGCTTCTCCCTCGGCCGGTCCGGTGTCGAGCGGTCCGGTGTCGAGCGGTCCGGCCTCGTCGGAGTCCCCACTACCGAAGAACTCGCCGACCGGCTCGAGCGCATCCTCGTCTCGAGACGCGTCGTCTCGAGGTGGGTCAACCGGGCGGACGGGCGGCGGCGCGGGAGAACCGCGCCAGCGACGCCGCGTGTGCTTAGCCACGACCGAAAAGACTAACCGTCACGCGAGGGGCCTCTTGGCCGGCTCGCCGCGGCTTCCCGCCAGGGCGACGTGCCGACGGGCCACGACGTCTTGCCGGACGACGCGCAACGACCCGGCCAACAAGCCGGGTCGTTGCGCTGAATCCTCGTGGTGCTCGGAGGGCCGGCTCCGGACTGCGGGTGAAACCCCGCAGCCCGGGCGACCGGCCTTCCGTTGGTACTACCGGTGCAACAAGTGTCAGTCGCCGGCAGCGTCGCCGTCGGTCGTGACCGTGATGCAGTACCCGATCGGCGCCGTGGGGCTGGCCGTCTGGGTGCCGAGGGTGGCGCCGCCGTCCTCGACGTTGCTGTAGGTGCCGTTGACGGCCGAGTTGTCGGTGTCAACGTTCACGGGGTTGAAGCTCCAAGGCGCAGCTTCCTCCACTGAGGCCTGGTACTTGGAACCTTGCAGCCCGTCCGTCCACGCCGGGTTCGGGATGCCCGCCTTCGTCGTGTTGAACTGACCGGTCGAGTCACCCTGGCCGTCCTCGACCTGGAGGTTCGGCAGCGGGGTGAAGCCCTCATTCGTGATCGCTGTGTCGATCTCCGAGCGGTACGACGCCCCGGTGTTCGGGTCGATGTCCGTCGCGGTCGAGGGCTTGCAGATGAACCCGTCCTCGCTGATGGCGTTCAGCGTCGCCGGGTTGCTGACCGGGATCTCCGAGTTCGAGCCGTCCGAGTACACGTTGTACAGCAGGCGGTCACCCGGGAAGGCGCTCCCCTCCAGACCGGGCAGCTGGTTGTTGATGTCGGCCTGGTCGAGGGCGATGCCGTTCAGCGACTGGCCCAGCTGGACCTGGTTCGCGGCATCACCTGACTTCGCCGTGCCGGCGCAGCTGGTGGCGCTGGACAATCCCGCAGTGTTCGGGCAGAGCTGGTTGTAGCGCCCGTACGAGAAGAAGAACATCACGTCGCCCACCGGTGCGTGCGCGTCGTTGTCCAGGATCGACGACGTCTCGTTCTCGAAGACGATCTGCCGGCCCGGCCAGTTGGACGCGGCGCCCGGGAAGCTCGCGCCCGTGGCGGTAGCCCACGTCGACTCGGTGCCCGAACCGTTCTGCGCCCAGTAGGCGTAGATGTGGTTGGAGCTGCCAGCGGTGGTGCAGCCGAAGACGCTGTTCCACGTCTGGCTGGGCACGCCGCCGCTGTACGTCTCGTTCCAGACGAGCTTGAGCTCACCGGTCGTGATGTTCGCCGCGCCGATCTGGGTGATGCACTTGGAGGCGTCGGTGCTGTTTGCCGACGTGCCGTTGTACGAGTTCCAGTACAGGTAGCTCACGGCGTCCTCGGCGTAGGCAACGAAGTTCAGACCCTCGAAGTCGCCGCCATTGGCTTGGTTCTGGGTGAGCTTCGGCGCCCGGGACGAGCGGGCCGCATCGAGCGGAGACACGTTCACTGCGTTCGGGTTGCACGTACCCGACGAGCACGGGTTCAAGGTGGTGGCGGAGTGACCGACCACACCCGAGCTACCGGTGCCTTCGAGCTCCAGGATGCCGCTGCTCGAACCGTACGACGGCTCCTCCACGAGGACGTCGTTGAACGGGTTCTGCTGGCCCCAGGTGCTGAAGCCGTTCTCACCGTCCTGGGACGTGGTGACGACGGTAACCGTGTCAGACCCCGGCGTCCCCGTCGCCTTCTCCTGCAGCTTGATCTTGCCGTTCGACGCAGTGAAGGAGGTGACGATGTCACCGGTGGGGATGTCGCCTGCGCTGTCGTAGACCAGGTCGCCCGCCTGGACGCCGTCGCCGGATGCGGCAGCACCGAGCGTCACCTTCTTGGAGCCGCTGGTCACGTTCGTCGTCGCGAAGCCGGTCGACTGCGCAGGAGGTTGTGCCGTGCCCGCTTCGCCACCGAGGCCTGGGCAGCCGTAGTCCAGTGGCTGCACGCCACTCGCCCCGCTCGTGGCGGTCTGACCGACGATGTCACAGCCAGGGCTCTCGTTGAAGAGGGCGGCCTCGCCCTGCATGAGCAGGTACGCGGTGTTCGAACCACCCTGAACGATGAGGTAGTTCTGGGCGTTCCCGTTGTCCGCGTTCCCGTTGTTGACGTTCTGGGCGGCGAAGGCGGGGGCGGCGAAGCCAATAGCCAGCGCCGACGCTCCCACAATTATCGCGCCCGTCCGCAACGCGCGGTGGCGTGCCAACAGCTTTTTCAGCATGTTGATGGGTCTCCTTTGTTGGTTCGTGTGTCTCTCCGACGCCGGCGCTCGCCGGCTCGGCAGCCAAAGGGCACCTCAGTACCGTGTTTGATCCCTTCGCCGACGCGCACCTTAGGAAACCGGGGTAAACGTTCTGTGAACACCGCGCACACCCACAAAGAAATGTTCGTGTCTGTTTTCACATCAGATTCACCCGACACGCGGGAGCTGGTGGCCCGCTCTTTGCGCGGGGCCGACGCCGACGTGCCCCGCTCGCCAAGGGGCACTCGTAAAGCAGTCTTCGGTTGCCGTTGCGCGTCAGGTACGCGAACGGATGGTAAACCGGGTCAGGTTCCGCCGGTGTTGCCGGAATTGCCGAAGCTGCCGGGTCCGCCCGAGTTCGGGTTCAGGAACACCTTGGCGACGAAACCGGATGGCTCGAGCGTGTAACTCACCGGGCCTCCGGCGGGGGGCGTCCAGGTGAACGTTGCGCCCGGAGGGATGGTCCCCGAGTCGACCGGGTAGAACTTGTAGTCGTCGAAGACGATCCGTTGCGGGCTCCCGGAGAGGTTGTACCAGACGACCGGTTCGCTGATGTTCGCTTGGAGGTCCTGAGGCAGGACACGCCCGCCCTTGATGATGATCTCCTGCCCGGGGCTGAGCCCCGGCTGAATGGTCTGGTACCCGCCCTCTTTGGGAATCGTGGTCGTTGGGTCGGCGGCGCCGATGACACCGGACCCGTAGGTGACCCGCATCGGTGCGTTCACGGCGGAGAGGCCTTTGGGTTGCGCACCGACAATGTCCGCTTTCGTCGTCGACGTGGTCGACTGCTGGTCCGACGTGGCATTCGTCGTTCCGCCGCAGGCCGCAAGCCCCACACCCAACGCGAGGAGCAGGGCTGTTGCAGTGACGACACTGCCGCGTCGTTCACTTCTTTTTCTGTTCACTTGCGACCTCACACGAAATCAGACCGTGGCGGGAAGAAACCCGATGATGCTCTCACAGGCGAACAGCGCGACCAGGAGCAGTACGGGTACGGCGAGAACGTACACCACCACCGGCTGGTTCCAACGTCGCACCAGCCACGCCGCGGCGCTCAAGAGGACGAAGAAAACGATGCACCAGAAGATGGCGAGCAGTCCAGACGCCGGGTCACCGGCCAGGCCGAGCTCGGCCCAGGCCACGTGGAAGTGTGGTTCGGTCGCATCCGCCAGTGGCTTTCCCTCGAGCTGGGCGATGACCGCGAGCCGGCCGCGCGGGAAGAACCCGGAGGCCGCCGTGACCAGCGTGAGGCGGTTCGCCGCGGTCTCGGTCACGACGTCGTGTCGTCCTCCTTCGGCGTAGACGACCCTCTTCACCTTGTAGCGATACGTGCCGTACCCGTCGACGACGATGATGAGCTGCCCTTTCTTGAGCGATCCGATGGCGCCGAAGGGCGCGCCGAAGGTGGCACGTCGTCCCGCGATCACCGCGTTGCCCGGTTGCCCCGGCAACGCCGTCGTCGGCATGTGGCCCGGCCCGAGGCGCAGGTCCTGGGCGTCGGTACCTTGGACGACGGCGTCGGTTTGGTGCAACGCGGGGATCTCCAGCACGGCCACCGGGGTGCCCTCGGGCGGCACAGTCCCTTCCGCCAGGCTGAACGTCTTGGCCGGGCTGGCGGTGATCTCCTGGAGGAGAGTGTGTTGCGCACGGCCCTCGCTGAGCGGCGTGAAGAGGTAGATGTAGCCGAGCAGGAGCATGATGAGCACGCCCAACCCGAAGATGAGCACGCCCGCGACGCGTGGACGGAGCAAGACCGCGAGCCACGAGCGAAGCGTCCCGACGACACGCTCGAACAGGACCCGCGCCTTTGGCGGCGGCTGGGTCCGCACCGCGTGGCCCAACACGTCGGAGACGCGGGGTCCGGCGAACGTCTCGTGTTGCGTGTCCAGTGCCGTCGTATGTCCGGTCTCGGCCGACGCCTCCTCAGCTTCGTGGAGGGCGAGACCGTCCATCAGCCTTCCTCCGGTGGGCCGGGGCCGCTGACACCCGCGGTGCCCTCGGCACCTCCCTCGGCGCCTCCGTCACCTGTCGCCCTCGCCGGCCTTCGTAGCGTCGGCGACATGTAGAGCAATGGCCCCGCGATCAGACACAGGAGGGCCAACAGCAACAACGCCGGCACGAAGTAGCGGCTGTCGCCCACCGTCACGGTGATGAGGCGCCCGACGACGTTGCCGGGGGACGAACCACCAGATCCAGATCCACCCGACGGCGAGGCGGTCGCTGACCCGTGCCCCCGGAACCCCGAGGACAACCCACGTGTGCCGCCGGGGCCTGCGGACGCGCCGTGGGTTGATCCAGGCCCGCCACCCGCGCTTGTGGCGGGGGCCGAACCCGAGCCGGACGTGCCGTTCGACCCACCCGAGCTCGAGCCGCCCGGCGACACGATGTCGCTGGCGATGTCGGTCAGGGCCTGGTTGTACAGGCTCTGTGGAAGCGGGACGTAGCCCGACGGCATCGGCACCGTGGAGGTTCCACCGTTGTACGAGTAGGTGACCAGGTTCGTGAGCAGATCCTTCAGCTGCGTGGCCTCGTCCGCCGTCTCCTGGGCACTCGTCGAGACCAGCGCATAGGTCACCATCGGCAACGGGTAGGCGCCGGCATCACCCGTGTCGTCCAGATTTGGTGACACTGTGCCGTCGGAGTTCTTGATCGCGTCGTTCAAGGCAGCGTCGATCGACTGTGCGCTGGGGCCGACGAAGGCGCCGGCGGCGTTCTGCAGGCTGGCGGGCAGCAGGCCGAAGAAGTCGGCCTCCGAGCTGTCCATGGCGGTGAAGGCAAACCCGCCCGTTCCGCCGTACTTGGGGACGGCGGCGTCCACGACGTGCGCCGCCGTGATCGGAGAACTGGAGGGGTCGTACACATCGTTGACGGTGGAGGTGTTCCCGGCGAAATCGCCCGGCAGTGTCGACAGCGTCTTGCACTTGTTGGCCGGGTCGATGACGTGCTGCTCTACGACGCCGGGCGTCAATCCGTCAGGGTTTCTCCCTTTCTTGTTCGCGCCCGCCACGGGGCCCTGTTCGGCGTCCGCCAGGATCTGTTGACCACTCAGCATGTCCTGCACGGACGCCGTGCCGCCGAAGGGCAGGTTGACCGTCGTCTGGAGGTTGGGCGCGTCGCACATCCATGCGGTGGTGGCGTAGGTGGCTCCACTTCCGGTGGAGGGCCACATCGCTCCGAGCTGTTCCTCGGTGGTCGTGAGGCCTCCGTCCGTGAACGGCCACGGGTTGAGGATGACGTATCCCGTGTCGCCGTAGTAGGCCAGGTCGCTCGTCCCGATGTTGTCTGCTTGTCCATCGTAGAAGGTGTCGGGAGGTCCGTAGGCGTAGGTATCGAAGGGATCCGTCTCGTCGGTGGTTGACGACGCACCGCTCACGTCGAGATTGTCCGTCTTCCCGCCCGCCGATTCCACCAGCAGCTCCTTGGGGAAGCTCTGTTGCGTTTCCGAGCACTTCGCCGACCCGGAGAGCTGCCCGCAGAGGTCGTCGTCGGGGTCGGCCGGCGACGCAACCGTGGAGGTCCACAGTTGCGTCATGACGCCGGCCGCCATGGCGGGCGTGAGCTCGTAGGAGTCGAGTGGGTAGATCGCCGTACTGCCTCCGAACGAAGACCCGGCGGCGCCACTGAAGGCGATCTCGGTCGCCGAGGCGGCGATTGGGATGTAGGCGAACTTCCCACCCGCCGCCTTCAACTCGGCCACGGTCGCCGGGTCCTCCGGGTCGTCCGTGAAGCTGACCGAAGTATTGCCGTCAATGACGTCGTAGATCGGGCAGTGCGTGCCCGTGCCGTTGGCGCAGCCAGAGTCGTCGACCGAGGGCAGTTCCGTCGGCAGCGCCGCGACGCCGCCTGGTCCGTTGCAGGTCGCCTCACCGGCTGCGGGTATGAACTGGGCCGCGCTGTAGGACGCGTCAACTTGCATGACGGGCGCCGTGCCGCAGCCATCTCCGCCCTGATTGAACGTGAGTGGGAAGATCACTGTGTTCCCCACGGCGGAGTAGTCCGGCGACGGCGGCTCGCCGTCCTGGTTGACGTCTTGGACCTCATCCTGGGGGATGTCCATGATCTCGACCCCGCACGGGTTCGACGCGTTGTCACAGAAGAAGGTGCCCGTCGAACCGGACTGGTACCCCTCGCAGCCCGGCGAGCCGGACCCGACGACCTGGCAGCCCGTCTGCGACACGATCGCGTTGGCGCCGGGGATATCCGGGTCGTACTCGGTCGAGATGGCGAGGATGGTCTGGTTCGACGTGACTGTGCCGTACTCGTACTGCTCTGGCTCTGGTGTGGCCGTGCCGCCACCTTGTCCCGGGACCTCTGCCGCGCACTGCGGTTGAGCTACGACCTCTGTGCCTGTCCCTACGAGCGAGCAGTAGGCGACTTCCAAATCGTCACCGGCCGGGACGCCGGTGACATCGATGTACACGGCCTGGTTCTGGCCGACGTTCGTGACCGGTCCGGCGGTCACCGAGTAGCCGGGGGTCGGGAAGTCCTGCTGGCTGCACGTCGCCGTCTCGGGCGCGCAACCCGAGGACACGTCCGAGGGCGATACGGACGCCGTGGCGACTTCGCCGTGCGCCGATGCGAACACCAAGAGGCTGAGGCAGGCGACGGCGAGCGCCGCGGCCAGGCGGAGGCTCCGGCGGGTTCTGGTCAGGCTCACGTCACATCGTCCCCGCGTCTGCGCCGTTGGAGCAGCCACAGGGCGAGCGGGACCCCGGCGACGACGAGTATGAAGACGGAGGACCACAGCGCGATCTGCGCCGGCGACCACCCCGAGAGCGCCCGGGTGGCCGCCCCTGTCAGCGCCGTCTGGCGCGGGTAGATGGCCTCGGGGTTGGTGAGGGGATCGAGAGCCTTCTTCAGCTTGGCCGCCTGTGCCGCCGCGGCGACGGCGCTGGTGGTGGCGGTACTGGTCGCTCCGCCGTTTGACGCCCCGGCCGCTGCGGCCGCATGAGCCTGTCCGGCCGCAGCGGCGGCGGCCCCTGCACCGGTCAGGTCGGACCCCCCGGGATTGGTCGACCCGATCACCGTGGGACCGCCGACCGACTGCAGCGCGCCGGTGATGTAGGGGTTCGCGCAGTTCTGGGGCGTCGGCGGTGACGGCGTCGTGCCCCCGGGGAGTCGCCCGGCCGCCTGGAAGTCGTCTTCGACCAGGTTGGCAGGTATGGGCGAATACCCCAGCTTGGCCATGCTGGCCTGGCCTTGGCACGCGACGTACGCGATGAACTGGGCCAGTTCCGCACCTTGGGCCGCGCCAAAGGTGACGTTGCCCCCGCTGTCGCACTCGAAGTTCTGTTGCGCCGCCTGCGCAGGCACGCACTGGGCAATGAAGTAGCTGTAGGCGGAGATCGGGTAGGTGGCCGGGTTGGGGTTCGTGTACACCCCGCCCAGGTTCTGCGTCAGGTCCGAATACAGGATCGCAGCCGTCAGTGCCTCCGCCACGTTGTTAGACGTGGGTTGCTGCGCCACGCCGGCGGCATTGACCACCGAGGCCACGGGCAAGCCGACGTTCTTGGCGTAGGCGGTCTCGACGTACGAGATGCCACCTTGAGTCTGTAGGGGTTCCTGTGAGGCGGCGTCGGCACCGTTCTCCCCGACCAAGGTGTCCAGGTTGGGCGGGACGCCATTACTGAAAGAGGCCCACGTGGCCGACGGTGTGCCCGGAGTGGTGGGGACCGACGCCTCCTGTTGGAAGGCTGTGATCGGACCAGGGTCGACGTGCAAGAAATAGTCGGACAGGAGGTAGTTCTCGCCGGAAGGATCGCTGCGGTAGAACGCGGTGATCGCCAGGTTCGGCAGCGGTGTGCCCGGGTTCAATGCCTGGATCGCCGAGTCGTTCCAGTTCTTGATGGAGCCGGTAAAGATCCCGAGCAGCGTCGGACCGTTGAGGATGAGGTTCGTGATCCGCTGGCCATTCGCGCCTTGGAGGTTGTACTCGAACGCGAGCCCACCCGCGACGTCAGGCATGTACTGGAACGGGTAGGGCACTTGAGCGGTGCTGCAGTCCGCCTGCCCGGTGGCGTAGGAGATGTCAGTGGCGCCGAAATTGACCGTGCTGTTGCAAAAGTCGTTCATCCCAACGATGGAACTCGACACCGTGAAGTTGATGTTGCCGCCGTCGAGTTCGTCGAATTGCCCCTCCCATTCCGAGATCGCCACGCCGGCGAAGCTCGAACCCGTGGAGTTGAGCTGCGGGCCCGTGGCACCAGCCGGGCCGGCATCGGACACAATCGCACCTGAGTATCCGACCACGCTTGCCACGATCACAGTGGCCAACACGCAGGCAAGGCGGCGCCAGGTTGTCATCCGAACCTCCCGTGGACGTAGTCGGCTGTCCGCGGGTCCGAAGGGTTGGAGAACATGGTCTCGGTCGGGCCCCACTCGACCACGTGTCCTGGCTTTCCTTCGGCAGCGAGGAAGAAGGCGCACATATCGGACACCCGCTGCGCCTGCTGCATGTTGTGGGTCACGATGATCACGGTGACCTCGTCGGCAATGTCTCGAATGGTCTCTTCAATTCGGTTGGTCGAGGTCGGGTCGAGCGCGGAACACGGTTCGTCCATGAGGAGCACCCTTGGCCGCACCGCCAACGCGCGGGCGATGCAGAGCCGCTGCTGCTGGCCACCGGAAAGCGACCCGCCCAGCTCGTCCAACCGGTCCTTGACCTCGTTCCACAGGCCGGCTTTCGCGAGCATCTCCTCCACGAGTTGGCGGCGCCGGCCCGCAGGCAGCTTGACGCGGGAGAACTTGAGGCCGGCGAGGACGTTCTCCTCAATTGTCATCGCCGGAAACGGGTTCGGCTTCTGGAACACCATGCCGATGTGTTTGCGGCTCTCCGTGGCGCGCGTGCCACCGCCGTAGATGTCGACTCCGTCGAGCTCTACTCGTCCGGCCAACTGGGCACCGGGGACGAGCTCGTGCATGCGGTTGAGAATGCGAAGGTAGGTGGACTTGCCACAGCCCGAAGGGCCGATCAGCGCCGTCACCTGCGAGGGCTCCATATTCAGCGAGACGGACTCGAGGACCAGCCTCCCACTGAACCAGGCGCAGATGCCGTGCGTCTCGAGCCGGGCCGGCTGCGGAGCCGGCGCCGCAATGGCCGGGACCTGGGCGGTGGCAGCGACTACGGGGACCCTGGCTGTGGGCGCTTCGGTCGTTCTCGAACGCTCGCGAGAGAAGACCTTCATTGGCCGACCAGACTCTTCGCCCAGTGGACGGGCACCATGATGAGCCCGCGTACCCGGCCCTTCCGCGTTGATCGCCGTCCCAGCAGCCGGGCCAGCACGAACAGGATCAACACGAGCGCGAGGAGCACGAACGCGGCGGTGAAGGCGAGCTGCACCACCACTGCTTGCGCCGCGAAGATGTTCTCGTACAGCACAAGGGGCAGCGCGCCCTGGGGACCGTGGAACGGGTCGGCGTTCATGGTGTTGGCGCCGAAGGCGGTGAAGATGAGCGGTGCGGTCTCGCCGGCGGCAATGGCGACGCCGAGGATCACGGCGGTGACGAGGCCCGAGCGCGCCGTGGGAAGGACGACCTGGCGCACAGTCCGCCACTCGGAGGCACCGAGTGCCAGTGACGCTTCACGGAGTCCTCCCGGCACGACCCGGAGCACCTCTTCCGTCGTCCTCGTGATTGACGGGAGCATCAGCACGAAGAGCGCGATCGCGGCAGCGAAACCCGAGTATCCGAAGATGTGGGACTCAATGAAGATGGCATAGATGAAGACACCGGCGACGACGGAGGGAACCCCGCTCATGGCCGTCACGATGGTGCGGACGAACCGCGTTCCCCACCCTCCGACCTCGTTCAAGAAGATGGCAGTGAGGAAGGCGATAGGAACCGCCATGACAGCCGCCAGCCCAACCTCCTCGAGCGTTCCCACGATGGCCTGGCCCACCCCGACCTGGCCGAAGAGTTTGGTCCCCAGGGCCGGCTGATAGTCCTTCATGGTTCGGGACAGGAACCCGAAGCTGAAGTGGGCGACGCCCTTGAGGACGACCCAGATCACGATGTAGAGCAACGCACCGACGACGACTGCTGCGCAGGTCCCCACCATCGTCGTCACTACTCGGTCGGTGGCAGCAGAGCGATCGACCACCTGGTTGGTCACCACCCAGAACACCGCGAGAAAGCACGCGTACCAGCAGATCAGGAAGCCGAACGCCCCCGACAACAGTGTCAGTTGATAGAAGAGGACCCACACGACGGCGAAGGACGACAGCGCCGAACCGGCCAGCAGCGCTACTGCCTGCGCCCCGAAGTCACGGGTCCGCCGTGGCGGCGCGAGGGGGACGGCATGCGTCGCATCGCCGGACAGGACTGCATGACTCAGGGTCCGGTCCGACCGCACGTGTAGCGCGGTCGCCGAGCCGTTTCCGTTCGGCTGGAAACCGGTCGGGGAATCCAGAAGATCATTGACGCCGACCCCCGGCGTCATATTTCGACGCCCTTCCCACTGCGTGACCGGTTGACGACCATCGACGCGATGAGGTTCACGATCAAGGTGAAGGTGAAGAGGACGAACCCGAGCATCAAGAGATCTTGCGTCCCGAGATTGCCGCCTGAGCCGAAGTACGCTGCGATGGAGGCGGCTACCGTCTGCCCGCCGTGTTCGAGGATGTGCGGCGAGATCAAGGGGACGTTCCCGAGTATCACGAGGACGGCGATCGTCTCCCCCAGTGCGCGGCCGAGGCCGAGCATCGAGGCGCCGATCATGCCGCCACGTCCGAAGGGTAGGACGACGGTCCTGATCATCTGGGACTTGGTCGCACCCAATGCGTACGCCCCCTCGCGCTCGCCCGGTGGCGCCAGGCTGAAGACCTCGCGGGACACCGAGGCGACGATCGGCACGATCATGAGGCCGACGACAACGCCCGCGATGAAGAACGATTCGGCGAACGGCGGCGCCGAGGCTTGGAAGATCGGGATGAACGAGAGGTGGCGCACCATCCACGAGGTCGTTCCGGTGATCTGGGGTTGGAACTCGTGGAGTGCCCAGAGGCCGAAGATGATGCTCGGGATGGCCGCACCCAAGTCGACCATCGCGATGAGCGCGCGTCGAATCCGGAGGGGGGCGTACTCGGTCAGGAACAGTGCTGTGCCGATGGCCACGGGCACACCCAAGATCACGGCGATGATGGCGATGACGACCGTGCCGAACATCTGCGCCAGCGCGCCGAAGTGATACGGCCTGTGGATGGTCGAAAAGCCCGAGGTCGTGAAGTACTTCCATCCCATGGCCCGAAAGGCCGGGAAACCCCGGTAGAGCAGGAAGAACCCGATGAGGAACAAGATGACGAAGGCGAAGAAGCCTGCCGCCCGCACCACGACACGAAAGATCTTGTCCTCTCGTGATCGGTCATTGGGGACCGTTATGGGACGCGGGACACCGCCCGGCTGCGGTGTCTCTGTGGCGGAGGGAGCCAGGACGTCGGTAGACACGGCAGGTTATCGACCTCGGGGGACTGGCAAATGCAGAACTAGCAAGTGCACCAAATCAAGCTAGCCGCTTGACATTACCGGACTTTGGCGTGGGGGTGAACGGAGGGTTACACCTCCGTGCACCCCCAAACGCCCTTCGAACAACTACCCCGAGACGGTCTCGACGGTGAGAGTCGCGGTGCTCTTGACCGTCTTGTAATTCGAGTCGCCCGAGTAGACCGCCTTGATCTTGTACGGCGAGTCGCTCGTCATCAGCTGATCCGGGAGGATCTTGCACTTCCCCACGCCCTGGTTCTTCAGCGTCGTGGAGATGGTGATCACATTGTCAGTGCCGTTAGCGCAGGTGAGCTGGTCGCCGGTGGCACCCGTGATCGTGTAGGTGACCGTCCCACTCGGCGCGCCCAGCGCATCGCTTGCAAGCACCGAGTCGGCCTGAATCGCTGTCCGGATCCTTAAGGCGCCGTCCTGCTTCGCCGGGTTGCGGCTCAGAGCCAGCTGCATCGTGCTGGGAACCTGGGAGACGTTGATGTGCCCGATGGGTGACGAGTTCGACGACTGATTTGGGTCACCCAGGTAGGACGCCGACACCTCGTAGTACCCTGGATGGAGGCCCTGGGGTATCGAGATGGTGACCTTGTTCTCGTTCTTCTTGATGTCCTGGTGCGTGGGCGTCGGAAGGTTGAGGTTCCCGCCCAACGTGCCGGTCTCCGGGGTGCAAGAGGGTTGGCCGGTCGGACACACCGCCCACTCCAAGAGGCCCATAGGCGAGCCGGTGCCCGGCGCGTCGGTCTTGACCGTGATGTTGAACGAGAACGCCTGCGAGAAGACGAGCCCACCTGGGACACCCGAAAGCACCACATTGGTGAAGGCCCGGTTCACCGGCTGGACGAGCGAGGGGGCACTGTTTCCTTGAGTCTTGAAGTTGGGGTCCTGGAGTGTCGCCGTCACGGTGTAGTACAGCGACGTCGCCGGGAGGCCCTTGGCGAAGTTGCACACCGCGCTCAAACCTGAGAGCGGGACAGTGTCGCCGCCTGTACAGGTTTCAATCGTTCCGGTGGAGCCGACGACAGAGAAGACGATCGACCCCGTCGGCGTGCCAGCGCCGGGCGGGTTGATGCCCGTGATGGTTGCGGTGAAGGACACGGGCTGTCCCGAGACGAGGTACGGGTAGGTCGAGCTGGCCGAGCTCGTGAGCGCAAGAGTCACCGTGGCTCGGTCGACCGTTTGTGTCAGCGTTCCTGTGCTCTTCGCATAGTTGGCATCCCCGCCGTAGGACGCGGTGACGGCGTAGGTCGAGTTGGCGGCCAACAGCCCAACACCAACCGAGCACGTTGCCATGTCGCTGCTGTCGAGCGTCTGCATGTCGCCGGCGTCACACATGATCGGACCCCCTCCAGGTCCACTTCCCGTGATCGAGAAGGTGACCATGCCGGTCGGCATACCTGTCGAGGGGCTGTTGGGCGCCACGACCGCCGTGAACGTAACCGGCTGGCCCGTGACGATGGGATTCGACGACGACGTAAGCGTCACCGAAGTGGCGGTCCGCCCCTTGTAGATGACCTCGGATAGGGTCCCGGTGCTCGTGGTGTAGTTGGGGTCACCGGAGTAGACCGCCGAGACCGAGTAGGGCGAGGCGTCGGCAAACAGACCGGCACTGATGGTGCACTGCGCGCTGCTGCCCGGGCTGGCCGGCGTCAGTCCGATCGTGTTGTTCCCGCCGTCACAGAGGGGAGTGGAAGAATCAGTTCCGGTGATGTCGAAGGTCACCGAGCCCGTCGGCGTCTGATTCAGACGTGTAACTGTGGCAGTGAAAGTGATCGACTCGCCGGTGAAAACGGGCGCCGTCGTGGCCGTGACGGTCGTGGTGGTGCTCTTCGTCGTGGCCGCCGCCGGTGACGCGACGAGCGCCAAACTCAGCAAAGCCAAGGCCGTACCAACCCCAGCCACTCGAAACGCGAACCTCCGTACAATCTTTCCCTTCGCCATGGAACCTCCCTCACGATCGTTATTGATCACATCCGCGATGGTGCGCGGATTTTTCGCCTACTTCGCCGATTGGCGAACCGCCTGATTCGCTTCCTCTTCCGCCTGATTCGTTGTTCGCCGGGCTGGCTGCCGCCAGCCGCCTACCACTATGTAGCTCGCGCCGAACGCCCGAGGGGGTTATTTGCGAGTTCACAAACATTTAAGTTTTCGTTCATGAGGATTTCGCGTTGGTCCTGCTGACGTCCAGAAGCCCATTGCTAGTGCACAGAGTGTCCCGTGGCAAGCGCCCTCCACTCGCTCTGCTGTTGCCCCAGATGAGGTCCCCTGTACTGGCGGCCCGCGCCTCCCTGCCGAGGCCAGTCCCCGGCCTCGGGCACGGCCTCGCCTCCTACCGAATATGCAGCTGGGACGCGCTGTGTCGGCGCGGCTCGACGGCAGGCAGCCGACGCTTGCACCCGCGCCACGGCGGGACCTGGGCCGGACAACCGTCGACCATGACGGTGCTCGCTCAGTCGGGCTGGTGGCTTCCCTCTGGCGGGCTTCCATGTCGAGGGCGTCGGGCCGGACGCGTTCGACGATGACCCAAGAGACCTGCGTCGGCCGAACAGTCGGATGCGATGTTGACCTGGACGAGCCACGTATTCGTGGGCCGAGCCGCGGCGTCAGGTCATGGGGAGCACACAGCCGCCTTGAAGACAGCAGTGCCGCAGCGCCCGACCAATAATCGCAGCGTCCGCTCGGAAAAAGCAGCTTGTTCAGCGCAGGCTATCGTGAGTTTGTTCGCACGGGACGTCGCGTCAAGAAGCCATGATCGAAGGTTACGGTATGCCCCCCGCGCAGGGCACGGTCAGGGTGGCCACGAGCCGCGACGTGCCTGCCGTCGCAGCGCTGCACGGAGTCGCGATCGGTGAGGGATTTCTGGCTACTCTCGGCGACCGGTTTCTGTCGCGCCTCTATTCGCGCATCGTCGCGTCGTCCCACGGATTCCTCCTCGTGTCCGACAGTCCCGAGCTGACGGTGGGACAGAATCCCGGTCTCGCGGGCTTCGTCGCCGGTTCCGCTGAAGTCGGTCGGCTCTACCGCGAGTTCCTGGTGCGCGATGGGCTCTCCGTGGCGGTGTCCTCGACCACGAGACTGCTGCGATCGTTGCCTCGGGTGATCGAGACCCTCCGTTACGGGACAACTGATGAGCCCGCTGGAGACGGACCATCCTCAACCGCTGGAGCACAGGGTCCCGAGACCGAGTTGCTGGCCCTCGCAGTGGATGGTGCCGAACGCCGACGCGGTATAGGGGCTGACCTCGTGGAGGCCTTCTTGAGAACCGCCCGCGCCACGGGCTCGTCTTCCGCCCGCGTCGTCGTCGGTCGGGAGAATCACAGCGCGATCGCGCTGTACAGCCGCGCTGGCTTCAATGAATCCACCCGACTCGAACTGCACTCCGGAACCGAGTCGATCCTCATGCGGGTCGGTCTGCACCGCACACTGCAGTGACGGAGAACCTGGGCGTGGCCGCCGGCGCGTTTGTCATCTCGGTACTCGCGACCCCGTTGGCGGCGCGGTTCGCCGTACGCCTGCAGCTGGTGGATCGGCCCGGCCCTTTGAAACCTCAAGCCCACGCCACGCCCTATTTGGGTGGTGTCGGGCTCGCTTGTGGAGCCGGTGTCGGCGCGGCTGTGCTCGATCCCTTGCTGTTGGTGCCGTTGGGAATGGCGTTGGCACTGGGCACCGCCGACGATGTCCGACCACTGCCCCCCTTCACCCGGGTGCTGGGGGCATTGGCGACCGGCCTGGTCCTTGCCGCGGTCATCTCGACGCGTTTCGGTCATGCCGGGTTCATCCTTGTGCCCATGGCATCCATTGCCCTCGTCAACGGTTTCAACCTGCTCGACGGACTTGACGCGCTCTGCGGCTCGGTGACCCTCATCGGAGCCGCAGGCTTCGCTGTCATCTTGAGCGGAGACGCCCGCGGCTTCGCGCTGGCGCTGGCCGCCGCCGCAGCAGCGTTCTTGCTCTTCAACCGCCCGCCCGCCAAGGTGTACCTCGGAGACGGCGGCGCCTACTTCGTTGGCATCTCCATGACTGCGCTGCTCGCGACTGCATGGGCTCCTGGAGAAGCTCGCACGACCGGAGTCGGGGCCCTTGCGCTCGTGGCTCTTCCCCTCGTCGAGGTCGCCCTCGCAATGTTCAGGCGAGGGCGCTCCGGCCGTTCTCTTCTCTCTGGTGATCGCGATCATCCTTACGACGTCTTGGTTCGGTCGGGGTGGAGCATCCCTCGGACGGTCGCCGCCTACGCCCTCGCCGAACTCGTCGCCCTCGCTCTGGCCGTTCTGGCCACACGTCTCAGGCTCCAGCTGGCGTGGGCTGTCGTGGGCATCACGGCACTCGGACTTGTTGCTGCCGGTCTCGGGGCAGGAGGATCTCCGTGTTCGAAATCGATCGACAAGCTCTCGACGTGACCCAACGCATCTACCTGTCGCCACCCGACGCGGGAGCCCTCGAACGTGAGCTCTTGCTCGACGCCTTCGATTCGAACTGGCTCGCACCGCTGGGACCCCACGTCGATCTCTTCGAGCGCGAGCTGGCCGAACGGGTCGGTCTCGAACACGCCGCCGCACTGTCCAGCGGCACGGCTGCACTCCACCTCGGGCTCCTCTTGGCCGGCGTCGAGCCCGGTGACCAGGTCATCGTGCCATCGCTCACATTCGTCGCCACGGCGAACGCCGTCCGCTATCTCGGAGCTGAGCCGGTGTTCATCGACTCCGATCCGAAGAGCTGGAACATGGACGCCTCGCTGCTGGCCGACGAGCTCGACAAGCGAGCTCGTCGGGGCGACCTGCCCGCCGCCGTGGTGAGCGTCGATCTTCTCGGCGGGTGTCCTGACTACGACGTCATCGAGGCTGCTTGTGGTGAGTTCGACGTCCCGCTGGTGGAAGACGCGGCCGAAGCGCTCGGGGCGTCGTATCGCGGACGCCCGGCTGGTTCGTTCGGCGCGTGCGCCGCCTTTTCCTTCAACGGAAACAAGATCATCACGACGAGCGGAGGCGGCATGCTCGTCTCGAGGTCAGCCCAACTCGTGGCGACCGCACGGTTCCTGGCGAGCCAGGCTCGCGAACCCGCAGTGCACTATGAGCACGAGCAACTCGGCTACAACTACCGCCTGAGTAATCTGCTGGCCGCGCTGGGTCGCGGACAGCTGCGTGGCCTCAGTGAACGGATCGGGCGTCGCAGAGAACTGAACCAACGCTATCGGGAAGCCTTCGAGGGCGTGGACGGCCTCGCCATGATGCCAGTCGGCCAAGGCGTGGAGTCCAACTACTGGTTGACGTGCATCACCGTCGATCCGTCTCGCGCCAGAGTCGGAAGAGAGCACATACGAGTGGCGCTTGAGTCCTTGAACGTGGAGTCGCGACCGGTGTGGAAACCGCTCCATCTTCAGCCGCTCTACCGTCACGCCGAATCGATCGGCGGAAATGTCGCCGCGCATATCTTCGAACATGGACTGTGCCTACCCAGTGGTACGACCCTCTCCGTGGCCGACCAAGAACGCATCATCGCCGTCGTCGTGGACCTGACCAGCGGACGTTGACCACATGTCCGCGTCACGCTCCGTTCAGCCCCACTTTGCCTATCTCTTGCTCAGCCACAAGGACCCCCAGGAGGTCGAAGCGCTGGCGCGCCGAATCCTGGAATTGAGCCCGCACGCGCAGATCGTTGTGCACCATGACTCACGTGCGGCCGACCCGCCCTGGGCTGGACGCCCGTCGGGACCAATCCACCTGGTTGAACGGGGGCGAGTGTCGTGGGGAGACTGGTCGATGATCGAGGCCACCTTGCGGATGCTTCGCTACGCAGTAGATCGACTCGATGCTGACTGGTTCGTCCTGGTGTCGGGCGAGCACCGTCCTGCGGTCGACCTTCACCAGTGGGAAGTGGACACCGCGGTGTCGGGAGATGACGCACTGCTCGGTGCCGAGCGCCTTCCCGATCACCTTCGCTTCGGCTCAGCCGATTTCGAGCGCAATCAATACCTCGCTCGAAGTCGTCACCGCTGGCGGCTGTTGAGCCGACCGCGTCGCGACGCTGTCCATCGCGCCATGGGCCTCCTGATGAAGATCAGTACGCGTACACGACCGATCGCGTCGATCGAGTACGTCCATCGGCGCGACGCCTGGGCCGTCGGCTGGCGCCGGCGCTCACGCCCGGTGCGAGGCTGGCCCTTCTACCACGGCTCGCAGTGGTTCGCGCTGAGCCGGAAGGCCGCGGAGGCAGCTTTGGTGATCGATCCGGCCGTCGCCCAGTGGTTCAAACAGAGCTGGATTCCCGACGAGGCGTACCTCCATACGGCGCTGCGTCGCGTCCCCGGGATCAAGATCGCAGACACACTGACCACCTTCGTGCTCGACACGCCGGACGAGCCCTATGCCGGATGGAGGCAGCTCTCGGCCCAAGACGTTCCCGCCGTCTTGGCCTCGGGACTGCCGTTCGCGCGAAAGGTCGACCCCGCCGCACGCCCGGAGGTCGTCGCGAGTATCGACGCGGCCGCGGACAAGCAGCGGAAAGGCGGGGAAAACCGTACGACAGCCGCGACCTCTCGCGCGCCGAATCACACGCCTGAAGACCAGTCGTGACCCGTCCCCGCCTGGTCTACAATCAGCCTCGCCGGAGGTCACGACCGAGGGCGCTCGGGTGTACGCGGCTCGTCACATTCGACGGCGGTGCTGAGCAACACAAGCAGCAGTCGGAGGGTCAATGCAATGTCCAGCGATGAAAGCGCAGGCTCGGCCGACGCCGCGGCCGCTCGCTGTGGCGACCTGACCCTCTCCCACAAGAACCCGCCGCAAGTCACTGGTTCCGAGTGCGCCAGCCTCAGAGGGCCCGCGCGCAAGGTTCTTTCTGTGGTCTCGAAACTTCAGCACACTCACGCACCCGGGGAGAACCGTGAGCATGAACGCAGCGCACTCGGGTCTGAGCGGAGTGGCCTCGTGATGCAGCGCGACGGCGCGGCCGACGGGACCCAGCGTGAGGAGGAATCGTCGGGCGAAGACGGTGTCCCATGCTTCGCCTACCTGATCTTGACCCACAAAGACCCGCAACAAGTGGAGGCCCTCGCCGCCCGGATCCTCGAATTGAGCCCGCATGGTCAGGTCGTCGTCCACCATGACCTCGCTTCTGACGACCTGCCGTGGGGAGGTCGACCGCCCAGCCGCGTCCACTTCGTCGAGAGGGATCGAATCCACTGGGGCGACTGGTCGATCGTGGAGGCGACGTTGCGCTTGGTCCGCTTCGCGCTCGAAGAACTGCACGCTGACTGGTTCGTCGTGTTGTCGGGTGAGCACTGGCCGGTGGTCGATCTCCGCGCGTGGGAGGACTCATCGGTGGCTTCGGGCATCGACGCGTTCGTCGAGGCGGATCCCCTGCCGCAACGGCTGCGCTTCGGCAGAGCGGACGAAGGCGCAAATATGTATCTTTCACGGTGCGTCCATCGCTGGGTGACCCTGCGCCAGCCCCGCGTGGCAGCGGCCCACCGTGCCGTCGGCGGGGTCTTTAAGCTCGGCCTCTACATCGCGCCTCTCCTCACGGTGGAGTATTCCCACCGCCGTGAATCGTGGTTCTTCGGCCGTCCTCGGGCGCGTGGTGTCCTGAAGAACTGGGTGTTCTACAAGGGCTCCCAGTGGATCGCATTCAACAGTCGGGCCGCTGCGACCATCCTGGAGACGGACCCAGCTGTGACCGATTGGTTCCGCCGCGGTCACATTGCGGACGAAACGTATTTCCACACGGTCTTGCGCCACGCCGAAGATCTCGTCGTCACCGCGGACGTCGTGACCTATGTTCCGATGGGTTCGACACCGCCGAAACCGAAGTGGATGGTCCTCAAGGTCGAGCATCTGCCGGCCGTGTGGAGTTCGGGCGCAGCCTTCGCACGCAAGGTCGACCTGGCCAACCGGCCTGAGGTCATCCGTGCCTTAAACGCCGAGGTCGACCGGAGCCGGGAGGCTGGCCGCGGGCTTCGTCGTCACCTCGCCCCCCCGACGAGCACTACCTCTCGGCTGCACTCGCCCGAACGCGATCCGCACGCAGGCTCGCCGGCCTGCGTAGCCATCGTCGGCATGCACCGCAGCGGCACGTCCGCCACAGCCGGGCTGCTCGTCGGGTTGGGTCTGGCCGGTCCGAGCGTCGAGGACCTCGTCCCGGCCAATGAGGGCAACGAACGCGGTCACTGGGAGAGCGAGTCGGTGCACCTGTGCAACGTAAAGGCGTTGGCCTTTCTTGGAGGCGACACCTATGCACCGCCACCGCCTGCGGCACCGGGCTGGGAGAAGGATCGCAGGTTCGACGTGCTGCGAAGCGAGGCGGCGGACTGGTTCACCTCCACGTCCGACGGCCGGCCACTCGTCTTGAAAGATCCACGACTGTGCATCACCCTTCCTCTTTGGAAGTCGGCGCTCCCCGATCCGCTGCCGACACTCTTCGTGCTGCGAGACCCCTTAGAGGTGGCGCGTTCGCTAGAGGCTCGCGACAAATTGCCCATCGTCCTCGGCCTCGCACTCTGGGATCGCTACGTGCGCTGCGCCGCCATGAGTCTCGAGGGTTCGCAGACCCTCGTGGTCGACTACGCCGCCATGCTCGAGGATCCGATCAAGTGGAGCGAAGTCATCTGCGGGTACCTCGAGGAGCAGGGACTCCACCTCGGCGCCGATTCGAGGAGCGCCGCTTTGAGGTTCCTCGATACCGGGCTACGACACCAGCGCGGTGACAGTTCCGAGTACGAGCCGCTCGCCGGAGCCCTCCGTGAGGTCCATGCCATCCTCTCAGAACGGGCCGGAACTCAATC
Source organism: uncultured Acidimicrobiaceae bacterium (assembly GCA_963744935.1). Classification (GTDB taxonomy): domain Bacteria; phylum Actinomycetota; class Acidimicrobiia; order Acidimicrobiales; family RAAP-2; genus Bog-473. The sequence continues at coordinate 497,393 of CAVUVM010000012.1, forward strand.
CATCTGGGAGCAACCCGAGCTGCCCCCCGCTCCCGCGTGGGCGGACTACACACTGCAGCTGCGGCGCCAAGTCGTACTCACCCGGCACGAGCTCTACTGGACCCAGTCGTCGCGCGTCTTCCGAGCCGCCAGCGCACTGTGGCGCCTGACCGGCCGCGGCCCGCGAGCATCGCTGGAGCAGTTCGGGATGGACCAGCAAGAGACAGAGCCCGACTCCTGGTTCTGAGGATCGAACACCGCGGCCGACGCCTTGGGCGCGTCAGGCCGGCACGGTCGCATCGGGTTGCGCCTCGCCCTCGTCGCCGGCCGCCTCAGCGCCGGCGGCGGCGGAGAACCACTCGACTGTCGCCTTCAGCCCGAGTCGGAGTTCGGTCGCCGCAACGCCAGGGAAAAGGCTCAGCAGTCTCGTCGAATCGGCCTGGGAGTCAGGTACGTCTCCGGCTCGGGGGGGGCCATGGCGTTTCGGGAGTGGCCTGCCGAGCAACGACTCGAGCTCTGACACGAGCGACAACAGGGTGGTCCGGGTCCCGAACGCAAGGTTAACCGGCGTATCGGCGGTCACTCGGCGCCCGAGCGCGTCTGCAATGACGGCGGTCACGTCCTCGACGTAGGTGAAGTCCCGCGTCTGCGTGCCGTCGCCGTCGATCGTCAAGGAGCGGCCCGCGAGCGCTGCGCTCACGAAAGCGGGTATGACCGCAGCGTAGGCGTGGTCGGCTCGTTGCAATGGGCCGAACACGTTGAAGAACCTGAACGCGAGCACCGGAAGCCCAAACGAGCGTGCGTATGCCAACGCGTAGCTTTCGGCGGCCAGTTTGCTCGCGGCATACGGACTGACCGGCCGCGTGGGATCGTCCTCCGACGTCGGCAGCGTTACCCCCTTGCCGTACACCGACGAAGAGGACGCCAGGATCACGTGGGCACCGTGGGCCCGCGCCGCCTCGAGCACCACCACCGTACCCGTGGCGTTGGCGTCATGACTGGCGCGCGGGTTCTCGAGCGACCTCGCTACGGCCGGCACCGCCGCCAGGTGCACCACGGCGTCCGCTTCGGCGGCGAGCGCGCCGACGAGTTTCTCGTCGAGGATGGTCCCTTGAACGAGCTCGACATCCAGGCCCGCCAGGTTGGACGCCGCGCCCGTCGACAAGTCGTCGAGTGCGACCAGTCGGTCGCTTGAACCGGATGCGAACAGGGTCCGGCAAACGTGTGACCCGATGAAACCGGCACCGCCGGTGACGAGGACGTTCACCTACAGACGCTCTACCGTGGGCCCATCGAGGCGCCCCCGGGTGTCCAAGAGGTAGCGAGCATGCCGGGCAATGGCCTCAAGATCGAATGCGTCGTGATCGGTGACAAGGACGACCGCGTCTGCTGACTCGACCTCTGCCGGGCTTGGATCCACGAGCAGCGGCGGAAGTCCCTCGTCGAGCGCATCGGCCAGCGAGCCCAGGTCAGCCACGTGCGGGTCTGCCACCACCACCGCGGCTCCCGAGCGGCGGAGAAGTTCCACGATGACACGGCCAGGGCTCTCGCGAGCATCTCCCGTGTTGCGCTTGTACGCCAAACCGAGCACGAGGACGCGGCTCCCGTTGAGCGGCTTGGAGAAGCGGTTCAGCCCCTCAGCAAGCCGCTTGACAACGTACTCGGGCATGTGGTCGTTCACATCATTGGCGAGCTCGACGAAACGAAAAGTCTGTCCGAGCGAGCGCCGCACACGCCAGGACAGATAACTGGGGTCGATCGGAAGGCAGTGGCCGCCGACGCCTGGGCCAGGCTTGAACGAGAGGAAGCCAAAGGGCTTCGTGGCGGCTGCGTCGATCGCCGCCCAGACATCGATGTCCAGCGCATTTGCGTAGACGGCCAGCTCATTCATCAACGCGATGTTCACATGACGGAAGGTGTTCTCGAGCAGCTTGGTCAGCTCGGCTTCGCGCGTCCCAGACACGGGCACCGTCTTGTCGACGATGGTGTCGAAAAACCCGCGCACCGAGTTCAGGGACGCCGCGTTGACCCCCGAGACAACCTTCGGCGTGCTGACCAGGTCCCAAACAGCGTTACCCGGATCGATGCGTTCCGGACTGTATCCGAGGTGAAAATCGATTCCGGGAACCAGTCCGGACCCTGCCTCGAGCAAGGGGGCGACGAACTCTTCGGTAGTGCCCGGGTATGTCGTCGATTCGAGGATCACGGTGCAACCCGGACGGACGTGCGCGGCAACGACGCGAGAAGCGTCTTCTACATGCGAGAGATCCGGCACTCCTTCTCGGAGCGGTGTGGGGACGTCGATGATCGCAACCTCGAAGCCCTCGAGCGCTCCTTCGTCGGTACTGACCCGATAGCGATCTGATGCCAGTGCCGCCCGCAAGACGTCCGACGGGACGTCGTTCACGAATGATTCACCCTCCGCGAGCGCCTTCACCCGCACTTCGTCGCGATCGAAACCAACCACGTCGTGGCCCACCGCAACAGCGCGCATCGCCAGTGGCAGTCCGACGTAGCCCTGTCCCAGAACGGCCACCCGCAGCGACACGTTTTCCGCGTGTCCCCCGGCTCCATGATCGGGTACGGCGCGAGCTGACGTCATGTCCCGAAACTCGGAAGTGGATGCGCGGCCAATCGGCGCCGGTCCCGCTTATAGGGCTGATATGACTCGCTCCAGGTGGAGATCGGGACCACGTCGGGCACCCCGAAGGTCTCCCAGGCGCGCCGCACCGACTCGGCAAGCACGGCCTCCACCCGCCAGGTTGACGCCAACCGCTCGACCTTGCGCATCGACAGATTCTCCCGCAAGACCAACTGGACCACGTCGCGCTGGGCCAACAGATCCTTGCGGAAGACGTTGAGCCGGGCGTGGACGCAGGACGCGATCAGGCGCTCTTCCCGCGGAAGCGCGTGCAATGTCACCGATCTCGGCGTAAACGAGACCCGACCGGGAAACAGGTCGCCCGCCTCGACGGCTGCTCCGACGTGTTTTGGCGTCAGCGAGGTGTAGAACACAACATTGACGCCGTCTCTCGAGAGATACATGAGCGCCGTCCGTCTCCTCGGCCTGCGCTGCGCGCCGTCGGTCCGCAGGACGCCGCCATCCACCAACGCCGCGACAGCCTCCTCTAGTTGTGTCGGCGCGACAAGGAGGTGCAGCGTGTCATAGAGGCGAAGGCCGGGCTGGTCGTAATCAAGCACGGCGTTCGCCGCGCCGTGCGCGACGCAGGTCTCAACCCCATGTCCGTCGAGCACAGCGACCACCTCGTCGAGGCACCGGTCCGCCGCTGAGCGACGCTCCTGGGCCCGTGCGAGATCTGCGGTGAGATCGTCGTGCTGCTCCCTTGTGACCGGAAGCACGCCACTGTCAGCCGCATGCAGCGCGAGCCCGAACAGCAACCCCCGTCTGAGCGAGCCCAGCAGGTCCTGCCAGGACTCCGATTCCAACGGCCGCTCGGCGATAGGACGCGTAGACGGGTAGAGGCCGTTCCCTGCGATCGCAACGAGGAGCTCCGACGGTGTCACGCCGGAATGTCATCTTCGACTGCCACCGGTGCCGGCAAAGGCCCGCCTATCCGCGTGGCGTCGATCTCCTCCCCCTCGTGCTCCTCTTGCTGCGCAGCGTCCTGATCGTCCTCGGCCACCATGTCGAAGAGGACACGCCGGGAGCGGACCTCGTTCCGGTCGGTCGCCGCCACCGCCAGCTCCGCCAGGCCGATCTCCAGACGGTCGGATCGATCCTTGTCCGGAAGCGAACCTTCGAGACGCAAAATGGAGGGGTGTTCTGTGGTGACGAGGCGCTCGCTGGGGCTGTGCAGCTGCTCGTGCAGCTTTTCGCCGACCCTGGGCCCGATGATGCGGATCTGGATGTCCGTCCCGGGGTGCAGCCCTGACAGCCTGATCATCCGTTGGGCCAGGTCCAGAATCGACACCGGCTCACCCATCTCGAGCATGTAGATGTCCCCGCGCTCGGCCAGGACACTGGACTGCAGGACGAGCTGGACCGCCTCCTCCACGCTCATGAAGAACCGCGTCATGTGGGGGTCCGTCACCGTCACGGGACCCCCGGCCGCGATCTGCCGCCTGAAGGTCGGGATGACGCTGCCTCTGCTGCCCAGCACGTTACCGAAACGCACGGCGCAGTAGGCCTTGTCCTCGGGGGCGTGCGCCAGCAGAAGCTGTTCGCCGACACGCTTGGTCGCGCCCATCACGCTCGCCGGACTCACCGCTTTGTCCGTCGAAATAAAGACGAACCGCTCGGCGTGGAATTGCGCCGCCGCTTCAAGAACGTTGTTCATACCCAGAATGTTGGTCGTGACCGCCTCAACGACGTGGGTCTCGAGGATCGGGACGTGCTTGTGCGCAGCGGCGTGAAAGACGACTTCGGGCTGCCAGCGCGAGAAGACCTCGAAAATGGCGTCTCGCCGTGCGATGTCGGCGAGGACCTGCTCGCTCTTGCAGTCGGACAGCTGGCCGACGTCGTGCAGATGGGTTTCGTCGTGGTCAAGCATGATCAGGACATCCGGGCTGAAGCCCGACACCTGGCGGCAGATCTCCGACCCGATGGATCCGCCAGCACCGGTCACCAGGACCCTCCGGCCTTCCAGGGCGCGGCGGACAGAGGCCAGGTCGGTGAGGACTTCGTGGCGCCCCAGCAGGTCCTCGATCCTTGGTTCGCGCGCAGAGCGGACCGAAACCGAGGGTGCGCTCACCGATCCGACGAGCTCGCGCAGGTCGGGCACGATCTTCATTGCGACCTTGGCCTCTTCCGCCAACTTCACACACTGTTCCACCAGTGCGGTCGGCGGGGACGGAACGGCGAGAAGGATCTGTTGGATCTGAAGCTTGGCCACCGCGGCCGGAATGTCGTCGATCGGGCCGACGACGGGGACGCCCATAAGCGAGTACCCATACATCCGCCGATCGTCGTCAAAGACCGCGACAGGGAACAGGCCGGCGGACGGGTTCCGCAGCATGCCCCGTACGACGGCCGCGCCAGCATCCCCACTGCCGATGACGCCGACGCGCAGACCCATGCCTCGGTTTGCCCGCTGCCAACCGAGGAGCCGGGAGTGGAAGCGCAGCACGCCGATCCCCAGCATCGTCAGGAGACAGCCAAGCGGCAGAACGAGAAACGGAACTTTCGTGATCCCCTCCGCGAAGCCGAGCGGATAAAGAGCCGTCAGCACGCAAAGGGTCGCCAGGCACGACAGCGCGATGTTGCGTGCTTCCTCGATACCGGCATGCCTCCAGATCCGGCCGTAGAGACCGAAGCACCAATTTGCGATCAGTTGCACCGTCAGCGTGATGGCCAGGAAAAGCACAAGCTTGTGCAGATAGTGCGCCGGAGCACGATCGAGTAATGACGCAGCCTCGGCCATGCCGTATGCACAGAGGATGACGGCGACGTCGAGCAGGATGAAGACCATCCTCGATCTCACCTTGCTCGCCAACACACTCAAGCGAACAGTTCCCCAACCTCGCTCACTGAACGCCATCACGCTCCCCGACGAAAAAGCCAGCCCCGATTCTGGCGACATCGACAGGAGCTGTCCACCGCGTCCTTCATCTCGGTTCGGCGAAGCACCTCGGACCCCCTTTTGTACTCCCGCAAGAATGAATGCGGGGTTACCCGGCGGTCAAGCGCGTGGAACGACCCGATGCGAGACCTTCTCTCAAGACATCAAAGGTTTACCTGGGGGTACCCCTGAGTTCGCGTTAGTTTCGCAATTCTCGCCATACCGAGCCTGAGCTTGGTGTTTTCGGGCGCTTCCGGCGCGCTCTGACCCGAAAAAGTTCACTCAGGGGCGGGGATCCCGGGGGATTCTTGAAACCTTTTCCGTCGGAGGGTCGTCGTCGCCAGAGTTTCGGCTGTTGTTCGTCTGTAGTTTTGTTCGTCCGTTGTTTGTGGGTTGTCTGTCAGTTGATGCCGATTCGGATTGGCTAGTATTCCCAGGCCGGACCTGTCATTTCACTGCGCATCCAGGGGCGCCCCGGGGCCGGCCTACCCACCCGGAGGTTGAGTTGGAGCCCATCTCCTATCTGAGAGCACCTATCCGGCGCTGGCCGGTCGTGGTCTCGATCGCCCTGGTGGCCACCATCGTGGCGCTCCTCATCCCGGTGGGATCGTCGTCCGTGTACCCAGCCAACACCTGGAAGGCTGCGTCGGACGTGGGTCTCACTCCACAGGGCAGAGCGAACGGATTAGGTGCGAAGGTAACGGCAAAGCAACTCGAGTTCTACGCCCAAGCCCCCGCTGTCATAGCAGCTGCCGCCAGAGCCGACGGTGTGCCGTTGACCAACAAGCTGAGAGACGACATCTTGGTGTCGAAGGCGAAGAAAAAACATTCCCACGGAAGCATCCTCGCGGTGTCGGTGCTCCAACCCACCAAGCAAGGGGCAGCCAGTCTCACCAACGCTTTCGTTGCGGCACTCTCGAGTTATACCCAACTCCAGTTCGCGAACTTGCAAAAGACCCAGATCGCTACGCAGCAGGCCTACATCTCGAACCTCGAAAGGGCGATAGCCGCCCTTCCGAAGAAACCAAAGAAAGTAAAGAAGCCGACCCTACCGACGACGACGACGACCAAGGCCATCAAGAAGGTGGTCGTAAGAAAGAAGCCGAAGAAGGCCGAGAGCGTCAGAGTTGGCGGGACTGAGGGGACAAACCCGCGGGCAGAGTCAGCGTCAGTTGCCTCGGACACGGCCCAAACGGGACAGGTTTCACTCCGCATCGAGCTGGCGGACACGGCCCCTCCGATCGCAACGGTCCCCACGACCCCCACGACCACCATCACTGGAGTGACCACGATTCCGCCCACGGGCGGCATCGTGCCCAGCACCACCCCGACGACGTCGACCCAGAGTTACAACAGCAAGACCGTCGCCGAGGAGCAGCGCGTCCTGTCTGCCGAGCTGGCTAGTGCCGTCGGCGCTTTGCAGAAGATGTTGGCTCAGGGCACCACCTCGGCGGGCATCAAGATCATCTCGCCGGCGAGCCCGAATCACGCGGTGAAGTTGAACCCGAATCCCCCGCTCTTGGCGAACGCGTTCCTTCGGGGCCTCCTCGGCCTCGTGATCGGCGCGCTGGTCGGCGTCGTCGCGACATGGCTCATGGACGCGTTAGACCGGCGACTTCGGACATCAAAGCGAGCGGAGGAGGTCTTTGGCCTGCCCGTGATCGTCGAGATTCCTTCGGCCGGCTCGGAGCCCGTGTCGGCGATCCCCGTCGTCGACGTGATCGTGGACCCGTATTCACCGACGTCAGAGGCGTATCGCCGGCTCCACGTCGCGATCCTCACCGCGCCACCGGTCACGTGGGTCAAGAAGGGGTACGGCTACCAGGACGATCTCCTCGAACTGGCAAGGCTCCGGGCGCCGCAGGAGCTCCTCGTCGGAGCCTCCGCCCCGGGCGGCGCTCGGAACGACCTGGCCACAGGGTCCTCGGGCCAGATGCGCCTCCCCGTACCGGTCGGCTCGCAGGCGCTCGCAAAGCCTCACCGCCCCCGATTCTCCATTCTGGTCACGGCGCCGACCGACGAGCCCACCCGCTCCCTCGTGGTCGTGAATCTCGCCGCGGTGTTCGCCGAGGCGGGAGACCGGGTGCTGGTGGCGACGACGGGTGGGATGCGCACCAGCATCGACGGTAACGGCAAGATGCCTCCGACCTGGGAAGGACCCTATTCCGAGTTGACGGCCTCCGAGCTTGTGGCGAACGCACGTCCCTCACAGATACCGGGCGTGTCGAGCCTCGCCCTCGGGCAGCTGTTCCCGAACCCGAGCAAGCTGGCACTCAACGCCGCCGGGCTGGTCGAAGCAGCGCGTGACGTCGTCGACGTCGTCCTCTTCGAGGCACCGCTCCTTTCGACACAAGACGGCACTGCGCTCATGCAGGCGGCCGATCTGGTCGTGGTGGTCTGTGAGGCGTGGCGCACGACGGTCAATGACGGGGTGCAGTCACAACGGCTCTTGGCCCAGCACCGGCCACCCGTCCTCGGGATCGTCATGACCAACATGCGCGCCGACCACCCGAGCCTGACCGCCGCGACCTGACCCACCAATCCAGGTCCCGACTCGCGCGACATGGAACGCTCCCGAGCCCAGCACGTGCTTCACGCCGGGGGGTCGTACTCCCCGGTCGTTCTCCCGTAGCGCGGGTGGGGACCCCAGCGGCCCCGCAGGCCGTCGACGAGACCGTGCAGCGTCGCCCGGCGTTCGGCGTTGCTGGTGGCCAGTTGCAGGCGCCGCGCCGAATAAGCCAGATGCCATGCCTGCCAGCTCGGGGAGCCGTGGGCCCGCGCCAGGTGGAAGTGGTTGCGCGCCACGTAATAGGCCCGCCACGGCTCTTCGGCGTCGCCCGGACGATCCGTGGAAAAAGCGGTTTCCCGGCCCACCGAGGTCTGGCCCAGCGCAGCGGCGCGCGCCGATTCCGAGTCGAGCAGCACGCTCAGGCCTGACGCACGCAGCCGGCAGAAGAAGTCGAAGTCCTCGAAGCCGAAGAACCATTCGGTCGCCGGCAACACGCCTCGCTCGACCACCGTTCGCGCCACGAGCGTCGCTCCCCACGGCGCAACGTCGACTGGCACGAAGGGCGGGCTACCCGGCTTGGGTACGACATTGACCGAATGCCCGCGACCGACGAAACGACGCCCGTAGGCGACAACGGCGCCAACGGTGGCGGCCTCGCCACCGCAGTGGCGATCCAACCGTGCGAGAACTTCCGACACCCGGGGCGTGGGCAGGTTGAAGAGTCCGACATCGTCCTCGCAGAGGTACGCCCACTGCGTCTCACCGTCTTCGAACGAGGCTTCGAGGCCGGCGCGAAATCCCCCCGCGGGGCCGATGTTGGTGGGAAGGCGGATGGTGCGGATCCTCGCCTCCAGGTCACGGTCGTCGAGCCCGCCTTCTCCGTTGACGACCAGCACAACCCGATGCGGCGGAAAGCCCTCCTTGTCCAGCAATGCTCGCACGACGTCGCCCGCCAGGCGCGGCCGTCGGTACGTCAGCACGACCGCCGTGGCAGTCGCCACGTCATCGGAACTGGCAACGGACTCCGGCACGGCCCGAACGATACTTGCCACCCTTGCACCGTCTCGTCACCGGGCAGCTGCGCGCCAACCACGAGGCGGCTTCTCGGGGCGTGTCTGCGGCTGCTCCGATGGCTGTGGCCGATGGAGGGGCCGATGGATGGGGCCGATGGATGGGGCCGATGGAAGGCCTGGGCCGATGAGCGAGCCACAACGCGAGGATCCCCCGGCCGTACGGCCGGGGGATCCTCCAGTGACTGAATACGACGTCCGTCGCCTCGTTGCCTGTCCTTATGAGCAGAGACCAGACGGGCTCGAGTCGGCCGCAGGTGTGCAGCCGTTGCTCGACCAGGTGTTGCCCGTCCCTGCGTCCTCGAGGTCGTAGCGCAGGTTGTTCTTCGTCGTGTTCCCCGAGAATGTCGAGCCGGAGGAGTCAGTGTCGGCGTGGATGCCGTCGGATCCGTTGTTCTTCGACGTGTTCCCTGACACGGTGACGTTCGAGCTCGTCGTAGGAGCGGGACCGCCCCAGACGCCACCGGGACCCCCGACGTAGATACCGTCGCCCTGGTTGTTGTTGGTCGTGTTGTCGGACACGGTCAGATGGCTCGCACCCGTCAGCACGATGCCACCACCGGCAGAGTGCGTCACGGTGTTCTGCGAGACCGTTATGTTGAGATTCACCGGCCCGTCGACGTCGACACCGTTTCCGTACCCCGGTGCGCCACCGGCGACACCGTCGGTCGCCCCCGTCACGGTGTTCCCTGAGAACGTCCAGCCCGTCTCGTGCGGTCCACTTCCGTCTGAGCCGAGGTAGGCGTTGATGTCGTTCCCTGACAGCGTGTTCCCGGTCGCGGTGAGCTCCCCATCGTCCAAGAGCAGCAGTCCGGTCGCTTGGTTGCCCGCTCCACCTGTGGTGTAGGAGTTCGCCGTCACGGTGTTGCCGACGACGGAGCCGACAGCAGCGCCGTAGACCTCGATCCCGTTCGCCCCTTGGTAAGGCGACGGCCCGACGCCGGTGACGGTGGAGTTATTGACATAGCAGCTGGTGGTGGTATCGCGGCAGGCGACACCGTCCTTCTGGTAGCCGGTGATCGTGTCGTGCTGGAGGATCACGTTTGACGAACCCCCGTTGGATGCGGCGTACACACCGATACCAACCTGGCAGCCGAACAGCGATCCGTTGGTCGGGGCGGTCTCGGCGATGTTGGAGACAGTGACCTTCTTCAGCTCCCCGGACGCGTTGTGGAAGTAGACGCCCATCGGGTCCTGCGAGCAGCTGGTGAAGGTGCTCTGGGCCTGGCTCCCGTCGATCGTGAGATCCTTGAGAACGACGCCGGAGACACCGGACGCCACGTCCACGATCGGATACGGCGTCGACGAGTGGTTCGGGTCAGTGTCGACCGGGCTGAGGCTGGTCGGCTGGATGATCGTCTGACCGGTGACACCCACGATCGTAAGGCTCTCCGGGATCGTGAATTGCTCCGCGTAGGTCCCTGCGCCCACGTTGATCTTTGCGTTGGCATCCGCCTGTGAGATGGCGTAGGTGATCGTGGCACAGGGGTGCGCCGACAGCCGGCACGTACCGGTGTCAGTGCCGCCGCTGGTGACGTACAGCGTGCCGCCCGGCGTCGTTCCGCCCGCCACGTTCTGCCCTAGGAGCACGGTGGCGCCAGCCAGCGTACCCATGAGCGTCAGAACCGCGAGTCCTAACCGACAGCCTCGAATGCGCATGAACCCTCCCTCGCTTCCTTCGGCGGCGCGTCCATACGCGCCGTGACTTTGACCGAACGGTGCCCCTGTGCGCGCCAACGCCACCGCCTTCGGGGAGTGTGGCACATGTCGCCTCGGGTTGCACAGAAACTGTCCTCTGCGTCCGCCTACATGCCCACATTCGCGTGACGTGTTGCATACATCCGTGATGAACGGGTGATCGCGGCATGAACTGAAGTGACAACTATCGGCCAGAGATCCGCCTGCCACCCCGTACCAGCAAAGGGCCCCCTGGCCCTTACGGCCAGGGGGCCCTTCACGCAACTGAAGGTGATTATGGCGCGCCCTACGAGCAGAGACCGGCCGGGCTCGAGTCGAAGGCCGGCTTGCAGGTGTTCGACGTCCAGGTGTTCCCGCTGCCATGGTCCTCGAGGTCGTAGCGAATGTTCTTCTTCACGGTGTTCCCCGAGACGGTGTTGGCCGTCGTGCCGGCTTCGGCCAAGATCCCGTCGAGACCGTTGTCCTTGGCGGTGTTGCCCGACACAATGTCATCCGAGCTCGGTGTCGTCGACGCGGAGTTGGACGCGGGCACAGCCAAATCGATGCCGTCGCCGGCGTTGTGACTGCTCGTGTTCGCCTGCACCGTGACGTCGCTCGCTCCGAGCGTGACGATGCCGTTCTCCGCGGACTCCGTGACGACGTTGTCCGTCACGGACACAGGACTCGTCGTGCTGTCGACCTGGATGCCGTCGCCGTAGTAGGCCTCGCCGCCCGAGACGTTGTCCGTCGCCCCCAGCACTGTGTTGCCGCTGAAGGTCCAGTTACCCGGCGTCGGTCCCGTCCCGTCCGAGCCGATGTAGGCATTGACGTCGTTGTCCTCGACCGTGTTCGAGGAGGCACTGAGCGCGCCGACATCGAAGATCAAGAAGCCCGTCGCCTGGTTGCCCAGACCGCCTCCGCTGTACGAGTTGTCCCTGACGATGTCGCTGGTCAGGCTCAGTGAAGCCGTGTCGACGCCTTGGATCCCGTTCTGGGCGATGAGTGGCGTGGAGCCGATGCCCGTCACGTCCGTGGACTGAACGGTGCACGTCGTTCCGACATCGTCGCAGGTGATGCCGTTCTTGTCGTATGCGTACACCGAGTCCCCGGTCATGGTGACGGTCGAGGTGTCGCCCGAGTCGGAAGCGACGTACACGCCGAGCCCGCCTTGGCACCCGAAGTCTGCCGTTGGCAACTCGACGTTCTGCACGGTGTCGTTCTTCATCACGCCTGAGCTGTCGTGGTAGTACACGCCCACGAAGTCCGGTCCACATCCGGTGAACTGTGATTTTGCGTTCGCGCCGTTGATGACCAGGTTCTTGAGCGTGACGTCCGCCCCGGAGGTGATGTCAACGATCGCATACTGGGCGTTGGATGAATCCGTGTCCGTGTCCGAAGTGGGCAGAGAGCTCGGGTCGACGACGACGGTGCCACCACTGCCGACGATCGAGACGCTCGTGTTGATCACCAGCTGCTCCGCGTAGCTACCCGGTCCGACATCGATGGTCGAATCAGCCGTCGCCTCTGTAAGGGCGTAGGCGATGGTGGCGCACGGGTGGGTCGAAAGCCGGCACGTGCCGGTGTCTGTTCCTGTGTTGGTGACGTAGAGAGTGCCGCCCGAACCCGTCGCGCCGGCGACGTCTTGTGTCGCCAGCACGGCGACACTTGCGAGCGCCCCTGCAATCGTCAGAGCCGCTAGGCCCAAGCGACCGCCTCGAATGAACACGATGGATCCTCCTTGATGTTTGGGTTTCTGTGTGGGTTGCGCGCACGGCGCGCCGTGAACGTGCAAATCAACGGTGCCCCCAAATGCGCCAAAGCACACCGCACTGGGGGAGTTTGACAGACCGACAGTGCGATGCCTAGGCCAAAATTGCAACGGCCGCCAGCCCGCGTGTGCCGAACGCGAAGACGCGAGTTACTTCGGTGATGAACGCGTGACGGTGGCGTGAACGTGTGACCGAGACATGAATTCGATGAGTCGAGAAATTGAGAAACTCAACGCCCCGCCGTGCTCGGACCGAGCCCGAGGGTGGCATAGATCTCCCTCGTCGCGCTCGAGGTGTTGAAGGTGTAGAAGTGCAGACCAGGCACGCCCAACTCCAGGAGCCGCGCACAGAGCTCGGTCGCCAGCTCCACTCCTTCCTTGCGCACCGCGTCGGCGCCGCCACGCTCGTCGGCGGCGCGCAGCCGGTCCTCCATCCACTGCGGAGCGGCAGCACCCATGGCGCCGAGTCGGCTCATCGTCGAGACAGAGGTGACGGGCAAGATTCCCGGTAGGACCGGCGTCTCCACGCCCCGCTCGGCGAGGTCGGCCACCATCTCCTCGTACTCCGCGGCCTCGAAGAAGAACTGCGTGATGGCGAAGTCGGCGAGCGCCACCTTGGCGGCCAGGTAGTCGCGGTCGCTCGCCAGGTCGGCTGAGCGCGGGTGGCCTGCGGGATGGGCGGCCACCCCGATGGAGAACCCGCCGATGGCACGGGCCAACTGCACGAGCTCGGCGGCGAAGGCCAGCTCCCCGGGCCCTGCCGTTGGGTCCTGCGGCGGGTCGCCACCCAGTGCCATCAGGTTCTCCACGCCCGCCTTGCGGAGCGAGACGAGGATGTCCGCGAGCTCGAGGCGGGTGTGAGCCACGCAGATGAGGTGCGCCATCGGATTGAGAGTCGTCGTGTGGAGCATTCCCGAGACCAGGTCGAATGTGCGCTGGCGCGATTCAGCACCGCCCCGGTAGGTGACCGAGACGAAGGAGGGCTCGAGGGGCTGCAGCTCGACCAGGGTCCGCGACAGGGTGGTCAGCTCCTTGTCGTTCTTCGGTGGGAAGAATTCGAACGAGTACGTGGGGCCCTGGGCGAGGAGCTCGACGATGCGGGTCACGACGACACCCTCCCTGCATTTGCCCCGCCCCCGAGCCGGCCGTAGTCGTCCTCGAGACGGACGATGTCGTCCTCGCCGAAATAGGTTCCCCGCTGCACCTCGATGAACACAACGTCGGTGTCCCCGTCGTTGCCGATGCGATGGGCGCTCTCGAGCGGGATGTCGATCGACTCCCCGGCGTGCAGCTGGTGCACCATGCCGTCGAGCGTGACCGTGGCCGTGCCCGAGACGATGAACCAGTGCTCCGCCCGCTTTGCGTGACGCTGATAGCTGAGTCGCTTGCCCGGGTGCACGACCATGCGCTTGACCTTGTGGTCGGGAGCGTCGTCGTCGAGGACCGTGTAGTTGCCCCACGGGCGCTCGGAGTATTCCCGCTCACCCATGCTGCGTGTCTCCTCCGCCCGTATCTCCGGCACCGCTGTTCATTTCGCCGAACGCTCGGCCGCCGCCAACGCGTTGCGCAACAGCATGGCACGGGTCATGGGCCCCACCCCACCGATGCGGGGCGTGATCCAGCCCGCCACCTCCGCCACGTCCGGGTGGGCGTCAGGAATCAGCTTCTTCCCTTCGAACGTCGTGCCCGCTGACACCACTGCTGCGCCGGGCTTGACCATGTCGGGCGTGAGCAGGTGGGGCCGGCCCGCCGCCGCCACAACGATGTCGGCCGTTCGGGTGATGGCGGCCACGTCGGCTGGGTCAACGCCGGTGTGCACGACGCTCACGGCGGCGTTCAATCCCGCACGCTTGAGCGTGAGCAGGTTCGCCAAGGGGCGGCCGATGGTCACGCCACGGCCGATGATCACGACATGGCGTCCCTCCACGGGGACGTCGTACGCGTGCAGCAGCTCCACGATGCCGGCAGGTGTACAAGGCAGTGGACCCGGCGTCCCGAGCACGAGGCGACCGAGGTTCACGGGGTGCAGCCCGTCGACGTCCTTGTTGGGATCCACCGCGAGCAGCGCGCCCTCCTCGTCCAGGCCGACCGGGAGTGGCAGCTGTACGAGGAAGGCGCTCACCTTCGGATCAGCGTTGAACCGGGCAATGGCCTCCAACACCTCGCGCTGGGTCGCGCTGGCAGGGAGGTGCTCACCGACCGAGTGGATGCCGAGTACGGCGCAGTCTTCGTGCTTGAGCGCGACGTAGCGAGCGCTCGGGGCGTCGTCGCCGACGAGGATGGTGCCGAGACCGACGTACACACCCCGGGCCGCCAGCACCGCGGCGCGTTCGCCCACTTCAGCGCGGATGCGGACCGCTACCGCTTCGCCGTCGAGCAGGATCGCCGTCATCGGCCGTACCGCAATCGGTTCGCCCCCATCAGTCTTCGGACTCCATCAGTGCTTGAAATGGCGCTCTCCGGTCATGACCATGGCGACGCCGGCCTCGTCCGCCGCCGCCACCACGTCGGCGTCCTTCACCGACCCGCCCGGTTGCACGATCGCGGTGACGCCGGCGTCGGCGAGCACCAAGAGGCCGTCGGGAAAGGGGAAGAAGGCGTCGCTGGCGGCGGCGCCACCCTTGGCCCGCTCCCCCGCTTTCTGCACGGCGATCTCCGCGGCGACCACACGTGACTGCTGTCCCGCGCCGACCCCGACCGCCTGACCGCCGTTTACGATCGCGATTGCGTTGGAGGTCGTGCGGCCGCACACCCTCCAGGCGAGCGTGAGGTCACGCCACTCGTCTTCGCTGGGTCGGCGCGCCGTCGCGAGGCGCCACTCGCTGCGGGGCGACACGAATTGGTCGGCGTCCTGCACGAGCAGGCTGGCCCCGAGGCTGCGCAACTGCCGGATCGCCTGCTCGGGAGCCGGCCCTGACAGCAGCCGGGTGGCCTTGCGCCGCGCCCGCAGGCGCTCGAGCGCCTCGGGCGCGAAGGACGAGGCAATGACCACGTCGGCCTGCGGCCCGGCCGCGACCGCTTCGGCCACCTCAACGGTGACGGTTCCGCCGATCGCCACCACGCCACCAAAGGCGCTGAGCGGGTCACATTCGAGGGCACGCTCGTAGGCCGTGACGAGGTCGCGCGCCACGGCGGCGCCGCACGGATTGGCGTGCTTGATGATGGCGACCGCTGCCTGCCCTTCGCCGGCGTCCGCCGCCAGCTCGTGCACGAGGCGCCACGCCGCGTCCCCATCGAAGAGGTTGAGATAGGAGAGCGCGCTGCCGCCGTGCTGGACCATGTCGTCCCACCAGCTCGACGCGCCCTTCATCCGGTAGCGCGCGCCACGCTGGTGCGGGTTCTCACCGTAACGGAGTACCTCGGCGCGCTCGAGCGAGAGGTGCAGCGTCGGCGGCAGGACGGAGGCAATCTCTGCCTCCGCGCGGTCGGCATCGGTGGCGCCGTCGAGGTCGTCGACGGGGTGCGGGCCGCCCGCATCGAGCCAAGCGACGATCGCGGCGTCGTAGGCCGCAGTATGCGCGAAGGCGGCGCGGGCGAGCCGGCGACGGGTGGCCGCGGAGAGGGTTCCGGACTGACGCAGCTCCTCCAGGACGACGGGGTAGTCGCCCGGCGAGGTGACCACGCCCACATGCTCGTGGTTCTTGGCGGCCGCCCGCACCATGGTCGGGCCGCCGACGTCGATGAGCTCGATGGAGGGGTCCGAGGAGAAGGGATAGAGGTTGACGACGACGAGGTCGATGGCGGCGATCCCGTTGGCCTCGAGGTCGGCCAGGTGCCCATGCTTGGAGCGGTCGGCCAGGATGCCGCCGTGGATCTTGGGGTGCAGGGTCTTGACGCGGCCGCCCAGCATCTCGGGCGAGCCGGTCACCTCGGCGACCTCGACGTGCGCGATGCCGGCCTTCCGGAGCGTGGCGGACGTGTTCCCGCTGGCGACCAGCTCCCATCCGAGGTCTGAGAGACCTTGCGCGAGGTCGACCAGCCCCTCCTTGTCGTAGACGGACAGCAGCGCTCTCACCACGGCAC
This sequence comes from uncultured Acidimicrobiaceae bacterium, assembly GCA_963744935.1. Classification (GTDB taxonomy): domain Bacteria; phylum Actinomycetota; class Acidimicrobiia; order Acidimicrobiales; family RAAP-2; genus Bog-473. The sequence continues at coordinate 513,938 of CAVUVM010000012.1, forward strand.
CCCCACCGCTCCCTCAGCGTTCACGTTTGTCTGCGTCACGTTCTCACTTTCACTGCGTGGGTCCGGGCTTCGGCCGGGACGCGGATCTCGCGTCCCTGTTCCAATTCACCGAGCGCCCACGCCACGGTCGCCGGGTAGAGACTGCGCTCCACCACCTTGATTCGCTCGTGCAGGGTCTCCTCGCTGTCACCCACCAGCACCGGCACGACCTCTTGGGCCAGGATCGGTCCGGCGTCCATCTCGAGCGTGGCGAGATGGACAGTGCACCCGGTCTCGGTGACCCCGGCTGCCAGGGCGTCCCGCACGGCATGCCAACCCGGGAAGGCGGGTAGGAGGGCTGGGTGCGTGTTGAGGATCCTTCCAGGGAAGGCCCGGTGGATCCCTTGGGCCAGCACCGTTCCGAACCCGGCCATCGCCAGGAGGTCGACTTGGTGGGCGACCAGGGTGGCCGCGACCGAGCTGGTGAAGCCTTCGCGGTCGAACCCTGGCCCGAAGCCTCCGTAGGCCGCCCGGTCGACGAGCTCGGCCGCGACCCCGGCCTCCTGTGCCAGGTCCAGCCCGCCGCAGGGCCGGTCCGAGAGCACCACGGCCACCGGGAGGCCGGCGTCGAACATGGCCCTCAGGATGGTCCCTGAACCCGAAACGAGGACCGCGAGGCGCACACGCCCAATCTAGGCGACCACCCCCCGCCTCCGGGCCCCCCTCGCCGTCCGCGTTCGCTTGTTCCTCAGGTCGGCGGAGTCCCGTTCGCGGTCGGCCATGGGAGCGCCTTTTCACCCCTCCCTCTCGACACACGTCGGAGATGGGCCCAATAGCGCTTCCGGTAACGGGTGGGCATGCGGGTCGACGAGAACGGTCGGGACACGAGGAGTTCTATCTTTCGGATCGGCCACTCCCACGTCCCGAGTCCGTGGGCGGCTTCATAGGCCGTGGCTGCTGCGCCGGGCCCGGGACCGCCTGTGGGAGCAAGAATTCGTGTATCGACGATCGCTGCGAGTCGCTGGTAATACGCCTGTTTGGCGTCATCGGCCAACTGCGGCTTGCGCGCCACCATCAATGCGTCGTGCCACTCATCGAGGCCGTGGAGCACCCTCGTCTGGGCCGATGACTCGACGTAGCTCTCTTCCAACGTGAGACCAACGTATGCGCACAGTGCACCCCAGGAATCGGGATAGAAACGCCAACAGTCGAGCGGGTATTGATGCACGTACCCGCCGGAAGGGGCGATGACGGCAACCAGCCCGTCGGGGGTCAGCACGCGCGCAATCTCGGCCGCCGTGATCCAAAAAAACGGGTCGTGCTCGAACGTCTGGCCAGAGATCACGACGTCGAAACTCTCAGCCGGTAGCTCGGCCCACGAGAAGGGATCCTCGGGAACGAACTCAGCGTTTTCACTCTTTTCGAGGTCCAATCCCACGTACTGGAAGGTGGGTGGCGCAAAGAGCGGGCGATATGACTGGTTGGCGTCCTGGCCCCCTGCCCCGACGTCAAGGACTCTGATGGGAGCGGGAAGGCCTGCGAGATACGCATTCCTGAACGCTCGCATCTTCTCGAATGATGCCTCGTGCATGCACGACATCATTCCACGCAGCAGGCAGAACAGGTGCAGAGCCCCCGGCGCTATACCAGCTGGCGAGACTCCTGCGGGTCGACCCGGTACGCGGCGTGGGTGAGGACCCTCGCCATCTTGAGCGCCGTCTTCATCGTCTTCAAACGCGCCCTGACAACCAGATCTTGCTGGTTCAGCGACTCTGCCGGATACCAGTTGGCCTTGAGGTCTGCGCTGAAAGTGTCGGCAGCTTCCACTGTGTAGTAGAAGAGCGCGATCGAACACCGTCGCCGCGAACCCGTGAGCGGTTGCACGCTGTGAACAGATCGATGATCGGTTGCGAAGATCACACAAGTGCCGAGCCGCGGCAGAACGGTCACGGTCGGGTGATCGTCACCAAAATCGAACAGGGCGAACTCGCCGCCATCGCCCTGCTCCCACAGCCGGTTCAGGTACACGAGGACATTGACCCGGCGGAACAAACCAAATGTCGGGTGGCGGTCGCGGTCAGTGTGGGGCGCGAGCACCCCCCCGGGGTCCATACATTGAAGGCCGCCCCCCTGAAGAAAGGGATCCGGCAACAGGGCGTCGATGGACGTGATGCGCGAGAGGCCTCTCAGAAATCGAGGCGATGAGAGCTCGACGATGAGTTCGCGCATCGCCTCGGGCATGACGTCTATGTCCCGGCAGCTCGATTTGCCGGACTGATACGTCGAAGTCCGACTGGCCCAGCCCTTCCACGAGCGTTCGGGGAAGGCATTCGCCAGCTCGTCGGATTCGCCGAGCAGGATGTCCTCGATGACCGTATGGGGGAAGGGGTCGGCCACTCGGAACCGCGTCCTCCGCTCTTCTCCGGCCTTTCCCTCAAGCTTGCTGTAGTCGATAAGGGTCATCTCGTGCCCCCCCAAGATTCCTACCGCCACCCTACTTGCAGAGGCTATGACTCTTGCGGCACGAGATCACTTTTCCGCCGAAACACAGCCGAAATACGTGGTTCCAGCCCGCCGGGTCCACCAGACCCGGGGTCGCTGCCCTATTCGGACGAAGCAGGTGTGGACTCCACGCGGCTCCTGGCCGCGCTGAAGATGAGGCGGACCCCGGCACCGATCACCACCAGGTCGAGCAGCATCTGCGCCGAGACGATCAGCCGCGCCGTGTCGGTCTGCGGCGTGATGTCGCCGAACCCAACCGTCGAGAACACGCTGACGGTGAAGTAGAGCGCTTGCGTTTGATCCAACAATCGGGTGAAGCCATGGCTGTTGTGCGACATCGCCAGATAGACACCCGAGAAGAGAGCGAGAAACAGCGCGACCACGATGCCGAGCGCCTCGACGGCACGTAGCTCCGGAAGCTCGGCTCTCGAGATCCGGCCGATCTGCCAGGTGAACACCGAGGCGACGAGCGCGATGTCCACGGCAAGCCGTAGGCCTGCACGTAGTTCGGACTCCTTGCCGATCGGGAGCACGTAGTAGGCACCGAAGATGAGAACCCATGCAACCACGATCGTGAGCGCGCAGCGCAGAATTGCCAGGTGCCGATCGCGTGGCCCGAGGTCCGACAGCCGGACGGGCGTGGACGTCGCGCTGCGGTCCCCTCTTTTCCACCAAGCGCGTCCACGCTGGGACGGCCGCCCCTGAGGCCGCTCCCCTGCACCCTCCGGCTCCATCGGCGAAACGCTAACGACGCCGCTGCCCGAATTGGGGTATGCGGGGGTGCTAGCCACCCGCTCAGCCTTCGGTACTACCCCCCTTTTCCTGGCCGCCACGCGGGCGCATACTGATTGCCGGAGCGTGCGAGCGAGCGTCTCCAGGGGCCGCACGCTGGGCCACGCTCCCAAGAGCGCACGACACGACAGTCGTGCGAGGGAGGGATATACCAATGAAGGACTCGGCATTCAACCGATGGCTCTGGCTGATCGGCCTGGTGGCCGCCGCATTGCTCTTTGTCTCGTTCGGACCGCTCTCGAGCGGTTCCCCGGGCGAGAACGCCACTGGCGTCACGGTGGCGCACTGGTACAACACGCACGTGAACCAACAGTGGGTCACGATCTGGCTGGTCGGACTTTCCATGTTCTTGGTCCTCGTCTACGTAACCCAGCTCCGCTCCGTACTGGTGCGGGCCGGCGGGCAGCGGCTGTGGCCCAACGTCGTCTTTGCCTCGGGCATCCTGCTCGTCGCTGGCATCGTCGTCGCGGGCAGCTTCGAGATCACGCTCATCCTGGCGTCGCACAACCACCAATTCGCCGTGGCGCACTTCGTCAACTTCTACAGCGCCAACAACGAGCTGCTCATCCTCGCCGGAATGGACTTCTTGACCTTCTCCACCGGCTTGGCCATCCTGCTCAACCGTGAGGTCGCCCCGCTGCCCAAACTGCTCGGGTGGTACTCCATCCTCGTGGCACTGGTCGGCATCGCCGGGCCGCTCAGTTTCCTGGCCCTCCTCTTCGGGCTGCCGATCTGGCTGCTCGCCACCGGCATCGTGATCGCCGTGAAGTCGGGTCGCGGCACGCTCGGACCCGCGCCGGGCGATGATGCGGGGTCTTTGGCTCCGGCCGCCGCGGCGACGGTTGCGGCCTGACGCAGTCTGCGGTCACCGGCGGGCGGTTGCCCCGCCTGTGGCCGTCGGTCGTCCGTGCGGGGGCTTGCGCCCCAGCCAGTGGTGGCGTGGCTTAGCCGAGCCCCCGCACGATGGCGACCATCAGCTCTCCGCACTCGGTGGGGTTCTGCGCCACGTGCGCCCCGGCGGCGGACAGCGCTTCCATCTTGGCCTGGGCGGTCCCCTGCGATCCCGAGATGATGGCGCCGGCATGGCCCATCTTGCGCCCGGGGGGCGCGGTGACGCCGGCGATGTAGGCCGCCACGGGCTTGGTCATGTGCGCAGCGATGAACTCGGCCGCCCGCTCCTCCTCCGAGCCGCCGATCTCGCCGATCATCATCACAGCCTTGGTTTCGGGATCCGCCTCGAACGCAGCCAGGCAGTCGATGAAGTTGGTGCCGGGTACGGGGTCGCCGCCGATGCCCACGCAGGTCGTTTGGCCGATGCCCTGCTGGGACAGCTCGTGCAGGGCCTGGTACGTCAGCGTCCCCGACCGCGACACGATGCCGACCGGTCCGCCGGGCAGCGCGATGTCGCCCGAGGTGATGCCTATGTTGCACTTGCCGGGGCTGATGATGCCGGGGCAGTTCGGCCCCAACAGCCGCGTGCCGCGGAACTCATCGATCAAGCGATTGTAATCCACCGCCTCGTCCTGGGCGGGAATGCCCTCGGTGATACACGCGATGAACGAGATGCCGGCCTCGGCCGCCTCGATGATGGCGTCGGCGGCGGCCCGCGGCGGCACCGAGATGAACGACGCCGTGGCACCGGTCTCCTTCACCGCATCGGCCACCGAGGCGTAGACGGGGATGCCTTCGATCTCCTCACCTCCCCGCTTGGGGTTGGTGCCACCCACGACCTTGGTGCCGTAGGCCTTGTTGCGTAGGCCGTGGTAGAGACCCTGGCTCGTCGGGCTTATGCCCTGAATCACGACCTTGGTCGTCTCGTCGACGAAGATGCTCACGTTCGTTCCTCTTCTCTCTGCGTTCGGGTCCGTCTACGCCTGCTGCGCCAGGGCGACCGCCCGGCGGGCTGCGTCGAGCATGGTCGGCTCGGCGATCAGGCGGTCCGACAGGTGGTCCTTCAGCAAGGCCCGGCCCTGCTCGGCGTTGGTACCGTCGAGGCGCATGACCAGCGGTGAGGCCAGCCGCACGCGGCTCAGGGCCTCAATGATCCCCTTCGCCACCTCGTCGACCCTCGTGATGCCGCCGAATATGTTGACGAAGATGGACTTCACCGCCGGATCGGCGTTGATGACCTCAAGGGCGGCTGCCATCACGTCGGCGTTGGCGCCGCCGCCGATATCGAGGAAGTTGGCTGCCTCACCACCGACCTGTGTGACGACGTCGAGCGTCGACATGGCGAGGCCGGCGCCGTTGGCGATGATGCCGACCGTCCCCGACAGGCCGATGTAGTTGAGACCTCTCTCCTTGGCCATCTTTTCGCGGGGGTCGATATCGGAGTCGTCCTCGTACTCCCCCCACTCGGGGTGGCGGAACGACGCGTTCTCGTCGAGCGTGACCTTTGCATCGAGGGCGTGCACCTTGCCCTCAGGGGTGAGGATGAGCGGGTTGATCTCGGCCAGGTCGCAGTCGCCTTCGACGTAGCAGTGGTAGAGGCGCACCAAGAGGGTCGCCGCCTGCTCGCGCGCCTCGGGATCCAGATCGGCACGGTTGACCCACGCCCGGGCCGCCTCTTCCGACAGCCCCTCAACCGGGTTGATGTGGAGCCTGGCGATGGCGTCGGGATCGGTCTGCGCCACCTCCTCGATCTCGACTCCGCCCTGCGCGGACAGCATGCCGAGATGCAACTTGGCGGTGCGGTCCAGGGTGAAGCTGGCGTAGTACTCCTTGGCGATGTCCGATGCGTGCTCGACCCAGAGCCGCTTGACGACATGACCCTTGATGTCGAGCCCCAGGATGTTCCCGGCGTGCAAGCGAACCTCGTCGGCATCGGCCGCCAGCTTCACGCCCCCCGCCTTGCCGCGCCCGCCCACTTTCACCTGGGCCTTGATCACAACCGGGTAGCCGGCAGCCTCCGCCTGCTCCACCGCCTCGTCCACCGTGTCGGCCACGCCGCCCGGCGAGACTGGAATGCCGAAGCGGGCGAAGTACTGCTTGCCCTGGTACTCGTAGAGGTCCACTGTCGGTGTTGGCTCCTTCGGGTTTGTGCTGCTCGGGTCTTGCCCTCGCAGAACGGGTGGTGATCGATGAGATGGCGAGAGATGGGGTGAACGGTGCCCGCAAGGGCGTCAGGCCTCGACGGTCTCCTCGCGTGCATCGAGGGTCTCGCCCAGCCACGAGCCGATCGAGTCGAGCGGCGCACCCGGCGTGAAGACGGCCGCCACGCCTTGCTCTTTGAGCACGGGGATGTCGGCCTCAGGAATGATGCCCCCGACCACGACGAGCACGTCCTCGCGCCCGGCATCCGCCAGCAGCTTGACGACCTTGGGCACCAGGGTGAGGTGGGCGCCCGAGAGGAGCGACAGCCCGACCGCGTCGGCGTCTTCTTGCACCACGGCCTGGACCACCTGCTCGGGTGTCTGGTGGAGGCCGGTGTAGACGACCTCGAACCCGGCGTCGCGCAGCGCCCGGGCGATGACCTTGGCCCCCCGGTCGTGCCCGTCGAGCCCGGGCTTGGCCACGACCACCCTGTAGGGACGTTTCATGACGCCCCCAGGATACGAAGGCGCCGGGTGCGGGCGCCAGATCGCCGGGTTCCTCCTCCTCAAGGGCTACTGATTTTGGCCGATCCAGGGTATCCAGTGTCCGCCGACCACCCGCACGACGGCCTTCTTTCCGACCTTTGCGCCGGGGTGCCCGTACCCCGACACCTCATCGCCGTCAAAGGTCACGTGCGCGCCGGCGGCAGCGTGGTACACCGGCTCATGAATCGTGCCCGCTGGGAACTGGAGCGATGAGTTCGACACCGTCACGTCGCCGGCTGTCACTTGCACACAGGACACATAGACACTGGCGCCGCACCGCAGCGAGTCATCCTCGAACGTGAACGGGCCTCGCGCGACCCGGTCATGACGGGCCCGTGCGACGAGAATCGCGGTGCCTCCCTCCTCACTCTCCATGGTGCACCGCTCGACCGTGATGTTGCCGGTGTGCCTCCCGCCCCCGTTTCCTCCATTCGCAAAGAAGTAGTGGCCGGCGGTCGCCTCACAGCCGTCGATCGTCACGTTCTTGGCCCCTTCGTTCCCCTGGTCTGCCTCGAAGTCGAACGTATTGATACCCGGGTTGTCGACGATCACGTCGCTCACCTGCGCCCGCTTGATGGACGCAAACGTGATCCCTTGCCGACCAACGTCCTTGACCGTGACGTCGCGTATGACCACCGCCGATGCCGGAGCCAGTATCTGCCCGGACTCATGGTCAGCGCCGCCTCGCAAGGGGGCGAGCGTGATTCCATCACCGAATGTGTTCGAAATCGTGACGCCTCGGATCGTCGCGCCGGCCGTGCCCTCGAGTTCGATCCCCCCCGCAAAAGCGAGGGCGGGATGGTACCCACCAGGGTTGGCACCGACGATGTGCATCGCCTCGATGGTCAGGCCTGAACCGCCGATCACGCTGAACACAGGGTTGCCGAGGTGATGCGTTGCGCCGCTCGGAGAGGTCGCCTTGTCCGTGAATGTCCCGCCGTAAATTGTGAGCTTCTTCGGATCGTTCAGCTTCAATCCTGTGTCGACCAGATAGCAGGCGTTCGCCGGCGCGACGACCGTGCTTCCCGCGGGGAGGGAATGGAGCCACTTTCGCAACGGCTTGCTGACGTCAACCGAGCAGTTTGCCGCGACGGTGGAGGGCGGCGAGACAGTCGGGCCCGTTGGTGCCGGAACCGACGCTGACCCGCCCAGGAGGGTGGCTGCCCCGGACGTGGGGGAGGGAGCCGCGCTCGGACCGGAGGGAACCGTCGGAGACGGCCCGCGCCCGTTCGATGTCGCAGAGAGTGATTTCGTGGGCGATGTTCCTCCACACGCCGCGACTGTCACCGCTATCGCAAGGATCGCAAGGACCCACACCCGGCGCAACCCGGGGCGGCTGCCCCTAAGGGGCCGCACATCGACGACCCGCCATCGGTGGGACTCTACCGGCGGAGGCGGGCAGAAAACCCGCGGCAGACCCGAACGGGAGCCCCGCGGGATCGGATGATCCCAAGCGGGCTTTATCGCGTCGGTCGGGATCCGCCGAGCATGTCGATGGCGGACGGAGCGACGACTGCGACCCGACGCTGGCGTCGCGTGAAGAGGGCGATCGCGGTCGCAAGTCCGGAAAGCGCTAGCAACACGACGGCTACCTCACGGCTGTCGAGCTGAGGGAGTGCGGTCGACAGAGCTTGGGCTTCGCGGTGGTCTGAGGCAAGGACTGTGTTCGAGCGGCGGTCGGAACCGCTGCCCTCTCCACTTGCGCCAGGAGCCCGATCTGCGCTGAGACTCGCCGCCTGGACAGGTGCCGATTGTGTCTCGTCGGTCAACCGTCCAGGGTTCGGTGCCGGCGGAGCCGAGGCCTTGTTCGGAACTGGGGAACTGACGGAGAGGTACGGTTCCCACAAGCCTCCCGAAACGGAAACCGAACTGTTCGTGCTCGCCGTCCCTCGACTTCCGTAACCGGTCACGTAGTCTCCGCCGAAGCTCACTGCGCTCGATTGATAGGCGTTGTACACGGCCTCGTGAATGGTGGAGGGAGGGCACTCGACCGTCGACCCGTTGACTGAGACATCGCCTCCCGTCACCTGCACGCAGGCGACGTAAACGCTGGCTCCGCAGCGCAGGGTGTCGTTCGTGAAGGTAAACGGACCGCGGGGTGTCGGGAATCCGGCAGGCGTCTGTATCAGTACGGCGTCACCATTCTGAACCGCCTCCATCGTGCAGTTCTCGACTGTGATATTCCTGGTCTGGTACCCACCGCCGGCGCCCCCGTTTGCGAAGAAGAGCCCGTCGTTCCCGTGCCCGGCCGTACATCCGTCAATGGTGACGTTCGCCGCACCCTCGTTTCCCTGATCGGCTTCAACGTCGAACACATTGAGGCCGACGTGATCGAGACGCACTGAGCTGATGACGGCATGGTTGACGCTGGCGAGCGTGATGCCTTGCCGACCGGGACCATCGATGCGAACGTTGCTGATCGTGACGTGCTTGGTCGCGTTGAGGATCGTGCCCGAGTCGTCCTGTGCGCCGCGCAGAGCGTTCAGCTCGATCCCGTCGCCGTACGTGTGATCAATCATGACGTTTTCAACGTTGAGGCCGAGGACGCCGTCAGATCGGATCCCCGCCATGAACGCGCCTGCTTCGTAGTAGCCACCGGGGTTGGCACCAGTGATCGTCATGTTCTCGAGCGTGATGTCCGAACCACCGACGAGCCAGAACTCCGCATTGTTCACTTTGGCCGCAGTGCCAATTTGAGGTGTGGTCTCGTCCTCCCATGTGCCACCCGAGACGGTCAGGCCCTGCGATCCGACCAGCTGCATTCCCTCGTTGATCAGGTAGCAGGCACCTGGCGGAACGGCCACCGTCGTGCCGGCGGGAAGCTTTTGGAACCAATTCTGCAGGCGTTGTGAGACGTCGCTCGAGCAGTTGCTGGGAACGGAGGCCGGCGGTGAGGCAGTGGCCGGCGAGACCGCGCCGGCGGTCGAAATAGGAAGGACAAACGCTCCAACGAGCACGACGCCCCACGCACACAGGATCCGCCGCATACCGCGTCATCGGCGCCCCTCATAGAGCCCTTGACGCAACGCTCCAACAACGGGAACCGCAGCCGCAATGCGAAGCACGGGCTGAAATCCCAGTTCGCGGCTTGGGATCCGGTCAGGCCCTCCGCAACGGGGTCGCCGAGAGCAACAGGTTCTTCTTCCCAACCGTGTCGAAGTCCACCGTGGCCTGCGCCCGCGAGCCCTCGCCCTTTGCGGCAACCACGACGCCCCGTCCCCAGTGGTCGTGCACCACCTCCTCGCCGGCCATGAGGCCGAGGTCCTCGGCGCCCGTGCTGCCCCGCTGACCCCTGGACCCCCCGGCCGCCGCCGAGCGCGTCCCCAGCGGCACGGCCGGGGCATAGGTGGCACCGGGGAGGTGCTCTTCGGCCGAGAGCGAGTCATACCCCGTGCCGCGCCGCGGCGAGCCCAGGCCGGCGTCGTCCACCAGGTGCGCCGGTACCTCGGTCACGAAGCGACTGGGCATGGCCGGCTGGGTGCGACCCCAGGTCGTGCGCGACCAGGCGTGCGAGATGGCCAGGTGCTGGCGGGCCCGGGTGATGCCGACGTAGAACAGCCGGCGCTCCTCCTCCAGCTCGCTCGGCTCCGAGAGCGAGCGGAAGTGCGGGAAGATCCCCTCCTCCAGGCCCACCACGAACACGGCGGGGTACTCCAGCCCCTTGGCCGTGTGCAGCGTCATGAGTGACACCCGGGTCCCGTCGCTCTCGAGCTCGTCGGAGTCGGCCACCAGGGCGACCGTCTCGAGGAAGCCCTGCACGTCGTCGAAGTCACCCGCCTGCGAGGCCAGCTCGGCCAGGTTCTCGATCCGGCCGTCCGCCTCGAGCGTGTGTTCCGCCACGAGCTCGGCCAGGTAGCCGGTGCGGTCGGCCACCAACTGGACGAAGTCGGCGGGGTTCACCGTTTGCACCAGCGGTCGCAGCTCGGCCAGCGTCTTGGACAGCTGTTCGGCCCCCCGCAGCGCCTTGGCGGTGAGGCCCGTCTCGGCAGCCCGGTCGATGGCCTCGCTGAAGGGCACGCCGTTGACTTGGGCCCAGGCGGCGAGACGGGCCACCGAGGTGTCGCCGATGCCACGCTTGGGGACGTTGACGATGCGCCGGACCGACACCTCGTCGTCGGGATTGGCCAGGACGCGTACGTAGGCCAACACGTCCTTGATCTCGCGCCGGTCGTAGAACTTGGCGCCGCCCACCACCTTGTACGGGATGCCGCTGAACTTCATCGAGGTCTCGAGTGGCAGCGATTGCGCGTTGGTCCGGTAGAAGACGGCGAAGTCCCCCCAGGTAAGCGCCTCCGACGCGTGCAGCCGCAGGATCTCGCTGGAGACCCACGCGGCCTCGTCACGCTCGTCCTCGGCGCGGTAGCGCCGGACCGGCCCGCCGGTGTCACCGACGGTGAAGAGCTCCTTGGGTTGGCGACCGACGTTGTTGGCGATGACCGCGTTGGCCGCGTCGAGGATCGTCTGCGTGGAGCGGAAGTTCTGCTCGAGCATGATCGTGGTCACGTTGGGGAACGCCCGCTCGAACTCCAAGATGTTGCGGATGTCGGCGCCCCGCCAGCGGTAGACCGACTGGTCCGAGTCGCCCACGACGGTGACATTGCCGTGGGCCTCGCCGAGCAGCTTGACGATCTCGTTCTGGGCGTGGTTCGTGTCCTGGAACTCGTCGACGAGGATGTGCCCGAAGCGCGCCTGGTAGGCCTCGCGCACGTCGGGGTAGGCCTGCAGCAGATTGGCCGTCACCATGAGCAGGTCGTCGAAGTCCATGGCGTTGGCAGCGTGCAGTCGGTCCTGGTACTGCACGTAAATTTCGGCGATGCGCTTGCGGAAGGGATCGGGCCCCTCACGTGCCTCTTCCCCGAACGCCTCGAAGTCGACCAGCTCCGATTTGGCCTGGCCGATGACGCTCTGTACCGCGCGCGACGGCAACCGCTTCTGGTCGTAGCCGAGCTCGGCGGTGATCATCTCGATCAGGCGGCGCGAGTCGCTGTCGTCGTACACCGTGAAGCCCGAGCGGAAGCCCAGCCGGTCGGCGTTGGCCCGCAGGATGCGCAGGCAGGCCGAGTGGAACGTGGAGACCCACATCTTGTCGGCCGCCGAGCCGACGAGCTCGACCACCCGGGCCCGCATCTCGTCGGCCGCCTTGTTGGTAAAGGTGATGGCCAGGATCCCCCAGGGCGGCGCGTCACCGGTCGCCATCAGGTGCGCGATGCGCCGGGTGAGCACGCGTGTCTTGCCCGAGCCGGCCCCGGCGATGATCAGCAACGGTCCGCCGCGGTGCTCCACCGCGGCGCGCTGGGGGAGGGTCAGGTCGTCGACCAGGGCTGCGGGCCGACCCGAGAACGCACCCGACGAAGTCGCCGAGCGCCGCCGCCGGCCGTCGTCGTCCTCGGCGTCGTCGTCGGCGAGAACCTCCTCGTCGGCCTCGGCAGCAGCCGCAGCACCGACGCCTTCGTCGGAGGTGTCGAAGAGCTGGCCGTTGCCCGCCGAGGCAGAGGACGAGGGGCCGCTCACTCCCACTCAATGGTCCCGGGCGGCTTCGACGTCACGTCGAGCGCCACCCGGTTCACGCCCTCTACCTCGTTGATGACGCGCGAGGCGATGCGCTCGACCAAGTCGTAAGGCAGGCGGGCCCAGTCCGCCGTCATGGCGTCGTCGCTGGTGACGGCGCGGATGACGATGGGGTAGGCGTAGGTTCGGCCGTCTCCCATCACCCCGACCGTCCTGACGGCCGGCAGCACGGCGAAGCTCTGCCACAGCTCGCGATAGAGCCCGGCCCGCCGGATCTCTTCGACCACGACGGCGTCGGCGGCGCGCAGGATCTCGGCTCGCTCGCGCGTCACCTCGCCGATGATGCGCACGGCCAGCCCCGGGCCGGGGAATGGCTGGCGCCACACGATCTCGTGCGGCAGTCCGAGCTCCTCGCCCACGGCGCGCACCTCGTCCTTGAAGAGCAGCCGGAGCGGCTCGACCAGCTCGAACTTGAGATCCTCGGGCAGCCCTCCCACGTTGTGGTGCGACTTGATGTTGGCGGCGGTGTCGCTTCCCGACTCGATCACGTCGGGGTACAGCGTCCCCTGCACCAAGAACCGCGGCCCCTCGTCATCGGGGCCGCCGGACCCCAGGTCACGCGCCACCTCCTCGAAGATGCGGATGAAGAGCTCACCGATGATCTTGCGCTTGCGCTCGGGGTCGGTCACCCCCTCCAACGCCGTGAAGTAACGGTCGGCCGCCTTCACGTGGACCAGGTCGACCTTGAATTGGCGCCGGAAGGTGTCCTCCACCTGATCGGCCTCGCCGGCCCGCATCAACCCGGTGTCGACGAAGACGCAGGTGAGCTGGTCCCCCACCGCCTTGTGCACCAGCGCCGCCGCCACCGCCGAATCGACCCCACCCGACAGCGCGCAGAGCACCCGGTCGCCACCGACCTGCGCCCGCACGGCCTCCACCTGCTGCTCGATGATCGACACGTGCGTCCATCCCGGGGCACAGCCGCACACGTCGATCAGGAAGTGGTCGAACACCTCGCTGCCGCGGTCGGTGTGCACCACCTCGGGGTGGAATTGAAGCCCGTAGAGAAGACGCTCGGGGTCGTGCATGGCCGCGACAGGTGCACCAGGCGAGGTCGCCGTGGCCACGAAGCCTGGCGGCACCTCGGTGATGGCGTCGCCGTGGCTCATCCACACTGACGACGTGGACGGCCAGTCGGGGAAGAGCGGCGAGGCGGGGCTGGCCGAGCGCGACAGCGACGTGCGCCCATACTCGCCCTGGCCCGTGCGCGACACCGTGCCGCCCAGTTGCAACGCCATGAGCTGCGCCCCGTAGCAGAGGCCCAGGATCGGGATACCCAACTCGTAGACGCCGGCGTCGATTGAGGGCGCCGGCGTCTCGTAGACCGACTTGGGGCCGCCGCTGAAGATGATGCCCTTGGGCGCGCGCCGACGGAGCTCCTCGACCGAGATGGAGGCGGGGACGATTTCGGAGTAGACGTGGGCCTCGCGGACCCGGCGGGCGATGAGCCGCGCGTACTGGGCCCCGAAGTCGACGACGAGGATGGTGTCGGTCAGTGCCCCATCCCCACGCCCTGCGAGCGCTGCAACGCCTTGCCCTCCGTCTGCAGTGCCGGGGCGATCATGACCTCGGCCTTCTGAAACTCCTTCACCGTTTCGTAGCCGCAGGTCGCCATGGCGGTCCGCAGGGCGCCGAAGAGGTTCATGCGGCCGTCGTTCTCGTGGGCGGGGCCGAGCAGGATCTCGCGCAGCGAGCCGCGCACCGAGGTGCGCACCCGGGCGCCGCGGGGCAGCGTCGGGTGGAAGGTGGCCATGCCCCAGTGGAAGCCACGGGCCGGCGCCTCGAAGGCGGACGACAGGGGCGAGCCGAGCATGACGGCGTCGGCGCCACAGGTGATGGCCTTGGCGATGTCGCCTCCCTTGGACATCCCGCCGTCCGCGATGACGTGCACGTACACCCCCGTCTCGTCCAGGTGGCGCATGCGGGCCCCCGCCACGTCGGCGATGGCGGTGGCCTGGGGCACGCCCAGCCCGAGCACGCCCCGGGTCGTACACGCGTTGCCCGGGCCGACCCCGACCAGCACTCCCACCGCGCCGGTGCGCATGAGATGCAGCCCGGCCTGGTAGGAGGCGCAGCCGCCCACGATGACCGGGATGTCGAACTCCCGGATGAAGCGCTTCAGATTGAGCGGCTCGGAGGTCTTCGACACGTGCTCGGCCGACACCACCGTTCCCTGGATCACCAGCAGGTCCAACTCTCCGGCCAGGATGGCGGGCGCCAGCTTCTCGGTCCGCTGGGGCGTCACCGACGCGGCCGTCGTGATCCCGGCGTCCTTGAGCTGGCGGATGCGGGCGGTGACCAGTTCGGGGATGATCGGCTCCTGGTACATCTGCTGCATCCGCGCCGTGGCCTTCTCGTCGTCGAGCTCGCGGATCTCGTCGAACAGCGCGGTCGGGTCCTCGTAGCGGGTCCAGAGGCCTTCGAGGTTCAGCACGCCCAGGCCGCCCAGGCGCCCGAGCTCGATCGCCGTGGTCGGGCTCATCACCCCGTCCATCGCCGCGCCCATGACTGGCAGGTCGAAGCGGTAGGCGTCGATCTCCCAGGAGATGTCGACGTCCTCGGGGTCCCGGGTGCGCCGGCTGGGGACGATGGCGATGTCGTCGAACCCGTAGGCCCGTCGCCCCGACTTGAAGATGCCGATCTCGATCTCAGCCACTCTGTTCGCCCTCCGGCATTCGTGGGGCCGGTACGGCTCCACCACCCCACCGGCCTGTCTAGGTCTTGCGAACGCCGGGCCGACACGCCGACGATCCTTCATCCTACTCTGCCGGTGACGGGCCTCAGGCTCTCCCGGGCGGTTCCTTTTGGCGTCCGGCCGCCCCCCTCCACCGGTCCTGTCCCGGCGGCCGGCGCGAAGCCGACCTCGCCGCCGGGGACCTACGGCGTGGACCTCCAGCCGGAATGCCGGGCCCATGAAGGACCGGGCAAGCGCCTCTTCATCGTCATATCCGGGTCAATGCTTGACGACCATCGGCGCGGTCAGGGATCGACCGGCCCTGGGCTTAGTAGTCGATGACAGCTGACGACTAGGCAGACGCGCAACGACCATGAAGCTGTCGTAGCGGTCCGGCATCTGCTCCAGGACCACTCGCAAGTTCCAGCCCATATGCTGGACGATCTCGACCATTTCCTTTTGTGTCCAGCAGTGATAGTGGATGTAGGCATGCTGGGCTATCCACCTACGGTTCCAGGAACCATCGGCGTGGCGCGCGCCCGGCTCGTTCTGCCATGGATGGGCGCCCTCGCCGCCCTGACGGTATGTCCATTTCTCGTTGTCAGCGAAGTGGTCCGGATTATCAAGATCGATCTGCTTGCCAACTTCGGCGAGATGGTGATTCAGATTCGCTACCGGCCTCCCGTGGTCAAAGGTGCGGTCGACGTGCGGGAGTATCAAGACGATTGTTCCGCCAGGTCGGACTACACGACCCCACTCAGCCAGCGCGCTAATCACGTCGTGGTAATGCTCTAGGACATGAGATGAGATGAGATAGTCGAGGGCATTGTCAGCAAACGGAAGAGAGCCGGCGTCGCCGAGGACATCGACATTTGTCTCATATCCGTTGCACTCGTAGAACCTGTCAAGCGCTATCGTCTGGGGTCTGGGTCCGTACGGCCTTCTTCCGGGTCCGATCTCGAGGCCGATCCCGCAGCAGTAGGAAGAAAATACCCAGCGCGTCGACGGCGTTTGCCCCTCTGTCCCGATTAGACGAGTCGTCACCTTGACCGCAATCGGCCGCCATTGGCCCCGTCGTAACTGGCTAGTTACCCAGCCGAGGATGAAAAGGACCCTTGAGCCGCGAGAGTGCAGGCTCCCGGTAAAGCGCTTGGTGCCGCCAACAGCTTCAGCTGTCTTCGTCATACTCGACTCCCTTTAGAACAAGGCAGCTCTTTCTGGAGCGTGGAGCGGCCCTGGTGCTCGAGATCGATGCACCGGAGGCAGAGGAACGGCGCCACCATGCCTTGGCGCTATCAACCGCTTTTCACGAGGGCGGAAGTCACCGATCGCTGCGGACCTTACGCTTCAGTCGGTATCGGTCGCAAGACCCCCACCGACCTAGAAGCGGACTCCACAGGCCTACGATTGCTCAGGCTGGTTCGGCCACCTCCCTGTCGCCTGGAGTGTTCATGTCGCACGAAACGAGGTCGTAAGAGCGTGGAGGAAGCATCCTTCGAAAAGATGCGCGCGTTTCGAAGCGCGTATGTTTCCGCAAATTCGAAGTTGCCGATCCGCGTTCTCGATGTTGGTTCCGGCGGTCGGCCAGGCTTACTCAGCTTTCGGGAACTGTTCGCTTCCCCGAAATTCGATTACGTCGGACTCGACATTGCCGAATTCCACAACGTGGATTTCGTCCCAGGCGATCCCTTTTGTTGGACCGAAATCGAATCGGAGAGCTTCGACCTCGTCATATCCGGGTCAATGCTTGAACACAACCCCTACTTCTGGATCACTGTCGCCGAGATCGCCCGCGTGATGGCACAAGACGGCCTGGCGGTACTGATAGCGCCATCGACCGGGTACCCGCACCGATACCCCCTCGATTGTTGGCGTTTCTATCCCGACTCCTGGTCCGCCATGTGTACCTACGTCGGACTGGAGTTGGTCGAGACGTACCGAGAGTCTCTCTTGTGGCGCAAAACGGTGCCGGGCACATATTGGCGAGAGGCGATGATGGTCGCCCGGAAGCGCCCTTTCGGAGACGAACAAGCCCGAATGGATTTCTACCGTCGTATCGATGCCATCGTGGCCACGAGAACCGAGCTGCCAAACCCGGAGCTGTCACGGCGCCCTGGTGGACCAGCTGCTACTCGATACGAACAGGTCCACACTTTGCCGCTGGAAAAAGTGCTTGTCCGGCCCCAGCACATGGTCCAGCTGTTGGCGCGGTGGGTTGGGAAAATGAAAGAGACCCGAATACCTCGGTCAATTCGCCAACGGATCTGGCGGCGGGACGGCCGGCTCGCTTTGGAAAAGGGTGAGGCGTTGATGCCATGGCCACCTGACGAGTCAGCGGAGCCCTAACGGGACCGACTTCGCTCGAGGCGCGAGACTCCCACCATGTCCGATCGTGACCCTGCCGCCGTGACGCGCGGCATGCGCGCCCTGCTGGCGCGCCGAGAGGCGGAGCTGGCGGCCGGGGCTGAGCCAGTGGGCTGGAAGATCGGATTCAACACGCCGGCGATCCAGCAGGTCTTGGGTCTCGACGACCCCGTCGTCGGATACCTCGTCGACAGCGGCGTGGGCCCCGACGGCGCCGTCATCCCGATCGGCTTGTGGCGGGCGCCCGCGGTCGAGGTCGAGGTTGCCGTGCGCGTCGGCGACGACGGAGGTGTCGCCGGACTTGCGCCCGCCCTCGAGCTCGTCGACCTCGGTGTCTCCTTCGACGACATCGAGCCCGTTCTGGCCGACAACGTCTGTCAGCGGGGCGTCATCTTCGGAGACGAGGTGCCCGGCGTCGATCCCTGGGCCATGGTCGCCGTCGTCTACAAGGCCGACCAAGAGATCGCAACGGGTGCCATCACCGAGGACCCGCTTGACACGGTGGCGTTCGTGCGGACGTTCTTGGCGGCCCACGGCGCGACCCTCGCGCCCGGCGACCGCATCATCGCCGGCTCGGTCGTCCCACCGGTCCCAGTCGCGGCCGGCGACTCGCTCGTTGTCTCCTTCGGCGTACTCGGCTCTCTGCGGGTCGCCTTCTCGACTTGAATCTGGTCCCTCGCCGCTCAGTCCCCCGACAGGCCGGCGACGCCTGAGCGGCCGAGGAGCACCACGTGCAGCAGCTCGTGGATCATGCGTGCGGTCGCGCCCCAGATCATCTCCCCCGACGTCTCGAAGAACCACACCGGGAACGAATCGTCGGCACTCCCGGGGATCCTCCGACCCGGGATGTGCCAGCGCTCCTCATGGAAGATTGCCGGGTCGGCCAGCTCGCTCAATGTGACGTCGAAGACGCGCTCGACCTCGGCGGGGCTCGCCACCAGTCGGGGCCGCTGCGCCACGGTCGCGAGGACCGGCAGGATCAGCGAGGACGACACCATGGTCATGACCGGGTGCATCCAGCCCACGGTGGTGACCAGGGTCGGGTCCAGTCCGACCTCTTCGTGCGCCTCGCGCCGCGCGCCGTCCGCTGGTGCCTCGCCCTTTTCGAGGCGCCCGCCTGGGAAGCTCACTTCGCCGCGGTGGGTGCGCAGGCCGCTTGAGCGCCGGGTGAGGACCACTCGGGCCTCGCCTTCGTCTGGCTCCTCGTACATCACGGCGAGGACCGCGGCGTTCACGTGGTGGACGGCGGGCGCCCCGGACTCGTTCGCGACGAGGGATGGCGCGAACGGCCCGAAAAGATGGTCCGAGTCCAGGCCCTCGGGGACGCTCCCGCGCAGGCCGGCCGGGACGAGCGCGTCGAGCACGCGGTCGATACCGATGCCTGTGCGCTGCCCGAGCCCGAGGCTGGCCCAGGGGGCGGGATCGCCCGGGCGCCATGACTCAGGGCGCGGGATCACCTGGGGCGGGACGGGCCGGGTCACCCGCCTCACGCTACCGGGGGCACAGTGCCACCCAACGGCCTCGCTACGCTCTCGGCCCATGACTTCTCCGTCGGAACTGCAGGCCCAGGCCGACGCGTTCGGGTGGTACCACACCATCGACCTCGGCAACGGGGTGGTGACAAAGGGCATCAGCGTCCAGGAGACCTCGGTGGACGTCCTCCCGGACGTGGTGGGCAAGAGCGTGCTCGACATCGGCGCCTGGGACGGCAAGTTCTCGTTCCTCGCCGAACAGAGGGGCGCCAGCCGGGTCGTCGCCCTCGACCACTATGCGTGGGGCGTCGACTTCGTGGCACGCGGCGCGTACTGGGAGGACTGCATCACCAACGGCAAGCTCCCCGACCAGTCGCGCGACGAGACCGACTTCTGGCGGCCCGACCTCCCGGGTCAGCGTGGCTTCAACCTCGCCGCCAAGGCGCTCGACTCCAAGGTGCAGGCGGTGGTGGGCGACTTTCAGCGTGTGGACCTCGACGAGCTGGGCCGGTTCGACGTCGTGCTCTACCTCGGCGTGCTCTACCACATGAAGGAGCCGCTCACCTCCCTCGAGCGCCTGCGTGCGGTCACCAAGGAGGTGGCCGTCATCGAGACCGAGGCGGTGCACCTCCAGGGTCTCGATCACGAAGTGCTGCTGCAGTTCCACGCCGGCAGCTCGCTGCGGACCGACTTCGGCAACTGGTACGTGCCGACGATCGAGGCCCTGCACAACCTCTGCCGGGCGGCGGGCTTCGCACGGATCGAGACGGTCGTCGGACCGCCCCCCCCGCCGCCGGCGACCGCGCCCGGCCTCGTCCATGAGGTCAGCCGCCGCGCCCGGCGCGTGCCGGCGCCGGTCCCCTCAGCGCCGAGCCAGAACTATCGGGCCGTGGTTCACGCGTTCACGGACTAGACAGTCGCGCCCCTATCTGCAGGGCCACTCCCACTCCGGGCGCATCAGTCGTTCTCGACCGTGTAGTCCCAGTAGGCGACGACGTGTGTGTGGTCCGGCGCCCACTGCATCATCCCTTCGCCGGTCAGCTCGTACGAGCGCAGCTTGAAGGTGAGCGTCTGTCCCGGGTGAAGGACCGGTGGTGGGGGGCGCTCGCCGGGGACCAGGCCCATCACGAACACCGAACCCAGGTGGTCGACGGAGTGGAAGTCCGCCACCGAGACGGGCACGTCGGCCGTGGCGTCCCTCATCGTCACGGTCCAGGTGCAGGTGGTGGCGTCGGGCTGGTAGGGCAGGCCCTCACCAGGCACGATGGGGCCACTGACGGTGATCCGGACGTCGAATGCCAACGTCCTCGCCACGACGGGCAGCCCCTCGATCTGGAGCGCCGGCTTGGCCTCGGTGCCGATGAGAGCGGCGTCCACCACCGGATCCAGGGTCTTCTTCGGGAGGAATGAGGGGTAGTGCCCGCTGCTCTTCCCAGGAAGGGCGGACGGGTACTGACCACCTCCGCCGCAGCCGGCGAGGACCACGGCCGACAACGCGACGGCGGCGACGAGCGCGCAGAAGGGGCCGGGCGTGCGCGCCCGGCCCCACCTGCGGCGAGCCGTGCTCACGGCATCGCCTGTCGCCTGCCCCCGTATCTCGCTAACCGTTCGTACCCTTCGTACCGCGGGTCCCGGGCGTCCCCGGAGAGCCGTTGCCACCGTTGGTGCCGTTGCCACCGGGGCTCGTGGCGACGCCGTTGCCGCCCTTGCCCCCGTTGCCGCCGTTCCCGCCGGTGCCGTTGCAAGGAGGAGTGTCGTACGGCGTCGTCGCGGCGCCGCTGGAGGTCAACCAGACCCCGTCGACCCATTCCTCGGGCGGGCAGGCGCCGTTGCCGCCGTTTCCGCCGTCACCCCCGTGCCCGGCCGCGGTGATCCCACTGCCGCCGTTGCCGCCCTTGCCGGCGCTGGAGCCACAACCCGACGCCCCGGCGATACCGCCGACGCCACCGAAGCCGCCGCTCCCGTCCTTGCTGTCAGCGACGCCGGGGCCGAGGTTGATGCCCTTCGGGCAGTACAAGGCGCCGACACCGCTGCCGGCGACGGTCGAGTAGCCGTGCGGTGCGGCAACGACCGAGAAGTGCTCGGCGGTGAACACGTCCGGTCCGAAGCTGGCGAGACCGGGCTGCGCCGCGTAGCCGATGTGGCCGCGGCCGTCGAGACCCCCGCAGACCGAACCGGCGACCAACGGCGTGTCGGAGTTGGACGGCTCGGTGCACGACGCGCCGGTCAAGAAGAGGTCCTCGAGCGTGCGCAGGGTGCTGTAGTGGTTGTAGTAGGTGCTCGTCACGGTGCCCGGCTTGATGAGCGGGCTGATCAGCACGGTCCCGGTGTCACCACCGCCCGGCGTGAAGTCGGTCGGGTCGTAGAGCGGGTCGGCGGTCACACAGCCGCTGGACGTCGCCGCTTCGTTCCCGCTCGCGCAGGTCGACGTCCCCACGGTGGACGTCGCGCCCTCGGCGCTGAGGGTCACGTTGCCGTCGAAGCCGCCCGGGATCGTCACCGGCTGTCCGCTGTCGTTGAGCAGCTGGAAGGTGCCGATCCACGGCTTGGCGTAGTTGTTCGACGCGGTCGTCGTGCTGGCGTTGCCCGACAACGCGACGGGCCCGGTGTCGCTCACCGTCCCGACGAAGGTGTCGGGCGGGATCGTGTTGCCGTTGGCGTCGGTGCCCGAGACGAGCCGGCCGGTGTCATCGGCATTGATCTTCGAGTCCGTCACCATGCTCGAGTTCGGTGCGACCAGAGCGGGCTCGGTGGCCTCGCCGGGCGAGCCGCTCACGTTGGTGCTCTCGCCGGCGAGCCCGGTCGGCCGGTCGATGAATCCGGCGGCACCGGGGCCCGGCTGTAGTTGCTCAGCCGAGGTGTTGGTCACCTCGGGGTCGTTGGGGCCGGTGGGCTCGGTCTTCACGTTCTGACCGTTGATGTTCTCCCCGGCGGCATCGGCCAGGACGCCGTAGGCGCCGTAGAGCGAGTCGGCACCCGGTGCGGTCGTGCCGGCCGAGCCGAACGTCGGCTGGTCGGCCGGCGAGTTGAAGGTGGAGGTGTCACCGGGGGCGGGCTCGTTGTTGAAGCTGTTGCCGACGGTGAACGGAGGATTGGCCTCGTCGAAGGTGATGTCGATCATCCCTCCGTCCGCAAAGGCCGCCGACTGCTCGATCATCGGGATGTAGTAGCGCAGGAACAGGTCGGCCGCATACAACCCGCCCGTGTAGTTGAGCGGCGTCGTCGCCTCGGGGTCGTACGCCGGCAAGCCGGTCGGCGTGTAGTTCGGCGTCCCGTTGGAGTTGAAGGCCCCGGAGAGGTTGTTGCCCTGGCAGGTCGCATCGTGTGCGTCGCTGCAGTTGTCCGGCGTGATCCAGTTGAACGCCGGGACCTCGCTGGCCGGGAGGCTCAGGTCGTGGGCCAGGCCGTAGGCGGGGTCGTCCAGGTTGGCGACGTGGTTGGCGTCGCAGTTGGTGTCGCCCGAGCCGCTCGTCGGCGCACCGGGTCCGTCGTACTCGGGCGTGCCCGGCTCGTTGAGCGCCGGCTGGGCCGGGTAGTTGACACCGCTCTGCGTGCCGGTGGACTCACCGGTGAGCGCCGTGAACCAGCCGGTCGGGAAATGCTTGGCCACGAACTGGTCGGCCGGGTCGCCGTTGCCGTTGGCGTTGGCCGGCTGGGCCCCCGTGAAGCTCGACACGTCGCCGGTCGGGGCCACCAGGTTGGTCGGGTTGGTGACGGGGTCGTTGCTCTGCTGACCGGGGTAGCCGCAGGCCCCGTCGTCGCGACCAGGAACGGTGTCGGTCACCCCCGGGGTGGAGCCGGTCACGTACGTCGTGGAGCCGGTCGGCTGAGCACCCCCGAGGTCCTGGGCGTAGGCCTTCCAGGACACGCCCGCCGCGTTGAACTGGTTGAACACGGTTGCCACATTGGTCGGGTACACGCAGCCGTTGCTCCCGAGCGCCGCGTCGACGCCGCCGTGGACGACGAGCTGGCCGTAGTTGCCGTTGCTGCTCGCGGTCGGATTGGGCGGCGTGGTGTACGTCCCCGAGCCGTCTGCGGTGCCGTCGGTGTCAGTACCCGTGCCGACGGTGCCCGAGGTGACGATCCCGCCGTTGTCGTTGGTCATGTTCGCGGTCGTCGAGCAGTCGTCCTGCACGGCGTACGAGGGAGCCTGGCCCGACACCAGCGAGATGTAGTTGTCCATGCTGAAGTGCCCGGTGCCGTAGTAGTTCGTCAGCAGGGCGCCTTGCTGTGGGAGCGTCTGCCACAGGTAGGTGTTCTGGTTGAGGCCCGTGAAGGTCTCGTCGTAGGACTTGTTCTCCAAGATGATCAGCCACACGTGCTTGACCGCGCCGACCGGTGTCCCCGTCGACGTGATGACGCATTGCGCCTGGGAGCTGGACCCACCTTGTGGGATCTGCAACGACGCTCCCGCCGGGCATGTCGTCGACTTGACCGCACCCGCCGACGTGGTGCCCACGAAGGCGCTTGAAAGGCTCACGCCCGTCAGTGCCACCATCGTCGCGAAGGCAGCAGCGACCATCGTGCCTGTCCGTAGCCGGGGTCGCCTGATCCCTAAGATCCGCACTGAAGCCCTCCTCATTGATCCGAAGACCGACACTCCTGTTGCCGCAATGACAACGGTCGGCTGAAACTTAAGAGGGACGGGTTACGCGAGCGATGACATTGCGCTACGCGGCGCTTATTTCTCTGTGACCGAAACGCGAACGACGCTGTGTCATGAGCGCGGTGTCTGCTGACACCGCGCTGATATCAACCCGGGCGACGCGCGAGCGCGTTGCCGAGCGCGCGGATCTTGGACCGGTCCGACGCCGGTAAGAGCTTCTGTTCCGAAGCACAGAGCGTCAACAGCGCGACCGCCTCGATGCTGTTGAAGGTCGTCACCGACAAAGGCAGATGCGTGGTCGACTCCGTGCTTCTCGCCCCGTCGGCTTCGGCAACGAGCGCTTGATCGATGCCTCCGCCTCGACCTCCTGCTCGACCTCCTCCTCGGCCTCCTGCTCGTTGCAGCAACGCGCAGAACGCCGATCCATCGGTCAACAGCGCTCGAAGGGCGACGTTCCCCTGCTGCTGTTCATAGGTGACCAGTGCGGGGTCGGCTTCGGTCACGTCGGTGAAGAACTTCTCGTCCTGTGAGAACGACGTCTTGGGAGCCGACAGTGGTTTTGAGGCCGCCTGTCCTGAATGTGCAGAGGGTTTCGGCGCCGTCGCGGCGGTGGAGGGCAGCGAACATGCCACGCTGGCCGCAGCCACCGCCAGCAGGGTGCAGGCGGACGCGCGTATGTAGCGAGCAATCGCGTTCGCGTCTGGCACCTCGCCAAACCTAGCCATCGCTGCCCCGCACCTCGGAGGCGTTCACCTCTTGGTCGCCTTCTCGTAACCAGAGAAGGAAGCGCGCCCGCCATGTGGGAGCATGGCGGGCCGAATGTGAGACGTCGCGGCAGCAGGAGCAGGCGGTGAACCGGGAGCCAGGTTGGTACAAAGACCCATTTTTCCTGGGTCATCAGCGCTATTGGGAGAACGGGTGGACGGACCAGATCCGCGCCGACGAAGATCCCGCTGACGGCTCCACCAGCGTCGTCGCCCCTGAGCTGCCTGCCGCGCCGGCGCCAGCGCTGGCGTCAGCGTCGACGCCGGCCACAACGACGACAGCGACAACGACTGCAGCCGCCATCGCCCCCGAGGCGCCACCGACGTCAGGCGATCCGACCGCGGTCGGTGGGGGCGACACCTCGGTGCTCCCAGCCCTCTTGGAGAAGCGCGTCGAGGGTGGAGGCCACCACGGTGTGGCCTCGCACGCGGCGGTCGGCGCGCGCAGCCGGAACCGGCGCTTGGCCTTCGCCGGGGCCGCAACGGTGCTCGTGGTGCTCGTGATCGTCGCCGCGGTCCTCGCAACGAGCGGGCCGAGTCACGGCGGCACCGGCGGCACGGGTGGCGCCACGGCGAACACCGGGAGCGCCCGGTCCGCGCAATCCGCGGCGCGCGGCCACAGCACGAGCGCCGCCAACACGTTGGTGGCCGCGGCGGAGAAGAGCCTCGCCAGGAAGACGGTCGCCATGAACCTCGCCGTGACGCTCACGGTCCCGAGCCAGTCGACACCGCTCCATGTCGTCAGCACGGGGAACTTCGAGCTCGGCTCCGGGCTGGGCACGCTGGGCATCACGCTTGCCGGGACCACGACCGTCGACCAGCAATTCGTCTTCGGGGGACTACCCGTCTACGTCCACGTCACCAATTCCCCCATTCCGGGCAAAGCGTGGGTGGCCGCCAGCACGGACGACCTGCCCGCGCTCGGACCGGCCTCGTCGCTGAGCCAGCTGATCCAACTGGTCGGGGATCCCGGGAAGTTGGTGCAACAGCTCACCGGCACGTCCGTCGTCGTCACGCCGCTCGGAAGTTCCTTCGTCGACGGCAAGCCGGTGCAGGGGTACTCGGTGAGCTTCTCCTCGAACCCGACGACGACGTCGGCCGCTGGCCTCGGGACCCATACCTTCGAAGAAGTCGACGTCGGGGCGAACAACCTCGTGCGATTGATCGTGATCCCGACGACAGCAAACAACGTCGACGGCAACTCTGCCCACGATGAAGTGGTGATCTCGTTCTCGCGCTACGGATCCCCGCTCTCCGTGCCGGCCCCGCCCTCGAACCAGGTACTCACCCTGTCGCAGTACCTCACCGTGCCGGCGACGTCGGCTGCCGGCGGGTGACTGAAGCCTCGTCGTTCGAGTAGTCCCCCCTGGCGCGCCGCAGCCGGGTCCGAGGACCCGGCCACGAAGCCCGACACTGCTCCAAGCGTACTGGTGCCCGTGCCGTCATTGGTGCCACTCCGCAGGTGTCGGTCGCCTGCGCGCCCCGCGGACGACTCAGCAGGCTTGGGTGCTCTTCGGTGGCGTGTTGGCCACGACCGAGTAGTCGGGCACGCTCGGCGGGTTGACCGTTCCCGGCTCGTCACCGAAGGCGCCGGTGGCACCGCCGGCGTTGATGGTCGGGAACTCCACGTTGGCGTAGAGGTAGTCGTCGTTCGCACCGGCCACGCCGTCGTCGGGGAGCTTGAAGTTGGCCACGATCCACCCACGCCCCGTGGTGGGCGCCGAGGTGGAGCTGGGGAGTCCCTGGGTGATCACCGTGATCGTGCCCGCGTACGCCGAGGTGGTCGTCCCGGGGTAGACCAGCGTGGCCTTGCCGACGAGTACGCCCCGGTCCGTGTTGAGGTTGATCGTCCATGAGATTCCGCTCACCGTGAGCATGCCGGTGAGGTTGTAGTCGGTCGGGTCCGGCACGATCTGGTTCTCAGACCCCGTCCAGGTGCCCGTGTACGTCTCGTACGGAGTCTTGGCACCCGAGGCGAGCTTGTCCTCTCCAGTGCACGTCACCGGCTGCAGCGTCCCGCCCAACTGGATGGTGGCGCTGGCCCGATCGATCTCCGGTTTCGCCTTGGTCGACTGGTCGAGGACCGCCCCGGCCACCCCCCCGAGGGCCAGAGCGGACACTCCGAGTGCGGACGCGGCGAACCACATTTTTGGTTTCATGGACAGATTTCTCCCTTCGGTGCCGGGGTACGCACCGGTGTGCATGCCCGCTCGATGGCTCGTCTGAGAAACCTGGGAGGCCCCCTCTGGTGACTCGCCTGTAGGTGTAACACGCAGCCCGCGACGGGTCAACGCCGGTGGCCCAAATGTGAGACGCCGGTCACATTCCCCGCGAGGTTGTCACCCCGGACGCGCCGGTGGCCGGGCCCGAAGCCCGGCCACCCAGCGCACTCCACGGCTCGTATACGAGCGCGAGCTACATCATCCCGCCCATGCCGCCCATGCCGCCCATGGCGGCCGCCGCGGCAGCGGGGTCCGGGCCCTTCTCGGGCTTGTCGGCCACGAGCGCCTCGGTGGTCAACAGCAGGCCGGCGATGGACGCTGCGTTCTGCAGCGCGGAGCGGGTCACCTTGGCCGGGTCGATGATGCCGGCCTTGACCAGGTCCTCCATCTCGCCGGTGGCGGCGTTGAGGCCGATGTTGCCCTTGGCCGCCTCGACCTGCGAGACCAGCACCGCGCCCTCGAGCCCGGCGTTGAAGGCGATCCAGCGCAGCGGCTCCTCGAGCGAGCGGGCCACGATGCGGGCACCGGTGGCCTCGTCATGCTCGAGCGTCTCCGCCAGCGCGTTGACCGACTTGCGGGCCCGGATCAGCGCGGTCCCACCGCCGGCCACGATGCCCTCCTCGACTGCCGCCCGGGTGGCCGACGAGCGCGTCCTCGATCCGGTGCTTCTTCTCCTTGAGCTCCACCTCGGTGGCGGCCCCGACCTTGACCACGGCGACGCCGCCGGCCAGCTTGGCCAGCCGCTCCTGGAGCTTCTCGCGGTCCCAGTCCGAGTCCGTGTCGTCGATCTGGCGCTTGATCTGGGCCACGCGCCCCTTGACGTCCTCACTCTTGCCGCCGCCCTCGACGATCGTGGTGTCGTCCTTGGTCACGATGACCCGGCGGGCGGTCCCGAGCAGGTCGACCGTCGCGTTCTCGAGCTTGAGGCCGATCTCCTCGCTGATGACCGTGCCGCCGGTGAGGACGGCCATGTCCTGGAGCATCTCCTTGCGGCGCTCGCCGAAGCCGGGGGCCTTGACGGCGACTGAGGTGAAGGTCCCGCGGATCTTGTTCACGACCAGCGTCGCCAGCGCCTCGCCGTCGACGTCCTCGGCCACGATCAACAGCGCCTTGCCGGACTGCATGACCTTCTCCAGGACGGGCACCAGATCGTGCACCGCCGAAACCTTGGAGTTGTAGAAGAGGATGTAGGGCTCCTCGAGCACGGCCTCTTGGCGCTCGGGGTCGGTGACGAAGTACGGCGAGAGGTAGCCCTTGTCGAACTGCATGCCCTCGGTGAGCTCGAGCTCGATCCCGAAGGTGTTGGACTCCTCGACGGTCACCGTGCCGTCCTTGCCGACCTTGTCGATGGCGTCGGCCAGCACGTCGCCGATGGCGGTGTCGGCGGCCGAGTTCGAGGCGACCTGCGCGATCTCCGTCTTGCCGCCGACCTCGGTCGACTGCTTGGCGATGTTCTCGACGGCGACCTTGACCGCCTTGTCGATGCCGCGCTTGAGCCCACTCGGGCTCGCCCCGGCGGCGACGTTGCGCAGGCCCTCGGTGATCAGCGCCTGCGCCAGCACGGTGGCCGTGGTGGTGCCGTCGCCGGCCACGTCGTTGGTCTTGGTGGCGACCTCCTTGACCAGCTGCGCACCCATGTTCTCGAACGGGTCTTCGAGCTCCACCTCGCGGGCGACGGACACGCCGTCATTGGTGATGGTCGGGGCGCCGAACTTCTTCTCGATCACCACGTTGCGGCCCTTGGGCCCCAGCGTGACCTTGACCGTGTCGGCCAGCTTGTTGACGCCGGCCTCGAGCCCGCGCCGGGCGGCCTCGTCGAATTTCAGGATCTTGGGCATGACTGAATGGAACTCCTCTCGAGCCCGCTCGGACCAGGGGCTCGTTGGTGACGGAACAAATGGGGGGACCGCCGCGCCGGCCCGGGGATCACCGGTGCGGCGCGCAGACCCTGATCGGCCGGACCGAGGCCAAGCCGACCGGGCGGATCAGCCGACTTTGGCCAGGATGTCGCGGCTGGAGAGGATGAGTACGTCCTCGCCGTCGAGGATGTACTCGGTGCCGCCGTACTTGGAGTAGACGACGGTGTCGCCAACCTTGACGTCCATGGGAATGAGCTCGCCGGTGTCCTCGGAGCGCCGGCCCGGGCCGACGGCGATCACCTCGCCCTGCTGGGGCTTCTCCTTGGCCGTGTCGGGGATGACCAGGCCGGATGCGGTGGTCTCCTCGGACTCGCCGGGGCGGACGACGATCCGGTCATCGAGGGGGTGCAGCTTCATCGGGAGGGGCCTCCTTGGCACTCGTTAGCACTCTCGGGTTGTGAGTGCCAGCGTAGCGGGCGCTGCCCGCGCTGGCAACCGCGCCGGGCGCGCAGACCATAAGGTTGGGCGCCGGACCGCACGCTGGGGCCTCCTGCCGGGTTCTCGCTCTGGGCCTGGGCCCACCCGCTGGCTCACCCCCAGCCGGACACGGCCGGGCTCGAGGACCCGACCAATCCCCGCCACGCCCGGCTCCATCCCCGACCCCCTGGAGGGACCAATGATCGCGACGGCGCTCTTGCGCACATGGCTCCGACGAGCCGCCCTGGGCGGCGTCGCCATGGCCCTGGTCGGCTTGGTCCTCGGCGCGGCGGCGGCCGGATCGGCCTCGGCGAGCCAGAGCAGTGGCCTCGCCAACGCCAAGAAGGCGCTCTTGGTCAAGTCCGACTTCCCGGCGGGTTGGACGAGCCAGGGGTCGGTGACGACCACGAAGAGCTCGGGCGACTCCTTTCCGGGCGAGAACCAGCTGGCCTCCTGCCTCGGGATCTCGAAGGCGCTGATCAACGTCAACACCCCATCGACCACCAGCCCCAGCTTCCAGAACCGTGCCGGGACGCAGTTCGTGCAGGACAGCGTGAGCGTCTTCCACTCGGCGAAGGTGGCAAGCCGCCAGTACACGTCGATGAGCAATCCCAAGGTGCCGACGTGCCTGACCGCGGTGTTCCAAGGACCGGCCAAGTCCGAGCTCGATGGTGCCGCCGGTCAGGGTGTGACCCTCGGGACGGCCACGGTGACGGCGGCCAACCCGGCGGCCCTGGTCCCGCACAGCTCGGGGTTCGTCGTCTCGTTCACCGTCACCTCCCATGGCGTCACGGTTCCCTCCGAGGTCACCGTCGTCACCCTGGTGCGCGGCACCCTGGGAAGCCAGCTCTCGCTCACCTCGGTCGGGTCGCCCATCTCGAACTCACTCGTGCGGCAGCTGGCCTCTTTTGCTTACGGGCGAACCTGACCTCCCCCTCACTCGTTCTGACCTCGGGCCGCGTCGAGGCCGCGAGGGCTTCTGGCCGCGCCGCCCGCAAGCCCAGGCGACGAGCGCCGTTTCTCTGTCGGGAGGGCGATGCCGGCCCGGGCTCCCTCAGGCCCAATGACCGGCCCCGCCCGTGGAGGCAGGAGGTCAGCAATGGCCCAGACAGGGAGGCAGCACTGGCGACGCGCCGTCATGTGCGCGTTCGCCGCGATCTTCGTCGTCTCGCTGCTCGCAGGGTTGCTCGGCAGCGTCACGCGGGGCGCACTCGCCATCGCACCCGCCCCCGGCCATCGCCTAGGGAGCACGACGGCACACTCTCGGGCCGACGGTTCGGCGACCGGCGAATCCGGGGGCAGCGCCAGCGCCTCGCTCCCTGTCTCTCCCCACGCGGCCACCGAGGGACACGACGCGTTGCTGCAGCTCTCGGATCTGCCCGCAGGATGGGTCTCCGGCGCGACGCCGGGAGCACCGGCCCGCGTGTCGCCCTGGTCGGCACCCCTTGCCCATTGCGTCGGCGTGACCAAGCGCACCGCCGCGCTCGCACCGACCAAGGTCGAGAGTCCCGACTTCACGAGCGCCGACAAGGAACTCGCCGTCGAGGACAGCGTGTCCGTCTACCCCTCGCCAACGGCGGCGCAGACCGAGTATGCGGCCATGGCCAGCACGCGCACCGCGGAGTGCATGAACGCCGTGGCCGGACCGACGCTCGAGGCCAGCATGCAGGGCGCCGTGCAGAGCGGGACGACGATCGGACGGGTGAGCTTCAGCGCGCTTCCAGCGGGCGCGTCGGCACAGCACGAGACCGGATTCACCGTGTCCATCCCCGTCTCGGCCGACGGGCGGGTACTCGCCATCACCAGCACACAGGTCGACTTCGTGCGCGGCGCGCTGCTGCACCAGATCACCTTCAACGGCAACGGGACGACATTCCCCCCGACACTCGAGATCGAGCTCTTGACGGCCGCGCAGAGCCGCGGCTGAGTAGCGTCACCATCCAGATGGACGAGCACCGCGTGGGACAGAGCGTTCGCATGATGGGGCGCCACGGCGACGGGCGTGCCTCGTCCGCCCGACACGGCACCGCCGTGGTCGCGCTGCTCGCAGCCGGGCTGGTCACGGCGAGCGCCTCGGTCGCCTTCGGCCCGTCGCAACTTGCTTCCGCACACGCGTCGCAGAGCCAGTTGACCCACGCACGCAACGCGCTGCTCGTGCTCGCGGACATGCCGGCGGGGTGGGTGAAGGCCAAGAGCACGAACAGCGACACCGCCGTCGGCAACGCGCAGCTGGCCCGCTGTCTCGGCGTGCCGGAGGCACTCGTCGCCGAGAACCCGCCGTCGGTGAACAGCCCGCAGTTCCAAAACCGGCAGGGCACACTGACGGTCGACGACAACGTCGCGGTGTTCCCCTCCGCGAAGAACGGCGCCGCCGAGCTGGCGGTCGCCTCCAGCCCGAAGATGCCCGGCTGCCTGACACAGCTCGCCTCGGGTCCTCTCAAAGCCAAGTACTTCGGCAAGCTGCCCAAGAATGTCTCCATTGGGACCCCGCTCGTCTCGCCCACTGCCGCCTCGGCCTTCGGTGCGAAAAACCCCGGGTACGCGCTCAGCGTCCCCGTCACCTCGCACGGGGTGACGGTCAACATCACCGTCACCCAGTTCGTGGCGGTCAAAGGCGTCTACGGCCAACAGGTCACGTTCACCGCCGTCGGCACTCCGTTCTCCATCCCGCTGCAACAGCGGATCACCGCCGCGGCCACCGGGCGGCTCTGAGGAGCCACCAACCCCTCTGGTCGGCCCAAACCGGCCCAAACCGGCTCAACTGGCTCAACTGGCTCAACTGGCTCAACTGGCTCAACGGCAACTGGCTCAACCAGGCTGAGATCGTCCAGAGGATCAAGAATCGCCGGGCCTCGGTCAACCAACTGGGTCCCTCGGTCGTGGAATAGGTCAGATGGCGGCCTACGGTTTGCTCAGAATTGACCACTGCGAGAACCGCATTGATCACTGCGAGGATCGCGGAGGCACCGATGTCCGGGAGGGTGCTGGAGAACTCGTGACCAAGGCTCCACCTCCTCGTTCTTTTGAGCTGGCCTTCGATGGCCTGTACCGGCTCGCCTTTCGTGTGGGGTTTCGGATCCTCGGTGACCGCGGGGATGCCGAAGACGTCGCTCAGGAGGCACTGGCACGGGCGATGCTGCGCTGGTCGAGGCTGCACGAACATCCCGAAGGATGGGTCACCAGAGTCGCCTCCAATCTGGCCATCGACCGGCAACGCAAGCGCCGGCGCCAAGCACAGATCCCGCTGGGTCCGATCCGTATCCTCGACGAATTCGACGCCGAGCGTGAAGACCTGGTGCGCGCGCTTCGCCGGCTTCCTCGCCGCCAACGTGAAGTCGTTGTGATGCGGTACCTCGCTGACATGTCCGAGACCGAGTCGGCCAAAGCGCTCGGCTGCTCCATCGGCGCCGTGAAGACCCACGCCTCAAGAGGCCTCGCCGCGCTCAGGCGCCACCTCGGCCGACCGCCCGATCCGGAGGGTGACGATGTTCGGGCATCTTGATCCTCCCGAGGAGATCGAACCCGGCAGCAGCGAACTGACTCGGGTTCTCGGACGCGCCAATGCGATCCGGCGCCGGCGTCTGCGGATCTTTGCGGCTGCCTCGTGCGTTGTCCTCGTCGCGGCGCTGGCGGGCGGCTTCATCGCCGGTGACTCGGGTTCGTCGTCGATGGCGACCACCGACTACGACTTCAACCTCCGGTCCGGGCCGTTGCCGCTCGGTCTGGCGGTGCCAACGACTGCTCTGATCGACGTCGAGTTCGCCAACCCTCAAGACGGTTTCGCTCTCGCGGTGCACCGGAACACCGTGATCCTGGCTTCGACCACGGACGGCGGCTCCAACTGGCAGGTGCGCAACAACCGACTTCCGACCATCGTGGGGCCCCAAGACGAATATCCGGGGCAAATGGAGTTCATTGGATCCACCGGATACCTCTGGGGCGTCCCGGGTGACGCCGGCGCACCGCTCTGGGTCAGTCACGACGGCGGCAGTAGCTGGGCCCGGGCGCCGATCGGGCCGTACGTCTACGACGTCAGCGCGATCGGTGCCAACGTCTGGGCACTCACAGGGACGTGCCCAAGCGCAGGCGACGGCGTGTGCTCGCTGAGCATGGAGGCCTCGCTCACTGCGGGAGCATCCTGGGGCGACCTCGGACCCCTCGACGCCGCACTCGGCGCCACTGCTGATGGAGTGGCCCAGCCCGTCGAGCTCGCTCGTATCACCACCACCCGTGCCTATGTGCTGACCGACGCCCCCGCTGCCAACCCCTACCAGCTGACCTGGCAGCTCGCATTCACGAGCGACGCGGGCGTCAGTTGGAGCGAGAGGGGTGTGCCCTGCACCTCACTCTTCGACGCCGGTGCGGAAGTCGCCGCCTCCGGCACCGCCGACCTGTGGCTCGTCTGCGGCGGAACCGCGGCCGGCGGCGCCCAGATCAAGGAGCTGTACCGCTCGAGCGACGGCGGGCTCTCGTGGACACTGACGTCAACGACCAACGGGCAGGTGTGGCCCATGACGACTGCTCCCGCCGACCCGCTGCCGGGAGGTGGCTACGTCGCTCCTCTCGAGTCGGGACACCGAAACCTCGCCGTGGCGAGCCCGACGACCGCATGGCTCTACCCCGAGCGGGGTGACCTGTACAAGACGATCGATGGCGGCCTGAATTGGGTTGCGGTTCCCGAGCTCGCCGCAGCGAGCTTTGCGAGCGGCGGCCAAGGGAACGTGACGTTCCTGAGTCCCACCCAAGGTTGGATCTGCGCCTACGGCGTTGGCCTGTGGCAGACGGTCGACGGAACCCACTGGCATTCTCTCGGTCAAAGCTGACCGCGGCCGGAGCACTGTCGTGACCGTCTGCCACAGACCGCTGGCCCGAGCCCATGACACCCTCCGCCGCGTTGGTGACATTCGCCTCGGGTGCTGCGTCGTCGTGTTGGCTGGGGTCCTCGCCGCAAGCTTCTCGCTCTCGACCCCGGCCGTCGCCTCGACGACTCCGACGACTCCGACGACTTCGACAACTCCGACGACCATGCACGGTCCGAATCCGGTGCCCACGACGCAACGACCGCCCCGAACCGGGACCACCGCACCGGTGCCACCGGCCGCGCAGTCCACGGTCACGCTCATGAGGTTGGCCTTCTTCAACGCGATCTCGGGATACGGCCTCTTCATGTCCCAGAACCAGACGACCTGTGGCACCCTGGTCGCCTCCACCTCAGACGGCGGCGGTGCCTTCGGTGAGCTCATCCCGGTGACCACCTGGCCCTGCAGTGGTTCCCCCCGGGTCGGGGCGCTCGCGTTCGACGATCACGGCGACGGCTTCGCCTATGGCCCGGAGCTGTTCATTACCCACGACTACGGCGCCACCTGGATCCAGCTCCCCCAACCGGGCCAGGTGCTCTCCGTCGAGGCACTGGGATCTTCGATCTGGATGGCCGAAGCGGGATGCCCGCCCTCGACCAACCCCCAAGAGCCCTGTCCCCTCCAGCTCCTCGAGTCCGAAGACGGGGGGTTCAGTTGGAGGCCGGTGCCCGTGCCGGCGGGGTTGAGCCTGGACAACGGTTTCAGCGCGTCGAGCGGTCAGACGTGGCTGCTCCGCGTGAGCCAGACCACGGCGTATCTCTCCGCCAACCTCCCCTTCAACACGCCAGGCGTCGGAGCCAACGGCGCTCCGTTGTGGTTCACCTCCGACAGTGGCCAGACATGGTCCTCCCGGCCAATCCCCTGCGGCTTCGTTGCCTTCACGGTGGCGTTGTCGGCCGCGCCGGACGGGACACTCTTCGCGGTGTGCGCGGGGCAGCCGTCTGCGGGAAGTTCGCTCAAGTCCGTGCTGGAATCAACCAACGATGGGATCACGTGGACCGTCATGCTCCCGTGTCCCTCGGCGAGAACCGCATCAGGCTCTGGGTCGCTGAACTGCGCGACCTCGCCGCTCGCCAGTGGCTACCTAGGTGAAATCGATGCGGTCTCTGACTCCACCGTGTTCCTCGCCGGACCGAGAAGCCCGCTGCTGGTGACTCGAGACGGAGGAACCACCTGGGCGCCCGCGGCGCCGACGATAGAAGACGGCGCCGACTATACGAGCTCGGTCACCTTCTTCAACCCGTCTGTCGGCGTCGTGCTCGGCAACGACGGCCTGCGCGACACGATCTGGTCGACGTCCGATGGCGGACTTCTCTGGCATTCGACCCAACCGGTCACACCGTCCGTGCCACGGGCGGCGACCGCCCCCCTCAGCCGGTGTTCGCTCTCCTCGGTGTCGGCGTCCGCAAGCCATGCCGCGGTTGTGCTCGGCCATGTCGGCGTCGTGCTCATCTTCACGGACACGCGTTCGCCACGATGCACCGTGCGCGGATACCCACTGGTCACGCTGTCGGCCCACCGGGTGACACACACGCTCCTGGGCTACTTGGGCGGATTGGAGGGCACCTCCATCCTCCCCACGATCACCCTTTCGCGAGGCCAGAGCGCGTCCGCGCTGCTCGAGGGTTCCGATAGCAACCGAAGCGGGCATCGTTGCTCGAACGTCACCGCGCTCCGGGTCGCGCTGCCGGGCTCAACGAGCTCCACCATGGTGCAGCTCGAGCGCAGCAATGAGATGACCGCGTGCGGCGGACTCGAGGTGCATCCGCTGGTGGCCGGTGGCTCGGGAACGGTGCTGTCGTCGGACCCCTGCACGCCGAGCATGCTCGGCATCCACGGGGGCCGACAAGGTGAGGCTGGTACTGCAGAAGGCACCATCGTGGTCACCAACGTCGGCGGCACGACCTGCACGCTTGCAGTCGACCCGGTGCTCACCCTCCTCGACTCGCGGGGTCTCCCCTTCAGGTCTCGTCTGGGAGCCCATTCCGGCCCATCCAGCCATTGTGGCTCTTGCCCGGGGAATCGGCGGCGCTGATCACGAGCTGGTCGAACTGGTGCCACGGCGACCCTGGTCCACTGCGAGTCGAGATCCAGTTCCCCAACAACAGAGGTTTCGTTGTCGGAACATTCGACGGTCCGCCCGGCTTCCAAGCGACCCCAACTTGCGTTTCGGCGGCGAGCCCGTCTCAGATACGTATCGTCGACTCCTACCTGCGCTGGCCGGACTAACCGACCGTTTTCCCCGTCAAAACGCTGCCCCAATCCGTCACCATGTAGGAGGGCAGGGGTCGTAACGCGGGCGTTACTCACGCCCACGAGTAACGGTGCCCTCATCCGTCGCCCGAGCTGCCACGCATTCTGTTCGCTACCTTGCGTCCCAGGCGCGCCAGATCCGCCCTGATTCCTGACTGGGCCTGTAAGGGCGGTGCTTCTCGTGGCAGGTGGCTGAGGTCCATCTCTTTGGCGCAGATGAAAGCTACCCGGCCCCCGCTGGCGAAGCGGGCCATTCTCCGCTCATCTGACAATGTGAGCGCCAGGGGAACGCACTGGAACCCGAACTGGGTCGCCAGGTCGATGACGGCCTGACGGGTGGGGTAGAAGACCAGTTCATAGTCGATGGCGTTCGTACGCTCCGTGATGGCCTCGTGCCCCACCGCGAAGGCGCTGCCGGGGAGCATCGAGACCGCTGTGTCAATGACGATCAACTTTGCCTCAGCCATCACCTCGAACAGCTCGACGGGCTTGGCGACGTGGTAGAGAAGACCGAGGCACAGAACTATGTCGAAGGAGGGATCGGGCGACAGGTCGAAAACATTGCCCACCTCGAAGCGGTAGCGGTCGCGGTCAATCCCCGCCTCGGCGAAGCGGCGATTGGCCGCCTCGATGTGGAAGTCGCGTCCGTCGACTCCGAGAACGAAGTCCGCGCCAGCTTCGGCGGCGCTGAGCGACCACGGCCCGGTGTTACAAGCCAGGTCGAGCACCCGGTGACCGCTGAGCGATCCCCCACACAGACCCACGAGGGGTTCAAAGAAGTAGCGGTATCGCTGGAGGAAGCGATTCGCCCGCTCCTCTTCGCTCCGGCCCATGTCGAGAACGCTATGTCACCGGTCGGCGGCGGACCCAATCTTCGAAAGTGTGATTGCTCTGCTCTCGTCGCCATATCGAACAAGGCGGAGCGACCCGAGCGTTACCTGGACTTGATGTGGAGGTCGCGGAAATCGCAAATTGATAAGTGCCGCGGCATGCGTATGGGGTTGCAGTTCATTGCGATCCCGTCTGGACGCTCTGCTCCCCAGATATGGGCAACACCGACTCTGAGCCGCCAAAGAGACCAGCCGCGTGCGCGGGGAGGTCCTGAAGCAAGTAGAGGACCTCGTGGCTGAGCCAGTTCACCAGGATGGATGTTCGAGATCCTTGAACGAGTATCTCGATAAGGACTCGCGGCCGCTGCCGTTCTGCGGGAACGAGCTGGCGACAGTTGCGTCTTTCGGCACGTGCTACCTGAGCAGCGGCCGTTCGGTACGCTGCCCGGCGACAGACACGAGAAGGAGACGGCGCCAGTGAGCCCGCAGACCGACCTGGACCGCTGGTGGCATGGCGGCGTCTTTTATCAGATCTATCCGCGCTCGTACGCGGACACGAACGGTGACGGCGTGGGTGACCTGCCCGGCATCATCTCGAAGCTCGACCATCTGGCTCGGCTTGGTATCGACGGGGTGTGGCTCTCACCGCTCACCTGCTCGCCCAACCGCGACTGGGGCTACGACGTCTCGAACTACCGGGACATCGACCCCAGCTTCGGCACCCTCGGCGATCTCGACACCCTCGTGCGCGAGGCAGGCGCCCGGGGGATCCGCATCCTGATGGACCTGGTACCGAACCACACGAGCGACCAGCACGCATGGTTCGTCGACGCGCTCCGCGGTCGTGACGCCGCCCACCGTGACTATTACGTCTGGGCCGAACCCAAGCCCGACGGCAGCCTGCCCAACAACTGGGTCAGCATCTTCGGCGGCCCGGCGTGGGAGTTCGACCAGCCCAGCGGGCAGTACTACCTGCACAACTTCGAGGCGGCCCAGCCGGACCTCAACTGGTGGAACGACGACGTCCGCCGCGAGTTCGAGGAGATCGTGCGGTTCTGGTGGGACCGCGGCGTGGCCGGCTTCCGCATCGACGTTTGCAACATGATGATCAAGGACGAGGAGCTGCGCGACAACCCGCTGGCGACGAAGGACGACCCCATCGAGCAGCAGTTCATGGGCGTGCGCTACGTCTACAACACGGACCGTCCCGAGGCGCACGACATCCTGCGCAGCTGGCGCATCATTGCTGACAGCTACGAGCCCGGACGCCTGCTCATCGGCGAGACCAACGTCGAGACGCTCGAGCGCCTCGTGCAGTTCTACGGTTCGGGGCGCAACGAGCTTCACGGCGGCTTCAACTTCCAGTTCATGCACGCTCCCTTCGAGGCGGGCGCCCTGCGGGGGGTCGTAGAGGGCACCGAAGCGCTCCTCCCCGAGGGCGCGTGGCCCACCTGGCACGGCTCCAACCACGACTTCTCACGTCTGGCCACCCGGTGGGCCGACGGCGACCCGGACAAGGTAAAGGTCGCACTGCTCGTACTGCTGACCCTGCGCGGGACGCCGTTCTTGTTCCAGGGGGACGAGATAGGCCTTGTCGACGGGGACGTGCCCAAAGAGGAGATGCTCGATCCCGTCGGCGTCCGCTTCTTCCCCTATGCCGGACGCGACCCCGAACGCACGCCGATGCCCTGGCACGGCGGGCCCGGCGGTGGCTTCAGCGAACCGGGCGTGCGCCCGTGGCTGCCCCTCGCCGACCCGGACGCCTGCAACGTGGCCGACCAGGAGGGCGACGCCGATTCGGTCCTCGAGTTCTGCCGGCGGGTCATCGCGGCGCGGCGCGCCAGCGATGATCTCGCTGTCGGCGACTACCGCTCGCTCCCCTCGGCCGCGCACTCGTGGGCCTACGCCCGCGGGGACCAGACCACCGTCCTCCTGTCCATGAGCGACGCACCGGTGACCTTCGAGGGAGTGCACGGAGTGGTCGCGGTGAGCACCGACGCCGGCCTGGAGGGATCGAGTGTGGAAGGGAGATTGACCCTCCCGGCATGGAGCGGCGCCGTCGTCGCGCGATGACGAGGATGCCGGCGGGGCGCCGGCGCTTCGTGCTGTGCACCACGCCGGCCCAGGGCCACACTGCGCCGCTGCTGGCGCTGGCCCGCCGCCTCGTCGCCGATGACCACGCCGTGACCTTCTTCACCACCGCGCACTATCGAGGCCAGGTGGAGGCGACCGGCGCCTCCTTCGTGGCCTTCGCGCCCGAGGACGACTCCCACGACCTGATGGTGGCCAACCCCGAGCGCGAGTCCTCGTCGCGGCGCGGCGTGCGTGGGGTGAAGGACGACTTGCGGCGGATCTTCGTGGGGCCGCTCGCCGGCCAGTGTCGCGGTCTGCGCGCCATCCTGGCGGACTTCCCAACCGAGTGCATCGTCGTCGACTCCATGTTCTTCGGTGCGCTGCCCCTCGCGCTCGGGCCCGCTTCCGCCCGACCTGCCTTGGCCTGTGTCGGCGTCATGCCTTTGGCGTCGTGCAGCCGCGACACGGCTCCTTTCGGCACGGCCTTCCAACCCGGCACGGGCCCGCTTCATCGCGCGCGCAACCGAAGTCTCAACTGGCTCACCGAGCACCTGGTCTTGGCCGACATCCAGCGGCTGGCCCGTCGTCGGCTGGCCGAGGCCGGCGCGTCGGGGTTCCCGGGCTATCTCATTGACCTCCAGCCAAAAGTCGTCGACGCCTACCTGCAGGCGACGGTCGAGGGGTTCGAGTACCCGCGCCCGGACCTCGCACCGAGTGTCCGTTTCGTCGGGCCCATCCTGGCGCCGCCCGCTACCGCGTTCGAGCCGCCACCGTGGTGGGACGAGTTGGCCGCGGACCGCCCCGTGGTCCACGTCACCCAGGGCACCCTCGACAACGCCGACCTCGGGCGCCTGCTACTGCTGAGCGCGCGTGCGCTCGCCCACGAGGACGTGCTCGTCGTCGCCACCACCGGCGGGCCCGACCCGACGCCACTTCGGCGCGGGCTGCCGGCCAACGTGCGCCTCGAGCGCTTCATCCCCCACGACGTCTTGTTGCCCCACGTCGACGCCATGGTGACCAACGGCGGCTACGGCGGCGTGCAGCAGGCGCTGGCCCACGGGGTCCCGCTGGTCGTCGCCGGCGACAGCGAGGACAAGCCGGAGGTGGCCGCCCGCGTGCAGTGGTGTGGTGCCGGCGTCAACCTGCATACAGGCCGCCCGTCGCCGGCGATGATCACGCGCGCCGTGCGTCGGGTCCTCACCCGCCCGTCGTACCGCCGCCGGGCCAGAGCACTGCGGACGCAGATTCAGAGGACCGACCCGCTGGAGTCGATCACCGCTGTGCTCGAGGACCTGTGCACGGGGAGCGAGCGACCGGTAGGGAAGCAGCCGCCGAGCGGGCAGGGCTTTGACGGGTCTGAGCGGAGGCGTACTCGAGGTGAACACAAGACTCGTCAGGTTGAAATCTGAGCGCGGTTGCGTGATCCTTGATCGGGTTTGAGACTGGCCTGGGACTCAAGAGCAGACCGCTGAGGAGACGACATGGGCAGTGCGCACGAGCGAGCGGGGCGTCGTAATGGCTCCCGCTGATCCTCACGCGACTTCGATGCCTCCTTGTGTTGCGGTCATAGGCATGGGTCGCAGCGGAACGTCGGCTACCGCGGGGCTCTTAGTCGACCTCGGACTTGCAGCAGGCCCTCCGGACGATCTCGTTCCAGCGTCGGTTGACAACGAGCGAGGCCATTGGGAAAGCAACACCGTCCTGTGGCTCAACGTACGCCTTTTGCGTGCAGTCGGTGGCACGACGTTTGGACCTCCACCCGTCACTCTTGAGTGGGATGACACGCTCAACTACGAGAAGAGAGTGGCGAACGCAGGGAGGTGGTACACGGAGACATACTCCGGAACACCACTGGTGGTAAAGGATCCCCGGATGTGCCTCACGCTCGGCTTTTGGCGCAAGGCACTGCCCGTGCCAATGGCCGCGCTCTTTGTTCTGCGCGATCCACTCGCAGTTGCCCGCTCCTTACATGCTCGAGATGAACTGCCAATGTCTCTTGGTCTTGCGCTCTGGGATCGGTATGTGCGATCGGCGTCACTGGGTTTGCGTGGCTTGCCGACTCTGGTCCTGGAGTACGACCAGATGCTTTCTGATCCGATCGCAACAACGTCAACGATCGTCAAATTTCTCAACACAGTCGACATTGACGTGTCCCCTGAGGCGCAGGAACTCGCTTCGAGACGGCTCGACCCGGGTCTGCGCCACCATCAATTGCAGGAAGACGAGTACTCCGACTTGGCAACGGTTCAGCATCAAGTCTTCGAACGACTCGTCTCTCGTGTCGGCATCCATGGCGCGTGGACTCCCGAATCCCTGCCCGAACCGCCACTGTGGGTCGAAGATTGCCTCGCTCTGTTCCGACGGTACGAGCTTGCGGAATTCGAGACGTGGCTAAGGCTGCGCGAATTGCAAGCTTCGCGAACGTTCAGGTTCGCGTCATGGCTCAAGCGGGCCACCAGCCACTGAGGTGCTCCGACAGGTTGAACGGCGCCACCCTCTGAGCCGTTGCCCGCGATTGCTGATGCAGCGCCGGATGCTGGCCGCCGGCCCAAATCGTCCAGACGCCTATTCCTTCGAATCTGAAGGCACACGCACATCTCACCCGTTGACCGGGGACATATCGGCATAGTGGTCGCCGTTCGCCTGCGCCACCGCGTCGAGTACCACCAGGTCCTCCTCGGTCAGCTCGACGTCGAGTACCACCAGGTCCTCTCCGAGGTAGCGGCACCGCTGGTCCCCGGAATGGGCGCGACGTCCCGTCCCGCCGCGCGCACGAAGGCAAGCGCGCGACACCTCCAGGCCCTGGTTCCCGAGCGGGATTCTCTCCATCGGTGCGGCTCCTCTCGTGGCTTTCATAGCTGGTCGCGGTGGCCACAGTGACGAAGCTGGTCGTCGCTCGACGCGCTCCACCCTACGGGTGAGGCTCAGCCGGCGTTCGACGAGATCCGCTCCGCCCGCACGAAAGCGGCACAGCGCCGCTCGGCCGCCATGACGCTGTCGAACTCGGGCCAGTCCTGGTGCGTCCCGCCCGCCGCGCGGAACACAGCTATCCGGACGGCGGCCTCGGACTTGTCCTCGCTGTCGCCGGCGACGACCAGCGGCACCTTGTGGGCCAGCGCCCGCTGCACGCCGCCATGGCCACCGTTGGCACGACGTCCTCCACGGGGTTCCACCGGCGCCCGCGACACTCGGGCAGTAGAGTGCGCGGCGGGCCTCATGGGCAGGATGCCCGGTCCGGAGTCGGCCTTTTTCCACGAGGATGCTGAAGGCCTGACTCTCTACGAGGAGAACTCTGTTGAATAGTCCTTTTGCATTCCCCGAACCAGAAGAAGGTCCGGACGAACTGCCTCAGATAACGGATGCGCAAGGGTGGGCGAGGGCCCACATCGTGCGGAGTCGACTGGGTGTCAGAATATTCGGAACCGGCGTTAGCGCCTGGGGGCCGCACTACTATCGCAAGAACCCGTCTGATCCAGAGCCACTAGAGCCAGGCGAGTTCCTTCTGTTCGCCCTCTTCAAGGCCTACAACAACGAGCACATGATCTCCGGCTCGGTGCAAAATGCCTTCGCACAGGGAGTCGACAGGGTGTTCGTACTCGATAACGGGAGCACTGACAAAACGCTGGAACGCGCGGAGGCTGCGGGCGCGACACTCGCCAAGCGTGTTGAGACCGAATGGTTCGACGAGGGTCTGCTTACTGCTGTGATGCAGGGCA
Organism: uncultured Acidimicrobiaceae bacterium; assembly: GCA_963744935.1. Classification (GTDB taxonomy): domain Bacteria; phylum Actinomycetota; class Acidimicrobiia; order Acidimicrobiales; family RAAP-2; genus Bog-473. The sequence continues at coordinate 556,526 of CAVUVM010000012.1, forward strand.
TCGTGGTGGAACAATCCATTGGTGCCGGCGCACAACACGTGTGGTGGCTGTTCCTCGACCATGACGAATTCCCCGAAGGACCTGATGGCCTCACCGTCAAGGAGTACCTCCTGACGCTGGACCGCCGATTCAGGGTCGTCGGTTCGACCTTCTTGAACCATATTCCAACCGGGAAACCTGAATACATCAGCGGATTTCATCCGCTGGACTTCCAACCCAATTGCTACATACTGGATCGAGAAGGCAACTGTGCGTTCAATCACCACAAGCATCCGCTCCAACGGTTCGATCGCGGACACCATTTTCTGAATTGCTCGAACGGAGCGCACAGCGTCAGCAGCCACGATAAGTCGACCAATTGGGAACCAGATGGAATTGTCACGCATCATTTTCAATATGGCGAGGAGGCAGCGACACGAGCAGCCGTTCTCCATGCCGCCGGTCGATACGTCGTCTACGAAGAGACAAACCCAAAGAAATTCGGTGCGACGCTCCGGTTGCCGACACTCGATGCGGTGTACTCGGGCCAATGGGACAAGGTCAACGCAAGACCAGGTGGCCCCACCGTGGCAGACATGAATCCCCAACCGTGGCCACACGAGCCCTTGCGGTGGTACTCCAAAGAAGACCTGCAGGGCGCCCAGACAGGCACACGTACCTGAGTTGTGCACCGCGCAGCGCACGCTGCGACGGGCACCCCTGGCTGCCGCCCGGCTAGCGGTTGAGCGGCGACATGTCGGCGTAGCGCTCGCCTTGGGCCGCGCCGACAGTGTCGAGCACGGCCAACTCCTCCTCGGTCAGCTCGATGTCGAGGGCACCGACGTTCTCCTCGAGGTACCGGCGCCGCTTGGTACCCGGGATCGGCGCCACGTCTCGCCCCGCTGCGTGCACGAACGCCAGGGCGATCTGGCCGGGGGTGCAACCCTTCGCCTGCGCCAGCTGCTCGACGACCTCGACGATGGCGACGTTGTGCGCGAAGTTGTCCCCCTGGAAGCGCGGCTGGTGGCGGCGAAAGTCGGAGCCGTCGAGGTCGTCGAGCGAGCGCAGAGTGCCGGTGAGGAATCCCCGGCCGAGCGGGCTGTAGGGGACGAACCCGATGCCGAGCTCGCGCAGCGTAGGCAGGATCTCGGCCTCGGGCTCACGCGACCACAAGGAGTACTCGGTCTGCAGCGCGGAGATGGGGTGCACGGCGTGTGCCCGCCGTATGGTGGCCGGCGCGGCCTCGGACAGGCCGAGGTAGCGCACCTTGCCCTGGTCCACGAGCTCGGCCATGGCGCCCACCGTCTCCTCGATCGGCGTGTCCGGGTCCACGCGGTGCTGGTAGTAGAGATCGATGTGGTCGACTCCGAGACGGGTGAGCGAGCCGTCGCAGCTCTCGCGCACGTATTCGGGGCGGCCGTTGATTGCTCGCTTGGCCGCGTCGTCGACGTCGCGCACGATACCGAATTTGGTGGCGATCACCGCCTCATCGCGGCGTCCGGCCAACGCCTTTCCGACCAGCAGCTCGTTCGTGTAGGGCCCGTACATGTCGGACGTGTCGAAGAGGGTGACGCCGAGCACGAGCGCCCGGTGGATGGTGGCGATGGACTCGTCGTCGTCGCGTGGCCCGTAGAAGTCGGACATCCCCATGCAGCCCAGTCCCTGACGTGACACTTCCAGGCCCTGGGTCCCGAGTGAGATTCTCTCCATCGGCACGGCTCCTCTCATGGCTCTCGTGGCTGGGGTCGCGGTGGCGACAGCCACGACGCTGGCCCGCGCGACGCGCTCCACCCTACGGGTACAGGCTCAGCCGGCGTTCGACGAGATCCGCTCCGCCCGCACGAAGGCGGCACAGCGCCGTTCGGCCGCCATGACGCGGTCGAACTCGGACCAGTCCTGGTGCGTCCCGCCCGCCGCACGGAACACGGCGCGCAGGGTCTCGGGCACGTCGAGGCCGAGATCGGTGCCGTCGTCCGGGCCGACCAGGCGAACCGGGCCGCACACTGCGGCCCACTCGCCACCGACCTTGAACACCACTGTTGCCATTCCGCGCTCGCGGAGCAGCTCGAGCTTGCGGGTCCCTCCGCCCAGCACGGCGGCGACGCCTGGAGCCCCGTCGAACGGATCGGCGATGACGCCGGCGCTCACCACGGAGGCCTGAACGCTGCCGTCGGGCCGGGCCACCGTGAAAACGGCCAAATGATGGTCCCCGGCCGCAATCCGAGCTACATCTTCGAGATCCGGCATTGTCTATGTGTACCTCAGCGGCTGCCTGAGCGAACCCGGACAACCGCGCTGCTGTCATTGTGCCCCTGTCACAGACGCACATCCGTCCGAGGAACGATGGGCATCGCGTCCGGCGAATGCACCGTCGCCACCCCTCTCGATCGCTCCAGCGCCAGGGTCGTGGTGTCGGCCGACACCTTGCAACCTCGATCCCCAAACGTGACGACCACGTCAAGGGGCCCAAGCTGCTCGAGGTCGCGACGCACCCGCGCATGGAGTTCACCTCCACCGAGGTGTCCCCGTCAAGGGCGCATGGGAGATCCGTGGCACGCTCACCGTGCACGGTCAGTGGGCGCCGGCCGTGTTCTCGGTGACGGCAACGACCCCACAGGGCGACGGGTTGGTGCGCATCAGCGCGCTGGGCAAGGTCGACCGCAGCCACTTCGGCGTACGCGCCATGGGGGCGGTCGTCTCGTCCCTCATGTCCGCGGAGATCGAGGCGGTGGGCACGCCGCTTCCCTGACCCACGGCGGCTCAGCGCGACCCGCGCTCCTCGACGGCGACGCCGCGGGCCGCCAGGTCGTCGAGCCGCGCCGCGTAGGCCTCGGTGTCCACGTCGTAGACCCACATGACCAGCGCGTCCTGCCCCGTGACCGGGTAGTAGTTCTTGCGCACGGCGACGGGGGCGAACCCGAAGCGGCGGTAGAGGGCTTGCGCCCCGGTGTTGTTGGCGGCGACCTCCAAGGAGATGTGCTTGATGCCACCGGCGCGCAGCGTGCGGATGCTGTCCACGATCATCGTGGTGGCCACGCCGGCGCGCTGGAAGCCCGGCGCCGTCGCGATGGTCGTCATGTGCGCTTCGTCGTCGACCATCATGAACCCGATGTAGCCGGCCATCTCGTCGCCGACCCACGCGGCTCGGTAGAGCCGCCCTCGGCGCAACGCGAGCTCTGAGTTGAAGACGGCCGGAGACCACGGTTCGGGAAAGACGACGCTCTCGATGCGCAACAGCTGGCGCAGGTCTCGACGCCGGAGCTTCTCGATGCGCAGTGTCACCATGGCATTACCTCAACCTCACGGACCGATCCGCCCGCGCAAAGTTGCTCCGTGCGTCCGCCTCACGTATGTACAGTGGAACGACCGAAGCGGGCTCGTCTGGCGATTTTCCCGCGAGGAGGTTCGCAATTGCGAGCCGGAGCAGCACCGCAGGTGGTGGAAACCCCAAGCCCGGCGACACCACCTCCACGCCGTTGACCGCGGCGAGCACGGCGTCGTAACGCTGTGCGCCGTCGCCGACGGCGAGCACGCGTCCGCCCCCGAGACCATCGAGCGCGTTCGCCAGATCGCCCGGTGTGAAGAGGCCGGGTGGAATGCGCTCGCCCGCAGCCGTTCCGCGAGAGTCGAGCTCGCGCACCGAGGCGAATACTTCCCCGCGGCGGGCGTCCACGCAGGCGAGGACCAGGCCGCGCTGCCCCGACTCCGCGGCCGCCGCGGTGAGGATGTCCAGGCTGGTCGCGGTGAGCACCCCGATGCCCAGCGATTGGGCCAGGGCTTTGGCGGCCGCCACCCCGACGCGCAGCCCGGTGAAGAGCCCGGGCCCGACATCGACAGCGACCGCGCCGAGGTCGCCCGGAACCAGGTCGACCTGGCTCAGCAGGTGCTCGAGCGCGGGCGTGAGGGTCTCTACGTGGCGGCGGCGGCCGGTCAGTGCGAACTCCGCCTCGACACCTGCCGGCGTCCGCACGGCGACGCCCACCGTCTCGGTCGCCGTCTCGATGGCGACCACCGCCGGCGCCAGAGGGCCAGTGCCAGCGCCAGCGCCCGCTCGCCCGTTCGCGTTCACGCCGCGTTCCGCCCGAGGGCCGCGTCCACCTCGGCGGCCCGGCGCTCCCAGTTCCCCCGCCCGGCGATCGAGAGCTCGCGCCGGGTCGGCGCGCCAGACGCGTCGGGAGCGACGAGGGTGACCTCGAGTGCGCTCTGCCCGAGGACTCCGATGGCGAGGTCCCCCCACTCGACGAGGGCGACGGCATTCTCTTCCACCAGCTCGGCCACGGCGAGATCGGCGACCTCGGCCACAGAAGCAGTGCGGTACACGTCGACGTGGATGAGCTGAGCGACCGCGGCGTCGGGCCCGCAGCGGTACTGACGCACCAGCGCGAACGTCGGGCTGGTCACCGGCCCGGCCACCCCCAGCGCGGCCGCGAAGCCCTGGGCGAAGACGGTCTTGCCGGCTCCGAGGTCGCCCACCAGGAGCACGACGTCGCCGGCCCGGCACAGGCCGGCGAGGCGGCCGGCCAGTTCCCGGGTCTCCGCGGGAGACGCCGTGGCGCGTCGCAGGGGCCAGCTCACGGGTGCGCCGGCGCCATGAGCCGCTTGGCCCGCACGAAGTCCGCCCGCATCTCGGCCATGGCTTCGCCCCCGGCCCGCAGCACATAGGCCGGGTGGTACGTCGGCACGAGGAAGGCACGGCCCCGCTCGAAGACCTGGCCGCGCAGCTCGCGGATGCCCCGTGTGCTCTCGAGGAGGAGCTTGGTGGCGAAGTTCCCCAAGGTGACGATGACCCTCGGGTCGATCAGCTCGATCTGCTCCTCGAGATACGGACGACACGCTTCGATCTCGCCGGGCGCCGGATCGCGGTTCTGCGGTGGGCGGCACTTGACGACGTTGGCGATGTAGCACTCGGCGCGGGTCAGGCCGATCTCCTCCCACATGAGGCGATCGAGCAGCTTGCCGGAACGGCCGACGAAGGGCTCGCCGGCCAGGTCCTCCTCGCGGCCGGGCCCTTCGCCCACGAACAGCAGGTCGGCCGTCGGCGACCCGACGCCGAAGACAACTTGGGTCCGCCCCTTCGCCAGCGGGCAACGGGTGCAGGTCGACGCGGTGACCCGCAGGTGCTCGAGGGCCTCGACGTCAGCCACCGGGTACGTCGGAGCGGTTGACCACGATGCGCGGCATGCGCGGGCCGACGCCGCATACCACCTCGTAGCTGATCGTCCCCAGCATGGCCGCCCAGTCGTCCGCCGTGATGGTCTCGCTCCCCTGTCGCCCGAGCAGCACCACCTCGTCGCCCGGCTGCACGGCGTCGTCGTCGCCGCAATCGACCACGATCTGGTCCATCGTCACCATTCCTGCCAGTGGCCGGCGCACCCCTCGGATCAACACGTCGTAGCCCCGATCGAACAGGGCGCGGGGCACGCCGTCGGCGTAGCCGATGGGCACCGTGGCCACGACAGAGCGTGCCGGGAGTGGCCGCAACCGGCCATAGGAGGGACGTTCACCGGCGTCGAGCGTGCGCACGGCCACGACGCGCGCCTTGAGCGCCATGGCGGGCCGCAGCGCCTCGCCGCCCGTCTGTGTGGCGAAGGCAGCGCCCACGGCACCCCCCGCCGTGCCCGGCAGGTACCCGTAGAGGCCGAGGCCGCAGCGCACCAGATCGTGGCGCGCGGCGGGGAAGGCGATCGCGCCCGCGGTGTTGGCCGCGTGCAGCACCGGCACGCTGATGCCGGCAGCGCTCAGCTCCGCGATCAGGCGGTCGAACAGCTCGAGCTGGCGCTCCGTGTACGCACGGTCCTCGTCCTGGTCGCCGTCGGCGACGGGGAGGTGGGTCCAGACCCCTTCGAGCTCGAGCATGGGCTCGCGTACGACCGCCGAGACCACCGCGACGAGGTCCTCGGGCGCGGCACCCACCCGGTGCATGCCGGTGTCCACCTTCACGTGGACGGCGACGCGTCGGCCGGTCAGCCGCGCCGCAGCGGCGAACGCCGCGATCCCTTCGCTCGAATACAGCGTCGGCGTGAGCCCGTGTTCGAGCGCACTGGCGGCCGCCTCGGGGCCGCACTCGCTCAGCAACAGGACGGGCGCGGTGACGCCGTGCTCCCGTAGCTCCCTACCCTCGTCGACCAGCGCGACCGCCAGGCGCCCCGCGCCCCGGCCAGCGCGGCCTTGGCCACAGCCGGGCCCCCGTGCCCGTACCCGTGAGCTTTGACCACCGCGCAGAGCTCGGCTGGCGCGGCGAGCCGCGCCAGCACCCGGGCGTTGTGGGCGACCGCCGCCAGGTCGATCTCCGCCCAGGTGGGGCGCGATCGCCCCTGAGCCATCGTCGCTGCGTCGTCGGCATCGTCGGGCACGGGAGCGACCAGCCGCATCGGCGCGCCCTCAGCCACCGCCACCCTCGCCGGCGCGGTCGGATCCGTCCTCGAGGGCGCTCAAGACCCGGGCCAGCAGAGACGGCAAATCGCCCGCGACGAGTCCTTCGGGTGGGCCCAGCTGAGCGGCCCGCCCGTGGATGTGGGCCCCGAGCGCGGCCGCCTCCAGCGGATCCACGCCGCGGGCGCACAACGCGCCGATGACCCCGGACAACACGTCGCCGCTCCCCGCGGTGGCGAGGGCGGGGACGCCGGCCCCGGCCAACAAGACGTCGGGCGTCCGCAGCGCGTCGGGCGCCGCGACGGCGGTCAGTGGGCCCTTCAACAAGACGACGGCGCCCGTTGCCGACGCGAGCCCGCGGGACGCCGCGAGACGGTCGGGCCCCGGCATCGAGCCGGCGATGCGGGCGTACTCGCCGTCGTGGGGCGTGAGCACGCTCGGCGCGCTGCGCTTCGACAGCAACGTGCGCGCCGCACCCGTGTCGCCGAGCGCGGTCAGCGCGTCGGCGTCGATCACCAGCGGCACACCGATGGCGGCGATCACGGACCGGATCTCTTCGGCCACGGCGTCCCCGGTGCCCAGGCCCGGTCCGATGACCACCGCCTTGCACTTGGCCGTCGCGTCCAAGAACGCCCGTGCCCACCCTTGGGCGGGCAGGTGCATGCGCACGGCCTCGGTCGGCCAGGCCGCGCTCGGGTCGCCCGGCGATCCCAGCCGGATCATGCCCGCACCGGCAGCCATCGCCCCACGGGTGCACAGCACGGCCGCACCCTCCATGCCGGCCGAGCCGGCCGCCACGCCGACGGCGTGCGTCCACTTGTTGCCGTCGCGTCCACGCCGCGGCACCAGCGCAGCGACGTCGGAATCCTCGACGAGCATGGCCTTGGGCACGTCGAACGCGATGCCAATGTCGGCCACCTCGACGCGGCCACTCAGGCGCTCGCCGTCGCCTTGGAGCAGGCCGGGCTTGTACGCGGCGAACGTGACCGTCTCTTCGGCCTCGACCGCGTCGCCCGGCGCGTCGCCCGAGTCGGCGTCGACCCCGGAGGGGATGTCGATGGCGAGCACCCGCGCACCGGCGGGCAGGCCTGGCGCGTCGTACGACCCGCGGAAGCCGGTGCCGTACGCGCCGTCGATCACGAGGTCGCACGCAGGCAACACGGTGTCCGCCGTCGCCTCCTCCGCCTCGACGACGAGCACCCGCGCCCCGCGCCGGGCCAGGACGTCTGCAGCCACCCGGCCGTCGGCCCCGTTGCTGCCCTTGCCGGCCACGACCACGACCCGGCGGCCGTAGGAGCCGCCGAGAAGGCCGAGCGCGGCGTGGGCCACCGCGGTGCCGGCCCGTCTGACCAGGGTCTCGTGCGACGCGAACTCGAGCGCAGCGGCGTCAGCCGCCCGCATCTCGTCGCGGGTCAGGACGGCGCGCACGACGGGGACTGCTCGGCGACGACGAAGGCGATGGCGACGTCGTCGGTGTGGGTGAGCGAGAGGTGGAAGGTGCGCGCGCCCTCGGAACCGGCCAGTTCGGCGGCGACACCGTGCAGCGCCAGATAGGGCTTGTTGCGGGTTGACCCCGTGCCCGCCGTCCGGCACACCTCCACGTCGGTCAGCGCGAAGGCGCCGATGCCGCTGCCGAGCGCCTTCATGACGGCCTCCTTGGCGGCAAAGCGCGCCGCCAGGCTCTGGGCCTCGTCGGCCGAGCCGCGCGCGTCGGCGCGCTCACCCTCGGTGAAACAGCGCGCCGCGAAGAGGGGGCGGCGCGCCAGCACGCGGCGAAACCGCGCGACATCCACAGCGTCGACACCCACGCCGACGATGCCGGCGGAGACGCCTGTCCTCACTCGACGGTCACCGTCTTGGCGAGGTTGCGGGGTCGGTCGGGATCGTGCCCGTGCAGGCGGGCCAGCCGGTAGGCCAGCTGCTGCAGCGGCACGACGCCAACCACGGGCGACAGCAAGGGGTGCGTGGGCGGGACCCACAGCACGTGGTCCGCCGCGGCCGCCGACTCCTCGTCGCCGTCTTCGGCGAGCAGCACCACGGTGGCGCCACGGCTGCGCACTTCGGAGATGTTCGACATCATCTTCTCCCACAGCGGGTTCCTCGTGGCAATCCCGACGACGACGGTGCCCGGCTCGATGAGCGCGATCGGCCCATGCTTGAGCTCCCCGCCGGGATATCCCTCGGCCCGCAGATACGCCAGCTCCTTCAGCTTGAGCGCGCCCTCCAGCGCGACCGGGAAGCCGATCTGGCGACCGAGGAAGAAGAAGTCGCGGGCGTCGGTCAGCTTGGCGGCCACGTCGTCGACGTCACCCGCCCTCGCCAGTGTCTCGGTCACGAGCCCGGGCAGCGTCTCCATCTCGGTGAGCACGCGGTCGATCTCGGGCGCCGGCAGCGAACCCTTGACCTGGGCCAGGTACAGGCCGAGCACCTCGAGCATCACGATCTGTGCCAGGTGGCACTTCGTTGACGCCACGCCGATTTCGGGGCCGGCCCTCGTGTAGAGGACGCCGTCGGCGGCGCGGGCCATGGAGGAGTCGACCACGTTGCACACGACCAGGATCTTGGCGCCGAGGCGGGCCGCCTCGCGCTGGGCCTCTGACGTATCGAGGGTCTCACCCGACTGGGAGACGCCGACGAAGAGCGTGCGTTCGTTGACCACGGGGTCGCGGTAGCGGAACTCCGATGCGATGTCGACCTCCGTGGGCACCCTCACCCACCGTTCGATGGCGTACTTGGCCATGAGGGCGGCGTGGTAGCTGGAGCCGCAGGCGACGATGAAGACCTTGTCGATGGAGCGCAGGGCGTCGTCGGGGATGCGCATCTCGTCGAGCGCCACGGCGCTGATGAGCGCGCGGCGCCCGAGCAGCGTGTTGGCGATGGCTTCGGGCTGCTCGTGGATCTCTTTCGACATGAAGTCGTCGTAGCCACCCTTCTGCGCCGCCTCGAGGTTCCAGGTGATGGTGAGGGGCTCAGGCGTCACCGGCGCGCCGTCGAGGGTGGTGACGGTGGCATGCCCGGGCGTGAGGACGGCCAGCTCGTCGTCGCCCAGAGCGAAGACCTGTGTGGTGTGGCCGATGAGGGCGGGAATGTCGGAGGCGAGGAGCGCGGCGCCGTCGTGGAGCCCGAAGACGAGCGGGGTGGAGCGCCGGGCGGCGACGAGCGTGTCGGGCTCGTCGGCGTGCACGACCGCGATGGAGAAGGCGCCGCGCACCCCCCGGAGCATGCGGCGGGTGGCCTCGGCCAGGCCGGCGTCGGGGTCGTTGGCGAGGTTCTCTTCAATGAGGTGGGCCATGACCTCGGTGTCCGTGTCCGAGGTGAACGTATGTCCCTTGCTCTCCAAGCCGGCCTTGAGCTCGAGGTAGTTCTCGATGATGCCGTTGTGGATGAGGGCGAGGCGACCGGTGCAGTCGAGGTGGGGGTGGGCGTTGTCGTCGGTCGGGTGGCCGTGGGTGGCCCAGCGGGTGTGGCCGATGGCCGCGTGCGTGCCGGACTGGGGGGCGCCGGCAGTCAGGGTGGCGAGCTCGGTCACCGGGGAAGGGGTGTCGATGCCGGGGACCGGCTTGGCCCGGGCCTTGCGAGCCCGCCAGATGGCGCCGTCGGTCACCAGGGCCACACCTGCCGAGTCGTAGCCCCTGTACTCGAGCTGGTGCAGGGCAGAGAGGAGGAGCGGGATGGCGTCGGCCTCGCCGGTGACGCCGATGATGCCGCACATGGTGACCCAGGCTACCTGCGCTTCCTTGGGGGCCGGCAGCTCACCCCTACCTGGGCGCCTGCGGCTCCACCTGAGCGAGGGCGATCGCCACCACGCCGGCCAGACGCGACGCGATCGTGGTGGCCTGCGCTTCGAGACGCGCCTCGACCATGACGCGCACGAGCGGCTCGGTGCCGCTCGGCCGCAGCAGCACGCGGCCGTCGTGACCGAGCTCGGCCTCCGCCTTGACCACCGCCTCCCAGACCTCGGCGCAGTCGGCCAGGCGCTCGGGCTGGGGTATGGGGACGTTGACGAGGCACTGGGGCACCCGCTCCACCAGCCCGGCCGACAACTCGGCCAGGGAGCGGCCGGCGCGCAGGACGAGGTCGCCCAGCGCGATGCCGGTGAGGATGCCGTCGCCGGTCGTCGACAGCGACCGGAAGATGATGTGTCCCGACTGCTCGCCCCCGAGGCTCAGCCCGTCGGCGTCGAGCGCGGCCAGGACGTGACGGTCCCCCACGTCCGTCTCGCGCACCGCGATGCCGCGGGCCTCCATGGCGAGGCGGAAGCCGAGGTTGGTCATCACCGTGACCGCCACGGTGTTGCCGCTGAGGCGCCCCCGCTCGGCCAGGTCGAGTGCGAAGAGCGCCAGCAGGACGTCACCGTCGACGACGCTGCCGCTCTGGTCGACCGCGATGACCCGGTCGGCGTCGCCGTCGAAGGCGAGCCCGAGGTCGGCCTCGTGCGCAACGACGGCGTGGGCCAGCTCGGTCGGGTCGGTCGACCCGCACTTGTCGTTGATGTTGGCGCCGTCGGGCGCGATGTGCAGGGCGGTCACCGCCGCGCCGAGCTCGGCGAGGACGCGGGGCGCGACGACGCTCGCGGCGCCGTTGGCGCAGTCGATGACGACGCGCAGCCCGTCCAGCCGCCTCCCCTCGATGGTGTCGACGAGATGGTCCTCGTAGTGCGCCACCGCGTCCGGATCGACGGTGATGACCCCAACACCGTGTCCGGTGGGACGACGGGGCGGCCGCTCCGGATCCGACATGATCGCCTCGAGCTCGCGCTCGATCTCCCTCTCGACGTCGGTGGGCAGCTTCGTCCCCAGCAGGCTGAAGAGCTTGATGCCGTTGTCGCCGAAGGGGTTGTGCGACGCCGAGATGACGGCGCCGGGTGCCTTGCGTTGCACGGCCACCGCGGCGACGCCGGGGGTGGGGAGCACGCCGAGGTCGACGACGTCGGCCCCTTCCGCCGCCAGGCCGGCGGAGAAGGCGGCCTGGAGCAGCGGGCCTGAACGTCGGGTGTCGCGCCCGACCACGAACGTGGGGGCGGGAAGCACGCGGGCGGCGGCGCGCCCGAGGGCCAGCGCCAGCTCGGCGGTCAGCTCCTCGTTGGCAACCCCGCGCACGCCATCGGTACCGAAGCGGGCCGGCGGCATCGCAGTCCTGCGGTTACCGCTTGGAGTACTGCGGCGCCTTGCGGGCCTTCTTCAGGCCGTACTTCTTCGACTCCTTCTCGCGGGCGTCGCGGGTGAGAAGGCCGGCGCGCTTGAGCGCGCCGCGCAGCTCGGCGTCGACCTCGCACAGGCTGCGGGCGATGCCGAGCCGCATGGCGCCGGCCTGACCCGAGATCCCGCCGCCGTCGATGGTCGCGTCGATGTCGTAGGACTCCGCCGTGTTCGTCACGCGCAGCGGCTCGGTCACCAGCATGCGGTGCGTCGCCGAGGTGAAGTACTTCTCGATCGGCTGCTTGTTGACCGTGATGGCGCCCTGGCCGGGGCGGAAGCGGACGCGGGCCACCGCCTGCTTGCGGCGGCCGGTCGTCTGGCTCAGTGGTGCGGGCATGGCGTGGGTGATGTCCTTCCTGGTGCGCGTGCTCAGCCGGCCCGGCGGGCCTGGGGCAGCTCGAGCGGCTCTGGCTTCTGGGCCGCGTGCGGATGATCAGGGCCGGCGTAGACCTGCAGCTTGCTCAGCTGCTGGCGGCCCAGGGTGTTCTTGGGGAGCATGCCCCGGACCGAGCGCCGGATCAGCTCCGCCGGCTGGTCCTCGAGGAGCGTTGCGTAGCTGGTGGCGCGCAGGCCGCCGGGGTAGCCGCTGTGGCGGTAGGCCATCTTGGCGTCGGCCTTGTCCGAGGTGAGGACGATCCGCTCGGCGTTGACCACGATGACGTGGTCGCCCGTATCGACGTGGGGGGCGAAGTAGGGACGGTGCTTGCCGCGCAGGATGGCGGCCACCGAGGAGGCCAGGCGCCCGAGCACGAGGCCCTCGGCGTCGACCACGTACCAGGTTCGCTGGATCTCGGTGACCTTCGGTGAAAATGTGCGCACAAGACCGATCTTTCGCATTCCGCGTGGTGGGCGAGCACACCGACGAAGCGGTGCGCAGGGACTCCCGGGGAGCCGAGAGCCGACGTACCAGGATAGGGCCTCCGAACAGGGGCAGCAAGCCGCGGCGGTCCAGGGCATTGGGCAGCCCGCCTCCCGGTTCTGCCCGCGCCCGACCCGGCGGCCTCGACCTGAACCGCTCAGCCGGGCCCGGTGGGCTCGTTCCCGTAGTCGACCGAGACCAGGCACAGACCCTCGGGCGGTGCCGGATCGGGCATCAAGTGGCGGGAGGCGGCACGCAGCCGTTCCATGAGCCCGGCCGCCGTCTCCTTGCCCCGTCCCACCTCGACCAGGCTCGCCACGAGCGAGCGCACCATCTGGTGGCAGAAGGAATTGGCGGCGATCTCGAAGCGGAGGAGGCGGGCGCCGGGCGCGTCGGTGGGCCCGTCGCCGCCGGCGTCTGCCGCCTCGGGGCCGTCGTCCACCCGCCAGCGGGCTCGCAGCACGTTGCGGACCATCGGCTCGGCAGGGTCGGTCCCAGGCGGGCGCCGGCAAAAGGACCGGAAGTCGTGACGGCCGAGCAGCACGTCGGAGGCGGTGCGCATGGCGACGAGGTCGAGGGGGTCACGGACGTGCCAGGCAATGCGGGCGAAGAGCGGGTCGGGCGCGGGCGCGTTCCACACCAGGTAGCGGTAGGTCCGTGCGGCGGCCGAGCGGCGGGCGTCGAAGTCGTCGCCGACCTCCTCGGCCCGGCGCACCACGACCGCGGGGGCCAGCTGGCGGTTGAGGGCGCGGGCGAGGCCGATGCCGTCGTAGGCGATGGGCGGGAGGTCGACGTGGACCACCTGGCCCCGCGCGTGCACCCCGGCGTCGGTGCGGCCGGCGCAGGTGAGCGACGGCGGTTCTTTCAGGCGAGCCGTGCGCTCGAGGGCCAGGCGCAACGCGCCGGCCACCGTCGGGACCTCGGGCTGGACGGCGAAGCCGCGGAAGGCGGCACCGTCATAGGCGATGAGGAGCCTCCAGCGCTGCGTGGCAGCGCCGGCAGGGTGCTCCACCCCTAGACGAACTCGATTCGCGCCATCGGCGCGTTGTCACCGGGGCGCGGGCCAAGTTTCAAGATGCGCGTGTAGCCGCCGGGGCGGTCCACATAGCGCGGGCCGATCTCCTCGAAGAGCTTGTGTGCCATGTCCTTGTCGCGGATGAGGGCGACGACGTTGCGGTGGTTGGCGAGGCCGCCCTTGCGCGCCGCGGTCACGCACTTCTCGGCGACCGGTCGCAGGGCCTTTGCCTTGGCCTCGGTGGTCACCAGCGACTCGGCCGCCACCAGCGAGGCGACGAGGTTGCCAATCATCGCCTTCTGGTGCGACGGCGACCCGCCGAAGCGGCGGCCGCGTTTGGGGGTTGCCTGCATCGTCCTTAGTCCCTCGTGCGCAGCGACAGCCCGCGCTCGTCCAGGCGCTGGACGACCTCGTCCGCCGACTTCTGGCCGAAGTTGGTGATGGCGAGCAGGTCCTCCATGGTGCGCTCGACCAGCTCGCCGATCGTGTTGATCTGGGCGCGCTTGAGGCAGTTGCGCGGACGCTCGGAGAGGTCGAGTTCCTCGATGCGCAGGTCGAGATCCGGCGAGCCGCTGGAGGCGGTCCCGGTGTCACCGAGCTCGAGGCCCTGCGGCGCCTCCTCGAGGTCGGCCACCAGCGAGACCAGGTTGCGCAGGGTGTCACCCGCCGACGCGAGCGCCTCGCGCGGAGAGATCGTCCCGTCCGTCTCGATGTCGAGCACCAGGCGGTCGTAGTTGGTCGACTGCTCGACACGCACCGGCTCGATGTCGAAGGTGACGCGGTGCACCGGCGAGAAGATCGAGTCGATCGGGATGACGCCGATGGTCGAGGACCGCTTGTTCTTGTCCGCCGACGCGTAGCCGCGCCCGCGCTCCACCGTGACGTCGACGGCCAGGCGGCCCTTGGCGTTGATGGAGGCGATGTGCAGGTCGGGGTTCAGGATCTCGACGTCGGCCGTCAGCTGCAGATCGGCCGCGGTGGCGTCCGCCGGGCCGCGCACGTCGAGGCGCAGCGTGACCGGCTCGTCGGAGTGCACACGGACCAGGAGGTCCTTGAGGTTCAAGATGATGTCGGTGACGTCCTCTTTGACCCCCGGCAGCGTGGTGAACTCGTGCAGCGCCTCGTCGAAGCGCAGCTGGGTCACGGCGCCACCGGGGATGGACGAGAGCAGGGTGCGGCGCAGGGAGTTGCCCAGCGTCGTACCGAAGCCCGGGTCGAGCGGGCCGACGGCGAAGCGCTGGCGGTTGTTCTCCTCTTCGTCGACGACCTCGACGGTCGGCCGTTGGATGATCAGCATGGCGGGTACTCCTGTTGGGCGGGGATCGGGGGCGGGGCTACTTCGAGTAGAGCTCGACGATGAGCTGCTCTTGGATGGGCTCGTCGATGTGCTCTCGCAGCGGGGGGTTGAGGACGGACACCGAGAAGCCCGAGTCGGCTGACTCGAGCCAGGCTGGCGTGGTGCGCTCCAGGGTGTCCATGTTGCGGCGGACCAAGAAGTTGGTGCGGGTGGCCTCGCGCAGGGTCACGATGTCGCCCTTGCGCACGCGGTAGCTCGGAATCGTGACGCGTGTGCCGTTCACGTTCACGTGCCCGTGCCGCACGAACTGGCGGGCCTGGCGCCGGCTGGCGCCCCACCCGGCCCGGAAGACGACGTTGTCGAGCCGCAGTTCGAGGTTGCGCAGCAGGTTCTCACCGGTGATCCCGCCCTGGCGGGTCGCCTCCTCGTACATGTTGCGGAACTGCTTCTCCAAGATCCCGTAGATCCGGCGCGCCTTCTGCTTCTCGCGCAGCTGGGCCAGGTACTCCGAACCCTGGCGCATGCGGTCGCGCCCGTGCTCGCCTGGCGGGTAGGCGCGGCTGTGGCGGTCGGTGACCGCTTCGGAGACCGGGCACTTGAGCGAGTAGCAGCGCTCGCCCTTCAAGAACAGCTTGGTCCGCTCGCGCCGGCAAAGACGGCAGACGGGACCGGTGTATCGAGCCATGGGGTGGGTTCCTCTTCCTCTTCCTCGTCCTGCTACGCCTACACCCGGCGCCGCTTCTTGGGGCGGCAGCCGTTGTGCGGGATCGGGGTCACGTCCTTGATACCGACCACCTCGATGCCGACCGCGGCCAGCGAACGGATGGCGGTCTCGCGGCCCGAGCCGGGCCCGCGCACCAAGACGTCGACCTTCTTCACGCCGTGCTCCATGGCGCGCTTGGCGCAGGACTCGGCGGCCAGCTGCGCCGCGAACGGGGTGGACTTGCGCGAGCCCTTGAAGCCGACATTGCCGGCCGACGCCCAGGCGAGGACGTTGCCCTCGGGGTCGGCGATGGACACGATCGTGTTGTTGAACGAGCTCTTGATGTGGGCGACGCCGTAGGCGACGTTCTTGCGCTCCTTGCGGCGCGGGCGGCGCTGACCGGGCTTGGCGGACTTGGGCACTACTTCTTCACCTTCTTCTTCCCGGCCACCGTCTTCTTGGGGCCCTTGCGGGTGCGGGCGTTGGTGTGGGTGCGCTGGCCGTGGACGGGCAGCCCCTTGCGGTGCCGCACGCCCTGGTAGCAGTTGATCTCCATCTTGCGCTTGATGTCCTGGGAGACGTCACGGCGCAGGTCACCCTCGACCCGGAAGCTGTCGTCGATGTAGGCGCGCAGCTTGGCCACTTCCTCGTCGGTCAGATCACGCACGCGCGTCGACGGGCTGATGTCGACGGCGTCGGTGATCTGCTTCGAGAGCGTCGGGCCGATGCCATAGATGTAGGTCAGCGCGATCTCGAGTCGCTTCTCACGCGGGATGTCAACCCCCGAAATACGGGCCATGTGTCGTCCTCTCCCTAGCCCTGCCGCTGCTTGTGGCGCGGGTTGTCACAGATCACCCGCACGACGCCACGGCGCCGGATGACCTTGCACTTCTCACAGATCGGCTTCACGCTCGGCCGAACCTTCATCGGACTCTCCGTCCCACTTGATCTCTACTTGTACCGATAGGTGATACGACCCCGGTTGAGGTCGTACGGAGTGAGCTCCACCTGGACCTTGTCCCCCGGAAGAATCCGGATGCGGTGCATCCGCATCTTCCCCGAACTGTGCGCCAGCACCTTGTGTCCGTTCTCCAACTCGACGCGGAACATGGCATTGGGCAGTGGCTCGACCACCGTGCCTTCGAGCACGATGGCATCTTCCTTGGGCTTGGGCAGGTGACTCTCTCCTGATTCGTTCTCGTTCTCGGGTCCGAACGCACCGGGAGCGCGAGGCCGGACCGGGCGGGATTCGGACGTGACTACCGGGCAGCTCGACCCGCAAGGGGCGAACCAGTGCTCGGAGCAGCCCTAAAGCTTACCGCATCCTGGGGGAAATTCCACCCCGAGGCCCTTTTGGCCCTGGTGGCGACCCCGCCCACCCTCCGGACCGGGTCCGGGGGAACCGGCGAGGGCTCAGCGGCGGGCCAGCAGCGGCAAAAGAGCCGTGCGCCAACCGTTGGCCACGGTCTCCATGCTGAAGCGCTCGACACAGCGCCGCCGCGCCTCGTGACCCATGGTCTGGCGGCGGAGGGGATCGGCGATCAGGCCGGCGGCCGCGTCCACCATGGCATCGAGGTCGTCGACGGCCACGATCACGCCCGTCTCGCCGTCGACCACGATGCTGGACACCCCCGGGGCGGCCGTGGCCACGACCGGCACGCCGCTCAGCCCGGCCTCGATGAGGACGCCGGGCATCCCCTCCCCCCGGGGCAGGCTGGGGAACACCATGACGTCGGTACCCCGGAGTATCTCGGCCACGTTCCGGCGGGCCCCGAGCAGCTCGACGCCGGCGGCGGCGGCCGACGGCTCGAGGCTGGCGCGCATCGGGCCGTCCCCGACGGCCTGGGCCCGCAGCCCGAGCCCACGAGCCCGCAGGGCGCTGACGACCTCGACGAAGCGGTCGGGACGTTTCTGGGCGTTGAGGGCACCGACGAACGTCACCACCGGTTCGGGCCGGGGTGCCGCGTCGGGATCGGGGCGGAACTCGTCGGGATCGCGACCGTTGGGTACGAACACGAGGCGAGCCGCGGCCACCCCCAGGACCGTGCGGCACTCGTCGAGCACCTCGGTCCCCTCGGCCACCACGAGGTCGGGGCGGCGGGCCAGATACCGCCACAGCGTGCGCCGCAGCGGGCGCTGACCTTGGGGAGCGAGGGTCCCGATGGCGTAGTACGCCAAGGGGCGGCGCCGGAAGCGGGCGGCGACGAGGAACTTGAGGGGCTCGCCGCCGTGGGCGACGAGCAGAACCGGATCCAGGCGGGCCAGGGTGCGGCGCAGGCGCAGCACCAGGCGGGGATCGAAGCCCACGGTGGTGGTCGCCGCGCCGGCTCCGCCCGCGTCAACGACGTAGTCCACCGCCACCTGGCCCTCGCCCTCTTCGGGCCCGCCCACCAGGGACAGGACGCGGTGACGGCGGACGCCGGGCTCGTCGAGCCAATCGGCCAGTGCCCTGGCCTCGCGTTGGCCCCCGCGGGCGTCGGGGCTCGGGATCACGTGCAGGACGAGCGGCTCGAGGGACCTTTCCTCCGCTGTCTCGACCACGGTCACGGTCCCTTCTGCATCACCCACCACCAGAAATGCCGGGCTCGCGCCCATCGAGGCGCAGCAGTTGGGTCACCCGGCGCCGGTGAGCCTACGTTCCGTCCCCCAAAATGAGCTAGTTCGGAGCTAGTTCGACTCGGGTCAACCGGGCACCCAGGGGACGGTGAAGACCTCGGGACCGTCTTCGGTGACGGCGATGGTGTGCTCGAAGTGCGCGGAGAGGCTCCCGTCCGCGGTCACCACGCTCCAGTTGTCGTCCAGCAGCACGGTCTCGGGTGACCCCACGTTGACCATGGGCTCGATGGCGAACACGTTGCCCGTCTTGAGCGTCGGGCCCCTGCTCCCGGGCCAATAGTTCGGGACCTGGGGCTGCTCGTGCATGGCCGTGCCGATGGCGTGACCGACGTACTCACGCACCACGGAAAAGCCGGCCGCCTCGGCCACGTCCTGGACGGCCCGCCCCACCTCGTGGAGGGCGTTGCCCTGGCGCAGCTGCTCGATGCCCGCCCACAGGCTGCGCTCGGTCACCTCGAGCAGCTTCTGGGCCTCTTTGGAGATCGTCCCGATGCCCATGGTGAAGGCGGCATCGCCGTGGTAGCCCTCGATGATCGCCCCGCAGTCGATGGAGAGGATGTCGCCCTCCTCGAGGACGTAGCCGCCGGGTATCCCGTGCACGATCATGGAGTTGGGCGACGTGCAGATGACGGCGGGGAAGCCGTGGTAGCCGAGGAAGTTCGAGGTGGCCCCCCGACGGTCCAGGACCTCGCGCGCCACCAGGTCGAGCTCGGCGGTGGTCACGCCGGGCTTGGCGGCGGCGCGGGTGGCCTCGTGCATCTCGGCCACGACCTTGCCGGCGCGGCGCATCTTGGCCAGCTCCGTCTCGTTGCGCCTCACTTGAGCTTGTGGCGCTGGGTGTCGATGGCCCCCACCACGCGCCGGGTCACGGCGTCGGGGTTGCCGGTGCCGTTGATCTCGACCAGCAGGCCGCGCTCCTTGTACCAGTCGAGCAGCGGCGCCGTCTCCTCCTCGTAGAGGTTGAGGCGGCGCTCGATCGCCTCCTCGGTGTCGTCCTCGCGCTGGATCACTTCGCCGCCGCAGACGTCGCAGGTCCAGTTGGCCAGCGGCGGGGCCGCCGTCGAGTAGTTGGCGCCGCAGTCCACGCAGACACGGCGAGAGGCCAGTCGCTTCATGACCAGGTTGGTCGACACCTGCAGGTCGATCACCATGTCGAGCCCGAAGGGCTCGACGATCTTCTCGAGCGACTCGGCCTGGCCCGTCGTGCGCGGGCAGCCGTCGAGCACGAAGCCGCGCCCGGTCGTGTCACGCTCCGACAGCCGGCCCCCCACCATCTCCATGACCAGCTCGTCGGGGATGAGCTCTCCCTGGTCCATCAAGAAACGGGCGCGCTGGCCGACTGAAGTGCCGCGACTTGACCTCGCTGCGCAGCATGTCGCCGGTCGAGACGTGCGGCACGACGTAGTGGTGGGAGAGTCGCACGCACTGCGTCCCCTTGCCGGCCCCCTGCTTGCCGAGGACCACGAGCCTGACCCCGGGAATCACACGCCCCTACTTGAGGAAACCCTCGTAGTTGCGCATCATCAGCTGGCTGTCGATCTGGCGCATCGTCTCGAGGGCGACGCCGACCGAGATCAGCAGGGTGGTCCCGTAGAAGGGGAAGCGGTTCAGGTGCCAGAGCGCCATGAGGAGCGACGGCACCACGGCCACCGAGCCCAAGAAGACGGCGCCCACGACGGTGATGCGGCTCAGGATGTGCGCGAAGTACCGCTCGGTGGGCGGGCCGGGACGGATACCGGGCACGAACCCGCCCTGCTTGCGGATGAGGTCCGCCTGCTGGTGCGGGTCGAAGGCGACATAGACGTAGAAGAACGTGAACATCACGATCAGGAGGAAATAGGCCGCGATGTAGAAGAAGCTGGTCGGCGTGAGGCTGTTGCGGACGAAGTTCTGGAACCAGTTCCAAGGGACGACGTTCGACAGCAGCACCGGGATGTAGAGCACGGAGCTGGCGAAGATGATCGGGATCACGCCGGACTGGTTGACCTTGAGGGGGATGTAGGTCGAACTGCCCCCGTACATGCGTCTGCCCACAACGCGGCGCGGCGAAGGTCACGGGTATGCGTCGCTGGCCCTGGTCCATGAAGACGATGAACACCAGCAATATGAGCGAGATGGCGATGATGATCCCGAACTTGACCTTGCCCCCCTCCTCCAAGATGGCCTTGAACCCGGTGGGGATGGCCGCCACCACGTTGGCGAAGATCAGGATCGACATGCCCTGGCCGATGCCGCGCTGGGTGATCAGTTCGGCCAGCCACATCACCATCGCCGTCCCCGCCGTGAGGATGAGGACCATGAAGAGGGCGAGCGGCCAGTTGAAGGTCGGGATGAGGTCGATGTTGGTGCCGAGCAGGGCCGAGTCGTGCCCGTGGAAGGCGTAGACCAGGCCCGAGGACTGCATGACGGCCAGCCCCACGGTCAGGTAGCGGGTCGTCTGGGTGATCTTCTTCTGGCCGACCGCGCCCTGGTCGCGCCACTCCTCGAGCTTGGGGATCACCGTGGAGAGCAGCTGGATGATGATGGAGCTCGTGATGTAGGGCATGACGCCGAGCCCGAACACGGCCAGGCGGACGAGGGCGCCGCCGCTGAAGAGGTTCAAGAAGCCCAAGACGCCCGAGGACGAGGCCGAGCTCTCCAGGCTCTGCAGGCGCGACCAGTTGACTCCGGGCACCGGGATGTTGGCCCCGATCTGGTACAGGGCAATGATGGCGAGCGTGAAGACGACCTTGTTGCGAAGGTCGGGAACCCTGAAGATATTGGCGAGCCGGGAGAGCATGCCCCTTCCTCTAGTGCGTGCCCGTCGTGGTCACCGGTTCATGAGGGCGTTACCGGAGGCGGGCGGACGCCCGTGGGCGAACGGGAGGGGCACCCTCTCGACGCTACCCCCGGCGGCGGTGATGGCGGCCTCGGCCGACTTGGAGAACGCGTGGGCGGAGACCTTCAGCGGGCGGGAGATCGAGCCCTGTCCGAGCACCTTGACCAGCGCCTTGGGCCGCGCCAACCCGGCCTCGACCAGGGTCTCCACCGTGATCTCGCTGCCCTCGATCGCATCGAGCGCAGCCAGGTTCACCGGGGTATAGGCCACCCGGAACGGGTTGGTGAAGCCCTTGAGCTTGGGGATCCGCTGCATGAGCGGGAGCTGGCCACCTTCGAAGCCGACCGGCACGGTGTTGCGCGCCTTTTGGCCCTTGGTCCCGCGGCCGGCCGTCTTGTGGCCCTTGCCGCCCGTGCCGCGGCCGACCCGGCGCTTGGCCGTGGTCGCGCCCTTGGGCGGCGCCAGATCGTGGAGCTTCACTCGGACACCTCCTCGACGCTGACCAGGTGTGGCACCCGAGCCAGCATGCCTCGGATTTCGGGGCGGTCCGGCAGGTCGTTGGACTGGCCGATGCCGCGCAGGCCGAGAGCCCGCAGCGTGCCGCGGTGCTTGGGCTTGGTCCCGATGGCCGAGCGCGTCTGGGTGACGTGCAGCCGGGCCTCCCCCACCTTCTTGGTACTGGCTTGGGGCGCCATGCTCAGCGCGCCTCCGCCGCGTACAGGTCGGTCTCGCGCTTGCGCTCGCGGTAGGCGCGCAGCACACCACCGGGCGTGACCTCGTCTGCCGCCTTGCCGCGCAGCGCGGCGACGTCGTCGGGCCGGCGCAGCTGCTTGAGCCCCGCGATGGTGGCATGGGCCACGTTGATCCCGTTGGAGGAGCCGAGCGACTTGGCCAGGATGTCGCGGATGCCCGCCATCTCGAGGATGTGGCGCGCCGCACCGCCGGCGATGACGCCGGTGCCCGGAGCGGCCGGCTTGAGCAGGACGCGGCCGGCGCCACTCTCCCCGATGACGGGGTGCACGATGGTGCTCCCGGCCAGGGGAACCTCGAAGAGGTTCTTGCGCGCCTCTTCGATCCCCTTCTGCACCGCCAGCCCGGCCTCCTTGGCCTTGCCGTAGCCGAGGCCGACCTTGCCGTTGCCGTCGCCGACCACCATGAGGGCGGCGAAGGAGAAGCGTCGGCCGCCCTTCACGACCTTGGCGACGCGGTTCACCTTGATGGTGCGCTCTTCGTATTGGGTGTCGACCATGATTTAGAACTCCAGTCCCTCGGCCCGTGCCGCGTCTGCGAGATGAGCGACACGCCCGTGGTACACGAAGCCCCCACGGTCGAACACCACCTTCGTGATCCCAGCCGCCTTGGCCCTGGTTCCAAGCAGGCGACCAACCGACTCTGCGCCCGTTACGTTACTGCCGCCACCCTTGCCCAAAGACCCGCGCAGGTCCGGCTCGACCGACGAGGCGGCGACCAGGGTGCGGCCGGTGGCGTCGTCGATGAGCTGGGCCGAGATGTGCCGGTTGGACCGGTGCACGGCCAGGCGGGGACGCTCCGCCGTACCGCTGACCGTCGTGCGGACGCGGTTGTGACGCCGGAGGCGGAGCCGGCTGCGGTCGCTCGTGCGTGCCATTACTTCGCCGCCTTTCCAGCCTTGCGCAGCACTCGCTCGCCGGCGTAGCGCACACCCTTGCCCTTGTAGGGCTCGGGCTTGCGCAGCTTGCGGATGTCGGCGGCCACCTGGCCCACCTTCTCCTTGTCGATGCCCTTCACGATGATCCGGGTCGGCACCGGCACCTCGAAGGTGATGCCCTCGGGGGCGTCGACGACCACCGGGTGCGAGAAGCCAAGCGCCAGCTCGAGCTCGCTGGCACCCTTGGCGGTGGCCCGGTAGCCAACACCGACGATCTCGAGCTCCTTGGTGAAGCCGTCGGTGACGCCCGAGACCATGTTGGCGACGAGGGAGCGCGACAAGCCGTGCAGCGCGCGGTGGCGCCGCTCGTCGTCGGGCCGGGTGACCACGAGGGTGTCGCCCTCCTGGGCGATGGAGATGCCTTCGGGGAGCTGGCGCTCGAGGGAGCCCTGGGGCCCCTTCACGTTGACCGTCGCCCCGCTCAGTGTCACGGTGACGGAGGAGGGGACGGCGATGGGTGCACGTCCGACGCGCGACATCAGGCCTCCCCTCTGCTCGCGTTGGCGCGGGCGCGGGCGCTGGCGTGGGCACTGGCGAGGGCACTACCAGACATGGCAGAGCACCTCCCCGCCCAGGTGCTTGCGCCGCGCCTCGCGGTCGGTCAGGAGCCCCTGGCTGGTGGAGACCACGGCCACGCCCATGCCGCCGAGGACGCGCGGCATGCCGTCGGCCCGGGCGTAAATGCGTAGGCCGGGCTTGGACACACGCTTGATCCCCGCGATGGTGCGGGTGCGGTCACCGGAGTACTTCATGGTGATCTCGAGCGTCGTGCCGGGCTTGCCGGTGTTGGGCTCGACCTTGTAGCCCGCGATGAAGCCCTCGCGCTCGAGGATCTCCGCCAGCGACACCTTGAGCTTGGAGCCGGGCATGCGCACGGTGTCGAACATGGCCGAGTTGGCGTTGCGGATGCGGGTCAGCATGTCCGCGATGGGGTCGGTCATCGTCATGGCGGCCTACCAGCTCGCCTTCGTGACGCCGGGCACCTCGCCCGCATGCACCATGACCCGCAGGCAGATGCGACACAGCCCGAACTTGCGATAGACCGCCTTGGGTCTCCCGCAACGTTGGCAGCGGGTGTAGCCCCGCACCTTGAACTTGGGAGTGCGCTGCTGCTTCTCGATCAAAGCCTTTTTCGCCATGGTGCTACCGGGTCTCCTGTCGGAACGGAAAGCCGAACGCTGCGAGGAACGCCCGTCCTTCCTCGTTAGTGCGTGCGGTCGTGACGATGGTGATGTCCATGCCGCGGGTCGTGTCGATCTTGTCGTAGTCGATCTCGGGAAAGATCAGTTGCTCGGTTACGCCGAACGTGTAGTTGCCGTGCCCGTCGAAGGACCGGGGCGAGAGGCCCCGGAAGTCGCGGATGCGGGGGATGGCCAAGCTGAGCAGGCGGTCGAAGAACTCCCATGCCCGGTCGCCGCGCATCGTTGTCTTGACGCCGATGCTCTGGCCCTCGCGCAGCTTGAAGCCGGCGATGGACTTCTTGGCCCGGGTCACGATCGGCTTCTGGCCCGTGATCACCTCGAGGTCACGCTGGGCGCCCTCGATGAGGGACGCCTGCTGGGTGGCGCGGCCCACGCCCATGTTGATCACGATCTTCTCCAGGCGCGGCACTTCCATCACGTTGCCGAGACTCAGCTCGCTCTTCAGCCGGTCCCGCACCTCGGTGAGGTAACGCTCCTTCAGCCGGGGGCGCGCCGGCGCGCTGGTGGTGCTCACAACTCGGCCCCGCACTTCTTGCAGACGCGCACCTTCTCCCCGTCGGGCTCGATCCGGTAGCCCGCGCGCGTCGGCTTGTCACAGCTCTTGCAGACGAGCGCCACGGTCGAGACGTGGACGGGCATGAACTTGTCGATCACCCCACCCTGCTGGGTGGCGCGGGTCGGCTTGGCGTGGCGCTTGGCCACGTTCACGCCCTCGAGGATGACCCGCTCGCGCCCGGGGATGGCCCGGACGACCTCGGCCTTCTTGCCCCTGTCCTTGCCTTGGAGGACGACGACGGTGTCTCCCTTGTGGATCTTCATGTCTAGAGCACCTCCGGAGCCAGCGACACGATGCGCATGAACCGCTTGTCCCGCAGCTCGCGGCCCACGGGCCCGAAGATGCGGGTCCCGCGCGGCTGCTGCTGGTCGTTGATGAGCACGGCCGCGTTCTCGTCGAAGCGGATGTAGCTGCCGTCGGGACGGCGCTTCTCCTTCTTGGTACGCACGACGACGCACTTGACGACATCGCCCTTCTTCACCGCCGCACCCGGGATGGCGTCCTTGACCGTGGCCACGAACACGTCACCGATGCTGGCGTAGCGCCGGCGCGAGCCACCCAGCACGCGGATGCACAACACCTCGCGCGCGCCGGAGTTGTCGGCCACCCGGAGCCGGGACTCCTGCTGGATCATCGGGCCCGCTCCACGACTTCGGTCAGGCGCCAGCGCTTGAGCTTGGAGAGCGGGCGGGTCTCTTGCACCCGGACGCGGTCGCCCACCTTGGCGGTGTCCTCGGCATCGTGCACGTAGAGCTTCTTGGTGCGCTGCACGGTCTTGCCGTACTTGGGGTGGCGCACCCGCTCGACGACGGCCACGACGACGGTGGCGGACATGGCGTCGGACACCACGATGCCCTCGCGCACCTTGCGGCGGTTCGGGCGCGGGCCGGCCTCGGCCGTCGCGGTGGCGGTGGCGGCAGGTGCCGGCGCCATTGCGGTCGCCGCCTCTCCTGCGATGGGCACCGCGGCCTCTTCGTCGACGGCCGGCAGCTCCCTGGCGGCCTCAGCCTCGATAACCTCGAGCGCCTTCTCGGCGGCCGCGGCGGCGGCCTTGGCCGCCTTCGTGGCCTCGTCCTCTTTCTCTGCGTCCGTGTTCTCTGCGTCCTCGGCCATCAGGCCTCATCCTCTTCCTCGTCGTCGAGCTCGTCGTCGAGCCCGTCGTCCAGCCCGGCGTGCAGGTCCAGCTCCTCGCCTTCGGTTGCCGATTCGGCCGCCTTGGCTCGGGCCGCCGCCTTCTCCTCGCGCTCGGCGTCCTCCGCGGCCAGCTTCGCCCGGGCCGCCTCGTGCTCGGCCGCTGTCGGGGCGATGTAGACGCCCTCGGCCTCGAGGATCTCCCGGGAACGCAGCACCGTCAGCATGCGGGCCACCTCACGGCGGACCTGGCCGATGCGCGCCGGGTTGTCCAACTGCCCGGTGGCCAGCTGAAAGCGCAGGTTGAACAGCTCGCGGCGCGACTCGCCGAGACGGACGGACAGCTCGTCGCCGTCGAGCATGGCGAGGTCGTGTGCGGTCGGCATCTAGATCGCCACCTCGGCGTGGCCATGGGTCCCGGGTCGCACGACGAAGCGAGCCTTGAAGGGCAATTTCTGTATGGCGCGCTCCATGGCGGCGCGGGCGAGCGGCTCGTCGACGCCGGCCAGCTCGAAGAGGACGCGGCCGGGGTGCACGACCGCGACCCACAGCTCGGGGTTTCCCTTACCCGAGCCCATCCGGGTCTCGGCCGGCTTCTGGGTGACCGGCTTGTCGGGGAAGACACGGATCCACACCTTGCCGCCACGCTTGACGTGCCGGGTCATGGCGATACGAGCGGCCTCGATCTGGCGCGCCGTGAGCCAGCCCGGCTCGATCGCCTGGATCCCGAAGTCCCCGAACGTCACCAGGTTGCCGCCCTTGGCCGCCCCCCTGAGGCGCCCGCGCTGGGTCTTGCGGTGCTTGACCTTCTTCGGCATCAACATGTCAGTCCGAGTCCTTGCGGAAGTGCGGCGCCTCGTGGTGCTGCTGACGGTTCTGGCGCTCCATCTCCTCGTCCCGGCGCAGCTGACGCTCCAGGTCGTCGGGCTCCGCCGGCGCCGCGAGCAGGTCGGCCACGGTCCCCTCCTCGGTCTCCTCGGTCTCTTCGGTCTCGGCCTCGGTCTCGGTCGCCTCGGTCTCGGCACTGGACTCGACAACGGCGCTGGCGCCGTCAGTCGCCGCCGCGTCCGCCTCGACGGCACCCTCCGCGGCGAGCGCATCGAGCGCGAGGTCCGCCGCCTCCGTGATGTCGGCGGCACCGGCAATCTCCATAATCTCCGCGTCCTCCGCCATGTCCTCGTTGTCCGGGTTGTCGTCGACCGAGAACACTTCGGCCCGCCGACGTCCGCCGCCCGCGGTGATGAGCCGGCGCGGGCCGCTCTGGCCCGACGTCTCGCCAACGGCCATGGCGGCCTCGCGGGTGATCTTGTCCTCGATGGAGACCTTGTAGGGGAGGATGTCGCCCTTGTAGATCCACACCTTCACGCCGACCCGGCCCGACGTGGTGCGGGCCTCGCGGAAGCCGTAGTCGATGTCGGCCCGCAACGTGTGCAAGGGCACGCGTCCCTCGCGGTACTGCTCCTTGCGCGACATCTCCGAGCCCCCGAGCCGGCCCGAGCACTGCACCTTGATGCCCTGGGCGCCCGCCTTCTGCACCGTCTGGATGGCCCGCTTCATGGCGCGGCGGAAGGCGACCCGGCGCACCAGCTGGTCGCAGATGCCCTGGGCGATGAGGGCGGCGTCGAGCTCGGGCTGCTTGATCTCTTGGATGTTGAGCTGGATGCGGTTCTGCAGCCCGGTGATCTCCTCGAGCTTCTTCTTCAGCCGGTCGGCTTCGGCGCCGCGGCGGCCGATGACGATGCCGGGCCGGGCGGTGTGGATGTCGACCCGCAGGCGGTCGCGCGTGCGCTCCACCTCGATGCGGCTGACCGCGGCCGCCTCGAGCTGCCGCATCAGGTAGTCGCGGATCTTCCAGTCCTCGACCACGAAGTCCTTGTAGTGGCGCTCCTCGAACCAGCGCGACTTCCAGTCTGTCGTGATCCCGAGCCGGAACCCGTAGGGGTTTACCTTCTGGCCCATCTACTCGTCCTCGCTCTTCTCGTCCGCGTCCGTGTCGTCCGCGGCGTCGGTGACCGTCGGTGGCCTCGCCGTCTACCTCGTCTTCGTTCTCGTCGGCGACGTCGTCCGTCCCGCCGTCGACCGTCGCTGCCTCGGTCACTTCGGCGTCGGCGCCCGCGCTGTCGGTGGGTGCGTCCTCGTCAGCCTCGGCGGCCTCGGCCTCTGCCTGGGCCTTGTCGGCCGCGGCCTGCGCCTGGGCGGCCCGACGGCGCGACAGCCGGCCCGAGAGGTCGGCACGCCGGCGCGAGGCGTCCACCCGGCGGGACCGGTTGGCGCTGACGGCCTCGGTGCGGCGGC
Organism: uncultured Acidimicrobiaceae bacterium; assembly: GCA_963744935.1. Taxonomy (GTDB): domain Bacteria; phylum Actinomycetota; class Acidimicrobiia; order Acidimicrobiales; family RAAP-2; genus Bog-473. The sequence continues at coordinate 584,254 of CAVUVM010000012.1, forward strand.
GGCGCAGCTCGAGCTGCTCGGCCGGGAGGCGGCTCACGATGATGGTGATGTGGCAGGTCCGCTTGCGGATCCGCGTGGCCCGGCCCCGCGCCCGTGGGCGCCAGCGCTTCATGGTGGCGCCCTCGTCGGCGTAGCAGGCCGACACGTAGAGGTCCTCGGGGTTCTGCTGGTCGTTGTGCACCGCGTTGGCCACCGCGGACCCGAGGACCTTGCCGATGACCTCGGCCGCCTCGCGCTCCGTGCCGGTCAGGATCTCGGCGGCGCGCTGGACGTCCTCGCCGCGGATCAGGTCGAGCACCTGGCGCGCCTTGGACGCCGACATGCCGCTGTAGCGGTGGACGGCGCGCGTCCCGGGGCGCTCGTTGGTCTTGGTCGCGGTCATCGCCGCGCTCCTCGCTCCTGGCCGGCGTGATAGCGGAAGGTCCGCGTCGGGGCGAACTCGCCGAGCTTGTGACCCACCATCGACTCGGTCACGTAGACCGGGACGTGGCGACGGCCGTCGTGGACGGCGATGGTGTGGCCGACCATGTCGGGGATGATGGTGGAGCGGCGGGACCAGGTCTTGATGACCTTCTTGTCCCCGCTCGAGTTCAACACGTCCACCTTCTTCAGCAGGTGGCCGTCGACGAAGGGTCCCTTCTTCAGGCTACGCGGCATTGTTCCTCACCCTCCGCCTCAACGCCGCGCGCCGCGGGTGCGGCGCCGGCGGACGATCATCGAATTGGACTTCTTGTTGCGCGAGCGGGTGCGCCCCTCGGGCTTACCCCACGGAGAGACCGGGTGGCGGCCACCCGACGACTTGCCCTCGCCGCCACCGAGCGGGTGGTCGACGGGGTTCATGGCGACGCCGCGGGTCTGGGGCCGCTTGCCCTTCCAGCGGTTGCGCCCGGCCTTGCCCACCTTGACCAGCTCGGCCTCGGCGTTGCCGACCACCCCGAGGGTGCCGCGGCAGTCGATGGAGACGCGGCGCATCTCGGTCGAGGGCAGACGCAGCGTGGCGAACACACCCTCCTTGGCGACCAGCTGCACGCTCATGCCCGCCCCGCGCGCCATCTTGCCGCCACCGCCCGGGCGCAGCTCGACGTTGTGGATGGTCGAGCCCACCGGGATGTAGCGCAGCGGGAGCGCGTTGCCCGGTCGGATGTCCGCGCCCTGCCCGCTCTGGAGCTTGTCGCCGACCTTCACGCCGGCCGGAGCCAGGATGTAACGCTTCTCGCCGTCCGCGTAGTGCAACAGCGCGATGCGGGCGTTGCGGTTCGGGTCGTACTCGATGGACGCGACCTTGGCCGGGATCCCGTCCTTGTTCCGGCGGAAGTCGATGATCCGGTACTGCTGCTTGTGGCCGCCGCCGCGGTGGCGCGACGTCTTGCGCCCGTGGTTGTTGCGGCCCCCGCTCTGGGGGTTGGGGGCGAGCAGCGACTTCTCGGGGCGGCTCCGGGTGATCTCGGAGAAGTCCGAGACGGTCTGGAACCGTCGTCCGGGGCTGGTGGGTTTGCGAGAGCGAAGTGGCATGGCGGTTCCCTGATCAGCGCTCGAAGAGGTCGATGGAGTCGTCGGGGTGCAGCGTCACGATGGCGCGCTTGGTGTCGGGCCGCTTGCCGCGGACGTTGGTACGGCGGTTGCGCGTCGCCTTTCCCTTGCGGTTCAGCGTGTTGACCTTGGTCACCCGCACGCCGAAGGCCTGCTCGACAGCGTGGCGGACGTCGATCTTGGTGGCCTTGGGGTCGACGATGAAGACGTAGACGCTCTGGTCCATCAGCGCGTAGCTCTTCTCGGAGACGACCGGGCGGATGAGCACGGACATGGCATCACGCATCGGACTCGGCCCCCTCGCTTTCGCCGCCGTCACCGTCACCGTCACCGGCACCGGCACCGGCGTCGGTCTCGCTGGCCTCGGTGGCCTTGGTCGCCTTGGTGGCCTTCGTTGCCTTGGCCGCCTTGGTTGTCTTGGTCGCCGTGGTTGTCTTGGCCGCCGTGGATGCCTTCGCCGCCTCGGCCGTCGAGGTGCCCGTGGCGGCGTCCTCGCTCTCGGCCTCGGCCTCGACGGTCTCGGTACCCTCAGCGCTCACAGCCGCCCGAGGCGCGACATCGCGGTCGGTGGCCGGTTCCATCACGTGGGTGCCCGAGAAGTCGCCCGGCGAGGCCGGCACCGTGCGGTCCGAGAAGAGCAGCCAGTCGGCGCGGAGCACGTCGTGCGCCGAGAGCTCGGCGAAGGTGGTCGTACTGGCCTGGGGCAGGTTGCGGAACGAGAGCGCCATGTCGATCTCGTCCTGGGCCAACACGATGAGCACCGAGTCGGTGCCCAGCTTGAGCCTGCGCAAGATCGTGGCGGCGTCCTTGGTGCTCGGCGCGGTGATCTTCCAGTCGTCGACCACGAGGATGCGCTCGATCTCAGCGCGGTCGCTCAAGGCGGACAGCAGCGCCAGGCGCACCATCTTCTTGGGGGTGTGCTGGTCGTAGCTGCGCGGCTTGGGCCCGAGCGCCACGCCACCGCCGCTCATGGACGGCGAGCGGCTCGAACCCTGGCGGGCCCGGCCGGTGCCCTTCTGGCGGAAGGGCTTGGCACCGCCCCCTCGCACCTCGGCGCGGGTCCGCGTCGACTGGGTGCCGGCCCGGATCCCGGCCAGTTGGGCGGTGACCACCTGGTGCAGCACCGCCCGGTTGGGCGTGAGGCCGAAGACGGTCGGCTCCAGATCCACCGTGCCGAGGTCGTGCCCGGCGGCATTGCGGCGCGGGGCGGTGCGGACGACCGGGGCCGGCCGCTCCTTCTTCATGGTGTGGCGCAGGACGGTGCCGGCGCGGGTGGCGGGGGTGATCGTCGTCGTCATCGCGACCTCCCGGCCTTGCTCGGGGTCTTGACCGAGTCGCGCAGCACGACCACGCTGCCCCGGGCGCCCGGCACGGCGCCCTTGACCAGCACCAGCTCGCGCTCGGGGTCGGCGGAGACGACGACGAGATTCAGCGCGGTCACCTGGTTCCCGCCCATCTGGCCCGCCATCCGCGTGCCCTTGAAGACTCGCGACGGCGTGGCGCAGGCGCCGATGGCCCCGGGCACGCGGTGGCTGCGGTGGTTACCGTGCGAGGCGCCCTGGCCGCTGAAGTTGTGGCGCTTCATGCCGCCGGCGAAGCCCTTGCCCTTGGAGACCGCGATGGCGTCGACGCGCTCACCGGCCTCCCAGATGTCAGCGGCGAGCTCCTGGCCGACCGCGTAGTCGGCCACGTCGTCGAGGCGCAGCTCGACGAGCTTGCGGCCGGGGTTCACGCCCGCCTTGGCGTAGTGCCCGATCTCGGGCTTGGACAGCGTCGAGTTGCGCCGGAAGCCCCACGTCACCTGCAACGCGGCATAGCCGTCGGTCTCGGGCGTCTTGACCTGGACGACACGCACGGGCGCGACCTTCAGCACCGTCACCGGTACGGCGCGGTTCTGGTCGTCCCAGACCTGGGTCATGCCGACTTTCTCGCCGACGATGGCCTTGCTTGCCACGTGTCCTCTTCCTTGTGTCCCGCACGTGCGGTGTCCCGTACGCACGCCAACGCTCCGCCCGGGAATCCCGAGCGGAGCGCTCGAATGGTTCGGCGTGAGGTTCCGGCCGGGGACCGGCGCTCACGCACGTCTGTTGTTCTGGCAGCACCGCAGTGCCGCGGCATAACGCCTCTGAGCTGCCGAATTCGGCGGCCCGCGAGGTTACACCATGGTCCGGCCCCCCTGCCAGGCGTCCGGCGGGGAGCCGGGGCAGCCCGCCGTCAGGCGGTCTGGATCTTGATCTCGATGTCCACGCCCGCCGGCAGGTCGAGCCGCTGGAGCGAGTCGACCGTCTTGGGCGTGTGCTCGACGATGTCGACCAGGCGCTTGTGGACGCGCATCTCGAAGTGCTCGCGTGAGTCCTTGTACTTGTGCGGCGAGCGGATCACCGTGTAGCGGTGCTTGTCGGTCGGCAACGGGACCGGTCCGAGCACCTTGGCCTGCGTGCGCTGGACGGTCTGGACGATCTTCTTCGTGGACTCGTCGAGAATCTCGTGGTCGTAGGCCTTGAGCCTGATGCGGATCTTCTGCTTCGGGCCGTCGGCCATGGTCTCGCTGCCTGCTCTCGCTCGTGCGGGTGGTCGCCGGGATTCCGGTGACTACTTGAGGATCTCGTCGACGACGCCCGAGGCGACGGTGCGGCCACCCTCACGGATGGCGAAGCGCAGGCCCTTGTCCATTGCGATGGGCTTGCCCAGCTCGACCGTCATCTTGGTGTTGTCGCCCGGCATGACCATCTCGGTGCCCTCGGGCAGCGTGATGGTGCCGGTCACGTCGGTGGTCCGGAAGTAGAACTGCGGCCGGTAGTTGGTGAAGAACGGCTTGTGGCGGCCGCCCTCCTCCTTGTTCAGCACGTAGACCTCGGCGGTGAAGTTGGTGTGCGGCGTGATGGAGCCGGGCTTGCACAGCACCTGGCCGCGCTCGACGTCTTCCTTCTTGGTGCCGCGCAGCAGGGCGCCGATGTTGTCGCCGGCGCGCCCCTCGTCGAGGAGCTTGCGGAACATCTCGACGCCGGTCACCGTCGTCTTCTGGGTGGGGGCCAGACCGACGATCTCGACCTCCTCGCCCACCTTGACGATGCCCTGCTCCACCTTGCCGGTCACGACCGTGCCGCGGCCGGTGATGGACATGACGTCCTCGACCGGCATCAGGAACGGCTTGTCGACGTCACGCTCGGGCTCGGGGATGTAGTCGTCCACCGCGTCCATGAGCTCGACGATCTTCTCGCTCCACTCGGGGTCGCCCTCGAGGGCCTTGAGCGCGCTCACGCGGACCACCGGCACCTCTTCGCCGGGGAAGTCGTAGGCGCTGAGGAGCTCGCGCACCTCCATCTCGACCAGCTCGAGCAGCTCCTCGTCGTCGACCATGTCGGCCTTGTTCAGCGCCACCACGATGTAGGGCACGCCGACCTGGCGGGCGAGCAGCACGTGCTCGCGGGTCTGGGGCATGGGGCCGTCGGCCGCCGAGACCACCAGGATGGCGCCGTCGATCTGGGCGGCACCGGTGATCATGTTCTTGATGTAGTCGGCGTGGCCGGGCATGTCGACGTGCGCGTAGTGGCGCTTCTCGGTCTCGTACTCGACGTGAGCGATCGTGATCGTGATGCCGCGCTGCTTCTCCTCGGGCGCCTTGTCGATGTCGTCGAACTTGGTGAACGAGGTGTTGGGGTTGCGCTCTGAGAGCACACGCGTGATGGCCGCCGTGAGCGTCGTCTTGCCATGGTCGATATGACCCATGGTCCCGACGTTCACGTGTGGCTTCGTGCGCTCGAACTTCTGCTTGGCCATCGCCTCGCTACTCCCTACTCCTGGTCGGGGCCACCGCGGTCCCGACGCTCATTTGTCTCTTCCTACGAAACTTCGCCTGTTTGCGAAAAGTGTGTTCTGTGTGGTTGCTGCGCTGTACTTCCGGACCGGCGGCCCGCAGCCCTACTCCCCGTGCGCCCGGGCGATGATCTCCTTGGAGATCGACTCCGGGACCTGGTTGTACGAATGGAACTGCATCGTGTACGTGGCGCGGCCCTGGGTGCGCGAACGCAGGTCAGTAGAGTAGCCGAACATATCGGCGAGTGGGACGAGCGCCCTGACCACGTGGCTGGTCCCCTGCTGGTCCATGCCCTCCATGCGCCCGCGGCGCGAGGACAGGTCGCCGGTGACCGCGCCCAGGAAATCGTCGGGCACCGTCACGGTGACTTCCATGACCGGCTCGAGCAGTACGGGGCTGGCGGCCCGGATCGCCTTCTTGACCGCCATGGAGCCGGCGATCTTGAAGGCCATCTCCGAGGAGTCCACGTCGTGGTACGACCCGTACGTCAGGGTCACCCTGATGTCCACGGTCGGGTAACCGGCCAGCACGCCGGCGGTGAGCGCCTCTTGGATGCCGGCGTCCACCGAGGGGATGTACTCCTTGGGGATCACGCCGCCACTGATCTTGTCGATGAATTCGTAGCCCCCGCCCGGGCCGGTGGGCTCGGCGCTGATGACGACGTGGCCGTACTGGCCGCGGCCACCGGTCTGGCGGACGTAGCGCTCCTCGATCTTCTCCACCGGCTTGCGGATGGTCTCGCGGTAGGCCACCTGGGGCTTGCCCACGTTGGCGTCGACGGAGAACTCACGCAGCATCCGGTCGACGAGGACCTCGAGGTGCAGCTCGCCCATGCCCGAGATCACGGTCTGGCCCGTCTCCTCGTCGGAGCGCACGCGGAAGGTCGGGTCCTCCTCGCTGAGCGAGTAGAGGGCCCGGGACAGCTTGTCCTGGTCGGCCTTGGTCTTGGGCTCCACGGCGACGTGGATCACGGGCTCGGGGAACTCGAGCGCCTCGAGCACGATCGGGCGGCTCGCGTCGCTCAGGGTGTCACCGGTCGTGGTGTTCTTCAGGCCGACGACGGCCATGATGTCGCCGGCGAAGATGGCGTCCTTGTCCACGCGGTCGTTGGCGTGCATCTGGAGGATGCGGCCGACCCGCTCCTTCTTGTCCTTGGTGGTGTTGGAGATGGACGCGCCCTTCTGCAGCGAGCCCGAGTAGACGCGGATGTAGGTCAGCTTGCCGACATAGGGGTCGGTCATGACCTTGAAGGCGAGGGCGGAGAAGGGCTCGGCGTCGTCGGCCTTGCGCTCCTCGATGTCGTCGGGGTGGCCCGGACGGTGCCCCTCGGTGGGGGGCAGGTCGAGCGGGCTGGGCAGGAAGTCGACCACGGCGTCGAGCATGGGCTGGACGCCCTTGTTCTTGAAGGCCGAGCCGCACAGGACGGGCACGACCTCGGCGGCCAGGGTGGCCGTGCGCAGGGCGCGGCGCAGGTCGGCCGCCGTGATGGGCTCCTCGGACAGGTACTTCTCCATGATGGTGTCGTCGAAGTTGGAGACGACGTCGATGAGCTGGTGGCGGGCGTCCTCGACCTGGTTGGCCATGGCGTCGGGGACGTCGAGGGTCTCCCACTCCTCGCCCATGTCCGACGACCAGACGAGGGCCTTCTCCTCGAGCAGGTCGATGACACCTTTGAACTCGGACTCGGCGCCGATGGGCAGCTGGATGACGGCCGGCAGCGCGTCGAGGCGGTCGCGGATCATCTGCACCGTGCGCTCGAAGTCGGCGCCGATGCGGTCCATCTTGTTGACGAAGCAGATGCGCGGGACGTTGTACTTGTTGGCCTGGCGCCACACCGTCTCGGTCTGGGGCTCCACGCCGGCCACGGCGTCGAAGACGGCCACCGCGCCGTCGAGGACGCGCAGGGACCGCTCCACCTCGACGGTGAAGTCGACGTGGCCCGGGGTGTCGATGAGGTTGATCCAGTTGTCGCGCCAGCTGCAGGTGGTCGCGGCCGAGGTGATGGTGATGCCGCGCTCTTGCTCCTGGACCATCCAGTCCATGGTGGCGGCGCCTTCGTGCACCTCACCGATCTTGTAGTTGCGGCCGGTGTAATAGAGGATTCGCTCGGTCGTGGTGGTTTTGCCCGCGTCAATGTGGGCCATGATCCCGATGTTGCGGGTCTTGGCCAGCGGGAAATCGCGTCTAGCGGCGGGTTCAGGCATAGTCGTGCTCGTGGGTGAGGTGGGTCGGGTGTGCGGTGTGGATCTGGGGGCGGGCGGGCGTCGGTTCCACTACCAGCGGTAGTGGGCGAAGGCGCGGTTCGACTCCGCCATCTTGTGCATGTCCTCGCGGCGCTTCACCGAGGCCCCGATGTTGTTGGAGGCGTCGAGGATCTCGCCGGCGAGGCGCTCGGCCATCGTCTTCTCCCGGCGCTGGCGGGAATAGGTGGTCAGCCACCGGATGGCGAGGGTGGTCGCCCGACGCGGGCGCACCTCGACCGGCACCTGATAGGTGGCACCTCCCACGCGCCGCGACTTCACCTCGACCTCGGGCCGGGTGTTCTCGACGGCGCGCTTGAGCGCGGCCACGGGGTCGCCGCCTGACTTCTCCTGCACCTGCTCGAGTGCGGTGTAGACGATGTGCTCGGCCAGCGTGCGCTTGCCGCGCGAGAGCACCTTGTTGACGAACTGGGTGACCAGGACCGAGCGGTAGACGGGGTCCGGGGCGAGCTCGCGGCGGGTAGCGGGTCCGTTGCGGGGCATCCCTAGGACTCCTTCTTCGCGCCGTAGCGGCTACGGGCCTGGCTGCGCTCGCGCACGCCCGAGGTGTCGAGCGCCCCGCGTACGACCTTGTAGCGCACGCCGGGCAGGTCCTTCACCCGGCCGCCGCGGACGAGGACGATGGAGTGCTCCTGGAGGTTGTGGCCGACACCGGGGATGTAGGCCGTGATCTCGACGCCGGAGGAGAGGCGGACACGGGCCACCTTGCGCAACGCCGAGTTCGGCTTCTTGGGGGTGGTGGTGTAGACGCGCGTGCACACCCCCCGCCGTTGGGGCGCGCCCTTCAGGGCGGGGGTCTTGGTCTTTGTTACCTTGGCCTCCCGTCCCTTGCGGACGAGCTGGGCGATTGTGGGCACGCGCTACCTCTCGGCTTTGAAATTCGAACTCCATGTGACGCATTGCGCGCTGGGCAGAAGCCCGCACATGGCAGGTAACCATGATAGCGGCTGAGTGGGGGTCAGACAACCGCGCGGGCCTGGTGGCGGGGCGGTTCCGCCGCCCTCACTCAGGCCGGCCGGGTCCCCGCCAACGCGCCGCGCCGCGCCTCTGCGCCGGCCGTGCCCGGGGTGCTCGGGTCCGGTCCCGAGGTTCTCCCCGGCGGGGTGCCGGGCCGGGCCGCCACCGGCCTCGCGCTGCGCACGCCCAGCCCGTCATCCAGGTTTTTTCTCTCGCGAATAGAACGGCTTCCAATCTGGCGTCTTAGGGTCGCAATTTCGGGCCCTACGCAGGGGGCGTTAGCCTCACCGGCATGGAACACTCCATGGCCGAACGGCTGGCCGAGCTGGAAGAACGCAAGGACGAGGCGCTGCACGCCGGGAGCGAGCGGGCCGTCGAGCGCCAGCACGCCAAGGGCAAGCTGACCGCCCGGGAGCGGATTGAGTACCTGCTCGACGAGGGATCGTTCCAGGAGCTCGACATGCTCGCCCGGCACCGGGCCCACGGCATGGGCCTGGAGGACAACCGGCCATATACCGACGGCGTCGTCACCGGGTTCGGGACCATCGACGGCCGGCGCGTCTGCCTGTTCAGCCAGGACTTCACCGTCTTCGGCGGTGCGCTGGGTGAGGTCTTCGCCGAGAAGATCCACAAGGTGATGGACCTGGCCGCCTCCACCGGTGTGCCGATGATCGGCCTGAACGACGGCGCCGGTGCTCGCATCCAAGAGGGCGTCGTGTCCTTGCACTCCTACGGCGGCATCTTCCACCGCAACGTCACGTCATCTGGTGTGATCCCCCAGATCAGCGTCATCCTCGGCCCCTGCGCGGGCGGTGCTGTCTACTCGCCCGCGATGACCGACTTCATTTTCATGGTGCAGGGCACCTCGCACATGTTCATCACGGGACCCGACGTCGTGAAGACCGTCACCGGGGAGGACGTGACGCTCGAAGAACTCGGCGGCGCCATGAGCCACGCCACCAAGTCGGGTGTGGCCACCTTCGTCGCGCCGGACGAGAAAGCCTGCCTCGACGAGGTGCGCCACCTCTTGTCCTTCTTGCCGTCGAACAACTTGGAAGAGCCGCCCACCGAGATCACGGGCGACGATCCCGAGCGCCAGGTGACCGAGCTCATCGACTTCCTGCCCACCTCGCCCAACCAGCCCTACGACATGAAGCGGATCATCACCGCGGTAGTCGACGACGGCGAGTACCTCGAGGTGCATCGGCACTGGGCCATGTCGATCACGTGCGGCTTCGCTCGCATGAACGGGCGCGTCGTCGGAATTGTGGGCAACCAGCCCGCCGTCCTGGCGGGCGTCCTCGACATCGACTCCTCCGAGAAGGCCTCGCGCTTCGTTCGCACCTGCGACGCGTTCAACATCCCGCTGCTGACCTTCGTCGACGTCCCCGGCTTCATGCCCGGCACCGACCAGGAGTACGGCGGCATCATTCGCCACGGCGCCAAGCTGCTCTACGCGTACTGCGAGGCGACCGTCCCGCGCATTCAGATCATCACCCGCAAGGCGTACGGCGGTGCCTACGTCGTCATGAACTCCAAGTCCATCGGCGCCGACCTCGCCTTCGCCTGGCCGTCGGCCGAGCTGGCCGTCATGGGTCCCAACGGCGCCGTCGAAATCGTCTACCGGCGCGAGCTGGCCGAGGCGACCGACCCGGCCCGAAGGCGGGCCGAGCTCATCGACGAGTACACCGAGCGCTACGCCAACCCATACATCGCGGCCGAGCGGGGCTACATCGACGACGTGATCTCGCCAGCCGACACCCGTACCGTGATCTGCCGCGGCCTCGACATCCTCGCCTCCAAGCGCGAGGAGTTGCCGCGGCGAAAGCACGGCAACGTCCCACTGTGACACCGCACGTAGACCCGGACCAGTTGGCGCTGCGGCCGCCGCCCGACCCCGACCCCGCCGTGCTCGCTGCCATCGCGGCCGCGGTCCAGCTGGCCTGGCCCAAACCCGCCCCGGCCGGCGAGCCCGACGCGCTGCACGAGGCGTGGCGCTTCAGCGGGCGCTGGTGGAACAAGCCCACGCCGCTGCGGCGCGACCGGCCCTGGGCCCGGCGCTGACCGTCTACGTCGACGACTGGCGCCAGCGCGCGAGGGTGCGCGACCGGGACGACCGCTGGTCCCACCTGTTGGCCGACGACCCGGACGAACTACACGTCATGGCCGCCGCGCTCGGGATCCCGCCGCGCGGCTACCAGCGCCACCGGCGCTCGTCCGCGCTGAATCACTACGACGTACCCGAGAGCCTCCGGCAGCGGGCCATCGATCTCGGCGCGGTCCCGGTCACCTGGCGCGAGATGGCCCGCCTCACGCGGGAGTGGCGGCGCGCTGGCGCTCGGCCAGCGCGACCAGATCCTCCATGATGCGATCGAAGGAGTAGTCCTTGGGCGTGTAGACCGACGCCACGCCCTTGCCGATCAGCAGCTCGGCGTCCTCGGGCGGGATGATGCCGCCGACCACCACGGCCGCGTGGCTGCCGGCGGCGCGCAGACGGTCGAGGATGTCGGGCACCAGTTCGAGGTGGGAGCCCGACAGGATGGAGAGGCCGACGATGTCGACATCCTCGTCAACCGCCGCCGCCACGATCTGAGCGGGGGTGAGGCGGATGCCTTGATAGATCACCTCGAAGCCCGCGTCGCGCGCCGCCACCGCGATCTGCTCGGCGCCGTTGGAGTGGCCGTCGAGCCCTGGTTTGGCCACCAAGAGGCGCGGCGGCCCGCCGGTGTGCTCGGCCAGCGCTTTGGCGCGCATGCGGACCGGTGCCATCTCCTCGCCCCAGCGGCCGATCCCGCCGCTGACCCCGGTGGGGGCGCGGAACTCCCCGAAGACCCCGCGTAACGCGTCTGACCACTCGCCGGTGGTCCCGCCGGCGTGGGCGAGCGCGATGGTCGCCTCCATGACGTTGCCCCCGGGGCCGTCGTCGGCGGCCACGCGGCGCAGCTCGTCGAGGGCGCGCCGCACCGCCGCGTTGTCCCGCCCGGCTCGCCAGCGCTCGACTTCCGCGATCTGCTCGGCCTCCACGCCTTCGTCGACTTTGAGGATCGCCCCAAACTCGGAATCGCCGAGGAGCGGTGAGGGCGCCGTCTCGGTGAAGCAATTCACGCCCACCACCAGCTGCTCACCCGACTCGATGCGACGCACCCGCTCGGCTTGGCTGCGCACCAGCCGGCGCTTCAGCTCGTCGATGGCCTCGAAGGCGCCGCCGAGCGCCTCGACGTCGGCCAGCTCTGCCGTCGCCGCTTCGGCCAGCTCGGCCGTCTTGGCCGCGATCACCGTCGACCCCTCGAAGATGTCGCCGTACTCGAGCAGGTCCGACTCGAAGGCGAGCACCTGCTGGATACGGAGCGACCACTGTTGGTCCCAGGGCCGCGGCAACCCGAGCGCCTCGTTCCAGGCGGGCAGCTGCATGGCGCGGGCCCGCGCGCTCTTGGACAGCGTCACGCCGAGGGTCTCGAGCACTATGCGCTGCACGTTGTTCTCGGGCTGCTGCTCGGTGAGCCCGAGCGAGTTCACCTGCACGCCGTAGCGGAAACGGCGCAACTTGGGGTCCTCGACGCCGTAGCGCTCGTGGCAGATGCGGTCCCACAGCTCGGTGAACGCGCGCATCTTGCAAGTCTCCTCGACGAAGCGGACGCTCGAGTTGACGAAGAAGCTGATGCGGCCGACCACTGCAGGCAGCTCGTCCTCGTTGACCTTGCCCGAGGCGCGCACTCCGTCGAGCACGCCGATGGCGGTCGCCAGCGCGTAGGCGATCTCCTGGGTTGGTGTCGCACCAGCCTCTTGGAGGTGGTAGCTACACACGTTGATCGGGTTCCACTTGGGCACGTGGCGGAGGGTGTAGGCGATGGTGTCGACCGTCAGGCGCAGGCTTGGTCCGGGCGGGAAGATGTACGTCCCGCGGCTCAGGTACTCCTTGACGATGTCGTTCTGGGTCGTCCCCGCCAGGCGCGCCGGGTCAACGCCGAGGTCCTGCGCGTTGGCGACGTAGAGCCCGAGCAACCACGCCGCGGTGGCGTTGATCGTCATGGAGGTGTTCATGTCGGCCACGGGGATCTGGTCGAGCAGCTGGCGCATGTGCCCGAGATGGGCGACGGGCACGCCGACCTTGCCGACCTCGCCGGCAGCCTCGGGCGCGTCGGGGTCGTACCCGGTCTGCGTGGGCAGGTCGAAGGCGATGGAGAGGCCGGTCTGCCCCTTGGCAATGTTGGTGCGGTAAAGCTCGTTGGAGGCGAGAGCCGTCGAGTGGCCCGAATAGGTACGCATCACCCACGGCGCATCACGCTGCGGGTCGGTAGCCATTCAGTTCACCTCCAGACGAGTGGGGCGCACCACCATTCTGCCCGTCTTTCCCGCCATCGCCGCGCGCGGCGACCGGTCAGCCGCCGTAGTCGTAAAAGCCCTTCTTGGTCTTGCGCCCGAGCTGGCCGGACGAGACCAGCCGGCGCAACAACGGCACCGCGGCGTAGTTGGGGTCGCGGTACTCGTCGTAGAGCGCATCGAGGATTGCCAACGAGGTGTCGAGGCCGACCAGGTCGAGGAGTGCGAAGGGGCCCATGGGGAACCCGCACCCACCCTTCATGGCGGCGTCGATGCCCTCTTTGGAGGCCACACCCTGCTCGTAGAGGCGCACGGCGTTGTTGAGGTAGGGAAAGAGCAGCGCGTTCACGATGAAGCCCGCCTGATCCTTCACCTCGACGGGATCCTTGCCGCAGGCCGTCGCGAAGGCTCTGGCCGCCTCCACCGTGGCGTCCGCAGCGGTGACGGGGCGCACGATCTCGACGAGCGCCATGGCCGGCGCCGGATTGAAGAAGTGGACGCCGCAGACCAGATCCGGCCGGCCCGTCGCCATTGCCATCTCGACCACCGGCAGCGTGGACGTGTTCGTCGCGAGGATGGTCTCGGGCTTGCAGACGCTGTCGAGCTCGGCGAAGAGCTCCTTCTTCACGGCCAGGTCCTCCACCACCGACTCGATCACCAGGTCGACATCGACGAGGTCGCCGAGGTGTGCCGTGGCGCGCACGCGGCCCGAGATCTCGGCCGCCTCCGCCTCGGTGCGCTTCCCCTTCTCCACCTGCTTGGCCAGTGACTTGGCGAGGCCGGCCATCGCGGCGTCCGCGCCTTGTCGGCTGCGGCTGCGCAGCACCACCTCGTGGCCCGCTGCCGCCGCCACCTCCGCGATGCCCGCGCCCATGATTCCCGAACCGACGATTCCCACCCGCGTGATCGACATGGGCGCCAAGCTTACCGGCCGGTAACCGCCAACGTCGAAGCGATGACCCGGGTGCGTCGCGTGCAAGAGTGGGCCATGGACTCGTCAGGCACGCTGGCCCTGGTAGGGGGCGCCGAATGGACCGAGGGCTGCACCTTCGACACCACCCTCCTGGCGGACTCCGGAGGGACCGACGTCGTCGTCCTCCCGACCGCGGCGGCCTACCAGCACCCAGAGCGGGTCGTGTTCCGGGCAGCCGAGTGGTTCGAACCGCTGGGTGCACAGGTCGAGGGGCTCATGGTGGTGGACCGCGCCTCAGCCGAAGATGCGGGAATGGCAGCGATGGTGGCCAAAGCGCGCTTCATCTACCTCGCTGGTGGCTCACCTCTCCACCTGCGCGCCGTGCTCAAGAAGTCGGCCGTCTTCGACGGCATCCGTGCCGCCTATGCGGACGGCGCGGTGGTCGCGGGTGCCGGGGCGGGGGCCATGGTGATGACCGACCCCATGGTCGACCCTCGTGGTGGTGCGCTGACGCTCGGGCTCGGGCTGGTCGACAACCTGACCGTGGTGCCCCACTTCGGTGACGAGCACGACGACGCCCACGGCCAGAAGCTCGAGCGCACCGTGGCCATGGCACCGGCGGCCCTCCCGGTCGTCGCGCTGCCGGCCCGTACCGCGCTGATCAAGAAGGGCAGCGGCGACTGGCGCTCGGAGGGCGCCGGGACGCCCGTCGTCTTCGTCGGGGGCACCCAGACCGAGGGGTTGGACGCGCTGCGCCGCTGATCTCCGATCGCTCGTGCACCGGTCGCGTCCGGGCGGGGTGATGACGCCTGGCTGTATATGCAGCCTTCGTAAATTGGGGGTAGTTACGGAAGGATATCGAGATATCCTTCGTTAATTGGGGGTATTTACGGAAGGCTGCATATACAAGTCGAAAGAGGTGTCCCGGGGGGAGGTCCGGCCGCCGGGTGGGCCGGAGGCGGATCGGCGCGGCGGCCTCGCCGCCTGGTCCTAGTCCTTCTCTTCGACGGTGACGCTTTGGATGATGACCCGCTCCGTCGGCGTCCCCGATCGGGTGCCGACGGCGTCGATCGTGCTGATCACGTCCTGGCCGCTCACGACCTCGCCGAAGAGTGAGTAGAGGGGCGGCAGGGCGGCGCCGTCGGGGCCGCTGATCACGAAGAACTGGCTGCCGTTGGTGTTGGGCCCGGCGTTGGCCATGGCCAGTGAGCCGACCTTGTAGCGGCCGGCCGCAGGGAGCTCGTCATCGAAGCGGTAGCCGGGGCCGCCGCTGCCGCTGCCGGTCGGGTCGCCTCCCTGGAGCACGAAGCCCGGGATGATGCGGTGGAAGACGATGCCGTCGAAATAGTGGTAGCGCGACAAGAACACGAAGCTGTTCACGGCCTTCGGCGCGGCGAGCGGGTCGAGGTTGATCACCATCGTGCCGTGCGAGGTGACCATGGTGGCCACGTAACGCTTGTTGGTATCGATGATCATGGGCGGCTCTTCTTTGAACTTCCGCTGCTGGGGGCTCGAGCCGTCTGCGTTCGGGGGAGTTGGAGTGGCCATGGAGGAGATCCTTACGACTCGTTGATGGTGATCGACAAAATGCGCTGGGTGACGTCGGGCGGCACGCCCTGTTGCGAGCCCTGCTGGTTGATGGTGTCCACCACGTTCATACCCGACGTGACGGTTCCGAACAGCGTGTACGTGTTGGGCAGCGACTCTCCTTCAGGTCCCGTCACGATGAAGAACTGGCTGCCACCCGTATGCGGCTGACCCGTATTCGCCATGGCGACCGACCCGACGGGGTACTGGTCGCTCGGGTTGGACGACTTGGGTGGGTACTCGTCGGCGATGGTGTAGCCGGGTCCGCCTTCGCCGGTGCCGGTCGGGTCTCCGGTCTGGTCCATGAAATCGGGAATCACCCGGTGGAAGATCACGCAGTGGTAGAAGCCCTTGTCAGCGAGGAACACGAAGTTGTTGACGGTCTGGGGCGCCGTCGTTGGATCGAGGGCGATGTCGAAGGTCCCCGTGGTCGTCTTCACCGTGGCGGTGTAGGTCTTCGAGGTATCGATCGTCATCGGCGGGGCGGCCGAATACTTCTGATCGTTGACCGTCGTCTTGGTGCTGGTCGGGCATCCAGCTTTGACCGCCGCTTCGTCGGCCTGCGTCTGCAGCTTGGCGTCCGCGCTCTTGGCGACCGTCGTGGTGGTCGAGCTCGTCTTGGACTGGGACCCCACGGTCTTGTTCCCGCCCGAGACGGCGAAGGCGATGCCCACGATGGCTCCGAGCACCACCACCACGATGACGCCGTTACGGATCCGCAGCCGGCGTTTGTGCTGCTGGGCCTCGGCGGCCAGACGGGCCTCCCGCGCCGCGCGCTGACGGGCTCTCTTCTCGCTGGGCACGGGCGCAGACCCTACCTAATCCCCGGGACCGCCTCCGATCGCCCGGGGCGGTGGTCCGTGGGTGCGCTGGCCTTGGGGATGGGCCGCGGGAAGGCATGCGGGAGGGTCCTGGGTGGGCCATAGGGAGGGGACCCGAGGCACCTGGGGATGGAACGGCTGTGCAGTCTGTAGCCTCGGCGGGATGCCGCTGGTCGTGCAGAAGTTCGGTGGGACCTCGGTCGGCGACGCCGATCGGATCCGGGCGGTGGCCGACCACATCGCGCGCACGCGCCGGGAAGGGTCCGACGTGGTCGCCGTGGTCAGCGCCATGGGGAAGACGACCGACGAGCTCATCCACCTGGCCAACACCGTCAGCAAGACCCAGCCGCCGCGGGAGTACGACATGCTCGTCAGCACCGGAGAGCGGATCTCGATGTCGCTGCTGGTGATGGCACTGGCCGATCTCGGCGTGGAGGCCCGGTCGTTCACGGGGAGCCAGGTCGGCATCATCACCGACAGCGACCACACCCGAGCCAAGATCAAGGAGGTCAGGGGCGACCGCCTGCGTGAGGCCCTCGCCGGGGGCACGGTACCGGTGGTCGCCGGCTTCCAGGGCGTCTCGGTCGACCGCGAGATCACCACCCTCGGCCGCGGCGGGTCCGACGCCACCGCGGTGGCGCTGGCCGCCATCCTCGACGCAGACGTCTGCGAGATCTACACCGATGTCACGGGCGTGTTCACCGCCGACCCCCGGCTGGTGCCCGAGGCCCACCGCATCAACCGGATCTCGTTCGACGAGATGCTCGAGATGGCGGCGTCGGGCGGTCGGGTCCTCATGTTGCGCGCGGTCGAGTTCGCCCGCAATCACAACGTCCCGTTGCACGTACGCAGCAGCTTCACCTGGGAGCCCGGTACCTGGGTGGTGGAGGAGGATGCAGACATGGAAGATGCCGTCGTCACCGCGGTGACCCACGACACCTCGGAGGCCAAGGTCACCGTGAGCGGCGTGCCCGACCGCCCCGGGGTGGCGGCCCGCCTGTTCCGTGCGCTCGCCGACAAGTCGATCAACGTGGACATGATCGTGCAGAACACCTCGACGAGGGGCACGACCGACATCTCGTTCACGGTGCCCAACGCCGACCTGGCCGTTGCCGCCGAGACCTCGCAGGCCCACGCCGACGAACTGGGGGCGACGGGGGTCACGGCCGACGGCGACGTGGCTCGGGTCTCCCTGGTCGGGGCCGGCATGAAGTCGCACCCGGGCATCGCCGCCACCATGTTCGAGACGCTGGCCAACGAGGGGATCAACATCGACATGATCTCGACCTCGACCATCCGGACGTCGTGCATCGTTGCGGAAGGCGACGTGGATCGAGCCGTGCGCAGCTTGCATGCGGCCTTCGCGCTGGGCTGATGCCGACAAAGGCCAAGGGGAAGGCTGCGAAAGCAGCGCCGGCACAGCGCAAACGCTCGCGGCCCGCGCCGACGCGCACCCTGTGGCTCCTGCGTCACGCCAAGACGGTGACCGACCCCCCGCCCGGCGGCACGGACTTCGACCGGACGTTGGCGCCCCGCGGCCGGCGCGACGCCACCGCCCTCGGGCGGCTCTTCGCCGGCGCGGGCGACGGGCTGGGTCCCGCGTTCGAGGGCGTGCCGCGCCCCGGCGTGGCATTCGTGTCGCCGGCAGCCCGCACAACGGCGACCGCCGAGCTGGTCCTCGCCGGCATGGATGCACCACCCGAGTGCCGTTTTGACGAAGACCTCTACGGAGCCGAGCCCGACGAACTGCTCGGCCTCCTACAGACCCTGCCCGACGACGTGCCGGCCGCCATGGTCGTCGGTCACAACCCGACCGCGTACACGCTCTCGCAGGGACTGCTGTCGCCGCGCGACAAGAAGGGCCTCTCCTTGGCGGAGCGGGAGGGCTTCCCGACCTGCGCCCTCGGCATCTACACGTTCCCCGGCGGACACTGGGTCGACGTGATGGCCGGGGTGGGCACGCTGGTCACTCTGATCACCCCGCCCTTCCGCTGAGGCGGGGTCAGGTTCGGGTCAAGCCAGGGTCAGGCTCGGGTCAGCCCGGGCTCACGCCAGGCTGCGCAGGATGGCGGCGTCGCCCTGGCCGCCCCCGCCGCACAGCGCCACAGCCGCCGTCGACGCACCGCGGCGGCGCAGCTCGAGCAGTGCGGTCAGCGCGAGGCGGGTGCCCGACATGCCGACCGGGTGGCCGAGCGCGATGGCTCCGCCGTTCACGTTGACCTTGTCCTCGTCGAGGCCGAGGTCGTCCATCGAGGCGAGCCCCACTGCGGCGAAGGCCTCGTTGATCTCGTAGAGGTCGAAGCCCTTGACGTCGAGCCCGGCCTTGGCGGCCGCCTTGGCGATGGCCCGCGACGGCTGAGTCATGAGCGAGTTGTCCGGCCCGGCCACCATGCCGTAGCTCACGACCTGGCCGAGCGGGTTCAGGCCGAGCTCCTTGGCCTTGTCGGCCGACATCACGATGACCGCGCAGCCCCCGTCGGAGATCTGCGACGAGTTCCCGGCCGTGATGGTGCCGTTCTTGTCGAAGGCGGGCTTGAGCGCGCCGAGTGACTCCGCCGTCGTGCCGGGGCGCACGCCCTCGTCTGTGTCGAACAGCAGCGGGTCGCCCTTGCGCTGGGGCACTTCGACCGGGACGATCTCCTCGGCCAGGCGGCCCTCCTTGGCGCCCGCCGCGGCCTTCTCGTGGCTGGCGGCGGCGAAGGCGTCCTGGCGCTCGCGGCTGATGCCGATCTTCTCGTTGTGGCGCTCGGTGGAGAGCCCCATCGCGATGTTGTCGAATGCGTCGGTGAGGCCGTCGTGCATCATGGAGTCGACGAGCGTCGCGTCGCCCAGGCGGAACCCCGCCCGCGCGCCCGGCAGCAGGTGCGGCGCCTGGGTCATGGACTCCATGCCACCGGCCACGACGATCTCGGCGTCGCCGGCCTGGATCATCTGGTCGGCGAGGTAGATCGTGTTCAGGCCCGAGAGGCACACCTTGTTGATCGTGTTGGCCGGCACCGCCATCGGGATGCCGCCCTTCACCGCGGCCTGGCGAGCCGTGATCTGGCCCTGGCCGGCCAGGATGACCTGGCCCATGAGCACGTAGTCGACCTGCTCGGGCGCGACGCCGGCCCGCTTCAGCGCCTCGGCGATGGCGAACCCGCCCAGGTCCATGGCCGTAAAACCGGCGAGTGCGCCCGACAGCTTCCCGATCGGGGTCCGAGCCCCTGCGACGATGACGGCCTCAGCCATTCCCTGTACCTCCGGGGTTGCTCGCCGGATTGGTTACCGGCCGGAAACCACATCTTATGGGCCAAGTATCGTCGGGTCACATGAGCGACATCCTCAGCGCAGTCGTGGCCGGCGCGTCCGCAGACGAACTGGCCGCTCTTCCGATGCCGGACACGTATCGAGCGGCCCTGGTCAAGCGGAGTGAAACCACCATGTTCGAGGGCATGGACTCCGCGGACAAGGACCCCCGGCGATCCCTCCACGTCGAGGAGGTGCCGCTCCCCGAGCTGGCGCCCGACGAGGCCTACGTGGCCGTGATGTCGTCCTCGATCAACTTCAACACCGTGTGGACCTCCATCTTCGAGCCGCTGCCGACCTTCGGCTTCCTCGACCGGCTCGCCAAGGAGAGTCCGTGGGCGGCGCGCCACGCGCTCGACTACCACGTCGTCGGCTCCGACGCGGCGGGTGTGGTGCTCCGGACGGGATCGGCGGTGCGCAACTGGAAGGTGGGCGACAAGGTCACCATCCAGTGCAACTACGTCGACGACCAGGACCCCTCGGCCCACGACGACTCCATGCTCGCCGCCAACCAACGCATCTGGGGCTTCGAGACCAACTTCGGCGGCCTGGCCGACATCACCGTGGTGAAGGCCAACCAGATCATGCCGAAGCCGACGCACCTGACTTGGGAGGAGGCCGGCATCAACGCGCTGTGCAACTCGACGGGGTATCGGATGCTCGTCTCGCACAACGGCGCCCGCATGACCCAAGGCGACAAGGTGCTCGTCTGGGGCGCCAGCGGGGGCCTCGGGAGTTACGCCGTCCAGCACGTGCTCAACGGCGGCGGGACACCGGTCGGCGTCGTCTCGTCGCCCGACAAGGTCAAGCTGCTCAACGACCTCGGTGTCGACGCCGTGATCGACCGCAAGGCGGCCAACTACCGCTTCTGGGCCGACGAGCACACCCAGGACGAGTCCGAGTGGCGCCGTTTCGGCAAGGACATCCGGGGCCTCGTCGGCGGCGAGCCCGACATCGTCTTCGAGCACCCGGGGCGCCAGACGATGGGTGCGTCGGTGTTCGTGTGCAAGCGGGCCGGCACGATCGTCACCTGCGCGGCCACGTCGGGCTACATGATCGAGTACGACAACCGGCACCTCTGGATGAAGCTGAAGACGATCAAGGGTTCGCACTTCGCCAACTACCGCGAGGCCTGGGACGCCAACCAGCTCATCTGTGACGGCAAGGTGCTGCCGCCCCTCTCCGCCGTCTATCCGCTCGAGCAGGTGGGCGAGGCCGCCTACCAGGTCCACCACAACCTGCACGAAGGCAAGATCGGCGTCCTCTGCCTGGCGCCGAGGGAGGGCCTGGGTATCGACGATCCCGAGCTGCGGGCCAGGGTGGGCGAGGACCGCATCACCTTGTTCCGGAGGCACGGGGCATGAGCGGGCTCCTCACCGAGATCGACCACGTGGCCATCGCGGTGAACGACCTCGAGGCCGCCATCGCCTGGTACGCCGAGGCGTTCGGCGCCACGGTCGACCACCGCGAGCGCGTCGAGCGCGACGGCGTCGAGGAGGCACTGATCAAGGTGGCCGACTCCTACGTGCAACTGCTCACGCCCATCCGTGACGACTCACCCGTCGCCAAGTACCTGGCGACCAAGGGCGAGGGGCTGCACCACGTCGGGTACCGCGTCGCCGACTGCGCGGTGGCGCTGCAGGCGATCAAGGACATGGGCGGCCGGGTGATCGACGAGGTGCCACGGCCGGGCTCGCGGGGCACCACGGTGGCCTTCGTGCACCCCAAGACGTCGTTCGGGACCCTGATCGAGCTCGTGCAGGAGTAGCGCGGGCCCCATTAGCTGCCGACCGAGACCACCCGCCCCGGGTTGCTCGTCGCGACCCACACACCGTTGCCGACGGACAACAACGCCCGCGGCGCTCCGGCCAAGGGGATCGCCCTGGACTCAGGCGGAGGCGAGACGACGCGCACCGTCTGTGCCGTGCCGAATCCGACAAAGACACGATTGTCAGAGGTGATGGCGATGGCGATCGGATCGTCGCCCGCGGTGAGCGTTGCGGCGACCTGCATCGTGGAGGGGTTGACTTGCGAGACCGTCCCGTCCTCCGCGTTGGCGACCCACACGAAGCCGATGCCGGTGACCACGCCGATTGGTCCCCTCCCCACGGTCACCGTGCGCTGGGCCGGCGGACCGCTCCCAGCGGCCGCGGGAATGATCCGGGTGAGGAGGTCGTCCGTCCCGGTCACCCAGAGGGCGCCGAACCCCGATGCCACGCGAACGGCACCGCCGAGCACCTGGATGGGCGTCCCGACGACGCCCGTCTGCAGGTTGATCGGGGTCACCTCGTTGGCCGACAGCGAGGTGACCCAGACGTCGGCCCCCAGCACGGCGAGGCCCGATGGCGCGGCCGGCACCGTCAGGCTCTGCACCACGTCCATCGTCCGCGGGTCCACCTCGACCACGACGTTGTTGACCATCTCGGCGATCCACAGGTCGTTCCCGGCCAGGACCATCGCGTCGGGGCGTCCGGCCAGGCGGACGGTGCCCTGCACCTTCGCGGTGCTCGGGTCGAAGCGCACCAGCACGTCACGCTGGTCGTCGGTCACGAACGACGACCCGTCTGCCTGGGCGAGCGCTGACGCGGCCGGGATGCGCAACAGCGTCTGCTCGCGCAACGCGGATCCGGTCGTGGTGGCGCTGCTGGTCACCGTGCCCCCCGTGACCTGGGAGGTGCCGACCGTGACCTGTGACGTGCCGCTCGTCGTCGTGTGGTTCTTGCTCCGCGATCGGTCGGAGAGAGCGTGTCCAACAGCTAGACCCACGATCAGCAGGGCGAGCACGGCGAGCCGCGGCCCACTGGAATCGTCGTCTCCAGAGCTCACGCCTCGGGTGGATGCGCGCCAGCGAGCCCACGGGACGCCGTGCCGGATTCGGCGAGTCGGGCCGTGCGGGGTCAGGCCGCGTGGGTGGCGCTTGATTGGGCGCCGGCGGCGCCTCCTGCACGGCGGTCTGCGACACGCCCTGCGCACTGGCGGCCGGAGCCGGAGTCGCGGTCGGAGCCGGAGTCGAGGTCGGAGCGGCGGTCGGAGCCGGTCCCGCGCCCGCAGTCGCCTCGCTCGCCGTCGGCGTCACCTTCCGCGCTGTCTTGTGCCACATGTTGCGGGCCTGTTCAGCCCCTTCAGCCCGTTCAGGCCGTTCCGCTCCAAGGTTCGATCGTCGGACGTCGTCGCGGTCCTTTGGCACGACTAGCGGACGAGCCTCTCGAGCAGCTCGACGACGCGCGCGATCTGCTCGGGAAGGCTGCCCGAGTCGGCCCCGAGTGCCAGATCGGGATGGGCGGGCACCTCGTAGGTGGAGTCGATGCCGGTGAAACCGGCGAGCTGGCCGGCCCGCGCCCGGGCGTAGAGACCCTTGGGGTCGCGCCGCTCGCATTCCGCGAGCGAGGTGTCGACGAAGATCTCCGCGTAGGGGAGATTCGCCTCTTCGTGCAGCGTGCGGATCAGCTGGCGGTCCTCTTCGAAGGGACAGATGAGCGCGATCAGCGCCAGCGTCCCCGCCTCGGCGAACATGCGCGCCACCTCGCCGGCCCGGCGCACGTTCTCGTTCCGGTCGCGGTCCGAGAAGCCGAGATCGGCGGTGAGCCCGTGGCGCAGGTTGTCCCCGTCGAGCAGGTACGCAGGCCGGCCGGCGCGCACGATGGCCTCCTCGACCCCGGCAGCGAGCGTGGACTTGCCCGCCCCGGACAGGCCTGTGAACAGGAGCGACGCACCCTGCAGGCCGAGCGCGGCCGTGCGGTCGGCCCGGGTCAGCCGGCCGCCGTGGCGCACCACGTTGGGGCTGGCGTGCGTCGTGGCGATGGCACGGATCACGCCCGCGCCGACCGTGGCGTTGGTCGACGGGTCGATGATGATGAAGCTGCCGGTGGTGCGGTTGGTCGTGTAGTCGTCGACCAGCAGAGGCTCGGTGCAGCGGAAGGACACCCGGCCGATCTCGTTGAGCTTCAACTCGGCGGCCGCCTCGTCGCGGTGCAGCCCGTTGACGTCCAGGCGGTACTGCAGGCTCTGTGCCGTGGCGCGCACCGTCCTCGTGCTGTGCTTCAAGAGGTAGGTGCGTCCCTCGGTCAGCGAGAAGCGATCGTCCATCCAGCACACGGTTGCTTCGAGGTCGTGGGCCACCGAAGGCCGGTTGTTGGGTCGGCAGAGGATGTCGCCCCGCGAGACCGCTATGTCGTCCTCGAGCGTGATCACCACTGCCATGGGCGGGAAGGCCTCAGACACTTCGCCGTCGGCGGTCACGATCGACGCGATGCGCGACGAGGTGCCCGAGGGCATCACCAACACGTCGTCTCCCGGACGCAGCACGCCACTGGCCACCGTGCCGGCGTAGCCACGGAAGTCCGGCGTCTCGGGCGTCTGGCTCCTGATCACGTACTGCACCGGGAAGCGCGGGTCGATGAAGTTCTCGTCGCTCCCGATGTACACCGACTCGAGGTGGTTGAGCAGGGGTGAACCGTCGTACCACCACATCTGCTCGGAGCGCTGCACGACGTTGTCGCCTCGCAGCGCGGAGATCGGGATGAACGTGATGTCGTGGACGTTCAGCCGGGCGGCGAACTCCATGAAGTCAGACTTGATCTCTTCGTAGCGCGCCTGGTCCCAGTCGATCAGGTCCATCTTGTTGACGCACAGCACCATGTGGGGCACGCCCAGCATGGACGAGAGGAAGGCGTGGCGCCGTGTCTGCTCAATGACGCCCTTGCGCGCATCGATCAGGATCAGCGAGACGTGGGCGTTCGAGGCACCCGTCACCATGTTGCGCGTGTACTCGGTGTGGCCCGGCGTGTCGGCGATGATGAACTTGCGCTTGGGCGTGGCGAAGTAGCGGTAGGCGACGTCGATGGTGATGCCCTGCTCGCGCTCGGCCCGCAGCCCGTCGGTCAGCAAGGCCAGGTCGGTCTCCGGGTTGCCGCGCTGTTCGCTGGTGCGGCGGATGGCCTCGAGCTGGTCCTCGAAGATGCCCTTGGCGTCGTAGAGCAGCCGTCCGATCAACGTGGACTTCCCGTCGTCGACCGAGCCGGCCGTGGCCAGGCGAAGGAGCTCTGTCATCAGAAGTACCCCTCGCGCTTGCGGTCCTCCATGCCGGCCTCCGAAATCCTGTCGTCGGCCCGCGTGGCCCCCCGCTCGGTGAGGCGGGTGCCCGCGACCTCGGCGATGATCAAGTCGATCGTTTCGGCCATCGATTCGACACAGCCGGTGCAGTCCGCGTCACCCACGGTCCGGAAGCGCACCATGGCCTCGAAGACCGGCTCGCCCTCGTCGGGGGCCAGGTGCTCGGTGACGCCCATCAACATGCCGTCGCGCTGGAAGACCTGGCGGCGGTGCGCGAAGTAGATGGGCGGCATCTCGATCCGCTCTTCGCCGATGTAGTTCCAGATGTCGAGCTCGGTCCAGTTCGACAGGGGGAAGACCCGGATGTGCTCACCCTTGTGGTGCCGCGCGTTGTAGATGTTCCACAGCTCGGGACGCTGGTTCTTCGGATCCCACTGCCCGTACTGGTCCCGGAAGCTGAAGATACGCTCCTTGGCCCGCGCCTTCTCCTCGTCGCGCCGCGCGCCGCCAAAGACCGCGTCATGACGTCCCTCGGTGATGGCACGCAGGAGGGTCGGTGTCTGCAGGCGGTTGCGCGTCGCGCCCGGAGACGTGTCCTCCACCGTGCGGCCGGCGTCGATGTCGTCCTGCACCCGGGCGACCTCGAGACGGACGCCCGCCGCGGCAACGTGGCGGTCCCGGAACTCGAGCACCTCGCTGAAGTTCCGACCCGTGTCGATGTGCATGACCGGGAAGGGCACCGGGGCCGGCCAGAAGGCCTTCTTGGCCACGTGCAACATGACTATGGAGTCCTTGCCCCCCGAGAACAGCAGCACGGGGCGCTCGAACTCCGCCGCCACTTCCCGGAAGATGTGGATCGACTGAGCTTCGAGCGCGCCGAGATGGGACAGGAGATAGCGCCCTGATCCGACGCCCCCCGTTCCTTCCTGTTCGCCGGAGTCGCTCACCATGCGCGGTGCCGCCAACGGACGCTCTCCTTCGTGTCCCCCTTGGACAGCGGAGGAGTTTAGGCCCCCGCCTCCACGGCGCCGGCGCCGGGCTCCTCCGGGGCCGTCTCGCTGCCGTTCCCCTCCACCGGGCTCCCGATCGGGTTCACGATCGGGTTCCCGTAGGCGTCCTCGGCCGTCGGAGTAGCCCCGAGCCAGCTGGCGTCGATCGAGGAGTCGAAGGGGTCCTCGCTGACCCCTTCACCCATGTCACGCAGCCAATTGGCCAGGTCCTCGGTGTCGGACTCCCCCGTACCCATGGCCCAGAAGGGCATCGCCTCGGCGTCGGGCATCTCGAGGTGGATGTTCCGGTAGTGCTCCATGCCGGACCCGGCCGGGATCAGCTTGCCGATGATGATGTTCTCCTTCAGGCCGAAGAGCTGGTCGCTCCGTCCCTCGATGGCCGCCTCGGTCAGCACCCGCGTCGTCTCCTGGAAGGAGGCGGCCGAGAGCCAGCTCTCGGTGGCGAGCGAGGCCTTGGTGATGCCCATCAGCTCGGGGCGACCCTCGGCCGGCGTCTTGCCGTCCTCGACGAGGGTGCGGTTGACCTCGGCGTAGATCTGGTTGTCGACGCGCTCGCCCGGGAGGAACGGCGCGTCGCCCGGCTCGGCCACGAGCACGCGGCGCAGCATCTGGCGCACGATCAGCTCGATGTGCTTGTCGTGAATCGACACACCCTGGTCGCGGTACACCTTCTGCACCTCTTCGACGAGGTACTGCTGCGTCTCGCGGATGCCCTTGACCTCGAGCAGCTCCTTGGGGTCCTTGGGGCCCTCGACCAGCGCGTCGCCAGCCGAGACCTCTTGGCCGTCTGCCACTTCGAGATGGGCGCGCGTGGCCACCAGCGTCGAGTCCTCCGTCCCGTCGTCGGCCACCACGGTGATCCGCCGTCCGGTCTCGTCGTCCTCGATGCGCACCACGCCCGAGTGGTGAGCCAGCACGGCTGCACCCTTGGGGGTACGGGCCTCGAAGAGCTCGACGACACGCGGTAGTCCGTGGGTGATGTCCTCACCCACCACGCCACCGGTGTGGAACGTCCGCATGGTCAACTGCGTGCCCGGCTCACCGATGGACTGGGCGGCGATCACGCCGACCGCCTCGCCGAGCTCGATCATCGAGCCCGTAGCGAGCGACAGTCCGTAGCAGGCCGCGCACACGCCCTGGGGAGACTCGCAGGTCAGGACCGAACGGGTCCGCAAGCGGGTCACCGCCTCGTCGTCGCGCATGGCGGCGATGATCACGTCGTCGAGCAGCGTGCCCACAGGGAACACGGTGCCGTCCGACAGCGTGACGTCTTCGGTGAGCAAGCGGCCGAAGGCGCGCGTCTCGAGGTAGTTGCGGTGTCCCGGCCCGTCGGGGGCCACGCCCTCGATCCAGATGCCACGGGTCGTGCCGCAGTCCTCGATCCGGACGATCAGCTCCTGGGCGACGTCGACGAGCCGCCGGGTCAGGTAGCCCGAGTCGGCCGTGCGCAGGGCGGTGTCGGCCAGGCCCTTGCGGGCGCCGTGCGTGGAGATGAAGTACTCCAGGACCGACAGGCCCTCACGAAAGGAGGACTTGATCGGCCGGGGGATCATCTCGCCGCGCGGGTTGGACACGAGGCCCTTCATGCCGGCGATCTGGCGGATCTGCTGCGAGTTCCCTCGGGCACCCGAGTCCACCATCATGTCGAGCGGGTTGAAGGCGATCGTGGCCAGCTGGGCCTCCATGGCCCGTCCGACCTCGGAGTTGGCCGAGGTCCAGATCTCGATCTCCTTCTGGCGCCGCTCGTCGTCGGTGATGATGCCGCGCTTGAACTGCGTCTCCGCCTTCTCGGCCTCCTTCTCGTAGCGGTCGAGGATGGCCAGCTTGTCAGGCGGCGTCTGCACGTCGTTGATGGAGATGGTCAGGCCCGACTGCGCCGCGAAGCGGAAGCCCAGCGCCTTGATGCGGTCGAGGCTCTGCGCCACCACGTTCTTCGGGTAGCTCGCCGACAGCTCCTCCACGATGACCCCGATGGGCGTGTTGCGCTTGCCCACGACGTCGTTGACGAAGGCGAAGCCCTCGGGCAGCGCCTCGTTGAAGAACACGCGGCCCGGCGTCGTGACGAAGCCCGCCGGCCGGCGCCCGTTGCCGTTGGTGGCAGAACCGTTGGTGGCCGAACCGTCGACCGCCGAGCCGTCTCCGGCCACGTCGGCCCCGGCGCCCTCGGCACCCTCGGCACCCCCGACACCCTCGGCACCCTCGGCACCCGTCGGACCATCGACATCGTCGCCCGCGACGGCCACGACCGCAGCCTCGGCCGCAAGCGCGGCCACGCCAACCACGGCGTCCTCGGGCACGGCGCCCTCGAGCGCCAGCTCCACGCCGGCCGCCTCGAGGCGGGCCGCCAGGGACGAGCCCGGCAGCGGGCGCAGCACGATCGGCACCTGCAGCCCCACGTCACCCGCGTCGAAGGCGGCCTCCAGCTCGTGGATGTGACGGAAGGCGCGGCCCGCGCCCAGGCCCGACTCGACCTGCAGCGTGAGGTAGTAGGCCCCGAAGACCATGTCCTGGGTGGGCACGGTGATGGGGCGCCCGGTGGCGGGAGAC
>CAVUVM010000013.1:0-197089 GCA_963744935.1 uncultured Acidimicrobiaceae bacterium
CTACAGCTGGGGTGAAGACAGCAACTAGCCGCCACCTTGTAGTAACGGGCCGTGATGGTCGGGTGGGGACGCGCAGTCCCCGCGATTCAGCCGAAGTACTTGCGTACGAGCTTGGCCGGAGCCGTGTAGGACGAGCCCGACAGGATGGCCGTGTTCGATCCCCCCGGCGAGGGAAGCCCCTTTTGAAGGTCGAGGACCGGATCCAAGATCCAGCGGCCTCGGGCATTGGGTTACTCACACCTAACGAGAAGCTCCAGGACGCACCGCCGCCGCCACCCTTTCCCTGATCCTCCGGAGAGGGTCAAACGGAATGGCGACCGACGCCAATAGACGATCGCCCGGACGGCGCGGCAGACCGATTACATGCGAGTGCCGCCGCCCGGCGTGGGGACCGGGGTCGGCCGCGTAGTAGTAGGAAGCCAGCGCCAGACGGGCGTTGCCTGTGGGACAGCTCACGACCGTAGGCACGCCGTGGAGGGTGTCGGGCCCGGACTCAAAGATGATCACCCGGCCGCCCACCGGCTCGACGCGCCGGTGGCACGTCGTCATCGCCGTGTCCCACAACTCGAACTGGCCGCCCCACTCGGACTGCCAGCCGGAGTTGAGGTACATCAAGATGTTGACCCGATGCCAGAGAGCGCCAGTGGCGTCGCGGGCGAAGTCCCGGTGCACCGCCTGGAATGACCCGGGCGCCAGCACGTGTATTCCCGCCCACCAGTGGGTTGGGTCGGTGACAAGGTTGGGGATGCCCGTCAGCGTGGTCAGCAGGTCGCACACGTCGTCGGCCAGCAGGCGTTGCAGAATCACCCCGGCGGTCGGCCCGGCCGCGGCTCGCGACTCCGCCTTGACCATCCGGTTAGACCGGCGCGGTACCAGCCGCAACGCAGGACCGAGCTCCTCTGCCCTCGCCCGAGCCACCACGTTGGGATCGAACAGGCCGTCGATTACGACATGCGGCCACGGCGACGCCGTGCGGTACGAGTCGCGGTGCTGTTCGCCCAGTTCATGCAAGTTGAGCCGGTCGATGGCACCGAGCTCACCCACCGCGCCCGACCACCCCAACGGCGTTGCGTCGCGACTGGCCTGCCCTTGCGGACAGGACCCGTGCTCGGTCGAACTCGCAACGTGAAGGCTATCTTCGGTCACTCGGCATCTGAAACCCTAAGTCTGAGGTCGCGTTCTGAGGACGGATACCTCCCGATTGACTTCGACCGGCCAACGTTCTGCCAGAACAGCGGAAATGTGATCGTGCAGTCGTCCCCGCGGCGAGTGTCACCGCTGGGGTCTTGAAGGTCCTCCTCACGAGGCTCCAGGTTCCGCAGGTCGTTGTGAAGCATCGGCTGCGGTCGATTTCGTCGAGGAAGAATCCGGCCACCCAGTGAGCACGGCCACCTCTAAGACTCCACCACTGACGCCTGCGGTCGCAGCGGTGTACGAGAAGGTGAGGGTGTTGTGCGTGGACCGGGGCTCAGCATGGTCGGGGGACGGTCACGGCCTGGGAGCCCGGGTGGACCGTGATCGACTGCTGGGGTGGTTGGGCCGCGGCGTGGGTGGCGTTGCCGGACCGGTTGGCGTCGATCATGCAGCTCCCAGTTCAGACACGAACACCCTCCTTGCCCCGGCGGCTCCCTACGCAATCGTGCCGATGCAGTCGGCCTGGCCAACACACGCCAGCCTCGAACAAGATGCGACACACACGAAGGAGGCTCCCCGGTAAGAGATCGCTGGCACGATCCTGATACAACCGAGGGTCGCACCACCCAGGCTCCCCATATGGGCGAGAACATCGACGGCGCCACAAGCCCACCTGTCTGGGGCATGCAAGCTGACCAAGCTCAGGCCGTCATAGGACTCACATCGACCGGCCCCGAAGTGCCGGGACCGCCATGGTCGGCACTCTACATAGACCGGCCGTCGACCCCCTGACACTACGGGAGCTTCTGCCGAAGCCATGGACCTCAACCCTCAGGTCAGGACACCAATTTTCAATCACCTATCAGTAATTCGCCAGTCAACGTACAGCGTTGACTCGGGCCCATGGCTGGGGCGATAGGCGAGTCAGCCTCTTGAGCCCGAAGCAACCAGTAGTACGAAGATCCGATCCGTGGGATTTCTGCGTGGCCATCCCCTTCGCCTAAAGCCAAGTGGTGGAAAGGTTCGCCGTCGGCCACAGGGCGCCCAGGAGGTCAAATCCGCCACGCGACTCCCAAGCCGCGCGCGACGCCGGATTTTGGCACGATATCGCGTCTCGATCCGATGGGGAGGCAGATGTTGGGCTCAATATGTCTCTGCGATCACGCGCAGGGTTGCTACGTCATGTCAACGATGCCAGCTCTACCAACCCAGCCGGCAGCAAGGTTGCCATCCGTCTTGCCTCCTGACTTGGTTCAGTGATGTCTGCCTCTCGACGCGATGGAGTGCTGACGATGGACTGCCGATAATCGCCTTGAGAGTGTGGCGAGACGCGATCAGGAGGTCGCCCGACAAACGGTTAGAACACTCCACCCAAGTGCCTCTAAATCGAGTGCTGGACCGACCCGACCTTGTTCTATCCCGGATAACCGGTGCTTTAGAGCCGCTGGTTACCGATACTGGTACGGGTTGCAGTCCACCCTTGGTCTCATGAAGCTGCGTATTTTGGTGGCGCTGGCAGTTGGTTGCTTGGCGTTCGCCGGCTGTTCCTCGTCACCACGGGCGTCGCCGCGCCACGAGGTTCGCGCGCCGACCACCGGCGTCGCGCCGACCACCGGCGTCGGCGCGATCACCGGCGTCGGCCCGATCACAATGATGCCCCCAGAGCAATCCGTCAGCCCAGCGCGGTATGGCGCCATAGGCAACGGGACGACCAACGACACCACCGCAATGCAGGACGCCATCAACGCGGCTGCGGCGAACCATCAGGTGCTGTGGCTCCCGGGACAGACCACCTACCTGATCTCGGGACTGCTCACAGTGCCCTCAAACACCACGATCGAGGGCGCCGGTGTCAGCTCGGTCCTGCACTTCACCTGGACGTCGACCTCGGTGGCCGAGCACTACCTCGCCAACGCGGACCCCAGTGGCGGCGATTCGCACATCACCTTGATGAACTTCACGGTGAGAGGATCGGGGTCGGGCGAGCCAGCGGGAAGCGACGCACAGAACGGCGGCAAGCTGCTCTCGGCGGTCAACTTCGAACTGGCCAACGACTGGACGATCGAACACCTGCAGATCGAGGACTCGCCGGGGCCGTCCATCACTTATCACGGCGGCAGCGACATCACCTTGGAGTACAACTACTGCCACAACAGCGGGCGTGATGGCATCTCAGGGTACTGGGACCAGGGCGGCTCTATCACCAACCTATCCAATGTGATGATCGCCGACAACCTGATCAGCGAGGTGGGTGACGACGCCATTGCGGTGCTGGGCGCGGCGAACAACTTGCGCAACCCCAACGGCCCGCTGCCGACGAACATCACGATCGAGAACAACAGCATCATCGGCTGGTCCTCCAACGTCAACGGGCAGATGCTCGGCCGCGGCATCAACGTCTCGGTGGTCGGCCCCGACGTCACGGTCACGCACAACTTCGTCGAGAACACCTATTCAGCCGGATTGCTGATCTCGGGCTGCACGCCAACGTGGTGTCCGAGCGGCTACAAGAATTGGCAGACGACCGGGGTGAGTGCGACCGACAACACGATCGTCAACGCTGGGCAGCTCTACCAGGGTTCGATCGAGGGCCAGCCAAGCCAGCCCAGCTACGGCATCGACGTCTACAACAGCGCCGCCCCCATCACCGTGGCCGGCAACACCATCACGAATGCCTATCTGGGCAACGTGAAGGTGACGAGCTGTTCTGGAGACTGCGAGATCCAAAGCAACTGATGATGTCGACTGGAAACGCTATCTCGTTAAGGTGATTGTGCTCCCGACGCCGCTGGGTGTCGTGGAACCGCTCTCGCCAGCAAGCGTCACTCCCCAACCGTTGGCTCGACACGCCGAATCTCCCACTCACTGAGTGGATCGTGATGCCCGAAAAGGCGCCGGGAACCACGGCGAGCGTCCTCAGCGCCTCCTTTTCGTGAGCTGGGTGAGGTCGTGGGTCGAGGGATTGCGATCACCTGAACAGCGCGCTCCACTGATACCGTGTTCGCAAATTGCTCAGGTGGCATCGTTGGTTGGCCCAGTCGCTTTTGGCCATGGACCGGGGTGAGTCGTAAGTGATGGAACGAAGCCGTTTGGCGAACACGAGCGCGGTTGCGAAGCTCGGTATATGTCTCACGCTGGCATTGCTCGTCGCTACATGCTTGCTCTTCGGTTCAACGGTCACAGCTGCTGCAACCACATCGATGCCCCATACCGTCGCGACGTGCGCTCAGACTACGCCGTTTCCTTATGGCAGCGCGGTTGCGGGTATGGCTGCGACGTCGAACGATGGTGGCTATTGGGTTGTCGACGACGAGGGGTACGTTGCCGCGTGTGGTGACGCTCCCTATCTCGGTGAACAGACGACCCTGAATGCTCCGATCGTCGGCATAGCCGCCACGCCTGACGGGGGTGGGTACTACCTTGTCGCCTCCGATGGCGGCGTGTTCACCTTTGGAGATGCACGATTCCAAGGTTCCACCGGATCCCTGAGGCTCAACAGACCCGTGGTGAGTATGGCGGTCGATGCGGCGACCGGCGGTTACTGGCTGGTGGCGGCAGATGGCGGAATCTTTGCCTACGATGCCCCCTTCCTCGGCTCAACGGGATCCATGAGGCTGAACCAACCCGTCGTGGGTATGGCAGCAGGCGCCGACGGAAGCGGCTATTGGCTCGTTGCCTCTGACGGCGGCGTCTTTGCTTATGGTGTTCCATTTTCGGGATCAACGGGGTCGATACACCTCAATAAGCCCGTGGTTGGAATGGCGTCCGATGCGGGATCCAGTGGGTACTGGATCGTGGCATCCGATGGTGGCATCTTCGCTTTCAATGCCCAGTTCTACGGGTCCACGGGAGGCATCGTCTTGAATCAGCCGATTGTCGGTATGGAGTCCAACGCAACCGGCAGCGGGTATCGCTTCGTAGCCGCCGACGGCGGTGTGTTCACCTACGGCACCTCAGGTTTCTACGCAACCCCGCGCTTCGCTCCACCGCCAGCGCCGCCACCTGCGGGCCCACCTTTCTGCGCGGTGAGCCTGTCGAACGATAATCCGCCTCAATATTCCTCCGTGGTCGCAACTATTACATCGAACGTCCCCGACACGGCTGTGACCTTGACGAAGACGTACCAGAAGACGACGTCAACCCAATCGGGGACGACGGACTCCAGTGGCACTGCGACCATTGCCTTCAACATTTCAGCTCCCCTCGTCGGTGTGGCGGTTGTTGTGACCGTCTACATCGGAGCGGCGAAATGCGAAACGAGCTTTACGCCCAGCTGAGACAAACGAACCGTTGATGAGCTTCGACGGGTTTCTCGCCCTGGCCGGTCAGACGCGCGACGCACTCAGTCCGAGGCAAAGCTGGCTCGGCCAAGCGAAAGGAACGATCGGCTCTCCGGAGCCGCCCGCGATCGCAACTCGAAGCGAGGAAGAACGAGGAACTGGTGATCACAGGTGCAGAAATGTCCTGCAGAGTCCCATTCAGCGTCCGACTGACGGCGAGCGACTTTGGCGCTTTAGATGAGCGACGCCTCGAAGATATGTCCCGGCGTCCGAACCAGCAGGGGCCGTCCGGTCACCTTCTGCAGATGAGCCGACCGCGGTCGGTCACGAGACACGACGGGGGCGACTGTTTGTGGGTCTGACAGAGTTCTCGATCGGACTTTCGAGAGACCAGCCGGCGCGTCGCGCAATCGCAACCGCTGCCAGTTGGGAGTTGACGCCAAGCTTCTGGAGAATCGCCTTTATTTGAGAACGAACGGTCGAGATCGACACATACCCCGCCTTCGCTATCTCCTCCGCGTTGTGACCCTCCATCAGTTCAGCCAGGACGACTTGTTCACGCTCGGTCAGAATGAGTGAGAGATCAAGGGAAGCGTCTCGGAGCTCGTCCGCAAGGGTCGAAGCCAGAGAGGAGGCTGGTCCTCGCCTGGTCTGGCGACGAGAATCAGTTCGGAGGAGACGCGTGGTCGTCCGGAACAGGTGGTCGAACGACTCGTTCTCGTCAATGAGTGCTGATACTCCCGCTTGCATCCAGGCAGCCAACCGACAGTTGTCGTCCGCGGTGTCAATAACGCAAACCCGGAGGCCCGCTCGGCGAACACGCAAGATGAGGGCTGAGCCAGCAGTCACGTCGAACGACCGGACGTCCAAGAGCACAAGGTCAGGCTCCCATTTGGTTCCGCGCTCGATCTCCTTCGCACCTGGCGTGAGGTACATGGTCGAGAAACCGAATTTCTGAAAGGCGTTGGCGAGGGCGCCAGTCAACAGGTCGTTGCCTGCGATGAGGATCCGTGCGGAAATTCCTGATCGCTTGAGCCCTCCCCCGATTCGAACGGTCATCGGTGTAACCGATCACTGGTCCCTCTCCGAGGGAGCAAACCAGGAGACGCAAACTGCCTGTGGTGTGTGACGCATCTGGCAAGGCGCGTGGACGTGCCCGGCGGTTCGTCGGTCCATCGTCGGCCCCGTATCGGGAGCGCATCTATCCCTATCGCGTCGCTGATAATTATCATGTGTCCAGCCGCCTGTCGTTGACGGTTTGGCGTCACTCGGTGTCACCAACCGACGTTGCCGGATGATAACGACGCCTCCGCACCGCGACAACTCCTGCGAGTCCGGAGCGCCAGCCCTCACGGAGAGGGCAGGCCATCAGTCGAATCGAGGCGGTCGAAGAAGGGCTGAATGGTCAGACCGCGAGAGGCCCGCCGCTTGCGTCCGCGCGGCTGCGCACTACCTCAAAGCACACGTGACCTCGTGACGCCGGCGGATCGGTCATCACGACGACCCGGCTCGTCCATCCGGGATTTCTGTCACGGACCCATTCGGTGGCCCGTCGAAGAGCAGCGAGAACGCTGGCGCGACGGCGAACCGGCAGTTCTTCCAGCCCACCGATGTGCTGGCGAGGCAACACAACCAGACCATCCAGTCCCGGCCTGCTGATGACGACTGCCTCCTCGTCAACGGCCTCAGCAACGTAGCCGACCAAGGATCCGGTGCCCTGCACGCCGGCGGATCTCGCTATCGCACACGACCTGCATTCCCCATATGCGACGTCATGACCGCGTAGCGGGGACAAGACGCGTTCTTGATTCACTTCCCCCTCCAACGATTCGTGTATCTCTACACCTTGCACTCAAACGGTACTAGAGCAAACACAGCTTGCCGTGATACCCGATCGCGGAAGTCATAATACAACTCATCTGGAGGCCGCCACCAGACGACGTCGCGTATCAGGGTCCTCAGGTTGCACTCACAAGGGGTACGCAACGGGGAATGAACGCCCCCTGGCACGAAGGTGTGAATGCTCGCGTCGGGCCCCTCCGGGCACCTATGCGCAAGCATTCACGCCTCATCCCGACGATCGAACTGAGGCCCAAGGAAAACGGCCCAGTGAATGGAGCCAATGACACAGCTTGATGTCTCGGTTCGAGGTTATCTGCGGTCATGTCGTCGGATCTGACGAAGAGGAGACGGCATACGGTCGGGCTGGCGTTGACGCGCCCACCCGACCGGATTCCCTCGGAACAAAAAGACGCCCACGTGTTGCCGATGCGGTCAAGAACCCCGAGAGGCGAACCGGATTCCGGCCTTCCGCCGGCCCGAGCGCGAAATAGGAGCAGTGGACTGAGAGTTCGGCTCTTCTCTCTCGATGCCAGCGCAGCTGCCCTTACGTGGCTCGTCCTGGCAGCCGTCACGACGCCTGGAACAACGGGGATTCGTCATTGGGCTGCAGCAGTCGCGGCGACCGCCGCGACTTTGGCCGCCATGCAGCTCCTCGGCCTGTATCGATCGCGGCTCTGCATGCAACGGCGTCAGGAGTTGGCTCGAGTCGCGATCGCAGCTGCCGCCGGCGCGGTCACCTTCCCGCTGGTCGCCGGGACCACTGGCCGCAGCGCCGGGGTGACGGTCGTCGCTGCCGGATGCTGTGTTCTCACTTTGATGACCCTTCGCTGGTGCTTCTGTCAATGGCTCGGAGCACAGAGAGCGCGAGGACGCTACCGACGAGGGATTGTGATGATCGGGACAAACGACGATGCCGTCGACGTCTGGAGGATGCTCGACACACAGCCAGAGCTTGGATACGAGGTGAGGGGGATCATCGGCAAGCCCCGGCATCGGCCGGACTGGGCAAACCTGCCAAGAGGCTGGAATCTCGGCCAGCTCTCCGATATCGCCCGCCAGACCGATTCCAGCGGCATTCTTGTGGTTGCCAACGCGCTCTCGGCTGCGGAGTTTCGGCGCGTCATAGAGATCAGTGCGGCAAACGGCTTGCACGTGCAGGTCTGTCCGGGCTTCCGCGGACTGGCGACGCATCGGATCCGCCGCATTCCCATGAGCGGAGAAGCGTTTCTCTACGTCGAACCTGGGCGCGACCCGGTCTGGCAACCTGCGGCGAAGCGCGCAATTGACGTTGCGGGGGCGGCACTTGGCCTACTGGTCGCCGCACCGATCCTTCTCTTGGCCTGGATCGCTATCCGACTCGAAGGCGGTGGCCCAGCCATCTACCGACAGGTGCGAATAGGGCTGAATGAGCAACCCTTCATCCTCTACAAGTTGCGAAGCATGACGCTCGACGCCGATGAGCTGGTCGACGCTGGTCTGATCAACAATCGCACGGATGGACCCCTGTTCAAAGCGACACGCGATCCACGGGTTACAAGGATCGGTGCTGTGCTTCGCGCCCTGAGCATCGACGAGCTTCCCCAGCTCTTCAACGTGCTCAGTGGGACGATGAGCCTGGTCGGTCCACGTCCCGCGCTTCCCCATGAGGTCGAGCAATTCGACCCCGAGTTGCGGCGTCGGCACAGCGTCAAACCAGGGATAACCGGACTCTGGCAGCTCGAAGCGCGGGACAACCCGTCCTTCCACGCGTATCGGAGGCTGGATCTCTTGTACGTCGACAACTGGTCCATCGGACTCGACTTAGGCATTCTTCTGTCAACCGTGCCGAAAGTACTAACGAGCGCCCTGAGGTTCATACGGCGAGAAAGAAACCCGGCCGCCAGACAACCGGAGGTCCTTTCCGTGGATGCGTGAGAGATCCCCAATAAATGGGATGACGGGTCCCGTCGCACTGGGGAACGATGGGTGCCACGACCGGACTGAGGATTGTCGACCGACCAATCGGCGACAGGAATTTGGGGCCGTCCGGGGTACGGAACGGGAGAATTCTGGTGGCGACCAGTGAGGCGACGACGCGCGGCAGCTGGCCGCGTGCATCAAAGGCAGGATCATCAGCTGACCAGAGCGATCTGGTGGAAGTTGTCGCGGCTGCACGCGCCGGTTCGGGAGCGGCCTGGGAGGCCCTCGTCGAGCGGTTTGACGGGTTGGTCGTAGCGATCGCCAGGCGGTGTCGCCTGAGTGAGGCGGACGTCGCCGAAGTGTGCCAGACGACATGGCTGCGCCTCGTGGAGAATATCGATCGCATTGAGCAACCCGATCGTCTCGCCGCCTGGCTCGCGACCACCTCGCGACGCGAGAGCCTCCGGATCGCCACTCGACACGTTGCGGTCTCGATGACAGACGCCCTGAACCTCAAGGCCGACGACCAGGCGGGACCTGTCGACGCCGGGCTCTTGAGGGATGAGGAGGTGCGCTCGATTCGAAGGGCCACGGAACAGCTCTCCCCGGGTTGTCGACGGCTCCTGGGCTTGTTGATGAGTGATCACGATCTCCCCTACAAGACGATCGCCGAACAGCTCAGCATGCCGATTGGGAGCATCGGGCCCACACGGGGTCGCTGCCTGGAACATCTCCGGCAGATACTGGCCGAGATGCAGCTCAACCAGCACCCTCCTGTCCAGCTCGCGGATACCGGCGTCAGCTGACCCGCCTCATTGGTGGGACCTCGCCTTCCGATTCTCCGCCCACTCAGCTCGTGACACGTCTCATAAGTTGGTGTGCCGCTTCTGGCGTGACTCCGCCTCCCAATCATGAGGTGTCCGAACCGAGACGCAATCGTCGGAGATCAGACAGACGGAGCGTAGATCGGAATCGGGCCATCAACGCCAGGAAGACGGCCGTCCCGATGATGACTCCAGTCAGTGTCCCGCCGATACCGGTTCCGAGGACCAGGCGAGCACCGAGGGCGAATAGACCGTATCCGGCGAGGGTGGAGAAGGCCACGACGGCGTACCCGCTACCAAACGGCAGCAGCCCTGTCCTTCTGTAGAGGAAGAGCGACGTGGCGAGGCTGGTGAACATGATGGACGCTGCCCACGCCAAGGCCGCTCCAGCGGCTCCGAAGCGAGGGATGAGCAACAGGTTCAGGCCGAGGTTGAGCGCGAGAGCTCCCGCGTTCACTGCAAGGTTCTCCCGGCTTCCGCCACCCATGAGCAGAGCAATGGCATTGTTCCCGGTGCCGGTGTTCAGGAGCATCGCGAGGCCCAGGATCTGGAGGGACGCGATCCCTGCCGCGTAATCGCGTCCGAAGATATGCATCATGAATGGCGCGTAGACGACCAGGATCACGAGCGCCGGCCACGTGGCGGCCATCACCCACCACGTCGATTCCCGGTAGATCACTTGCGCGCTCTTTGAGTCCCGGCGATCGAAGATCCGACCGAGTTGCGGTGCGATGGCGATCCCGATGGCGTTCAAGGCGAACGTGGCCGTGATCACGTACCGGCTTGCCACGGCGTAAGCCGCCGATTGTGAGCTGGAGGCCAGGGCTCCGACCAAGAGCACGTCCAGCCAGGCGATCAGGATCTGGAAGACCCCGCCGAGGCTCCGAGGGCCGCTGAACTTCCAGAGGGCGAAGGCCACCGCTCGGGTGGATCCATTCGCCGGCGCGGCGGAGGTCCGTCTGCGTTCCTTGAGACACTTGGACACGAGATAGCCGCACGCGACGGCGGCGCAGATGGCCATGGGTGCGGCCCAGGCCACAGCGGCCGCCGGGGGTGTCAGGCGGAACCCCGCCACCACGAACAGCAGGGCAAGCCGGCAAGACGGGAGAAGGATGTTCTGTACCAGGACCATGTCTCGAATCGACCATGTCCGCATTCCTGCGGACGCCACCTGCATCACCGCGGCAATCGGGACGAAAGGCGCGAAGACGACTATGACGTGTTGTGTGCCCAATTGGTTGCCCCGACGAACGATGGCGTCGGCGATCTCGACTCGCGCCATGAGTAGTGCCCCACAGATCGCGAGGCCGACAACGATCGGAGGGACCAAGGCCGCACCGACGAGGCGTAGCTCGCTTCCCGCCGACTCGCGCCTTACTGTCGGCATGAGCTTGAGGATCCCAAAATCGCCCCCGAACATGGCTGCGTATGTGCAGATCGTGAGCACGGCCATACCCTCGAAGAGCGCTCCGGCGTTGCGTCCCCCGAGGAGCCGCGCCGCCGCCACGAAGAATGCGAAGGTGAGCACGGCGTTCGTGACGACGCCCGCCATGGACAACGCGCCGCCGCGGGCGAGCGTCCGCAGTTCGCCGTCTCCTGTTGCCGCCTCGTCGGCTGCGTCCGGCTGGCCAGCGGCTGCAGGCCGCTCATGCGGCGTCGGCCGGTTGGATGCTTCGCCAGAGGAATGCTCCGCAGCTTGGAGGATCTGCAGGGTCCGGTCCAAGCCCTCCCGGTCCCGCTCCTGCGGACGAGCCCCGTCCACCTCGACTAGATCGCTTCCAGAGCGAGACTCGACGCTCTCACTCTGGGCGTCATTGCCGGAACGGCCTCGCGGGTCCGCCACGACCGTCAATCACCCGCGGTGATCTGGACTGACCGCATCCAGAGGGCGGGCTCTTTGACGTCGATCCCCGTCACGTAGTACAGGACCCCCGTCGCCCCGACCACGTCGGTCCCGTGCGTACCTACCATGATCGGATACAAGGCTTGGACGCCACCAACAACGAGCTTCGGTGCACTCCATCGGATCAAGTCGTAACTCGCTGTGACAAAGACCCCGTTCGAATGGAATTCGCGACCCCAGGCGAGCCAGATTCCCTGCTTCGCGTCATACTGAACCGAGTAGATGACCCCATGGACGCCGTCGAGACCAAGAAGCGGTGTCGAGGTGCCACCAAGGCCCGGCTCGTCGAATTGGCCGTCGTCGTACTTGAACCAGGTACCCGGTCTCCCATGCGCGTCGTTCGAGATGGCGGCGCACGACATGCCACCCTTGCAGCCGAAGAACGCCATCCAACGATGCTTGTTCATGTCCCAGACCACCCGATAGAAGTTGTCGCCCCCGAGGGTTGGGGTGGCAGGCTGCGGCGTTGGTGAGGTGAGGAACTGGGCTGGAGCGCTCCAATCCTCCCCGTTGTCGGTTGAGTATGCGACTCCCCCGGACGCCCAAAACCTCCCCTTGCCCCTGAAGGTCGCCTGGGGACACAGCTCAGGGGGCGAGACTGAGGGGTCACAGCCGTAGTGATGCTCGGCGTGAAAGAAGGCCACGAGGCTCCCGTCGCCGAGCCTGAAGACCGAGTTCACCCACGCACCTCCGTTGTCCCACGACGCGCTACTCGGGATGAGAGCTTGCTGGGAGGGCACGGATTCGTTCGGTCCGGGAAAGGGTGAGGAACTGATTGCCGCTGAGGTCGTCCCGGTGGGCCAATAGACCGTCCAGGGGCCGACTGCATGTTTCGCGGCGCGCACGTAGTCAGCTGCGCTGACGCCCGACGAGACGGTCTCCCCTCCCGTTTCGGGGACCACGTCGAGCGAGTCGTTCGGTTGGAACCTCGGGTTCAGGACCCCGGGGGGCTTGAGGACTCGCGACGCCCTTCCGACCGCAACCGCGATCGAGGGCGGCGTGCCCGCAGCGACCGACGACGACGGATCCGAGGAAGAAGGGTTCGCCAAGGTGCTCGGGTTGTTGAGTGTGCTCGACGTGTTCGCCGATTTGGCGACGCCAGGCTGCGAGCTCGAAGAGGACCAGAAACACCCCGCGGCGAGCGTTGCGGTGAGCACTAGTCCGAGAGCCAGCAGAAGTCGACGACCATGGCCAACGGTCAAGACGGACTAGCCGGTGCCGAATTCAGGGCTTCTGTTCGGATCTCGCTGAGCTCCCCTTGGGTCGACGTGCCGCCCCGCAGGTACCAGGCGCAAACGAGCAACGGCAGTACCCACTGAGCC
The DNA here is from genome assembly GCA_963744935.1 of uncultured Acidimicrobiaceae bacterium. GTDB lineage: Bacteria > Actinomycetota > Acidimicrobiia > Acidimicrobiales > RAAP-2 > Bog-473. The sequence goes on from CAVUVM010000013.1 coordinate 13,205, forward strand.
CATCGGGTGGGGGTGTCAGCTTCGATGCCCGTTGGAACCACGAACACGACGACGCAGATCATGGAGGCGATCGTGAAAGGGCACCACGCCGCTCTCCACCACGCGGCCATCAGCCATTTATAGAGAAGGCCACTGAGGGCTCCCCCGAGGAGCACTCCGACGAACCCGAAATTCAGATACCAATCCCCGACCGCTCCCAAAGGCCAGCCGTTTCGGGCCAGAGGCTGGTACACCTGTCGGAACCACTGGCCGACGAGCACCTGCTGCGGCTTGCCCGTCCACACGAAGCGCGGAACGATTCCCTCGACGCCGGCCAGAAAGTCTTCTCCTCCGCGGTAGGGCTGGGCAGCCGGCCAGTCACGCAAGGCGAGGAGTGTCGCGTCGAAATAAGTGGAATTGGTATCGACGGAAAACTTTCGGATCTCGGACTGACCCTGGGTAGCCGAGGACACGTGACCCTCCAAGATGTCATCGCGTAGCACGCGCAGACCCACAACCGCTACGAAAAGCAACCCGACGAGGGCGAAAACCCTAATCTTCCGGGGTCTGCCTTGTCGCCTCTGCCGGCTCTCGTTGGGCCTCGTCGCCCCCGTGCCGATGATCCACTGGCCGGCGATCAGGATGATGAGGACGATCGCCACGACCGTGCGGCTTCCCCACATCATCACGTATGCGGCATTCAAGAGCGCAGCGCCCAGCGCCAGGAAGACCGAGATTCGTCGTACAGTCCCTGTCTCCCGCCACTGGCGCCACAGTGTGAGCAGCAAGGACGCGGCGACAACCGCACCCACGGCTGGAAAGATCCGAAGGATGTAGGAGCCGGCGAGCCCCTTGGTGACCTTGCCGGCGCGGACGACTCCCCCGAAGCTCCCATAGTGAGCCACGAGGATCAAGGAGATCACCGTCGCCACCACGGTCAGGATGAGTGTGAGTCGCATCTGGCGCCGCACGGTCGGCTCGGTCCACGCGACAGGGATCAGTTTGACAAAGGATTTGCCGATCGGAACGGGAGTCAAATAGCCGAGGACGAACGTGACCAGGAAAGCCGCCAAGACCAGGGATGCCTTGCTGACCAGACTCGGCGTCTGCGAGGGCAGGAAATACGCGTCGGGATACGGTCCGTCGAGGCCGAAGGTGATCACGATGTCCCTCAACAGATAAAAGAAGGCGAAGCAATAACAGAAGAGGGCGACTGGGTCGAGGCGATGGCGTGAAAGCTTTGAGAGGATCAATCCCAACAGGAGAACTGGAAGTGACAACGCGAGGATCTCACCGATCATGGGCCACCCCGGCGAGCTTGGTCACCCTGGCGGTTCGGCGATCCATTGCTTCGTCGTACGCTGCCAACAACGTCTCTCGGGATCGTTCCTCGGAATGGTGATCCAAGTAGGTCTGTCGAGCTCCCCGGTGGAGCTCTGACCACGAGGCCGACTGGTCCCACGCCACGCGGACGGCGGCGGCGAGTGATTCGTGGTCCCCGCAGCGGAACAGGAAGCCATTGACGCCCGGACGGATGACCTCGCTGAAATTTCCAACGTCACTGGCGATGATGGGAGTACCGGCGGCGAAGGCCTGGACCGCGGCCACAGGCACTCCGGCTTCGTACCACTCAGAGGGCAGGACCAGAAAGCGCGCCGCGGCGAGCTCGGCACGCACTGTGCACTGGTCGGCCCATCCCCTGAAGTCAATGGCAGGATGACGGGCGGCGCTTCGTTCGACCGTGTCACGCAATGAGCCGTCCCCCAGAATCACGAGCTTGGGTGGATCCGTCATGGCTTCCCAGGCCCGGAGCAGGGCCGTTACCCCCTTCACGGGCTCAAGACGACCGAGGTAGAGACAGTGATCCGATCGCCGCCCCTGGGTTTCCGGATCCTTCACAGCGTGCGGACGGACGGTGATGCGGCTCGCCGGGATCCCCTCCCGGGTGAGGGTTGTCTTCAAGACGGCCGATGGCGTGATCCAGCCGTCCACGTCCCGGAAGGTTCCGAGGCTCCGGTGAAGGGCGAGGCTGGTGGTGAGGGCGGCCGACGCGAGCAGACTGTCGTGATAGCAACGGTGGATCACGCCAGGTGTCTTCACCTTCCTCCCGACGCACTGTTCGCAGAGCCTCCCATCGCGGTACAGGTTGGCCTGCACGCACGAATAGCGAAAGCTGTGTGCGGTCGCGACGGTGGCGACCCCGCGTCGAGCACCTACTCGGAACACGACCGGAGAGACGACAGGGAACGGGGTGTGAACGTGCACCACGTCCGGTTCGAACGCCGTGAGAGCGCTCTCGAGCTCGGCTGCCACCGAGCGGTTCCAAATGGAGTCCAGACCCACGCGCAGATTCGAAGCCTTGCGCAAGGTGTCGGCGTTGTCGACGATGAACTGATCGACTTGATGACCAGACTCCAGCAGCATGATCCGGTCGTTCTCAATGACTGCCTCGGCTCCTCCGGCCTTAGGGTCCGGATTCCGCTCCCCGCCCGGCCGCAGCGACCGGTTGTGGATCTGCAACACCCTCACGGCCAGGCTCCCTCGGTCGCCGAGTCCAAAGCCGCCAGCCAGGATGGGGCCGACGATAGTGACTCCGGGCAGTACCGGGACAGCAGGGCGCGGAGCTCGTCCGCTTCGTCGGCGAGAATGTGCTGGAGCTCCTCGAATGCGTCGACAGGCATCCGGCTCGGGCGGAGGTTGGCCCTCCGAACCCGCTCGCGAAGCTGAAACGGCATTACCGCCTTTGTCGTGCTACGCAGCCAACCCCTGCGGCCGGCCCACCGGATGGCGCCCTGCAACAACCTGCTACGCGGCTGTCCCGATACGTTGACGGGCTCGAGGTCGACCGCAACCGCTGGGTCGAGTCCGAGGAACCTGAACAGCGAACCTCCCACCCCCGCGGGATCCCGGTCCAGCTCCTCGTAGAACAGGATCTGCACGCGGTCAGCGCCGAAAGTCTCCAAGAATGGGGCCAACTGCGCTGCGTACCGGCCCATGCCCACGTAGTGCCAGATGTGGTGCCAGCCACGCCGAATTCGTTCGGCTTCACTATCGAGCGCCCGCCGGAAGTCGTCGAAGGGTTCCAGACCACGGGCCCGCTGGTACGAGTAGGCCGAGAACGCGCGGACGGCCGGATCGCGAAGGATGACGACCAGCTTGGCCTCGGAGAAATAGCGCTGCAGAGTGGGCACTGAGCGATCGGCGTAATACAACGTCGAGACCGAGGCATCTCCGCGGCACACCTTGCCACCGGCCGAATCGTACAAGGAAAGGTACTTGTCTCTGTCGGTGACGGCCACTCGGTTGATGCTGACGTCATCCCCTGGCCCCGTAAACGCAACCTTCTCACCCGAGAAAGCCAGAAAGCTCGGCTCCTTTGGGTTTGTCACGAAGGCGTCAGGGTGGTGGCGCAGAATCTCGGCAAGCGCCGTCGTCCCGCTGCGGGCCGCGCCGATGATGAAGAAATTTGGTGACGTGCCACGCGGCCCTGCGTTCGACCCGACGGCGGCGGTCACATTCCCCGGGCCACGTTCGGTCGCACGTCGAGGTGCCAGTGGTCGGCGTCACGGACCTGCGAACGGTATGCGAGGACGAGTGCCTGGGCCATGCGCTGATCCGTGCAAAGGTCGATCAAAGCTTCCTGGGTAAGCTTGGACTGCCGCATCCACTCCTCGGGCTGGCGCAACAGTGAGATCTCGCTCACCGCATGTGCGGGGCTGTCGACGTGAATGCCGATGCGATCGCCGTCGATGGACGCCAGGTTGCGGACGACCGAGGGAAGCCCGATGCGCGCCGCCTCGAGCACTGTCATGGGAACGCCGACCTCCCACGCCGCGGTATGCAAACATATGTGGCTGGATGCAAGGAGTTCCAGAGCCGCGGCCCGATCCAGCCAACCCGTGACCGTGACCCCGAGATGCTCCAACCCGGCCCGAAGACGAGGATCCCCCTCACCGATCCAAGTCCAGTCGACATCCAGACCCCGATCTCGCGCGATCCTGACCACGTCCATGAAGAAATCGGGATCTTTCTGAGGGCAGATGCGACCGAGGCTGGTCACCCGAACACGGTCCAACGGTCCCGGGCCTTCGGCGCGGTCCGTAAGCTCGGGAGGCAGATCCGGCGTATTGACAGCTCGAATCACCCGCCACCGACCCGAAAGGGAATCGGCCAAGCGGCCTTCATGTTCGCTCGCGGCTAACAACGTCCCCGTTCGCCAGGCGAGCATCCGCTCCACCATCCGAATGACAGCCCGCTTCGACGGGCTGAGATCCGTGCGCTCAAAAGCGAAGCAATGGGGGGTATACACGATGGTTGCCCTGGGGATTGTCGGCAGCGCTCGCACGTATGCGCCCGCGTAAGAGCTCTGTGCATGGACGATGTCGGGCCGAAGCTCACGATAGGCACGAGCCAGCTGCTGCATCGAGTTGATGAGGCCGACCCGCGGACCCGCATCAATGTAGGTCACCGAGTCGCGTCGCTCTGTGTGGCCGAAGTGCGGTCGCCGGCGCAGGATGAGAATGGTGTGCTCCGCCTCCGGAGCACTGGCGATCATTCCGTGGATGCTGGTGGCGACGCCTCCTCCGAACGACTCCGAGACGTGGAGGACAGCCAACCGATCGCGTGATGCCTGTATTTCGGAGGACCGAGGCCGCTCGATTCTCGTCAATGAGTCCTCCCGGGAATGGCGCGACAGCACCAGCTCACATCCGCCCCGTCGACCAGGTCACAGCGCTACTGGCGTCCAGCGCCTCTTGGCCCAATGGGGCTACCTGCGACGCTTCAGAGCCGGAGAAACCAGCTGTGATACGTCTGGGTAACGTCCTGGATGTATTTTCCGCACCTTCGCCCGGTTCCGTACACTGGTGGTTCAGGTCGGAGGCGCTGGGATCGAATGGCATGGATAGATTGCCGTGGTAGGCGGGTTGGCCCGGCGTACGCGCCGTGGAGACGGAGCCGGGAAGCCGGGGACTGGAGCATCGCGAAGAGGGGCCGCGGTGGTGATGCTCGTCGTCGGGATGGCGGCCCTCGTCTCAGCATGCTCGGGGCCAGGCACCACCCAACCCAAAGCGTCGTCTGAGGTGCGCGCGCTGCTGAGCGTGGATGACGTGTCCCCGAACTCGGGCCCCACAACTGGGGGGACGCTTGTCGAGATCAGAGGTACGGGGATCAGTGGAACGACCAAGGTGATGTTTGGCTCTGTAGCGGCCTCGACCTTTCACGTCGTGTCAGACACAGAAGTGACCGCTATCTCGCCTCCACAGTCAGCCAGCCTTCAAACGGTTTCCGTGACCACGCCCCTCGGCGCCAGCGCACCGGGTCCGATCAACGATCAGTTCACGTACGACGCTCCCACTCCGGTCGTCGGCTCCGTGACCCCCGCCTCCGGTCCCATTGGAGGTGGCACCGTGGTGACGATTACGGGATCCGGATTCATCGGGACCGGAAAGGTGCGGTTCGGAACCGTGCCGGCGACTCGCTTCACGGTGGTGTCTGACAGCGTCCTCACGGCCGTCACCCCGGCCCAACTCCCCGGGCCGCATCCGGTGTACGTGACCACGGCTGGAGGGTCCAACGATTTGGTAAACGATGAGGTCGAGTTCAGGGCCCTTGCTCCGGCCCCGACCGTCACCTCCCTGACGCCTGCGGTAGGCCCGACCGCGGGGGGCACCATGGTCACCATCACGGGAAGCGGGTTCGGCGACGCAACCAAGGTGGCCTTCGGACCGGTGCTGGCCACGAAGTTCGCCGTCGTGTCCGATACGGAGATCACAGCCATCACGCCTGCCCAGGTGCACGGGACCCGTCCGGTCTATGTGATCACGCCAGCTGGGAGGAATTCGACGACGCTCGGGAGTCTCTTTACCTTTGTCGCGTCGGCCCCCTCAGTGACGTCCGTCACACCGAACTCGGGTCCCTCCTCCGGTGGCACCAGTGTCACCCTCACGGGAACCGGGTTCTCCGGCACGACCAAGGTGGATTTCGGAGCTGTGCCGGCCAGTAGTTTCACTGTGGTGTCGGCCACCGAGATCACCGCCGTGACCCCGGCTCAACGACCGGGAACCCGGCCGGTGCTCGTCACCACGGCCCTGAATGGGACCAATGTGACGGACGGTTCGCCTGACTCGTTCACCTACGTCGCTCTATCGTCGTGATGCCTCCGTCAACTCCAGCGAGACGAGGAGGGCTGCGACGTCGTCGGCAGAGGTTTCGAGCCGGACGAGACAAGATCGTGAAAGGAAGAAATGCATTGCTCCAGCACACACCGAGTGATCTTCGTGCCTGAACCGCGGAGTCCCAGATGACGACGGAAGCCGGCACCGTGAACCTGCGTACCTACCCCCGGGTTCTTTGGCGACGGAAGTGGTGGGTGGTCGGCTGTGCCGTCCTTGGCCTCATCGGAAGCAGCGTCTACGCCTTCACGACGCACAAGCAATACTCGGCGACGACACAACTCGTCTTACAGGCGCCTGCCGGGTCCTCCACGACGGCCACCACCAACGCGACGACCGAGGAGGCCACACAGCTGCAGTTGCTGACCAACTCAGCCATCGTCGACGCAGTCGAGGCTCGTCTCGGTCTCTCCACCCTTGACGTCTCAGTAAGCGATCAAGGTGCGACGAACGCGATCTCCGTCACCGCCAAAGCCTCTCGGGCCGACCAGGCTGCTCAAATCGCGAATGCATACGCGACAGAAGCGATCAACTACGAAAACACGTTGGCACTCAAGAACATCACGCGGGCCGAGGCCCAGCTGGAGCAGCAGATCAACACTGCTCAGAAACAACTGCCGGCGACGTCAGGAACTCCTCAAGGCACCGCCTTGGGAGACCAGCTGGCCGCGCTGCAGGAGCAGTACTCGCAGCTCCAGGTTGAGGCCGCCGGAAACCCCGGGGGTGTCACGGTCTTTTCCGCGGCCACGACACCGAGGACACCCAGCTCGCCAAAGAACTGGGTGATCATCCTGATAGGTCTGGCCGCCGGACTGCTCGTGGGGATCTGTGCGGCGTTCATCGTCGACAGCCTCGATGACTCCATCCGATCCGAAGAGCAGCTGGAGGCACTGACCTCGGGCGCACCGATCTTCGGTCTGGTCCCGCAGATCAAGGGGAGGCATTCGCGGTCCACGCCGTATTTGGCCTCCGTGACCGAACCACACTCGCCTGTAGCGGAGGCGTACTGGGCACTTCGCACCTCTCTCAAGTACGCCGGTGTCCACGATCGAGTGACATCGGTGCTCGTCACCAGTCCCGCCGCTGACGAGGGGAAGACCACCACGGTGGCGAACATGGGCGTGGTGCTCTCGAAGGCCGGCCAACGGGTCCTACTGGTGGCGGTGGACTTCCGCCGACCTCGATTGTCTTCGTTCTTCGGTCTGAGCGACGCTGTCGGTCTCTCTTCGATCGTCACCGGTGACGCCACGCTCGAAGAGGCCCTCCAAAAAGTCCCCGACCTTCCCGGATTGACCTACCTCGGCACCGGCCCAGCTCCTCACGACCCCGCCGGCTTCCTCAGCAACCCCAAGACGGAGGAGGTCTTCCAGACGCTGAGCCAGCGGTTCGACGTGGTCATCTACGACAGCCCACCAGTCGTTCCGGTCACCGACGCCGTCCTCCTGGCCGAGCAGACCGATCTCTCACTCGTCGTTGTCGCCACCGGTGTAACGAAGAGGGATTCATTGCGGCGAGCCCAAGAACGGCTCACGGGAGCCGGGGTCAAGCGTCTCGGGATCGTGCTGAACGACGTCTCCGGCGAGATCCGCGACGTGGCAAGAGGCTACGGCTATGCACCGTTGGACTCTCGAAACGACAGCGGGTCAGATGCGAGGACCGAGAATTCCAACGTCACCGTCGAGAAGCAGCTTGCATCGGTGACCGCGGGGGGCAAAACCACTTCGTCGACCAATCATCACGAGGACTGAGAGCCCAAGCTGCGCCCGGGCGCGGATGGAGCCGACCGCCAGGCCACGGCGCGACACTGCGCCAGTCGACACCTGGCGAGGAGTGCCCGGTTCGCTTGGATGGTCAGCCCAGGTGAAGCGACACGGGCACCGACCACAGAACAGGTGCTCCCTGCTCGGCTCCGGTCACGAAGTAGAGCAGCCCGGCGGTCCCCACCACCTGGGTTCCCTCGCTGCCCACCATGATCGGGTACATCGTCAGGGGCCCGTTGAACACCTGCTGAGGGGTGCTCCAGTTGACGAGGTCACGGCTGGCGGTGATGTAGACGCCACCAGTGGTGGCCTCGCGTCCCCACCCGATCCAGACACCGAGGCTTGCATCGTACTGAACGGAGTAGAGGACTCCTCCCAGGTGGGCGAAGCCGGGCAACGCAGTCCCGTCACTGCCAAGGGCAGGTTGGCTGAAGGAGCCGTTTACGTAGTTGAACCACGTACCCGGTCGTCCCGAGGGGTCAGACGAAACAGCCTCGCAGGACAAGCCACCATGACATCCGTAGAAGGCCACCCACTGGTGGGTCTGGAAGTCCCACACGACGGTCTGGAAGTTGTCACCTCCGAGGGTGGGGGTGTCCGGCTGAGGCTCCGACGCAGTTAGGAATTGTGCGGCCTGGCCCCAGGTTTGGCCGTTGTCGTACGAATAGGCGACGCCCGCCGAGGCCCAGAAGTCGCCCTTGCCGTTCAACGTGGCGTAGGGGCAGAGCTGCGGAGGGGAATCAGCGCAGCCATAATGGTGCTCGGCGTGGAAGAACGCGACCAGCGTGTTTGTGCCGAGCCGAAAGACCGAGTTGACCCACCCTCCGCCGTTGTCCCACGTGAAGTTGGAAGGGATCAGGGGACCGTTGTCCTGCGTGGTCTCGTTGGGCCCGGGGAACGGTGTTGAGCTGAAAGCCATAGATGTCGTTCCGGTCGGCCAGAACACCATCCAGGGACCGGTCGCACTCGTCGCGTCGTAGAGAGAGGTCGAGTCGTAGCTGCCCGCTGGGATCACGTCCAGCGAGTCGTTGGGTTGGTGTTTGGAATTGAGCGCCGTCGACGGGACCGCGACAGCCGATGGTGAACCGACCGTGGCCGTGACCGTCGGAGCCGTCAAAGCCGTTGGAGTCGTCGAAGCCGTCGAAGCCGCCAGGGTTTGACCTTGCGGGGCCAACAGGCTCAGCACCAGGAGAGCCAGGGCGACCAGACCGGTCCGGATGCCACGTACGCCGCGAAGAGGCGGGGGTCTCCGAGTCATTGCGACTGCCCTCAGCAGCGTCGACAGCCGTTCGCGGCGCTTTCGTGCCATTGCCACCTCTGCTCTTCTCGGCCGATACGTTCCCGAACTCTTCATCGGCCGTCTCTGGTGGCAACCGCGTCAACTTCCGTCTATTTGTCCCTCACAAGTGAGCTCGTTGTCCATGAATTGTGGGCCTTTTGAGTCCGCGCCCGCCCATCTCCCGCTGACGCTGCCTTCGACGGGGCTCCGCTGGAGAGGTCGAGACGTCATCCTCCCCGAGAGGCGCACTGAAACGACTGGTCAGGAATCAACGATGGTAACCACAGGCGAAGTCGCCAGCGCCACGGGCTTCCCCGAAGCCGTGGAGGCCTCGGAGGCCGGGAATTTGTACGAGCCCAAGTCCTCAGGTGCAGCCGCACCTACACCGCCGCCCGCCGTCGATCCGTAGACGATCGTGCAGGTCTGCGCGCCGGCGAGCATTACCCCGGTGACGGCGATGGTCCGTCCCGTGATAGTGAAGACGGTTCCGCACGTCGTGGTGACGTACCCGGCAGCACTCGGGAGAGTCGAGGGGGCATCCGGCCAATCACCGGTTGGCACGGTCAGCTTCACCTCACCACGATTGAGGCCCCCCGCGGCAGCGGTGTACGTGAAGGTGAAGGTGACGGCCGGCGACCCGACGCCGGACCCCACATTCACCGTGCTCGGGGAGACGGTCATGGTTCCCGAGCCGTTTGCCGCAGACACGGTGACCACCGGAGTGGTCGCGAGCGCGGTGAGCGTCCCCGAAGACGTCGACGCCTCCGAGGCTGAGAAGGTGTACGGGCCGGTGGCGCTGGTGCTGGGGGCGGCTGCCCCCTTACCGCCACCCGTCGTCGATCCGTAGCTGATCGTGCACGTCTGCCCGGCGGCGAGTGTCACGCCGGTGATCTTTATGGTCCTGACCGCGACGCTCACGGTTCCACAAGTCGATGCGACGTACCCGGCCGAAGTCGGCTTGGTCGAGGGAGTATCGGGCCACCCCGTGGGCACTGCCAGCGTCAGCTCACCCCCACTGAGCCCACCGGTGGCGGCGAAGTAGGTGAAGGTGAGGGTGTTGCCCGTCGATCCGGCGCTCACCGTGGACGGGGAGACGGTCATTCCGTTGGGGCCCGGGGTGATCGTGATCGACTGCTGGACAACCGCGGGCGCCCACGCCGCGTTCCCGGCCTGGTTGGCGTCGATGATGCAGGTCCCGACGGACACGAAGCTCACCACTCCGCCCGAGAGCGTGCAGCCGGTGCTCGTGGAGTCGAGGGTGAATGTGACGGGCAGCCCCGACGACGCCGTGGCCGTGGGCCTGTAGGTCGGTCCACCGACCGGGGCTGGTGAGGGGTTGGTAGAGGTGAAGTTGATCGTCTGCGGTTCGGCCACCGCGGTGACGTCCAACGTATAGGTCGCGGTGGCCACCTGCGGCGTCGGCGTCGTGCTGTCGGTCACCTGGACGGTGAAGGTGTAGGTCCCCGCCGAGGTGATCTCGTTCGCCGTCAGATCACCGTTCTGGTCTAGGGACATGCCTTGGGGGAGTTGGCCCGAGGTGATGGACACGCTGTATGGGGCGACACCACCCGTGATCCCGATTGAGCTGTCGTAGTACTGCCACTGGGTGCCGGCAGGCAGACGTGAGGGAGCGGTGATCTCAAGCTTCGACTGGATGTCGAGGCAGGCCGTGCAGGTCTCCGCCACGTGGGGCGAACCGGGTTCCACCACCGTGATGTCTCTCGGACCTCCCAGCGCCTCGGCCGCAGGGGTGAGAGTGAAAGTCAGGTCGGTCGAGGACTTCACACTGGTGCCGTGCTGTCCGCCCACCAACGTGCCCGAAATGAACACCTTCGCCCCGCTCTCGAATCCCGAGCCTTTCAAGGTGATGGTGCTCGCCGCGCCGCCGGTGACGGTGCTCGGGCTCACCGACGTGATTGCAGACCCCGGACTGGTGATCTCGTACGCGGTCACGCCGATGCCATCCCGCCCGGCCACGATGAGGTCGTTGTTGTCGAACACGGGTTGGGCGAAGAGGAAGGATCCCGGGGTGGAGATGTGCTCGATGATCTGGCCGTTATTCGCATTGAGCAGGTAAAAGCCCATGTCCTCGGGGGTATCGCCGGTGTAGACGCTGCAGGCCACGACCCCTTCACCGTCTTCGGAACACGAGCCGATGGGCGGGCCCGGGAGCCCCGTCTGCCAGATGGGTTGACCATTCGAGGGGTTGAGCTCTTGGACCGAACCCGAGTAGAAGGTGCCGTTGATGGTGGTGGGAGCACCCCCGGCCTCGATGAGATCTGAGCCGTTCCAGATGGCCGCCGCGTCGCACTCGTCCCCTCCACCACCTTGGGACATCTCGTACTCCCAGACCGGTCCGGCGGCCAGGTCGGATGGGTTGAGCGCGTAGTAGTAGCCGTCCTTGTTGCACGCGCCCACGAGTGGCGTCTCGACCCCGTTGATGTCGCCGGTGAAGGAGGTGGGCGAACTCCCGAAGTCGCCGTCGTCCACCCGGAGGTCTTGGGGGACCTGCCAGCCGTCTTCAAAGGTCAGCTTGGAGCCGTTGAGGCGGACGATCGACTCGTTGTACAGCGGCTGATCCTCGTAGGAGCCATAGGCGTTTCCGGTGGTGGCGATAACGTCGCCGTCTGGGAGCACCCCAAGGCTGCCCCATACGCTCGCACCTTGGTCGCCCGGGGGCAGGGAGTTCCACATCCCGATCTGGGCTCCCGTCGACTGGTTGAAACCGATCACGCCAGCGGGGACGAGAGGCAGGTCGCACCACGAGGCGATTCCGATGTAGACATCGCCGTTGGCCACCGTCGGCGACGACCAGGCGAAGTAGTCGTCTTCCGTCGAGGATGGTTTGTCGACCTGAGACTTCCATTCGACGGCCCCGGTGCTGGCATTGAGCGCGTAGAGGTTGCCGTCTTGGGAGTTCACGTAGACGGTCTCGACCCCGTTCGAGGGGTCGGGGGCGACGGTGGCGGTCGAGTAGATGCCCTGTGCTGCGGTCCCACAGCCCCCGCCGGGAGCCGGTAGGCGGAGCCCCAAGGAGTCCGACCACAGGATTTGCTGGGTGGACTCGCTCACTGCGTAGAAGATCCCGTCACCCACGCCGACGTAGAAGACCCCGTCGTAGACCACCGGGGTGGCCATGATGGTCGGTTCGCCGGCATTCGGAGAGGCAGGGGGCGACCACCGCCAGACCGGCTGCAGGTTGCCGCCTTGAATCCCAGGCACCGTGATAGAGGTGGCTGCGGGGTTGTAAGAGCTGTGGCTGGGGCCGTTCAGATATGCAGACCAGTCCGTGCCCGCGGCACCCGCAGAGCCCGGGGCGAGAACGGCGCCGGCCGTGGCCAGCGGAACCAATATCGCTGCCAGCCCCGTACAAAGGACCAAGCGGAAACGACTCCGCCTCTTCGAGCTGGCCCCTCCGCCTATCGGGTCTATCCCCGCTCGTTCAGACACCCGCATCCTCCTTGGCTCCTTGGCAGCCGAATTAGGAGACGTCTGGCACGGGGTTTGATACCACTGCGGGCACGCCGTGAAACCGCCTGATCAGGTCAAACAGGCCATTTTTGGTTCACCGAGCGACCACTTCCCCGCCTGAACAGGAAATGGGCTTACGGGCGGAACGTTGAGGCCGAGAAGGTAGTTCGCCATGCGGCTCACCCACTATTCGCCCCTTTAGGTGGGCGACATGAGTGTGCCGCACCCAATCCGGCAGGCGACCGAAAGACGACGGCCCAGCCAGCCGTCACAGATAGACGCCGTAGACAGCCAGATTCTGATCTTAATCCGCAGGTTGGGGGTTCAAATCCCCCGGGACAGCACACCCCGGGACAGCACACCCGGGACAGCACACCCCGGGACGCACTTGGTGGCCGAGACGGTCTTCCGGATCAGTTTCGGCTGATGTTTCACCAGTCTCGGCCGATCGTTGACATCGTCCTGAAGCCACGCCTCAGATTCCAGACTCGACCTGTTGCTCGGCTATGTGATCCACCGGGACGGTTCTGTGCACGCCAGCGGTCGCCTTCGTCTGGTGCCGCGAGGCCCAGCCATCCACGAAGGCGCCGCAGAACACCAGGACGATCCCGGTGCCGATGCTGTACCCGAGCTCGTAGGCGAGGACGCGTAGGTGCGTACCAGCCACGAAGTACGCACCGCCGTTCGAAATCACGGGCCACGCCAGGGGCCCGATGGCGAACCACGCGCCGCAGACCATCAACAGCGCGCCAGCCGTCGCCAGGCTCAGACGGCCTCGCCCTACGGTGACGCCGCGCGACTCAGCCACGACGAAGAGGCCAACGAGCACACCGGCGACACCGGGAACCAGGGCCAGGGTTGCGTGCGCCAGGCTCCAGTGCCACGAGCCAGACCCGTCGCCGCTGTAGCCGAACGAGGGGCCCACGTAAGGCACGATCCCGCCCCACGCGGACACCAGCGTCGCCACGACACCCGCCGTGCCGAGACCGATCCTTCCGAGGCGAACTCGCGCGCGCGATTCATGGCGACCGGCGCCCCGTCGTTCGACTGGGCTCTCGAGGTGATCACTTCCTGCAACGGTGCTTGTGGTCATGGCGATACCTCCCGCCTTCGACGCCTGCAGCACGGGAAATACCCATCGGGAGAAGCAAGAAAACTGATGACCGCCTCTCCGCGTCAATGTTGCGTCGATGCCTCTACGCCTCGTGGGTCCATCTCGACAGCGCGGAATCCCGTTGCCACATACTGCTCGGGACGGCGCTTTCCCTCGAGGGCAAGGGAGGAAAGAACCTCCTTGTCCGCAGGCGTGAGGGGTGGTTGCACGATCGACCGTGGCCACAGATGGCGGGCTTTGACCACGTTCAGTTCCGCTGCGTAGACGCTGATCTCGGCGGCCAAGTAGAGGAATCCGAGCAGACCGAGCACGAGCGCGAATGTGCCGTACTCCTTGCTGGTGTTCCGCAGTGAGTGCTCCACCAAGACTCCACCCACGTATTGGAGAATCGTCCACCCGACGCTTCCGACGAGTGCGCCCGGAACCATGTCCCGCCACCGGATCTGCTGGGGCGTCAAGACGCGAAACGCAACCGCGAAGAGTGCAACATTCAGCCCCAAGGAGAGCACGAAGGCTCCGATCGCGGGGAGTACACCATGATGTCCAATCGTGACCACACCGGCGAGCACCGAGCTGGCGAGAAGGAATGCGCCGAGCACAAAGATCATGCCGACCGTCCGACTCAGGCGGGCCCAGAAGTTGGGTCGCACGACACTGGGGATGTTCCAGATCTCGGCTTGGGCGAACTGAGCCGTCTGCATAGCGCCCTGTGATCCCCACAACAGACCGGCGATTCCCACCACGAGTGCGAGAACCGAATGATCCCGCAGTCCGTGCACATTCGCACTCAGCTTCGACCCCACAACTGGAAACTGGGAGAACGCTGAGCTCTCGACTCGATGAACCAGTGAATGCTGGCTGCCACCGAAGAACCCGAGCACTGTCACCAGGAGAAGCAACAACGGGAAGAGGGACGAGAACCCGTAGAAGGCAAGCAAGGCGCACAGCGAGCCTCCGCGATCGTCACCGAACTTCTTCACGACCCCCAAGACAAAGGCCACCGGTCGACTGCGCTGCTGACGCCTGTCGGCGGCACGCACGGCCTGCTCAATGACATTCATGCGGAATCACCGACTGTATGCACCGGTGCTCTCGAACATGTCATCCCTCAATCCTCAGGCTCGTCTATACCCCTGCCCCGCGAGATCAACCAGCGTGACTCGGTACCGTGGGGATCGGTGACACCCAAGCCGCAGGGACCTCGGACCACCAAGGGCGCGAAGCCGGCGAGTGCGCGGGGCGAGGAGAAGCCCCCCAAAGCGAGTGCACGCGCCACGAAGAAAGCCGCATCGAGTCCTCGCAAGCGCGATGCGCTGGGTACCTATCACACGAAGCGGGATCCGAAGAGGACGCCGGAGCCGATGGGTCGTCAACGCCGCTCCCGCGCACGCGGAAACCGCTTCGTGATCCAAGAGCATCACGCGCGGAGTCTGCACTGGGACCTGCGCCTCGAACGCGGCGGAGTCCTCGTCTCGTGGGCACTGCCCAAGGGACTGCCCGAGTCCCCCGACAACAACCACCTCGCGGTGCACACCGAGGACCATCCCCTCGAGTACGCCAGCTTCGAAGGTGAGATCCCACAGGGTGAGTACGGCGGAGGTGAGGTGACCATCTGGGATCACGGGACCTACGAGGCCGAGAAGTGGACCGACACCGAAGTGAAGTTCGTACTGCACGGAACGAGGGGTGACGGCGAGTTCGTGCTGTTCCAGACCAAAGACCGCAACTGGATGATCCACCGGCACGGACCCTCCACGCGGGCGGACCCCTTACCGACCTCGCTCAAGCCGATGCTCGCCACCGCCGGGCAGCTGCCGTCGGACGGCGAAGGGTGGGCCTTCGAGATCAAGTGGGACGGCGTGCGGGCCATCCTCTTCGCCGAGGGTGGGCGGGTCCGCGCACAGAGCCGCAATGACCTCGACGTCACTGCATCGTTTCCCGAACTGGCCGACATCGGCGAGTTCCTCGGGATGACGACCTGCGTGCTCGATGGCGAGATCGTGGCACTCGGCGAGAACGGCCGGCCCAACTTTGCCAGGCTCCAGCGTCGGATGCACGTAACGAACCAGCGCGAGGCGCACCGGCGCGCCGCCGTCGACCCGGTCAGCTTCGTCGCGTTCGACGTCCTCTACCTGCACGGCCACTCGCTGCTTTCGTCGGCCTACGACGAGCGCCGTGCCCAGCTCGAATCGCTTCACCTCTCGGGCACGTCCTTCACGACCACCGAATCGTTCCGAGACGTCTCTGGACACGACATCCTGGCCGCGACCGCGGCGAACGGGCTCGAGGGGGTGGTCGCCAAACGCCGGAGCTCTTCGTACAAACCAGGACGGCGGTCACCGGACTGGATCAAAGTGAAGTCGTTCCGCACCCAAGAAGTCGTCATCGGGGGCTGGACCGACGGGCGAGGTGAGCGGAAAGGAGAGCTCGGCGCGCTCCTCCTCGGCGTGCCAGACGCCGAGGGATTGCGTTACGTCGGCAAGGTGGGGACCGGTTTCAACACGAGCGACCGGGAGGCACTCCTCGCGGACCTTCGACCCCTGGCCCGGCGTACCAGTCCCTTCGCGGCTCCGTTGCCGGCGGCCGAGACGGCCGGTGCGCACTTCGTTCGGCCCACTCTGGTGGGAGAGGTCGAGTTCTCCGAATGGACGACCGCTGGGCGGTTGCGTCAATCGACGTGGAGAGGATTGCGCCCTGACAAGTCAGCCGAGGAGGTCGTCGTGGAATGAGTCCTTCCACCCGGGTCACCATCGGTGGACGGGAACTGACCGTGTCGAACCTCGACAAAGTGCTGTTCCCGGACACCGGCTTCACCAAGGGCCAACTCATCGACTACTACGTGCGCATCGCCGGCGTGATACTCCCCCACCTCCGGAACCGACCACTGACGATGAAGAGGTTCCCCGACGGCGTGGACGCCAAGTATTTCTTCGAGAAGCACAGGCCGTCACACACGCCGGACTGGGTCCAGTCTCTCGTCGTGCCGTCGACTGACGGCCACGAGGACATTCCCTATGTGATGGTGAACGACCTTCCCACATTGGCCTGGGCGGCCAACCTCGGGACCATCGAACTCCACGTACCCTTATGGCACGCCGGCCGCGGCCGCAAGGTGCCAGCCAATCCCGACCTGATGGTCTTCGACCTCGATCCGGGCCCGGGTACCACCATCGTCGAGTGCTGCGTCGTCGCCCAGTACGTCGCCGACGAGCTGGCCGATGCCGGCATGGAGTCCTTCGCCAAGACCAGCGGACGCAAGGGCCTCCAGCTCTACACGGCGACGCGGCCGAGGACGACATGGGACACGTCGCGCGAGCAAGCGCACGAGATCGCTCGCAAACTCGAGGCAGAGCACCGTGAGCTCGTCGTCTCAAACATGCGCCGTTCCCTCCGCGAGAACCGCGTCCTCATCGATTGGAGCCAGAACCACGTCGCCAAGACGACCGTGAGTGTGTATTCGGTTCGGGCGATGCCAGAACCGTTTGTCTCGACACCCGTCACTTTCGACGAGGTGCGCCGGTGTGCCAAGAAGAAAGATCCAGCCCTGCTCCGTTTCACGACCGACGAGGTGCTACGCCGGGTCGACAAGAGCGGAGACCTCTTTCTTCCCTGACATCGGGCTGAGCACCGATCGTTCGCACAACTGTCGCTCAATGATCACCCGTGTGGTCGCTCGGGGCACCGGCAACGGTCGAGATGACGTCACGCTTTGTTCGCGTGACCGACACGGATGACGCTCGGCCGGTCAGTGCGCGACGCGCTCAACACGAACCCAACACATGAACGCTGCGCAACAATCCACATGGGAGGAAATGCTGTGGAGGAACCGCGGATTACTTCCCTGGTTTCACACTGCGGCGGGCGGGTAACAAACCAGGGAGCGGGCGGCCGACCCCTGCGGTATCCGCGCACGGGTCCGCGGCGGTCAGAGCGTGCCCGTTGCCTCGAGGCCTGGGCCGGCCGGCGACGCGCAGAGCCGTCGGGCTGTGCCCAAGCCACTCAGGGGTTCAAGGAGTTCCCTTGAGCAGCGAAGAGCCCCTCGTAGCTCTCCGAGGGAGCCAGCCCTGAACCGCCTGTCAGGCCGTTCCCGCCTCCGTTCATCGGGAGCCGAGGGATCTTCGCTATCGTCGTTGCCGCTCCCGCGGCGGCAGTGGCGATTGCACACCTCGCCGTCGTGAGGGCTCGGCCCGCGCCGCGGGCTGGCGGGTGGATCGCGATGGCTGAGCAAGAAGCGACAAAGTCGAGGCCCATGGGTGAGTTCTCGCGGCTGCGCGTCCTGTTGATCGAGGACGACCCTGGCGACGCCTACCTCGTTCGGGATCTGCTCGAGAGCGGCGGCCGCGACTACGACGTCAGCTGGGTTCAGGACATCGCCGGGGCGGCCACCGCGTTAGGCGGCGAAGCCGATTTCGATTGTGCGTTGCTCGACCTCGGCCTGCCGGGCTCCCAGGGCCTCGAGGCCCTGCACGAGTTGCACCGGGTAAGCCCGCGCACTGCCACCGTCGTCCTCACGGGACTCGACGACCAGATCCGGGGCGATCAAGCACTCGAAGAAGGGGCTCAGGACTACCTCACCAAGGCGACCGTGTCGCGGGAATCGTTGAACAGGTCAATCCGCTACGCGATCGCTCGCCAGCGCGGCGAAGAAACGGCGCGGCGGCTGCGCGACGCGGAGCTCTTCGGCGCCGAGAACGCGCGCCTCGAGCGGGGCCTCTTGGCCCGGCCCATCCTCACCGATGACGACCTTCGCTGGGCGACTCGTTACCAGCCCGGTGGCCGGCGTGCCCTCCTCGGCGGCGACTTCTTCGACGCCATCCAGCTCGACGATGGCACGGTGCGCGCCATCGTCGGCGACGTGTGCGGGCACGGGCCCGACGAGGCCGCTCTGGGCGTCGCACTGCGGGTGGCCTGGCGCGCCCTCGTGCTGGCCGACCAACCGCCCGATGTGACCATCCCGTCCCTCCACCGCGTCGTGGAGGCAGAACGCCAGAACGATGAGATCTTCGCGACCGTGTGCGACCTGGAGCTGCACCCAGATCGCCAGCACGCGGAGATGCACCTCGCCGGGCATCCCAGCCCCATCCTGATCTCCGGAGGGAACGCGTTCGAGCTGCCCGTCGACGCCCGCGGGCCCCTCCTGGGCGTGTTCGAGGACTCGAAATGGCCGAGCAATCAGGTCGAGCTCGGACCGGAGTGGACTCTGGTCATCTTCACCGACGGGATCATCGAGGGCCGCGACGGCAAGGGCGACCGCTTCGAGGCAGCGGGTCTGGCACGGCTGGCGCTCCAGTCGATGGAGCACGTGGACAACCTCGAAGCGCTGGCCGACGAGCTGATCCTTGCGACCGAGGAGGCCAACGGCGAACCGCTGCGCGACGACGTTGCACTCCTCCTCCTCTCGACGTCGACGCACTGGTCGCGCTGACCCCGAGCCCGGCCGTGAGCACGACGGACGAGCGCACGCGACCCGTTCCCAACCGGCACCGGAGTCTGCGCCGGAGCCTGAACGTGCTCACTGTCGTCGTGGTCGTTGCGCTCGTCGTCGTCGCAGTGGTGTCCTCCATTGCCCTCGTCCACCTCGTCGACTCACGCCGGGCACTCCTGGACCACACCGACCCGGCCAGCCTGAGCGCCGATCAGCTCCTCGTGGCGTATGTCGACGAGGAGACCGGCGTCCGCGGCTACATCCTGGGCCGCGACACGGTGTACCTCCAGCCCGCCCTGTCGGGCCTAAAGGAGCAACTGAGCGCCTCACACAGTCTCAACAAGGAGCTGCAGAATCAGCCAAACCTGCTCGGGCTGGCGCACGCCGCTGAAGCCGCGGGACGGGTGTGGGTGTCGACGTGGGTCGTGCCGGCCGTCGAAGCGACAGTTAACGGCAGCAGCGCGTACGCGACACCGACCGCGCTCGCCAACGAGAAGGCCCTGCTGAACCGCACGCGCAGTGACATGGCTGCTCTCAACCACCAGCTTGCGCTCAGGCGGACCATGGACGGGAACAATCTCACCACCGCCACCGAGCTCCTCGCTCTCGTGGTTGGTGGTGGCATGTTCTTCCTGGTCGGTGCTCTGATCGTCCTGAGGATCATCCTGCGCCGCTGGGTCACCGCTCCGTTGGCACTGGTGTCGACCGACGCACGGATCGTCGCCGGCGGAGATCTCGGACACACGATCTCCGCCCCCGAGCCTGTCGAGATCCTCGACCTAGCGACGGACATCGAGGCCATGCGCCTGCAGATCGTCCACGAGCTGCGCGCCGTTGAAGCAGCACGGGCCGAACTCGATGAACGAAACGAGGACCTGCGCCGCTCCAACCAGGAACTCGAACAATTCGCCTATGTGGCCTCACACGACCTGCAGGAGCCGCTCCGTAAGGTCACAAGCTTCGTGCAGTTGCTCCAACAGCGCTACGAGGGTCATCTCGACGAGCGGGCGGACCAGTACATCGCATTCGCCGTCGACGGGGCCACACGCATGCAGCAACTGATCAGTGACCTGCTGGCGTTCTCCCGGGTGGGACGCGAGACCGACCGCTTCGAGGTGGTCCCGATGGCCGACTGTCTCAAGGGTGCCCTCGACAACCTAGAGCCCGCGATGGCCGAGTGCACCGCCCGCGTCGACGTGGCGCTCCTGCCTGACGTGTACGGCGACCGCGCCCTATTGATCTCGCTCTGGCAGAACCTGATCGCCAACTCCGTCAAGTTCCACGCAGAGGATGCTGCGGCCGAGATCCTGGTCGACGTCGTGCTCGACCCGAACCAGCGGGAGTGGCAGTTCAGCATTGCCGACAACGGGATCGGGATCGAGCCTCGGTTTGCCGACAAAATCTTCGTCATCTTCCAGCGGCTGCACGGGCGGGACAGCTACCCAGGGACCGGCATCGGGCTCGCTCTGTGCCAGAAGATCGTGGACTTTCACGGCGGACGGATCTGGCTCGACACCTTCTATCGAGACGGGACGCGGATCTGCTTTACTCTTCCGGTGGTCGGAACGGAGACGGGCGCATGATCGAGGCAACGCCGAACGCACGCATCGACCTGCTGCTCGTAGAAGACGATCCGGGCGACGCGATGATGACGCAAGAGGCGCTGTCCGACGCCAGAGTGCTGCACGACCTCTATGTCGTCGACAACGGCGAGGCGGCGATCTCCTTCCTCCGGCAGGAGGCACCCTACGCGGACGCCCCGCGCCCGGACCTGATCTTCCTCGACCTGAACCTCCCGCGGGTCGACGGGCGCGAGGTGTTGGCCTTCGTGAAGGGCGACGCGTCACTCCGACGGATCCCCCTGGTGGTGTTGACCACGTCGGACTCCGAGGACGACATTGCCGCGAGCTACGACCTGCAGGCGAACGCCTTCGTCACCAAGCCCGTCGACTTCGCCACCTTCTTGAGTGCGGTGCGCCAGGTCGACGAATTCTTCCTGACCGTCGCCCGTCTTCCCCCGAACCCCAAGGACTGAGCCCCGCCGAGGCTGTCAGCGCATCGCGATGCGCAGCCGCGCCAGCACCGCGTCCACCACTTCGGAGGTCGACGCGTCACCGCCGAGGTCGAAGGTGCGGATCCCGTCGGCCGCCACACCCAGGGTGGCAAGGCGCAGGGCGGTGGCCGCCTCGGCCACCTCGGCGTCGCCGCGCGCGGCGTAGTCCAGGACGGCGGCACATGCGAGCAGCATGGCCATGGGATTGGCCACGTTCTTTCCCATCAGCGACGGCGCCGTGCCGTGGGGCGCCTCGGCCATGGCGACGACGGGCTGCAGTTTCTCGTCGAGACCGAGGAGGACGGACTCGGCGCCAGCGATGGAGCCGAACAAGGAGAGCACGAGGTCCGACATACAGTCCCCGTCCCGGTTGAGCGCCGGCACGACGAGCGCGCTGTGGCTCGACTCGGTCAGGAGGCCCGCGTACGCGGCGTCGATGAGCGTTGGCCGGTACACCACGGCGGGATACCGGGCAGCCGCGGCGTCCATCTCCTCCTTGAGCATTCCCTCGTAGACGGTCGACACCGTCCATTTCGGGCCGCCGTACACGATGGCGCCCATCTGGACCGCGGTGCGGAACGAGAACTCGGCCACCGAGCGACACACCGAGCGGTCGATGCGCTCGGTCCGCCACGCCTGCTCGCCAGTGCTGCCCGGCGTGCCCGTCCGCCGCTCCTCCGCGCCATACGCGTCGCCGACCGCCATGCGCACCACGACGATCGGGTGGACGACCGACGCCGGCGGCGCGACGCCCGGGATGCGGCGGCCGGTGCGGACGATGACGCTCCCACCCACCCCCTCGCGCAAGATCCAGTTCGGACTCCCCACGTCGCCGGTGCGCTCAGGAGTGATCGTCGCCGCCTTCAGGCCGAGCCCCGTCTCTCGCATGGCGGCCGCCGCGTCCCGCACGACGGCGTTGGCCGTGGCACGCCGGTTCTCGAGCGAGAGGTCGAAGTGGATGAGGTGGATCTCGAAGCCGAGCACGCTCGGATCGAGGACGCGCAGCGCCTCGATGAGGAGCTCCTGTCCCGTCTCGTCGCCGTCGCAGACGATGATGCGCCGCGCATCGCTCACCGTGCTCAGCCCCAGTGGTGCCGTCTCGACCGCATGCCGTTCTCAGCGTTCTCACCGTCGGCACCGGGTGCGACGCCGAGGACCTGGTCGGCCGGGACGGCGCCCTCGCCGCGGGGGCGGCACGCCCCGCGACGTGGCACTCCAACGCCCCGGCGCGGGCGTCGGCGGGGCACCAGATCCGATCGCATGGCAGCCTCCCGTTCGACGGCGCAATCCTATGGGTCGTGCGATCCAGCCGTCCTGGGTCGTGACCTCGGTCGTGGCGGGTTCGTCTCACCCGACTCTCCGCCGGAGCAGGATCCCGGGGGCCGAACCGGGCGCGCGCATAGATGCCCGGCAATGCGGGAACATGTCGCGCGGAGAAGCCATGACGGAAGGACCGGCGTCCGAGCCACCCCAGGGCACCCCAGGGCGGCGTGCTCTCGGTGCGATGGAAAGCGCCGTGCGGCGCGTCCGGGAGTCCGCGGGCGAACCCCCGCTGCCCCCACCTACCGAGGCGCGCCCGCCGCCCGAGCGACCCACTCCCACTGCGCCCCCACCCCCGCAGGCGAAGGTGCCACCTGGGGGGGTGGACGCTCCTGTCGCCGTAGGAACGCCCCAACAATCGAGCGAAGGCGGGTCTCGATGGGGGGACCGGCGGAGCGAGCGGTGGCTGACCGGTGCCGTGATCGCGGCCGCCGTCTTGGTCATCGGGGCCGCGGTGGCCCTCGCCGCCTCCCTCTCGGATAACGGCTCCCCGGCGCCCAGCCCGGCCACGGTGGCCGCACCCACGGTCGCCCATGACCACCCCCACGCTGGGAATACGTCGGGACACGGCGGAACGACACCCTCGGTTCGGCCGTCTACCTCGACCACGTCGCCGCCAACAGCCTCCTCGACCACCAGCACGACCAGCCCGACCCCGGCCGTCCCCGGCGCGGCACCGGTCATCGCCGCGCTGAATCCGGCCAGCGGAGGACCAGGTCAGGCGGTCCAGGTGGCGGGGGCGAACTTCCTCAGCACCAGCGGCCAAATCGTGGCCACCTTCAACGGCCAAGTCGCCCCCACCAGCTGCCCCGCGCAGAACACGTGCATGATCACGGTCCCGCCGATGACCGGCTCGTCGTCCGCTCAGGTCGTCATCACCACGGCCAGCGGGGCGTCCAACGCGGTGACCTTCACCTACAGTTAGCGAGCGACCTCAGACGCACACCGTCGTCGCGGTGAGCTCACGGTTGTCGACCTCCAGCCTGGTCTGAGCTCGCTCGCGGCGGGGCGACCTGGTTCTTGTTGAATCGGTGCCGGGCCGGCGAAGCCGGCCCTCTGCCATCGGGGCGCGCGGCTACCAGCAAGAACGTGAAGGTCCCCATAACGTCCTCCCCGACACAGAACTGCTGATCGACCGCGGCAACGGTCGGAGAGGAGGTCGCCATGGGGACCGTGGCCAGGCTACTGGACGAGCACGTCAGCTTTCGCTGCACTTCGGTGGATCGCATCGGGGTCCGGGGCTACATCCCGGGGATCCAATACGAGTTCGGGTTGGT
This sequence comes from uncultured Acidimicrobiaceae bacterium, assembly GCA_963744935.1. Taxonomy (GTDB): domain Bacteria; phylum Actinomycetota; class Acidimicrobiia; order Acidimicrobiales; family RAAP-2; genus Bog-473. Next base: position 37,056 of record CAVUVM010000013.1, read on the forward strand.
CAAGTTCCTGCTCAACCGCGGCGGAACGATTCCCTCTCCGGCCCTGTTGCATCGCAACCACGACCGTCTTGTCGCCGAGCTCGAGGCTCTCGAGGCGAACACCGGAGTGCCCGTCGTGCGCTTCAAGATGGGCGAGTCCAAAGAGGACACCGCGCGGCCCTTTCAAGACGAAGCGGCAGCCGCCGGTCGAGCCGGACTGGTGCTGGTGGGCAAGGCCCAGGAGCGCACCTCGGCGTGGCGCGGCTACGTCGACGACACCCACGCCGGGCATCGCACCACCCATCCGCACATGGCCTGGCGTCGCCAGTCCTCGGTGCCCGACCACTGGTATTTCTATTTCGCCGACCACGAATGGGGACCGGCCTTCCTCAAGGTCTGCACCTACGCGCCCTACCCACTGTGGTGCTGCGCCAACGGCCACGAATGGGCCAAGTGCCAGCTCGCCAAGGCCGGGATCGGCTTCGAGGCTCTCGACAACGGGCTGCGCAGCGTCGAGGATCCCGCCGCAGCGCATCGCATCTGCGCTCGACTCGGTGCGGGTCATCTGCGCGCGCTCTTGGCCCGCATGATGGCCGTCGTCCCGGACCCTCTGTGCGCCCACGATCGCTCGGCCGGCTTCGAGTGGTCCTTCTCCCTCGCGCAGCTCGAGGTCTCCGACACCGCGGTGTTCGACCAGCCGCGCCGGGCCCGGGCCTGGTTCGAAGCCGCCATCGGCGACCACCTCGACCTCGGTCGTCCCGAACGGGTCTCCCTGCTCGTCGACCGCAAGGTGCAAAGCGGCGCCCGGTGCAAGACCCCCGGGCGCTTCGCCACCGAGGTCATCACCCGCGACACGGCCCCTCAGCTCCAGATCCACTACAAGTCGTCGAAGGCGAAGGCCTATCTGAAAGAAGGCCGGGCCTTGCGTGTCGAGACCACGGTGAACAACGCCAGCGACTTCGCCCTGCACAAGACCCTCAGCGCCGAGAACTGGAACGCACTGCGCCGCGCCGGGGCCGACACCAACGCCCGCTTCTTGGCCACCCTGGGCGAGGGACGCCCTGGGCTTCCCGATCCGGCCACCCTCGAATCGATCGTGCTCCCGAGCGTCCACGACGGCCAACGCGCCCCGGGTCTGCGTTTTGGGGACCCCCGCACCATGGCGCTGCTCGGCTCCATCGCCGCCTTCGCCCATGTCATTGGGGGACTGACCAATAAGTCCCTGCGGACCCAGATGGCCGCCCACTGGCGGGCGGAGTACTCCTCGGCCCAGGCCTCCTATGACCTGCGACGCCTACGCATGAAGGGCCTCATCGAGCGCGTCGAGGGCTCCAACATCTATCGCGTCACCCCCCACGGCCTGCGCGTCAGCGCCTTCTTCACCCAGCTCGCCACCCGTGTCATCGTTCCGGCCCTGACCGATCTGGCTGATCTGGCGCGACCATCTCCACCAGCACCTCGCCCACTCACGGCCGCCTGGCGCACCTACGAGCGCGAACTCGACAACGCAGTCCGCACGGCACGACTCGCCGCCTGACTCAAAACTTGCCTCATCTGTTCCGAATCAGACTGTCAAGTGGGTCTAGCGCGGTCCGACGCCCCTCAGCGCGTCGTGTCCGTTCGGTCGATCCTGCCGGTTCTCACTCGGGCCACAGCGTCTCGGGCTCACGGCCCTTCGTCTCGGGCACCAGCCAGAACAACACGGCCGCAATGGCACCGGCGGGGAGAAAGGTGAGTGCGGCCGCCACCGCGAACCTATTGCCGACGTCGGCGACCGCGCCGAAGAAAACGAGTCCGACGACCGCTCCGATGACCCCCGCCGTCAGGGACCATCCAGTCACCGACGCCCGCACGGATGTTGGGAACAACTCGGTGAGCAGCGCACCGAGTGCCGGAGCGAGGATCCCTCCGGCCAGAACCCCGAGCACGTAGCCCACCACCAGCGCGGCCGACGAGCCCGAGTAGGCCAGCGTCGGTGCCAATGCGACTGCGACCATGGCAAGCGAGCCGGTCGGGCGACGGCCGAGATGGTCGGCGAGCCAGCGCCCGGCCAGCAGTCCGACCAGCCCGAACGCGCCCGCCGCCACCACCATGAGCGCGCTGACATAGCCCTTTTGATGCACGACGTCCTGCGCATAGAGGAACACGAAGCTGTTGGCTGGGCCGGTGATGACCGAGATGGCGAAGGCGATGAGACAGAGCACGGAGAGACGAGCGCGATAGAGAGGGCCGACTGCACCCAGCACGGGCGTCGGATGTTTGCCGGCCGCCTGCGCCACCATGAATCGACTGGGCTCCTCCACCCAGTTACGCAACGCCACGACCACCACCAGCGGGACCACTGCCAGCGCGAAGATCCCGCGGAATCCCAGCGCGCCTGCTGCGAGGCTATGCACGACCGCGGACAGGCCGGCGCCGACGCCATAACCCGCCGCGATCAGTGCGATTGCCGCCGCTCGATCGCTTGCAGCAGTCTCCTCCGCCGCCATCACCTCAGCCAGGGCGTTGGTCGCGCTGAGCAGCGGGCGGCCAAAGGCGAAGATCGCGACGAACCACCAGTACCCGGGACTCGCCGCGGCGACCACGGTCAGCGCCAGACCCGCGACCGTCACGACGAGGATCACCGGCCGGCGACCCAGACGGTCCGCCATGCCGACAAGGGGAAGGCTTCCCAACGAAGCCAGACGGATCACTGCGAGGCCTACGCCGAGGCTCGTCCCCGAGAGACCCACCTTGTCGGCAATCGACCCACCGGACGCGACGTGACCCAACTGCCGGGAGACGTCGCCGAGCGCGGCGACGACGCCGAACTGCCCGAACCCCGACGCGAGCGCGAGTACGGCGATGGCGACGACGGCCCGATCGGACCAACGGTGCAGACGGAGCGGCGGTCCGACCGGTCGCCGTTCGGACTCATCGGGAATCAGCATCGAGGTCGGTCCAAATCGGTGTGAGACACAAACGCTGCTGATCGAGTTGCTCCGAGCGGGGACGCCCGGGGGAGCTCTGCAACGGCCTACTGCCCCGATGGCTCACTGCATCACTCCTCCGGCTGCATCGATTCGATGCACAATTCAAGCAAGGCCACGTCGCTCGTGCGCCCATGCCGGTCTGGGTGTCCTGGTGCCAGGGTGTTCACGGGCTCCACGGCTAGGCTCGGGCGCGAGCGGGGTCCCCTGGTCCTCATGCGACGGCGTTTCCTCCAGCCGTGGGCGGCGCGGCCGTGCCTTCGCCTCTGGCGGCGGCTCGACGCAAGAGATCAATCACCTGTTCGTCCGTCGTCTGTGAGAAGTCGTCGTACCATTCGCCCACGGCGTAGAACGGGTCGGGAACTTCGACACACACCATGTCGTCACAGACATCGGTCAGCGACTGGACCGCAAGACGCGAGGCAACTGGAACGGCCACCACGACTCGAGCTGAGGCGCGCGCGCGAGCGACCTGGCAGGCCGCACGAACGGACGAACCGGTGGCGACACCGTCGTCGACGATCACGGCGCAACGCCCGGCCAGGGGAATACGGGGGCGATTCCCGCGGTAGCGGTGGGCTCGTCGCTCCAACTCCTCGCGCTCGGAGCGTTCTACCGACTCGACGTCCGCGCCGTCGAGCACGGCCGAGCGAAGGACCTCGTCGTTCAGGACACGCACATCGTCCTCCCCGATCGCCCCCATGGCGAGCTCCGGCTGGAAGGGCACGCCGAGTTTCCGCACCACGATCACGTCGAGTGGCGATCCGAGCGCGCGGGCGACCTCGGCAGCAACGGGCACTCCCCCCCTCGGGAGCCCGACGACGACGATTCCCTCGCGGCTCTCGCCTATGCCCGCCTTCAGTAGGGCCTCGGCCACGTGGTGTCCGGCGTCAGCCCGGTTGGAGAACCGCATGCACACCTCCTCCGCTGCACCTCGTGTGTCCATTCGGCGCTGAGACGGGGCATGGCCGGCAACGACCAATGGGACAGCGACGGAACCCGAAGATGACATACCCAGCTGCGCCTCGCTCAGCGGAGCCGCAGCGTCAGGACACACACGCAGCTCAAGACGCGCCCGAGCCCGCCGTGGTCGCGAGGTCAACGAGCCGGCTGGAATACCCAGTTTCGTTGTCCTATCAGCCTAGAGCCTTGACGAGGTTCCCGCTCGCCATTGTGAGCTTCGAATCGACGATGCACTAGGCCGAGGATCCGACGATGTCGGTCGACACGAGGTCCTCTTTCGACTACTCGAACAGCTCAACCAGCCGTCCCGTGATGGCGGGAAGATGCACCAGCGCTTCGGGCGCTCCAAGGTGGATGATGGTCACCACCTCGATGGCGTGTGGTGACTCGACCGCTACGAAAGAAAGGGCTCTCCAGGCAGGGCCAGTGACCTCTCGTTGCCCCGGATTCCCACTGAGTCACCATGGCGTGGTTGTCCCGACCCGGGCCGGTAGTCGGAGCTACCCCCCGGATGACGTATCCCCCACAGCTCCAACACCCAGCTGCCCCAGGACACCCTCGAGCGAGACACGCCGGGCCCGCAACGTCTCGCGATAGGCCGCGTTGTCGGTCCCGGCGATCTCGGTGCTGAGGTCGCCCAGCGACGTTCGCAGCAGGTCTCTGAGCTCGCTCGCCTGTTCGTCCGTCAGTTCAATATGCATCCTTGCTCCCTTTGGGTTCCTCGGCCGTCCCTGGCGTCGGCTCCAAGGACTCCGATACCAGGGCCATCGGTCGCTGCTTGCCGCCCTGGCACCAGGGACCCTGGTCCCTGGTCACCCGCAGCGCCAGTCGGTCACCGTGGAAAGGCTTTTCAAAGGTTCGGCTCCACGGGCGAGACGGGCAGGGGCCGTTCCCGCCGAACGGTACCGATGCTGGCTGAGGCTGAAACCTTCACGGGGCGGCACGCAGTCAGCGACCGAGCGCACCCCCCTCACCGTCGATGTCGTCTTCGTCTTCGTCCTCGTCTTGACGGGTCTCGACCAACGCCGCATTGAGGACCCACCCCTCGTCGGCACCTCGATCTGTCGACCGAAGGCCGATCCCGTCGGGATCGTCCATGCCGCCCTCCATCGTGACAAGGAGCTCGGGATCGTCGAGCTGCGCACCGATCTCTCGAAGCTCGACCTCGTCGCCGACCAGGGCAGGGTCGAGTGAAGGGTCCCCTTCGAGATCCTCCCGGAACGTCGGGCTCAGCCGCTCGCTCTCGTCTTCGGCGACATCGCCCTGACGGAACGTCTCGGTTCCCATCGGTTCGTCAGGGGACCACTCGTCACCGTGGCCCACGAACGCCCCTCCACGGCACGCCCACTGTGTCAATCATCACCAGACAAGTCTCGGTGCCTGCGCCATGCCAGCACCAGGGCCAAACGTCACCCGTGCGCGGTGCGATGTCCGGTCAAGTGCGACCATGGGGTAGGGCGGACCCTCCGCCGAGGAATCGAGAGGAGCGGACGTGACATCGCCACGACACGTGAACAGCCACCAGCGGGGCACGTTGGCACAGATTTTCAACCACCCCATCGGTCACAACATCGAGTGGCACGACGTCCTCTCGCTCCTCAACGCCGTGGGCACGGTGAAGGAGACGCGCAAAGGCCACGTCGAGGTCTCCGTCGGCGACGTGACCGAGGTCCTCGAGCCGACGCGGCACAAGGACCTCGATCCTGAACAGCTTGCCGTCTTGCGGCGCCTGCTCCGCAAGACGGGGTACGGTCCCGAGGGGGTCTCCGAGTAGGGGGATTCGTCCTTTCGAGCGCCGGATGCTCGAATGACCAAAGTTCCCAGTGGTGACTAGACCGACTCGTATGTCATGCAGCCATGGCGCGGTCGCAGGCTGGGTTGCTGCTTGCCGAGCTTTTCCCCGAGCGTCGTCGTCCTCGGTGGAGGGCTCGGCCGCCGCGACCAGTTCTTCAGCGCGGTGCGCGGAGCGGGGCTGGCAGGGACTGGGCCTGGGCGGAGGCAACGCCAGCTGAACCGGTGTGTCGAGGTTCGGCGCCCGCTCGAACTCGGCAAATGGGACTTTTGGCTACAGCAAAGGGACCTTCTTCTCTATAAAGTTCAAGGATCTGCAACGAAACTGCAATGCACTAAACCCACATTGCAGTATCCGCAACGCGCTGCAACCAAAGGCCACCTGCGGGTGACAGGAGGAGGAGAAGGCACTATGCGGTTCAAAAGGGCAGGCATGCTTGGGGGACTCTCCCTCCTCTTGTCGGCGACGCTGATGGGTTCGATGGTCGGAGGGGCGCAAGCCTCAGTCCGTACCAGCGGCCCGTCCAACATATCGGCAAGCTCGTTCAACAACAGCTTCACGGTTATGAAGGAGTTCAAGTCGCTCGCCGCCGCGGGCAAGGGCAAGGTGGCCGCCATCCTGCCCGACACGGTGAGCTCTACCCGCTACGTCGAGTTCGACCAGCCGGACATCACCAAGGCACTGCAGACGGCGGGCCTGAGCTCGTCACAGTACGTCGTCCAGAACGCACTGGGCAGTGACGCCACCCAGCTGACCGATGCCCAGACTGACATCTCGAACGGCGCGACCGTGCTCCTGGTCGACCCACTCGACTCCGGCGTCGGCGCCCAGATCGAGAGCTACGCGAAGACTCGCGGCGTCAAGGTGATCGACTACGACCGCCTCACGTTGGGCGGGAGCCGCGCCTACTACGTGAGCTTCAATAACGTGAAGGTCGGACAGGTCATGGGCGAGGGCCTCGTGAGCTGCGTGTCGACCTGGCACATCTCGAAGCCACAGGTCGTCGTCATGCACGGCGCCGTGACGGACAACAACGCCACCCTCTTCGCCCAAGGCTACGACGGGGTGCTCAACCCACTCTTCAAGTCTGGCAAGTGGGTCGCCGTCGCGCACACGGCCGGAACATGGGACCCGCCGACCGCCGAGACCGAGTTCCAGGCGGTCTTCACGGCCCACCACAACGTGAACTCGGCATTGATCCCGAACGACGAGACCGGGGCGCCGATCATCACCTACCTGCAGTCGCTCCACGTGAAGCCCAAGACGTTCCCGACCACGGGTCAGGATGCCACGCTGACCGGACTGCAGAACGTCCTCTCGGGCTACCAGTGCGGCACCGTCTACAAGCCCATCTTCCTCGAGGCGCAGGCTGCGGTCGCGTTGGCGCTCTACCTGCGTGCCGACGCCAAGCCGCCCGCCTCACTGGTGAACGGCAAGACGGAGGACACGACGGCCAAGGTCAGCGTCCCGTCCGTTCTGTTGATCCCCGAGTGGGTCACCCCGAAGAACATGAATGCGACCGTGATCAAGGACAAGTTCGTCCCGGCCTCGCAGCTGTGCGCCGGCTCGTACGCCAGCGACTGCAAGGCCGCCGGCATCTCGGGATAGCAAACACCCGACCGGCACTACCTCCTGGCTAGTGTCTGTCCTAGTGAAGTGAGTCCCCGTGTAGCCCCCGCTCCCGTGCGGAGCGGGGGCTGCTGAGGGAGGCTGTCGTTGTTCCGAGCCGCCTGGGCCTCAGGGGAGTATGAACATGAGCGAGGATGCGGCAACACCACTGCTGGAGCTGCGCGGCGTCAGCAAGGCATTCGGTGCCGTCCAGGCCCTCACCAAGGTGAACCTCAGTATTCCGGCGGGGAAGGTCACGGCGCTCGTCGGTGACAACGGCGCAGGCAAGTCGGTCACCATCAAGACCATTTCTGGACTCTGGGAACCCTCCGAGGGCGAGATCTACTGGCAGGGCTCCCCCGTCCGGATCCACAGCCCCAACGCGGCCGAGGCATTGGGAATCACGACGATCTACCAGGACCTCGCGCTATGCGACAACCTCGACATCGTCGCGAACATGTTCCTCGGACACGAGAAGCTGCACTTCGGGCTGCTCGACGAGACCGCGATGGAGATCGAGGCGCGCAAGACCCTGGCCGACCTGCACGTCACGACGATCCGCTCCATCCGCCAGCCTGTCGGCTCGCTCTCGGGAGGTCAGCGCCAATCGGTCGCCGTCGCCAAGGCGGTGCTCTCGTCCGCCAAGCTCGTGATCATGGACGAGCCGACGGCGGCGCTAGGCGTGGCACAGACGCGCATGGTGTTCGACCTGATTGCTCGTCTCTCGAGCCAGGGCACCGCCGTCATGGTCATCTCGCACAACCTGAACGACGTCTTTGCCGTCGCGGACCAGATCACCATCCTCTACCTGGGTCGAGCGGTGGCCTCCGGCCCTGCGTCGGACTTCGACGCCCAGGTAGTTGTCGACTACATGACGACGGGGCAGTCGTCTCGGACGGTCGCGGGGTGAACGGACGATGACCGACACGATCGACGAGCCCGGTACATCCGGCGAGCACGCCACCAGCCCGGTGGAACACCCCACCGACGCGGCGCCCGCCAGCGCGATCGCGCCAGAGGCCCTGGTCGTCCTGGCGCCCGACGTCCTAGCCGACTCCCTGGGTGACTACCTCCTTGCATGGTGGAAACGCATCCGCGGTGGCGAAAGCGGCGCGCTACCCATCATCGTCGGACTCATCGCCATCTGCATCTTCTTCGAAGTGCAGTCCAGCGCATTTCTGACGGCGACCAACATCGTCAATCTCTTCATCCAGGCCACTTTCATCATTCTCCTCGGACTGGCGGAGCTCTACGCCCTGATCCTGAGCGAGATCGACCTCTCCGTCGGCTATGTCGGCGCCGTCGGCGCCGCCATCGCACTGGCCCTCATGGGGTCCCCACAGAACTGGCCGTGGTGGGCGGGCATCATCATCGGCCTGATCGCGTGCCTCGTCATCGGCGCCTTCCAGGGCGCGCTCATCACCCGGCTCCGGATCCCCTCGTTCGTGGTGACCCTGGCCGGGCTCCTCGGCTGGCAGGGCGTGTTGATCTACGTCTTCGACGTGGACAAGGGGGCGGTCGGCGGCGTCATCAGCGTCTCCAACAGCACCATCGACGACCTCGTCAGCGGCAGCATGACGCCTGTGGCGGGCTGGATCGTGCTTATCGTCGCGGTGGGGCTATACGGCGTGGTGTCCGTCATGCGCACCTCTCGGCGGCGGGCCCGGGGCCTGAGCGCCCCGCCGCTCAGCGTCACGCTGCTAACCGTCGGCGCGGTGGCGATCTCCGGCATCGTGCTCGTCTGGATCTGCAACCTCAACCGCGGCGTGCTCACGACGGTCCAGGGCGTCCCCTGGGTCATCCCATTCGTGGTGATCATCATTGCGGCTGCAACCTTCCTCCTCGCCCGCACCCGGCTCGGGCGCTACACCTACGCCATTGGGGCGAGTCCGGAGGCAGCACGCCGGGCCGGCATCAACGTCTCGCTCATCCGCACCGTGGCCTTCGCCCTGTGCAGCTTCACCGCCGGACTCGCCGCCATCGTGTACGCCTCACGCCTGGGCTCCCTGTCGGTTGGCTTCGACGGCGGGACCTACGTGCTCTACGCAGTCGCCGCCGCGGTGATCGGCGGGGCGAGCTTGTTCGGCGGCCACGGCAAGGCGATCCACCCGGTGCTCGGTGGTCTCGTCATCGCGACCCTGACGAACGGCTTGGCGCTCCTCAACATCAGCACGGCCGGGACGGACATTGCGACGGCCGTTGTCCTGCTCGTGGCCGTCGCGGTGGACGCCACGCTGCGGCGGCGAGGCCAGTCGGGCGCGCGCTAACCCTTTGGCGCGGGCGGACGTGCTGTGCGGTCCGAGAACGGATCGGCGGGCGCGACACCGCGTCCTGACGCTCCTGCTCGGCCTCCTCATCCTGGCGTGGTCCGGGCCGTCCTCGGCGGCCACCACGTCGGTCACGAGCACGACCTCGACGGCTACCTCCGTCGCGACCGCCTCTCCCTCCCAGTCGTCGTGGACCGTCTACCACGGCAGCGTGGCCGGGACCGGCGTGGCACCTCCAGTCGCCAGCGTCGACCTGTCGTCGAGGGCCTGGACCTCGCCGGCGCTCGACGGAACGCTCTACACCGAGCCATTGGTGCTGGGCGATCGTGTCTTCGTCGCCACCGAGAACGACACCGTCTACGCGCTGTCGGCGGGCACGGGCACCGTACTCTGGTCGACCCACGTCGGCACCCCGGTGCCAAGCGGTGACCTTCCCTGCGGTGACATCTCTCCCACGGTCGGCATCACAGGGACCCCGGTTATCGATCCGGTTCGTTCCGAGCTGTTCGCGGTCGCAGATGAGCTGGTGCATGGCACCCCGGCACACATGCTGATCGGTCTTGACACGAGCACCGGCAAGGTGGAGCTCACTCAGGACGTCGACCCGGCGGGCGCGTCGCCCGCGGCGCTGCTGCAGCGCACCGCGCTGACGCTCGATGCCGGCCATGTGGTCTTCGGGATGGGGGGCAACTACGGCGACTGCGCCACCTACCGGGGCCGTGTGTTCGCTGTACCCGAAGCCGGGGGGACGCCTGAGATCTTCACGGTGGACGCGGCCGCCAGCGAGAACCAGGGTGCCGTGTGGATGGGCGGCGCCGCACCGGTGGTGGACGCCGAGGGCAACATCTGGGTTAGCACCGGGAACGGCTCCGTCTACTCGTCGAGCCACCCCTACGACGACAGCGACGCCGTGCTCGAGCTCTCGCCGTCGATGGTGCTCGAGCAGTACTTCGCGCCGTCGAGCTGGCCCAGCAACAACGCCCAAGACCTCGACATGTCGATTGCGCCTGCCGTCCTCGGTGACGGCCAGGTCGTCCTGGCCGGGAAGTCGCGCATCGTGTACCTGCTCGACGGCGCCCACCTGGGCGGAATCGGCAGCCAGCAGGCCACCCTTGGGTCGGCATGCAGCGATGACATCGACGGCGGGGTCGCCATCAGCGGGACGACGGTGTTTCTGCCCTGTGTCAGCGGCCCCATCGCGGTGACGGCGACTGCCTCACCTCCTGCGCTCCACCTGCAGTGGCAGGCCTCGGTCGGCGGTGGCCCGCCCCTCCTCGCCGCCGGACTGGTGTGGACGATCGGGCAGAACGGCGTGCTTTACGGTCTCAACCCGGCCACCGGATCGGTCCAGGCCCATGCGACCGTCGGCGTGCCGGCGAACCACTTCCCCACACCTTCGGTCGGCGCGGGTCTGTTTCTCGTGCCGACGGCAGACCACGTCGTGGCGTTCGCCGCCCCCGCGACGCCGGCGACGCCCGCGACGACTACGACGACGAGCGCGCCCACCACAACCAGCACCCGCGCGTCGCACCGCGCCTCGGCCGCGCCACCCCAACAGGGAGGTGGCTCGTCCGCCGGCTGGATCGCCCTCGCCGCCGCACTCGTCGTCCTCGGCGTCGTCGCGGGGCTCGTCGTGCGGCGACGACTCAGGTCGCGTTCACTCTGAGCGCCCCCTCGGCGTCAGTCCGAGGCCCCCGGTCCTACGGCACGGTGATGTCCGACACCGAGGAGGTGCTCGAGGCGAAGACAGAGTCGCGGCTGTACGTCGCCTGTGCGGTGTAGGGCGACCCGGCCTGTACGAGTTCACCCTTGACCTTGCAGACGGCGCTGCCACTGCTCAACGTCAGCGTTTCGGCGCGACGCTTCCTCTGCTCCAACGACCGCTCGTCTTGCGCGCCGAGCGCGTCGCAACGTCACCGTGCATCTGCATCCTTCCGCCGCCGGGCCAAGTAGCGCATTCCTACATCGGCGAGACGCGGTCATGGCGAGTCGGCGCAAGAGTTTTCATCCTGTGTTCGCGCTCTGGTCGCGCAGGTGTCGCCTCGCTCGTGGTGGTGTCGCCGGGGTCGTGCCCGAAGCGGTGGCCGAAGCTCGCGAAGGCCGACCGACGCCGGCGTCACGTCGCCGCGCCCCGAAGCGGGGCACCGGGCACAGAGGTCAGTGCGACGAGAGCAGCAACTCGAGCACCGTCCCGACGCCTGCGACCACGAGAGAGAGGGAGAGGATGACGGCGGTCACCTGGATGAGCGGCCGGTGCATCGGCTCCCACTCGCCGACGTCGTCGAACATGTCGAGGGCGCTCCCGTCGACCTCGTCACAGCCCGGCTCGGCCGGAGATCGACCGTCGAGGGGGCGCGGCTCGCGCGTCGCGACGTAACCAATGAAGGGACCGAGACCTTCGGGGAAGTGCGGTTGCGGTGGCACTGGCAGGTGGCCCTGCATCGGGTGTCACGTTAGTCCTGCGCAGCGCCACTGTGACGGGCCGCCGGTCTACCCTCTCGCCATGGACGAGCCCCAGCAGATCGGCTTCACAGTCACCCAGTCGACCCCCCGATTTCCGCCCGATGCCAAGCCTCCGGCCGGGGTGCCCAACGTGATTGCCATCGTCCTCGACGACACCGGGTTCGGGCATCTGGGCGCCTTCGGGTCGGACATCTCGACGCCATCGCTCGACACCCTGGCCGGGGCTGGGGCGCCGTTCAATCGCTTCCACGTCACGGCCCTGTGTTCGCCCACGCGAGCATGCTTCTTCACCGGCCGGAACCACCACGCGGTCGGCATGGGATTCCTGGCCGACATCCCGCTGGCCTTCCCCGGCTACGACGCCCGGCTGCCCAAGACCGCTGCCACGCTCCCCCGCCTCCTGCGTGACGCCGGCTACTCCACCCTCGCGGTGGGCAAGTGGCATCTCACGCCGCGCTGGCAGCGCTCGGCCGCCGGGCCCTTCGACACCTGGCCGCTCGGCCTCGGGTTCGAGCGGTACTACGGGTTCTTGCAGGGTGACACCAACCATTGGGCGCCGAACCTGGTGTGCGACAACCACTACGTCGACCCGCCGCGGCGGCCCGAAGACGGCTACCACCTCAGCGAGGACCTCGCGGAGGTGGCCGCGCGCATGGTCCTGGACCAGCAGCACGGGGCGCCCGGCAAACCCTTCTTCCTCTACTTCGCGCTCGGCGCCATGCACGCGCCCCATCACGTGGCGCCCGAGTGGGTCGAGCCCTATCGCGGTGCCTTCGACAAGGGCTGGGATGCCTGGCGCGACGAGCTCTTCGCACGCCAGGTGGCACGGGGCATGGTGCCGGGCAGCACCGAGCTGACTCCCCGTCCCGAGTGGATCCGGGCTTGGACCGACCTTTCCGGCGACGAGCGCCGCATGCACGCCCGCCAGCAGGAGGTCTTCGCCGGGTTCCTGACCCACACCGACGCCCAGATCGGCCGCCTGCTCTCCTCGCTCGACCGCCTCGGGGTGATGGACAACACCATCGTCATGGTCTTCTCTGACAACGGCGCCAGCGCCGAGGGCGGGCAGCACGGCTCGGTCAACGAACACCGCTTCACCGCCCACCTCCGCGAGTCAGTCGAGGACAACCTGGCCCACTACGAGGACTGGGGCGGCTTCACCACCTACAACCACTACTCATGGGCCTGGGCCTGGGCCGGAAACACGCCGCACAAACTCTGGAAGCGCTACACCTGGCTGGGCGGGACGCGCACTCCCCTGATCGTGCACTGGCCCGGCCACGTGGCACAACCGGGCACCGTCCGCCAGCAATTCGCCCACGTCATCGACTTGATGCCGACGATCATGGCGGCGACAGGTCTCGAAGCACCGGCCACGGTCGACGGGGTAGCGCAACAACCCCTCGACGGGGTCAGTCTCTTCGACGCGCTCGGAGACCCGGGCGCGCCCGAACACCACGCGACGCAGTACTTCGAGATGATCGGCTCGCGTTCCATCTACCACGAGGGCTGGAAGGCAACGACCAATCACATCAGCACGGGTGTCCTCGACGAAGAGGAGCTGGCCATCGGCAGCCGGAACTTCGAGGAGGACCGCTGGGAGCTGTTCGACCTCTCGACGGACTTCTCCGAGGCGCGCGACCTGGCGGCAGAGGAGCCCGAGCGGCTCACGCGTCTCACGGCGCTGTGGGATGCCGAGGCGGCACGCAACAACGTGCTGCCGGTCTCCGACGGGCTGGTCGACCGATTCGCGAGCTTCATCCCACCCACGTGGCCGGCGGGGTCCTCGCGGACCTTCCGTCCCGGCGGCGGCGCGGTCAGCGACGAATCAGTGCCGCTGCTCTGGGGCGGCTTCCGCATGGCGGCCGACATCGAGACGGGCCCGATTCCAGCCGACGGCGTCGTGTGCGCCCTTGGCGACTGGTTCGGAGGCTATGCCCTGTACCTGGCGGGGGGCGCGTCCGCTTCACCTTCGCACGAGCGGGTGACGTGCTCGAGCTCGCCGCCGAAGGGCCGCTGGCGGAGGGACGGCACGAGCTCGGCGTCTTCTACTCGCCAGGAGAGGGAGGCGCTGCCGGGCATATGGTCCTGCTCGTCGACGAGACCGACGTCGACACGATCGAAGTCGACGGATTCCTGCCCATGGCACTCCAACACGGAGGTGCGGGGCTGCGCCTCGGCCACGACACCGGCTTTCCCGTCTCGGCCCGCTACGCGCCACCCGCTCACTTCACCGGCACGGTGCACCAGTTGCGGATCGACGCGCCGGGGTCCCTCAGGTCAGACCCGGCCGACGAGGTGCGCGCCGCCCTCCACGCGGACTGAACGCCGTTCAGCCGCCCGCGCAATTCCGTCCCGGCGTCGCGTTGGTCCGGCGTCGCGTTGGTCCGGCGTCGCGTTGGTCCGGCGTCGCGTTGGCCCGTCAAGGTCGTCCGCCGGCGCCTTCCTCCTCCCGCTCACTCAGCGTGTGGGACCCCCGCCAACTCGCTGAGGTCCTCGATGCGCCAGGTGCCGGGGCCGGTGGCCTCGGCCACCGCCCGGAGGGCCATGCGCTGGAGGAGCGCGTTGACCGGGGTCGGGATCCCGTACAGCCCGCCGACCAGGACGATCTCTCCGTTGAGATACTCGGCCTCGATGGAGCCCGCTTGCCGGGCCAGGCTCTGCCAGCTCGATCCCCCCTGCCATTCGCCTGACGAGGTCGGAGAGATCTGAAGGAAGTCATCACGGCGCTCGCGGTCCTCCTCCGAGCTCGCCACGTCGATGCCCGCGGCGGCGAGCACCTCCTTGCCCTCGCGCTGCGCCTCGCGGGCCAGCGGCCCGAAGCGCCCCTCGGGCCCGCTCAGCGCCTCGATGGCGTTGGCCAGGTTCATGAGGAGCTTGCGGTACTTCCAGCGCATGATGTCGGCGCGTGCGATGGACTGGAACGTCGTCGTCGCGATGGCGTCGGCCATGGCCTCACCCTGCTCGTCGATCCCCGAGGGGTAGCAGCCGAGGTCGAGCATCCCGGACACGGGTGCCGAGTGGATCTGCACGACACCTGGCTGCAGTTGCGAGGCCGGGCACATCACGCACACGCCGTAGGTCCGCGGGAAGTGGCGAAGGGCGCGGCGCTCGTTCTCCACCCCGTTCTGCAGGCAGACCACCGGCGTCGTGGGTGGCGCCACGGCGAGCTGCGTGAGCGCCTGGTCGGTGTGCTGTCCTTTGACCGCGAGCAGCACGACGGGATCGCCGTCGCCGTCGGGCGCCCAGGAGACCTGGGCGGGGTCGCCAACGGCGGGCACGGGCAGCGTCACTGTCTCCCCGGGCGACTCGAGCACGAGCCCGGACTCGAGGGCGCGCAGGTGCTCGCCGCGCGCTATGAGGGTGACATCGAAGCCCTTCTGGAAGAGCCGGCCCCCGACCGCCCCTCCGATGGCGCCAGCACCCATGACCACGAAGCGCATGGACTGCACTCTGCCATGCGCGGCGTGCCAAGCTCTCCTCGTGGCGAGCCTCAACATGAATCCGGTGGAGCGCGCCACGGCGTTGGGCGGCGCCGTGGCCGGCGCGCCGCTCCGCCTGGTGGGCGGCCTGGCCGGCCCGGCCCGCGGGGACATGGCACGCACCGTTCGGCGAGCCATCGGCATCACCGAGGAGCCGGCGCCCATCGCCACCGATCCCGACGAGGCCTACCTGCCGCCCGGCGGGGTGGCGCGCCAGGTCCACGCCGACCTGGCGACAATGCTCATCGGCGGCGTGAGCGCGCTGCTCCTCCAGACGCTGCACCCCCTGGCCATGGCCGGGGTGGCGGAGCATTCGAGCTATCAGGAGGACCCGCTGGGCCGGCTGCGGCGCACGGCGGCGTTCGTCGGGACGACGACCTTCGGGACCGTCGCCGAGGCCGAGGCCGCCGTGTCACAGGTCCTGCGCGTCCACCGGCGGGTCAAGGGGATCGCCCCCGACGGGAGGGCATACTCGGCCGCCGACCCCGAGCTGGTCACGTTCATCCACGTCGCCGAGGTGTCGAGCTTCCTGGCCTCGTCTCGTCGTTACGGGCCACGGCCACTGACGCCCGAGGACTGCGACCGTTACTACGACGAGGTTGCCCCTGTCGCGCTGGAGCTCGGCGCCACCTGGGTGCCCCGTTCAGTCGCCGAAGTCGAGAGCTACCTCCTGCGAATGCAGCCCGAGCTCTACATGGGTCCGCAGGCGAGGTCGGCCCGGGACTGGCTGTTGCGCGGCGTGGCCCGACGCCCGAGCGAGCGCGCGGTGTACAGCCTCGTGGTGGCCGCCGCGGTCGGCGTGCTGCCGGGCTGGGCCCGCCGCAAACTCGGTCTCTCCGTCGCCGGGCCCCTCGACCTGCTCATCGACACGGCTGCCGTCACGCCGCTCACCCGCGGACTGACCGCAGCCCTGCGCTGGATGGTGGCGCCACCGGCCTGAGCGCAGGCCAAGCCCTACATCGCGATCGAGAGGCCACCGTCGACCACGACCACCTGGCCTGTCACGTAGGACGCCTGGGCCAGCGCAACGATCACCTCGGCCACGTCGTCGGGTTGGCCCGAGCGCTGCAGCGGCGCCACCTGGCGGACGACCTCGCGAACGACATCCCAGTCCTCGGTCCACGGCGTGTCGACCAGCCCGGGCGCCACGGCGTTCACGCGCACCTCGGGACCGACCACCTTGGCGAGGAGCACGGTCATGTGGTTCAGCGCGGCCTTGCTGGCCGCGTAGGGAATGGACGATCCCGTCGGGCGCACGCCGGCCACCGATGCCACGTTGACGATGCACCCCTTGGCCTCGCGCAGCGCGGGGAGGGCCGCCACCGACATGGCCCAGGTCCCGAACACGTTGACCTCGAAGATGCGCCGCCAGACGTCGACGGTCGCCGCCTGTAGATCGTGGTGCGGGATCAGGGCGGTGGTCCCCGCATTGTTCACCAGCACGTCGACGCGACCCCAGTGCTGGCGCGCCACCTCGACGATGTGCTCGGGAACACCGGGCTCGGTGATGTCGCCCTGCACGTAGCGCGGCATCGGGCAGCGACGCCGCCACGGCCTGGCCCTCGTCGACCGAGTGCACCGAGTTGACCAGCACCGCAGCGCCTAATGCTGCGAAGGCGCGGGCGGTGGCGGCACCGATGCCGCTCGACGAGCCGGTCACCGCGACGACGCGGCCCGCGAAGTCGGCGTCGTTCACCGGGACGCTCGCGGAGTCGCCGGCGCGGCGGCACTCACCGGGGAAGGATCCCCCACTGCGCGCTCCACTCGTGTCCGGGCCGCAGGTCGATCACGTCCGTACCGGTGCGGAGCGCGTTGGGAGGACAGGTCATCGGCTCAATGGCGACGGCGCGGCGGCGCCGCGACACGTCGGGGAGCGTGTCCCCCGTGTACACCATCAGGTAAGAGAAGCCGCCGTCCACCCACAGCGTGGCGCCAGTCGCACCACCGGGCGCATCGAGACTGGCGCTCGCCCGGCCGTCGGCGTCGCGCACCAGCGTCGTGTAGGCGGTGTCGAGCACCGCGGGGCCCACGAAGCGCGAGGTGGTGAAGTCGCGGTCGGTTCCCTCCACCGGTGTGAGCGCGCCGGTGGGCAGGCCGCGGTCATCGAGGTCGAGGGTGTGGCGCGCCGGCACATGGAGGATGGCGCCGTCGACCGTCTCAGGCCCCGCCGTGAGATAAGGATGGAAGCCGAGCCCGAAGGGCACCGGGCCCTCCTCGAGCGACTGCGCCGTCGTCGTCACCGTGAGGCCGTCCCGGCCAACGTGGTACTCGAGCTCGAGCAGCAAGGAGAACGGGTAGCCGGGCGAGGGGTGCAGCTGCAGGCGGAGCGAGAGCTGGTTCTGGTGTCGCGTCTGCAGCGTCCAGGGCAGCCAGCGGACCAGTCCGTGGATCGCGTTGCGACGTTCGGGTTCGTCGAGCGCCGCCTGGGCCCTGACCCCGTTGAATTCGTAGCGCCCGTCGGCCAGGCGGTTGGGCCACGGCGCCAGCACCTGGCCCCGGCCCGAGTGTGACCACTCACCGGGGCCGAACCCATCGAGCACCGGGGTGTCGCCGACCGCATAGTGGCGCAGGGTGGCGCCCACCTCGCAGACGATCACCTCCTGGCGACCGTGCCCGATCCGCCACTGCTGCCCGGTCGGCGAAGAGACCGAGATCCGGGGCGTCGGGGCGGACATGGCGAGAATTGAAGCAGACCAGGGAGTCTGGGTGGGCGAGGCGGTGCCTGGGCCGGCGGTGAAGGCGAAATGACCGGGGTACGAACGTCTCGTGACGGGCCCAGTCGCGCCGTGCGGCGACCGGTAGCGTGGTCGCATTGTGAGGATCTTGGTCACCAATGACGACGGCATCACCGCGCCCGGTCTGGCGGCCCTGACGAGGGCACTCGTCGCCTGGGCCGACGGTGCGGGTGCCGACGGGCCGGGCTCGCCCCACGAGGTCATCGTGATGGCGCCCAGCTCCAACTACAGCGGCGCCGGCGCCGCGGTCGGGTCGGTCACGGACGGGACGGCGATTCCCTACCAGCGCGCCTTCGTCGAGGGGGCGGAGGACGTGGAGGCCTACGGGCTCGACGCCTCGCCGGCGCTCTCGGTGATCGCCGGTGCGCTCGGCGCAGTCGGACCCAAGCCGGACCTGGTCCTTTCTGGCATCAACCACGGCGTGAACGTGGGCCGCTCGGTGCTGCACTCGGGCACCGTGGGCGCGGCGCTGACGGCGAGCCAGCTCGGCATCCGCTCCCTCGCCGTGTCGCTGCGCGTCGGGGACGAGCCCGACCCGTGGGAGTCGGCTGCGGATCTGGCCGTCGCCCTCGTCCCTCTGCTGACGCTGGCGCCACCACGTACCGTGCTCAACCTCAACGTGCCGCACCTCTCGCTCTCGGAGATCCGTGGCGTGCGCTGGGCCCGGGTCAGCGGTGCGGGCCTGATCAAGTCGGCGCGCGGCGCGGGCGCGTGGGAGGAGCCGAACGAGGAGGAGATCGAGGGGCCGGCCGCGGCCGAGGCGGCGCACGCCGTGATGGAAGGCGAGCCCGAGGAGAAGGGCCAGATCGTCCTCTCCGTGGGATCCCCGTTCCCCCACTCGGGCGACCTCGGGCTGGCGGACGCCGGCTCGGAGGACGCCACGTTGGTCGCCCAGGGCTTCGCGGCCCTCACCGCGTTGCGCGGCCCACGGGCGGAGGACGACCCCGAGCTGCTCGACCAGCTCGACAGCGGGCTCGGCGGTGCGCTGGAGGGGTTCAGCTTCACCAACTGAGGCCAGTCGCGGACGCCGGGAGCTGTTCAGTCCTCGTCGGCGCGCGGCGCCCGGCGCCGGCGCTTGGTTTCGCTCCGGTGGCGCTTCGACTCGACGCGCCGTACCTGTGAGCCCTTGGTGGGTCGCGTGGGCGTGCGGGTCGGCTGCACGCGGAGGCCCTCGTCCAATTTGGCGGCGAGCCGCGCCAGGGCCAGCTCGCGGTTGCGCGCCTGGGAGCGGGACTCCGAGGCGCTGGCGCGGACGACGGGTCCGTATCGCTCCAGCAGCCGGGCCCGTTGCCGCGGGCCGAGCGTCGCCGACGCGGCTACGTCGAAATCCACCTCGACCCGGCTGTGCGTGCGATTGGCGTGCTGCCCGCCCGGCCCGCCCGACGTGGTGGCGCGCCAGGAGACCTCCGAGAGCGGCAGGTCGAGCCCCCGGTGGACGTGGAGCATCTCCTCGATGGCCATACGACGAGCGTACGAGCACCCGGGTACGCTCCGGGCCCATGGACTACCGCCACCTCGGACACTCCGGCATGCTCGTCTCATCCCTCTCGTATGGCAACTGGATCACCCACGGGAGCCAGATCGAGGAGGAGGCCGCGACGGCGTGCGTCCGAGCGTCGCTCGACGCCGGCATCACAACCTTCGACACGGCGGACGTGTATGCCCTCGGCGCGGCCGAGACCGTCCTCGGCCGGGCGCTCAAGGGCGTCGCACGCGACTCCATCGAGATCTTCACGAAGGTCTACTGGCCGACGGGTCCCAATCCGAACAACCGCGGCCTGTCTCGCAAGCACATCATCGAGTCGCTGCACGCGTCGCTCGAGCGGCTGCAGACCGACCACGTCGACCTGCTCCAGGCACACCGGTTCGACTACGAGGCCCCGTTGGAGGAGACGATGCGGGCGTTCGATGACCTGGTCCGCCAGGGCAAGGTGCACTACATCGGAGTCTCGGAGTGGTCAGCGGAGCAGATCGCCGACGCGCTTGAGCTGGCTGACGAGATGGGCTTCGATCGCATCGTGTCCAACCAACCGCAGTACTCGTTGATCTGGCGGGTGATCGAGGCGGAGGTGGTGCCCGTGTGCGAGCGGGAGGGAGTCGGCCAGATCGTCTGGTCGCCCCTGGCCCAGGGCGTGCTGACCGGCAAGTACCAGCCGGGCGGGTCCGACGCGCCCGCGGACTCACGGGCGAAGGGGCCCGAGGCCGAGGAGATGAGCTGGCTCTTGCGCGATGAGATCCTCGAGCCGGTGGCGGCGTACGCGGCGCTGTGCCGGGAGGCCGGTTACACGCCCGCGGCGGTTGCCCTCGCCTGGGTGTTGCGCAACCCGAACGTCAGCAGCGCCATCGTCGGGGCCAGCCGGCCCGAGCAGATCAAGGAGAATGTGAAGGCCCTCGACGTCGTGCTCGAACCCGATTTCGTCGAGGCGATCGAGAAGGCGCTGGCGCCGACCACGCTGTTCGATCCCGCGTTCACCTTCAGCCCGGCGAATCGAAACGAGATGTGAACGAGCGCACCTCCAACGTGGAGTGCGTGCGGTGCTCCTCGAAGACCCGGGTATAGCCGGTGTGTGCGATACGCCACCCCTCGTCGGTCAGGCGATAGCGGTCCTCGTAGAAGGCGGTGCCTCCGATCTCGAGGTCGGCGGCCGGGATTATGACCCGGTCCTGGAGGTACCACGTCCCCTCCGCGGTGGTGGCGGACGTGAACGTGATCTCGGGGTGATGTCCGTGGTGCTCGGTGACCATGCCGGGATCCCCCAGGACCTCGGCCAGCCAGCCCGCAATGGCGGCGCGCCCCTCGAGCACGGTCTTGCCGTCCTCGTACGACGAGGTGGCGTCCTCGGTCAGGAGTGCGCCCAGCTCCTCGAATTGCTTCAGGTCGAGGGTCCGGAAATACGCATATTTGAGCCGCCGGATCGCCTCGAGCTCTGCCGCACTGTCCATGCGCCCACCCCTTTCACCGGGCCTGCCCTCCACCGTGGTGACGGCAGCGGCCAGGGTAGTTTCCCGTTGACTTGGCGGCCGGCCTGGCGCCGGAGCAGCATCTCGGACGTGGCCTCGGAGCGAAAGCGCCAGCGCATCGCCGCCTACGGCGTGTGCCGCGACGCCGACGGCCGGCTCCTGCTGGCCCGGGCCTCGTCGTCGCTCACCGTGCGGGGACGCTGGTTCCTTCCCGGCGGCGGCGTCCAGCACGGTGAGAACCCGCCAGACTCCCTCCGCCGCGAGATGGAGGAGGAGACGGGCCTCGCCGTCGTCGTCGGACCGCTGCTCGACGTGCTCTCCGACGTGCGGACCGTCCCGCCCGAGGGCACGAACCTGCACACGGTGCGGCTGATCTATGAGGTGGACTCGTGGGAGGGGGTGCTCCGCCCAGAGACGAACGGCACCACGGACGCCGTCGCCTGGTTCACGCCCGACGAGCTCAGCGACCTCCCCCTGGCGCAGTACGTCACGACGGTGGTGGATCGACTGTTATGAGCGGAAGCGACGCGACCCGCGAGCGCCACCACGTCGTCATCATCGGGTCGGGGTTCGGCGGCCTCTTTGCCGCGCGGGCCTTGAAGCTGGCACCCGTCCGGGTGACGCTGATCGACCGGACGAATCATCATCTCTTTCAACCGTTGCTCTACCAGGTGGCGACGGGCATCCTCTCGGAAGGGCAGATCGCGCCGCCGACCCGAGACGTCCTGCGCAACCACCGGCATCTGCGGACGGTCCTGGCGGACGTGCAGCGCGTCGACGTCGGTGCCCGCACCGTCCACGCCGACGAGTTCGGGCATCCCCTCGCCATCACCTACGACAGCTTGATCGTGGCCGGCGGCGCGGCCACGTCGTACTTCGGGCACGACGAGTACCGGGAGTGGTCCTGCGGCATGAAGTCGCTCGACGACGCGCTGGCGCTGCGGGGAATGATCTTCGGGTCCTTCGAGTTGGCGGAGGCGGAGCGCGACGACCTCGAACGGCAGCGCCTCATGACCTTCGTGGTCGTCGGAGGCGGACCGACGGGAGTGGAAATGGCCGGGCAGCTCAAGGAGCTATCGCGGCGTGCGCTGCGCAACAACTACCGGCTCATCGATCCGCACGACACCCGCGTCGTCCTGGTGGAGGGTACGGACCGGCTGCTCGGCTCCATGGGGCGCCGGCTGTCCGAGATGGCCGCGCACGACCTCGCCGCCATGGGCGTCGAGATCCACCTCGGTGCCTTGGTCACCGGCATGGATGAAGGAGGCGTGGAAGTCACGAGATCCGACGGCTCGACCACATACGTCCCCGCCGCAACCAAGGTCTGGGCGGCGGGCACCCGCGCCGCAGGCCTGGGTGGGATCCTCGCCGAGGCGGCGGGCGCGGAGCTCGACAACGCGGGGCGGGTCCTGGTCGAGCCGGACTGCTCCCTGTCCGGCCACCCCGAGGTCTTCGTGGTGGGCGACCTGATGGCGCTCGACGGGTTGCCCGGCGTCGCCGAGGTCGCCATCCAGTCAGGCGTTCACGCCGCCCGCACGATCGTGCGGCGCCTGCAGGGCAAGGAGCCCACTCCGTTGCGCTACCGCGACCTCGGCACCCTGGCCACGATCTCGCGCTTTCGTGCGGTCGCCCAGATCGGTCCGCTTCAGGTGGGGGGCTTCACCGGTTGGGTGCTCTGGCTGGTCGTCCACATCACGTTCCTCACCGGCTTCAAGAACCGGCTCGGTGCGCTGGCGCGGTGGACGGTCAGCTTCGTGGGCCGGGGGCGTTACGAACGCGCGCTCACCGGACGCTGGGTCGCCCGCACGACCCGGATCCGGAGACCCGGGCCCGGTTCCGGCTCCGGATCTGCCTAAGGTTCGGAGCGGGCCGCAGACGCGACCCGAAACAGGACACCAGCAGCCAGCGGGGGGAGATCGATGCCCATCACCGTCACACCGATTGCGGGTCTCAGCGACCACATCAACGACGTCCGGCGCCGGACGGGGCGCATCGTCAACGAGATGATCCTCCCCAACGAGTCGCTGCTCTGGCGCGGGCGGCGCGGCGGCGCCACCGAGGAGGAGCGGGCCGAGTCCAGAGCGCTGCGCCACGACGTGCAGGAGGCGGTCAAATCCGAAGGCCTCTGGGCACCACACCTCCCCCCCGAATACGGGGGCATGGGCATCGACTTCATGGCCCACGCCTACATGAACGAGATCCTCGCCTACGCGGTCGGCGCGGCCTCACTCTTCGGTGTGGTGGCGCCCAACTCGGGCAACCAGACCATCCTCGTCAAGTACGGCACCGAGGAACAGAAACGCAAGTGGCTCCTCCCCCTCGTCGAGGGCACCATGCAGTCGGGCTTCTCCATGACCGAGCCCGAGCACGCCGGCTCGGACCCCCGCTCTATTCAGACAACCGCCATCCCAGAGGGCGACGAGTGGGTGATCAACGGCCACAAGTGGTTCACCTCGAACGGGCTGGCCGCTGACTTCTTCATCGTGATGTGCCGGGCCAAGGACTCCGAGGACGACGAGAGCCCCGGCCGCATGGTGCAGATCATCGTGCCCACCTCGACGCCCGGCGTGATCATTGAGCGGGGGATCGGCATCTGGGGCGCCCCCGTCTCCGATCACTGCGAGGTCCGCTACGAGAACGTGCGGGTCCCGCTGGACAATGCCCTGGGTCAGGTCGGCGAGGGCCATCGGGCAGCACAGGATCGACTCGGCGCCGGGCGGATCTTCCATTGCATGAACTCTGTCGGCCAGATGTGGCGCGCCTTCGACATGATGGTCGAGCGCATGCTCACCCGGGAGGTGCACGGCGGGCTGCTCAAGGACAAGCAATTCATGCAGGGTTTCGTGGCCGACAGCTACATGGACCTGCAGTCCGCTCGCCTCATGACCATCCATGCAGCCGAGAAGGTGGACGCGGGCGATCCACAAGCGCGCACCGAGATCAGCTCGATCAAGGTCTTCGTCCCAGCCGCCTACAGCCGGGTGGTCGACCGGGCCATTCAGGTGTGGGGCGCGGCCGGCGTCACGTCCGAGCTGCCGTTGGCCACGATGTACCTGGGCGCCCGCACGCTTCGCCTGGCCGACGGGCCGGATGAGGTGCACCGCATCCTCATTGCCAAGAACGTGCTCCACCACTACGAGAAGGGCGAGAGCTGGGACTTCGCCGGGTGAAGCCACGAGTCGACCGACGACCCGGCCCGACGGTCTTGGTCTGTGCGCCGAGGCTCTTCGACTGCACGGTCGCTGTCGTCATCGGCGGGTGCACCGGACTCGGGCAAGGTGACCCACACCTTCGAGCTCGACGCAGGGAGAACACCAACGCCGGGCGCGACAGAGGACATCGGCGCCTAGCCTGACGCCAGCTGAACCGAACCGAACCGAACCGGGACGAAGGGCGAGGTGACCACCATGGCCGATGCGGGAGCGAGCGAGGACCCACGTCCGGGCCCAGACGGGCTCGATCGGGAGGTCGCGGACGAGCGTCAGGCGATGGATGCGCTCGCCGTCGCCTCGGTCGCATTGTCCGCTATCGGGTTTCTGACGCTGCTCCGCCTGGCCGACCGGCGCGACCGCAGCCCGGCTGCGGGCGTCGGGCTCTTCTTGGCCAGCACGCTCGAGTCGACAGGTGGCACTGCGCTCGGCCTCGTGGCCGCGGGACAGAACAAGGACCCGGGGCGCATCACCAAGGGTTTCCTCGTCGCCGCGGCCGGGATAGTGCTCGGCGTCATCACCACCATCTTGAACTTCAACTGGATGCGGACGAGGCGCCGTCTCTGAGCGAGCAGGATGCCCGGTCAACCGGACGTCCGCGGCACGGTGGGCGCCGGGGCCGGTTTCATCGTCGCCGGCGCGGTCCGGGCCAGCACCATGACGGAGACACACATGGCCGCGAACGACGCAGAGCCGAGCGCGAGGCGGGGCACGCTCTCGGTGAAAGTCTCGGCGAACACCCAGATGCTGAGGCCGATACTGACGATCGGGTCCACCACGACGATGAAGGGCTGCGACATGCTCAAGGGTCCGACGTGCAGCGCCGCCTGGTTCAAGAGCTCCGCGGCGAGGCCCGCCACCGCCAGCGCGTACACGGGCCAGTGCAAGAACATGCCACCCACGCCGAACTGCGTGAGCGAGTCGGTCATCGCCTTGATGAAGGTGGCGACCAGAGCCCATAGGACGGCGGTCGCCGCTCCGAGCAACGCAGCTCGGCGTCCCGGTGAGCCGCCGAACGACAGCACGTAGAGGATTCCGGCTCCTCCCGCCGCGGCCACGGTGGCACCCAGCCAGGCACTGCTCGTCGGGGTGGCGTTGCCCCCACTCGGTTCGGACACCGCGACGAAGAGGGCGAGGAAGATGCAGGTGAGCGCCGCAGCCCACCATGTGACGGCGTGGATCGACTGGCGGATCCAGACGCGGCGCAGCACGAGGGCGAAGACCAGCTCGGTGACGAGCAGGGGCTGAACCACCGAGAGCAGACCGTTGTGCAGCGCCAGAGCCTGGAACACGAAGCCAGCGGCCAGCGCCACCCAGCCGAAAAGCCAGAGCGGGTTCGAAACCAGGTAGCGGACGAAGCGCCAGCCCTTGGAGTGGCCTGGATCACCGATGCTCGCGATGTGCTGCGTGACGACGTTGAGCGCGTTGGAGAACGCCGCCAGGAGTGCAAATACGACGGGCACACTGACCATTGTGCTTCACGGCTGCATCGGCAGTGGCGTAGGAGCTGGCCCCCCTCTCAGCCGCCGGAGGGTGTGGTGCGCGCCGTGCACACCCACCCGAGCTCGTAGACGCTGACGTCGATGTCCCCGAAGCCGGCATGGCCGAGCCGGTCCACCAGTTCGTCGGGGTCGATCGGGTTGTAGGTGTCGTTCTCGTGGAACGCGGCCGACCCCTCGCTGTACACCCCGTCTGCGGCCACGAACACTCCCCCTGGGACCAGCACCCGGGCGAGCTCGGCGAAGACGCGGTCTTGCTGTGCCGACGGCGCGATGTGGTGGAGCATGTGGAACGATGCCGCCCCCGTGAAGCGGGCGTCGGGGAACTCGAGGGCCGCGGCGTCGCCGAGGACGACGTCGACGTTCTCGGCGCCAAGCCGGCGCGCCAGCTGGGCCGCCAGACCTTCGTCCACTTCCACTGCGGTCAGGTGCGCCGTCATGGTGCGCAGCACGTCGGTGGTGAATCCCGGGCCCGGGCCGATCTCGAGCGCGTCGTCGCCCAGCAACACCTCACGCAGCGCTTCAGGGAGGATCGTGTCCTGGACCACCCGCCGCCAGTCCTCGCTGGCGCAGTACTCCATGTGGCCCTGGTTCACAACGATGTCAGCCCGGTGCCTGAACCTGGTACTCGTCCTTCCACCAGCGCGTGGCGCGGATCTCGTCGGGATCGGTCCGCAGAGTAAGGTCCTGGCCCAGGTCGGACGGGGTCGGCCCGATGCGCTCGGCCACCGGTCGCAGCGCGTCGAGATCGAAGCCGTAGCAACGGGCGGCGGTCTCACCCAGCAGCTTGCGCGCGTCCTCCACCGGGATGCCACCGAAGTCGCTGCGCAATCGCTCCTGGGTGTGTGGCCACGTGCCCTCGGGATGCGGGTAATCGGTGCCCCACATCACGACGTCGCACCCGAGGACATGGCGGCGGCGGATCTCCTCCTTGGACATCGTTGACGCGCCGATGAAGATGTTCTCGCCGAAGTAGTCAGAGGGGAGCTTGGAGATCTTCCCCTTCAACAGCGCCGCCATCTTCTTCGTCGTGTGCCCGCCGCCCATGTACTGGTCCCACTTCCACATCATGTCGGCCGCCCAGTAGGCCGCCGCCTCGGTCACCACGAACTTCAGGCGTGGGAAACGCTCGAAGGCGCCCGAGAAGAGCAAGTGCCAGGCGGGGCGAGCCGCCCACCACACCACCTCGGCCAAATAGATGCCGATGTTGTCGTTGTACTCGTCTTGGGGCGCCTCGCCCGAATGCGTGTGCACCGGGAAGCCAGCCGCCTGGCTGGCCGCCCAGACCGGGTCGTAGTCGGGATGGTTGTAGGGCACGTGGTCGTGCCACATCGTCGGGATCATGATCCCGCGAATGCCCGGTTGGGTGGCCAGCCATTCGATCTCGGCCACCGAGCGCTCCACGCCGTGGGTGATGGGCACGAGCGCGATGCCGCCGTGGCGCTCGGGGCTGCGGGCGCACATCTCGGCCAGGAAGCGGTTGTGGGCCCGGGCGCCGGCGAAGGCGAGCTCGGGATCGGTGATCTCCCCCGCCGAGAGACCTGCGCCAAAGGGTGGCGACGCACTCCCGGTGATGGCATCCGCGTCGGCGAACATCACCTCGGCCGTCACGCCGTCCGCGTCAAGCTCCTTGTCGCGCTGCTGCACGTCCCAGGCGCCGCGCAGGCCCTCTTCGTTCTCGGTCTCCCAGCCCATGATGTAGTCGTAGTTCATCTGCAACGCCTGGTCGCGGTGCGCGTGCCGCTCGGCCAGGTACTCATCGAATTGGGCGTGGTAGGTGGTGTCCAGGTAGGGCCGGTAGCCCTCGGCGGGCAGGCCGGCGTGCGCGTCGGCGGAGATGATGACGTAGCGGTCGCTCATCGCTTCGCTCCGAGCACCGAGAGGTCGTCATAACGCTGGTGGATGAACGGTTCGAGGTTGGCTCGCGGTACCGGGCCGATCACCCGGCCGACCTGGGTGGAGGCCCGCTCGGTCCAATTGAGGTCGACCATGCGGCGGACCACGAGGTCGGCCACGGGATCGAGCGGCGCCTCCTTGAGAATCAGCTCGCCCTCAATTCCCTCGTGCAGCCGCGTCTTCTCTGTCTTTTCGCCGTAGACCAGCAAGGGGTCCTGGTCGAGCACGCCCGCCTCCTCGCACGAGGGCGACATCTTGAACCAGAAGTCCGTCTTCTCCAACTCGTAGTTCTCCCGGACGCCGGTGATCCTTCCGGTGATCTCGCAGATGACGAAGCCCATGCGGGCGATACGCGCAGAGATGTGGTCGCCTTCGCGTGTCACCTCGACCTCGGCCAGCTTCTTCGGCTCGCCGTTGACCTCGCGGCCGCCCGTGAGGGACTGCTCGGTCGTCATCGGCATGAAGATGGGGTACTCGCCCACGCGATCCTCGTGGCGCGCCTGAACGCCGATCCAACCGGCACCGAAGATCGGCAGTCCGGGCATCTCGACCCTCGTGATCGTGATGCGGACCAATGGCTTGGGGCCGGGTTCGAGCGGCGGCGGCAGCACCGCGGCCACGATCTCGGGATCGGTCTCGTAGATCGCGGTCACCGCCTCGGACCAGATGTCGGCCTTCTTGGCCTCGATCTCCCGGTTCACCTGCACGGCGCGGGCGCCGTAGCGGACACTGGTCATGATGATTCCTCCCCTGTGCTCACCACGCACGAAGGATCTGCGTGGGGTCGAATGCGTTGCAGGTCGTCTGGGTCGGCCAGTCCTCGGTGGCCAGCGGCCGTGCCACCTCAGAGACCAGCGGGCCGATGTGGTCGCCGATCGGACGGAGCAGGTCGAGGTCGAAGCCGTAGAAGGACGCCGCCGTCGACTCGACCATCGCGCGCACCTCGGGCTCGCGGTACTCGGCGAAGGCGACGCGCAAGGCCTCCGTCGTGTAGGGGTAGCTCCCCTCTGAGTGCGGGTAGTCGGCACCCCACATCACGTGCTCGATGCCGAGGTCGCGGCACAAGGGGGCCTCGCTCGGGCGCAGGAAGCTGGCGCCGATCCAGAAGTTGCGGGCGAAGTACTCGGTCGGCGTCATCGTCATCTTGGCCGCGGCAGCCCCGAAGAAATTGGCCTCGGCCGCGTTGGCGGTCGTCATGCGCCCGTAGAACCAGTCGAGGGTCTGCAGGCCACGGGGGAGCCAGGCCACACCCTGTTCGGTGACGGCGAAACGAAGCGTCGGGTGGCGTTCCAGCACACCGGAGAAGATGAGGTGCCAGACGGAGCGGTGGCTGAACCAGGGGATCTCGATCAGCATCATCGACCGCGCCGCTTCGTGCTCGCCGTAGTCGGGCAGTGCGCTCCCCCCGTGGATGTTGATGGGCACGTCGAGGTCGGCGCAGACCTGCCAGAGCGGCTCGTAATGGTCCTCCCAGAGCGGTGGCAGGTGCGAGTTCGGGGGGATGGACGGCAACAGGATCCCCCCGAAGGGCTGGTCGAAGGTCTTGGCCGCCCATTGCACCTCCGCGACCGCGTCGTCCATGTCGTTGGCGAAGACCTGCACGATCCCGGCGCGCCGGCCCGGCGCGGCCGCGCAGAAGTCCGCCAGCCAGCGGTTGTGGGCCTGGACGCCCGCCCAGCGGCGTTCGTAGTCCTCGGGGGTCGGGGGCAGCGCCACGAGGTTCCCCTCGGCGAAGAAGGGTGGGACCGTGTTGGGGAAGAGGACCTCTGCCGCGATGCCGTCGGATTCCGTCTCGGCCAGGCGGCGCTCGCTGTTCCAGCTGCGGTAGGCGATGGGCGCGATGAGATCGGCGTAGGGGTTCACGTACTCCGCGGCCCAGGCGTCGAACTCGTCGTGCCAGCGTTCCGCCAGATAGGGCTTGTAGTCCGAGATGTCGCCGCCCGCGTGACCGTCCGCCGAGACGACGGTGTAGCGGTCCGACGCGGCGAGCGCAGCCATCAGCTCAGCGCTGCCGGCGGGAGCTTTCCGGCCCCGATCGCGTCGGCTCTCCGGTGCAGCATCTCGGCACACTCGTCGAGACCGTGGCCGATGATGAAGTCGCCGCGCTTGACGCCGTCGACACAGAACCGGCCGAGATCGCGCAGGTCCACCACGTCGACCGGGCGCCCCGCGGCCTCGAGCTGCGCCTTGAACTCCTCGAAGGTCGTGCCCGGCGCAGGCGGGCGCGGCTTGGTCCGGGCGAGGGCGTCGGGCCGGTTGCGCTGTGCCGTCCACAGCCCCGTGTCGAGGAGGCCCCCGGAGGGATAGAAGACGGCTGCTCGCAGCTCGGTGCCCGCCGCGATCAGCTGGTGCGCCAGGGCCTCGGTCAGGCAGGAAATCGCCGCCTTGCTCGAGGCGTAGACCGAGGCGTAGGGCACGGGCGCGATGCCGCCGTCCATCGACGAGGTGTTGACCACGACGCCGGGCTCGCCCGATTCGATCATCCGCGGGACGAAGGAGAGCATGCCGTTGGCCACGCCGAAGACGTTGACCGAGAAGCACCAGGACCAGTCGTTGGCTTCTTGCTCCCACGGCCGCCCGCCGCCGCCCGACGTCACTCCCGCGTTGTTGAAGAGCAGGTGGCAGGCGCCTTCGTTGGCGAAGACGTCCGCCGCGAGCGCCTCCACCGAATCTGGCGAGGAGACGTCCGTCAGGACGCCGCGAACCGCGCCCGCATCGGCCAGCTCCTTGAGCGTGACCTCCAGCACGGGCTCCTCCACGTCGGCGATGACGACGCGTGCCCCATCCTCGAGGAGCGCCTCCACGATGCCGCGCCCGATGCCGGCCGCTCCACCGGTGACTACGGCAACCTTGCCGTTCAGATCGTCCACACCCGTGCCCCCGTGTTTCTGACGCCCCGTCAGGCGCCCACCATAACCCCCGGCCAGAGGGAGCTGCGCCTCCCGGCCGGCCTGTCACAAAGGAGTGGGCCATTCACGGCATTTGCCGTTGTAACGTCGACCCTTCCGATGCCCGAGAAGCCGCCTGAGATCAGTGTCGCCCGGCCCGCGGAGGCCGAGCCGCTCGATGAGGTGGCGATGGCGCGTGCCTGGCTGCAACACATACGCGACAGCGCCATGTTCAAGGTTGAAGGCCTCGATGCGGACCAGCTGCGTTGGCGCCCGACACCTGGCGGCGAATTCGCTCGGGGTCATCGTCGTGCACCTCGGATACGCCGAACGCCTCTGGGTCCGTGCCATTTACGCGGGTGAGCCGATGGACATGGGGTGGCGAGCGCGCATGTTCGAGTTGCCCGACGGATGGACCGTCGATGACGTGGTCGGCTTCTACCGGGCGGAGACCGCGCTGGTCGACGCCGTGCTCGATGGTGCCCCCTCGTTCGACCAGCCATCGGCGGCGGCCTTCCGGCCAACGACGCTGCGATGGGCGGTGTTCCATCTCATTGAGGAGACCGCTCGCCACGTCGGGCACATGGACATCACCCGCGAGCTCCTCGACGGGAGCGTGGGTCGATAGGTCGACCGCCGCTTCGGTGGATGGGTCGTGGGCGCTTGGCCCCCTACCAGGGAGTGCCTCCCCGCTGGGTACGCAGCCCACGTTCAATTCGGGCGAAGCGCCCGGTACGGTGCACGTGGGTCCCTGAAACCCGAATCACCCTTGCAGGGCGCATAATTGGCGAAATCAAGTACGGGGCGTGGGAGGTCGAGATAACCGGCCATGGACGTGCAAGCCGACCAAGCGGGGCTCCAGGCTGACCCCTTCGCGACGGCGGTGGTCCCACGGCCCGACACCGGGCAGGGGCGACTCTTCTCGGACGCGTCCCCGACCTACGCAGATACCGACCAGATCCCCGCCGTGCGCCACGGCGAGCGGGGCTCCCGGCGTCCGCGGACCTCTCCTCTTCTCAGGCTGGCGGTCGGCATCGTGGCGCTCGCTGTCATTGCGGGCGGCGTGGCGCTCGGACTCGTCCAGGCGGGCGTGATCAACACCTCCGGCAACGGTGCCAACCCGACCACGACACCGCCCACCCATCACACCGCCCCTCCCCCCTCGACCTCCCCCGTCGTGACCCAGGTCTCCTCCGGATCTGGCACGGCGACTTACACGGTTGACTACGCGGCGTATGCGGTGACTGTCTCCACGTCGACCGGCCGCTCGTGGGTCAGCATGGGTGTACCCGGCCAGCATCCTGCCTTTGAGGGCATCCTGAGCCCGAACAGCTCCCACCAGGCCATCCTGCTCGGACCGTCGGAAGTCCAGGTGGGGGCCGGGGGCACCACGGTGACCGTCACTGCGGGACGGCGGTCGGCCACACTCACCCCGCCGGCGGCGCCATTCGCGTACCAGTTTGAGCCGAAAAAGGGCTGACGCCTCCTGAAGTCAGCTCACCGTCGGCCCCAGACTCGGGTCAGCGAGTCAGCCGCCACCATGTCGAGGGTGCGCTCAGTACGCCTGTGCTCTTGAGAACGGCAGTACTGACGCGGGAGCCCTGGCGCACCTGCACCACCCCTACCGATGTCCCGGCTGCGACGGGGACCGTGAGCTTGGCCGGCCGGGCCACGACAGACACGCGAAGGCCAGGCCACCCGATGACGTTCACCGAACTCGACGCGGTCACAGGTACGGATGCGCCCCACGCCCCAACAAGCCGCCCGGCTACGTGTCCGGCGCTCAGCACCGGCACGACCGTGATCGACGCGAGCGCCGCTTTCACGAGCGCGTCGCCGGCGTTCACCGCCGCCGTGTTGGGCCCGTCCGGACCTGATTGCCCGAGCACCACCCCATAGAGCGTCACCGTCTGACCCTGCACGGTCTTCTGTGCTGCGAAGAGGTAGCAACCGTTCGTGGCCGTGGTGGATGCCGCCATGATCCCGACGATGCCGTCCTCGCCGAGATCGAAGTTGGGGTTGTAGGCGAGGCCGGACACCGGGAGCGTCGCCTGGCCGAGCGACACGATCTGGCTGAACACCGCGATCTTCATTGCGGCCTCGCCGAGTCGGATGAGATCGTCCGGGGTGCTCACCGTGGCGGGGTCCGCCCCGCTGGGATCGGTGATGTGCGTGTGCTTGAGGCCCAGCGCGAGCGCGGTGAGCTGCATCTTGGCCACGAAGGCCGACGTACTCCCGGCGTCCCAGTCGGCGAGCAGGGTCGCCATGTCGTCGCCGGAATCGATCAGAAGCCCTTCGAGTGCGTCGAGCTCGGTCAGGCTCTCGCCGGCGTTGACGGTGACCTCGGGGTCGCCTGCTGCGGTGCCGGCCCCGAACGCGGTGACCACCTGGGGCGTGACCGAAATGGAGGGACCGGTGTCGCCACCGGTGCTGAGCGGGTGGTCCTTCAAGATGACGTAGCTGGTCAGGATGCCGGCGAGGCCCGCGATGGGCGACGCATCGTCGTGGACCCCCCCCATGGTGCCGGCGCCCTGGACCGCCAGCGCCGCCTCGCCCGACGAGGGCCACGGCAAAGCGGGCATCGCGCCGGGAATGCGCATGGACGCTGTCGCTCCGTCGATGCTGGGATCTGGGACAGGCCGCACTGCCTGTACCGCGGCGCCGATCCCGAGCACCACAACGAGGAGGATCGGAAGCACCAAGGCGAGCCGGCGCCGGATGCGCGCGGCCCGGTCGGCCGCCATGAGCCGTTGATCCTCTGGGCTTGGCGGTGGCAGCTGGCGGCCGATATCCGCCAGCCGTTTCTCGGTCTGCTTGCTGAACCCGCGACGGGTTGCGTGAGCAGGGCGTCGTCGCGCGCCGGGCTGGCCGGGGCCGACCATGCACGGACTCTACGGCCACCCCGGGCCCTGGCGCTGGGCACCGCCGGGTGCGGGTGCGCCGTGCAGGGGCGGTGCGAGGGCGGGTGCGACTCTCCACCCGGGGGTGGATGCTCGCCGGGCCATTCCACCAGCCGAGCCACCCATGGACCGATTCGCCGCAAGGCCTTTCATGTGACGGTTGAGGGGTACCCCAAGCGAAAGGTGGCTGCCATGCCAACCGATGTCCTGATCGTCAACATTGCGGTGCTGTTTGCCGTGCTCGAAGCGGACCTCGGGCGCCGGAAGATCAGCACCTTCCGCATCCTCCGCCCGCTGTTGCTGGCCGCGGGGATCATCCCGCTGTTCATCGTCCACCCCGCCACCGCCGGGAACGGTGAAGTGCTCGAGATCGCGTTGGCCGCCTTGGGCACGCTCCTCGGGATCGTCGCAGCCACCGGACTGATGAGAGTCAGGGTCGATGGGCCCTCCCAGCAAGCGGTCAGCACCGCCGGAGCGGCCTACGCAGCGTTCTGGGCCTTCGTCATCGGGGCGAGACTCCTGTTCACCTACGGCGCCAACCACTGGTACCACACTCAGCTGGGCCACTGGCTCTTCACCAACGGGATCACCGTTGACGCCCTCACCGATGCCCTGATCTTCATGGCCATCGCCATGACCTGCGCCCGTACCCTCCGGCTCGCAATCGGCCGGTCACAGGTGCGTCGTCAGTCCGTCAACCGGCTGGCGGTCTGACATGAACCTGATCACCATTGCCATCGGCCTCGGCCTGATCGTCTTCGTCCTAGCCCGTCGGGTGAAAGGCCAAGCGGTGCCCGCGCCCAAGAAGCTCTTCCTCCTTCCTCTCGTCGTGAGTTTCATCGGGCTGCAGAACGTCACCAACGCCAAGATGAACACCGTCGACATCACGGTGGTGGTCGCCGGGGCCGTGCTCTCGTTCACTCTCGGCCTCCTCCGAGGCCACACGGACAAGCTCTCCATGATGGGACAGTCCCCCTGGGTGCGCTGGGGCGCCACGTCGGTGGCACTGTTCGCCCTCAACGTGCTGACGAAGCTCGCCCTCGATGCCGGTGGGATTGCGGCCGGCGGACACGCTGCCGCCTTGACCAGTTCGCTCTGGCTGAGCTTCGGACTGACGCTCTTGGCCGAGGCCGTCGTCATCTGGGTGCGCACGCAGCCCGTCGCGGCCGGAAGCGCACCCCGGAACGGCCAGTACCGTGAGACCGTGCTGCAGTGGGGTCGGGCCACCGCGTGGCCACCAATCCGGTGACCGAGCCATCGGAGAACATCTCCGGCTTCCTCTACGAGGGCCGCTACGTACGGATCGCACGGCTGGTGGCCTTGGCCGTGATCACCGGGACTGCATTCATCGGCCATCCCCGTCCCTCCTGGACGGGCGACGGGCTGGTGATCCTCATCAGCCTCGTGGTGGCCGTCGCCTGTCAGGTCGTCGCCGCCATCTTTCCCTCCGCGCGCTGGGTGTTGGCCAGGACCATCGTCGCGGCAGTCAGCTGCGGTGTGCTGGTCGGCTACGACCCGGCGGTGGGGACGGCGATCCTCTTGATCTTCGTCGGGCTCGACGCCGGCGCCAACTTGGACATCGGGCCGGGTGCAGTGGTCACCGGCCTGGCCGTGGTCACCACGGCCATCGCCACCCTGGCCTCGGGACAGGCGACCGACAACGTAAGCCTGGGCTCCGTGGTCGTGATCGGGTTCCTCGCCGCTGCAGGCCGCAAGCAGTACATGCTGCGGGCTGACCAGGCGGAGCTCCGCCTGGTCGACGCTGAACGAGCCCGGGAGGAGCACGCACGCGCAGCGGGGTTGGCCGAGCGGGCCAACGCGGCGCGAGAGATCCATGACATCCTCGCCCACAGTCTCGGTGCACTGGTTCTCCAACTCGACGCACTGGACAGCGTGCTCACCACCGGCACACCGGATCACGAACGCGCCGTCGAGATCCTGGCCCGTGCGCGCGCCCTCGCGGTTGAAGGCCTGAGCGAAGCCAGGCAAGCGGTCGGCACCCTGCGCACGGACGCTCCCCCCCTCGTTGACGCGCTGAGCCAGCTGGTGGAGACGACCGGGAGCGGCAACCTGGAGATAACCGGAACGCCCAGGCCGACGTCGGCGGAGCTGTCGGTCGCGCTGCGCCGCACCGCCCAGGAGGCATTGACCAATGCGAGCAAACACGCCCCAGGCGCCGCGCCGACGGTGCAGCTCGCATTCGCTCCCGACGTGCTCGTGTTGACGGTGACCGACACCGGCTGTCCCGAAGGCGTCGCCGCGAGTGCACTGGCCGACACCGGTGGCGGCTACGGGATTGAGGGGTTGCGGGAGCGGGCCGAGCTCATCGGCGGGACACTGGAGGCCGGGCCACTCGGTCCGGGATGGCAAGTCAGGCTCAGCGTGCCCGATGACACGCATCGCCGTGGAGAGGACGCGACGTGAACAGCGACGAGGCGACCCTCCGGATCGTGGTCGCCGATGACCAACGCGCTGTGCGCGAGGCCCTGGCGACCGTGCTCGACGCAGAACCCGGCCTCGAGGTCGTCGGGCTGGCCGCCGACGGTGACGAGGCGGTCGAACTGGCGCACCGGTTCTCGCCCGACGTGGTGCTGATGGACCTGCGCATGCCCAACGTCGACGGTGTCGCCGCCACGCAGCGCTTGGCGGACGAGCTACCTGCCATCCGAGTCGTCGTGCTCACGACCTTCGCCGACGACTCGAACATCCTCACCGCGCTCGAAGCCGGTGCGATGGGCTTCCTCACGAAGGACGCCGGACGTGAGCAGATCGCGTTGGCGGTGCGCTCGGCCGCCGCCGGCCAGTCGGTATTCGACCCCGCGGTGCAGGCGAGCCTTCTGCGCGCCGCGTCACCGCCCGTCCCGCCGGTCCCGCCGGCACCCGAGTCCCTCCCCGACGACCTGACCCCGAGGGAGGCCGACGTCCTGCGGGCGATTGCCAGCGGACAGACCAACGCCGAGATCGCGACGAAGCTCTACATCTCCGAGGTCACCGTCAAGAGCCACATCAACCACCTGTTCGCCAAGACCGGTTCGCGCAGTCGAGCCGAGGCCGTCAGGTACGCCTACGACCACGGCCTCGTCGCGCCGCCTCCTTGAGCGACACCCGGCAACCCGCTCTGGGTCAGTCCAGTGCGGCCCGGCTACGGGGAACTAGGGCTCCAGGCTGAATGGCGGATACTCGTCGTTGAGCAGCAGCGCGTACGACGCCACGCGCAGGTGCCACCGGTACACGCCAATGCAGAAGTTCTTGAGTGACGGGTTCCATTCCCCGGTGAACAGGGCGATGAACCACGAGATGATGAGGCAGATTCCGTTGGCGATGTTGAGGAAATACAGCACGATGAACTGCGGGATGCAGAGGATGATCCGCACCAGCACGGTGACCCGATTGCGCTCCCCGCTCACAGGCGAGACGTTCAATCCCGCCGGATACCCGCCCGGATCGGCGAACCCTTGCGGGATCGGCGCAAAGGGCGGATACGGCTCGGCCCAGACGTAGAGGCCGGTGATCACTCTCCACTGATAACGGATGACACCGGCGATGAAATCGCTCAGGCTCTCCGGTGCCGTGCCAGTGAACACGATGGAGAACCAGCACACGATGGCCGCAAGGAAGGCCACGATGCTGAGGATGTACACCCAAATCAATTGCGGGATGAAGATCAGCCAGTTGGTCAGGACCTTGACCGGCGGAATCTTCTCAGGTCCCACCGGGATCTCGACTGTCAACGGATAGGCGTCCGGCATGGAGGACTCCCTTCGCTAGCCACTCGACGCGGCACCATAGCCCCGAAGACGTCGCCCGTGACGGATCCTTCTCGCCGCTCTCTCACTGACGGATGCGCGTGCGTGACCGGCGCGTGACGCCCGCGCGACAGAGCATGAGCGCGATGGGGAAGGCGCAAGTCGATCGTTTTCGGGCCATTCGTGGCGGAAATTTGGATATCTCTGACCGATCAGGCAAGACGTTGCATGACCGCCGACTTCATCACGAACACCCGCTGGTCGACCCGCAGCTCCCGCACACGTAGCAAGACCCGGCGCGCTGCATGGTGTTGCCGCAGTTGTAGCAAAGCGGTGCGTCGAGCTGCTGGGGCCGCGCCATAGGTTGCGCCGGCGTGCCGTAGCCCGCACCCGCACCTGGGCCACTGCTGTCGCCACGGCTGAGCCCGTCGTCGACCAAACCGACCGACGGCGTCGCCATCTCTTCCACACCGGGCAGCGTCGGCTGCATCCGCTCCTGGGTGGAGAAGATGCCGAGCTCGGTCCGCTCCTCCACTGACAGGAAGTCGAGCGCGAGCCGGCGCGAGATGTAGTCGATCAGGCTGGTGGCGATGCGGAGTTCCGGGTCGTCGGTGATGCCCGCTGGCTCGAACTTCATGTTGGCGAACTTGCGCACGAAGGTGGCCAGCGGCACGCCGTGCTGCAGCCCGAGGCTGAGTGAGATGGAGAAGGCGTCCATGATCCCGGCCAGGGTCGATCCCTGCTTGGAGACTTTGATGAAGACCTCGCCCGGACGGCCGTCCTCGTACTCGCCCACCGTCACGTAGCCCTCGCAGTCGGCGACCCGGAAGGAGAACGTCTTCGAGTTGCGCTTGCGGGGCAGGCGCTCGCGAACCGCGCCGACCATCAGCGGCGACGAGGTCCGCTGCTGCTCCTTGGCCAGCGCAGCCTCGAGTTCGGCGATGTGAGCGGCGATCTCGCGGTCATGCGCCTCGGCGGCTGATCCCGCCGGCGCTAGGTCACCACCTTCGCCTGAACCGATCGCGGCGACCTCTTTCTTGGTCGTCGACAGCGGCTGGGCCACCTTGCAGTTGTCGCGGTAGATGGCCACCGCCTTGATGCCCAGGCGCCAGGCGTCGACGTGTAACTGCTCCACATCCTCGACGGTCACGTCCTCGGGCATGTTCACCGTCTTTGAGATGGCGCCACTGATGAAGGGCTGCACCGCTCCCATCATGCGGATGTGACCCGAGTAGTGGATCGTGTTGTCGCCCATGGAGCAGGCGAAGACGGCCATGTGCTCTGGAGCCAGGTGTGGCGCGCCGACGATGGACATGTGCTCGTTGACGTAGGCCACGATGTCCTCGGCCTGCTCGGGCCCGTAGCCCAACTTGGCCAGGGCACGCGGCACCGTCTGGTTGACGATCGACATCGTCCCGCCGCCCACGAGCTTCTTCGTCTTGACCAACCCGAGATCCGGCTCGACGCCGGTCGTGTCGCAGTCCATGAGGAGGCCGATCGTGTTGTGGCTTACGAATCCGTTGGCGACGTACGTGACGTTGCTCGGGACCGAGAGGTCATAGGTGAGCTCGTCGTCGCCCAGCTGTACAGAGTCGACCGTGTCGTAGAAGAAGGCGAGCAGGCGGCCGAGCTCAGGATCTCCAGTCTTTTCGAAGAGATCCGTGGCGATGCGCCGGCTCACTCGGCCCCGGGCCTGCTCCATCAACAGCACCTTCCGCATGCGGTCGTTGCCCGGAGCCAACCGGTCGATGAGTTTCCGGGTGAGCGGGACATAGTCCGTCCGCGCCGTCTGTGCCTGCGCCGGGTCGGGGACGTGCACGCCCACGTTCTTCCGGTCGCTGATGAAGCCGACCGCCTCGAGCCAGGACGCCGAGTAGGAGACATTGAGTGTCCGAAGCGTGGCAAGCGGCGCCGTACCCCAACGGTTCTCGCCAGTCCGATCCTTCACCGAGAGCGTGGTCGGGATGCCGAGTGCCAACAGCATGGTCTGCGTGTCGCGCACCAGTTGCAACGACGTGTTCTTGAGGTGCGGGTACCCCGCGCTCGTGTCGCCATCCGCCTCATACAAGCCCCGCAAGAACGACCCATAGACTTCAGGGTCATTGGCGTGCAGGACTGCGTCGGGAATGTGGGCCGTGTAGCCCTTGCCGCGGTGACCCTCCACCGGCGGGCGCTTCGCGAAGCCACACGCCTCCCACCACAACGCGAGGCGAACCGAATCCACCCGCACCTCGACGTACCCGCGCTTCGGCGTGATCTTTGCGGCGGTACCGAAGCATTCCTTCGACAGGAGCTGTAGCCGCTCCACGACATCGAAGTCGGATTCGGTGACGCAGAACCGCAGCCCACGGCTGTGCAGGGAGCCGTCGCCCATGAAGTAGCCCACGAGTTCGGCCAACTCTGGCGTTATCTGCCGCGGCACCTGGACGTGATGCTCCCCGGTCCAGTACGCCTCGACCAGCGGCGGCAACACCACTGCCTGCGGCTCGCCAACAAGCGTCCCCAGCGCCAACGGGACCAGCTCGCCGCCCGCGAGGTCGCCGAACCGACGCCATACCCACTCTCCTGAGGCCGGGTCGACCACCTTGACCCGGTGGGTCGGCGTGCCCTGGACCCGGTGGCCTCGTGCGGTGTCCACCGTGACGACCGCCTCAGCGCCGTTGACGTAGAACTTGATGGCCTGCTGCGGACCGTCGTCCGTGGCAACCTGCGTCTCGAGGTCCTGCCACTGCGGTCCGTCCGGGTCGCCCAGCGAACCCAGGCGCACAAGTCCGCGTCCGGTGGTCACGAGCGTGCCACCGACAAGACATCCCGTCGGCGCCAAAACGCTGGCCTGCGAGTTGCGCACGCCGTAGACCTCGGCCAGCTCGACGGCGGCGTCCCAGGACTCCTGCGCCGCCGAGAGCAGCTCAGGCGGCACGACGTCCTCGTCGATGCGGGCCGCTTCGGCCTGGTGCATGCGCAACACGTTGAGCATCGCCTCGCCGTTCTCGTGGAAGCCGGCGAACGGCCCCATGCGCGCCGCCGTGCGCGCCGACGTGGCGTAGGCGTGTCCGGTCAACAGCGCAGTGATGGTGGCGGCCCAGGCCCGTCCGGCGTCGGAGTCGTACGGCAGCCCCTGAGCCATCAACAGCGCGCCGAGGTTGGCGTAGCCGATGCCGAGCTGACGGAAGGCCCGCGTCGTCTCGCCGATGCTCTCGGTCGGGTAGTCGGCGTTGCCGACGATGATCTCCATGCCCGTGAAGACGACCGACACCGCCGCCTTGAAGCCCTCCACGTCGAACTCGTCGTTGTCGTCGAGAAACGTCAGCAAGTTCATGGAAGCCAGATTGCACGCCGAGTTGTCGAGGTGAACGTACTCACTGCAG
Source organism: uncultured Acidimicrobiaceae bacterium (assembly GCA_963744935.1). Lineage (GTDB taxonomy): Bacteria > Actinomycetota > Acidimicrobiia > Acidimicrobiales > RAAP-2 > Bog-473. The sequence goes on from CAVUVM010000013.1 coordinate 77,781, forward strand.
TTGCGTACAACTACCCCATTTACCAAATACGAGTGGTTGCGGGGCTCGGTGAGGTTGTACGTCAGCTCGACGCCCTCGTTGGTCCGCTCCAGCAAGTGTGCCGTCGTGCGTGCCGTGTACGGGCCCTCGGGAGCCTCAAGAACGGCGCTGCGAAGGATGGCGGCTTTGCGGCTGAGCGAGAAACCGATGTGCTCCGCAAAGCGGATGATCGACCCGGAAGAGATGCGAAGGTCGTAAGAGGCCGAGCGACCATAGCTCTTCGTCTCACCGGACTTGTTGGTGTAGCTGAACGAACTATCTGTCCCAACGCCCTTGGTCTGGTAAAGGCGGCTCATGATCCCGAAGGTGCTGAGCAGCGTCTGCACGCCTTTGAGCAAATCGAGTGACGTCGAACCCAAACCGACATAGCGCTGCTTCGTTGACGAGACGACACACCCATCGGCGTCGTAGAGCCCGCGCAAGAACGCGGCGACGATCTCAGCCGGCGCCTGTTCGATCGACCACGGAACCGTCTTCTCGGGTCCCTTCACCGGCTTGACCCCGAGCGCCTCGAGGAAGCGCTTGAAGGCACGCCGGGCCAGGCGCAACTGCGCGGTCCCGTTGGCCTGCTCGGACAGCTTGATCGGCCGCTCGCAGTTGATCCAATCGAGGAGCTCGGCGTGCCGTGGCAGGATCTCGTCCCGATCTTCTTGACTGCCGTAGATGGCGGCCACCGTGGAGCCGGACGTCGAACCATCACCGATGAGCCAGCCCACGTAATGCGCGAATTCCTCCGACCACACCTCGGGAAAGCGCATGGGGGCGCCCTTGTCCCACTTGGTCCAATACTCGGCCGGATCGGGTGACACCGGCATACCCCAGTCGGCCTCGGTGGCCGGAGCCTCGAGGTCCAGCAGCTTGACCTCGTCAGCAAAGGTGAGCTTCCGGGCCTCCACATAGCCCCGGTTCGTCGTGAAGATCTTGTGCGAAGGCGTGCAGCGAAGCTCAACACCGTTGTCGAGACGCAGACGGACGATGTCGTTGTAACCGGTGATCATGAAGGCGTCGGGCGACGTGACCAGCATCTGCTCCGACGGCGCGTCGGGGTTGGTGGCGTCGTGGGTGTAAATGCCGAAGTTCTCGCCCTGGTTTGCCCGGTCGAACAGCTCGCGGAACGAGATCAGCCCCTTGTCCGTGTGCACCTTGGCCGAGCCCGGGAAGCATGGGTTGCTTCCGTTGATCCGGCCCGTGTTCGGCGCCGTGTGCCACCGGTTGATCGTGGTGTCGTACTGGAGGCCGGGGTCGGCGCACTCCCAGGCGGAGTGGGCGATCTGGCGGAACAGGTCACGGGCGGGCACCGTGCGCACGATGGAGTCGTCGGTGCGGGCAGTCAGGTTCCAGTCGCGCCCGTCCAGCACCGCCTCCATGAACTCGTCGGTCACCCGCACCGAGTTGTTGGCGTTCTGGTATTGCGTCGAGTGGCTGTCGGCCCCGTCGAGGTCCATGTCGAAACCGGCGTCGCGCAACACGCGGGCCTTGCGCTCCTCGATGGCCTTGCACCAGATGAAATCCTCGATGTCGGGGTGGTCGGCGTCGAGGATGACCATCTTGGCGGCGCGCCGTGTCTTGCCCCCGGACTTGATCGTGCCCGCCGAGGCGTCGGCACCGCGCATGAAGCTGACGGGGCCCGAGGCGGTACCGCCGCCCTTGAGCAACTCGTGCGAGGAGCGGATGCGCGACAGGTTCACGCCGGCGCCCGAGCCGCCCTTGAAGATGATGCCCTCCTCGGTGTACCAGTTGAGGATGGAGTCCATGGTGTCCTCGACCGAGAGGATGAAGCAGTTGTGCACTCGGAGGTTCGCGCTGAGGTATTCCCCGCTCTCCGTCTGGATGTCGTAGACGTCCATCTCACCTAGGTCATCGATCCGCTCGATCTCAAGTCTCTTGATCGCATGTGCAGCGAGGCCGTCCAGCTGGATGCTCTCGTAGAGCTTGCTCTCCTTCTTCGGGTCGATGAACCCGACCTCGTTCGCGAAAGCGATGCGATCCCCACGACTACGAATCGACAACGACCAGCAACCCTTCCGATGCGCCCGGGAATCGGCCTTGAAGCGGACCCGCGAGAAAATGCCGACCTGCGTGAGTAGGGCTTGCAGGCCTCGCACGAGCCCCTCGGAAATCATGTCAACGGCAACGACCGCTCCGCGCTCCTTGACCGAGACATACCCCTCAGCCTGGAAGATGCTGCGGAGATAGGCCCTCACCACGGGCAACGGTGCAGTGAAGAGCTGGGGCGGGACGGTCATGGCCAGTCCCCTGGTACGGAGATCCCAACGCTCGACGAACTCGTCCAATTGGCGGCCGTAAAGACGCGTTCGGCGGCAGTCAAGCGACTGATCGACCGTGTCCACATGCCGCTCGTGACGGTGCACGCCGGGGAACACCTCATCCAGCGCGGCGGTCACCCAGCGATGCTCGGCGTCCGTCACGGTCATCGCCTCGATCGTGAGTGACCGGTTTGTTCCCTCGTACTGGCCGACGAATCCGTCCGACTGCAGCCAACCGGCCAGTGCCGCCTCTGCCACCTGCACCGACGAATGGCCGATCTGACTCAGCCCGTGCCCATCCGTACGGTGCCAGCTGAGCTTGTCATCTGGCCGCAGGTCGGCCGCCGGTACGAACGACCCGGTCGTCGCACTCGATGCCCGCCACACAAGGTGGTCCCCGGTGACGTCGAGTTGGTGACCGGCCTTCGTGTGGATCCTCAAGACCGGCTTTCGCCCGTTGTGCTTCGTGGCGACGATGCGAGTGATGCCCTCGGCATCGAAGACCTTCGCACCGACCGCGTCCTCCTCGACGAGCCTGCCAATCGGGACGAGCCCATCTGGCGTGCTGACAAGCGAGTGATACGGCTGGCACGCGCTGCCCTGCTGTGGCACGCCGTGGACGCCGATGTTGAACCACACCGGCGAGTTGAAGGCGGCCTTCTGGTGGATGATGAGGTACTTCAGCTCGTGGTTGAAGGTCTGGGCCTCCTCTTCGTCCACGAAGTAGCCGTCCTTGATGCCCCACGCCGTCAGCGTGTCGGCCACGCGGTCGGCCACCTGGCGCAGCGAGGTCTCGCGCTCGGGGGTGCCGAGGGTCCCACGGAAGTACTTCTGCGCCAAGATGTTGGTGGCGTTCAGGCTCCAGGACTCGGGCACCTCCACACCGAGCTGCTCGAAGGCCACGGACCCGTCACGGAAGTTCGTGATGCGTGCGTCGCGTCGCTCCCAGCGCACCTCGTCGTAGGGGTGCACGCCTTCGGTGGTGAAGTGGCGGCGGATGCCGATCTCGGATCGCTGGGGGGCGATGGCCATGGCGCTGGGGTCCTCCTCGTTGGGGCTCGGTCTTGGGGGTTGTCCTGGGGGGGTCTGCCGCGTGCTGCCGGTCCTGCTCTGACTGCTTCTTCTGAACTGGTCGTCGGCGCCGCCAGACAGTCCCCCACTTCAGCGGGACGGTGTCTCAAGGCGCCTTCTCCCGATCCAGCGCCCGGGAGGGGAACGAAACGCCTAACCACAATATATAGTGGCTGCCCCTCCCCCGAGACACGAGATGCTGTGGTCATTACAGCACTGTAGTTACGTCCTTGTCAACCAATCCCGCGCATCATCGATGCAGGTCACGGGGCGTTCGCGATGGTTTGCGCGCGGGGCCTTCCAGGCCCCACCCCGACGCCGGATATCCGCGAACGGTTAGCGTCGGCTCCCCATGGCCAAGGTCGTCGCCGTCGATGCGGGCACGACCGGCGTGCGGGCCCTGGTCGTCGACGAGGGGGCCCGGGTCGCCGACGTCGCCTACCGGGAGCTGACCCAGCACTTCCCGCGGCCGGGCTGGGTCGAGCACGACCCCGCCGAGATCTGGGACGCCGTGCGGGCCACCCTGAGCGAGGTGGGGGCACGCCTCGCCGAGTCCGGCGAGACCGCGGCGGCCATCGGCATCACCAACCAGCGCGAGACGCTGGTGGCGTTCGACCGGTCGAACGGAAGGCCGCTGCACAACGCCATCGTGTGGCAGGACCGCCGCACCGCGCCGCTCTGCGCCGAGCTCATCGAGGAGGGCCACCTGCCCCTCGTGCGCGCCACGACCGGCCTGGTGCTCGATCCGTACTTCAGCGCCACCAAGGCCGCCTGGCTGCTCCGCCACGGGGATCTGGCGCTCGGCGCGGACAACCCGGACCTCTCCTTCTGCACGGTCGACACGTGGGTGCTGTGGAACCTGACCGGCGCGGCCACCGGCGCCGGCGTCTACGCCACCGACCCCTCCAACGCCAGCCGCACGTTGCTCTTCGACACGCGCACGCTCGCCTGGTCCGCCGAGCTGTGCGACCTCTTCGGGGTGCCCGCGCACACGCTCGCCGAGGTGCGCCCCTCGGCCGGCCGCTTCGGCACCGCCGCGCTCGCCGACCTCGGCCCAGCGGCGGCCGCGCTCGACGGCGTACCGGTCTCGGGGGTCCTGGGCGACCAGCAGGCGGCGCTCTTCGGCCAGGCCTGCTTCGACCCCGGCATGGTCAAGGTCACCTACGGCACCGGCAGCTTCGCGCTGGCCAACGCCGGCCCCGAGCGCCCGCCCGCGCCCGACGGCCTGACGGTCAGCTGTGCGTGGGACCTCGGGGCCCACGCCGGGACGCGCCCGCGCGTCGCTTATGCGCTCGAGGGGTCGACCTTCGTCTCCGGCGCCGCCATCCAATGGCTGCGCGACGGCCTCGGCATCATTGCGGCCGCGCCCGAGATCGGCCCGCTCGCGGCGTCGGTCCCCGACAGCGGCGGCGTCACGTTCGTGCCCGCGCTGACCGGCCTCGGCAGCCCGTGGTGGGATCCGCGGGCGCGTGGCATCGTCACCGGCATCACTCGTGGCGCGGGACGCGCGCAGCTGGCGCGCGCCTGCGTCGAGGCGATGGCATTCCAAGTGCGCGACATGACCGATGCCATGGCTGCCGCGTCGTCCCACCCACTCGCCGCGCTGCGGGCGGACGGGGGCGCCGCCGCCATGGACCTCCTCCTCGAGCTCCAAGCCGAACAGAGCCGCATGCCCGTCGCGCGCCCGCGCTCGCTCGAGTCGACCGCGCTCGGCGCGGCCACCGTGGCGGGTCTGGCCGAGGGCATCTGGTCCTCGCTCGACGACGTGGCCGCGCGCTGGGAGGCCGAGCGGGTCTTCGAGCCGCAGTTGCCGCCAGAGCTGGCCGATGCCACCTATGTGGTGTGGCGCCGCGCCGTCGAGAAGGCCATGGGCTGGGCCATCGAGCCGGAGAATGACCCGGGGGGATGACCCCGGTGAATGACACGAGAAATAAAGCAAGGGAAACCTTGTTATATTGACCCAGGAGCGGACCCACCGCTCGGAAGGGTGGGCAGTCATGAGCGTGGCTATCGTGACAGGGGCATCTCGGGGACTCGGTGAGGCGCTGGCCGTGGGACTGGCGCGAGCGGGCTGGTCGCTCGTGATCGACGGCAGGGACCGGTCCACACTCGATGCGACAGCCGACCTTGTGCGGGCCCAGGCGGCACCCGGCGCCCACGTTGTCGCCCTTCCCGGCGACGTCACCAACAGTGACCACCGACACGACCTCACGGGTGCCGCGTTCGACCTGGGCGGGCTCGATCTCGTCGTCAACAACGCGGGCACGCTTGGCGCGTCGCCGCTGCCCCCGCTCGGCGACTACCCGCTCGACGAGCTGCGCGTGGCGTTCGAAGTCAACGTCGTGGCACCGCTCGGGCTGATCCAGGACGCGCTGCCACTGCTGCTCGATGCTGAGCACCCGCGCGTGCTCGACGTCACGTCCGACGCCGCGGTCGAGGCCTACGAGGGCTGGGGCGGCTACGGGGCCGGCAAGGCGGCGCTCGAGCACCTCGGAGCGGTGCTGGCCGCGGAATACCCGTCCCTCACCGTGTGGTCCGTCGACCCGGGCGACCTGCGCACCGCGATGCACCAGGCCGCGTTCCCCGGCGAGGACATCTCCGACCGGCCCGAGCCGTCCAGCGTCGTACCGGCGCTCATCGAGCTGATCCGGAGCGACCGTCCGAGCGGGCGCTACCGCGCCGCCGACGTGCTGGCGGGAGCAGCGGGAGCATCAGGAGCCTCAGGAGCGCTGGCATGAGCGCCCTCACCGTCCCGGCGCTCGATGACGCACCCCGCCGCCTCCCCGGGTTGCACCCGCTCTCGTTCTCATTGCCGGCCGAGCTCGAGGCGCCGGCGCCGCCGGAGAACCGCGGGATCACCCGCGACGCGGTGCGGATGCTGGTGGCCGCCAGGTCCGACGCCTCCTTGGTGCACTCGCACTTCTCCGAGCTGCCCCGCTTCCTCGCCGAGGGCGACCTCGTCGTCATCAACACCTCGGGCACCCTGGCGGCCGAGGTCGACGGCACCGCCCCCGACGGCGGGGCCGTCCAGGTCCACCTCTCGACCCAACTGCCGGCCGGCCTGTGGACCGTCGAGATCCGTCGCAATGGCGAGGCCCACCTGCTGGCCTCGCCCGGCGACGTGATCGAGCTGCCTGCCGGCGGCCACGTCGCCCTCCTCACCCCGTACTCCCCCGGCCCCGGCGGCAACGGCGTGCGCCTGTGGGTGTCGCGGGTCGAGACACCCGAACGACTGCACAGCTACCTCGCCCGCCACGGCCGCCCCATTCGCTACGGCTACGTGCAAGGGAGCTACCCGCTCTCGGCGTACCAGAACGTGTACGTCACCGTGCCCGGATCGGCCGAGATGCCGAGCGCCGGGCGGCCCTTCACCCCCGAGGTGCTGACCCGCCTGGTGGCCAAGGGTGTCGGCGTGGCCCCCCTGTTGCTGCACACCGGCGTCGCGTCGCTCGAGGCGAACGAGCCGCCCTACGCCGAGTACTTCCGGGTGTCGAGCGCGACGGCGCATCGCATCAACGACGCCCGGCGCGCCGGCGGCCGCGTCATCGGCATCGGCACGACCGTGGTGCGCGCGCTCGAGTCGGTGGTCGACGAACACGGGCACGTGCACCCGAGCGAGGGCTGGACCGAGACGGTCGTCTCACCCGATCGGCCGGTGCGCTCCATCGACGGCTTCCTCACCGGCTGGCACGAGCCCGAGGCCTCACATCTCGCCATGCTCGAGGCCATCGCCGGGCGCGACCTGCTCGAGGCGTCCTACGCCGCCGCTCTGGCCGAGGGCTACCTATGGCACGAGTTCGGCGACGTCCACCTCATCCTGCCGTGAGCACGACCGAGACGACGGGCGCCGACTCGCCGCTGCAGCAGCTGCCCACGACGCGGCGCGCCATCCTCAACGTCTTGAAGCGCCAGGGGCCGCTGGACGCAGCCGCCGTGGCCGATGCACTCGCCCTGACCCCGGCGGCCATCCGGCTCCAGCTGACGCGGCTCGAAGAGGACGGGTTGCTGACGCACCGCGACGAGGTCCCGCCCGGTCCTCGCCGCGGCCGCCCGCGCCACGTCTACGAGCTGACCTCTGCCGCCGAGGCGCTCTATCCCAAGCGCTACGGCGACCTCACGACCGAGCTCCTCGGGTATCTCGGCGGGCCCGGCGCGTCGCAGGTCGACCAGCTCTTCGAGCAGCGGCGCCAGCGCCGGGTGGCCGAAGCGCTGCCGCGCACGGCGGACCTGCCCTTCGACGAGCAGGTGGCTGCGCTGACCCAGATCCTCGACGAGGACGGCTACCTGGCCGACGCGGAGCGGTTACCCGACGGCAGTTGGCGCATCACCGAGCACAACTGCGCCATCTTGACGGTCGCCCACGGCTTCTCGCAGGCGTGCACGAGCGAGCTTGCGTTCATCCGCGAGGCGCTTCCCGGTGCGATGGTGCGACGGGTGGCACACCTGATGGACGGCGCGCACGTGTGCGCCTACGTCGTCAGCCCGCCGCCGTCGTAGGGTCGGCCGCGCGGATCTCGAGGACCGAGACACCGTCGACTTCGTGGATCTCGCTCTGGAGCAACTCAATGAGCTGCCCCCCGATCTCGACCACGAACTCGTCCACTGCGTTGCCGTCGTCGCGCTCGAGGATGTTGATGGCCTCGATGTCACCACCGACAGCCCCGATGCGGCTCGCCACCAGGCCCAGGGCGCCGGGCCGGTCAGGCAACGAGATGCGGACGACGTAGCCAGCCATGCCAGAGACGTTAGGCGTTCAATGTGAACTGCCTGTTTCAGATTGCTTACGAATCGTCTGGCCTGCGGCGCCGCGTGCAGCCCGCACGTTCAGCCCGCCACGTTCCGCCCGGCACGTTCGGCTCCTACGTTCAGGCGGGCGCCACGCTCGTGCGTGAGGGCACGTACTCGTCGACGTACTCGCGCTCGGACAGTCGGGCGATCTCGTGCATGAGGCGATCGGTGAAGGCACGGCACTGGGTGTGGTCATGGTCCTCGAGCGGGTCGGCGGGGTTCTCCGGCGGGTCCATCTGCATGGGGGCCCCGAAGCGGATGATCACCGTCTTGAAGGGCCGCATGAAGTTGGAGTTGACCGGTTGCACATCCACCGTGCCGACCACGCCGACGGGGATGATCGGGACGCCGCACTCGCGCGACAGGCGGGTCACCCCCGTGCGGCCCTTGTGCACGTACCCGTCGAGCGAGCGGGTCCCTTCTGGGTAGAGGCCGAGGAGGCGACCCTTGCCGAGGACGTCGGTACGGGCCGTCTCGAGCGCCCGATCCGAGGCGCTGCCCCCGCCACGCCGGATGGGGATCTGCCCAGCAGCCCGGAAGAACCACGCCGTCTTCCACGAGTCGAAGTACTCCGACTTGGCCAAGAACGTCACCCGGCGCGTCACGACGAGCGGGATGAAGAAGGAGTCGCAGAAGGATTGGTGGTTGGCCGCCAGCACCGCGGGCCCGTGCTTGGGGATGTTCCCCCGACCCTCCACCTTCACGCGGAACAGCACCAGGAAGATCGGGGTCAACACCGCCTTGAGCACCCAGTAAGCCACGCGTCCAACGTACCCCTGCCGCTCGGGCCCCGCACCGGGCGCGCCCGCTGTGCTGAACTGCGGTGCCGAGTGCAGCCGATTGCACCGCGAGCACATGGAGGCACCGTGACGAGCGAGACCTTGACCGCCGAGCCCTTCCTCTCGGGCCTGTACTTCGGCGAATGCCCGCGCTGGCACGACGGCCGCCTGTGGTACTCGGACTTCTTCGACCACGCGGTGTGCTCGGTCTCCCCCGACGGCGACCGCCGCGTCGAGGTGGCCTTCGACGGCGAACCCGCAGGCCTCGGCTGGCTGCCCGACGGCCGCCTGCTCTTCAACTCCCGCCTCGACCGCGCCGTCATGCGCCGCGAGCCCGACGGCACCATCGTGGTCCACGGCAGCCTCGAGCCGTGGGCGACCTGGTATGCCAACGACATGGTGGTTGCGGCCAACGGGCAGGCCTACTCCGGCAACTTCGGCTTCGACCTCGACGGCCTCTACGCCGGCCGGGTGCAGCCCAGCGACATCGGGCCCGCCTCGCTCGTGCGGGTCGACCCTGACGGCTCGAGCTACGAGGCCGCGGCCGACCTGGCCTTCCCCAACGGCACGGTGATCACCGACGACGGCGCGACGCTCATCATCGCCGAGAGCATGGGTGGGCGCCTCAGCGCGTTCGACCGCGCCGCGGACGGCACGCTGACCAATCGGCGCGAGTGGGCCGCGCCGACCGGCGTGGCTCCCGACGGCATCTGCCTGTGCGCCGACGGGACGGTGTGGGTGGCCAACGCGCTGGCCCCCGAATGCGTGCGGGTGGCCGAGGGCGGCGAGGTGCTCGAGCGGGTTGCCACCTCCATGAACTGCTTCGCCTGCATGCTCGGCGACGAGGACCGCCGCACGCTCTACCTCGTCACCGCGATCGACAGCCACGACGCCAAGGCGCGCGCCGAGCGCAACGGGGCGATCGAGCGGGTCCGGACCACGGTCCCCGGCGCCGGGCTGCCCTGAGCCGGCGCCGGCACCGGGCTGTCCGACGCCGGCGCTAGCCGAGCTTGGTCAGCGCGCCGCGCAGGTGGCGCACGGCCTGCCCGATGCGCTGCTCGTTCTCAATGAGCGCGAAGCGCACGTGGGCGTCGCCCCCGGGACCGAAGCCGATGCCGGGCGAGGTGGCCACGTCGGCCTCGGCGACCAGGTACTTGGAGAACTCGAGCGAGCCCATCTCGCGGTAGGGCTCGGGGATGGGGGCCCAGACGAACATGGTCCCCTTGGGCGGAACCAGGTGCCAGCCGATCCGGTTGAGCCCGTCGCAGAGCGTGTCGCGACGTGACCGGTAGATCTGGTTGATCTCCTTGGGGTAGTCCGGCGTCTCGTTCATGGCCACGATGGCGGCGATCTGAATCGGCTGGAAGGTCCCGTAGTCGAGATACGTCTTGAGCTTGGTCAGCGCCTGCACGATCTCTGCGTTGCCCACGACGAAGCCGACGCGCCAACCCGCCATTGAGAACGACTTGGTCATCGTGTAGATCTCCACCGCGACGTCGGTGGCGCCGGGCACCTGGAGGATTGACGGCGGCTCGTAGCCGTCGAAGCCGAGATCGGCGTACGCGAAGTCGTGCACCAGCACCACCTCGTGCTCGCGCGCGAACGCGACCAGGCGCTCCATGAAGCCGAGGTCGACGCAGGCCGTCGTGGGGTTGTGCGGAAACGACAACACGATCACCCGCGGCTTGGGCCACGACTCCTCCCACGCATTGATGAGCCCGTCGAAGAAGGCCTCACCCGGGTCGGGCGCGTCGTCGGAGGCCACCTGGGGCCCTTGCAGGGGGACCTGGCGCACGTCGGCGCCGGCGAAGAGCGGCCCCCAGATGTGGATGGGGTACGACGGCGAGGGCACCAACGCGGTATCGCCGGGGGCGACGAGCACCCACATCAAGTGCGAGAAGCCCTCCTTGGCGCCGATGGTCGTGACCACCTGGGTCTCGGGGTCGAGCTCGACGCCGAACTTGCGCAGATAGAGGTCGGTGACGGCGCTGCGCAATTTGGGGATGCCGCGCGAGGCGGAGTACCGGTGGTTGCGCGGATTGCGGGCGGCCTCGGCGAGCTTGTTCACCGCCACGTCGGGTGAGGGGAGGTCGGGGTTCCCGAAGCCGAGGTCGATCACGTCGCGCCCGGCTCGCCGTGCTGCCGCCTTCAGGTCGTTGATGGTGGCAAAGACGTAGGGCGGCAACCCGTTGATACGGCGGAACTCCATCGTGGAAGTCTAGGGCCAGGCTCCCTCCGCAGCGGACGACGCTCCACCGGCCAGTCGTGCCGCGGCCACCAGCTCGGTGACGTCGACCGGCCAGCCGAACACGACCCAGGTGGCGCCCGCCTGCGACAAGGCGGCCACGCGTCCGGCCATGGGCGGCGAGGCGGCCGGTGGAGGCCCCGCCCAGGTGACCTCGAGGTCGCCGCCTGCGCCGCGCTCGGCCACCACGGCGGGGTCCGCGTCCCACATGGTGAGGACCGCACCGGCGGCGCGGGCCTCTTCGGTGCGGCCCGACGGCCCGCCGGCAACCCATACCGCGGTGCCGGCGCCGACGAGGTCCCGGGCCATCGCCACCAGGTCGGCGCGGCGCTGCACCGCCGACTCGAAGGGGATGCCATAGGCGCGGTTCTCCTCCTCGCTCAAGCGGTCCCCCGTCCCGAGCCCGGCGATCACGCGCCCGGGGGCCAACACCTCGAGCGCGGCGAACTGCGACGCCAGCACCGCGTTGGGGACGAGGCCGACCCGCGCCACGAGGGTGCCGATGTACGGGCCGGCGCCGGCCCCCCACGCCCTCTCCGGCGACGGGGGAAACCGCGTCGCCAGCGCGCCGAGGATCGGGAAAGGCGCGAGCGCCGGGCGCTCGGGCTGGCCGATGGGCCAGATGTGGTCGTAACAAAAGAGCCCGTCGACGCCGGCGGCCACCGCCTCGTCGGCGGCCTCGAACGCGGCGTCGGGTGTGTCGCGGAAGGTCGGGAGCACGACGCCGGTGCGCAGCGGCGCGGACGCCGGCGCCGGCGCGCGCATCAGCCGAGCCCTCCCTGGCGCGCCGCCAGTGCGGCGCCGACGGCCCCGGCGCGCTCGCCGAAGGCGGCGGGAACGACGGCGGCGAGCGGCCGCCGCTCCCCTCCCTCGACCAACACGGCGAAGGTGGTGCGCGCCGCCTCAATGAGCAGGTCGCCCGCCTGCACCACGCCGCCGCCCAGAACGAAGCACTGCGGGTCGAGCACACAGGCCAGATTGGCGAGGCCGAAGCCGATCCACCACCCGACTTCTTCGATGACCTGACGCGCCGCCGGGTCGCCCGCGGCGGCCGCGGCCGACACGTCCTCGCCGCGGACCGACTCGGGATCGCCGCCGGCGAGGCGCACGACCTCGTCGAGCCGTCCGGCCAGGGCGGCCTCGCGGGCTAGCAGGCCCAGGCCCGCACCCGAGGCGTAGCGCTCCCAACACCCGCGGCGCCCGCACGGGCACGGCGGCCCGGCCCGGTCCACCACCATGTGGCCGATCTCGCCGGCGAAGCCGGCCGAACCGACCTGCACGCGGCCGTCGATCACGATGCCGCCTCCGATGCCCGTCCCCAAGGTGACCATGACGACGTGGTCGTAGCCCCGGGCGGCCCCGAGGCGGTGCTCGGCCAGGACGGCGAGGTTGGCGTCGTTCTCGATCACGACCTGGCGCCCGGGCAGGCGGTCGCCGATCAGCGCGGTCCAGTCGACGCCGTGCGCCTGCGGGAGGTTGGGCGCGAAGCACAGGCGGCCCTGCCGGTCCACCATGCCCGGGGCCCCCACGCCGACCGGCGCCGTGTCGTCGCCGAGCGTGGCGTCGAGTTGCGCCACGACCTCGGCCACCGCCGCGGCGACGTGGCTCCCCACGATGGCGCGCGTGCCCGTGGGCGTGGGGACGCGCGCCTCGGCGACGGTGGCGGTCCCCGGTCCCAGCGCGATGCCGAGCACCTTCGTCCCGCCGATGTCGATGCCGTAGGTCACGTCGGTGGCCACCGGGCCCCCGTCACGAGTCACGAGGTGGACTCGACCCGCGCCTTCAGCTCTCTCATGGCGGTCGCCATGATGCGGCTCGTGGCGCGCATCTTGATGAACCCCGGGATCGGCACGCGCAGTTCCGCCTCGAGGTGGTACGTGACGTCGGTGCCGCCGTTCTCGCCGGGATCGAAGACGTAGCTCCCGTCGAGCTTGGTCGTGATGTCGCCCTGGGTCAGCTTCCAGGCCAAGGTGTGGGGCGCGTCGGAGTAGTCGTAGGCGAGCGTGTAGCTGGTGCTACGGCCGAAGGCGGCGGCCCGGAAGGTGACGAGCAGGGGCCGACCCTGGTCGTCGCGCTCTTTGACCTCGATCTCCTTGATGTCGGCCGCCCATTCGGGGTACCGCTCCAGGTCGGCCGCGACGGCGAAGCACCGCTCGGGCGGTGCCGCCACCGAGATGTGCTCTGTGGCTTGGTCGGCCACCTTGGGGGCTTCCTTCCTGTCGGCTTCTCGTCCTGTCGGGCCTGCTGTCAGCGTGCTGTCCAGGACCTCACGGGCCTGCCGATGTCCGGCACCCCCGTGAGACCGCGCGACTGCGGTGCGTCAGACTGCCACTCCGGCCAGCGCCTCAGCCAGCCTAGAAGCGAGAAGGTCGTTCTCGAAGGATTCCTCCACCCTGGCCCGGGCGGCCCGGCCCATGCGCCGCCGGCGGGCGGGATCGGCCAGCAGGCTGCGCAGAGCCTCGGCCACGGCGCCCGGGTCCTCGGGCCGGTCCACCACGAGGCCGCTCACGCCGTCGAGCACCGCCTCGGCCGCCCCGCCGCTGTCCCCGGCGATCTGGGGCACGCCGGCCGCGGCCGCCTCGAGAAAGACGATGCCGAACCCCTCCTGCTCCAGGCCGAGCCAGCGGTTGCGGCACGCCATGACGAAGATGTCGGACGCGGCGAGGAGCGCGGCCCGGTCCTCGTCGCTGACCCGGCCGAGCATGTGGACGCGGGCCGGGCTCTGTATCGCCATCCGCTCGAGGTGGTCGAGCTCGCGCCCGCTCCCGGCGATGGCGACGACGAGGTCGGGATAGGAGGGCGCCAGCCGCCCTGCCGCCTGAATGAGGACGTCCATGCCTTTGCGCGGGACGAGGCGGCTCACACTCGTCACGAGCGGTCCGGTCTTGGGCAGGCCGAGGGCCGCCCGGGCGGCGCGGCGTTCCGCCGCGGGGCGCGGCGTGATGGCGGCCGTGTCGACGCCGGGGGGGATCTCGACGATCGGCGCCTGGAGGCCGGGTGCGGCACGCAACGCCTCGAAAGCTGGATACGAGCCCGCTGCCACGATGATGCTCGCGTCTCGCAGGACGTAGGCCAGCGCGGCGCGTGCGCCGGGGATCCGGCCGGGCACCGCGACCTCGGCCCCGTGGAGGATGACGCCGTAGGGCACATCGAGCTTGGGCCCGAGCAACCCGAGCGGGAGCGCAGGGTCGAACAGGACGTGGTCGACCCCGTATTTGCGGGCGCACCCGCGCACTTCGGTCAGGGCGACTGGCGTCGGGAAGAAGAGGATGTCACCGGGCACCCGCTCGATACGAACGCCCCGCTCCGCCTGCGCCGCGTCGAACGCGACGGCGCCCTCGTCGGACGACGCTGTGAGCACGGCGTAAGACGAGGGGTCAAGCCGTCGGTAGAGCTCCCACAGGTAGCTCTGGATGCCGCCGACCTTGGGAGGGAAGTCGTTGGTGACGAGCAGATGGCGCTTCACCGGGCGACTCCCCCGCCATCGCCGTGCCGGCCATCGCCATGCCGGCCATCGCCATGCCGACGGTAACCAGCCCGCCGGCGCTCAGCATGCCGGCGGCGCTCAGCCCGCGCGCGAGCTGTAGCGCAGTGTCGGCACGAGGCCGGCGCGCTCGAGCATGCGCATGGCGCGCGCCTCGTCAGCGTCGATGACGACGGCGTCGTCGGGTTCGCGCCCGAGCAGGAAGCTGACGACGCAGTCGTCGCACGCGTCGGTCTCCTGCAGTGCGCAGCTGTCGCAGTCGATGGTGAGCCCGCCCTCGGGCTCGCGGTCGGTGTCCCTGGGATTCGGCATGACGTTGACCCTCTCTGTTCGGATCGAGCATGGCGAATGGGTGTGACAGCGCACCGGGGCCGGGCGCAGCCGGCCTCGCCCGACCGCGCCACGGCGCTAGTCACCGTCGAGGGCGCGCACGGCGATACCCAGGGTCTGCTCCACACCCCACGCCACGCTCTCGGTCCGCACGGACACCGCATCGGCCAGCACCAAGAACGGCGGTCCCGCCACCCGGTAGTGAGCGAAGGCCTCGCTGCTCATCACGACGGTGACGCCGACCGGCAGGCCCGCGGCCAGCACGGCGACGGCAGCGGCGTCCTCGTGCTTCGACCCCTCAGGTCCGGGCCGGTCACGTCTGGACGCCTCACCGGGGCTTCTCGTGACGACGGCCAACCGGGCCGCGTCGCCGAGACCCTCCTGCAGCTGGCCCATGCCCTCCCACAGGTCCTGGCAGCCGAGGCAAGCCGCCGAGAGGAACAGCAGCAACACCGGCGCGGCGGCCTCCATCACCTCCACCCGGCAGGAAACACCCTCGGGCGTCACGCCGACGATGTCGCGCGGGCGCGTTGTGGGTGGGCCCTCCGACGTCGGGATGGGGCGGAGCCGGCGCACGATGTCGGCCGGCGGCTCCGTCACGGACGGGCGTGCTCCTCGTCGGCGATCTCGACGATGTTGCGCCCGTGGCCGCACCAGCGGCACACGATCTCGTCGACCTCGCGCGAGAGCACCTCCTCGTCCTCGACCTCGAGGTCGCCACCGACCGTGAAGTGGTAGAAGGCCTTGGTTCGCGAAGAGACGGTGACGTCGAAGCGGGTGAGGTTGCCGCAGCTGTCGCAGCGGTATCGAGGTAGGTCCACGCCGTCAACGGTAGTCCGCTGCCCGGTGGCACCCATCAGTCTCAGGCGCTGCCGAGGACCTCGCCGACCTGCACACTGGTGATCGTGACGCCGCCCGTGCCGCCGCCGAGCGGAGGTGCCACGGTACGGGCTTGCTCCTCGGTCTCGAAGACGGCCACCGACGTCCCGTCCGCGTCGTCGAGCTGGATCCAGTAGCCGGCGACGAATCCTGGTGCTGCTTTGACCGTGGGGACGAGCTCTTCGAGGCCCTTCCTGGCGGCGTCGGCATCAGTGATGTCGACGTTGACGACGTGCGCATGCATGTGGCCATCTCCTTGTGCGCGGGCGTGCAGTATGGCCCCAAGCCGTCCTGTCGTTCTACGGGGCTGCCACGGCGGCCGCCATCTGGGGCTCCATCTGGGGGCTCCATCAGATGCGATCTAGCAGCTCCGTTTTTTTCGCAGCGAACTCGTCCTCGGAGATAATGCCGCGCTTGCGGAGGTCGTCGAGCTCGATGAGCCGGTCGCGGATCTCGAAGGGGACCGCTCGCTGGGCGGTGGCGGTGCTCGGCTCGGGCTGGGCCGATTGCGGTGCCGTCGGGGTCGCGGGTGCAGCGGACTCTGCGGGTGTGGACGTGCCGAACGGCGGTGTGTCGTGCTCGCCCTCGGCAGTGGGATCCCCTCGATGCCGTTGCGAACGTGGGTGCGGCTCGTGCGGCCGCATGTCGGGCGGGATCTCCTCACGCGCGCCCCCGCCCACGATCTGGTTGATCTGCGAGTTGATGACTCGCTGAACGACAGCAGGCTTGCGCATGTACTCGAGCGTGAGCGAGTCGTCCTCACCCTGCACGTCGATGACAAGGCTGCCGGTGCCGAGCGCCCGCTCGACGAGCGACTGGCGGATGTTGACCTCGGTGATGCGTTGGAGACGCAGCTGCACCGTGTCGCGC
Source organism: uncultured Acidimicrobiaceae bacterium (assembly GCA_963744935.1). Lineage (GTDB taxonomy): Bacteria > Actinomycetota > Acidimicrobiia > Acidimicrobiales > RAAP-2 > Bog-473. The sequence goes on from CAVUVM010000013.1 coordinate 94,533, forward strand.
CCGATGATCCCTTGGCGCACGAGGATGCGCGTCGAAGTCGAGCGCGACGTCGTAGGACTTCCAACGTACGAAGCGGCCGAGGAGCCACAACCCCGGGATCAGGGCGATGACGATGATCGGATAGTTCGTCCATCCCGGCGGGTTCTTCCACAGGATCAACAAGACGATGATGGCCGCCCATACCCCGATGGAACTGAAGAGCGGGCCGAAGAGGAAGATCCAATGCGGATGCATCTCGGCCAGCAGCTCCTCGTCCTCGTTGAGGAATTTCCGAGGCAAGGCCATGACGCCAGCGTACCGGCGCGACCTCGTCGAGATAGGTACATCGGGTGCGAGGACTCTCGTTGGGCTCCTGTTGCGCTCCGGCTGCGCACGCGCTCCACCGTCCGCTGGGCCGAGCGCTGCCCCGTGCGCTGCGCCGAGCGCCGCCCCATGCGCTGCGCCGTAGGGTGTTGGCATGCCGTACGGCGAAGTGGATCCCGCAGAGGTCAAGGCGCGCCTTGCCCGCGGAGAGGACGTGTTCCTCCTGGACGTCCGGGAGCCCGACGAGGTCGAGGAGTGGTCCTACCCGATCGGCATCAACATCCCTCTCGGCCAGCTCGGCGACCGACTCGACGAGGTACCGCGCGACGCAACGATCGTGGTGGCCTGCCACTCGGGCAACCGATCGGCCAGGGCTGCGCAAGCTCTGCGCGACGCCGGCTGGACGACCGAGAACCTCACCGGCGGTGCAGTCGCCTGGGCCGCCGGATGACCCTTGAGTTCCCTCAGGTCTTTTCTGTAGCTCTATGCACGCGACCGGGCCGGATGGCTGTACCACCCGGCCCGGTCGCTGTTGCTTGTCGTCTTCTGCGTCGGGCTCGGTTATGCCGTGCCCGAGAATGATCGAACTGCTTGCGCTATTGCGTTGTGAACGGCGCTGGGTTTGCGACCGGCTGTTCTGTCGATATGTCCGCCGCGATGAGGAAGCACGGTATCCCGCTTGTGTCCCCTCCTGCGAGGCAGTACCCGTCACCGACCATCTTCGTCGAGCTGACCAACACCTTGTACTCGAGGTGCGCCCTGCCGACCGCGTTGGTCGTGGCGAGAGCGGGCCCGCCCGGCTTGCCAAGGTCGGCTGGGTTGCTGTTGCAAGCATTAGGGTCTCCCCCCGCCACGTTCACGTTGCACTCGGTGACTGCGATCGTCTCGTCCGGGATACCCGTCTTCACGATGACCTTGACAACCTGATGATTGACGATCGCGGCGGACGGAATGATGCAGAGGAGGGGCGCAGGGTTACACGCGCCGCCTTGCGCACCCGCCGGCGCCGCCCCCGCGACCACCAGCCCACCGACTCCAGCAAGCGCACTCACCGCGATGCATGCGCTGGCAATGGCACGTGACATGCCCGAACGAAACATTGCTACCTCCCCTTGATAATTCGGCCAATTGACCGACAACTGAGCGAACCGTATCACCCGAGTTACCGATCAGCCCAGGGCAGGATGAGGCGGACGTAGGGCATCAACCAAACGAGCGTTGGATGTCCGTGATCGCCCGAAGGGGAAATTCCGGAGTTCTCCGGCCTACCAGGAAATGCTCGCTTGGGTAGGGCTGGTGGGGATCGAACCCACGACCCAAGGATTATGAGTCCTCTGCTCTGACCACTGAGCTACAGCCCCAGGCATGCGCGGCGATGTTACGACACGGTTCTCGGCTACAACACGGTTCTCGGCTACAACACGGTTCTCGCCACAGCGTTCTCAGCGGGGCGACAGCGCTCTCTCAGGCTCGGGGTGCGCGGCGTGAATGAGTCGGTCGCGCCGTGGCGCCGCGGAGGGATTGAGGGGGTTTGGCAACATAGCGCGGTGGCTGCGCCGGAAAGAAGTGCGTCAGGTCACCGACTGGCGCACCGGTGACGTCGACACCCACGCCGTCGTGGACGGACCAACCGGTGACGGCCACCGAACCGCCCGCCCTCGCGCCGGCACCTCCCATACCAACCCCGAGGGCGTCGCGTCGATCGGACCCTTCGGGTCACGGCGGCGGACGCGGGTCTTGGTCATGGACGTCGCGCCTCGGACCATGGTTTCTGGTCGCCACGTCCGCCGCGTGGGGGCTGTGGGAGCTCCGACCAGAACTGCGCGCCGTGCCCTATCTCGACGACAGCTCGGTCCACGAGCAGATGGTGCGCTTCGCGTCGAAGCGGATCAGCGAGGGCCACCTCCCGCTGACGAGCTGGTTCCCGTATCTCGGACTCGGGTCACCGCAGTTCTTGCACTACCAGAGCCTCCCCTCCATGACGGCGGGGCTCATCGGGACCGTCGTCGATCCCGACACGGTCTTTCGCTGGTCTCTCTACCTGCTGCTCGCGCTGTGGCCGCTGACTATCTATTGGAGTGGCCGGCTCTTCCGGCTTTCCCCTTGGACCGCCGCGTCAGCCGCTGCGGTCGCGCCGTTCCTCGCCTCGTGGGCCGGCATCGGCTACGAGACCAAGGCCTACCTCTGGGTCGGCTTCGGCGTGTGGACCCAGCTGTGGGCCTCGTGGACGCTTCCCTTGGCCTGGGGCTTCACCTACAGGGCCCTCTCCTCGCTGCGCCGGCGCACCGTCTTGCCCGCCGTCTTCTTCATCATGGTGACGATCGCGTTGCACTACGAGACGGGTTATCTCGCGCTCGTGCCGCTCATCGTGTGGCCGTTCCTGGTGCCGTCGGACTTGTGGCACCGGCTCGGACGCGCCATCGCCGTCGGCGCCGCCGCGCTCTTGGCGTCGGCCTGGGTCATCTGGCCGGTGATCGACCAGTCGCACTGGGCCGCACGCAACCAGGTCCTCGAGGGCACGGCACTCGAGAACGGTTACGGCGCGCGACAGATGTTGTCCTGGCTGGTCCACGGCCAGCTCTACGACGCAGGACGGTTCCCCATCGTCACGATCCTCGTCGGCATCGGCATTGCCGTGTGTCTCTGCCGTTGGCGCACCAGTGTCGCCGGCCGTGCGTTGGTGACGATCTGGGTCGTCACCCTCTTGATGTCGTTCGGCCGCACAACGTTTGGTTCGCTCTACGACATCCTGCCGGGCAGCAGCGACGTCTTCATCCGACGGTTCCAGATGGGAGTGCAGCTCTCGGGCATCCTGTTGGCGGGCATCGCCGTCGCGTTCGTGGGCCGGCTGGTGCTGACTGCGGCGTTGCGTCTCCTGCCGGAACGAGACCGAACTTTCGTCTTCACGCCGATGGGACAGGGACTGATCGCCGGGCTGAGCATCGTCGCTCTGCTGGCGATCCTCACGCCCGCGTGGAAGAACATGGACCAGTACGCCGGGCACAATGCGACCAACATCGGCATCCAGGCGGACGCCGATGCGCAGTTGGACCCGTACATCAACGAGCTCCTCGACTATGTAAAGGCCCACCCACAAGGACGGGTCTACGCCGGAGCGCCGACCAACTGGGGCAACGACTTCACCGTCGGGGCCGTTCCCGTCTTCAAGTACCTCGAGAGCAAGGACATCGACGAAGTCGGCTACACGCTGCGCACCGCGTCGCTGATGACCGATCCGGAGTACTTCTTCGATGACACCAACCCGGGCGACTACCCGCTTTTCGGCATCGGGTACATCATCACGCCGGAGAACAAGACGGCACCGGTTCCAGCCCACCAAGTGCTGTGCTCAGGCCCCTATTGCCTGTGGTCGCTCCACGACTCGGGTTACATCCACGTCTACGACACGACCGGCGTGCTCGAGGCCACTCGGGCGAACGTCGGAACGGCGAGCACCACCCTGCTCGATTCGCCCCTGCTCGAAAAACAGCGCGACCTCACGGTTGCCTTCAACGGCGGCGAGGCGTCGGGGCCCACCGCACCGGGTGGGTCGGTCCGGGGGTCCCCCGGACACGTGGTCTCGCAGGAAGCGGACCTGGCAAACGGCACGGCCAGCGCACAGGTGCACACGAACCGGCGCGCCACCGTCGTCCTCAGCGCGTCCTACGACCCGGGATGGCACGCCACCGTCGACGGGCACCCTGCCCCGACGATCATGGTGGCGCCCGCGTTGGTCGGGGTCGACGTCGGTCCCGGTCAGCACACGATTGTGTTCAGCTTCGACGGGTACGGCTCCTACACGAGGTTGTTCCTGCTGGCGGTGGCCGTATTCGTGGTCCTCGCCGTTGCACCAGTGGCGTGGCGCCGTTGGGGACGCGGGTCGCGCCGTCGTCGCGGGCGGCGGGGGCAGCACAGTCGTGGACGACAGCGCCGTGACGAGGGAACGGAATCTCCGGCTCCGGTGTCGACCGGGGCCGCTGTTTCGAACACAATGGGAGGCGATGACCTCGCCCCCAGCCTCGACGCCAGCTTCGGGGCCCCGCCCTGAGCCAGCCGACATCGTCGTGGGCTTCTTGCGCGCCCTCTCGCGTTTCGAGATCGATGCCGCGCTCGACGTCGTCGCCGACGACCTGGTCTATGCCAACGTGACACTCCCCACGCTGTATGGAAAGCAGCGCCTCGAGCGGGCCGCCCGTCTGATGTTGCGGCCTGACCGCATGGGCTTCAACGTCCACTTCAACCACGTGGCGACCGAAGGCGACGTCGTGTTGACAGACCGCGTCGACGAGCTCAACTTCCGACGCTTCGCCTCGCGGTTCTGGGTCTACGGCCGCTTCATCGTGAGCGACGGCAAGATCATCGTTTGGCGCGACTCGTTCGACTGGCTCGACGTCACCATCGGCAACCTGCGCGGGTTGGCCGGGCTGGTCTCGCCGTCTTTGAACCGGCGCATGCCATCAGACTGACTGGCGCCGAACTGACTGGCGCCCTCGCGACCTACTGCAGATAGCCCTCGACGGTGTCGGCGGAGCGCTGCTCCGCCGCGTCTGGGTCCTGACCCGCGCTGCGCTTGGCGCGGCGTTGCCGCAAGAGGTCCCACATCTCGTCGAGGGTGACCTCGAGGTCGCGCTTGCGCGCCAACTCGTCGTCGCTCAGCCCCTCGCCGACGTGCGCCTCTTCCAGGCGCTGCTCCTCCGCGGCGAGCAGGCTGATCCGCTCCACGATCTCCTTGTCGTCCATGTGCGCTCCGATCGACAATCCTCGGGCAGTCTGCAGCCCTCGGCCAGTTTGCCCGGCCTCAGGCCGCGGCGCCCAGCCCGCCCTCGTCGCCGGCCGCCTGGGCCGGCGTGCCCGACCCCGACAGGGCCGGGGTGAGCACGTCGGCGATGGTGGCGGCCAAATGGAACGTCATGACGTCGCGGACCTCCTCGGGGACATCCTCGAGGTCGGGACCGTTGCGCTCGGGCAAGACGACCTCGGTAAGCCCGGCCCGGTGGGCGGCCAGCACCTTCTGCTTGACACCCCCGATGGGCAACACCCGGCCCTGGAGAGTGACCTCACCGGTCATCCCCACGACCGAACGCACCGGCACGCCGGTCAGCAAGCTGACGAGCGCGGTGGTCATCGTGACCCCGGCCGACGGACCGTCCTTGGGGACGGCGCCTGCAGGGACGTGGACGTGGAAGCGCTTGCCCGTGAAGGCCGCCGGGTCGATCCCCAGCTCCTCCGCGTGCGAGCGCACGTAGGAGAGCGCGATCTCCGCCGACTCCTTCATGACGTCGCCGAGTTGACCAGTGAGCGTCAAGCCCTCGGGACCGTCCGACACGCTGGCCTCGACGAAGAGCACGTCGCCGCCGGCACCGGTCACGGCCAGGCCGGTGACCACGCCGGGCACGCTGGTGCGGTCCGCCGCCTCGAAGAAGAAGTGCGGCCGGCCGAGCCACCCGCGCACGTCGTCCTTGTCGACCACGATCGGGGCCTGACGCTCGCCGGAGGCGAGCTTGGTCGCCACCTTGCGGAGCATCTTGCCGAGCTCGCGCTCGAGATTCCGGACACCGGCCTCCCGGGTGTAGTCGGCCACGACGGCACGAAGTGCGTCGTCGGTGACCTCCACCTCGTCCTCGCGCAACGCAGCCCGGGTGAGCTGGCGCCGCAAGAGGTGGTGCCGGGCGATGGAGACCTTCTCGGACTCGGTGTACCCGTCGATCCGGATGACCTCCATGCGGTCGAGCAGCGGACCGGGGATGGTCTCGGTGACGTTGGCCGTCGCGATGAACAAAACCCGCGACAGGTCAAGGTCGACCTCGAGGTAGTTGTCACGGAACGTGTGGTTCTGCGCCGGGTCGAGCACCTCGAGCAATGCCGAGGAGGGATCGCCGCGGTAGTCCGCGCCGATCTTGTCGACCTCGTCGAGGACGATGACCGGGTTCATGGTCCCGGCCTCGCGCAGTGCCCGCACCAACCGTCCAGGCTGGGCGCCGACGTAGGTACGGCGGTGCCCCCGGATCTCGGCCTCGTCGCGGATGCCACCGAGTGACACACGGACGAACTTGCGACCGAGCGCGTTGGCCACGGACTCACCGAGCGACGTCTTGCCGACGCCCGGCGGGCCCACGAGGGCCAGGATGGCTCCCGACCCGCGGCCGTCCACCGGCACCAGGCCGCGCTCGGCCTGCAGCTTGCGCACGGCGAGGTGCTCGAGGATGCGCTCCTTCACGTCCTCCAGCCCGTCGTGATCGGCCTCCAAGATGCGCGAGGCCTCGGTGATGTCCAAGCGGTCCTCGGACTCGACGCCCCAGGGGACCTCGAGCACCGTGTCGAGCCACGTGCGGATCCAGCCCGTCTCGGGACTCTGGTCGCTCGTGCGCTCGAGCTTGTCGACCTCGCGCTCGACCGCCTTGCGGACGTGCTCGGGCAGATCGGCCGCTTCGAGCTTGGCCCGGTAGTCGTCCGGGTCGCCCTCGTCGGAGTCACCGCTCAGGCCGTTGAGCTCCTTGCGGATGGCGTCGAGCTGACGGCGCAAGAGGAACTCGCGCTGGGTCTTCTCCATGCCTTCCTCGACGTCCGTCTTGATCTTCTCGCGCAACGCAAGATCGGCGAGCGTGTCACGCGCCCAACCGAGGACGAGGCGCAGGCGCGTCTCGACGTCGAGCGTCTCGAGGACCTCGACCTTCTGGGTGAGCGAGAGGTCGGGTGAGTACCCGGCCACGTCGGCCAGACGGCTCGGCTCGGTGATGTCACGCAACTGCGCGGCGATCCGGCCGGCGCCCCTCGTGTGCAAGATGTTCTCGAGCACGGCGCGGTACTCGCGGGCCAGCTCGTGCGCGGCGGGAGTCGGCTCTGGCTCGTCGAGGGGCTCGGCCTCCACCCAGAGGGCGTCGCCGGTGCCGGGGACCCCGGTGCCGATGACGGCGCGGTGGTCACCCCGGATGGCCACGGCGGGCAGGCCGCCGGGCAGGTCGCCCTCCTCCATCACCTCGGCGATCACGCCGACGGTGGCGAAGCGCCCCTCGATGTGGGGAACCAGCAGCAGGCGGCCGCCGGCAGAGCGGGCGGCTTCGACCGCGGCCCGGGCTTCATCCGACTCGAGCGCCATGGTGAAGACCATCCCGGGCAGCACCACTCCTGAGGTGAGAGGGAGCAATGGGAGTGTCACATTTTCGTTGGTCATCGGGTGTCCTTTTGTAACGCCGTAATGGCAAAGTGTAATGCCGTAATGACAAACATCGTCTGACTGGTCAACCATTTGGGTGCACGCCTGATTCCCGGGCCGGGGGGTCCGGCTCCGGGATCGGTTCCGGCAGGGTGGCGGGGCGGCCACGACCTGGGAATTCACCGCTGCGGGGAACCAGATCCTCAGAAGCGGGGGACGGAGCGGGCGTGGGTCAGGAGTGAGACAGGGATGGAGCGGGAGCAGGGCGGGAAGGCTGCGGCGTGTGTATATGCGGCCTTCGTTAATTGGGGGTGATTGCGGAAGGATCCGGGGGGTGGTTTCGGAAGGATATGGCCGTAGCCTTCCGTAATTGGGGTGGGTTTCGGAAGGATACATATACAGGGCAAACGAGGTGTCGGGGCTCGGTCGGGGCTCGGTCGGGGCTCGGTCGGGGCTCGGTCGGGGCTCGGTCGGGCTCGGTGTCGGGGGTTGGTGGCAGCCCGTCGGGACCGTCGGCAGCGTGCCTACGCTGGGTGTCATGGCGAACGAGGGAGCGCCGGAACCGGGAGCGGCGGGGTCGACGACGCTGGCGCCGGCACGGCCCGAGCAGAATCTCGACGAGGGCGATCACGACCGCATGGCCCACATCGTCCTGGAGGGCTACAGCCCCAAGGACGGCGAGTTCGTCTCGACCGGCCCGAGCGTGGTCGAGGGCATCGTCACCGGGACGGCGGTGCGGGCGCTCTGCGGCAAGGAATGGGTGCCGGGACGCAACCCGGCCCGTTACGGCCTCTGCCCGACCTGCAAGGAGATCGCCGAGGCGATGGGATGGAACATCCCCAGCAGCTGAGCTGGACCATCTGAGCGCGACCAGCTGAGCCACGTGAGAGGGAGCTGCCGAGCCAGACCTGAAGGATCCGGCGTCGAGCGGCTGCGGTGGCACATCCACGGCGCCCATGTTCCGTGCTCACGGCGCGCCGCCCCACTACCGTGCGGCACACCCGCTTGTCGCGGCGCACCGACTGAGGCCGGGCTACGGCCGACCAAAGGGGACTCGTTGGCACAGGTCAGCTTCGACGGCGTCACCAAACGGTTCGGCGACGCGATCGCCGTCGACCACCTGAGCCTGAACGTCACCGACGGCGAGCTGCTCGTGCTGTTGGGCCCGTCGGGGTGTGGCAAGACCACCGCGCTGCGCCTCGTGGCCGGGCTCGAGGAGCTGAGCGACGGCTCAGTCTCCATCGGTGACCGCATCGTCAACGACGTCGACCCCAAGGACCGCGACGTGGCAATGGTCTTCCAGAGCTACGCGCTGTACCCGCACCTGACAGTGGCGAAGAACATCGAGTTCCCGCTGCGCCAGCGCGGGGTCGACAAGGAGGAGAGGACCACCAAGGTCAAGCGGGCCGCCGAGACGCTCGGCCTCGGCGCGCTGCTGGACCGCAAGCCCGCGCAGCTCTCGGGCGGCCAGCGCCAGCGCGTCGCGCTCGCCCGCGCCATCGTGCGCGAGCCCCTCGTCTTCTTGATGGACGAGCCGCTCTCAAACCTCGACGCCGCACTGCGTGTGCAGACGCGCGCCGACATCGTCGAGCTGCAGTCGCGACTGGCCACCACCACGCTCTATGTCACGCACGACCAGGTCGAGGCAATGACGATGGGACACCGCATCGCCGTCATAATGGACGGCAGATTGCAGCAGGTGGCCACGCCGGAGGAGCTCTACGGCACGCCGGCCAATGCATTCGTCGCGGCCTTCCTCGGGAGCCCGGGCATGAACCTCATTGAGGGGATGCTCGTCGAGAGCGGGGCCCCCGACGGTGTCAGCGGCGGCGCCCTGTGCCTCGCCTTTCCCGGCTCCTCCGTTCCGTTGCCGGACTCGGTGGCCGAGGCGGTCCGTGGCGCCGGGCCCGACGTGGTGCTCGGCGTGCGGCCGGAGTCACTGCATCTCAGTGCGGACGGTCCCATCGCCGCCAGTGTCATCATCGTCGAGCTCCTCGGGGCCGAGACCCACGTGATCTGCCACACCGAGACGGGCGCCCGCGTCATCGTGCGCCAGGGTCCCAACGAGCGGCGGCCTGCCCTCGGTGAGCCCGTGCGCATCGCCGTCGACCCCGACCCCAAGGCATTCCACCTCTTCGACGCCACCACCGGTGCCCGGCTGGGCGGTGCCTCATGACGGTGGCCGCGCCGGCTCCGGCGCCGGCGGCGCCCACGAAAGCTCGTCCGAGCCACGGCCTGCGCCAGCGCCTGCGCAAGGAGGCGGCGCTGGCCTACCTGTTGCTCGTTCCCGCCATGGTTCTCTTTGGCGCCTTCTCCTTCTATCCCTTCTTGCGCAACTTCAAGCTGATGCTCTACGAGACGCCCCCGGTGCCCGGTCTCCCGGCTCGCTACGTAGGCCTGCACCAGATCTGGCCCACGATCAGCTCGACTCAGTTCACCCAGAGCCTCGTCACGACGGTCATCTTCGTGGTCCTCGTCGTCCCGATCTCGTTGATCCTCGGCCTGGCGCTCGCCGTCGCCGCCCACCGCAAGCTCAAAGGCATGGCGGTCTACCGCATGATCTTCTCGTCCACCGTCGTGAGCTCGGTCGCCGTCGCCTCGGTCGTCTTCGGCACGCTGCTGAACCCGGTCGTCGGACTCTTGCCGTGGCTCGGCATCAACCCGAGCCCGCCCGCGCTCGAGAGCACAACCTGGGCCCTGCCCGCGGTGGCCCTGATCACCATCTGGCAGTTCCTCGGGCTCGCCTTCATCATCATGTCCGCCGGGCTGTCATCGGTGCCCGACGAATTGCTGGAGGCGGCCCGCATCGACGGTGCGAACGCCTGGACGCGCTTCTGGCGCATGACCGTGCCCCTGCTCTCCCCCACCATCTTCTTCGCCGTCGTCGTCAGCACGATCTACGCGTTCCAGGCCTTCGGTGCAGTCGACATCCTCATCGGGAACACCAACGCGGTCCGACTCCACACCAACGTGCTCATCTACAACATCGTCAACACCCTGCAGATCGACAACAACCCGGGCGCGGCCGCCATCATGGCGACGGTCCTTTTCCTGATCATGCTCGGCCTGACCGTCATTCAGATGCGGCTCTTGGAGCGGCGGGTGAACTATGCCCGCTGAGCCCGGCACAGACGTGGTCGACGTGACCGACGTGACCGACGTGACCGACGTGACCGACGTGGCCAACGGCAACACGAACGCCGCCCCCCTCAGGAAGCCGCGGCGGCGGCTGCGGACGATCGGCAGCTACACACTGCTCACCGCCGGCGCCATCGTCGTGCTCTTCCCCGTGTACGTCACCATCGTGAACTCCTTGCTGGTCCCCGACCAGCTGGTTCAACAGCCCCCACCGCTCTTCCCCACCGACCCGCAGTGGCACAACTACGTCACGGCGTGGACCAGCGGTTCCATGTCCAAGTACATGGCCACCTCGGCCATCATGACGATCTCCATCGTGGTGGGCCAGCTCGTCACGTCGATCCTGGCCGCCTACGCCTTCGCCTTCTTGCGCTTCCCGTTCAAGCGCACGCTGTTCGTGCTCTGCCTCGCCACGCTGATGATCCCGCTCGAGGTGACCTTCATCACCAACCTCGACACCATCACGACCCTGCACTGGTTCAACAGCTACGAAGGCCTGGCCGTCCCGTTCCTCGCCACCGGGTTCGGCATCTTCCTGCTGCGCCAGGCCTTCCTGCAGATCCCGCGTGACCTGCAGGAGGCAGCACAACTCGACGGGTACGGCCACCTCCGCTTCATGACGCGTGTCGCCGTGCCGCTCGCCCGCCCGTCGCTGGCCGCGCTCGGGGTGTTCTCCTTCCTCGCCGCGTGGAACCAGTACCTGTGGCCGCTGGTCTCGACCGGCGGGCAGTCACCGCTCAACACGGTTCAGATCGGCCTGAAGCAACTGTTGGGGAACGAGGTCTCCCAGATCCCGGTCTCGCTCGCCGGTGCGGTCCTCGCATTCGTGCCGCTCGTCATCCTCCTCATCGTGTTCCAGAAGCAGCTCGTGCGCAGCCTCACGGCCGGTGCGGTCAAATAGCACCTCAGGGGTGCTAGGCAATAGGCATGCGGACCGCTCGCTTCACCCGCTTCTTCGCCGCAGCGCTGTTCGTCACCTCGGCCACGACCGCCACCGCGACCGTCGTCGTCGCGGGCGGCGCCCCCGCAGCCGGTGCGAGCAGCCTCCCGAGTTGCAACCTCAAGGCACTCCAGAACCACAAGGGCCTGGTGACCATCACGTTCTGGAATTCCATGGTGCAGGCCAACGGCCAGACGCTCGCCGCCATCACCAATGCCTTCAACTCCTCGCAGAGCAAGGTGCACGTCACCCTGGTCAACCAGTCGAGCTACGACGACACCTGGCAGAAGTACGAGGCGGGGCTCACCAACGGCCAGCTGCCTGACGCCGTCCAGCTGGAGGATCAGCGCACCCAGGCCGCCATCGACACCCAGTCGTTCCTGCCCGTCCAGTCGTGTATGAACGCCGCCAAGTACTCCACGAGCGACTACCTGACGCGGCCGCTCAACTACTGGAAGGTCAACGGGGTGCAGTGGGCACTCCCCTTCGCCGTCTCGGCGCCGATCATCTACTACAACCAGAACGCCTTCACCAAGGCCGGCCTCAACCCGGCCGACCCGCCGACCACCCTCACCCAGATGCTCGCCGACGCCAAGGCCCTCAAGGCCTCGGGCAGCGGCATGGGGCTCGTCCTCGACCCGTGGCACCTCGAGACCTGGCTCTCGACGGCGAACACCCTCTTCGTGAACAACCAGAACGGTCGCACCAGCCGGGCCACCAAGGGTGTCTTCAACAACAAGACAGCCCAGTCGATCTTCAGCCAGCTCGACCAGTTGGTGACGTCGGGCGACGCCACGACGAACCCGTCCTCGGGTCCCGACGAGTACGACAACCTCCTCGGCATCGGGAGCGGCAAGTACGGCATGACGATCGAGACGTCGGCTGCGTTGGGCACCGTGACCCAGCTGCTGGCAGGTGGCCAGTACTCCAACGTCAAGCTCGGCATCGGGCCGTTCCCCGTCTACAGCTCGTCGGTGAAGGGCGGGATCGAGCCTGGTGGTTCGGGCGTCTACATCTCGAACAAGGTGCCCGCCATCGACCAGGCCGCCGCCTGGATGTACCTCTCCTACCTCTGCAACACGCAGAGTCAGGCCACGTGGGCCGCCGGCACCGGCTACATCCCGGTGCGCAAGTCCTCGGCCAGCACGGCGACCGTCCAGCACCTGTGGACAACCAACCCCGGGTACAAGGTCGCCTACAACGAAATCAACAACGGCGTGAACGACGCCGCGACACAGGGCTCGGTGATCGGCCCCTACGAGGACGTGCGGACCGACATCGTGAACTCCGAGATCTCCATGTACACCCAGGGCGTGTCGCCGGCGAAGGCGCTCTCGACGGCCGAGTCGAACGTGAACCAGACCATCTCGAGCTACAACAGCCGGCTCGGCGCGAGCTAGCGCGCGCGGGTCGCCGAGCTGGGCGAAAGGGAGGCCGACGGTGACAATCGAGGTGGCTCGCCGCTACGAGCAGATCAGCCCCAAGTCCTACGAGCACCCCGCTGACAAGGCGGCCACCTCCGGCCTGCACTCGGTGCCACTCCTCGACACGGTGGTGAAGCGTCTCACCGATCTCGGGCACGAGCGGCGCCTGCGCCAGATCGTGATGGGCAACGCCATCCGGCTCGGCCCCAACCAGGTCCCCGACGCGTGGGCCGCCTATGTGCGCTGCGCCGGCATCCTCGATATCGGCGACGTGCCCGACCTCTACCTCATCAACAGCCCAGACATCAACGCCATGACGATCGGAGCGAAGACGCCCATCGTCATCATCAACTCCTCCATGATCCGATCCTTCGACACGAAGGAGGTGGAGACGGTCCTGGCGCACGAGGTGGCCCACGTCCTCTCCGAGCACTACTACTACACGACCGCGCTGGTCCTGCTCAGCCAGTTCCTCCAAGGTGCGCTGCCGCGCTCGCTCCTCCTGGGCCTGCCGGTGCGCGCCATGTACCTCGCGCTCTTGGAGTGGGCGCGCGCCGCCGAGCTGACAGCGGACCGCGCGGCGGCGCTGGTGATGGCCGACCCGTTGCAACCCTGCCGTGTCCTGATGCAGCTGGCCGGCGGATCGGTGCCCGGCATGAACTTCGACGCGTTCTTGGAGCAGGCCAACGACTACGAGAGCGAGGACGACCTGTTCTCGCGCCACGCGCGCTTTTGGTCCGAGCTCAACCTCACGCATCCCGTCGCGGTGCGCCGGGTCAAAGAGCTCATGGAGTGGGTCCACACCGGGGCGTACGACCGCATCTGCGACGGCGACTACGCGCGGCGGGGCCAGGAGCCGCCGCCCTCCGAGGAGTTCGAGGACGCCGTGGCGCACTACCGGGAGCGCTTCTCTCGGATCTTGGACCGGGCGGCCGGCGGCGTCCAAGAGCTGGGCCGCCGTCTCGGTAGCTGGCTCGAGCGCTTCCAGAACACCGGACCCGACGGCGGCGACGTCGACCCGGACGAAGACGACGACATCGACGAGCCCGGCGACACCGAGGACTGAGCGCCTCTCGCCTGGGCCGCCCCACGCCTGGGCGGCCCACGCCTGGGCGGCCTGAACAGGCCGAAAGTCACAGCGCGACCGGAGAACCGCCATTGTCGCGACCCGGTTAGGTACCATCGCTCAACCGACTGAACTCCACGTTGCGCCAAGCGCGTGGTGGAGGAACGACATTGGCGATGCGGGACACCGAGACGGTAGGGACCTCCGCCTACCGAGCCGTGTTCGAGCACGCCAGCGACGGCATGCTCTTCGCGGCAGCCGACGGGCGCATCACCGCGGCCAACCCCGCCGCGTGCGCCATGCTCGCCATGACGGCGGAGGAACTCTGCGCCCTGAGCTACGACGATCTCATCGACCAAGAGGACCCGCGTTGGCAACTGGCACTGGCCGAGCGGAACCGGAGCGGCAGCTCGGTCGGCGTCGTCCGCCTGCGCCATGGCGACGGGCGTTACGTCGAGCTCGAGACAACGAGCCGTCGCCTGCACGACGCCGACGGATCTGTCCGCCTCTTCAGCGTCTTGCGCGACATCAGCAGCCGGGTCGAGATCGAACGAGAGATGGAGGAACTGAGCGCACAGCTTCTGGCGCTGTCGCGCACTGACGAGCTGACCGGCTTCCAGAACCGGCGCGGCCTGACCACCGCCGGGGCGACGCTGCTGCAGATGGCGGACGCCCAGAGCGGTGAGGTCCGGGTCCTCTTCGTCGACGTCGGCAACGTGAAGGAGCTCAACAATCAGGTCGGCCACCACGCGGGCGACGCGGCGATCCAGGCGGTCGCGCGGGCGCTGAGCGTGACGTTCCGCAAGGTCGACGTGCTGGCCCGCATCGGAGGCACCGTCTTCTTGGCCGTGGCACTCAACCTCGACGGCGCCGAGTGCGAGACCATCATCAGCCGCATCATGGAGCACCTCTGGGCGCCCGAGACGACCGAGTTCGTCGGGGCCCCCGTCGAGGTGTCCTTCGGTTGGACGACCCGCCCCGCGGGCACCCGATTCACCCTCGACGAGCTGGTGGCCCGTTCGGATCGGGCCATGCTCGAGGCCCGCGACGCCCGCGTGGCGGCCTCCGCCCCGGCGGGTGAAACGACCCGGTACCTCTAACCACCGGCCACCGGCCACCGGCCACCGGCCACCAGCCACACTCAGCGGCCCTCGCCAGCAGCCCCGTCCCACTTCAGAGGCTTATCTGCGCCGGGAACCGGGTAATACCCAACTAAACCGCTTGGATTTAGAAGTGCGCGTGCTTTAGAGTCATTGATATGGATAGATCGAGCCAGTATCAGTCCGCGCCCTCCACCCCGGCGTCACCGACCACCCGGCGCGCCGTCCGTCGTGCCGGCGCCATCGGGACCCTCGCCGTGGCGAGCCTGGCGCTCGCCGCGCTCAACGCCCTCCCCGCCGCGGCCCAGGGCGGGACCGTCAACCTGGTCGCCTATTCGACGCCCAAGCCCGCCTACAGCGTCTTAGAGGCGGACTTCGCCAAGACCAAGGCGGGCGCCGGCGTCACGATCTCGCCCTCCTTCGGGCCCTCGGGCACACAGGCCACGGCCGTGGTCGACGGGCTGCCGGCCGACCTGGTGAACCTGTCCCTCGAGCCCGACATGGCCAAGCTGGCCAAGGCCGGCCTGGTGTCGAGCAGCTGGGACGACACGCCCACCAAGGGCATGGTGACCGACTCCATCGTCACGTTCATCGTGCGTCCGGGGAACCCCAAGCACATCACCAGCTGGGCCGACTTGGTGAAGCCCGGCGTGCAGGTGATCACGCCGAACGTGTTCAGCTCCGGCAGCGCGAAGTGGAACATCATGGCCGCCTACGGCGCCGAAGTGAAGCAGGGCAAGTCCCCTGCGCAGGCCGAGGCCTACCTCTCCCAGCTCCTGCACCACGCCGTCGCCCAGCCCTCGAGTGCCAGCGCCGCGCTGCAGACGTTCCTCTCGGGCCAAGGTGACGTGCTGCTCGACTACGAGGACGACGCGCTCTACGCCAAGAAGCAGGGCGAGCCGGTGCAGATCGTCACCCCACCCCAGACGATCCTCATTCAGAACCCGATCGCGGTGACCAAGACCGCCAGCCCGGCGGCAAAGGCCTTCCTGGCCTACCTCGTCTCCCCCGCCGGCCAGACCGTCTGGGGCCAGGAGGGCTACCGCCCGGTGCTGCCCTCGGTCGCGGCGAAGTTCCACTTCCCGGCACCCAAGACGCTCTTCACCATCAACAGCCTTGGCGGCTGGACATCGGTGAACACGAAGTTCTTCGACCCCGAGACGGGCATTGTGGCCAAGGACGAGCAGTCGCTCGGCGTGTCCACGGCCAGCGGATAACGGAGAGCGGGCCAGCAGGGTCGTAGGTCAGCGAGGTGGGCACATCGGTCGCCGACCTGGGTCTCCCGGGCGGTCAGCCGGGCGCGCCCGCGGAACCCGCCGACCGCAGGTCAGGGCGTAGTCAGAGGCATCGTCGCCCCCCCACGACGCCTCCTGCCGCCCTGGCCGCGGCGGGTCGCGTCGGCCGCCGCGTCGGCGGCCCCGCCCTCGCCATCACCTACCTCTCGCTGCTCGTCATCCTCCCGGTGGCGGCTCTCCTCACCAATGCCTTCAGCGGAGGATGGAGTGCCTTCTGGTCCGCCGTCACCCAACCCGAGGCGGTGGCCGCGCTCGAGCTGACGCTGGCGGCGTCGGCCATCGTGGCCGTGATCAACTCCATCGCCGGCCTCGCCATCGCCTTCGTGCTGGTGCGCGACGACTTCCGCGGCAAGGCGCTGTTGAGTGCGGTGATCGACCTGCCCTTCGCCCTGCCCACGATCGTGGCCGGCCTCACGCTGCTCGCGCTCTACGGCGCGGACAGCCCCTTCCACGTCAACCTGGCGGGGACACGGTTCGGTGTCGCCGCCGCGCTGCTCTTCGTCACGCTGCCCTTCTGCGTCCGCAGCGTCCAACCGGTGCTCGCCGAGCTCGATGCGGAGACCGAGGAGGCCGCGTCATCCCTCGGCGCCAGCCCGCGCCAGGTGCTCCGCCGCATCGTCCTGCCGAGCATCTTGCCGTCGGTCCTCGCCGGCGCCGGCCTCGCCTTCGCCCGCGCCGTTGGCGAGTACGGCTCGATCGTGCTCATCTCGGGCAATATCCCGTTCAAGACCGAGGTGGCCTCGTCGTACATCTTCAGCCTCTCCCAGAGCGGGGATCTCCCAGGAGCCAGTGCCGTCTCCGTAGTGCTGGTGGCCATCGCACTGGTCGTGCTCATCGTCATCGGCTGGGCCCGCCGGCGCTTCGACGTCCCGGACTCAGCGTGAACGGCTCCCGCTGGCGCCTGCCGCTGCGCTTCGCCGCTCTCTTCTATCTCGGCCTGCTCATCCTGCTGCCTGTCGGCACGGTGTTCTTCCGCGCCTTTCAGCACGGACTCGGCACGGCGTGGGATGCGTTCACCGCGCCGGGCGCACTGCACGCGCTGTTGCTCACGCTGATCGTGGCGGTGATCGCCGTGCCGCTCAACACGGTGTTCGGGGTGGGGGTCTCGCTGATTCTGGCCCGGCACCGCTTCCCTGGCGCCTGGCTGCTCGATGCGCTCGTCGACATCCCGCTCGCCATCTCCCCCGTCATCATCGGCCTGGGGCTGATCCTCGTGTACGGCAAGACGGGCTGGTTCGGCAACTGGTTGGCGGCGCGCGGCATCACCGTGATCTTCTCGGTCCCCGGGATCATCATGGCCTCGGCCGCCGTCTCGCTCCCCTACGTGGTCCGCGAGGTGCTGCCGGTGTTGCAGGAGATCGGCACCGAGCAGGAGCAGGCGGCCGGCACGCTCGGCGCCGCGCCGCTCTCCGTCTTCTGGCGGATCACCCTGCCCAACATCCGCCGCGGCCTGGCCTACGGGGTCACCCTGACCACGGCCCGCGTGCTCGGCGAGTTCGGTGCGGTATCCATCGTGTCGGGCGACATCGCCGACAAGACCCAGACCTACACCCAGTTCATCTCCACCAGTATCGACAACCTCGATCCCCAGAGTGCGTACGTGGGGGCGGTGGTCCTGTGCCTGGCCGCCCTCCTGGTGCTTACGATGCTGACCGTGACCGATCGCCGGCGAGCCGAATGGCACTCGAAGGCCACGCTGTGAGAGCCCTGAGATGAGCATCCGGGTCGAGGGAATCTCGAAGCGCTTCGGGGACGCCGTGGCGCTCGACGACGTCTCGCTCGAGGTCGAGACGGGTTCGCTCACGGCACTGCTCGGCCCGAGCGGCGGCGGGAAGTCGACGCTGCTTCGCATCGTCGCCGGGCTCGACACGCCCGACACGGGCACCGTTCGGATCGAGGGCGAGGACCTCACGGACACGCCGGCCCGCAGGCGTGGCGTCGGGTTCTGCTTCCAGCACTACGCGCCCTTCCGCCACCTGACCGTGCGTCGCAACGTGGCGTTCGGACTCGAGGTCAGGCGCCGTCCCAAGGCCGAGATCAAGGCCCGCGTCGACGAGCTCCTCGAGCTCGTGGGCCTGGCCCATCTGGGCGACCGCTATCCCTCGCAGCTCTCGGGCGGCCAGCGCCAGCGCATGGCCCTGGCCCGGGCGCTGGCGATCGAGCCCAAGGTGCTGCTGCTCGACGAGCCGTTCGGGGCCCTCGACGCCCAGGTGCGCACCCAGCTGCGCCAGTGGCTGCGCGACCTGCACGACACGCTGCACGTGACCACCGTCCTGGTGACCCACGACCAGGAGGAGGCCATGGAGGTGGCCGACCGGCTCGCCATCATCAATCACGGCCGCTTGGAGCAGGTGGGCACCCCCGCGGACATGTACGACCATCCCTCCACCGAGTTCGTGCTCACGTTCCTCGGGCCCGCCACGCGTCTGGGCGGCCTGTGGGTGCGGCCTCACGATCTGGCGCTGCACCGCGACGAGGGAGTCCCGCTGGAGGATCCCGGCGCCGTGCCCGGCACGGTGGCGCGCGTGACCCACCTCGGCTTCGAGGTCAAGGTCGACGTCACCCTCGACGATGGCGCCTGCTGGGTCCAGCTGAGCCGCGGCACGGCGGCCGATCTCGACCTCGCTCCCGGGCAGCGCGTCTGGATCGTGCCCCCGCAACGCACGAGCGCACACCACGAGATTGAGGCCGGCTCTGAGCCGAAGACTGAGTCGCCCTCGACCCCTGAGTCCTCCTCGTCGGAGACGACGGTGGAGTCCGGCCGCCGCGGAGAGGTCTCATAGCCCCCATCCGCCCACGCGCACGGCACCGGCGCGTGACGGCGGGCCCACCCAAGGCACGCCCGCCGTCACTTTTCGGACGTGGTTTCCACCCGACGACGTCGAGTGCGCCGCGTCCTCCGGATGCGGTGCCGAGGGGAACCGGCGAGACCTACCGACTCCCTCCGCCGCCGCTCTTTGGCTGCGACGTTAACTTCGTGACCAAGGCGAAACCAGGTCGTTCACCGACACCCCCGTGTTGGATTACCTCAGCGTGGACTGACGGTGGACGCCGGGATCGCCTTCCCCCGAGCGCGCGTTGGCACGTCCCCACGGCGACAACACGGCCACAACGGGACCCCGCGGGCCGGCCCGTGCGGCGCCAAAACCACCTCGCCCCCTCCGGCGTCACCTTCACCGCACGACCTTTTCCCAGTCCACGAGGCACCTTTGCGTGCCGTCTCGCCCGTCTCCTAGCCGTCTGTCACCGAGCGTCGCCCAGGGGTCTCAAAGCGAGACAGGCAGCACACACGCATGGGACAGGGAGTCCCTAGCGTGTCAGGGTGATGCACCAGGCGGAATGCTCATTCGCGGGAAGGACCCGGGCTGTGCCGCGGCACAGGTGTCCTGCGCGCGCCACCGCCGCCGACACTGCCACACTCTCCCGCTCGACTCCGGACCCCAGCCCCAGGCCCAGCCCCAGCCCCAGCCCGAGCCGTAGCCAAGACCTCCCATGACCGAGACCCGTTCCCACCAGGACACCGTGGCCACCGCCAACGGCACCGCCGATACGGCCACGGCCACGGGCACGGCCACCAACGGCAACGGCGGCAGCGCCGTCGACATCCAGTCGCGGGCCATGCGCGGCGCCTCGTTCCTCTTCGGCCGCGAAGGGATCGGGGCGGTCGTACGCCTGATCGGCATCATCATCACCGTCCGCGAGATAGGCCCGAGCGATTACGGCCTCTACACCGCCGCGGCGGCGTTCGTCACCGTCGTCGTGACCATCTGCCAGATGGGGGCCGAGATCTACCTCATCCGCGTCAAGGAAGAACCCAGCGAGCGCCAGAACAACGAGATCTTCACGCTCCTGCTCGTCACGTCGGTGGCGGCGACCGTGATCTCCATCGGGCTGTCCTTCGCGCTCCTCCCGCTCCTGCGCCCGGTCGGCGTCGCCCTCCCCCTGCGGGTCCTCCTCCTCTGCGTGCCGATCAACGTCTTGTGGGCGCCGGCGCAGGCGTACATCGAGCGGCGTTTCGACTACAAGAAGATGGGCATCCTCGAGCTCGGCGGCGACTGCGTCCTCTACGCCACGGCCGTGCCGCTGGCGATCTTGCACTTCGGGGCCTGGTCGCTCGTCATCGGCTATTTCGCCTGGCAGAGCTTCCTGCTCATCGGCAGCCTCATCCTCTCCGGCCTGCGCCCCCGCTGGGCCTGGTCGACGGCGACGGCAAAGGACGTCATCCGCCACGGCACCTCGTACTCGACCGCGTCCCTGTTCGTGAACCTGCCCCCCGTCGTCAACGCGCTCGTGGTCGGGTCCTTCGTCGGCGCCGCCGGTGTCGGCTACGTCTCGTTCGCGCGCAACCTCGTCCAGACGGTCGGCTTCGCCAAGCGCTGCGCCTACCGCCTCGGCATCGTGACGATGTCACAGATCAACCGCGACGACCCCAGCAAGTTCCGTCAGGGCCTCGAGCGCGGCTCCTTCCTGCTCACGCTCGCGCTGGGCGTGCCCTTCGCCGTCTTCGGCCTCGCCGCGCACTGGGTCATCCCTGACCTCTTCGGCCACGAGTGGGCCGCCTCGCTGCCCATCTACTGCCTGTTGTCGCTGGCGTTCGTGCTGGGCACCGTGGCGCAGATCGAAGCCTCGTTGTTCTACGCCCTCGGACGGAACATGACGGTGGCCGTCACCGCCGCCCTCCAGGTGATCATCTTGGCCGTGCTCTCCGTCGTCTTCGTCAAGCTGTGGGGCGTCAACGGCTTCGGCATCGCGTCGGTGCTCGCGCTGGCGGCGTTCTTCTACGGGGACCACCAGATGCGCAAACTCGCCACCTACTCCATGAAGCTGACCCTCTTGATCTCGCTGATCCTCGCCCCCTCCCTGTTCCTCCCGATGGTGCCGCCACCGGTCGGCCTCCTCCTGCTCGTCCCCTGGGTCCTGTTCCTGGTGATCACGCCGCTCCGGGTCCAGATCCCCCAGCTGTGGCGCTCGCTGATCCACTCGTTGCGGGGATCGGCGGTGCTGGCATGAGGACCCCCGAGTCGGCCTCCGCCTGCCGCGTGGGCGTGGACCTGGCCGCCGTGCGCGACGTGGAGGCTGCGGTGCGCGCTCACGGCGAGCGCTACCTGCAACGGATCTTTACCCCCCATGAGCTGGACTGTTGCCGGACGCCGAGCGGCTGGTCGACCGAATCCCTGGCCGCACGCTTCGCCGCCAAGGAAGCAACCATCAAGGTGCTCCAGCCGGAGGGCTATCAGCCCGATTGGAATTGCATGGAAGTGCGCCGCCAGCCGCAAGGATCCTGCGCGATGTCGCTGTCGGGCACCGCCGCGGCGATGGCCGAGTCGGCGGGGATCACCTCCCTGTCCCTCAGCATGACCCACGAAGGGGACTACGCCGCGGCGGTGGTGTTCGCCTTGTGCGGGTCGCCGCCCGAGACCGCCCTGGCCCTCCCCGGCGGCCTGACGCCGGGCTTGCTCGAATTCGCAGCAATCCATGACCCAGCAATCCATGACCCAGCAATCCATGAAAGGAAGACAGCAGATGCCTGAGACAGCTCACCCCTACGAGGCGCGGGTCCGTGCAACGTTGGACGAGCACGCTCGGCTGCCGGTGGCCGTCGAGTCGCTTCAGGACTACGACGACTTGTTCCAGGCCGGCATGACCTCGCACGCCAGCGTCAACGTGATGCTGGCCCTCGAAGAGGAATTCGACATCGAGTTCCCAGAAGAGATGCTGCAGAAGTCGACCTTCGAGTCGATCGAGGCGATCTGCACGTCGCTCGCAAGCCTCGCCACGATTGGAGACCCGGTATGAGCGCCACACAACTGCATGGATCCGAAGTCGCCTCGCGGGCGGCTTCGATCGCGGCCGACGTCACGGCAGCCGCAGCCGACGACGTCGATACGCGGTCACGCTTCCCCTTCGAGACCTTCGAAGCGCTCCAGTCTGCCGGCCTGCTCGGCACGCTGATCCCCGTCGAGTTCGGCGGCATCGGCGCCTCGCTGGCCGAGGCCGGTGCGAGCGTGACCGAGATCGCCAAGGCGTGCTCGTCGAGCGGGATGATCCTGGCCATGCACCACCTGCAGGTGGCCTGCGTCGTCCGCCACGGGCACACCCCGGCCCTGCAGGGCTTCATGGAGGAGGTCGTCGGCGAGCAGCTGCTGCTCGCCTCGGCCACCACCGAGGTCGGTGTCGGCGGCAACACGCGCGAGAGCATCTGCGCGGTCCAGCCGCACGAACAGGGCTTCGAACTCGAGAAGGCGGCCGGTGTCATCTCCTACGGCTCCTACGCCGACGCGGTCCTGGCGACGGCGCGGCGCAACGAGGACAGCCCGGCCAGCGACCAGGTGCTCATCGTGTGTCGCGCCCCGGGACTCAGCCTCGAGCAGACCGGCGAGTGGAACACGCTCGGCATGCGCGGCACCTGCAGCCCCGGCTTCGCGCTCCGCGCCACGGGGTCGCGCGACATGATCCTGCCGGTCCCCTTCGGCGAGATCTCCGAGCGGACGATGCTCCCGGTCTCCCACGTGCTGTGGGCCTGTGTCTGGCGCGGCATCGCGTCGGCCGCGGTCGAGCGCGCCCGGGCCATGGTCCGCGCCGAGGCGCGCAAGAACGTCGACGTGCTGCCCAAGGGCGCTCCCGCCCTGGCCGAGCTCGTGCTCCAACAGCGCCAGCTCGAGGCCCTCGTGCAGGACGCCTTCGACGAGTTCGACCAGCTCGACGCCTCGCCGAGCGCCGGGGTGCCCATGTCGTTCACGATCGCCATGAACACGCTCAAGGTCGCGGCCTCGCGCCTGGTCGTCGAGATCGTGTCGGGGGCCCTCATGCTCTGCGGCATGGCCGGCTACGCCCAGGGCACGCCGTTCAGCCTGGGACGCCAGCTGCGTGACTCCTACAGCGCCACGGTGATGATCAACAACACGCGGATCCTCGCGGACAACGCACACATGCTCACGATTTCAAAGGGGTGAACCATGAGCGACCAACGTGAATTCGGCTCGGCTCTCGTCGAGGCGGGCTATCTCTTCCCGACCGGCATCCTCGGGGTGCTGGGGCGCTCATCGCAGTACTCGGCCATCGCCAACGGGCTCAACGCCCTCGTCGACGCGTGGGGCTCCGAGCTGGGCGCGACGGGCATCCAGTTCCCGCCCGTCGTGAACAAGGCGACCTTCGGGGAGACGAACTACGTCCAGTCCTTCCCCGACCTCATGGGCGCGATCCATGTGTTCACGGGCGGCAACAAGGAGCACGCGGAACTGTTGCGGCGCTCGGAGTCCGGCAAGGACTGGTCCGACCTGCTCGAGATGGCCGACGTCTTCTTGGCCTCCGCCGCGTGCCACCCCGTCTACCCGATGTGCACGGGGACACTCCCCGCGACGGGCCGCTACTTCAACGTCTCGAGCTACTGCTTTCGCCACGAGCCGAGCGAGGACCCGGCGCGGATGCAGACCTTCCAGATGCACGAGATCGTGTTCGTCGGCGAGCCCGACGCCGCGCAGGAGCACCGCGACGCGGGGCTCGAGGTCGGCATCTCCATTCTGGAGCGCCTGGGCCTGAACATGACCGTGGTGGAGGCCAACGATCCGTTCTTCGGCCGCCTCGGCACGGCCATGGCGACCAACCAGAAGGACGAGGTGCTCAAGCTCGAGGGCACGACGCCCATCGGGAGCCCCGACCACGACGTCGCCATCATCTCGGGCAACTGCCACCGTGACCACTTCGGCACCCCCTTTTCCATCCACAGCGAGGACGGCGAAACGGCCCACAGCGCCTGCGTCGCCTTCGGCGTCGACCGCATCACGCTGGCACTGCTCTGGCACCACGGGCTCGAGCTCGAGAGCTGGCCGGCGGAGGTGAAGGAAGCGCTCACGTTGTGAGGGTCCAGGTCCTCGATCTGGTGCCGCAGGCGTACGTGCCCCATCGCGTCCATGCTGACGACCGCATGTGGCTCGAGTCGAACTGCGCGGCCGACCTCTGGATCGAGGTCCTGCACGCGCTCGGGATGGAGCCGCTGGCCGCCATGGGGTTCCTGCTCAGCGCCGGCTTCGACGGGGAGCAGTGGCGGATGTTCAAGTTCTCCACGGAGGACGTGCGGCGCCTCTACGGGATCGACGCCTACGAGGTGAACCTCTGGCGGGCCCTCCCGGTGCACCTGAGTGACCAGATCGCGCTCGGCCGCATGCTCACCATCGATGTCGACGGCTGGTGGCTCCCCGACACCGAGGGCCTGACGTATCGCAGCGCGCACCAGAAGACGACGGTCGCGGTCCAGATGATCGACGACGACGCCGGCCGGATCGGCTACTTCCACAACGGCGGCTACTACGAGCTCGACGGGGAGGACTACGAGCGCCTCATCGCCGACGAGGCGTTGGCGGTCATCCCCCCCTACGCCGAGGCGATCGACCTCGAGCACCTCCGGCTCGACGACAACCCGTGGCCCCTGGCGATCGAGCTGGCGCGCGACCACCTGGCCCGTCGCCCCGCCTCGAACCCCGTCGGCGAGATGCGCAAGCGCATCGAGGGTGACCTCCCGTGGCTCATCGAGGCCGGGTTGGACACCTTTCACCGGTACGCGTTCGGGTCAATCCGCCAATGCGGTGCCAACGCGGAGCTGGCCGCCGATTACGTCCGCTGGCTCGCCGGAGACGAGGACGAGGGATCTGGCGCGGCCGAGGCCTTCCTGGTCGTCTCCAAGAAGGCCAAGGCACTCGAGTTCTTGCTCGCCCGGGCGCTGCGGGGCAAGCAGGTCGCGCTCGAGTGACGCGATGTCGGAGATGGAATCCGCCTGGGAGGAAGCGATCGACGCGACGGCGGCCCAGCTCCATGCGTGACCTGCTCGAGCACTCGACCTGGTCGTGCGCGCGCACAGAACCGGGTCGCCTCGACAGCGCGGACCCATCGCTGCTGGGTGGGCTGGAGTGGATCCGGGCCGCCGTGCCCGGGACCGCGGCCGAGGCGCTCGCCGGCGCCGGCGCCGGCTCGCTCGAGGTGGCCGACCACAACTACGACGCCGAGGACTGGTGGTTCCGCTGCCGCTTCCCCGGTGAGCCCGGGACGTGGCAGCTTCGCCTCAACGGCATCGCGACGCTGGCCGACGTCTGGGTCAACGGCACCCACGTCGCCCGGACCGAGAACATGTTCGTGCGCTCGTCGGTCCCGCTCGCCCGGCTGAACGCCGACAACGAAGTGGTCGTCCGCTGCGAGGCGCTCACCCCGGCCTTGGCCACGCGCCGCCCGCGCCCGCGCTGGAAGACGGGCCAGGTCGAGCACCAGGCCTTGCGCTGGTTCCGGACCAACCTCCTCGGCCGCATCCCGGGCTGGGCCCGCACCCCCCGCACCGTCGGCCCCTGGAAGCCGCTCGAGATCATTCGAGCCGACCAGGAGCCTCTCGCTGCCGTCCTCGACGCCTTCGTCATCGCCTCCTGTGAGGGTGACGGCGGCCGTGTCGACGCGGCGCTCCGCTTCGCCACGCTTCCCGCCTGGGCCGAGGACCAGGCGGCGGTGCTCGTCTGCCTGGACCGCGAGACGCCATTCGAGGTGGAGCGTCATGACGACGGCGTGACCCTGCGGGCGTCGCTGCCACTCACTGCGTTCCAACGCTGGTGGCCCCACACCCACGGTCCCCAGCCGCTCTACGACGTCGCCGTGCGCATCGGGGCGGTGGAACACCCGCTCGGCCGGGTGGGGTTCCGCTCCATCGAGGTCGACCGCTCCGACGGCGGATTCACCTTCGTGGTCAACGGCGTGCCGATCTTCGTCCGGGGGGCGAACTGGTTCCCACCCGATCCGGTGAGCTTCCGGAGCGACGCCGGCGAGATCCGGCGGCGGATCGAGCTGGTCCGCGAGGCCAACCTCAACATGCTGCGCATCCCCGGGACCACGGTCTACGCCGACCGCTCGGTACTCGAGGCCTGCGACGAGCTCGGCATCTTGGTCTGGCAGGACTGCATGTTCGCGTTCATGGACTACCCCGACGACGCGACCTTCGTGGCCGGCGTGGGTGCGGAATTGCGCCAGGCCTTCGCCGACCTCTCGGGCCACGCCTCCCTCGCCGTCGTCTGCGGCAACCAGGAGGTGGCCGAAATCGCCGCCATGAACGGCGGCAGCCGCACCGGCTACGAGTCCGAGCTCTTCGACTCCTTTATCCCCTCGCTGACCGCCCAACTGCTGCCGGGCGTCGAGTTCGTCGCGTCGAACCCCACCGGCGGTGACCCGGTGTACCGGCCGGACACCGGGGTGAGCCAGTACTTCGGCATCGGCGGCTACCTGCGGCCCCTGAACGCGTTGCGCCGCGACGACGTCCGCTTCGCCACGGAGACCCTGTGCTACGCCACCCCGCCGGAGCCCGACGCGGTCACCCGGCTGGGAGGCGCCAACCTGGCCGTGCACGACCCACGGTGGAAGGTGGGCGTGCACCACGACCCCGGCCGCTCGTGGGACATGGACGACGTCCGCTCCTTCTACATGCGTGAGGTCTTCGGCGTGGACCCGCTCTGGGAGCGCTACTCCGACGCTGAGCGCGCCCTCGACCTCGGCCGGGCCACCAACGCCTACTTGATGCAGACCGTCTTCACGGAGTGGCGCTGCAACGAGCGGGCCGGGGGCGGCCTCGTGCTGGGCTTCAACGACGTCGCACCGGGCGCAGGCTGGGGGCTGATCGACGTGAGCGGTCACCCCAAGGCACCGTGGTTCGCCATGCGGCGGGTCTCCGAGGCGATCGGCGTGCTGCTGATGGACGAAGGGCTGAACGGGATCTGCGCCCATGTGTTCAACGACACGGCCGACCCCTTCACGGGCGAGATCGTGGTCGAACTCTTCACCAACGGCGAGAACCTGCGGGAGAGCTCCGTTCATCCGGTGAGCGTCAAGGCCCGTGACGCAGTAGTGGTCAACCTCGCCCACCTCTTCGACGAGTTCACCGACCTCAACTACGCCTATCGGTTCGGCCCGCCCAAGTACGACGTCATCGCGGTCATACTCAAGGACGAATCGGGCGCTGTGCGCTCAGACGACGTCACCTTGCCTTTGGGCCAGGCCCGGGCGGTCGAGGGTGACATCGGCCTCAGCGCTGTCGCCATCAGCACTGGCGACGCGCCGCAGCTGCACGTCACGACGCGCCGCTTCGCGCAGTGGGTCTCGGTGAACGCACCCGGCTACCGGCCCTCGGACTCGTGGTTCCACCTGCCACCAGGCTCCGAACGGATCGTCACCCTGTTCGACGGCGACCCCTCTCACCCCCCGCGGGCCGGGTGCGGGCCCTCAACTCGACCGTGGCCGCAGTGATCCGGCCCGAGGGCCAGTAGTAGTCGTGACGGCCGAGATGCTTCAAGCAGCCACGGCGACCCCGCTCTACTTCGGGCCCGAGGACCGGCCGCTCTTCGGATGGGTGCATCAGCCCGGCGACGGGCTCTCGCGGGGAACGGCCATCCTCTGCCAGCCACTCCTGCGCGAGTACATCAGCGCGCACTACACGTTCCGCATGCTGGCCGAAGCTCTGGCTGCCCGGGGCATCACGGCCATCCGCTTCGACTACGACGGCGCCGGGGACTCGGCCGGCACCGACGACGACCCCGGGCGGATCGACGCGGCGCTCGCCTCGATCGGCCACGCCGTCGCTCTGGCGCGCAGCCTGGGCGACGGGCCCCTCGTCATGGTCGGCATGCGCATGGGCGCCCTCCTGGCTGCGTGCGCCGCGGAAGCCTGCGGATCCGTCGCCGCCGTCGTGCTGTGGGACCCGTGCGGTTCCGGACGCGAATTCCTACGGGAGCAGTCGGCCCTGTTCCGACTCCTCTACGGCAAGACCCGGCCCGAGAACGGCGGCACGGAGTTGGCCGGCTACGTCCTCACGCCGGACACGGCAGAGGCGCTGGGCGCGCTCGTGGCGCCCGCCTCGCTCCCCTCCGTCGAGCATGCCCTCGTCCTCGATCGATCCGACCGCTCTGCCGCGGGGACGTTCGGGGTCGACGAGGCCCGCGTCGACCGCATGTGCGCGGTGGGCCAAGCGGAGCTCATGGACGTCGAGCCGTTCCTCAGCCAGGTCCCCACGTTGGCCCTCGAGAACATCATGAACTGGCTCGAGGACGTGCTTCCACCCGAGCGCGCCGCCCAGCACGAGCTCGAAACCCGGGACCACATCTCGGCGCGCAGCCGCGAGGGCATTCCTGTCACGGAGCGAATCGTCGCGCTCGGGCCGCATGGGCTCTTCGGCATCGCGACCACCGGGGAGGGCGAGCCCACCGGTCCGTCGATCCTGTTGCTCAACAGCGGCAGGGACCCTCACAGCGGGCCCAATCGCATGTGGGTCGAGCTCAGCCGCACCTGGGCGGCCCTCGGCCTTCCGTGCTACCGCTTCGATCTCAGCGGTCTGGGCGACAGCCCGGTGCGCGCCGGACAGGAGCGCAACCTCGTGCGCGCACCCGAGGCGTTCGATGACATGGTCGACATCGTGCACCACGTCGACCATGCTCCGGCCGCCGGCGCCGCCGGCGCCGCCGGCGCCGCCAGCGCCACCGGCGCTGTCGTGCCGGTCGTGCTGGTCGGGCTCTGTGCCGGGGCCTATCAGGCGCTCGAGAGCGCCCTCGACCTGCACCCGTTGTCGGTCCTCTCCGTCAACCCCCTCCTACGGTTCCAGCCGCCCGAGATCAAGTCCGGCCCGCTCGACCCTCGGCGCAAGCTCGCCAAGCCGGTCGGCGACCTTCGGCTCGTCTACCGGTCGCTGCCGTCGTGGAAGATCCTGCGCCTTGCGCGCAACGCCTATCTGGCCGTCGGTCGGCTGCGGTCCCGTCAGCGCTCTCCGCTCGACTGGCTCGAGGAGACGGCGGCGCAGGGCACCGACATCCTCTGCATCTGCGGCGAGGTCGAGGCCGTCGCCTTCTTCGAGGGTGCACCCGCCGACCGCACCACCCTCGACCAGGATCACTGCCGGATTCAGGTCATCGAGGGCCTGGACCACGGGCTGATGCTGGCCCGGCATCGCGCCGAGGTGTCCGACCTGCTCACGCGGCACCTGAGGTCCCTCTGTCTCGACGGCGCCAGTCGCGCCGAACCCTCGTCCGCAGCGGGCGAGCAGGCTCCCCTGCAGCCGACGTCCTGACCGTCGGCCCTCTGGCTGTCGTCTGGCGGGGTCCCCACCGGTGTCTGCCGGGTTCCTGACGGCGCCAACCGGCCGCTGGGTACGCCGACCTGACCGGGACGTCGCCCGGTGTTCACACGGCCATCGCGCTGCGATCACGCGTCCGCGGTTCGAAACCAGGACGGCGCTTGAAGGTTCAGGTCGACGCCGTCAGACTATGGCAAACGTCTATCGGCGAAAGTGGCGGAGGTTCTTCATGGTAGGCAGCTCCTTCGGGCTGACCCGGGTCGCGCGCGCCTCGAGTGGGGCAGGGCAAGGCGAGCCGAGGACCGGCCGCCTCCGGGTCAGGACGTCGGTGTGGACCGTGGTGCTCGTCAGCGCGATCGCACTGGTTCCCTTTCTCGAGACAGGGACTGCCGGCGGGGCTGAGCTCGCGCCGCAGATCTCAGAGCAGTCGGTCGTCGACGTCGCGTTCGACACGGCGGGGAACCTCTACGAGAGCGAGTTCAACGGAAACGTCAATGTGTGGCCCACGACCAGCGGCACCATCTTCGGCCAGGCGGTGACGGCGGGACAAGCGAACACCCTCGTCACCTTGAACAACACGCCCGCCATTGCCTTCGACTCCGCAGGTGACCTCTTCATTTCGAACGACGAAGGGGCCAGTGGCGGCTCCATCTCCGTACTCCCGGCCGCAAACGGCACCATCTTCGGTCAGAGCGTCGCCGCCAACACGCTGACGACGCTCGTCGGCGGGCTGGACAATCCCCTTGGCCTCGCCTTCGACTCGGCCGGCAACCTCTACTACGCCACCCAGAACGGGATCTCGGTGTTGCCCCAGGCCAACGGGACGATCTTCGGGCAGTCGGTGACCGCAGACACCCCATCGTCGCTGGTCACGGGCCTCACCCAAGGCGGGTTCCTCGCACTGGACCCTGCCGGCGACCTCTTCTACACCGACATCGGCAATCAGGTAGGTGGGGCGGCGACCGTCAACGTGTTGTCGCAGTCGACCACCACGATCTTCGGGCAGTCTGTGACGACGGACACGCCGGCGACGCTGGTGTCCGGTCTGACGGACGCCGCCGGCCTGTCCGTTGACACTCTCGGGAACCTCTACGTCAACTACTACGGCACGGTGGCGGTTCTGTCGAGCTCGTCGAGTCCCATCGACGGCACCACTGTCACGGCCAACACCTTGTCGACGCTCGGCGTCGGGGTGTTCGGCGATCTCGGCTCCACGTTTTACAACGGACACGTCTACATCGCGGACCAGGGCATGGACTCGGTCGATCAGCTCACGACTCCCACGGCGACCATCAGCGGTGTCACCTTCGGCGGGTCGGCCACCAATCCGATCATGATCGTGACGGGAACAGGGTTCGCCACGTCGCGGCCCACCTATCCGATCGGCTGCAGTGGCACCGGGAGTGATTACAAGTACGGCAATCTCTTCCTCAACGACACGACGAATGCGTGGGGAGCCGGCATCCCCGGGAACTGCATCGGCCTGACGGTGGGCAAGCAGAAGTCCACCAAGGTCGCATTCGGCCTCGGGACCTTCTACACCACGGGGTTCCAGCTCAACTCGGGCGACGCGTTCACCGTCGGCGTTGACGGCACGACCTTCAGCGGGACGGTCTCTTACGCGCCGCCCTCGGGCGCCACCGTGACGAACCTCAACCCACGGAGCGGGCCGGGAGGCGGCGGTACGGCCGTCACGATCACGGGCACCGGGCTCAGTGGGACGAAATATGTCTTCTTCGGCTCGTCTCCGGCGACGCATGTCTCGGTCAAGTCGGCGACCGAGGTGACCGCAGTGGCGCCGAGTGGCAGCGCGACGGTGGCCGTGACCGCGGTCACCGGGAGCGGAGGAGTGAGCACGGCGGGGACGAGGGACACGTTCACGTACCTGGCTCCCACGATCACGAGCATCAGCCCCACCAAGGGCTCTACGGCCGGGGGGAAGACAGTCACGATCACGGGGACGAACCTCGGCGGGGCCACCGCGGTGACGTTCGGATCGAGCCCCGCGTCGAGCTTCACCGTGAACTCGGAAACGGAGATCACGGCGGTGACGCCGGCGGAGAGCGCCGGCATCGCGCCGGTGACGGTGACGACACCGGGCGGGACCAGCAATTCCGTCAATTTCAGGTTCAAGACTCCCGCCTGAGTCCCTCCAGCTCAGCCCGCTGCGGACCTACGCTGCGGATGCCATAATCCCAGCTCACGCACTATTTGGTCCTGCCGCTTCCGTGGGCCCGGCGATCGCGTGCGTGTTACTGTGCGATCACGCAACGTTAACCCGTGCGTTATAGCTTTCCTAGTGCTTTGCTAGACGTGTTGTGAGAGCTTTGTTCGGGTAGCACCTGAGGGCGACTCGCCGTCCTATCGAACGGACTCGTCACGTTTTCCGGCCCTGACCCCCCCACGCAGGAGACCAATGCCACTCGCCGGTTCCCATCGAGCGCGTCCTTCGACGATGCGCACCATCAAGAAGCTCGCCGCCCTTCCACTCGCCCTCGCGTGCGTCGGCGCGCTCTGCCTCGCCTTGGCCAACGCCGCCCCGTCGGTGCCGACGGCGTCGGCTGACACGCCCCAGCCCGCGCTCGGCGCCTACGACGCCGCCACGACCCCGCCCACCGCGCTCAAGGCCTCGCTCGACGGCGCCGTGAAGTTCGCCATGGACTTCCAGTCGGGTGCCTCGTGGAGCACGATCACGCAGTCGAGTTGGCCGTACCCGCAGTGGAAGGGCAAGGGCTTCTCCATGATCTGGGGCATCCCAATGCTCCCCGACACCTACAAGCCGAGTACCAATATGGACGACGCCAGCGGCAGCTGCTCCGGCCTGTCACAAGAAGGTGATGGCGCGTTCAACTCGGAATGGACGCAGGTTGCGCACACGCTGATCAACAACGGCTTCGGCTCCTCGGTCGTCCGCCTCGGTTGGGAGTTCAACGGCGGGTGGTTCCCGTGGGCCGCCGGCAGCTGCCCAGCCGCATTCATTGCCGCCTTCCAGCAAATCGTCACGGTCATGCGGGCGGTATCGGGTGCGAACTTCAGCTTCGAGTGGAACCCCACCGCCGGGGACCTCGATGTGGGCAATCTGGCCAATTACTATCCGGGCAGTTCTTTCGTGAACTACGTCGGGCTCGACGTCTACGACACGGCATGGGCCTACTATCCGGGCGCGCAGAGCGAGTTCGACACGATCCAGACCGAGTCCTACGGGCTCAACTGGCTGTCGACGTTCGCCGCGCAGGAGGGCAAAGCGATCGTCCTGCCCGAATGGGGGCTCGGCTGGGGCGTGTGCGACGCGGGCCAGCCGGTCAACGCACCGAACAACGGGACCTGCGGCGGCGACGACCCGACCTTCGTCGGCGACATGGCGTCGTGGATCAAGTCGAACAATGTCTTCGAAGCCACCTTCTGGGATTACGGTTCTTCCTCCATGTCGGGGTGCCCCAACGCCTGCACGCCCATCGGACGAGCGGTCGGCGACGTCAACCCGATCCCCGACGGCAACATCCACTCGTACAAGGACCTGGTGGCTGCCTTTGGCTCGGGGTCGTCCGGAACCGGGCCCACCACCACGACCACGACGACAGCCCCGCCTCCGCCCCCCAGGGTCGGGTGGATCGTTCCGAGGTTCGGCGTCGCAGGAACCACCGTCTACTTCTCGGGCAGCGGGTTCACCGGCGCGACTGCGGTCGACTTCGGGTCAACCCGTGGCACCATCGTGTCGGAGTCCGCGACGTCGATCGTCGCCACGGCGCCCCCGGGGACGGCGACGTCAGTCGTCGACGTAAAGGTCATTGGCCCGGGCGGGACCTCGATTGCCCCGGATCAATTCAACTATGGGCCGGCGATCAAATTTGTCTCACCGACCTCTGGGAGTCAGTCCGGAGGGGCGACGGTCACCATCCAGGGAGCAGGATTCACTGGTGCGACCACGGTGTCTTTTGGCGGCACTCCCACGACGGTGATCTCGGTCGCCTCGAACGGCCGGACCATCACGGTCACTGCGCCCGAAGGAACGGCCGGCCAGACCGTCGACGTCACCGTCAGCGCGGGTGGCACCAAGACCAAGACCAACTCGGTCGACCGCTTCACCTACGGTTAGCGAGCGACCTCAGACGCACACCGTCGTCGCGGTGAGCTCACGGTTGTCGACCTCCAGCCTGGTCTGAGCTCGCTCGCGGCGGGGCGACCTGGTTCTTGTTGAATCGGTGCCGGGCCGGCGAAGCCGGCCCTCTGCCATCGGGGCGCGCGGCTACCAGCAAGAACGTGAAGGTCCCCATAACGTCCTCCCCGACACAGAACTGCTGATCGACCGCGGCAACGGTCGGAGAGGAGGTCGCCATGGGGACCGTGGCCAGGCTACTGGACGAGCACGTCAGCTTTCGCTGCACTTCGGTGGATCGCATCGGGGTCCGGGGCTACATCCCGGGGATCCAATACGAGTTCGGGTTGGTCAAGTTCCCGCTCAACCGCGGCGGAACGATTCCCTCTCCGGCCCTGTTGCATCGCAACCACGACCGTCTTGTCGCCGAGCTCGAGGCTCTCGAGGCGAACACCGGAGTGCCCGTCGTGCGCTTCAAGATGGGCGAGTCCAAAGAGGACACCGCGCGGCCCTTTCAAGACGAAGCGGCAGCCGCCGGTCGAGCCGGACTGGTGCTGGTGGGCAAGGCCCAGGAGCGCACCTCGGCGTGGCGCGGCTACGTCGACGACACCCACGCCGGGCATCGCACCACCCATCCGCACATGGCCTGGCGTCGCCAGTCCTCGGTGCCCGACCACTGGTATTTCTATTTCGCCGACCACGAATGGGGACCGGCCTTCCTCAAGGTCTGCACCTACGCGCCCTACCCACTGTGGTGCTGCGCCAACGGCCACGAATGGGCCAAGTGCCAGCTCGCCAAGGCCGGGATCGGCTTCGAGGCTCTCGACAACGGGCTGCGCAGCGTCGAGGATCCCGCCGCAGCGCATCGCATCTGCGCTCGACTCGGTGCGGGTCATCTGCGCGCGCTCTTGGCCCGCATGATGGCCGTCGTCCCGGACCCTCTGTGCGCCCACGATCGCTCGGCCGGCTTCGAGTGGTCCTTCTCCCTCGCGCAGCTCGAGGTCTCCGACACCGCGGTGTTCGACCAGCCGCGCCGGGCCCGGGCCTGGTTCGAAGCCGCCATCGGCGACCACCTCGACCTCGGTCGTCCCGAACGGGTCTCCCTGCTCGTCGACCGCAAGGTGCAAAGCGGCGCCCGGTGCAAGACCCCCGGGCGCTTCGCCACCGAGGTCATCACCCGCGACACGGCCCCTCAGCTCCAGATCCACTACAAGTCGTCGAAGGCGAAGGCCTATCTGAAAGAAGGCCGGGCCTTGCGTGTCGAGACCACGGTGAACAACGCCAGCGACTTCGCCCTGCACAAGACCCTCAGCGCCGAGAACTGGAACGCACTGCGCCGCGCCGGGGCCGACACCAACGCCCGCTTCTTGGCCACCCTGGGCGAGGGACGCCCTGGGCTTCCCGATCCGGCCACCCTCGAATCGATCGTGCTCCCGAGCGTCCACGACGGCCAACGCGCCCCGGGTCTGCGTTTTGGGGACCCCCGCACCATGGCGCTGCTCGGCTCCATCGCCGCCTTCGCCCATGTCATTGGGGGACTGACCAATAAGTCCCTGCGGACCCAGATGGCCGCCCACTGGCGGGCGGAGTACTCCTCGGCCCAGGCCTCCTATGACCTGCGACGCCTACGCATGAAGGGCCTCATCGAGCGCGTCGAGGGCTCCAACATCTATCGCGTCACCCCCCACGGCCTGCGCGTCAGCGCCTTCTTCACCCAGCTCGCCACCCGTGTCATCGTTCCGGCCCTGACCGATCTGGCTGATCTGGCGCGACCATCTCCACCAGCACCTCGCCCACTCACGGCCGCCTGGCGCACCTACGAGCGCGAGCTCGACAACGCAGTCCGCACGGCACGACTCGCCGCCTGACTCAAAACTTGCCTCATCTGTTCCGAATCAGACTGTCAAGTGGGTCTAGCGACGCCAGTGGATGGTCTGGTCATGGTCTCGGATCATGACGTGAGGGCCACCGCTCCCACACGAAAAGTGAGAGCCGACCCGCTCGAAAGATCCCTGAGAGACGGCGGTGCGCCGCGTCCGCTGGCGATCGCCCATGACCTCCTCGCTACCGTTCAATCGGGCACCAATCGGGCACGACATGTGACGCTTGTCACGATTCGATGAATCGGTTGACGATAGATCGTTAGCCGATATAGTCTGGGTTCTGATGCCCCGCTCGAAGCAGAGAGAACCCGAAGATTCCGACGCCAACGAGCGTCTCGCGGGGTTCGGGCGCTATGCCGGGCCGGCCACCTTGATTCTCTCCAGCCTCGCCGAGGGCCCGAAGCACGGCTACGCCCTCACGAAGGACATCGAGCGGTTCGCCAATGTTCGACTGGCTCCCGGAACGCTCTACGAAGCTCTGAGCCGGTTGGAGGGGCAGGGCTTGATCGAATCGGTCGAAAGCGACGACCGACGACGTCCATACAAGTTGACGGCCGTGGGGGCTGAGGCGCTGCGCTCCCATCTAGCCGCGCAGCGTCGTATTGCTGACCTCGGGCTCCGTCGCCTGGCTGGCACATGGGGACCGGCATGACCCCGAACGAGTCGACGCGGCGGCGTGCAGCGCGATTGCTGCGGTGGTATCCCAGGGGGTGGCGCAGCCGTTACGGCGTGGAGTTCGTGGAGCTCCTCACCTCGGAGATGGAGGAGCGGCCGAAATCGTTGCGACGAGGCTTCGACGTGGCGCTGAGTGGTGTCGTGGCCCGATTCGCCGCCGCGGGGCTCGGCGGCCAGCCGCTCGACCACCACGACAGCGAGCGCCACAGCCTGGTCGCGATCGGAGGGGCTCTGACCATCTTCGTGGTGTTCGCGTGCGCGATCTGGTCGCAGCTGACCATCGGTTGGCAGTGGTCGGCTCCCGATACCCCGGCCACGTCGTGGGCCATGGTGGTCATGTCCGCATCGGTCGTGGCCCTGGGTGCTCTGTGCATTGGCGCCTCCATCCCGGTGTTGTCGACGATCGGGCGCGGCTTCGCTCGAGGTCTGGCCAGAGAGATCCTGCGGCCATTGCTCATCGCAATCGCGAGCGTCGGGTTCTTGCTGGTCGGCTCACATCACTTCGCGAACGGCTGGCCAGGCACCGGGGCGCACGCCTGGTCGAGCCAGGGCATCGTCCCCGGCGGCGTCGCCGCGTTTGCCTGGGCCTCGACGCTCTCCGTCTCCTCGTACTGGGCTCACCCGACCGCACTGATGGATTTTCCAACCGCTGAGGTCGTCTGGATGTTGATGAGTCCCGTAGCGGTGCTCGCTGCGATCGTCGGATCGGCCAACGTGGTCCGACAACTCGAGTTCTCATCGCGCGTGCTTCGCTGCGAGAGGCGATTGGCCCTGGCGGCCACGCTCGTCATGGCCGCGTTCGTCACCGGTGCTGCGATGTGGGTGTTCGACGGCGGACCGGGCCCGCGCAATCTGTTCCACATCGGTGCCATCGACCTGGTCGATCTCATGGTGATGGCAGCGGCTTTGGCCATGGCCGGCCGAGCCGTTCGAACAATGGGGCAACGCTCACCCAGTCTCTCGACCCGCTGATCTCCGACAGGTCAGCCGCTGCTCTCTGGCACTTCGATGACACCCGACGATTCCCGCGACATCGAGTCTCCTGACCCGAGGCGATTCTCACGACGGCGCATCTTGAATGTCGGTATCGGGGGGATCGCGGCGGTCGTCGTGGCCGGTGTCGCCGGGGTTGAGCTGATCTCGCACGGGGTCCTACCCGGCCAAGACGAGCTCGACGAGATCGAGGGCGGCTGTTCGGTAGCCAGTCCTCCGTTGCGCTTCTCGGGTCTCGGTCGGTCTGTGTCCGGTTCCTTCTATTCGCACGCGCGTCACCGGACCGTCGGGTACACGGTCGCGTGGCCGCCTGGTGCACGCATCGGGAATCCCCTGCCGCTCGTGGTCATGTTGCACGGAGAAGGCGCGAACCACTCCAACGCTCTCACGGGCATGACACAGGGTGAGGCGGTGGCGCTCGTCGTCGACGGGCGACCCCTCCCGCCGATGGCCATGGTCACGGTGGACGGCGGTGAGGGCTACTGGAACCCGCACCCGGAGGACAACCCGATGGAGATGGTCGTCTCCGAGCTCATTCCCATGTGTCAGCGCATGAGCCTCGGTGAGCCGCCGCACAAGATCGGCACGATGGGCATTTCCATGGGCGGGTACGGCGCGCTCTTGTTGGCGGAGAAATACCCAGACCGAATCAGCGCGGTCGCTGCCATCAGCCCGGCGATATGGACGAACTACGAGCAGGCACTGTCCGTCAACGACGCCGCCTATGCCTCGGCGACTGACTTCGCCCAAGATGACGCCGTGACGCACGCCGGCGCGCTCACCCGCACGCCCGTCCGAGTGGCCTCGGGTAACGATGACCCGTTCCATCCGGGCGTTGTTGCTCTTGCCCAGGCGCTGCCCGCCACCGCCCAGGTCGAGTTCTCCCAGGGATGCCACACCGGTGCTTTCTTTACGGCGCAAGAGCCACCGTCGCTTCAATTCCTCGGGCGACATCTCACGACGTCCACCACGTCACAGTAGGTGCGACGGTCACACTTGTCACGATGAGTTCACACTCCCGGGGCTCCGCTTCAGCCCAGGGGATTCTGGAGGAATGACTCAGTAGAGTGATTTCCGCTGTTGTCCCAGGAAGCGTCCGGATCGAGGAGTCATGCGCAAACTCATTGTGTTCCTGGTCGCTCTCTGCGGCCTGGTTTTGTTCGCAGTGCCCGCAGGTGCCCAGCCGACCGACAACACCGAGGGGTGGGGAGTGCTCTTCGGGGACGCGCCGGTCTCACTGGACAGTGCGAGTGGTCCAAGCGACGTCGTGCAGATGGTCACCACCAACTCGGACACGTACGCCTTGGACAACGAAGGCACCGTGTGGGCGGCAGGCAAGAACGCCGATGGAGAGCTCGGGAACGGCAAAGCCAATCCTGTCGTCGCCACCACCTTCCATCACGTGAACAACCTTCCACAGATCCAGAGCCTGGCGCTCGTTGGTCCTGAAGGCAC
Organism: uncultured Acidimicrobiaceae bacterium; assembly: GCA_963744935.1. Taxonomy (GTDB): domain Bacteria; phylum Actinomycetota; class Acidimicrobiia; order Acidimicrobiales; family RAAP-2; genus Bog-473. The sequence goes on from CAVUVM010000013.1 coordinate 133,138, forward strand.
CATCATGGCGCTGGCTCGTGACGGGGATGTCTATGGGTGGGGCTTCAACCAGTACGACCAGTTGTGTATCCCAAACGAGGCGATTCCTGCGAATCCGCCGAATGCCAATGTGGTGACGACGCCCATCGACTTGACCCAGGAGGGCTACGTGCCATCGGGCGTAACCCTTATGGCTGGAGCGGGTAGTCACGCGACGTACTACGTGGCCTCCACCAACACGCTGTACTCGTGCGGTGCCAACAACGATGGCGATCTGGGTGATGATTCGACATTCATGGGGATCCCGCAGTCGTCTTCGACACCCGTGCCGGTGCAGGGCATCACCGACAGCTCGCCTGTCGTGCTCATGACGGCATCGTGGTCGGATGAGGGCGTCCTGCTTCAGGACGGCACCTACTGGGTGTGGGGCGACAACAAGTTTGACCAGTTGGGCTACACCCCACCGGTCACATACGACTCGCAGAACGACAGCTACATCGCGTACAAGGTGCCGTTGCCGGGGCCGGTGGAAATCGACCAGCCCACGGGCGCACCCTTCCCGGACCAGACGGTGACGCAGGGCGGCGGTTCCAACGGTGACGGCCAGACCATGGCGATTCTCGCTGACGGCTCCTACTACGGCTGGGGCGACGACACCGACGGGCAGCTGTGCAACGGAAGTTCCATCACGACCACCACCTTTCACGGGGGAGTGTCCGTGACCGACTTCACGAGCGACGTTCCCCCGCTGAGTGAGGTGGCCTCGGGTGGCACGACTGGCTACCTGCTGGATACCTCGGGAAACGTGTATTCGTGTGGGGACAACAATGACGGTCAGCTGGGCAACGACAAGACCGACAGCGGTGACCACCCGGCGCAGCACAAAGTCGTCACGGCCACCGACGGCGTCGAGGTGACGTCCCTCTCGTCGACCAACTTCAACACATCTGTCGTCGTGACCACTACCGGGTAGGGCAGGCCTGCGGGCTTGATGTCGCTGGTCCTGGGGCCGCCCAGCCCCTGGGGCGAAACCTGGGTGGCCGCCCCGGTAGCCCAACCGGGATCCGTCCATTGCTGCCACCGCGCTTGCCAGAACCCGTTGCGCGGCCGGGTGATAGCCACGGCGCGAAGACCGTGCAGATATGCAAAAGTGATCTTTGAACATTTGTTTAGTTTGAAATTTCGTACTTCTTCGCCCTTGGGGAGGACGGTGACAGCAAGGGCGCTCGAGTGACGGGGGGTCATTGTGTTCGCTCGTAGTCCGCTTCGGCGTGTGTCGTTGGGGGTACTGGTCCTCGCGGGCTCCATCACAGTCGCGAGCTGGGGCTCCATTCAGGGTGCGCAGGCCGGCGGCTCCCTGGTGGCAAAGACCAAGATCGCGGGGACGGACCCGTCGTGTACCGGCAAACCCCTCAAGTTCACAGCCATCGTGAGCCTGACCGGACCACTCTCGATCCCAAGCGTCTCGACGGAGACGAAGAACGCCACCGCCGCGGCGCTCAAAGCCGTCAACAGCCAATGTGCGCTCGGGCGGCCGATCGCCGTGGATCTGTGCGACGACAAGTCCGATCCGAATACTGCCGAGCAGTGCGGCCTCGAGGCGAAGAGTAACGGCTCCCTCGCGCTCTTCGGGTCGAGCGGGGCGTTCACCAACGGAACCAGTGCCGCCCAGCTGCCAGGCGTCCTCACCGCGGGCGGAACCGTCTTCGATCTCCTCAATCCGGACTCGTTCTCCTCGTCGTCGGGGCTCACGCTCGTCCTCGGCGGGGCAGGGGTCGCGGCCGGGTTGCACAAGAAGGAGAACCTCCTGGTAGTCGTCGACACCTCGGCAACCGAAACGTTTGCCGCCGACGCCCAGAAGGTCGCTCAAGGCGTCGGTGTCAAGGTGCAAACGCTCTTCGTCCCACCCACCACCACCGACTACGCACCCATCGCGGCACAGGTGGGTCAAGCCAACCCGGAATCGGTTGGGATCATCCTGACCGACCCAGTGCCGTTCCTGAACGCGCTCGCTTCAGACGGGATCACGGCAAAGAAGGTCCCCATCCTCACGGCGGTGACGCTGATACCCCCAAACGTCCTGCACCAGCTGGGATCGGTCGCTGACGGCATGTACCTGCTCACCCAGCAGGCTCCGCCGTCCGACACCTCCAACCCTGGTATCCAACAGATGCTGAAGCAGTTGAAGGAGGCGGGATTTCCGGCCAACCCCAACAACCTCAGCCCCGCCAGTACCGCTGCATGGTCGAACGTGCAGACGCTGGTCGAGATCCTCGAGAAGCTGCCGAAGTCGGAGATCGCGACCCTGACCTCGACCGAGCTCGTCGATGCGATGAAGAACGCCGGCCCCATCGATCGCCCAGAAGAGGCGCCCTTCGACTTCAGCACCCTTGCGTTCCCCGGCATCAAGTCGCTGGCTGGCTTCCGCATCTTCTCGCGGGACGCGATGCTTGTACGCGTAGAGAACGGGCACTACGTGAGCGTCTCGGGGTTCAGCGACGTGACGAAGCCGTTCAAGCTCAGCTCATGACCATGCCGTTGGCGACGGCGCTTTTCAGCCAGTGGACCGTCCAGTTTGCACTGCTCGGCCTCGCCACTGGGGCGCTCACGGCACTCGTTGCGCTCTCGCTGGTCATCGTTCACCGAGTTTCGGGCGTCCTCAACTTCGCAGCCGCAGCGCTCGGGGCCATTGGAGCGTTCGTCTGCTACTCCCTACGTGACGACTTCGGCTGGCCCACTCCCCTCGCCGTCGCCGCGGGCTTAGTCGTGGGTGTCCTCTTGGGACTCTTGACGTACCTGGTCATGGCTCTCCTGCGGAACACGTCATTGCTGAGCCGGTTGATCGCGACGCTCGCTTTGCTGACCTCTGCCGAGAGTCTCATGCTCCTGCTGTGGAGCAACCAATTGAGCCAGCCCAATTCCATACTGCCGACCCGTAACCTCGTGCTCGGCGGTTCGATCCGCATCGGCGAGGATCGCCTGATCCTCATCGGCATCTCCCTCGTGCTAGCGGTGGTGCTGTGGGCGGTGTACAGCAAGTCGCTGTTCGGCCTGGCGACGTCGGCGGTGTCCGAGAACCGTCGCGTGGCGGCCATCGCCGGCTGGGCACCGGCCCGGATCGAGCTCGTCAACTATCTGATCGCGGGCTTCCTGTCCGCGCTGGCGGCCATCCTGCTGGCACCGATCGTCACACTGAACGCGGCGATCCTGTCGGTCACCGTATTGTCCGCCCTCGCGGCCGCGCTGGTCGGCCGCTTCTCGTTGTTCGGACTCACAGTCGGCGCCGCGCTCGTCATAGGCGTATTGCAGAGCGAGCTCTCGCTGTTCCAGCCTGACATCGCCACCGCGTGGCACGTCAGCACCCAATCGCTGACGGGGTTGCCGCAGGCCGTGCCGCTGCTGATCATCCTGGTTGTCGCCGTGGCGTCGGGCCGCGCCCGCCCGGCCCGCGGCGAGACGAACGCCCGGCTGCCGCTGCCGGGCAGCGGTCGCGTTGCCAAGGTGCCGCTGGTGCTCGCGATAATCGTCGGCGCCGTCCTCATCTTCTCCGCGCCGAGCTACTCGGACGCCCTCATGACCACCTTCGGCATTGGCATCATCATCGCGTCGGTCGTCGTCGTGTCCGGCTACGCCGGCCAGCTGTCGCTCTGCCAGTACGCGCTGGCCGGCTTCGGAGCGTGGGCTGCGGCTCGATCCGCCAGCAGCCTTGACGTACCGTTCCTGGTCGCCTTGTTGATCGGCGTCGTGGCCGCGACCGCGGTTGGCGTGCTCGTTGCCCTCCCCGCCATCCGGACCCGAGGGGTAACGCTCGCGATCGTCACGTTGGCGCTCTCGCTCGTGTTCAGCGCTCTGATATTCGACAACCCGAGCATGACGGGTGGTTTCGAAGGCATCGTCGTGAAGAGTCCGGAAATCGTGGGCTACAGCGTCGATCCGACGTTCCATCCTCAGCGATACGCCGCGCTCATGCTGGTGGCACTCGTGCTCGTCGGCCTGATGGTGGCCAATCTCCGCAGAGGAGCGACCGGTCGCAAGATGATTGCGGTTCGCAGCAACGAACGAGCGGCCGCCGGGCTCGGTATCAACGTCATCGGCATCAAGATGTACGCATTCGCGGTCGGAGCCGGAATCGCGGGGCTCGGTGGCGTGCTCATCGCGTTCCAGCAGTCGAACGTGCAATTCACCTCCTTCGACGTCTTCGGCTCGATCCTTCTGGTCCAATATGGGGTAATCGGCGGACTCGGGTGGGTATCTGGGGTGGTCGCCGGTGCCACTGCCGCGCCGGGGGCACTGATCTCTGCCATCACGAACAACGTGCTGCCCAACCTGAATAACGTCGACGCATGGCTTGCCGTCCTCAGCGGCGTCGGCGTCATCCAGCTGCTCCGGAAATCGCCGGACGGGCTTGCGGCGCTGTGGGCGTCACAAGCCCAACAATTGACGCGACGGCTCAAGCGGCAATCGGATCAGGTGGCCGCGCCGGCCCCCAGCGCGACGGAGTCAGCTACGGGGCCGGACGAGCTGTCGCGCCGCGGACGGGCACTTGACGTACGTGGCGTCTCCGTCAGTTTCGGCGGGGTCATCGCCGTCGACGACGTCTCCTTCGAGGTCGCCCCGGGAGAGGTCGTCGGACTCATCGGCCCGAACGGCGCAGGCAAGACCACCCTCCTCGATCTCATCACCGGCTTCACCCGCCAATCGACGGGCCGCATCCTGCTCGATGGCACCGACGTCTCGCAGTGGTCACCCGAGCGACGTGCACGCGCCGGGATCTCCCGCTCGTGGCAATCGGTGGAGCTCTTTGACGAGCTCACCGTCGGTGACAACCTTCGTGTCGCAGAAGACACCCGTTCACGCCGGTACTTTGTCCGCGACCTGCTGATGCCCGACTCTCGAACGTTGTCGTTCTTCGCCGGGTCGGTCGTCGACGACCTCGGCCTACGGGCCGTACTCGACAAGCGTCCCGACGCGCTCTCCCTCGGCACCATCAAGCTCGTGGGCATCGCCCGGACCATCATCGCCAGCCCGGGCATCGTGTTGCTCGACGAGCCAGCCGCGGGTTTGGACGAACGCGAGCGTCGCGAGCTGGCCGAGATGATCCGGCAGGTGGCTGACCGCCATGGGGTCGCTGTCGTCGTGGTCGAGCACGACATGGCACTGATACTGAACATCTGCGATCGCATCGTCGTCCTCGACTTCGGCCAGAAGATCGCCGATGGCTCGGCGGGTGCCGTGCAATCCGACCAACGAGTGATTGCGGCATATTTGGGTGAACCCAGCGATGTCGAACCACGGCAAGAGCCTGTGAGCGCGCCAGTTGGGAGACCGGCATGAAGCCACTGGTGAAGCTTGAAGGCCTGGTCGCGGGCTACGGAAAGGTCCGCATCGTCCGCGACGTCGACCTCGAGGTCGGCGAAGGTGAAGTCGTCGCTTTGCTCGGCCCGAACGGAGCTGGCAAGACAACCACGATCCTCACGATGGCAGGAGAGTTGGCGCCTCTGGGCGGTGTCGTTCGTTGCCTCGACCTCGTCAGAAGTGCGCCGTTGCACGAGCGCACCCGAGCAGGGCTCGCCCTCGTGACTGATGCGCACGCAGTGTTCATGCGCATGACCGTCGCTGAGAACCTTCGCGTGTTCCACACAAGCGTCGACAAGGTCGTCGACATATTCCCAGAGCTGGAGCTGCACCTCGATCGGCGCGTCGCACTTCTCTCGGGTGGCCAGCAGCAGATGCTCGCTTTGGGTTTGGCACTCTCGCGTCGACCATCTCTCATCCTGGCGGACGAGCTCTCGATCGGACTGGCGCCGATCATCGTCGATCGGCTTTTCTCGGTGCTGCGTGCCGCAGCTGATGGCGGGGTCGGCGTGTTGCTGGTCGAGCAACACGTCCACAAGGCCTTGGCGATAGCCGACCGCGTCTACGTCATGGATCGGGGTCGAATCGCGATCTCCGGCACAGCCGTCGATCTGCGAGAGCGAGTGGACGAGATCCAGGCCTCGTACTTGGCCGGTACGCCCTCGTAGCAGCTGAGAACTCTCAACCTAGCGGCAGCCCCGGGGGACTTTTCTGAACAGCACCAATTGGAATAATCGCAGCTAGATAATGTTGTGGTCTATCCGCTCATGACCGCTGATGACCCCTTCTTTCCGCTCACTCGCGCACGGATCGCGCACGAAACTGAGGCGCTCGCGCTCAGCCTTTGATTGCCCCATCCCGAGACCGCCACGCCATGTCAAGAGACGCCGAAGGCGAGCGAGGACACGGCGCGAAGCGCCGTCCCGCAGCAGCCCTTGACGTGTCGAGCCCGATCGGTGATCAAAATGGATTAGCCGGGCTGATGGCCCGGCCTGATTGCGATGTTTCATCACCTTGGCTAAGTGGTTGCTTCCGTCCCACTCCCCATCGTGCCATCCCGACGACCAGCGTAGGCCGAGGTTCACGCTGTCAATAGGGTCATGGGTCCCTAGGAGAATGCGTCAACTCACGCTTTCCGTCGAACAACTGCCTGGATGACGTGTACCACCGTCGTGATGCGATATGGAGCAGGCCGAGGTAAGGAGTGCGGGAGATCCTGAAGGTCTATTGTTCGCCGCGGTTGAGGACTTCATCGCGGTAGCCGATCGGTCGCCGACGGTTATTGCTTCACTAGGAGACTGGGTATCGCCCCCGGAGGATTTGGAATGATCACAAAGAGTAAGCCACGACAAGACCCTGTAGACGCGTTCTTTGCGAACATTGCGACTCGGGGCCAGATTCCTGTTCTCGGGACCACCTCTGGAACGATCCGCTTCGATATCTCGAACGCCACTTCGTTGGCGCACTGGTATGTCACCGTGCGGAAGGGGGAGGTAACTGTCTCTCATAAGAACACGAGAGCTGACGCGGTGTGCAAGTTGGATAAGGGACTATTTGAAGATATCGCGGAGGGTCGCAGGCAAGCGATGTCGGCGATCTTGCGTGGCGCGTTGGTGGCTCGGGGCGACCTGAGCTTGCTTATGTCCTTCCAACGGCTCTTCCCGGGCAGGCTCGGCTCGACGGGACGGGTGGCACCGATTACCGAGGTGGCTCAGCAGCGATGAGCACTGACCTGGTTCAGATCCTTGAAGGAAACACCTTTGTCGTCAGTGACAACACGGGCGACATCGAGGCGTCGCTCACTGATCCGACCGGCCTGTTCTCCCTCGACACCAGGTATCTGTCGAAGTGGATCCTCTCGGTCAACGGTTCGAGACTGAACGCGCTCACGGTCGACGACACTGCATACTACGAGACTCGATTTTTCCTGGTGCCCGGAACAGGCACGGTCTATGTCGACTCGAAGCTGTCGGTGATCCGGGTGCGGACGGTCGCCGACGGTTTTTATGAATCGCTGACCTTCCTCAACCACCAGGATGATCCGGTGGATCTTCAAATCCGACTAGAGGCAGCCAGCGATTTTGCCGACCTCTTCGAGGTAAAGGATGCCCTGAAGAAGAAGGGCAAGTATTACAACCGGATCGAGGATGGCTGCCTCATCCTTGGGTACGAGCGTGACACGTACGTCCGAGAGACCCAGGTGGTGGCGGATGAAGCAACCGCCATCGATCAGGGTGGCGTGGAGTTTTCAATTCAGATCGCGCCCCATGGGAAGTGGTCGACAGAGCTAGCAGTCCTTGTTGATCTCGGTTCAGGAATCGAGATCAATCACCCGAAAGCAGCCCGCAAGTCGGGACGCAGCGGGTCGGCCAAGGCCCGGGGCCTCGACAAGTGGATTGAGCACGCCCCCAGCCTGAACTGCAGCTTGGACTCGCTCAAGCGCACCTACCAGCGGAGCCTGGTGGACCTTGCCGCACTGCGCTTCTCCACTCTCACCATGCCCAATCATGCGCTGCCGGCTGCAGGCCTTCCGTGGTTCATGACCTTGTTCGGCCGGGACAGCATCATCACGAGCTTGCAATCGCTGCCCTTCACTCCAGAACTGGCGGCGACCACGCTTCTGGCACTCGGGGAGCGTCAGGGTACCGTGATCGACGACTTTCGCGACGAGGACCCGGGTCGTATCCCACACGAGATGCGCTATGGGGAGTTGACCGCATTCGAAGAGCGTCCCCACTCGCCCTATTACGGATGTGCCGATGCCACGCCCCTCTATGTCGTTCTCCTCGATGAGTACGAACGCTGGACCGGCGACACGAAGCTCGTAAGAAGCCTCGAGTTCGAGGCCCGTGCCGCTATCAACTGGATCGACGAGTACGCCGACCTCCAGGGGAACGGCTACCTGTCCTATCAACGCCGGAACGAGAAGACCGGCCTCGAGAACCAGTGCTGGAAGGACTCCTGGGACTCGATCTCCTATCGGGACGGCACCCTTCCGGGGTTCCCGAGGGCGACCTGTGAGCTGCAGGGGTACGCCTACGACGCAAAGATGCGGGGTGCCCGCCTGGCGCGCAACGTATGGCACGACCCTCCCTATGCCGACCGGCTCGAACACGAGGCGGCCAACCTCAAGCGTCGGTTCAATCGGGACTTTTGGGTGAAAGACGGCGAGTACTTCGCCATCGCACTCGAATCAGACGGTCGCCAAGTGGACGCACTCACCTCCAACATTGGTCACCTGTTATGGAGTGGCATTGTCGACAAGTCCAAGGCGGCCGCGGTAGTTCGGCACCTCATGGGCCCACGTATGTTCACCGGCTGGGGTATCCGAACAATGGCCCAGGGAGAGGGTCGCTATAACCCGATCGGATACCACGTAGGCACCGTCTGGCCCTTCGACAATTCGTTCATCGCGTGGGGGTTGAGGCGCTACGGGTTCAAACGGGAGGCAGCAGCGATAGCCGCGGGGATCCTCCAAGCAGCGGAGTGCTTCGACGGGCGACTTCCGGAGGCTTTTGGCGGATACGAACGAGAGGTAACCCAGTACCCGGTTCAGTACCCCACGGCCTGTAGTCCCCAGGCGTGGTCAACTGGCGCCCCGCTGCTCTTGATCTGCACGATGCTGGGTCTCGAGCCCGTAGGCGACCACTTGATCGTTGACCCTGTCCTGCCAGCTGAGATTGAGCACTTGGAGTTGCTCGACATTCCCGGAAGGTGGGGGAAGATCGACGCCTTTGGTCGAGGTCTCGTTGACGTCGCGAATCCACGGTCGCTCAGGCGGACGCGCTAGATCTTCGTCATGTCAGCAGGAGATGATTATCGACACTTATTACGCTCATCTGACTGCCCCACTTCTCCGTCGTCCGCTCCGAAACCGTCCAGCCTCCGGTCCCGGCGGGCCTTCCCCAGCCTGAGCGGCCAGCGCTCAAGCGGTCGGCGGTCCGCTTCCACGACCTGCGGCACTTCGCCGCCACCATGTTCGCCTCCACCGGTGCAAGCACCAAGGAGATCATGAGCCGCGGCGTGTGGAAGTCCGGCGCCATGGTCGTGCGTTACGAGCACGCCTCGGAAGAGCGCGGCGCGCTGCTCGCGCAGGAGCTCAATCCCTACACAAAGGGCTCGAGCAAGGTTCCGATTGCTTCGGAGTCGGAAGGAGATCGCGCACGTAGCGCCGCACGACGCTGGAGAAGCGGACGGAAAGGAGGGAGAGCTCCTCGAGTTACGCGCTCCGATCAGCGAGAACGACGCGGAGCGCTCCGGGGGTGAGGTGGGGTGAGATTCGAACTCACAGCCTAGCGGGCCCCCAGGAGGAGGACTCTTACCAGCACCCTCCCGAAGAGTCCCTACTAAACCATCGTGCGCGGTGTCGCAGTTGGCCTGACCCCCTGAAATCGGTCCACCGGAGCCCCGATAGTCAGTCTCGCTCCGAACAGACGCGTAACGTTGCTCGTTCAGGTCATTCGTCGGGGAGACGCCATCCCACGAGGGCGGCGCGCACCCGTTTGGGTGGTGCCTTCGGGGTCCTGTCCATGCGAACCAAGCCGTTCGTCTCCTGAAACGTGTCTGTCAATTGTGTCCAGCAGTAGCCGCAAACCACCGGGCTGTACAGCACTGCCCGGCACTGTTTACGGATTTGCTCGAGCCACACATCGACGGTGGGGGCATCGCCATAGCCATAGGCATCAGGTGAATCCTCGGCGAGCGTGATACCGCCGAACTCCGAGAGCACGATTGCTCGAGACTCCAGATCGAACCCGTCCAGGGTCAATGTTCGCAATTCCGGTCCGAAGGTGCCAAACAGCTCGCTGACACTCTCGGCAGATGCGTATCGTGACGACAGCACCGCCGCATCTTGGGTGTAGTCGTGAATGCCGATGACGTTTCCGGCAGACGTCTCCCAGCCGTCATTCGAGCTGATGAGACGATCGGGATCGAGTGCGAGCGTCACATTCGTGAGTGCTCGTAGGGTTGCACGGTGTTGCTCGTTGTGTATGAGGTCGGGCAGGCCCCATGATTCGTTCACGGGTACCCACGCGATGATGGACGGGTGGCTACGATCTCGGGAGATGACCCGCATCCACTCCGTCATGGAGGCAACGATCGCATTGTTCGAGAATTCGTGTGCACTGGGAAGTTCTTCCCAGACAAGGACACCTAGTTCGTCGCAGAAGGCGAGCCATCGAGGATCCTCGATCTTCTGATGCTTGCGAACACCGTTGAGACCTAGCTCCTTGACAAGCTCGACGTCTCGACGCAATGCCGCCACATCGGGAGCAGTAAGCCCGCTGTCGGGCCAATATCCCTGGTCAAGCGCCATCCGGAGGGTAAGGGGCTCACCGTTTAGCCAAATGCGCCCACGCTCGACGGTGATGGAGCGGATCCCCACGTAGCTTTCGACTGTGTCAGTCTCATCTCCGGCGACATAGCTGATGGTGGCATCAATCAGAGTGGGGCGATCAGGACTCCATAAGAAGGCCGTTGGATCTTCCCCCGCGGCGCACTGAAGATTGAACGTCCGGCGCACGTCGACCCTATGGTCACATACGTCAGTCACAACGATCCGGTCGTCGATCAACTGCCGCGTTCCCAGAAAGAGCTGGACACGCATCAGGTCACCCGGTCGTGGATCCCCGCGGACTTCGGCGCTCAGTGATATCGACGGACCCTCAAGGGCCGATGTCCAGTGGAGCTCCGCGATGTATGTCTTTGAGGTGTATTCCAGCCACACTGACTGCCATATGCCAGTGGAGCGGGTGTACCAAATCTCATGCGGTTTCGATGTCCAGTCCTGCTTCCCTCGAGGGAGGTCCCTTCGTCTTGGGTAGTCGTCCGCACGCACCGCGATTTCGAGTTCACCGGATGCCGAAGCGGCGTGACTTATGTCGACGGCAAATGGAGTGTGCCCCCCATCATGGGAACCGACCATTTCACCGTTGACCCACACCCGTGCCGCCCAATCGACCGCTCCAAAGTGAAGAATGGCTCGCTGGTCTAGCGAGAACTCGGCTGGTACCTGCCACGTTCGGCGATACCAACATCGGTTGAGGTCCCCCCTGAAGTTCACGCCGCTGAGGACGGTTTCCGGACAGAAAGGCACCAGGATCTGCGCGTCGAAGTCGACCGAAGAGGGGTGCTCCCACTCACTGTCGAGATCGACGGCGAAGTCCCACGATCCGTCCAGGCTCTCCCATGTGGCCCGCCGCAGAAGGGGCCGAGGAAATCGTTCATCTCGCATCTCGTGTCCTATCTCCTGAGCACTTTCAACAAAATGCGCCAATGTCCGCCAGCAGGCCGGAGCAGGTCTGCGCCGAAGAGGTCGTTCCTAAACCGGGTCGGACGCATTGCGCGGCGAGTCTCAAGACTGAGAAGCATCGCCTGGATTCACCACAACGACCGAGCAACACGACGACGAAACCTCCGGGGGAGAGACACGAACTCTCAACCTAGCGAGGCCCCCGGACGTTTGGACAGAGCACCCAGTTCGGGACCGGGGGGTCAGCGGTTCGAGTCCGTTCAACCAGAACAGCGGTGACCTCGCACCTCAGCCTTCGGGAGTGGTCCAGCGGTATGGACGCTCGGCTCTGGACCGAGAGACGGTGGTTCGAATCCATCTTCCCGAGCACCGGAGAGGCCCGGTCAAAGCCTCATCGTGCCGCAGTAGCTCAATCGGGAGAGCGCCCCGCCGTCAAGGCGGAGGCAACGGGATCGAAACCCGTCTGTGGCGCCAAGCCCTGGTGGTGAAACGGATGATCACAGGAGATTACGAATCTCCAGTTCCGGGTTCGAATCCTGGCCGGTTGCTGTGCCGTTGGGGGTGCTGTTGTTCGACTGACGGACTTCGTTTCACTCGGGGTCGCCTTTTGCCATAGGCGCTCCAGTACGGCATCTGCCCCCGACGAGCCGCTTTGTGCGCGGCCCGCTTACGTCGAGGAAGACGCGCATGTCAGCGGCTAACGCTCAGCCCCAGACCGGGAAGGTGTCGATCGCCCCCGTCGTGCTGTTGCCCGTGCCAGTCGTGCCGACGGCGATACAGAAATGCTGGGTCGGGCAGCTGACCCCGTTGAACTGGTCCACTCCCGTCACCGTCTGCAACGTGGTGGGGTCCTCCCAGCCAACTGGTACGACGGCACCCTCGCCCGCCGTCGTCTGGCCGACGGCGAGACACCAGTACGAACCGGAGCAGGCCAAGTCGTTCAACGAGCTCGTGCCTGCAACCGGCCGCGTGAGACCCGAGGACTCCCCGACCACCGAGAACACGGCACCCTCGTCACCCACAACACCCGCCATCTGACAGAACTCGAGCGATCCACGGCACGTGCCGGCATAGAGATCGCTCTTCTCCGCGAACCCGATGATCGCTCCAATGGAGATGTGACCCTTCGCACCGCCGATCTGAACGAACTCGGCGGCACCGACCGGATAGCGTTGCTCCGGGGGAGACTGCGTCTGTCCGTCGGCCACGCACCAGTCCCCTCTCACGCACTCGACGCCCGACATGGACACCGGACTGATCGACTGCAACGGGGTGGCGTATTCGTTGAGAATATTGTCGCCGAATCCGGCCTCGAAAGTCGAGGTGCCAACGGCCATGCAGTGGGCCGTGTCGGAGCAGGCGATACCGACACGCCCGTACACCGTGTCGGGTGTGTAAACCATGCCGATGCCGTCGAAGATGTCATTAAGGGACGCCTGGCCGTCGCTGATCTTCACGACTGCGCCGCCGGTCGAGTTTGGGCCGCCCGGCACCTGTGTCTCCGCAAGACCGGTGGCGATGCACGTTTCTGGTTTCGTGCACGTGACCGACGTGAGGGTGTCTGTGTCGCTAATGACCTCGGGGGCCCCGGGGACCCCATTGTCGATCGGCACCACGACGCCCTCGCCGTCCACCGATCCGACTGCCACGCATGAGGCCTTCGACGTGCAAGCGACACCGTTGAGAGCCGAGGTCCCGGGCACCGATTGGACGCTCCTATCTGCATTGGCAGTCGGAGCCGCATCGGCGCCGGCGGCATTGACGGCGAGGAGTATGCTCACGGCACCAACGAGGAACATCGTCCACGCGCTTAGTCCAGCACCGGCACCTCGGCGAGGACTGTCCCCATTTCGGATACTGAAGCCTCCGCGGCCAAGATGGCGAAACTTCGTGCCCATGGCGTCCTCCCCGAACATGGTGCGCCAATGCCAAGCGGTGCTGTGACGCACCTGTTCAAGTTGATGCTGCCAGAGGTGCAGCACGCCGGCAAGGGGGGGGTCCCTAGCTGGCCAGGCATGTGATCAGATTCCTAGGGAGGTGTCCCCTACCTGCGAGGCTGAGACCAGATCGAGAATGAACCTGTGTACCGAGGTGAGGTTCGAGAGAGCTCCCATGAGGGTTGCCAGCTCGTTGTAGCTCAGATGGACAAGAGCGCCGCCCTCCGAAGGCAGAGGCCACTGGTTCGAGTCCAGTCGACGAGGCCACGCCGCCATAGCTCAGTGGGAAGAGCGCAGCCCTGGTGCGGCTGAGGTCCCCGGGGTCGGCTCCGGGTGGTGGCTCTGAACCGATTTCGGTCCCATGCCCCCGTGGCGCGACTGGACGCGCAACGGTGTCCTACACCGGAGGATGCTCGTTCGAATCGAGCCGGGGGCGCTGTCGGCTGGACTGTGGCGATGCTGACGGATGCATTGGAGGGTTGACCGAGAGGAAAAGGTGCTCGCTCCGTCCGAGCAACTTCAGGGTCATCTGGGAGACTGCACGCCGGCGGGCCGACCTCAAATGGGTCCGTTTCCACGACCTGCGCCACTTCGCCGCCACCATGTTCGCCTCCACCGGCGCCAGCACCAAGGAGATCATGAGCCGGGGCGGCTGGAAGTCCGTCGCCATGGTGGTGCGCTACGAGCACGCGTCGGAGGAGCGGCGATGCACTGCTCGCACAGGCCCTCAACGCCTTCGCCAAGGGCGACAAATGTCGTGCCACTCACGCACGACGTCTCAGGAGATCGCGCGTAGCGCGCGACGACCCTGAGGTGGAAGGTGAGGTGCTGGACCTGCCACTGTTGACCAGCCAAAACGACGACGAAAGCTCCGGGGGAGAGACTCGAACTCTCAACCTAGCGGTTAACAGCCGCTTGCTCTGCCATTGAGCTACCCCGGAAGGGTTGAGAAACAGCCCCCGCACGATATCAGCGGTCCAACCGGGTTTCGGAAGGCGGCTTGCGCAATCTCGGCGGCCCAGAACTCCGCCGAATCCCCCCGAGCGGTGTGCCAGATCGGGCCCGCTACGCCTTCGCCAGGGTCGGCGGATTCCGATCGGGCCGATCAGCTCCCTCGCTCACCTCAAGCTCAGACCCCACGGCACTCGGCGACCGATGATCCGCAGCCAACTGCGCAACGCCCGCGCGACGGCTTCGCGGATAACCGCAGACCTACGTGAAGAACATGAATCGAAGCTCTTCGTGCCCGCCGCAAGAGCGTGCCATTGATCCGGTTCCAACTACGAATACGATCCCCGAATGGCGCACGGCGGTGGGACAGATCGCGGCCCGTCCGACGTCCGGGCGCACGGCCGCCTGTCGTCTCTCGTTATCCGCTTGCTTGCCGTCCTGAGCATCAGCGCCTGCGTGCTCGCCGCGCTCGCGGCGCCAACCGCCGCCGGAGCCGCATCGAGAGCCAAAAGGACCACGCCGACGTCGAAGCCCCTCTCAGTTATACCGAGGGCACGCGCTGGGCAGCCGTTGGTCACGCCCGGGCACAACGCCACGAAGGGCCCGGTCGGCGTCAACCCGGCCAAGGCCCAGGGCGTCACGCTCACGATCCTCAGCGGACTGCTCCACGGCGAGCCGATCTACAACGGAGACTTCGCGGACCCCTATGCGCTGTACGACGCGAACACAGAGACCGTGTACGCCTACGCGACCGGCACGACCAATGGTCCGGATGCGAAGGCAGCACACATCCCGGTTATCGCCATCACCCGCTCCACCGGCTTCGCCGGGCACTATCTGGGCGACGCGCTGCCCACCCTGCCCAAATGGACCGTGTCCGGTTACCAGTGGGCGCCGTCGGTATGGGCCCGTCCCGACGGGACCTACGTGCTGTACTACTCGACCCCGGCCAACCACCCGCTCAACTGCGTCTTCAAGGTGACCAACCCTGGATGCGTCACGACGACGCACGGGCCGAATACGGCGATGTGCATCTCCCGCGCCACCAGCACGAGCCCGTCTGGCCCGTTCGTCGACGACTCACCTGCCCCGTTCATCTGTCCCACCCAGGAGGGTGGCGCCATCGACCCCAGCATCTACATCCGCGCTGACGGCACTCCCTGGCTGCTCTGGAAGAGCGATGGCGACTGCTGCAACGAGCCGACGTACATCTATTCTCAGCAGCTCTCGCCTGACGGGCTCTCCACCATCGGACCCCCCCATCTCCTCATCGGCGCCACGCAGGCGTGGGAAGGCGGTCTGGTCGAGGCGCCCTCCATGATCAAGGAGGGGACGATCTATTGGCTGTTCTATTCGGCCAACCTCTGGGGAACGCCCAACTACAGCATCGGCATCGCGGCCTGTACCACCGTGACCGGACCCTGTGTCAAGCCACTCGATCGGGCGTGGCACACGAGCACCGACAGCGCAAACGGACAGGGATACGGAGGGTCGGAGTTCTTCCAGACCGGCACCCTCATCTGGATGGTGCACCACGGGCTCGTGCCGGGCGAGTCGGGCAACTACGCGGAGAGGCGACTCTACGTCGACCTGATGGTCTTCCCCGCCAAGGGGCTGCCACAGGTGGCAGCCCGGGCGCCGGCCGCCGCCATGGCCGAGGCCGAGCTCTACTACGTCGATCCCAGCCTCCCCAAACAGCCCAAAGAGGCGTACACCCACCTCATCTCGACCGTCCCCGTCCCGGGTGCCTTCGCCGGCGTCAGCTCACAGCAGGCCATCAGCGCGGGTGAGCTGGCGTGCACCGGCCTCACCAAACAGGAGGCCTCGTCACAGATCGTCGCATCGCTGGCCGGACGTGGCCTGACCGCCTTCGAGTCCTTTGTCGTGTCGGAGTTCGCCGCCCAGTACCTGTGCCCCAAGGAAGAGCCGCAGGAAACCTCGGACATGTACCAGGCGCTCCAGGCCGCCTCCTGAGGCGTCCCTGACCCGTGGGCGACACCCGGATGTCCCGCTCCCCTAACCTTTGCGCCGAAGCCGAGGTGCGCCCGGATTCGAGACGACGACCACGAGGAGCCAGGACCATGACGATCGAGAAGACAGCCGTACCCATCCGCCACGACGACCGCTTCTTCATCGGCGGGGCGTGGGTCGAGCCCTCCTCCTCCGACATCATCAACGTGATCGACTCGGCGACCGAGGAGCTCTACTTCAGCGTCCCCGAAGCCAAGGAGGCCGACATGGACCGGGCGGTCGACGCCGCGGTCGAGGCGTTCCACCGCGGTCCGTGGCCGAGGATGTCACACGCGCAGCGGGCTGAATACCTGCGGGCGATCGGCGAGGGACTGCGCGGCAAGGCCGACGAGGTCGGGCAGCTGTGGCCCCGCGAGTCCGGTGCACTCCACATCATCGCCCAGCACACGGCGCCCGGGATGGCCGGCGTGTTCGACTTCTACGCCGGTCTCGCCGACACCTATCCCTTCGAGGAGCGGGCACAGCCCTCCATGGGTGGCGAGTACGGCCTGCTGGTGCGCGAGCCGGTCGGCGTGGTCGGGGCGATCATCCCGTGGAACGCGCCCATCGGCCTCATCTCCTACAAGATCGCACCCGCTCTGCTGGCCGGGTGCACCGTCGTCCTCAAGTCCTCGCCCGAGGCGCCGGGTGACGCGTACCTCTTCGCCGAGATCGCCGAGGACATCGGCCTGCCGCCCGGTGTCCTCAACGTCGTGACGGCGGATCGCGAAGTCTCCGAGCTTCTGGTCCGCAACCCTGCCGTCGACAAGATCACCTTCACCGGCTCGACCGCCGCCGGCCGGCGCATCGCGTCCCTCTGCGGAGAGCGGATCGCCCGCTGCACGCTCGAGCTGGGCGGCAAGTCCGCTGCGGTGATCCTCGACGACATGGACCTCGAGGCGGCGGCCGGTGCCATCTCGGGCGCGGAGTGCTTCCTCGCCGGGCAGGTGTGCTCCTCGCTGACGCGCATCATCGTCAGCCGTGCGCGCCACGACGAGCTCGTCGAGACCCTGGCCGGCACCTTCTCTCAGGTCAAGGTCGGCGACCCCTTCGACGCGCAGACCCAGATGGGGCCGCTCGCCATGGAGCGCGGGCGCGACCGGGTCGAGGGCTACATCGCCAAGGGCGTCGCCGAGGGGGCAACCCTGGCGACCGGCGGCGGCCGGCCCAAGGACCTCGAGCGCGGCTACTACATCGAGCCCACGGTCTTCGGCAACGTGGACAACCACTCGACGATCGCCCAGGAGGAGATCTTCGGCCCGGTGCTCAGCGTCATCCCGGCCGACAACGAAGAGCACGCCGTGACCCTGGCCAACGACACGATCTACGGCCTCAATGCGTCGGTCTTCACCAACGACGTCGACCGGGCTCGAGAGGTGGCCGGTCAGCTGCGGTCCGGCACGGTGGGGCACAACGCCTTCCGCACCGACTTCGGGATGGCGTTCGGCGGCTTCAAGCAGTCGGGCATCGGGCGCGAGGGTGGCACCGAGGGCCTGCTGCCGTTCCTCGAGACCAAGACGGTGATCTTGAACGGCGAGCCCTCGAGCTCCTCGTAGACAGAGCCGAGCCCGGGCCGCCGGCGGGTCGGGTCAGGACTCTTCGAGGTAGTCGCGCAGCAGGTGGGCGGCGTCGGGCCGGCGCAGCTTGGCCAGCGTCTTGGACTCGATCTGGCGCACCCGCTCGCGGGTGACCCCGAACTCCCTGCCCACTTCTTCGAGGGTGCGGATCTTGCCGTCGTCGAGCCCGAAGCGCAGGCGCACCACGTCCTGCTCGCGCTCGGAGAGGTGCCCGAGCGCCTCGCGCACCGCGGCGTCGAGCAACGACCGCGTCGCCGCGTCGTCGGGCACCACCGCGCCCCGGTCCTCGATGAGGTCCGACAGGTTGAAGTCGTCCTCGTCGCCGACCGGCTGCTCCAGCGACACCGTGTCCTGGTTGATACGCAGGATCTCGCGCACGCGCTCGATCGGGAGCTCGACGCGCTGCGCCACCTCCTCGATCGCCGGCTCGCGCCCGAGCTCTTGGAGGAGCTGGCGCTGCGCCCACACGACCTTGTTGATGGTCTCGACCATGTGTACCGGGATCCGGATGGTGCGGGCCTGATCCGCGATCGCGCGCGTGATCGCCTGGCGGATCCACCACGTCGCGTAGGTGGAGAACTTGAAGCCCTTGGTGTGGTCGAACTTGTCGACCGCCCGCATCAGCCCGAGGTTCCCCTCCTGGATGAGATCGAGGAAGGCCAGCCCGCGGTTGCGGTAGCGCTTGGCGATCGAGACGACGAGTCGCAGGTTGGCCTCGATGAGCTCGTCCTTGGCCTTGAGCCCCTTGCGCACGAGGCGCCGGTTCCGCGTCTGCTCCTCGGCGCTCAGGAGGTCCACGGACGGGCCCTCGCCCTCCTCGGCCAGCTCGTGTGCCGCCAGCTTGGCGGCGGCGATGTTCCCGGCCTCGATGGCCTGGGCGATCTCGACCTCGAGCTCGGCGTTGAGCAGGGGGACCCGGCCGATCTCCTTTAGATAGGTGTGGACCGGGTCCTCGGCGCTCCCGCCGGACTCGCCCAAGGAGCTGGCCCTCTTGCCGTTGGACTCGCGACGGGAGCTCGACCGCGCGCCGGCGCTGGACGCCCCGTTCGAGCGAGGCGCCGGCCGCGCCTCCTCGTGCGGCACGACCTCGACGATGGGGTCCTCTTCCTCGTCCTCGACGAGCGCCACGCCCTCCGCAGTCACGCGGTCAATCAGCGTGGTGAGCACCTCGGGCGTGAGCTCGACGGTGTGCAGTGCCTCGATCACTTCTGCTTGCGTCAATTGTCCTTTCTCGCGGCCGATGGCAAGCACCGCTTCGAAGTCGAGCTCGGGGACACCAGGCGGGAGCGCACCTTTGGCGATCGACGTCACCGACGCGTCGGACGGCGACGCCGTGTCCGTCAAGACGTCCGAGGACGACGAAGTCGAATCGTTCAGCGACACCTGAGGTGACGTCGTAGTAACAGACTCCGCCGCATCCACACTCTCATCGTCGATCACGATTGCAGACTCTTCGCTCACCCTCGCCCGCTCAAATCGATATCCCCTCGATCCCTTTCGGCTAACCAACCTACCAACCGGTCGGAGGCATCGCGTCCGGCGCCCGGATCGTCGAGTTGTGCCAGCCAGTGGCGTACTTGTCTGGTCTCGGCGTCGCGCGACGCATCGCCCCCGGCCCGCGACTCGACCTCGATCTCGGTCAGGGCGCGCCGCGCCGCCGCGTGCAGGAGCACGGCCACCACGGAGTCGACCGGGTCCCCCAACTCGGGATCACCCGATAAGGGCTCCTCGACTATGACGCGTCGCAATAGGTTCGCCACCTCCGGTGACGCAGCTTCAACCGCCTCGGGCACGCTGTCGTTCTCGAGCAACGCCACGAATGCCTGGCGTTGCACGGGATCGACAAAGAGCACCGCGTGCACTCGATCAGCTACATCATCGGGCCGGTGGACGGCCAGCTTGAGCGCCTCGAGCCCAGGCCCAGGTCGCAGCGCTGTCGAGGCAGCCGCCATCGCTCCTCCATCCTCGGGCCCGAAGTGGTCGCTGTCGTCCTCGGGGTACGCCGATGGCGGCGGCTCCTCCCCCCGCGCCGGACGCCGGCGGCGCCCCGTTGCGCCCTCGGCCGGCGGGTGCGCGCGGAGATACTCGAGGCGCTCGCGGAGCTTGGCCGCGTCGACCCGGCAGCGATCCGCCAGCTGCATGACGTACTGGTCCCGCACCAGATCGTCGGGGTGCTCGGCCACCGCCGTCAGCGCGGCCTCGGCCGCCCGGGCCCGGCCCTCGGCCGTCGAGAGGTTGCCGGTCCTGAGCATGCGGTCGACGCGGAACTGGAGGAAGGGCCTCGCCTCGCGGATGGCCGTGGCGAGGGCGCCGGGATCCGTGCGCGCCAGGTCGCCGGGGTCGCTGCCGCCCGGCAGCTCGGCCACCACGACGTCGACCTCGTGCTTGCGCTCCCACTCGTAGACGCGTGACGTCGCGCTCTGCCCGGCCGCGTCGGCGTCGTAGGCGAGCACGATGCGCTTGGCGAAGTTGCGCAACAACGTGAAGTGCTCTTCGGCCAGCGCGGTCCCGCACGTCGCCACCGCCCACGGAACGCCGGCCTGGAAGCATCCGATGACGTCGGTGTACCCCTCGCACACGACCACCTCGCCCTGCGCGATGACACCGTGCTTCGCCCAGTTGAGCGCGTAGAGCGTGCGCCGCTTCGAATAGATGGCCGACTCCTGTGAATTCTTGTACTTCGGCTCGGGCCGCTGCGGCGGTTCTGCCCCGGGTCGTGCCGGCAGGATGCGTCCGCCCAACGCGACGGGCCGGCCCGAGGGGTCACAGATCGGGAACAGGACGCGAGCTCGGAAGAAATCTTGGGGGCGGCCGCGTCGGTTGACGAAGCCGAGGCCCGAGTCTGAGAGCACCGTCTCGGGCAGCTTGAGCGCCTTCGCCAGGGCGTCCCAGTCGTCGGGGGCCCAGCCGAGGCGGAATTGGCGTACGACGTCGCCGTCGTAGCCGCGCGAGCGCAGGTAGTCGCGTGCGGGTCCGGCGTCGGGCGCGGAGAGCAGGCGCTGGTGGTACCAGGTGACGGCACGCTCCATGGCGTCGAGCAGCTCGGAGCGCCGCTTCTGGTCGCGTCCGGTCTCGGAGTCCTCGTGCAGCGTGATCCCGGCCCGATCGGCCAGGAACCGCACGGCGTCGACGAAGTCGAGGTGGTCCATGGCGCGCACGAAGCTGATGGCGTCGCCCGATGCCTGGCAGCCGAAGCAGTAGTAGAAGCCCTCCTCTGCGTTGACGCTGAACGAGGGCGTCTTCTCGGTGTGGAAGGGACACAGGCCGCTCCAGCGCCGGCCCACCTTCTTGAGCGCTGAGTGCTCGCTGATCAGCGCGACGATGTCGGTAGCCCCGCGGACCTGGGCGACTTCCTCGTCCGGTATCCCCACACCCCGACGGTACCGCGACGTTGTCCTTGACGATTCGGGCCCGCATCGTCGGCGGCGGGCTGGGTGGCCTGGCCTTCGCTGGTTCTCTGGCCTTCGCTGGTTCTCTGGCCTTCGCTGGTTCTCTGGCCTTCGCTGGCGCCGGTCGCCGCAGCGAGTGCCGGTCGCCTCAGCTGGCGCCCGATCGCCTCAGCTGGCGCCCGATCGCCTCAGCTGGCGCCGTCCTGCGCGGCCAGGACGGCCTGGGCGGCGGAGAGGCGCGCAACGGGGACCCGGAACGGCGAGCAGCTGACGTAGTTCAGCCCGGCGTCGTAGAAGAAGCCGATGGAGGCGGGGTCGCCGCCGTGCTCGCCGCAGACGCCGATCTTGAGGCCGGGCTGGGTGGCCCGGCCCCGCTCGGTGCCGAGCTTGACCAGCTCGCCCACCCCGTCGAAGTCGACCACTTCGAAGGGGTTGCGCGGGAGCAGGCCGAGCTCGAGGTAGGCGCTCATCATCCGTCCCTCGACGTCGTCACGCGAGAACCCGAACGTCATCTGGGTGAGGTCGTTCGTCCCGAAGGAGAAGAAGTCGGCCACCTCGGCGATCTCGTCGGCGCGCAGCGCCGCCCGCGGCGTCTCGATCATCGTCCCGATGGTCACTTCGAGCTTGCCCGCCCGGGACGAGCCCGACGGGGCCGCCTTGGCGCCCCTCGAGGGCCGCGGTGCCCGCTCGCGGTTGACCGCGGCCACCGCGTCTTCGACCCAACCGCGAGCCAACGCCAGCTCCTCGCGGGTAACCGTGAGCGGGATCATGATCTCGACGATCGGATGGCCGCCGTCGGCGACGCGTTGGCGGGCAGCCTCCATGAGCGCCCGGACTTGCATGGCGTAGAGCCCCGGCTTGATCACCCCGAGACGCACCCCGCGCGTCCCGAGCATCGGGTTGGACTCGCGCCAGGCCAGCGCCGCCTCGTAGAGCCGCCGCTCCTCGGGGTTGAGGCCGACGGTGGCCTCTTTGTGGGCCAGCTCCTCGGTCGAGGGCAAGAATTCGTGCAGCGGTGGGTCGAGCAGCCGCACCGTGACCGGCAGCCCGTCCATCGCGGCCAGGATGGCGAGGAAGTCCTCGCGCTGGACGACGCGCAATTCCTCGAGCGCGTCGGCCTCCTCGGCGGGCGAGTGGGCCAGGATCATCCGTCGCACCACGGGCAGGCGGTCCTCGCCCAAGAACATGTGCTCGGTACGGCACAGACCGATGCCCTCGGCGCCGAGGTCGCGCGCGTTGGCGGCGTCGTCCCCGGTGTCCGCGTTGGCGCGCACGTTGAGATGACCCTTGCGGATGTCGTCGGCCCACGACAGCACGGTGTCGAAGGCGGCGGGCGGCTTGGCCGCTGTCAAAGGGATCTGGCCGGCGACGACGATGCCGGCGCCGCCGTCGAGGGAGATCCAGTCGCCCTCGAAAAGCGTGATGCCGCCCGCGGTCACCTGGTGGTCGCCGAGGCGCAGAACCTCCGCGCCCACGACGGCGGGCTTGCCCCAGCCGCGCGCCACGACGGCGGCGTGGCTCACCAGGCCGCCGCGTGCGGTCAGGATGCCCTCGGAGGCGAGCATGCCGTGCACGTCCTCGGGCGAGGTCTCGTTGCGAACCAGGACAACCTGCTCGCCGCGCTCCGCGGCGGCGGCCGCGTCGTCGGCAGTGAAGTAGATCCGGCCGACTGCGGCACCCGGGCTGGCGCCGAGCCCCTTGGCCCACGCGACGTGGCCCGAGCTGGCGAACTGCGGGTGCAGCACCGAGTCGAGGTGGTCCTCGGTGATGCGCGAGACTGCCTCGGCCCTCGAGATCCCGAGGTCGCTCGGGCGCACCATGTCGACCGCCATCTTCAAGGCGGCGGCGCCGGTGCGCTTGCCGACACGGGTCTGGAGCATCCAGAGCTTGCCCTGCTCAATGGTGAACTCGGTGTCGCACATGTCCTTGTAGTGCGACTCGAGGCGACCGAAGATCTTGAGGAGCTCCGTGTGGACCTTGGGGAACTGCTTCTTTAGCGCCGCGATGGGCTCGGTGTTGCGGATGCCGGCCACCACGTCCTCGCCCTGCGCGTTGACCAAGAAGTCCCCGTACGCGCCCTTGGCCCCCGTGGCCGGGTCGCGGGTGAAGCCCACCCCGGTGCCCGAGTTGTCGTCGCGGTTGCCGAACACCATGGCCTGCACGTTGACCGCAGTGCCCAGGTTGTGCGCGATGCGCTCACGCTCGCGGTACGCGATGGCGCGCGGCCCGTTCCAGCTGCGGAACACGGCCTCGATGGCGCCGCGCAGTTGCTCGGCCGGCTTCTGGGGGAAGGGCTTGCCGGTGTGGCGCTCGACGATCTGCTGGTAGGAGTCGACGAGGTAGCGCAACAGCTCGACGGGAACCTTGGCGTCGGACTCGGTGCCGGCCAGCTCCTTGGCCGCCTCGAAGAGGGAGTCGAACTCCTCGCCGGGCAGTTCGAGGACGATGCGGGCGTACATGGCGATGAAGCGCCGGTACGAGTCGAAGGCGAAGCGCTCGTCGCCGGTCTGCTTGGCCAGGCCCTCGACGGAGTCGTCGTTGAGGCCGAGGTTGAGGACCGTGTCCATCATCCCGGGCATGGAGAACTTGGCACCCGAGCGGACCGAGACCAAGAGCGGGTCGGCGGGGTCGCCGATCGTCTTGCCCATGGCCGTCTCGAGCCGGCCCCGGGCCGCCGCCACCTCGGCGTCGAGGGCCTTGGGCCATCCGCCGGCCATGTAGGCGCGGCAGGCGTCGGTCGAGATCGTGAAGCCCGGCGGGACGGGCAGCTCGAGTACGGACGTCATCTCGGCCAGGTTGGCGCCCTTGCCGCCCAGGAGGTCCTTGAGCTCCATCGGCGGGCGGGGGTGCGTGTGGTCGAAGTCGAAGACGTACGGCATCGGGCCTCCTTGCCCTGGACAGCCGGGCCGCGTGGCGAGTGCGGCACTCCGGCGGTCATGCCCGTCCCGACCTGGGACGAACGACGCCAGCCTACTTTCCCCGCGGCTTTCCCTTCGGCGACTCGCCGGGGCCGGCGACGTCGTCTCCCGCTACTCCCCGGGCGGGTCGCCTTCCCAGTCCCAGTCCTCCCTCATGCCGCGCATCTGGTGCTCGAAGACCTCTTTGGCCTGGCGCATGTAGTCGCGCACGATGGCCAGCTCGTCCAGCGCGAAGCGCTGCGAGACCCGGCGCATCGCCTCGGCGACGGGGCGTTGCAGGTCCTGGAGACGGTCTGCGGCCGCGGGCACGATCTCGACCCACACCCGGCGCCGGTCCTCGGTGTCGCGCCGCCGCGTCACCATGCCGGCCGCTTCGAGCCGGTCGAGGATGAAGGTGACCGCCCCGGTGGTGAGCCCGGCCTCCTGGGCGAGCCGGCCCGCGGTCAGCGGGCCATGACGACCAATAAGGTCGAGACAGCGCATGTCGGTGCGGCTCAACTTCAGCTTCTTGGCCAGCCCCTCATCGAAGTCACTGGCCGCGCCGAGGTATCCCATGATCTCGTTTCGCAGCTGTTGTCCCAGCTCCATCCGTGACCAATCTCTTGACACCTAAATAACTTTAACACTAAGTTTCTTTGTTGATGGCTCTTTCTTCGAACTCCTCCACTCCTCTGGCCGTCGAGGCCCACGACCTGGTGAAGGTCTTCTCCCAGGGCAACGTGCTGGCCCTCGACAAGGTCTCTCTCGCCGTCGAGACCGGCACGGTGCTCGGTCTCCTCGGCCCCAACGGGGCGGGCAAGACGACGGCCGTGCGCATCCTCTCGACCATCCTCGAACCCGACTCGGGTACCGCCAGCATCCTCGGACACGACGTGGTGAAGGAGCCCGACGTGGTCCGTCGCCTCATCGGGTTGGCCGGCCAGTACGCAACCGTGGACGAGAACCTGACCGGGCGAGAGAACATCTACATGGTCGGGCGGCTGTCCCACCTGAGCCGCAAGGTCTCGACACGGCGGGCCGACGAGCTTCTCGGGGCCTTCGGCCTGGCCGACGCGGGCGACCGCGTCCTCAAGACCTACTCGGGTGGCATGCGCCGCCGGCTCGATCTGGCGGCCGCGCTCGTCGCCAGTCCGCCCGTCCTCTTCCTCGACGAGCCGACCACCGGTCTCGATGTCCAGAGCCGCCAGGACCTGTGGGCCGTCATCGAGGAGCTGGTACGCGACGGGACGACCGTCCTGCTCACCACCCAGTACCTCGAGGAGGCGGACCGCCTCGCCCGCGACATCGTGGTGGTCGACCACGGCCGCGTCATCGCCGAGGGCACGCCGGCTGAACTCAAGGCCGACCTCGGCACGTCCGTGGTGTCGGTGACGCTCGGCAACCGTGACATCGTGCCCACCGCCGTGAGGCTGCTCGCGCCGCTGACGCCGAAGGAACCGGTGGTCGACAACACCACGATCGAGCTGACGGTGGAGAACGGCCCCGCCGTCGGTGCCGAGGTCCTCCGGGCGCTCGACGCCGCTCAGATCCCCGTGAGCGGGCTCGCCCTGCGCGAGCCCAGCCTCGACGACGTCTTCTTGAGCCTCACGGGACACAAGACCGAAGCCGAGACCGAGGCCGAGCGGGAGGCCCGCCGGGGGCGCCGCCGCCGAGCCGCCGAAGCCAACGTCGACGTAAACGCCGACGGAAAGGACGCCGCATGACGACGATCGCCCTGCCGCAGTTGACCGAGCAGACGGCCCCGCCCAGCGGCAGCCGGCTGGGCTGGGCCGTGCAGGACATGTTGACGGTCACCTGGCGCAACCTCAAAGCGCTCACGCGGACCCAAGAGGCGCTGTTCTTCTCGGCGGTGCAGCCGATCATGTTCACGCTGCTCTTCGTCTACGTGTTCGGCGGCGCCATCCACACGTCGGTCCCCTACGTCGACTACCTCTTGCCCGGCATCTACGTCCAGACGGTCGCCTTCGGCGCGGTGTCCACCGCCGTCGGCCTCTCCGAGGACCTGCACAAGGGGCTGATCGAGCGCTTCCGGGCGCTGCCGATGGCCCGCTCCGCCGTGCTTGGCGGGCGCACGACGGCGGACCTGGTGCGAAACGTCTTCGTCGTGGTCCTCATCAGCGCGGTCGGCTTCGCAGTGGGCTTTCGCATCTCGACCAACGTGGGCCTCTTCTTCTTGGGCCTGCTGATCGTGCTGCTCTTCAGCTACACGCTGTGCTGGGGCTTCGCCACGGTGGGGCTGTCGGCGCCCAACGCCGAGACGGCACAGATCATGGTGTTCCCGATCCTCTTCCCGTTCATCTTCGCCTCGTCCGCCTTCGTGCCCGTGAGCGCCATGCCGGGCTGGCTCCAGGCCTTCGCCAGCCACCAACCGGTGACCCAGGTGGTCGACGCCGCCCGTTCCCTCATGGTGGGGGGCACCTTGCAGGACACCGGCGCGGTCTGGGCGGCGTTGGCCTGGTGCGTCGGGCTGCTGATCGTCTTGGCGCCGCTGGCCGTGCGCAAGTACCGCCGCGTCGCCTGAGAAGAGTGGGGAAGAGTCGCCTGAGCGAGCTGGCCCAGGACCGCGCCGAGCCGGCTATTCCTCGCCGCTGCGGCGGCGCAGCTCGGCCACCAGTTCGTCGATGGGGACGCGCACCTGCTCGGTGCTGTCGCGGTCGCGCACGGTGACCGCGTTGTCCTCGAGCGAGTCGAAGTCGACGGTGACGCACCACGGGGTGCCCACCTCGTCCTGGCGCCGGTACCGCCTGCCGATCCCCTGCGTCACGTCGTAGTCGCACATGAAGTGCGGCTGGAGGGCCTTGAGCACCGAACGGGCCAGCGGCTCGAGGGTGTCCTTCTTCGACAGCGGCAGGACCGCCACCTGATAGGGCGCCAGGCTCCAATGCAGGCGCAGGACCGTGCGCGGCTCTCCCCCGACCTCGTCCTCGGCGTAGGCGGCAAGCAAGAAGGCCATCATCGTGCGGGTGGCGCCGGCCGCCGGCTCGATCACATAGGGCGTGTAGCGCTCGTTGGCCTGCGTGTCGTAGTAGTCGAGCTTCTCCCCCGAGGCCTTGGCGTGGGCCGTCAGGTCGTAGTCGCCCCGGTTGGCGATGCCCTCGAGCTCATCCCAGCCCCAGGGGAAGAGGAACTCGACGTCGGCCGTGGCGAGCGAGTAGTGCGACAGCTCGTTCTGTTCGTGGGGGCGCAGCCGCAACTGGTCGGGCGGGATGCCGAGGCCCAGGTACCAGTCCATGCGCTCTTTGAGCCAGTACTCGAACCACATCGGGGCCTCTGCGGGAGGGACGAAATATTCGAGCTCCATCTGTTCGAACTCGCGGGTGCGGAAGACGAAGTTCTGCGGCGTGATCTCGTTGCGGAAGGACTTGCCGACCTGGGCGATGCCGAACGGCGGCTTCTTGCGCGTCGTGCCGAGCACGTTGGCGAAGTTGGTGAACATGCCCTGGGCGGTTTCGGGCCGCAGGTAGGCGATGTGCCCCTCGTCCTCCACCGGCCCGGCGTGCGTCTTGAACATCAGGTTGAAGGCCCGGGCCTCGGTCAGGTCGTGCGAGCCGCAATTGGGGCACACGCCGTCGATCTTGTCGGCCCGCCAGCGCTCGTGGCAGTTCTTGCAGTCGACCAGGGGGTCGGTGAAGGTGGCCAGGTGGCCCGAGGCCTCCCACACGGCCGGGGGCCCGAGGATGGCGGCGTCGATCCCCACCACGTCGTCGCGTTCTTGGACCATGGCGCGCCACCACGCGTTCTTCACGTTGCGCAGCATGTTGACCCCGAGCGGGCCGTAGTCGTACGTGGAGCGAAAGCCGCCGTAGATCTCGGCCGACGGGAAGATGAAGCCCCGGTGGCGGCACAGGCGCACCACCTTTTCCATCAGGTCGTCGGGGGCGTCCTCGGGAGGCCCGCCGGCGGCGGTGTCGGTCTTCGTCATCGGCGCAGGATACCGGAGCCGATTCTGGCGCTGACCTCGTTGGCCAGCAGGCGGCCCGGCACCGTGAGGACGGCCCGGTCCCCCTCGCGCACGACCAGACCCTCGAGCGCGTCGTCGAGGCCCTCAGGGTCGTCGGCGTCGTTGTGATCCTCGCCGGCGTCGGCGCCGCGCAGGGAGTCCCACGGGACGCCACGCCGGGTGCGCAGCGCAAGGGTGAGCGCCTCGAAGTGGCGCTCACCCGCCGTCAGCTCCTCGCGCCCGGCCTCGGGCGAGCGCCCGTGTTCCACCGCGTCGACGTAGCGCTCGGGTGTGCGGGCGTTCCACCAGCGCACGCCGTGGCGGTGTGAGTGGGCCGCCGACCCGATCCCGACGTAGTCGCCCTGCTCCCAGTAGAGGTGGTTGTGGCGGCACTCGTGGCCGGGCAGGGCCCAGTTGGAGATCTCCTCCCAGGTGTAGCCGGCGGCGCCGAGGATGGCGTCGGCCAGCTCGTAGCGCCGGGCCTCGGCGTCGTCATCGGGGTGGCGGGTGGCCTCACGCGCGAGCGCTGTGCCGGGCTCGACCGTCAGGCCGTAGGCGCTGAGGTGCGGCGGCGGGTGCGCGAGCGCGAGGACGTGCTCGAGCGTGGCGACCCAGTCGGCGTCGCTCTCGGTGGCGGCACCGAAGATGAGGTCGAGGTTCCACGTCTCGAACCCTGCGTCGGCCACCGCGGCCGAGACCGTCTCGGCGGCCTGGGGGACGACGCGCCGGCCGAGGCCGGCAAGGACGTGGTCGTGGGTCGACTGGAGGCCGAACGAGACGCGGGTGACCCCGGAACGGCGGTACACGCCGAGGTGCGCGTCGTCGGCGTCCTCGGGATTGCACTCGACCGTGACCTCCGCGTCGGGTGCGCGCGGGATGGCCTCGAGGATGCGGCACAGGGTGTCGGGGTGGAGGCGGGAGGGCGTCCCCCCTCCGAAAAAGACGGAGGTGGGAACGGGGAGGTCGGCTGCCCCGAACACACGCTGCAATTCGAGGACGCAGGCGTCGGCGTAGCGCTCCATCAGGTGGTCGCGGTCGGTGTAGGTGGCGAACGCGCAGTAGTCGCAACGTTCCCGGCAGAACGGGACGTGGACGTAGACGCCGAAAGCGCTCAAAGGCCGGCGGTCGAACGCACCGAGCGGAGACGCCGGTCGAGGTGGACCTCCATCGCCTCGGTGGCCAGCTCGGCGACCTCGTCCGCGCCGGCGGGCGGCGGCCCGCGCAACACCGACGCCAGGTCGCCACCGAGGATACGGCGCAGCAGTGCGAGCGCAGGTGCGCTCATCGGGCGGCCGCTGCGATGCACACGGCAGAGCGTGCCCCCGGCGACGAGGTCGAACGCGACCAGCTCCACGACGTCGTCGGGCTCGCCGCAGGCGGCACACGCATCGAGCACCGGGCCGGCGCCCTCGAGGACGAGTGCCTTCAAGAAGAACGCCGGCGCGAGGAGGGTGGGGTCGGCGTTGTCGTCGGCCAGGGCGCGCAGCGCGCCCACGAGCATCGTGTAGAGCTGCGGATCCGGGTGGCGCTCCTGGGCCAACTGATCGGTCACCTCGAGCAGCGCCAGGCCCTTCGCCACCCGGGCCAGGTCCTCGCGCACCGAGCGGAACGAGTCGACCACCTCGACCTGGTTGACGATGTCGAGATCACTGCGGCCCTGCCAGAGGAGCAGGTCGACGTGGGTGAGCGGCTCGAGGCGCGCGCCGAACTTCGACGTGGTCTTGCGCACGCCCTTGGCGACGGCACGCACCTTGCCGTGGCGCTCGGTCAAGAACACGACGATGCGGTCGGCCTCGCCCAGGCGATAGCTGCGCAGGACGACGCCCTTGTCGCGAAAAAGGCTCATAGCCCGGCGGTGCCCGAGGTGCCCGAGGTGCCCGAGGTGCCGGCGGGCGGCGCCTGCGTGTCGCGGATCGCGGGGTCGAGCGGGCAGTAGCGCTCACCGCGGCGCGCCGCCTCCACGGTGGCCCGCCGTGCGTCGGCGGCCAGATCGGCTGCCCGGTCGTGCGCCTCCTGCGCGGGGCGCGTGCGCTCCTGGGCGGCGGCGTAGTGGGAACGCCGGCCGTAGAGGAGGTTGCCCGCGCCGATGAGGACCACCATCGTCACCAGCACGAGCATCACGCTGCGCAGCCCGTAGGGACCGGCGATGTAGACGGCGATGGCAAAGACCGTGAGCAGGGCGATCCCGACCGCCACGGCGATCCGACTGAGGGTCATAGGACCCTCCATTCTCGCGCCCCGGGCTTCAGGGGGTGACGGCGCCGAAGCGGCGCACCCGCCGCTGGAAATCGATGACCGCCTCGTAGAGGTGCCGACGCCGCATGTCGGGCCAGAGCGTGTCGGGAAAGACCAGCTCGCTGTAGGCGATCTCCCAGAGCAGGAAGTTCGAGATGCGTGTCTCCCCCGAGGTCCGAATGACCAGGTCGGGGTCGGGCATGTCGGGGAAGTACAGGTGGCGCCGGATCGCCTTCTCGTCGACCTTGTGCGCGGGGATCCCCTCGGCGACCAGGGCGCGGACGGCGTCGACGATCTCGGCGCGGCCTCCATAGTTGAAGGCCATCGTCATCACCATGCGCGTGTTGTGCTTGGTCAGCTCGATCGACTCGTCCATGCGCTTGAGCACGCGACGCGGGACACGCCAGTCCCGCCGGCCGGCAAAGCGGATCTGCACACCCTTCTCGTTGAGCTCGTCGCGGCGACGCATCAGCAGCGACTGGTTGAAGTTCATGAGGTAGCGCACCTCGTCGGGCGGGCGGCGCCAGTTCTCGGTCGAGAAGGCATAGAGGGTGATCCACTTGATGCCGATTTCGAGCGCCCCGTTCACCACATCGAGCAGTGCGGTCTCGCCGGCGGCATGCCCCTCGGTCCGCGGCAGCCCCCGCGCGCTCGCCCAGCGCCCGTTCCCGTCCATGACACAGCCCACGTGGACCGGGACGCGGTCCAGGTCGAGCTCGGGCGGGACCGGATCCGGCACGCCCTCGAGGTCAGAAGCCGTCGAGGTCACAGGCCGAAGCTAGTCTCTCGCCCCTTTTCCCAGGTAGGCCCCAGGGCGATCGGAGAACTCCGCGGGAACTCTCTGCGGGAACCTTCCGGATGGTTCATGGGAGCCTCATGGACGACAATGGCGGTTTCGTCCATGGCGAGGGCAAGGAGGGTCTGAGATGGCAGAGAAAAGTTCGGGTTCAGTCGGGTTCGGTGGCGGAGAGCGCCCCGACACGAGTGACATGATCGCGGTGCACAAGGCGCTGCGCGGCGCGCTCAGCACGGGACCACCGCGGGTGCGCGCCGTCGCTCCGGATGACGCGGCACGCCGTGCGCTCATCGCGGACTACTACGACAACATCTTGTGGTTCCTCGACGTGCACCACCACGGGGAGGAGGAGCTCGTGTTCCCACGTCTCCGCGAGCGCAGTCCCGAGTCGTTGGCCCTCATCGACTCCATGGAGTCCCAGCATCACGAGGTGGTCCAGCTTCTGGCGGACGCGAGAGCGAGCCGGTCCGCGTGGGCCGACGGCGACACTGGAGTCCAGGACACCTTGGCCGAGCAGCTCCAGGCGCTTCACGACGCCACCGTTGCCCACCTCGACCAAGAGGAGGCGCAGCTCCTCCCCCTCTGTGGCGACTGTCTGACGATGGAAGAGTGGGGGGCACTCCCGGGCCATGCGCTGAGCCAGTATCGAGGCGACAAGGTGTGGCTGGTGCTCGGGCTCATCATGGAGCAGCGGACACCCGACGAGCGGGCCCACATGCTGGCGATGATGCCGCCGCCGGTGACTCAGATGTGGAACGAGATGGGGTCGGCAGCGTTCCAGGAGCTGGCGGCGACGGTGGGCTGAGCCGGCGCCACAGGTTCCACAACGATCGGATCTCTCAACCCTCGTCGGCTCTATGGCGCAATGCGATGGAGCCGGAGGCACGTGTCGACGTCGAAGCGCCGGTGCAGCTTCTGCTCCTTCGGACCGAAATAGCGTGTCGCGTCCGTCATCGGGATGACCCGTGGTTGATCGACGTCATATGCCTGCCCGTGTGATACGACACTCGCCATCCCGCTCGCAAGGACGTTCTTCGTCCAGTCAGTTCGCTTGCCATAGGGAAGGGCGATCAGAAAACCGTCGTCGTGCTCAACCGCGACGACCGGGGTCTCGTAGCTCCGACCCGAACGGCGTCCTACGTGGCGGATGACCGAGTTGTTGGAATGTTCGGTCCCTGCTGATCGCATTGCGAGTGGCCTTGTCACCCGTGTGAGCCTGCGAAGTGTTTTCTGGACGGATCCGTTCATTCTTCGTAGATCCTACGTGGTGGCGCTCTGGGCGAGGTTGCATGGCTGGCCCGACTGTCACGAGACAATGGCGCGATGCTGAAGTCGTGAACGAGGACGACCTTCTCGCCGAGCAGCGGTCGTTCTACCAGGCCCGCGCCCCCGAATACGACGAGTGGTGGCAACGACGCGGTCGTTATGACCGAGGAGAAGAAGAGCTGCTCGAATGGCAGCATCAAGTGGGCGTACTCATCGCCGCCTTGGACGCCTTCGGACCCCGGGGATCTGTCCTGGAGCTGGCTGGAGGCACCGGCTGGTGGACTCAGCGGCTGGCCGGGGCGGCGGAGCATCTCACGGTCATCGACAGTTCGCCCGAAGCTCTGGCGCTCAACCGCCAACGTGTTGGGCGACGAGACGTGCGCTACGAGGTGGTGGATCTCTTCAACTGGCATCCCGACTCCCGCTACGACGTCGTGTTCTTCTCGTTCTGGCTCTCGCATGTCCCACGGGCCCGGTTCAGCGACTTCTGGGCCTTCGTCCGCACCTGCTTGAAACCGTCGGGGCGCGTGTTCTTGATCGACAACCGGAACGATCCACTTCGCAGCTCCTCAGCGAAGGATCCCTACGTTGTTGAGTACGGCACGGATCTGCACCTCCGCACCCTCAGCGATGGCTCGAAGTACCGGGTCGTCAAGGTCATGTACGAACCTGATGAGCTCGAGTCCTTGCTTGGTGCAGAGGGGTGGTCTGTCAGCATCGAGGCAACCCGCTGGTTCATCTTTGGTTCAGCAAGTCAACCCTGATCGCCTACCCCACCACCGTGACTTCGAGGTCGAGCGGTGCCCCTGGAATTGGGGTACACGGTGTCGGATTGCAATCATCTGGGCCTGCGACAAACGGCACCGTGACGGACGTGGATCCACTTCGAATCGCTCGGAGCGTGGCGGTGAAGCGAAAGCCGGAATGACTGCTTGACACCGTCGTCAAGACCTGGACGTCTGAGATCCGGGCCGGCCCTGGCCACGTACCCCCGGACCCCGGACCACCTCCTGTCATCACAATGTTCGAGCCAACCGTCACACACACCGCGCTCGCTTGACCATCTTGATTTGCGTTGACGGTGATCGTTCCGCTCGAGCAGTTAGGGCTTGTCGGAGCCGTTGCGGTGGCGCTCGACGGCGCCATCGTGGTCGCCACCGGATACGATCCCGTCGTCTGCGTCGAGTGCGAGAGCGCAGACGGCGATGATGACGACGGCGATGATGACGGTGCTGACGAGCAACCAGCTACGCACAGCCCGACTCCTACAAGGAGGGCCAGACGCCGGGCTGTCATGGAACCAATCTATTGATCCTTGGTTCGCCTAGCCGGGCGGGGCGAAGAACTCCAGAGCGATGTTGTCCGGATCGCGGAAGGACAAGCCTGAACCATAAGGAGCTTCGACGATGCCGCCGTTCTCGATGCCGAGCGCGTTGAGCTTGGTCTCCCACTGCGCAAGCTCAGCCCTGTTCGCGCAGGCAAAGGCCAGGTGGTCCAGACCCGGGCTCCTCTCGTCAAAGGGATCTGTTCCGTGGAGATCGGGGAACTGGTGGAGACCGACCAGGGTCGAGCCACCGAGAAGCCACACAGCGTGGTGGAACGGACCCGTGTCTTCATCGATGACCGGTGGAGCGCCGAAGAGCGCTTGATACCAGGGCCTACTCCGATCGAGATCCGTGACGGTCAGAGCCACGTGCGTGACGCCGGGGAAGTCGGGCATCGTAACCTCCTTGGAGAGATGTGCTCCTCAAGATAGCCATGTAACCGGCTGGTTTCACGAGGAGTCCTCGTCGCCGATCTGACGTCACTTCGACACGGCTGCGGCGCCCTTGCGACCCGGAACCCGGGCGTGGAGCATGGGACTCTCGAACCAGCGCCGTCCAGAAGGGTCATCCGATGCAAGCTGCAGTCGTGCGCCGTTCGATCGTCCTACTCCTCGACTGCGCTCCTGTTGGAGCGGGGAGTTGCGACGCGTATGTTCTCGCTCCATGGAGCAGGCGGTCGCCGATCTGGTCGGTCCGGATCTGCGTGTGCTCTTCTGCGGGATCAACCCCGGCAAGCTCTCGGGTGAACTGGGCCTGCATTTCGCCCGGCCCGGGAACCGGTTCTGGAAGTTGCTCTGTGCCGGCGGTTTCACCGAGTCCGTTCTGGCACCAGAGGAACAACACAGGCTGCCCGCGTTGGGCGTGGGCATCACCAACCTCGTGGCACGGGCGACGGCTGCTGCACGCGAAATCACTGTGGCCGAACTGCGTGAAGGTGCACGACAGCTCGAGGCCAAGGTGGGGTACCTGCGGCCCCGCTGCGTCGCTGTGCTGGGGCTGCAGGCGTACCGGACGGCGTTTCTGCGACCGGGAGCCGTCATCGGCCCACAGCCCGAGCTCATTGGCAGGGCCCAGCTTTGGCTCCTACCGAACCCGAGCGGTCTGCAGGCCCGCTATCAACTGCCCGAAATGACGGAGATGTTCACGTCCCTCCATGTCGCCACTGAGGCTGGCTGACGAACATCTAGCGCGGCGATGTCCGAGCGTCGCGATCCTCGAGTGATGCACGCTGGACCGCGCGGTCCTGTTGCAGTTCGATCGTGTTCCCGGCCGGATCGTTGATCCAAATCTGAACCGTGCCTGCGCCCTGCACCGCCCGCTCGTAAGGGATCTTTTGGTCTTCGAGTTCGGCGATGGCCGTGTCGAGGTCCTCCACTGCGATGCAGTAGTGGTTCCCAGTCGAGTCGATCTCTGTTCCCTGCGGCGGAGCACCGACGATGTGGAGCTCTTGATCGGAGACGTTGAACCAGTGACCCGGGATGCCGGGGATCTCGGGGCGATCCTTTGAGTCCAGCCCGAACAGGCCGCCGTAGAACGAGACCATCTCGGCCAGCGGGGTGTCATTGCAGTTCACCGATACGTGGTGAAACCGTGTGACGTTCACATCGCCTCCAATGCTCAATGCCTTCAAGATCGACCCGGTTTTGGCCAACTCCCCGGGGTCCTACTCAGGGCCTCGAGTATCCCCAACTCAGGGCTGATCCAAGAATCCCGAAGATCCGGACGCAGAAGCGGCCCCGCGCCCATTCTGAGTTTCACCCGCGCCCAGCCTGAGCTACACCTGAGGATCGGGTCTCACACGGGCGTGAACTCGGAACTTCGGTTTGTTTCTAGCTCGCTCACAGCTTATTCAGAGGTCTTGCGGGAAGAGTTGGTATGTGACCACCCAACTACTCGTTGAGAGTCCGGCCGGCAGAGCGCGCCGACTTCCGCTCAATCGTGCGTCAATCGCGCGGCTGGCACGTTACGGCGCCACTTCGGTCATGGCCTTCGCCATAAGCGAGATCACGCTCTTGACGCTCTACGGGTTGAACGTGACAGGCGCAACGACGGCCGCAGTCTTGGCGAACTTTGCCGGCACGGTCCCTTCGTACCTGATGAGTCGTTACTGGATCTGGAGCGAGGCACCGCGGGCCCGCGTCGGTCGTCAGGTTGCCATGTACTGGATCACGTCAATTATCTGCATCGCCGGAACGAGCCTCGCGACGGGCGCCATCGCCGGGCTGGCGCCGTCTGGACATCGCTTCCACCTCGCGGTCGCTGGTATTGGATTTCTACTGGTGAACATCGTGTTTTGGTTCGCCAAGTTCGAGGTGTACCAAAGGATTATCTTCCCGGTGGACACGCGGGCAGCGAAGGCGTCGCACGGTTCGAGCAGTCATGAGTCCGACGGAATGGTGGCAATCGAGCCAGTCTCTTGAGACGCTGTGACCTGGCCCTTCACTGGTGATCTCTATCGGGAGAGATTGACACCGCCGCTCACGCCGCGCAACGAAGACTTGAGGAATCGGCGATACTCACCACATGGGCCTGCGAATCGCCCTGGGTCTCGTCACCGTCGCCCTGATGGCGATACTCGTGCCGGCGACTCTTCCGGTCCCCCAGGCTATGGGGCTCCCCCCTCCCGCAGCACCACGGATCGTTCTCTACGGTGACTCCCTGGTCTCCGAGGCAGGCCAGGACTTTGCGTTCCTCGGAGAGCTCTCCGGTGCGACGGTGCGAGTCCACACATTCCCTGGCACGGCACCCTGTGACTTCTTCGCAACGATGGCCGCCGTCGCGCAGGACTGGCACCCCACCGTGGCGATGCTGGCGTTTTCGGGCGACGCCTTCACCCCGTGCATGGGGGGTGTCCAGCTGGCAACGCCGCAGTACTACGCCAAGTACAGGGACGACACTCAGACGGCCATCTCGATCTTGCGGTCCTTAGGCGCCAGGGTGATCTTGGTCGGCCTGCCCGCTGACGCCTCTGCCAGCCTCAGTCAGAACTCGTCGGCCCTCAATCAGATCTACCAATCGCTCACGAAGACCAATTCAGGTGTCACGTATGACGACGCCGGCCAAGCCGTCACGGCGAGGGGAAGGTTCACCTGGACCCTCCCATGCCTCTCGGGTGAGCCGTGCACCGGGCCGGACGGGACAAACATCGTCCGCGCCCCTGATGGTGTGCACTTCTGCCCCAACGGCGAGACCACCCTGATCGCCGGTCTCGAAGACTGCGATGTCTACTCGTCGGGCGCGTTTCGATTTGCCTCGGCCATGTTGGCGTCGGCCCTCAGTTCCCCTGACCCCTCCGAGACCGCGAGCAAGCCGACCGCGCCGTGCAGATCCGAACCCGTCCAGGTGAGACGGAAAACTGCCGGGAGAATGCCTCGAGCAACCACCAAGGAATGTCGAACCGGACGAAGTCCTGTTGGTCGAGCGGGACCGGGGGCCTGCGGGTGTCATCCCCCGCGGGCATGATCGGTGGCATGGAGGAGATCTGGGAGGAGCCCGACGCCCTCGACGAGATCGATGTCTTCGGCGCGACCGGAGGGTCGGCCGAGGAGGCCCGGCAGGCGGGCGACGACGCCGTCGACGGGCTCGACAAGATCACCGGCCAGATGGCAGGTGGCGAGCACCGGCCCGAGCAGCAGGAGATGTGCCGCGCCGTCGCCGAGGCGCTGGTCACGAAGACCCACCTGGTCGTCCAGGCCGGCACCGGGACGGGCAAGTCCTTGGCCTACTTGGTCCCCGTTGCCCTCTCGGGTGTCAAGACAGTCGTCGCCACGGCCACCAAGGCGCTGCAGGATCAGCTGGCGGAAAAGGACCTGCCGCTCGTCGAGTCAGGCCTCGGCCTGCCCGTGCCGCTCGACTTCACCGTGCTGAAGGGCCGCAGCAACTACATCTGCCGCCAGCGGGTGGCCGAGGTGGGGTCGGGCGGGGTCCAGGCTGAGCTCGGCGACCAAGCGGCGGGCCGGGCCGACGAGGCTGACCCCTCCGATGGGACGAGCGGGGACGCGGATGTGACGTCGACCGGCGGTGCCGACGATGGCCCCCCGCCGGAAGGTCTGGTCGAGGAGGTCCGGCGGCTGGTCAGCTGGTCGCAGAAGACCCGCAGCGGTGACCGGGCCGACCTGAGCTTTGAGCCCTCCGACAGGGCGTGGAACATGGTGAGCGTCGGCCCCCGCGAGTGCCCCGGAGCGTTCAACTGCCCCGAAGGCGGGCGCTGCTTCGCCGAGGCCGCCCGCGACCGGGCGGCGGCGTCCGACATCGTGGTCGTCAACACGCACCTCTACGGCGCGCACCTGGCCAGCGGCGGCGCGGTGCTGCCCGAACACGACGTGGTCGTCTTCGACGAGGCCCACCAGCTCGAGGAGGTCATGACGGCCAGCCTCGGCGTCGAGATCACGCCGGGGCGGTTCCGCTCGCTCGTCACCGCGGCCCGCTCCCTGGTGGAGCAACGCGACGCCGAGCAGCTGGAGTCGCTCGCCCGCGCCGGCGACCAGCTGGCGGCGCTGTTGGCCGATCGGGTGGGGACGCGCGTCCTGTACGACGAGGGGCGGCAGGTGGCGGCGGCTGACCGCGAGCTGGCCGAGCTGCTCAGCCGCGCCTCGGAGCTGACCCGGCGCGTCATCGACGCGTTACGCCGGGGCGGCGCGCAGCGTTCGTTCCTGCCCGACGACGGCGGCGGTTCGCGGGGCGACGCCGACCCCGACCGCTCGAGCCGCAAGACCCGGACGCTGCAGGCGGCCACGCACCTGGCGGAGGACTTGCACCGCCTGGTCATCCGCACCGATGGCGAGGTGGCCTGGGTCGACGGCACACGGCGCAACGTCCGACTCCGCCTCTCCCCCATCGACGTCGGGCCGGCGCTCGCCGGCATGCTCTGGGGCGAGGTCACGTCCGTCCTGACCAGCGCGACCATCCCGCCGCACCTCGTCGAGCGCGTCGGGCTCGAGAGCTTTCCGAGCGAGGAGCTCAACGTCGGCAGCCCCTTCGACTACCGCTCCCACTCGCTGCTCTACGTGGCACGGCACCTCCCCGACCGGCGCCGCGAGGGCGCCGAGGAGGCGCTGCACGAGGAGCTGGCTCTCCTGCTCGAGGCGGCAGGCGGGCGCACCCTGGCCCTCTTCACGAGCCGGCGCGCTACCGAGGCTGCCGCCGCGGCGCTGGCGCCCGAACTCCCCTACACGGTCCTGCTGCAGGGCGAACTGCCCAAGGGACGCCTCCTCGAGGAGTTCGCCCGAGACGAGACCTCCTGCCTGTTCGCGACGATGGGCTTCTGGCAAGGCGTCGACATTCCGGGACGTGCCCTCTCACTCGTCACCATCGACCGGCTGCCCTTTCCCAGGCCCGACGACCCTCTGCTCCAGGCGCGCCGCGACCGCGCCGCTGCGGGCGCTGCGTTCCGACTCGTCGACCTTCCCCGGGCCGCCACCTTGCTCGCCCAGGGTGCCGGGCGGCTCATCCGCACCGCCGAGGACCGTGGCGTCGTCGCGGTGCTCGACTCGCGTCTGGCCACCGCCTCCTACCGCGGCGTCTTGCTCTCGATGCTGCCGCCGATGCGGCGCTCGGTGGACCGGTCCGAGGTCGAGTCCTTCTTGACGACGCGCGCTCGAGGATCAGTAACCGAGCCGGTCGAGCATCTCGGCGCGGTTCTGCCAACGCCGCTCCACCTTGACGTGCAGGTCGAGGTAGGTCCCCTCGGGCAGCGTTTCGCGCGCCGCGATGCCCACGGCCTTGAGCACCTCGCCCCGTTTGCCGATGACGATGGCTTTCTGCGAGTCGCGCTCGACGATCACCTCGACGCGGATGAGCGGGCCCTCCCACTCGGTCACGCGGCAGGTGATGGCGTGTGGCAGCTCGTCGCGGGTCTTGGCCAGCAGCTGCTCACGCACCAGCTCGGCGACCCAGAGTGCCTCCGGCGTGTCGGTGACCACGTCGGGCGGGAAGAAGGGCGGTCCCTCCGCCAGCGCGCTGATCAGGTACGCCGTCAGCTCGCCGACGCCCTCGCCGGTGCGCGCCGACACCGGGAAGTACTCGACCCCGGGCACCTCGCCGAGCGCATCGAGGGCTCCCTTTGCCTCGGCCAGCCGCTCGAGCAGGCGGCTCGGACCGGCACGGTCGACCTTGTTGACGACGACGAGCAACCGGGGCGGGCTGTCGTCGTCGTCGGCGGCGGCGGCGTCGGCTTGGCTGTCGTCGGTAGCGGCCCGGCGGTCGGGCGCGCTCGGCTGCCCCTCTTGATGCTCTCGGTGGACCGGCTGGACCTGGTGCACCGCCCGCGCCAGCACCGTGCGGTCCCCCGGGCCGATGGCCGCCGTCGCGTCCACCACCGCCATGATCACGTCGACGTCGCGCAGCGCGTCGGTGGCGGTCTCGTTCAGACGTGTCCCGAGCGTGCTGCGGGGCTTGTGGATACCCGGCGTGTCGACGAAGACCACCTGCGCGTCGGCCTCGTCGTCGTGCAGCACTCCGAGGATCCGGTGCCGCGTCGTGTTGGGCCGCGACGACGTGATGGCCACCTTGGTGCCCACCATCGTGTTGACGAGGGTCGACTTGCCCACGTTGGGTCGGCCCACCACGGCCACGAAGCCCGAGCGCACTCCTCTAGCTCCCGTTGCGCGAGGCGTCCCCGCTGCGGCCGACGCGGGCGTCCTCGCCGTGCTCCTGGCCGTTCTCGCCGGAACCCGTCCGCTCGATGCGGACCCGGCCGATGCGCCGGCCCCGCACGTCGACGGCGGTCAGGCGGAACCCGTCCACCTCGACCGAATCCCCGTTGTCGGGCACCCGCCCGACGAGGTCGAGCATGAGACCGCCGACGGTGTCCCAGGTGCCGTGCGGGAGCTCGGCCTCGAGCAGCTCGTCCGCGTCGTCCACCGAGTACCCGGCGCTGACCAGCACGGAGCCGTCGTCATAGCGCTCGACCGTCGGCTCCTCGACATCGAATTCGTCGACGATGTCGCCCACCAACTCCTCGAGCAGGTCCTCGAGGGTGATCAGGCCGGCCGTGCCGCCGTACTCGTCGACCACGATCGCCATGTGGAACTTCTCCTCCTGCATCTCGCGCAGGAGGTCCGACACATCCTTGGACTCGGGGATGAACTTGGCCGGCCTCATGCTGTCACGCACGGACTGGGCGGCCTTTCCGACGCGCTCGGCGCGTACGAGGTCCTTGGTGTAGGCGATGCCCATGATGTCGTCGATCCCGTCCTTCTCCACCGGGATGCGGCTGTAGCCGGCGGCGAGCGCCGCCTCGAGCGCATCGCGCACGGTGGCATCGCCCTCGACCGTGACCATGTCAGTTCGAGGCGTCATCACCTCACGCGCAACCGTGTCACCGAAGTCGATGACGGAGTGGATGAAGGAACGCTCCTCCTTCTCGATCACGTTCTCCTCGTGGGCCACGTCCGCCATTGCCTTCAGCTCGGAGTCGGTGATGTAGGACTCGTGCATGCTGTCTTGGTCGTCACCGCTGACGCCGATGATCCGGTTGGCCAGGCCGATGAGGAGGGCGGAGAGCCAGCGGATGGGTGGG
Source organism: uncultured Acidimicrobiaceae bacterium (assembly GCA_963744935.1). GTDB lineage: Bacteria > Actinomycetota > Acidimicrobiia > Acidimicrobiales > RAAP-2 > Bog-473. The sequence goes on from CAVUVM010000013.1 coordinate 174,588, forward strand.
AAGCGGATGAGCGTGCCCACGATCGGCGCGCTCGAGCAGCGCGGCGCGGTCGGAGTGCTGCACCGCCCAGTTCTTGGGGACCGCCTCGAAGAAGACGAAGATCACGACGATTTCGAACACGATGCCGAGCACGACCCCCAGCCCGCCGAAGAGGTGCTCGGCCACGATGCCGACGAGGGTGGCCGACACCAGCTGGCAGATGAGCACCAGCAGCAGGATCGGGTTGAGGAACCGAGCCGGGTTCTCGATGAGGCGGGCCAGCTGCCGGGCGCCGCGCTTCTTCTCGTCCACCAGGGACTTGGCCTTGATCTTGGACATCCGCACCAAGCTCGTCTCGGCCATCGCCAGGACCCCCGAGCCCGCCAGCAGCACGACGATCACAATGATGAGGATGGCGTCCTCGGCGTGGAAGCCCGACGCAGCCAGCAGCGCGCTCGTGTTCACGTCCCCTGGCTGACCCGGTAGAAGCGCTGCAGCAGCTGCTGCTCGAGCGCTTCCATCCGCTCGGCTTCGGCGTCCTTCTCGTGGTCCATCCCGAGGAGGTGGAGCAGGCCGTGGACGACCAGCAGCGCCACCTCGTCGTCGAGGCTGACCTCGTGCTCCGCCGCGTTGCGGCTGGCCACGGCCGGGCAGATCACGACGTCGCCGAGCAAGGAGAGCAGGCCCTCTTCTGGTGAGCTCCCCGGACCGCTCCCGCCCAGGTCGGGCGAGCGCCCCGTCGGCCCCGGGTCGTCCTCGATGGGAAAGGAGAGCACGTCGGTCGGGCCGCTCTTCCCGAGGAACTTCTCGTTGAGCGCGGCGATGGCATCCTCGTCGACGAAGAGCAGCGACACCTCGGTCTCGCCCTTGATGCCGCGCGCCGCCAGGACCCGGCGCGCCAGCTCGGCCCAGCGGGCCACGTCCATCGGATGAGCCTGCTGCTCATCTGCGGCGAAGACGTCGATGGTCACTTGGTGTGACCCGTCCGCCCTTCTGCCACCTCGTAGGCGTCGACGATGTCGGCCACGATCTTGTGGCGGACCACGTCCCGGCGGCTCAGGTGCACGAACGCGATGTCGTCGATGCCGCCGAGCACGGGTTCGAGACCCACCAGGCCGGAGCGGCCGCCGGGCACGTCGATCTGGGTGACGTCGCCCGTCACCACGCACTTGGAGCCGAACCCGATGCGGGTGAGAAACATCTTCATCTGCTCGGGCGTGGTGTTCTGTGCCTCGTCGAGGATGATGAACGAGCTGTTGAGCGTGCGACCGCGCATGAACGCCAGCGGGGCGACCTCGATCGTGCCGCGGTCGAGCATGCGCTGCGCGCCCTCGGGCTCGAGGAGGTCGTAGAGCGCGTCGTAGAGCGGGCGCAGGTACGGATCGACCTTGGCCATCAGGTCACCGGGGAGGAAGCCGAGCCGCTCGCCCGCCTCGACGGCGGGGCGGGTGAGGATGATGCGCGAGACCTGGCGCGACTGGAGGGAGTGCACGGCCTGGGCGACGGCCAGGTACGACTTGCCGGTGCCGGCAGGTCCGATGCCGAAGGTGATGACGTTCTGGGAGATCGCGTCGACGTAGCGCTTCTGCCCGGCGGTGTTGGGGCGTACGGTCTTGCCGCCGGCGGCTCGGACGACCTCCGAACGGAGCACCTCGCTCGGGCGGATGTCCTCGCGCACCATGTCGATCGTGCGCGCCAACATCGACGAGTCCAGGTTCTTGCCCGATTGCACCATGAGGATGAGCTCGTCGAAGAGGCGGACGACCACCTCGGCGGCGGGCCCTTCCACGGAGATGCGGTTGCCCTGGACCACGATCTGCTCGTCGGGGAAGGCCTCTTCGATCTGTCGCAGGTGCTCGTCTCGGGTCCCGAGCAGCCCCGCCATCAGGTGGTTGCCGGGGACGAAGCACTCGGCACGCAGGGTGGTGGTCACGACGCCGTCATGCGATCCCGACGTGGCCCTTCAGCGGCTCGCCACCCAGCACGTGCATGTGCAAGTGCGGGACCGAGTTCATGGAGTCGGGGCCGATGTTGAAGATCAACCGGTAGCCGCGCTCGGGTGTGGCCAGGCCGGCGGCGTCGGCCACGGCCCGGGCGGCGAACACCATGTCGGCGAGCAGCGGTGCGTCCTCGGCGGTCACGGTGGACGCATCCTCGATGTGGCGGCGGGGCACCACGAGGACGTGCAGGGGTGCCGCCGGGTGGATGTCCTTGAAGGCGACGGTCGTCTCGGTCTCATGCACCATTTCGGACGGCACCTCGCCTGCCACGATCTTGCAGAACAGACAATCGGTCGTGTCGGTCGTGTCGGTCATGTTGGTCGCGCCGTCATGCGCTGGGATCGCCACCCTCGTGCTGCAGCCTGATCACTGACTCGAACATACCGGCCGCCGGGCCAGCCTCGTGACCACCGTCGGCCCTCACGGCTGTGGGCTCTCGACGGGGGCCGCCGCCTCGGCCTGCGCCCCGGCCTGGGCCTGGGCCACCGTGCCGGTTCGCAGCGAGGCCAGCAACGCCCCGGCGGTGACGGCCGCCGTCTCGGCCCGCAGGACGCTGAGGCCGAAGCCGACCGTGGGTAACCCGGCGGCCAACTCGGTCACGCTCCACCCACCCTCGGGCCCGACCGCCACGACGCGCTGGGCCGCCGTCGGCCGGTCGCCGCTGAGCTGGGCGAGAACGACTTCGCCGGGGTCCCCGAGCGCGGACAGCTCGTCGAAGCCGATCGTCTCGGCGACGTCGGGCAACCAGACGCGCCGGCACTGCGCGGCCGCCTCCCGCGCCACCCGGCGCAACCGCTCGACCGTGGTCCGGCCGCGCGCGCCGCTCCAGCGCACCACGCTGCGCTCGCTGCGCAAGGGCACGATCCGGTCAATGCCCAGTTCGGTCAGCTTCTGCACCACCCACTCGGGCCGCTCCCCCTTGACGGGCGCAAAGGCCACGGTCAAAAGCGGCTCCGCTCGCGCCTCGGCCTGCACGGTGCCGTCACTGCCGGGCCCCGTGCCGTCGCGCAGTGGCTCGAGGCCGGTGCCGCCCCGCCAGAGCGTCCGGGCCCAGCCGCCTTTCCCGTCCGACGCCACGACCTCTTCGCCGTCACGAAGACGCAGCACCCGGCCGAGATGGTGCGCATCTTCGTCCCCGAGAGTCGGGTGTGCCGGGTCGTCGACGAACACCTGGGCCGCCGCGGCGGCGCGGGCGGCGATGGCGGCGTAGGCGGCGTAGGCGGCGGGACTAGCCAAACGCGGAGCGCAGGCGGGAGAACACACCCTCACCGCCACCGCTGCCCGGCGGCGAGACGCTCTCGCCGCGCGATGCGGCGAAGCGCCGCAGCAGCTCGTCCTGTTCGGGAGTGAGGTTGGTCGGCGTGGCCACCAGCACGTGCACGAAGAAGTCGCCGCGCCCCCGTCCACGCAGGTGCGGGACCCCGAGGCCCCGGAGCCGCTCGACGTGGCCGTGCTGGGTGCCCGGACTGACGGTCACCCGCTGGGGTCCATCGAGCGATTCGACGTCGGCCTGGGTGCCGAGCACGGCCTGAGCAACGCCGACCGTCACCGTGGTGTGCAGGTTGTCGCCGCGGCGCTCGAAGCGCTCGTCCGGTGTGACGGTGAGGTGCACGAACAGCGAGCCGCTGGTCCCGCCGCGCTGGCCGGCCGCACCGCGGTCGGCCAGCCGCAGCGTGGAGCCGTCCTCCACGCCCGCCGGCACCTCGACGGTGAAGGTGTTGTCATCGATACGGCGTCCCTCGCCCCGGCAGTCGTCGCACGGGTGCGGGATCATCTCGCCGGTGCCGCTGCAGCGCGCGCACGCCACGCTCGTGACGACCTGACCGAGCAGCGATTGGCGCACCTTGCGCAGCTCCCCGGTGCCCTGGCAGTCGACGCAGGTCATGGGGTCGGTGCCCGGGGCGGTCCCGCGGCCGGCGCACGAGACACAGGTGGTCGGCAGGCGAACCGAGATCTCCTTGCGGCTGCCGAAGACGGCCTCAGCGAACGCCAGCTCGATCCGCACCTCGGCGTCGGCCCCGGCCTGGGGGCCGCGGCGCCGGCCACCGGTGCCGGCCATCTGGCCGAAGAACGCCTCGAAGATGTCGCCCAGGCCACCCTCGAAACCGAAGCCGCCCATGCCGGGAGCCTGGGGACCGAAGACGCCTTCGGCCCCGAAGCGGTCGTAGCGGGCGCGCCGCTCGGGGTCGCGCAGGACCTCGTAGGCGACGGTCACCTCCTTGAAGCGCGCCTCGGCCACGGCGTCGCCCTGGTTGGTGTCGGGATGGAGCTCGCGGGCGCGGGCGCGGTACGCCCGCTTGATCTCCTCGTCGCTGGCGTCACGCCGGACGCCGAGCAGCTCGTAGAGATCGCCCAGCCCGTCAGTGACGGCCATCGTGCCCCCCCATGCGCTCGCCCAGCCGCTCGCCCACGACGTGGGCGGCGGCCATGGCGTGTGGGTAGTCCATGCGCGTCGGCCCGAGGAGCCCGACGGCACCGAGGGTCTGCCCCTCGACGATGACGGGAGTCACCACGACCGCGCACGACGACAGCGGCTCGAAGCCGTGCTCGGCGCCGATGGCGACCGAGAGACCACGGTCGAGGACGTCGCGCAGCAGCGTCACCACGACCAGCTGCTGCTCCAAGATGGCGAGGACCGAGCGAACGGTCTCGACGGCGTCGAAGGATTCGGCCAGACGGGCCGGGCCGCCGACGAACACCTGGTCGACGTCCATCGCGCCGCCCAGGTCGTCGAAGGCCGTGTGCGCCGCCCTGACCAGACGGTCGACCAGGGTGGAGCCGCTGGCAGGGAGGTGCCAGGTCTCCGAGAGGGTACGCCCGACGAGATGGGCGGACAGCAGCGCTCCGGTCTGGGCGAGCACGTCGTCTGACACATCGCCCTCGAGCTCCATCGTCCGCTTCTCCACCGCGCCGTCGGAGAGGACGACCACGAGCAGCGCGTGGAGCGGTGAGAGGCCGACCATCTGCACCGAGCGGATGGTGGCCGTGTCGTGCGAAGGCCCGACCACGACCGAGGCGTACGACGTCAGCTCCGAGAGCAGCCCGCTCGCCTGCTCGAGCACGGTCTCGATCTCCCCGTGCACCTGCGCGAAGAACTGGGACACCTGGCGGCGCTGGCCGGGGCCGAGGACGCCGGGCGTGGTGAGGTGGTCCACGAAGAAGCGGTAGCCCTTGTCGGTCGGGATGCGGCCGGCGCTCGTGTGGGGTTGCATGAGGTAGCCCTCGCGCTCGAGCGCCACCATCTCGGAGCGGACGGTGGCCGAGGAGACCTGGACCCCAGGCGCGTGGGCCACGTGGGAGGAACCGACGGGCTCGGCGGTGCCGATGTACTCGGTGACGACGGCCTCCAAGATGGCGGCCCGGCGGGCGTTGAGGGCGCGCTCGTCGACGTCGGCGTCGGGAACGGACGGTGCGTCAGGGTGTGGTGTCATGCTGGTGCCTGGCACTCAAGTCTACCGAGTGCCAGAGCCGACCTACCTGACACCACCGGTGGCACGCCCCGACCTGGCTCGGAGCAGCCCTCAGTCGTCACCCAGGCGCAACGCGGAGATGAAGGCTTCCTGGGGCACGTCGACCCGCCCGATGGTCTTCATCCGCTTCTTGCCTTCCTTTTGACGCTCGAGCAGCTTGCGCTTGCGGGTGATGTCGCCGCCATAGCACTTGGCCAGCACGTCCTTGCGCTTGGCCTTGACCGTCTCGCGGGCCACGATGCGCCCCCCGATGGCCGCCTGAATGGGGACGTCGAAGAGCTGGCGCGGGATCAGCTCGCGCAGCTTGTCGGCCATCTTGCGCCCGTAGGCATCAGCGCTCCCCCGGTGCACGATCGTCGAGAACGCGTCGACCGGGGTGTGGTTGATGAGGATGTCCACCCGCACGAGGTTGGCCGTCGCGTAGTCCTCGGGCTCGTAGTCCAGGCTGGCGTAGCCCTTGGTCCGGCTCTTGAGCTGGTCGAAGAAGTCGATGACCACCTCGGCCAAAGGGAGCGTGTAGACGAGCTCGACCCGCTCGGGCGAGAGGTACTCCATGCGGGTCATCTCGCCGCGCCGGTTCTGGCAGAGCTCCATGACGGTGCCGGTGTACTCGCTGGGCGTGATGATCGTCGCCGAGAGCATCGGCTCGTCGATGTGGTCGATCCGGGTGGCGTCGGGCAGTTCGGTCGGGTTGTCGACGTCGAGCTCGGACCCGTCCGTGAGGAAGGCCCGGTATTCCACGCTCGGCGCGGTGGCGATGAGCGAGAGATCGAACTCGCGCTCGAGGCGCTCGCGGATGATCTCCATGTGCAGCAGTCCGAGGAACCCGCAGCGGAAGCCGATGCCGAGCGCGTGGGAAGACTCAGGCTCGAAGGTGAAGCTGGCGTCGTTGAGCTTCAGGCGGTCGAGGGCGTCGCGTAGGTCGGGCAGCTCGTCGCCGTCGACGGGATAGAGCCCGCAGAAGACCATGGGCTTGGGATCGCGATAGCCGGCGAGCGCGGACGCCGCACCGTGTTGGGCCGTCGTGACCGTCTCGCCCGAGCGCGCCTCGCCCACGTCTTTGATCCCGGCGATGAGGTAGCCGACCTCACCGGGACCGAGCTGGTGGACCGGCACGGCGTCGGGTGTGCGCACGCCGACCTCTTCGATGTCGTGCACGGCGTTGGCCTGCATGAAGCGCAGCCGCGCGCCGCTCCGCAACGTGCCGTCGACGATGCGGATGGAGCTGACGACGCCGCGGTACTGGTCGTAGGAAGAGTCGAAGATCAGGGCGCGCAGCGGCGAATCCGCGTCGCCGGTCGGCGCCGGGATCCGGGCGATGATGGCGTCGAGCAGCTCGGCCACCCCCTGTCCCGTCTTGGCCGAGATCTGCAAGATGTCTTCGGCCGGCAGGCCGAGCACGTGCTCGATCTCGAGGGCGCACCGCTCCGGGTCGGCCGCCGGCAGGTCGATTTTGTTGAGTACAGGGACGATCTCGAGGTCGTTCTCGATGGCTTGGTAGCTGTTGGCGAGCGTCTGCGCCTGGATCCCCTGTGACGCGTCCACCAGCAGCACCGCCCCCTCGCACGCCGCCAGCGAGCGGGACACCTCGTAGCCGAAGTCGACGTGGCCGGGCGTGTCGATCAGGTGGAGGATGTGACCGGCGTATTCGACGCGGACGTTCTGCGCCTTGATGGTGATACCGCGCTCCCGCTCGATGTCCATGGAGTCGAGGTACTGCTCGCGCATGAGGCGGGGATCGACGGCGCCGGTGATCTCGAGGATGCGGTCAGACAGCGTCGACTTACCGTGGTCGACGTGGCTGATGATGGAGAAGTTGCGGATGCGCTCGACCGCAACGGGTCCACTCGCTGTGGCGGGAGGGGGCACGGTCTGTCGATCGTACCGGCCCGGCCCCCCGTTCCCGGTCGCCTGGCCAGGGACATCGGCCCGCGTCTGCCCGTCCCCGGTCTTGTCCCCGCTGCGTCCGCGCTCGAGCCCGTGGCTGGTTCCGCCTGCCAGGTCCTGGCCGCCACCTGCTAGTGTTTTCCCTCGCCCCGGTGGGCTTCCATCCCGCCGCCGGAACCTTTTTGAAACCCTGAGGATCGACACACGTGGCCAACATCAAGAGCCAGATCAAGCGGAACCGCCAGAACGAGAAGCGCCGGGTGCGCAACAAGTCGGTCCGCGCCGAGATGCGCACGCGCTCCAAGAACGCCATCGCCGCCGCCGAGAACGGTGTCGAGGACAGCGAGGAACTGCTGCGCCTCGCTATCAAGCGGATCGACAAGGCCGCGGCGCAGGGTGTGATCCACAAGAACACGGCGGCCAACCACAAGTCCCGCCTGGTGCGGCGCGTCAACGCTCTCGAGGCCACCGCCGAGTAGCCGGGTCTCGCCATCGGTTCGCCTGATCGGTTCCTCGGATCGGGCGGCCAGATCGATTCGCCTATCCCATGTGGAAGGTGAACATCTTCTCAGCCACGATGCGTGCGCCGACTGCGTCGACCTCGTCCATCCACCGCGCAAACGACGCTCCCTGAATCGGAACGTAGTGGTCGAGCATGGCCTGGCGCAGCTCCGCACACTCGTCTGAACGGATGGCGAAGGCCTCGGCAATACCGTGCACGGTCACAGCCAATGACTCGCCGGGCAGGTGGGTGGCACTCACGTACGGCCGGCGGGACATGTGGCGCCTCCGCACCGCGTCCGTCCCGAGGCTGAACCAGAAGGTCCCGTGGAGGAAATAACCGTCGACCGGAGCAGTAAGCGGGCGTCCATCGGCCGTCACGGAAGCCAGAACGAGCAGTCGCATGCCCACGAGGCGCTCAGTCACTTGCCGTGCGTCAAGCCGTCGCTCGTCGTTGATGATGTCGCGCAGGTGTGGTCCGGCGGCACTCATCGATCGGTCGAGCAAGGCCTGGAGCTGGTCGAGTTCGTCGGGCGTTTCGTGCATGGACCCAGTCCAGCACCGGGGTGCTCTGACGTCACCAGGACGTGGAATGCTTGTAGTGGTGGCGGACGGACTCGTCCTCACCCGCCGGGAGTCCGAGCGGGGCATTCACGAGACGGCGCAGCGTGCCGGCGGCGGTGCGAGCGCCGACGTCGTGCGCCACTACGTCGGCTACGAGGAATGGGCCGGTCCAGGCTTCTGCCGCCGTGAGATGGCGCGCCAGGGTGTGGCGCTCATACTCGGCGTTGGCGACGCCATGGAGGTCTTCGACGCGGAATTGGACGGCCCCGTGCGCTCCATGGGCGCGTTCGTGGTGGGCAATCAGTTGCGCTCGAGCATGACCGGCATCGGTGGTCATCAGCTCGGCGTCCAGGTCGAGCTCAGTCCCCGCGGGGCACTGGCGCTCTTCGGCGACGTCGAGCAATTCAACGATGCCGTCGTGCCACTCGACGAGGCGCTCGGCGCTCGTGGCGCCCACATGGTGGACCAGATGGCCGACGCCGACTCCTGGGAGCAACGCCTGGACTGCCTCGACGAGGTATTCGGTGCGGTAGGCCCATCCAGCCTCTCCCCCGAGGTGGCGTGGTTGCGGCATCAACTCGTCGCGTCGCAGGGCCGCGCCCGGGTTGAGCCACTGATGGACGAGACGGGATGGAGCCGGCGCCACGTGACCGAGCGCTTCCGCCGCCAGCTCGGCCTCCCACCGAAGGCGTACGCGCGGCTGCTGCGCTTCGAGCATGCGGCCACCCTTCTCAGCCCGCCGGTTCCGGTCCTCGCCCTTGCGGACGTGGCCACGAGCGCCGGCTACTACGACCAGTCGCACCTGACTCGCGACTTCGTGGCGCTCGCCGGCATGACGCCAGGCGCCTACGCCGCCGACGCGGCAGCCGTGCCCGAAGTCAGGTTTGTCCAAGACGGCCAAACCTCCGTCCCTGCATAGTGGCGACATGACCCCGACCGACCACACCAGCGACGCCGTCCCCGCCGACCACGCCAGCGGCGACCCACGCCCCAGTGCCGATCGGGGCGACGTCGTCCCGATCCTCGTCTACGAGGACATCGAGGCGGGTCACGACTACCTCATCTCGACGTTCGGTTTCACCTCGGGTGGACTCCATCGCAGTGACGACGGCACGGTCGTGCACGGCGAGGTCCGCATGGGCGACGGCGTCATCTGGCTGCACCGGGTGACGGCCGAGTTCGAGTTGACGTCCCCACGCGGCGCCCCGGCATCGCACGGCGGGTTGTCGGTCATCGTCCCCGACGTCGACGCCCACTTCGCACGGGCGAAAGCGGCGGACGCCCGTATCGAGCGTGAGCCCACGGACCAGGACTACGGCCTGCGCGAGTACGGCGCCCGCGACCTCGAGAACCACCACTGGTGGTTCTCGACTCGTGTGCACTGACTCAGGTGTGCACTGAATCACCTTGTCGCTGACTCGCCGTGTCGCTGACTCGCCGTGTCGCTGACTCACCCTTGCGCTGACTCACGAGGGTGCGCGCGGCTTCTCGATGACCGTCCTAGCGACGGGTCGTCGCCCTGGCCCGGCCGGCACCGGCGGCCCGTGCGGGCCGGGTCTGGCGAGCCAAACGGGCCACCAGGATTTCGACGACGAGCTCGGGGTCGAGGCCGCTCATGCCGCGCACATCGAGGTCGGCAACGGCAATGAGGTTGATCGCCTCGCCGATCTTGGCTCCGCCGAGACGGCGCGACTGTTCGAGCGCTTTCTTGGCCACGAACGGCGCTGTCCCCAGAACGGCGGCGGCGTCGCGCTCGCTCGCGATGTCGTCGCCGTCGAGGGCGAGCATGTTGGCGAAGTGGCCGTGCAGCGTCGCCATGACCTGCATGGGTGCCAGCCCTCCCGCGTCGAGCAAACGGTGCAGCACCACGAGCGCTCGCCCCGGGTCCCCCTTGTCGATGGCGTCGGTGAGCTCGTAGCGCGGGACGTTGCCGGCTTCGCCGAGATAGGGCGCGAGGTCGTCGGCAGACACCCGAGCTCCCTCGCCATAGGCGGCGCTCACGGCGCTGAGCAACCCTTCGACCCGGCCCAGGTCCTCGCCGACGTGACGAGTCAGCAAGTCGACCGCGGCCGCATCGAGCTTCACGGGCGCCCCGCGCAGGTGGTCGTGGAGCCACGCCTTGCGCTCCCCCGCCTTGGCCGTCGTCACATCGATGATCTGGCCGAACTCCTTGATCGCCTTCACCAGCGGCGCGGGGACGACACCGCCCCCGCCCACCAGGATCAGCACCGTCGTGGGCAGCGGCTCGCGCACCACCTCGACGAGGCGCGGCACGTCTGCGGTCAGCAGGCGTCCGGCGTCACGGACCACGACCACGCGGCGATCGATGAGGAAGGACGGGGTCAGGCAGGCATCGACGACGGCACCGACGTCGAGCTCCTCTCCCGCTCCTCCTCCGAGCTCCTCGACGACGAGCGCGTGGTCGCGGTCGCCCACCACGTCGTCGAGCAGCGTCCGTACCTCTTGGGCGACCAGGGATGCGTCGTCACCCTTCACAAGGTAGGTCGAGAGGTCGCGGGGAGTCATTCGGCCTCGCTCACCGCAGCGAGTGCATCGCGGGCACGACAGGTGCCCTTGACGTCGTGCACCCGCACGATCCGACAGCCCCAAGCGATGCCGAGTGCCGCCGCGCCGATGGAAGCCTCGCGTCGCTCGGTCAGCTCCAAATCAAGCACCTTGCCGAGAAAGGTCTTGTTCGAGGCCGACAACAACAAGGGATAGTCGAGTGCGGCCAGGGCCGGTGAAGCGCGGAGCAACGTGAGCGACTGCTCGGCTGTCTTGCCCAGGTCGAGGCCGGCGTCGAGCACGATGCGCTCGGGCGGAACGCCCGCGTCCCGGGCGCGCCCGCCACGTTCGAGCAGGAAGCTGGACACGTCGCGCACCACGTCGTCGTAGTGCGGGTCGGGGTCGGCTACCCGTGGCGCCAGGCGGATGTGCGTCACCACCACGGCCGCCCCGTGTTCGGCCGCCGCCACCGCATAGTCGGGGTCGGCCAGCCCACTGATGTCGTTGCCCATGACGGCACCCTCGGCGTACGAGGCGCGGGCAACGGCGGCGCGCCATGTGTCGACCGAGACGGGCGTGTCGAAGCGCGCCGTGAGGCCTGCGACGACCGGGACGACGCGGTCGAGCTCCTCGGGCTCGGTGACCTCTGGTCCCGGGCCCGCCTTCACGCCGCCGATGTCGAGGATGTCGGCGCCGTCGGCCACCAGTTGTTCGGCGCGGGCGTACAGCTTGTCGAGCTCGTAGGTGGCCCCCTTGTCATAGAAGGAGTCAGGCGTGCGATTGAGGATCCCCATCACCAACGCCCGGTGGGTGAGGTCGTAGCGGCGCCCGCCCAGATCGAGCGTGGGGGCCGGAGCGACGCTGGCGGGCGCTGCCATCAGCGCACCCTCAGAACAGCCGCGCTGCCAGTGCCCGGCGATACTCGCTCGTGCGCGGGTCCTCGGGACCCATCGCTTCGAGCAAGTCCACGTACTCCTGGCGGGCCCCTTCGTCATTTCGTACCCGGTCGAGCAACTCGTTGAGCCTCTCTTCGATCTCGGCGCGGTCGCTCCCCGCGAGGTCGACCCCCGCCTCGAGGAGACGAGCCTCGGCGGCGAGAGCTCGACTGGTCTCCGACTCGGGCAAGCGCTGCAGGATTGCCAGCGCCTCTGGCGCGTCGCCGCGGTCGATCAGGATCCGCGCCAGAGCCGTCGTGGCGGCCGCGTGGTCCGGCTCGAGCTCGAGCGCCTTGCGCAACGAGGCCTCGTCGCCAGCCGCAGCGAGCGTGTCCGCCTCGCTCGGGGCCGGGGCGAGGCGCTCGATGAAGGCGGTGACCTGCGCCTCGGGCAACGCCCCGACGAACCCGTCCACCACCTGGGCGTCCTTGAGGGCGTACACGGCGGGAATGGACTGCACCTGGAATTGGGCAGCGACGCGCGGATTCTCGTCGACGTTGACCTTGGCCAGCTCCACCGCTCCGTCCGTCTGGGCCACGGCCGCCTCCAGCATGGGGCCGAGCGTCTTGCACGGACCGCACCACGGAGCCCACAGGTCCACGACGACCGGGACGCTGTTGCTGCGTTCCAGCACGTCGGCCTGGAAAGTCTGGTCGGTCACGTCCATCTCAACGACGCTACCGGTTGCGACGTCGTCTCTGGCCGGCTTCCTGGCGGCAGGTCCAGCGTCTCGGCCTGGCACAGCGCCCCCGATGTGCTGCCTCGAGCGGGGCGCCACCAGCCCGTGCGTCGGGCGTCAGTCCTGGTCGCGCGGCACCGATTAGCGTCGGATCCCGTGTCAGCGGCACCAGAGGGCATCCACCAGGACAACGTCACCGAGTGGATGGTCAGCCACGTGCCCGAGATGACTCCGCCGCTGACCTTCTCGCTGATCGCCGGCGGCCGCTCGAATCTGACGTTCAGGGTCGAAGACGCCGCTGGGCGGGCCTGGGCCCTGCGGCGCCCGCCCCTTCATCACGTGCTCCCGACCGCGCACGACATGTCGCGCGAATACCGGCTCATGCACTCCCTCGGGCCGGCCGGGATCCCGGTCCCCGTCACCGTTGGGCTGTGCACCGACGAGGCGGTGAACGAGCGGCCCTTCTACGTCATGGAGTTCGTCGAGGGCCACATCCTGCGCAGCGCCCTCCAGGCCGAGGAGGCATTCGACGAGTCGACGCGCCGTGCAGTGGGCGACCACATGGCCGACACGCTGGCGGCGCTCCACGACATAGACCCCGACGCGGTGGGGCTGGGCGACCTGGGACGGCACGACGGCTACATCGAGCGCCAGCTCAAGCGTTGGCGCGGGCAGTACGACCAGATGCAGGTCGAGGGCATCGACAACGGCGAGGTGGTCGAGCAGGTCAGCGACGAACTCGCCGCGCACATACCCAAGCAGCAGCGCACCTCCGTCGTGCACGGGGACTACCGCATGGACAATATCGTGCTCGCCGACGACGGCACCGTGCGGGCCATCCTCGACTGGGAGATCTGCACGTTGGGTGATCCCCTGGCCGACCTCGGCCTCCTCATGGTCTATTGGGCCGACCCCGACGACACCATGGCGGTGCTGGGGCTCTCGCCGACGACAGCGCCAGGGTTCTCCAGCCGCGCGCAGGTGCTCGAGCGTTACGACTCGGTCTCGGACCTCGATGTCTCCGGCGTCGGCTACTACATGGCCTTCGGATACTGGAAGCTGGGCTGCATCCTCCAGGGCGTCTACGCCCGTTACGTCGCTGGCGCCGGTGCCGGCGACCAAGGAAGTGTCGACGGTTTCCCGGCCCAGATCCGCCGCCTCTTCGAGATGGCCGCCGAGTCACTGGAGGGAGTGCGGTGAGCCCCGAAGGCCCCGGAGGCATGACCGAGATCTTCGAGGTCCACGGCGAGCCGGTCCTCCGTGACCCGCTCCTGGTCGTGTCGCTCGAGGGCTGGGTGGACGCAGGGCTCGGCGCGACGACAGCCATCGCCTCGCTGTTGGGGAGTGGGCACACCGAGCCCCTCGTCACCTTCAACGGAGAGCACTTCCTCGACCAACGGGCGCGTCGGCCGGTCGCGCGCATCGTCAACGGTGTCACGACCGAGCTCACCTGGCCGCGCACGGTGGTGCGGCAGGGTTCAGACGAGTCGGGCCGCGACCTTCTCTTCCTGGTCGGCCCCGAGCCCGATTTCCACTGGCGCGCCTTCACCGACGCGGTGGTCGGCCTGGCGCGGTCGTGGCGGGTGCGCATGGTGTGCGGCCTGGGTGCGTTCCCCGCACCGGCGCCGCACACCCGGCCGGTCAAGCTGGCGGCGACGGCGCCCTCGGGGTCGTCCCATCTCATTGAGCAGGTCGGCGTCGTACAGGGCGAGCTCGAAGTGCCCGCCGGGGTGATGGCGGCGCTCGAGCTGGCGTTCGGCGACGCCGGGACGCCGGCGGTCAGCCTGTGGGCGCGGGTGCCGCACTACGTGGCGGGCATGCCATTCCCCGAGGCGAGCGCCGCGCTGGTCGAGGGCCTGGCCGCCGTCGGCGGGCTCTCGCTGGACTCCTCCGCGCTGCGGCGCGCTGCAGACAGCTCCCGCCGTCAGGTCGACCAGCTCATCGCCGACAACGAAGAGCATCAGTCGATGGTGCGCAAGCTCGAGGAAAGCATCGACGCTTCGGAGGGCAACGCGATGGGCGTGGAGGCTGTGCCATCGGGCGACGAGATCGCCGCTGAGCTCGAGCGCTTCCTGCGGGGCGAAGAACAACAGTAGGACTGCTGCCCGGCAGACCGGAAACCAAGACCGGAGAGAGGACGCGCATGAAGATCGACGGGGGCATCGGGTTCGATCCGGCCGGCATCGCCGCGCAGGCGGCCAAAGCGGAGGCGAGCGGCTACGACGGCGTGTGGTCGGCCGAGACGAGCCACGACCCCTTCCTGCCGATCGCCATCGGCGCCGGTGCCACCGAGAAGCTCGAATTCGGCACCGGAATCACGGTCGCCTTCGCCCGCAATCCCATGACGCTCGCCGTCGTGGCCAACGATCTGCAGCTGCTGACCAAGGGCCGCTTCATGCTTGGGATGGGCAGTCAGATCAAGCCGCACATCACCAAGCGCTTCTCCATGCCGTGGTCGCACCCGGCGCCGCGCATGCGCGAGCTCATCCTGGCCATCCGCGCCATCTGGAAGGCGTGGGAGGCGGGCGAAAAGCTCGAGTTCCGCGGTGAGTTCTACACCCACACGCTGATGACGCCGTTCTTCGACCCGGGCCCGAACCAGTACGGCAATCCCAAGATCCTCCTCGCCGGCGTGGGCCAGCACATGACCGAGGTGGCCGGCGAGGTCGCCGACGGCTTCTTGGTCCACGGCTTCACGACCGAGCGCTACCTGCGCGAAGTGAGCCTGCCCGCGCTCGAGCGCGGTGCCGCCAAAGCGGGCAAGACACGGGCGGACCTCACCGTGTCGTACCCAGGGTTCGTCGTCACCGGACCCGACGAGGCGAGCACGGAGGCCGCCGCGGCGGCGGTGCGCCAGCAGATCGCGTTCTACGCGTCGACGCCCGCCTACCGCCCGGTGTTGGAGCTCGACGGTTGGGGCGACCTCCAGTCAGAGCTCAACACGCTGTCCAAGCGCGGCGAGTGGGTCAAGATGGGCGAGCTGATCACGGACGAGGTGCTCGACGCCTTCGCCGTGGTGTGCCCCCTGGACCGTGTGGCCGCCGAGGTGCGCGCCCGCTTCGAGGGCCTCGTCGACCGCTTCAGTTTCTACGCGCCCTACAAGGTCGATCCCGAGACGTGGAAGGACGTGCTCGCAGGGTTCCGCGACTGAGGCTGGGCCTCTCGCCGGCCGAGGCGAACCTCAGACGACGACGTTGACCAGACGCGGAGGCCGAGAGACGACCCGCT
This sequence comes from uncultured Acidimicrobiaceae bacterium, assembly GCA_963744935.1. Taxonomy (GTDB): domain Bacteria; phylum Actinomycetota; class Acidimicrobiia; order Acidimicrobiales; family RAAP-2; genus Bog-473. The sequence continues at coordinate 190,336 of CAVUVM010000013.1, forward strand.
TGGGCGTGGCCCCGTTGAGCGCCTCGCTCACCTTGGCTGAGGCCAGCGCGGCCGCCGCGGCGTCGGCCTCGGAGATCGCCGCATCGACGTCGATGCGGTCGCGCACCTTCCCGTTGACCTGGATCACCATGGTCACTGTGTCCTGACGCACCAGCTCGGGATCCGCCTCCGGCCAGCGCTGCAGATGGACGGAGGGAACATCGGGGTGACGCATCTCCCAGAGCTCTGCGGTGACGTGCGGCGTGAGGGGTGCGAGGAGTTGGAGCAGTGCGTCGAGTGCCTCGTTCCACACGTCGACATGGGGCCGGCCGGCCGCATTGTCGCTTGCCTCGCGTCCGCTTCCGTTGCCGTCCGTGCCGGCCCGCGCTGACGGGACGGCAGGTGCTCCGCTGCGGGCGTAGTGCTGCACGAGGTTCAGGAGCTCCATGCAGTGTGCCACCGCGGTGTTGTAGGACCAGCGCTCTATGTCATCGGTGACCTTCGCGATGGTGCGATGCACCGCCTGGCGCACGGCGTGGTCCGCCGGGGTCGGCGCACCGCTACGGAATTGGGGCTCGGCCGAGCATGTGCGCCACAGGCGGTCGAGGAAGCGACCGCATCCGTCTATGACCTGTTCGGTCTGTTCGGACCAGTCCATGTCGTCGAACGGTGGTCCGACAAAGAGGTGAAACAGCCGGAGCGCGTCCGCGCCGACGGTCTCGAAGTAGTGCTCGGGCGCGATGAGGTTGCCCTTGGACTTGGACATCTTGGTCCCGTCCATCCGGATCATGCCCTGGGCCAGGTAGTGCTTGAACGGCTCCCGCTCGACGCCCGGTGCCAGGCCCACGTCGATGAGGGCACGCATGAAGAAGCGCGCGTAGAGCAGGTGGAGGATGGCGTGCTCGATCCCGCCGATGTATTGGTCGACGGGCATGAAATGGCTGGCCGCCGCCGGATCGAACGGCCGCTCCATGTTCCACGGGTCGCAGAAGCGCAGGAAGTACCACGACGAGTCGACGAACGTGTCCATCGTGTCGCTTTCGCGACGAGCCCGGCCGCCGCAGATCGGGCACGTCGTGTACAAGAACCCCTCGTGGAGCGCCAGGGGCGACTGTCCCGTCGGGAGGAACTCCACGTCGTCGGGCGCGACGATCGGGAGCTGGTCCTCGGGGACCGGGACCACCCCGTGGATGTCGCAGTAGACGGCCGGGATGGGACAGCCCCAGAACCGCTGCCGCGAGACCAGCCAGTCGCGGAGCCGGTAGTTGATCTTGCGCTCCCCCAATCCCCGCTCTTGGAGCCAGTCGATGGCGAGGTTCTTGGCGGTGGCGATAGGAAGACCGTCGAGGAAGCCACTGTTGATCTTCACGCCGTCGCCGGTGTAGGCACCGCCGCCGTTGGCATCCCAGTCGTCGGGAGGCTGCACCGTGCGAACGATCGGCAGCCCGTGCGCCGTGGCGAAGGCCCAGTCGCGCTCGTCCTCGGCCGGGACGGCCATGATGGCGCCCGTCCCGTAGCCCATGAGGACGTAGTCGGCGATGTAGAGCGGGACTGGCTTGTCGGTGAACGGGTTGATGACGTTGGTTCCGGTGAACGCACCGCGCTTGTCGAGCTGTGCGGCGTCGCCTTCGGCCATCCGCTCGATTTCGGTCTCCTGCTCGGCCCGGCGGCGGAGCTCCTCGACGGCGGCCCGCTGCGCCTCGGTGGTCAGCTCGTCGACCAAGGGGTGCTCAGGCGCCATGACGGCATAGGTCATCCCGAAGCTCGTGTCCGGGCGAGTGGTGAAGACCCGCACGCTCAGGCCATGACGGCCCTCTACGGCCAGCTCGAACTCCGCACCGTCAGACCGTCCGATCCAATTGCGCTGCATGACCTTGGCCCGTTCGGGCCAGTCCAGGTCATCGAGGGCGTAGAGCAGCTCGTCGGCATACTGGGTGATCCGAAAAAACCATTGCTCGAGATCACGCTTCTCGACGAGGTCGCCGGAGCGCTCGCAGGTTCCGTCGGGGAGCACCTGCTCGTTGGCGAGGACCGTCTGGCACCCGGGGCACCAGTTCACCGGTGCCGTCGCACGGTAGGCGAGACCCGCGTCCCAGAGTCGGAGAAAGATCAGCTGGGTCCATTTGATGTACTCGGGATCGTGGCTATGAACCTCGCGGCGCCAGTCGTAGACGGCGCCCAAGCGGATCAGCGACGACTTGAGCTCGGCGATCCGGGCGTCCGTGAAGATCCTCGGATGCGTCCCGGTCTTGATGGCGGCGTTTTCGGCGGGGAGCCCGAACGAGTCAAACCCAATAGGACTGAGGACGCCCTTCCCCTGCATGGTCTGATAGCGGACGGTCAAGTCACCGAAGGTGTAGTTGCGTACGTGGCCCTGGTGCGCCGGCCCGGAGGGATACGGGTACATGCACAGCGCGTAAAACTTGTCCCTCGGATCATCGTTGTCGATCTCGTAGGTTCCCTCGTCGGCCCAGCGGCGCTGCCACTTCAGCTCCACCGCGCCCACGTCGTACGCGCGTGCCATAACACCAGGGTAGGCGACCGTCCGCACGACTTCTGAGCAGCTTTGGCAGGCTGATTTAGGCGGCCCGCTGACCATCGGAGCGCTCCTCAGAATGGAGGCCGACCGACGAGAGTCCGGCTCTCCGACTGCTAGCGTGGTCGTCCACCACTGGGGGCGTAGCTCAGCTGGTAGAGCGCTTGACTGGCAGTCAAGAGGTTCGTGGGTTCAAGTCCCATCGCCTCCACTCCTTCGCAGGTCAGGCGTTCGCGCAGTGCGGTGATTTGCTCCGGATCGCCGGCTGTCAACCGTTTGTCAACGGAGAGTGGTGTCGTGACTGAAGCCGAGATGCAACTAGTGCTCGCCGAATGGCGGGAGGCCCTGCAGATCATCGGAAATGACCTCAGGGATCTATTCACGCACCGACTGCTGTGGCGTTCGACGATCGACGCCGCGGAGGTGCAACTAAGCGCTCACAATCACGAGGCATCTCGCATTCGGCCCAATCACTACACCCAGACGTACGCGGTCACTCAATCGATCGCAGTCCGGCGTGTGATCAGCCCGGGGAAGGGAAGTACAGGGACCAGGTGTCGCTAAGCCGTTTGCTGAGCGATATTGCTGCCAACTCACGGTGGGTCACATGGGACAGAGTGTCTCATCACGTCGCCGGTAAATGCCCCGCGTGGATCCTGGAGGGTGAGCGTCAGGAAGTTTGGAGCTCTTGGTCTGGCGCCGACGGCATCCTTCGGTCTGACATTCCACAACGTCTACCATGACGGCCTGTTCCGGACTGCAGCTGAGCTTCTCGATTGGACCAACACCCGACTAGCCCACCTGAACCCGAGGATGCTCCCAGGGTTAATCCGACCCACGATGACCTCGATACAGCCATAGATCGAGTGGGGGACATCTTCAACCGATACAAGCGACTGCTGTGGGGCTTCGATAGCGACATAAGCCATGTTCAGCTCGAGGCCGGTTGGACTGCGCTGCTGTCCCGACCGCTATTTAGAGACGCCCCACGGGACCCTGAACTAGTGACGACCGGCTCGCGCCGCTCCGAGAACGCTGAACGTCTCGCCGACTTCGGAGAGCGGACCGCGCTCGGACTGTCCGTCGGCGCGATGTCCCGAGCCATTGCGCGAGTGAGCGAGACGGCCGACCCATCCGGGGCGTTCGCCGCCATCGGTGAGGCGGTGTGGTGGGTGACCATCACTGACGACACGCTGAGAACCCGCCACCGTCACGCATACCAGGCGGCCCAGGCCGCCCTCGACCGGATTTCGCCCCCGCTCGTCTCGTGCCTCGCCGGGCTCAGGTCTGTGAGGAATCGGATCGGCCACGAGGTCGACCTGGTCGATTTCGTGAACCTTGAGGACGTCCGTCCCGATCAGTTCGGAGACGACGGATTGCAGCCTGGTCCTGGAAGCACGTGCAGGAACCAACCCGGAAGAACGGAACGCGAGCAAGAGAACCACCGGCACTACCTCGCCGCCCTGGCCGGCCGAAACGTCATCGAGGGCTTCGGCATAGCCGAGACGTTTATCACCTCCGCTCACCACGGCGTCCGATACGTGCATGGATGATCCGGCCGCCCCTAGCCAGATCGAGAGGGCCCGCGCCGAGCGCTTCGCCGCCGAGCTGCTCGACGCCTTCGTCGCCAACGGCGCGACGTCGCGTGACCTCCGACGTCGGCGACGCGGAAACCGGCGTGGTGCCGCCCGCCGGGTTGCGCACGAGCACGGCCGCTACGTCGTTACCGGCTACGACGGCCCGGCCGACGAGCTGGTGTGGGCCCGGCTCTACGACCACCGGCCCACGAGCGCGGAGCGACCGCTTCGGGCTGCGATCGACGAGGCCCTCGTGATCGCTGGCGGCCAGGTGCTCAGCCGGGAGCTACTCGACTGAGCACCGCCCCTTCGTTTTCAATCCTCATCCGGGACCTGGTCGGGGTTGTCCGGTAGCGGCATAGTTGTGTGGTCCATCAATCGGAGAAGCTCGCCCATGGCGCTTCGTCGCGAATGTCCCCAACCCCTTGCGAGCCAATCTGCTGCTGTGAGCGTCAGAGTTTCGAAGTTACTGAGCGCGGCCCTCGCCAGCTCTTCATCACTGCTCAACGTGTCGATGATGGCGTCTACCCGGTCGACCCCGGCTTCGGGGAGATCGGAGACCACGCGAAGCATGAGCAGCTCACGCAGCATCTCCTGAGACCTCACGACCTTCTGAGGGTCGGTCATCGGTCATCTCCGAAGAGGCTGGCGCTGAGACGCTCCCCGGCCTGCTCGGCCATGCCCGGCAGCGTGTGGCCGTAGACGGCCAGCGTGATGTTCACGAGCTGTGCCCGAGCAGCTCGCTCACCACCTTGACCGGCACCCCGTCAGCCAGCATGAGGCTCGCCGCCGTGTGGCGAAGATCGTGGAGCCGGATCCGGGGCAGGTTCGAGGCCTTTGCTGCGGCCTCGAACCACTGGCTCACGGTGTCAGGGTGGTAGGGCCTGCCGAGTCGTCGCAGAACACGAAACCTTGGTCGTCGTAGGCACCCCCGGAGGCGGCCATCTTCTCCCGGCCCTGCCGGGCCTTGTGCGCTCGGAGGAGCGTGACGAGACGGTCGTCGAGCGGCACCGTGCGACGTCCCGCGTCGGTCTTGGGCTCGCTCGCGAGGGCCGGGCCGTCCACCACCACCCGCGTCTCGACGACGAGCAGCGACTTGGCATCGTCGAGGTCTATGTTTCGCCACCGCAGGCCGCACACCTCGCCGCGTCGAAGCCCACGGGCGAGAAGCAGCGCCCATGCCGGCGCGAGCCGATCGTCCCGGGTGGCGTCGAGGAACGCGCGGCCTGCTCGGCCGTCCAGGGCGACATCGCCTTCGACTTACCCGAGGGACGTCGCACGCCAGCAATGGGGTTGCGCCCGATCAGACCGTTCTCGACAGCCCATGCGCACGCAGACTTGAGCACGCCGACGGCGAGCTGCCGTGACCGCGGCGACAGGCCCTGGCGGCCGGTGCTGGTCTTCTCGGTGCGGAGCTGCTCGGCGAAGGTGACCACCTGTTGCGGAGTGAGCGCGGCGACCTTCACTCCACCGAGCCTCGGGATGACCCGACGCGTCGATGACGTTTTTGTACTGGCTCAGCGTCGCCGATCGCAGCTCGCGGCCGGCGCTGCGCGGGCAGCCAGTGATCGCGGAGCAGCTGCTCGACGCTCAGCGGCTTTTCCGGTTTCCAGGCGCCATCCTCGACCTTGGCGAGGGTGGAGTTGAGGTGCTGCTGGGCAGCCTTCTTTGTCTTGAGGCCACCCCGACTGTGCTGGCGGCGGTCCCCTGTCGTGGGATCCGTTGTCGACCAAAGCGCGGCGCATGTGTTTCCGCGAGAGCGGATGCTGCCCTTCATCGGTTCCCCTTTCGTGTGCCGCTGCGTTGTGCGGTTCGTGCTTTGCCGCTGGCTTCGATTGCCTGTGAGATCGAGGTCGAGGAGAACTTGCGCAGAGCCTCCTCGACGCCCATATCGTCGACCGTGGCCATGACCTGACGGTCAACCTCGTCGGCGGTCTCGGTGGCGAACCGCTCGACCTCGTCGAGGGTCTCCGCGAGCTGCCGAAGGCTGGACGCCTGCTCGGACAGATCCGCCACCGCACGTTTCATCGCCGCCATCGCGACGAGCCGCGTGAAGCGCGGGAGGTCACCAACTTCGGCCGCGCCAGCCAGCGAGGCCACTCGGTCGAGGACCGCCTCCTCGTTCACCCGGAGCAGGCCGAGAGCGAAGCTCTGCGGGTCCACGCCGACCGTGGTTTCCGCCGAGACTCTCTCGAGCACTGAAGCGCCCGGGAGGTCATCGCCGGGGGGCAAGAAGAACCACACCACCGGAAGCTCGAAGGTCCGTGCGAACGCAACGATCTCGTCGGCATCGAACTGGCGGACCCTCTGACCGTCGATCGACCGCTCCGCCGGTGCTCAGTTGGCACGAGACCAACGCTCCCCCAGGCGGGCCTCGAGGTGCTCGGCTGCGACCTCTTGGGTCCAGCCCCGCAAGTCCCGGGCTTGCGCAGGTTGTATGCGACCAATTGATCGGGGCTCAAGGACCCCTCTGGCGTGGCGCTCATCCTCCGAGTCTGCACGACTGTTGTCTGTCTGTCAACAGATATAGCTGTTCAGTAGTTGACAGCCCTCAAAGGGTCCGCATAACAACCCCACGATGTCCAGGCCAAAGACCGCTAAGCGAACCCCTGCCCCGTCCCCTCTCAGAACGCTTCGCGAGGCCCTGGAGGCTCAGCCTCCG